>JACPOQ010000018.1 GCA_016191435.1 Chloroflexota bacterium | reverse complement strand
TCCATTCGTCCTTCTTGAAGATGAAGGGACCGGATCCGGTGTAGTCGTCGAACTGCTTGTTCGGATCGGTGTCGGCCACGCGCTTGGGCATCATGAAGGGCACGTTGGAAGAGGGCTTGCCCAGCGATTCGAGAACGAGGCCGAATGGCTCCTTGAGGACGAGGGTGAAGGTCTTGGCGTCGACCGCTTTGAGGTCGCCGACCGAGGCCATGAGCTGCTGGCCGAGGGCGTCGCGCGCCGCCCAGCGCTTGATCGAGGCGACGCAGTCTTCCGACGTGACCGGCTGGCCGTCATGCCAATCCAGCCCGTCGCGCAGCGTGAAGGTCCAGGTGAGCTTGTCGGCCGAGACCGTGTACTTGTCGACCATCTGCGGCTGGATGCGCAGCTGCTCGTCCTGGGCGAACAGCACGTCGTAGATCATGTAGCCGTGGTTGCGGGTGATGAAGGCCGTGGTCCAGATGGGGTCCAGCACCTTGAGGTCGGCATGGGCTACCATCTTGATCGTCTGGGCGCCGGCCGGAACGGCCGATAGCAGGGCGAGGCAGGCTGCGACGCGCGCCAAGATCCGTAAAACGTGCATTATGTCCGCCTTCCCCTGTACAAGACCTTCATTGCACACAGGCTGCCATGGGGCGGTCGAGGAATAAAGCGATGTCGATGCCAACGGTCTTTGTTTCGCACGGCTCTCCCATGCTGATCCTCGAGGATCGGCCGGCGCGGGCCTTCCTGGCGTCGCTCGGCCAGCTGCTGCCGCGGCCCAAGGCGATCGTCGCCGTCTCGGCCCATTGGGACACCGACGTGCCGGCTGTGTCGACGGCGCACAAGCCCGCGACGATCCACGATTTCTACGGCTTCCCGGAAGCGCTCTACGCCCTGCGCTACGATCCGCCGGGCGCGCCGGAGCTGGCGGAGCGCGTGGCCAAGCTCACCGGCGCGGCCCACGACCCGCATCGCGGGCTCGATCATGGCGCCTGGGTGCCGGCCAAGCTTGCCTGGCCCGAGGCCGACATCCCGATCTTCCAGCTTTCGGTGCAGCCCAACGAGACGCCGGCGCATCACATCGCGCTTGGCCGCAAGCTGGCGCCGCTGCGCGAGGAGGGCGTGCTGGTGATGGGCTCAGGCAGCGCCACGCACAATCTGCGGGCCCTGGTGCGCGGTGCGGGCGACGACGCCGAGCCCGAGCCATGGGCCAAGGCGTTCGATGACTGGTTGGCGGAGACGCTGGAGAAGGGCGACGAAGCGGCGCTGGCCGACTATCGCACCAAGGCGCCCTATGCCCGCGACGCCCATCCGACGGATGAGCATTTCCTGCCGATCCACGTCGCCTTCGGCGCGGCAGGCAAGGGCGCGCACGGACGCGTGCTCCATCGCTCGTTTACGTTGGGCAACCTGTCGATGGCGTCGTACGCCTTCGACTAGATCAGGCGGCGTTCGCCAGCGCGACGCCCTTTTCCTTGAAGAACTGCTCGAGCTCGCCGGTCTCGAACATCTCGCGGATGATGTCGCAGCCGCCCACGAACTCGCCCTTCACGTAGAGCTGCGGGATGGTCGGCCACTGGCTGAATTCCTTGATGCCCTGGCGCAGTTCCGGGTCGACCAGGATGTTGA
>JACPOQ010000039.1 GCA_016191435.1 Chloroflexota bacterium | reverse complement strand
ACGGGCGAGATCTCGAAGAACGCGACGCCTTTGCGGTGCTTGAGGTTGCGCGATGCGGTGTCGAGAACGCTCGCGCGCAGCGTCGTACGCAGCGCGGACTGCGCGACGCTGGTCGGGTTCGTGATCGCCAGCGGCTCCGGGGCGATCCCGCTCCCATCGGCGCTGAGCCGGCCAAGCCACGCCGGGTCGATGAGCGCGTAGGAGATCGTCTCCTGCAGGCCGAAGCCGACCAGCGCGTCGCGTGCGCGCTCGCGGAAGGCTTCGAACGAATGACTCTCGTGGAGCGGAAGGACGCCGGTCGGCATGCGGACCGGGATGCGGTCGTATCCGACGATGCGGGCGACCTCTTCGATGATGTCCTCGGGGATGGCCACGTCCGTGCGGAAGGCCGGCGGGGTCACGACGAGCTGGTCGCCGTCCTCGCCGTGGACGAAGCCGAGGCGCCGCAGCGCGCCGACGGTCTCGTCACGCCCGATCTCCGCGCCCAGGACCCGACCCACGTCGCTGAAGTGGAGGCGGACGTTCGGGACCTTGCGCGGGCGCGGGTAGACGTCGATCGCGCCCACGACGGTCGCGCCGGCGTGCTCGCGAAGCAGCGCGACGGCACGCGCGAGCGCGACCGGGACAACGTCCGGGCTGAGCTCGAGCCCGAACCGGCGCGCGGCCGCGCTGCCGCTCGATCCGGCGAGCCCGTGTGCCGCGGTCGAGCGGCGCACGCGGCGCGGCTCGAACGCCGCGCACTCGAGGGCGATCTCCTTCGTGGCCGCTGAGATCTCCGACCCCTCGCCGCCCATGATCCCCGCGAGGCCCAGCGGCCGTCCCTCGTCGGCGATCACGAGGTCGGACGGGTGCAAGATCCGGTCGACGCCATCGAGGGTGCGCAGCGTCTCCCCGTGGCGCGCCAGGCGCGCGACGAGCGCGCGGCCATGCAGCGTGCCGGCGTCATAGGCGTGCAGGGGATGCCCGAGCTCGAGCATCACGTAGTTGGTGATGTCGACGATCACGTCGATGGGTCGCATACCCGCGGCGCGCAGGCGCGCCTGCATCCAGTCGGGCGACGGACCCGATCGTGCGTCCTTGAGGTACGCGGCCGCGAAGCGCGGGCATGCCTCGTCGTCCTCGATGCGAACCGTGAGCAGCGCGGGGTCGAGTGACCAGTGGAGGGGCTCGACGGGCGGGTGGCGCAGCTCCGTCCCCAGGACCGCGGACGCCTCGCGCGCGATCCCGACGATCGAGAGCGCGTCGGGGCGGTTGGGAGCGATCTCGAACTGGATGGTCGTGTCGCCGAGCACGTCCCGCAGGGGGCGGCCGACCGGCGTGGCGCGGTCGAGGACGAGGATCCCCCCGTGGTCGTCGCCGAGGCCGAGCTCCTTCGCGGAGAGGACCATTCCCTCGCTCAGGATCCCGCGCATCGGCTTCGGCCGGAGCACCGTGCGCTCCCCGGTGTGGCCATCGATGATCTCGGCGCCGATCTCGGCATAGGGCACGACGTCGCCGGCGCTGATGTTGAACGCGCCGGTCACGACGGTCTTCCGGCGCCCCTGCCCGTAGCCGACCGTCGCGAGCTGCAGCTTGTCGGCGTTGGGGTGCTTCTCGAGGGACTCGATGAGGGCCGACCAGATCCCCTCCCCCCACCCACCGCTGTGCTCGACGTGATCGACCTCCATCCCGGCCATGTGCAGCCGCTCCGCGACCTCGTTCGCGCCGATGGGCAGGTCGACGTAGGCGCGGAGCCACGGCACCGGCACGCGCAGGCTCGGCATCAGAGGCTCCCCAGGTAGCGCATGTCGTTCTGATGGAACAGCCGGATGTCCGGCGTGCCGGTGAGCAGCATGGCCAGCCTCTCGATGCCGCCGCCGAAGGCGAACCCCTGGTGCTGCGCCGGGTCGTAGCCCACGCGCTGCAGGGCCGCGGGATGCACCATCCCGCAGCCGGCGGCCTCGATCCACGCCGCACCACCGCATGTTCGGCACTTGCCGTCATTCGTCACGCCGGTGCCGTCGCAGGCGAAACAGTCGAACGCGATCTCGGCCGACGGCTCGGTGAACGGGAAGTAGTCGGGCCGGAACCGGATCTTCCGGTCGCCTCCGAAGAGTTGACGCGCGAATGAGTACAGGACGCCCTTGAGGTCGGCCATCGAGAGCTGCTCGTCAATGGCGAGCCCCTCGTACTGGAAGAAGACGCTCTCGTGCGTCGCGTCGGTGGCCTCGTAGCGGAAGCAGCGGCCGGGCACCAGCACGCGCACGGGCGGGCGGCGCTTCTCCATGACGCGGATCTGCATCGGCGAGGTGTGGGGACGCAGCAGCATGCGCTGAGCCGTATCGGTGCTCACCCAGAGGGTGCTGAACTTGTCGCGCGCAGGATGGTCCGCCGGGATATTGAGGGCCTCGAAGGCGTAGTAGTCCCACTCGACCTCGGGACCCTCCACGGTCTCGAAGCCCATCCCGGCGAAGATGCGCGAGACCTCGCGGATCGTCTGGGTGATGGGGTGGTAGCGCCCGACCCGAACGCGTCGCGGCGGGAGCGAGAGGTCTTCCCCGCCCGGGCGCAGGTCCCGCTCCAGGGTCGAGCTGCGGAGCTCGGCAGCGCGCCGGTCGAGTGCCGCCTCGACGCGCTCGCGCGCGGCATTGCCCGCCGCGCCGTACGCCGGGCGATCGCCCGTGGCGAGAGTGGGCGTGAGCTTGAGGGCCAGCGTGATCTCGCCGTCGCGCCGGCCGACGTAGCGAACGCGCAGCGCCTCGAGCGCGGCCTCGTCCGGTGCCGCGGCGATCTCCGCCTCGGCGCGGTCTGCCAGCTTCCTCAGGCCTGTCGCGTCCACGCCACTCCTTCCAAAAGAAAGACCCGCCTCCCGTAGCACGGAAGGCGGGCCGTCACGTGCGCGCTCGTCTTAGGAGCGCTCGGCCCGCTCGGTAAAGGATCCGTCCTTGAGCATGTCGACGTACTTGCGGAAGACCTTGGGGTCGCGCACCGCCATGTCGGCGAGGACCTTGCGATCGAGCTGCACGCCCGCCGCGCGCATGGCGGCCATGAGGCGGCTGTACGAAACGCCGGCCTGGCGCGACGCGGCGTTGATGCGCGCGATCCACAGCGCGCGGAACTGACCCTTCTTGGCGCGGCGATCCCGGAGCGCGTAGGAGAGGGCCTAGAGATGAGGAAGCATCTTCCGGATCAGGCTGAGGTCTTCCTTGGCGACGACCGTCTTTCCCTGATGCCGGCGCTTCCGTGCGGGTCCCTTGTGCGCGTTGAGGTGGCCTTTGTAGGCCTTGGAGCGGCGCAGCTTGCCCGTGCCGGTGACCTCGAAACGCTTCTTCGCGCCACTATGGCTCTTGATCTTGGGCATGGGTCCAGCGCCTCCTCGAACGCGCGCGCGGTGAAGGGAAAGTGTAAGGGAAGGGGCGCGGTCAGGCCGGTCGCTGGGTGCGAGCGGCGGCGGGTCGCGGAGGCGCGGCGGGTCGCGGAGGCAGGGTCGTGGCCGTTCGCGGCGGAGTGGCGGCGGCCGGCGCTGCCGGGCGCGGTGCCGCGGCGGCGGGGGCCGGCGTCGGAGCCGGAGCGGCACCCGGGGACTTGACCGGTTGCGGGGGCTGGCTGCGCAGGTTGCCCATGACCATGATCATCTGGCGCCCCTCGAGGAGCGGTGGGCGCTCGATCACGGCCGTGTCCTTCAGCCGGTCGGCCATCTCCATCAGGAGCTGGCGGCCGCGGTCGGGGTGTGCGAGCTCGCGCCCGCGGAACCGGACGACCAGCTTGAGCTTGTCGCCGTGGTTCAGGAGCCGCTGGGCCGTCTTGATCTTCGTCTCGAGATCGTGCCCGTCGATCTTGGGCGCGATGCGGACCTCCTTCCAGGTGATGGTCCGCTGCTTCTTCTTGGCCTCGCGCTCCCGCTGTTGCGCCTCGTACCGGAGCTTGCCGTAGTCGGCGATCTTGCAGACAGGTGGCACGGCCGTGGGCGCGACCTCGACGAGGTCGTAGCCCTTGCTCTTCGCGAGCTCGAGCGCGCGCTGGGTCGGGACGACACCGAGCTGCGCGCCATCCACGTCCATGAGACGCACGGTGGGAACACGGATCTGGTCGTTGATCCGGAGCTCTGCTATTCGGGCAGGCCCCGGTCGGAGGAGTTCAACTGAGGCAAGTGTATAGCAGTCACCGCGCCAGCAGGGCTTCCAGGTGGGCCTTGCGGGCCGGCCATTCCTTGTCGATGAACGAGTAGTAGCAGGCATCGCGGATCCGACCGTCACGGACGATGCGCTCGCTGCGGATGATGCCGTCGAGCTTGCCGCCGATGCGCTCGATGGCGCGTCGCGACCGCTCGTTCAGCACGTCGGTCTTGAGCCAGACGCGGATCGCGCCCAACACCTCGAAGGCGTGACGCAGCTGCAGGTACTTCGCCTCGGTGTTCGCGGGCGTGCGCCGCGCCTCGGCCGTGAGCATCGTCCATCCGATCTCGACGGACCGCGTGCCACGGTCGATGGCGCCGTAGCGCGTCGTCCCGATGGCCCGGCCGTCCGCGGCACGTCGCGTCAGCCAGGGCAGGTGCTCGCCGCGGATCTGCAGGTCGAGCGCCTCCCGGACGTATGCGCGCATCTCCTCGAGCGAGGCCGGCGGGCCCGCGCTCAGCCACGTCCAGATCTCGGGCTCCTTGACCGCCTCGAAGAGCTCGGCCGCGTGATCCATGCGCAACGGCTCGAGGCGGACATGGTGTCCCGACAGGACAACGGGCCGCGGGTCGAACGAGGGTCGCCGGCGACCCCGCAAGGCCGCCATGCGGATCATGTCGTGCCAGCTCCCGTCCTCGGCGCGCCGGGAACGCTGCTCGACCCCTTCGAACTCGAACCCGCAAGACCTATACGCGGCGATCGCCCGATCATTCGTCGCGATCACATGGAGCGTGACCCGCTGGATGCCAAGATCCTCGAACAAGTGGCGCAGGAGCGCACGCACCGCGTCGCGACCCAGGCCTTGAGACCACAGGTCCTTCTCGCCGATGCCGACCCCGATCTCGCACGTGCTATCGCCACGGCTCAGCCCGCGGTAGTTCGCGAATCCGATGACTCGGTCATCCAGCTCGACCGCGAACAGACACGAGTCCTCTTTCGCGAACCAGCCAATGAAGTCGCGCGCCGCTTCCACCCCCTGCTTGCGCATACGGCCCCACTGGTTCTCGGCGAATTCGCGGTCGGCAGCCCAGCGCGCAATGTGCGGCGCGTCCTCGGTCGTCATCGTCCGCAGGCGGACGCGCTCGCCGACCAGGACCCCCGGAGGCGAGGTGACCGTCACTCGCTCGTGGCCTGCCCCGCGCTCGGCTCGGCGGCCGCCGGATCGAAGTCATGCGGCAGGGACTTCGCGTCGCGCTCGGCCGTCACGCGCTTCACGAAGGCATCGAGCGGCACGCCGCGTTCCTCCCCACCCTTGATCGCGCCACGCGGGCGGACCGACACGGTCTCCGCCTGCTCCTCCTTGCCGCCGACCACGACGATGTAGTTCGGCCGGCGGTGCTGCGCTTCGCGGATACGCTCGCGCATGTCGGCGAGCGGCGGCTGGTCGAGGTGAACGCGGATCTCGTGCGCGCTGAGTGCGTCGACCACCTTCTGCGCGTAGCCGAGGGAGTCCTCGCGGAACGGCACGACCGCGACCTGCTCCCAGTTGAGCCACAGCGGGAAGTTCCCGGCGTAGTGCTCGATGAGCCCGCCGACGAAGCGTTCGAGGCTGCCGAAGAGGACGCGGTGGACCATGACGGCGCGCTCGCGCTCGCCCCTGTCGTTGACGAACGTGACATCGAAGCGCTCGGGCAGGTTGAGGTCGATCTGGATCGTGGGGCCCTGCCACTCGCGGCCGATGGCGTCCTTGACCTTGATGTCGATCTTCGGCGCGTAGAAGACGCCGCCGCCCTCGTCGATCTTGTAGGAGACCTCGCGTACCCCGAGCGCGTCCGCGAGCGCCTTCTCCGCCTTGTCCCACAGCTCATCTGATCCGAGGCGCTTCGCCGGCCGGGTGGAGAGATAGGTGACGGGGTCCGAGTAGCCGAACAGGCGCATGAACTCGATCGCCAGGTCGAAGACCTTGCCGATCTCGTCCTGCGCCTGTCCCCACGAGCAGAAGATGTGGCTGTCGTCCTGCGTGAAGCCGCGGACGCGAAGCATCCCGTGCAGGGTGCCCCCGCGCTCGTACCGGTACACCGTCCCGAGCTCGCCGATGCGCAGGGGGAGCTCGCGGTAGGAGCGCACCCGCGACTGGAACACCTTGATGTGGCCGGGGCAGTTCATGGGCTTGATCCAGAAGCGTTGCCGGGGGGCTTCGCCCCCCGAGGACCCCCCACCCTCGTCCAGCAGTAATGGCCCGTACATGTTCTCCCCGTACTTCTCGAGGTGGCCCGAGCGGATGTAGGTCTTCTCGTGGGCGATGTGCGGCGTGTAGACGAGCGTGTAGCCGCGCTGGTGGTGGACCTTCCGCCACCAGGTCTCGAGCTCCTCGCGGACGATCGAGAGGTTCGGGAGCCAGAGCACCAGGCCGCTGCCGAGCTCGTCGTCGATGCGGAACAGCTCGAGGTCCCGGCCGAGCGCGCGGTGGTCGCGGCGCTCGATCTCCTTGAGCTTCTCGAGATAGGCGTCGAGGTCCTTCTGCGCGGGGAAGACCGTCCCGTAGATGCGCGTGAGCTGCGGCCGCTTCTCATCGCCCCGCCAGTAGGCGCCCGCCAGCGAGAGGAGCTTGAGCGCCTTCAGGCGCCCGGTGCGGTCGACGTGCGGTCCCTTGCAGAGGTCCACGAAGTCGCCGTGCGAGTAGGTCCCGACCACGTCGCCCTCGGCGCCCTCCCCGGCCTCGAAGCTGTCGATGAGCTCGACCTTGAGGTCCTGCCCGCGCTCCGCGAAGAAGCGCCGGCCCTGGTCCCGCGGCATCTGGCCGCGCTCGAAGGGCAGGTCGGCCTTCACGACCTCCCGCATGCGCTCCTCGATCGTGGGGAGGTCGTCCGGCCCGAGCGGGCGAGGCGTCTCGAGGTCGTAGTAGAAGCCGTCACGGAGAGCGGGGCCGATCCCGAGCTTCGTCCCCGGGAAGAGATCCATGACGGCACCGGCCATCACGTGCGCGGCCGAGTGCCGCAGCGCGTGGAGGGGGTCGTCCTCGCCGTGGTCGGGCCTTCGTCCGAGCTGCTTTGCCATCGTGAGGTGAACGCTAAATGACGGAGGTCGCGCGCGGCGCGAGGGTCGGGCTTACGTGAGCAAGAAGCCGATGAAGATCAGGCTTACGCCGGCGAAGTTCGTCCACTCGACGATCCCGCTCGCGCCGGTGAACGCCGCGGTGCCGCCGGCCGCCGCGACCAGAACACCTGCGGCGATGATCACGTTCGCCAGCGCGCGACGGCCTTGCCCGCCGCGCTTGAGGAACGCCCACGCCGACCACAGCGCGCCGCCGATGAGGATGACGCTGCCGAGCCCGCTCCCGATCCCCGCGAAGATGCGCGGCAGCGGCGCCGCCTCGAAGCCCCGGCCGGTGTCGACGGCTTTGGTCATGTCCACCGGCGATACGAACACCGCGACCGCGGCAGCGACCGTGAACAGCGCGACGGCCCACGTCGACACGCGAGCGACGCGTGCGGGCGTGAGCAGATGCAGGGTGCCAAGGGCGAGCCAGGCGACGTTGGCGATCGCGCCAAAGAGATAGAAGACGCGGTACTCGGTCTCCGTCGCGCCGCCGAGGCGCGCCAGCACCCCGGCCGCAGCCGCCACCGCGAACATAGCGAGGCCGATGGCCCACACCGCCTGATACGGCCGCCGCCGCGCTGCCCAGCGCCGCGCCATCACGACCGCGAACACGGAGCTGACGACGACAGAGAGGCTGGCGGCGATCACGCGCTCAGGCTGCGCGGGGAAGGGGCGGGGCGCAAACACGGTGGGGAGGTTTGCGGAGTATCCGCGCGGGTCAGATCTCCTCGATCGCGAGCGCGGGGTCGATACGGCGGAGGTCGGCCGCGTCGCCGGTCAGGACGACCGCGCGATGGAGCCGCGCCTCAGGACGACGCTCGCGTCGGCGACGTCCGCCGTCCCGCTGCGGCCGCAGATGACCCCGACCGCTTTGGCGGTCGGCTCGTCGAGGATGTCGATCTCCGTTGTGCCCGCTTCGACGAGCCTGGCGAGGCGTGTTTGCCGCGCTCCGTCGCGCCAGACCTGCCCGAGGACCGCGGCCGGGATGACGATCGTGCCGCCCCGCTCGCGGAACGCGCGGACCGTGGACTGCGTGAACCTGTCACCGCGCTCGAACGCGATGAGCGCTCCAGCGTCAAGGACCGCGCTCGTTGCCAGACTCTCTCTGCCCACGCCTCAGCCTCCAGACCAGGCGGGCCGTACTCCCTGTCCATCTCGTCGAGGACATCGTCGAGCCTCTCGCGCCCCGCCTTCTGCGCGAGCGCCTGACTGAAATAGGCGCTGATCGAAGCCGCGCGGCCTTCGGCAACGGCGCGCTCGGCGACCCCGACAAGCCCCTCGGGGACGGACACGGCGATCTTCCGCCTCATACTTTCATCCTACTCGGCGGCGGCTTTGCGGACGACGCCCCGGCCCGATGGGAAGATCGCCTGGGCGCCGCGGATGTGGAATGACAGTGGGCTTGTCAGTGCGCTCCCGCACGAAATGGCGCCAGACGACACGGCAACTGCCTCCGAACCCGGACACCCTGCGCCCCGTCGTTCCAAACCGGCATCGGGCAGCCAGCGCGGCCGTCCGGATCGCGGACGGTGCCGCCGGCGGTGATGACTCGACCGCCTCCCAGGCGTCGGCTTCGCTCGGGCCGACATGCCGCTGTCACGCCGGGGCCTCTTCGCAGCATCGCAGTCGGCGATCCTCCGCGCTCCAGGGTCCGACCGCGACCCCCTCCCGCTCCAGCAGCACGTCGAGCTGGTGGTAGACGTCCGCCTCCGCGTCGTCAGCCTCTTCGCGCACGACCCAGACCACGATGACGTCCGCTGGGTCGCCCGCCTCTGGAGGCCACTGATAGATCACGCGCCATGTGTTCTTCGCGTGTTCGGCGACCGTCATGCGGCAGAACCGACGTCGTCCCTGTCCGCGGAGGCGCACGCCGATGCAGGGGCCCTCTCGCTCGAGTCGTTCGAGCGCGCCACCGACCAGCGACCGGGCTCGCCCCGCTGGCACGTTCCGAAGATCGTCGAGCGCGGCATCCAGGAAGCGAAGGCGATAGGGCACGCCCTATCGGCGCTTGGACGCGGCCCGTTCGCGGCGCCTTCCCCAGATCTTGGCCAGCCGCTCGCTCACCGGAACATCTCGCCTGTCCGAGAGTCGGCGTGGTCCACCGAGGCGGTCGGCGTACTTCTGGTACTCGAGCCACTCCACGACATCGCGCAGCTTGCGCGTCCGCGGGGCGTGGCGCCGGAGCTCACGGACCTTCCGCGCCACCACATCCACGCCGTCGCGCTCGAGCCGGAGCCGCTTCGGGCGGCTGTCGGTAGCGGCCTGCAGGACGCCCGCTCTCAGCCACACGTGCACGGTCGGCAGCGTCACGTTGAGCCGGTCGGCGGCCTCAGGCGCCGAATACGACATCGTCGCGGCCTCGGCCGGCAGCGCCTCACGGATAGCGCGCCGGACGAGACGAGCATCACTCGCGCGCGCCGGCCCAGCGGCCTCCGCGAGGCGCTCAAGCGACTCCAGCACTGCGGTCGGAGCGACGCTACGTCCCATTTGATGCCTCCCGGGAACTTCTTTATCACATGGTAACGGCACATAAAGAAGGCCGGGGGGCATGGCGGAAGAACGAGGCCGGAACTGTCCGAACGAGGCGCCAACTGTCCGCGGACGGGAAGGAAACTGTCCTTCCACACCAACGCTCCAGTGGGCGGTACTGGGCTCGAACCAGTGACCTCTTGCATGTCAAGCAAGTGCTCTAACCAGCTGAGCTAACCGCCCGAGGCACCCATCTTAGTTGAAGGCGCGGAAGCCATCGGCGGGCGCGTCCCTCGCGAAGAGCAGCACGCGGAACGCGCCGAGGCCGTTCGGGTCGATGAGCAGCTCCGCAGCGGAGCGTCGGCTCGCGCTCCGCAGTCGCTCGATAGGCGCGTCGGAGGTCGCCGCGGTCTCGCGCACGCCGAGCGCGATCAGCACGTCTCGCTGAGTGCCGCTGCCGATGAGCCGCAGGCCTGCGCCCTCGGCCGCGCGCGTGATGGCCGTGATGTTGACCGTGGCCGTGAGATCGATCTCCCCGAGCGCGGCGAGCGCATCGCCGACGAGGCGGTGGCGGCTGAATCCGCGCACCGTCCCGGCGCCCCGGCGCGCGAGCAGACCCTGCTCGTCATCCGCGTAGTCGATTAGGAGCAGGTACCCCGTCGCGATCGCCGCCGCGGTCTGCGCGACCCAACCCTCCGCCGCCCGGCTGACCTCCCACCGCCCTCCGATCGCCAGCGCCTCGGGAACGCGCCAGCGCAGGTCGGGATGGCTCGGCGCGCCGAGGACCTCGATGAGGCGGCCGTCGGTCTCGCCGACGTGCACCTCGCGCACACCGTCCTCGCCGCGCTCGAGCACGTGCACGGGGAACGCGTCGAGCACCTCGTTGGCGAAGACGAGGCCGCGGATAGGCGCCAGCGCGGTCGCCGCCGTCGCCCAGCGCATCTCGTGCCCGGTCAACGCGAGCCGCTGCTGCTCCCGCAAACGCGGCGAGACCTCCAGGATCGCAGGCCGTGCCGCAAGCGCGGCCTCACCCCGCTCGTGCTCGAGCGCGGCGAGCAGATCGCGCATGACCGTGCCGTGGCCCGCACCGGCTTCGACGAGGTCCCACGTCGCGGGCCGGCCGAGCGCGCTCCAGGCGTCGCTGGCCATGCGCCCGAGCGCGCGCCCGAACGCCGGACCGAGGTCCGCGGAAGTGAAGTAGTCGCCGCCCTCGAAGCCGATGGCCACGCGCGTCGTGTAGTAGCCGTGGTCGGGATCGAAGAGGGCCGCCTCCATGACGTCAACGAAGGGGATCGGTCCCGTCGCTCGGATCCGTTCGACCAGGCGTTCGCGCAGGCCCACCCCGCGCTTCAGCCCGCGAGCTGCCGCTCTAGCGCGTCGGCCACGAGAGCCCTCAATCGCCTCGACTCGATCCGGGGGATCCATTCACGGACCCTGCGCGATGACAGCCTGCGCGGTACATCGAGCTCGGGGAGGCGGCGGGACGGACGTCCGCTCGCTTGAGCCACGTAGTGGAAGTCGAAGATCGCCTTCTCGAGCGTCGCGAGCGCCACGCCATCCCGTTCGAGGAATCCGCCGAACAACGCTGGCGGTAGGCGATGGATCACGAAGGTGCCCACGTCCGTCCGGACCCTGCGCGGCCTCGCCAGCGACGCGAGAGAGATGTCGCGCGGGACCTGGTCGATCGCTCCATGGGCAAAGAGCGCCGACTCGAACGACACATACGACGGATACGGGCGCGTGATCTCGGCAGCAACGCTGCGGGGATCCAGCGCGTTAGTCTCGGTCGTCCAGCGACCGTGACCGATCCGTCGCGCAAGCCCTCTCTCGCGCAAGAGGCGCAGAGTCCTACTGGCCGCGCTAGAAGAGACGCGAAGAGTGGCAGCGGCTTCGGCTGTGGTCACGATCGGACCGATCCGCCGGAGGGCCGCGTAGGCGGTCGCAGTGCTCATTCGACCGGCACCCGCATCGCAGCCTCCAACCGCTCGATCACCCGGAGGTGCATGTCTTCCCATGCCGTTGGGCTTCCAAGGATCGAACGGAGATCTTCGTCCAGATAGGGCACGACGGTGCTCTCGAACTCGGGGTACGTCAGCTCGCTTGCGCGCTCGACCGCCGCCTTCAGGAGGGCCGGTGGCACCTTGGTCTGACCCAAGACATCAGGGAACGTCGTGAATAGATGATCCAGATCGAATACGTCCCGAGGCTCGGTATGGGCACGACCCTTGAGTGCCTCGACCTTCTGCACCACCGCTGCGGCGGGAAGGTAGTGGTTGAGGCGCATTGGTCTAACTCGTAAACGTTCAGCCAGGACCAAGTCGATGCGAGCGAGCTCATAAGGCAGATCCGTGCCGCGAGCCGAGAACTCGACTTTCGAGCTCGCGTCGGGAACGCCCGGCGCGGCGAGCCCGAACTTCCAGCGATGCGTGGTATCCGTCGCTTTCGAGTGGCTGATGCGGCCGACCGTTACGTCGTCAAGTCGGAGAAGCTCGGCGAGCGCGCGACCGGATACGTGATATTGACGGTTAGTGTCAATATCGTCGACCCTCAGGTCCCGCCTAGGCACCCCAGCGCGGAGGAGCGGGCGGGCGGACCTCCGGCGGCCGGACCGGGCTGCGCTCCGCACCGTCGAGCGGGATGTGCTCGCTCGGCTTCCACGTGCGCGCGACGGCGAGCTCTTCCTTCGCCAGGACGGTCGTGCCGAAGCGCTGGTAGGTCGAGAGCTCGAAGTTCGGCGTCTCGCCGAGCGCGCCGTGCGGGCACACCTCGACGCAGTCGCCGCAGTAGATGCAGCGGACGATGTCGAGCTCGTAGGTCATGAGGTCGCGCTCGCGCATCATCAGCGCACCGGTCGGGCAGGTCTCCGCGCACGCGCCGCACGAGACGCAGTCGGTGTACGAGAGCGAGACGTTCCAGGGCGTCGTCACGATGGAGTCGTATCCCCCGCGGGGACGATGTCGATGAGCTCGGGGACCGCCTCCTCCTGGTGATCTCCGCCGCCACCTGGGCCATGTCGGCGCCGGCGAGATAACGGTCGATGGCCTTGGCCGCGAGCTTCCCCTGGGCGACGGCCTGGATGACCGTGACCGCGCCCATCTGGCAGTCGCCGCCCGAGAACACGCCCGGGCGATCGGTCATGAGCGCGGCGTTCACCACGCTCCGCGTCGGGCGGGAGGGCCGGGCACTCGCAGCCACAATCAGGCGGGGACCGGACAACCTTGCCGTCATGGGCGCCTTGGCTGTGCGTCTATCTCACTTGACCTCGAGTACGATCCGGTCTTGCGCTCGGACGCCGATCCGCCCCACACGCCAACAACCCGGTTCCGTGAGCACCGGCGTCAAAGTCGAAACAATGTAGACGTAGCCCCTGCCGCCCCCCGGGAACGGTACATCCGGCGTTTCCGTGCCTGAGCGCAAGATCTCGAACACCTTCAAGCCAGGGCTGTCCATCCGCTCGGCTCTGAGCGACAGATAGAGCGGCGGGTCGTCTGTCCGGAGAACCCAAAGTTGGCCCTTGGTGCCATCTCGGCTCTTGACAACGGCAGGTCCCGCGAGTTCGCCCGACCGGCGAAACTGGAACTCCCATCCTCCCTGTGATGAGGCGATGCTCGTGAGCGGGCTTAGTGGACACCCGGCGCCCGTCAGCCGAGTCTCCTGGGGCACGGTGCACCCGATTGCGAGGGCGAACGCGATGAGTGTAGCCCGCTTCATCTCATCAAGTACCACGCATGCATGCGGTCGGTTCCGAGACGCGCCCGGACGTGGTCCGCGGGCCATGTCCCTGGACGTCAACGGTCCGCGCCGCCGGAGGCCCCTGCTGGGTGAGATTCCCAGTCATCGTTGATACGTACTCACGCCGCGCGCAGCTCAGCGAGCCACGGGACCAAGTCAATGAGGGACAGGATGTTGTCGAAGCCACGTTCGGTGAATGGAGTCCCGTCGTAGCGCTCTTGGTACGTGTGCCAGAGCCAGCGGCGCGTCGGATCGACGAGCTCGTTGTGGCTCGTCGCGAAGATTTCATCCATCCGCGGGACGCTAGCCGCGCTGTATCAGAGACCACTGGGAATCTCACCTCTAGAGGTGGTCAAGCTGCCCATCCCACAACTTGGCGCTCGGACTCCGCTGGACAAACGGCGCAAATCCTGACCAGACTTCGACCGTCCGTCCGTACGTCCACTGCACTGCCGCGACGTGTTCCGGCGTCCCCGACCACAGCAGCATCTCTCGCGGGCTCGCCCAGAGAGACACGTTCAGCAGAGTCCGAGGACCGGCCAGCGCGACCTGGCCTCTGAGCAGGCCAGGCGTGGCTCGTCCCTGACGGTAGAGGCGACGAAACCGACGGAGCGCCGTGAACGCAGTCATTGGACTATGGAAGACGACCCTCGTCACGGCGACGGTTAGGCCGGATCCGATCTGTCCGTCACCGATGGTCCATCGGTCTTGCATTGTGGTTCCCGCGCGTTGCGGTCCTTCCGCGCCACCGTCCCCGCAATTAGGTACCAAGGAGTGGCACTCGGATGGCAGATGGCGTTATCAGGATCATTGCGCCGAGAAGGACGAGGAGGAAGGCTGTGGAGAGCCTGACGAAGCGGGTACTAAGACCAACGCCGAAATCGCCGACCTCGATCGGGTCGGCTCCAGCCAGGATCGCCGCGGAGGCGATGGGCACGGGCAACGCCCGGGCGAAGCCATAAGAAGCGCCTATTGCGATCCCCGCCGTCGGCCCGAGCAGTAGTGCACCAAACAAGAGGAGGTAGAAGCTCGCGTACGGTACGACGGTGCTCACACCTAGGCCCAGGACAGTCCCGTATGCGACGGCCCCGCGATTCGGCCCGAAGCGCTCCCACCAGGAGCGTGGAACACTCCAGCCGAGTGACGGCACGCGAGCGATCGACGGCGTGATGTCCACCAATGCGAGGCAAAGGCTGACGCCTCCGATCAGGACCAGCGAGGTCGGCTGCGCGATATCCACGAGCCGGCCAAGCAGGCCGAGCGAAGCGCCGCCGAGAACGGCGACCCCAGTGCACGAGACCAGGAACAGGACGCTGCTGATCGCCCACTGCTTTCTTGCCACCTTCACGAGGGGCGCGATGGTTCCCACCATCGAGCACCCTCAGGCCGTACTCGTTTTCCCAAGACCGACGAAGGCAGCCAGGAACGCGAGAAGCGCGATCGCGTCCAACTGGTACGGCGGCGAGCGCAGGAATGCCTGGACTATGGCAGTGACCACCAATGCCGTCCCAACGCCCGCCGCAAGAGCGTACGAAGTCACCGTCTTCGCGCGAGGCGTCAGCATGTGCCGACGATGTCGCGACTGGTGTAGCAATCGCCGAAGCCATTGCAGCAGTCCTGGCATTTCCAAAGGTCGTTCGGGGGTACCAACAGGGATGCCGTTCCCGCTGATGCGGCGCTGGAAGGCTTGCAGCAGTACCAATACCAGCCCGGAGTGAATCCCGAGCCGATGCAACAGGTCGCGCCGAGGCAGTTCGCGTTGTTGCAGCTGCCTCCGCCGCAGCTGAAGCACGGTGGGCTGCAACTACAGCAGAAATTGCTATTCGGTGGCCGACCCCCGCAGTTGACGCCGCACTTCGTATTGCCGGTGCAGCCGCAACTGATAGCGGCCGCGCTCGTGGGGAAAGCAGTCGACATCAGGGCCGCCCCGATTAGACCCCGACCGAGCTTCGCGAGAATACTTCGCCGCGATGTGCTAGCCGCGAGATACTTCAGTCCGTCATCGATCGAGATCACCGATCCACCCCCTCTCCAGAGCCAATGGGCTCACCGACCCTCACCCACGCCGCCTCCCCTATCTTTCGCGTCGATTCGAGCAGCAGCATCTCCAGCTGATCTCGACTGTTGATCACACCCTTTGCTCGTATGTGGCCATCTGCCACGAGGAATGCGTAAGGGACTTCTTCCACGCCGTAGCGCTCATGCACGTCACCGTTCGGGTCGCTGAACACCACTACTTCTCGCGGAAGGTTCGCGTATAGGGCGTTCTGCATGTTCGAGCCGCGCGCGACGACAACCATCGACGCATCCCAGCTGTGGTCGGTGCCGACCGTGGCGATGTCACGCGCGAGGCTTCTGCAGACAGAGCAGGTCGCGCTGACGAAGACGATCCCCCATCGACCTGCGTGCATGTTGAGCGTAAGAGCCTGGTCGTTGTGGAGTTCGTAGCCTGTGATCGCCGGCGCCGCGAAGCCCAAATCGAGCCCGCTCGGAGTATGGAGCGGCCCGGGCTCCGGGCCCATACGGATCTGGAGCAGCCCGATCGTCCGAGCGAGGGCGACTATGGCAACTGCCTCGGCAAGCACAAAGAACGTAAGGACCACGACGAACCAGGTGGAGACTTCCGTCATGTTGTCCGCCGGATGGCTCTGCCCACCGTCATTAGTCGCGCCGTCGCCCAGACCGCGCAAACAGTTGCGGCGGTGACCGCAACGGACAGTACGTATGGAAGTGGCGCCTCGATGAGCGAACCCATGTGTCGCGCGCCAGGGACAGCCACAAGACCTGTCGCCAGGACCACCATGAAGAACGCGTTGCGGGCCAGCGTGTTGATCGAGAGCCGGTCGTCTTCGCAGGCGCAATGGCAGTTGATCTCAAGCCCGCGAGCCAACGCCTGGGCACTTGCAATCGAGAAGAGCGCGATCAATAGGAGTGCAATTGCGGCTGCGGTCGGAATCCCTGTAGCCGTGAAGGTGCCGATCGTCACCTCAGCGATCGTGACCAGCAGGGCTAGAGGTCGCGCCAGGACTGGCGGCGCGATTCGGTAGTCGAGAATCGCGATGCGGGCGCCCTCGAGGTCGATCAGTTTGCGTATTCCGCCCGCGAGGAGGCTCCCGCCCACAACAAGTCGGCCGACGAAGACGAGGGCCGAAATCAATGGGACGTCCACGTGAGTCTCCCGTCCGACAAACTCCGGGCGCGGGCCACTTGAGTAGGATCGCCCACGCACCCTTAAGCCGCCAGCCGGAGTGCTGCACGGCTTATGCCGTGCCCGTACCCGACCTTCCGTCGGTTCGTCCTGTGCACTGCTACCGAACGAGGGTTTCCTCGACAACACGGTACCTGTGTTCGTGTGGAAAATGTCACTGAGTCATCCTGTTGCGCTCCAGCCATGGAGCGGCGAGTGGTATCAGTCTCGATCAAAGGCGACTCGTGCGCGCCTAAAACGCCCGCGTCCGTCCTGCGGCGCTACGCACCCCAGCGCGGAGGAGCGGGCGGGCGGACCTCCGGCGGCCGGACCGGGCTGCGCTCCGCACCGTCGAGCGGGATGTGCTCGCTGGGCTTCCATGTACGCGCGACGGCGAGCTCTTCCTTCGCCAGGACGGTCGTGCCG
>JACPOQ010000038.1 GCA_016191435.1 Chloroflexota bacterium | reverse complement strand
TCGACGGTGATGGGATCAAGGGCCTCGGTCATGGTTCCCTCAGTCGGCGGTGATGATCAGCGTGCCGTCGGCGACGACAGTCGCGCGCCAACCGGGCTCGATCAGGGTGGTCGTATCGGGTTGTTCGACGATCGCCGGACCGCGAATCTCGAGGCCAGACGCCATCGTCGAACGATCGTAGACCTTGGCCGGGATGAAGCGGCCGCTTTCGGCGGTGAGAATGTCGCGCTGGCTCTTGTGCGCGCCATCGCCACCCGGGCACGCAGGTGCCGCCGTCGACGGTCGGCCGACCGTGCTGCGGTGGATGCTGCGGATATTGACGATGCGGGCCGCGCCTTCGGTGCTGTGGCCGTAGATACGGTCATGCGCCACCAGGAAGTCCCGGTAGAGCGTCTCAAGAGGGGCGGCGGCATCCGTCTGAAGCGGAATTTCCAGATGGTAGGACTGCCCAACGTAGCAGACGTCGGCGAAGTATAAGATCTGCGTTTGCGCGGCGGGCACGCCCTCGCTGCGCATCAGCTTGGCGCAGGCCCGGTCGCGGTCCGCGAGGGCCCCTTCGACCTCCGGCCATTCGAGGCCGGCGAGCAGCCGTGGAAAGGCTGCGGAACTCTCATGCTCGATCGGAGCGAAGAGCAGGCCCGTCGCCGACAGCACGCCGGGATGCGGCGGCACGGCGATGCTCCGGATGCCCAGCTCGCGCGCCAGTGCGGTCGCATGCAGCGGCCCGCCACCGCCCAGCGGCAGGAGCGTGTAGCTGCGCGGATCGATGCCGCGGCCGATCGAGACCAGCCGGATCGCCTCGGCCATCTGGGCGTTGAGCACCCGATGGATGCCGAGCGCGGCATGTTCAAGGCTGAGACCAAGCGGGCGCGCGATCGTCGTCTCGATCGTCCGACGTGCGAGGTCCGGCGACAGTTTCAGCGAACCTGCCGCGAAATAGTCCGGATTGATGTAGCCCAGGACGATCGAGGCATCGGTCACCGTCGCCTGCTCGCCACCGCGGCCGTAGCAGGCGGGACCGGGCTCCGAGCCTGCGGAGTGGGGCCCGACCCTGAGCGATCCAGCCGCATCGATCCACGCGATCGACCCGCCGCCGGCGCCGATCGCGTTCACATCGACCATCGGCACGCGCACCGAATAGCCGCTGATGTCACCTTCGGCGCGGATGAGCGGCTGGCCGCGGCTGATCAAGGCGATGTCGCAACTCGTGCCACCGATGTCGACGGTGATCAGGTCTTCGATGTTCGCCGCGCGGCCGACCTCCAGGCCACCCATGACGCCGGCCGCGGGGCCCGACAGGAAGAGCCGCACCGGACGCTGCCGGGCGATGGCGGAGGAGCTGATGCCGCCGCGCGACTGCATGATCTGAAGCGGTGTCTTGACGCCGTCACCTGCCAGATCCTGCTCCATGTTCTCGAGATAGCGTCCGACCACCGGCTTGATGTAGGCGTCGAACGCGGTCACGCAGGTCCGCTCGTACTCGCGGAAGGCAGGATCGACGTCGGACGACAGGGAGACCATGATCTGCGGATGGCGTCCGGCGATGATCTCGCGCGTCCGCCGCTCATGCGCCGGATTGAGGAAGGAGAACAGGTAGCTGACCGCGATCGCTTCGACGCCTTCGGCGACCAGTTCATCGACCGCCTGCAGGACCGAGCTCTCATCCAGCGCGACGAGAACATTGCCCGTCGCCGTGACGCGCTCGCCCACTTCCTTGCGCAATGCACCCGGTGCCAGGAACACCGGCGTCTCGGGCTTCAGCACGAGGTCATAGACCTTGTGCCGCATCTGGCGGCCGATCTCGAGCACGTCCTTGAAGCCCACGGTCGTCAAAAGGCCGATCTTGGCTCCCTTCGCCTCGATCACGGCGTTGGTGGCGACCGTGGTGCCGTGCACGAAGCGGACGATCTCGTCCGGCGACACGCGCCATTCCCGCCGCATGTAGTCCATTGCAGCCTTCACGCCGGCGCTCGGATTGCGCCGCGTTGTCGGGATCTTGACGAGACGCATCGCGCCCTTGCCGTCGCGACAGACGACGTCGGTGAACGTGCCGCCAATATCGACGCCGATCTCGAACTGCCCCGTTACTTCCACCATCGCCACCTCAGGTCTTGCCACGATGCACCGGTTCACCGGATCGGTCCACGCACGCCTCTTGCTTGGCGGACTTCACCATCACTCCGTTCGGGGCTAGGTTTGCGGCGCACAAAGTGGAGAGTTGACGATGGCCACCCGACGCATCTTCCTGCAGATGGCCGGTGGCCTGACCGGATCGCTCTTCGTCGGGAGGCAGGCGCGCGCCAAGGATGGAAGCCCGATCCAGCTCATCCAGGCCAGAATCGACGACTACCACAGGACGGCGCTGAACAATCATCGTGCGAATGTCGGCGCCGTCGTCGGTGTCGTCACTCCGGACAAAGCGCAACTCCTCTACGCCGGCCAGGACACACTGACCAATCCCTTCCGCAGGCGCCTGGAACTGAACGACCGCACGCCCTTTGAAATCGGTTCGACCTCCAAGGTGTTCACCTCGGGGATCCACTACATGCTGCACGGACCCTATGGCGGTACGCTCGGGACCTGGCTCGGCAGCAGGATGACGATGTCGCGGGCCGTCGCCGACATCAGCCTCAGGAATCTCGCCGTCTATCAGCCGGGATTGGCGCAGGACAACCGGGGCGGCGTCTATCCGCCGAGGATGATGGAAAGCCTGACGGACCTCTTCGCCTACATGGCGACCTTCGCGCCGCCCTTTCGGCAGGGCACCTGCTATGCCTATTCCAACATCGGCTGGGCGCTTCTCAGCATGGCCGCGGTCAGGCTCGACAGCACCGATACGCAGGAGTTCGCCCGGGCATACAACGAGAAGCTGGCGAAATTCTGCGCTGGATTCTCGGCGACCGACACCGAGGTCTTCCACGTCGACCTCAAGCCGCGATTGCCGATGGGTTACACGGAAAAATTCGTGTCGCTGCCGCCGGGCAGAAACTATCAGCCGAGCCGGGAGGCGGGATATGGCTCCGGCGGCATCGTCAGCAACGGCGCCGACATGATGCAGTTCCTTCTCTACAACATGGGACGCCTGCCGGGCGGGCAGACGGACCCCGCTCTTGCCTATCAGCAGACGGAGACCCTTCGGGCGGCACCCTGTTCCGGCGAAGGTCCGGGGCCGGTAACGGGCTACGGCTGGTTCCATCGCGAACTCGAAACGCCCCGGGGAAAGGTCGTCGTGCTGAACAAGAACGGCGGCGTTGCCGGGTTCACCTCCTGGATGGGATTCACGAGTTGGCAGGGGACGGGCGCGCCGTCCTCCCATGGCGTATTCGTGCTGAGCAACGGCCCTGGCAGCACGAGACTCGGCAACAACGCCATGAAGCTCCTTCTGGAGGGTCAGTCCGGGAAATGACAGGCGACCGAACCCGGCGCCAGCGGTGACAAGGCCGGCTCCTCGCGCGCGCACAAATCGGCGGCCTTGGGGCAGCGTGTGCGAAAGCGGCAGCCGGAGGGCAGGTTTCCCGGGTCGGGCGGCTCGCCCTGCAGCCAGAAGTCCCTGGTCACGCGCACGCCGCCGATCTTGGGAATGGCCGCGACCAGCGAGCGGGTATAGGGATGCCGCGGCCGGTCGAAGATCGCCTCGGTCGGCCCGCTCTCCACGATGCGGCCGAGATACATCACGGCGACACGGCTGCACATCGTGCGGATGACGGCGAGGTCGTGGCTGATCAGGACATAGGTGAGGTCGAAGGTCTCGCGCAGGCCGCGGAACAGCGACAGCACCGTTGCCTGCACCGACACGTCGAGACCCGACGTCGGCTCGTCCAGGATGACGACCTTGGGATGCAGGGTGAGGATGCGGGCCAGGCCGACGCGCCGCTGCTGGCCGCCGGAAATCTCGTGCGGATAGAGATCGAGATGCGTGTCGGGCAGCCCGACTGCTTCCAGGATGCTGCGAATGCGCTTCTCGCGCGCCGCCTGGTCGAGATCGGTGTGGATCACCAAAGGCTCGTGCAGGGAGGCGCCGATCTTCCAGCGCGGATCGAGCGACGCCCCCGGGTCCTGGTAGGCGTATTGCAGGCTGCGGCGCACGGCGCGCCGCGCGGACGGCGCCAGCGCGTCGATGCGCTGCCCCTCGAACCGGATCTCGCCCGCCGTCGGCTTGTGAATGCCCATGATGGCCTTGCCGAGCGTGGACTTGCCGCAGCCGCTCTCGCCCACCAGCCCGAAGACCTCGCCCGGCATCAGGTCGAACGAGACGCCGTCGACCGCCTTGATCGAGCCGATGCGCCGGTTGAACGGACCGCGCACCGCGAAGTGGACTTGTAGGTCGCCCAGACTCAGGATCGCTTGGGTCATGGGGCGTCGCGGTGCGGGTGGTAGCAGCGCACCCAGTGTCCGGCACCGAGCTGATCGACGGGCGGGCGCACCTCGCGGCACGGCCCGTCGGCCCGTTCGCACCGAGGATGGAAGCGGCATCCGCCGGGCGGTGTGATCAGTCCGGGCACTTCGCCCGGGATGCCGCTGGCGGTGCCGCTCGCATCGGGCAGGCTCGCCAGCAGCTTTGTCGTGTAGGGATGGGCGGGTGCCGCGAAGAAGCGATCGACCGGCGCGGATTCGACGTCCTGTCCGGCATACATGACGTTGACGGCGTCGCAGATCTCATAGGCGGCACCCAGGTCGTGCGTCGTCAGCAGCACGGCGACGTTGCGTTCGGTCGCGAGTCGCCGGATCAGGCCGAGGATCTGCGCCTGGATGGTGACGTCGAGCGCCGTGGTGGGTTCGTCGGCAATCACCAGGTCCGGTCCGGGCAGCAGCGCCATCGCGATCATCAGCCGCTGGCGCTGGCCGCCGGAGAGCTCGTGCGGATATTTGCGCAGCATCTGCTCCGGCCGCGGCAACTGCACGGCATCGAGCAGCTCCAGCACGGCCTCGACATCGGCCTGCCTGCGCTCGGCGGGATAGCGCGCGACGACCGCGGGCAGCCATCGACGGCCGGGCAGCTCGCCGGCGCGCGGCGATTTCCATTTCAGGATCTCCATGATCTGGTCGCCGACCGTGAAGACCGGGTTGAAGCTGGTGAACGGATCCTGCGGCACGAAGGTGATGGCGCGGCCGCGGATCGTCTGGTTGACGGACGCGGGATCGGCCGTCAGCAGGTCGGTCCCGCGGAAGTGGACCCGACCGCCGGTGATGCGGGCCGTCTCGCGCGGCAGGACGCCTAAAATGGCGCGCGCCAAGGTCGTCTTGCCGCAGCCGCTTTCGCCGACCAGGCCCAAAACCTGGCCGCGTTCGATCGACAGGCTGACGCGGTCGAGGACCGAGGCGAAGCCGGCCTCGGTGGCAAAGCCCAGCGACAGGTCTTCGACCGCGAGCAACGCCGTCACTTGACGCCGGCTCCCCGCCGTATGCGTGGATCGAGGAAGTCGCGCAGCCCGTCGCCCAGGAGATTGAAGCCCATCACCACCATGAAGATGGCGACCCCGGGCACGGTCGCGTACCACCACGCCTCGGGCAGGAACTCGCGCGATTCGGCGATCATGCGGCCCCACTCGGGCGTCGGCGGCGGGGCGCCCAGCCCCAGGAAGCCCAGCGCCGCCGCGGTCAGGATGGTGGCGCCCATGCCGATCGACGTGCGCACGATGATGGCCGAGGCGATATTGGGCAGCACGTGCAGGGTCATCACCCGCAACGGCGAGGCGCCGAGCGCGATCGCCGATTCGATGAAGACCTCGTTCTTCAGCGAGCGCGTCTCGGCGAACACCAGGCGCGCCCAGAACGGCCAGTAGGTGATGCTGAGCGCCAAAATGACGTTCTCGATCGACGGGCCCAAGGTCTGGGCGATGGCGATCGCCAGCACGATCTGCGGCACCGCCAGGAAGATGTCGGAGACGCGCATCAAAAGATTGCTCGGCCAGCCGCCGTAGTAGCCGGCCAAAAGGCCGATCGGCACGCCGACCAGGACGGCGGATCCGACGGCGACGACGGCAATGGTGATGGTGATGCGGGCGCCGAACAGGATGCGGCTGAACAGGTCGCTGCCCATGCGGTCGGTGCCCAGCCAGTTCACGGCGTCGGGCGGGCGCAGCCGATTGGCGGTGTGGAAGTCCGCGACGTCGCCGGGGAAGGGCGCCAGGACCGGCGCGAAGACCGCCGCCACGACCAGCAGGAGCAGCAGCGCCAGGCCCAGTGCCGAGGCGCGGTCGTTTGCGAACCGGTTCAGCCCCCGCCGCCAGCCTGACTTCATCGTGAGCCCCTCATCGAGATCCTCGTGGGTCGATGAACGAATGGGCGATATCGACCAGGAGGTTGACGATCACGATCAGGGCGCCGATCCAGATGGTGAAGCCGATGATCGCCTTGTGGTCTGACTGCAGGATCGACTGCACCGCGAAGGTGCCCATGCCGGGCCAGTCGAACACCGTCTCGACGATCACGGCGTTGGTCACCAGCACGCCGAAGATCAGGCCGATCTGGGTGACGGTCGA
>JACPOQ010000035.1 GCA_016191435.1 Chloroflexota bacterium | reverse complement strand
TCGACATCGGTGAAACTCGGCTGCACATCCTTCATGCCGCCGAGCTTACCGTCAGCGCCGGGCTGGTGGCTTGCCGCACGCTATCGCTGCCGCCCTCCTCATCGCCCAGCGGCCACCAATTAATCAGTGAATCCTTAGCGGGCTCGCACTCGCGCCAGTCAGGTTCAGCATCCACGAAGTCTGTCTTGTGACTGGCATGTCGAGGGCGACTGTCTACCGCGTACTTCAATCGGGAGCCCTCCCGGTCATCCGGGACGGAAGTCGCGTGTATATCCTCGCCGACGATCTGCGGCGATGGTCCGAGGATCGGCGTGAACGCTGGGACGGGACGCCCTGGCCGGTCACGGCGGACGACCTGTCGGGCCAGCGATGAAACGGGCCGGTCTGTGGGCTGTCTTGGGCCCGCCCGCGGTCCGCATCGGCAAGCTGGTTCGGCTCAGGCTGTCCGACGTCCGAGCCAGAGCCGGCTATGAGCCGGTCAGTCCACAGGCGGAGCAAGCCAATCGAGTACCGGGTGTGATTCCCGGGATCGGACGTCGCGTCGTGAAGCGCCGCCGGAGATCGGAATGCTCGCCTCGAAGAGCGCACCTGCGCTACGAGCTCTCTCGAATGAATATCGACAATTTCGACAATTTCACGATCGTTGATCGGTTACAGACTGGCGTCCGTCTCGAGCACCCCGCACGGGAGCAGTGGTACTGCCCGTTCGAGCGGTGCGTGCAGATCGTCCGCCAGGACCGTCCCTGCCCGGACCACGGGTCTAGTCTCGCTGCCGAGCCTCGCATCGTGGCGCCGGCGTGGCGCCGGCGTGCTGCCCGCTGGAAAGAGAGGACTTGAACCATGGCAGACCCTTCGAATCACCGGGTGCGGTGCATGATCTGCGAGTTGAGAGAGGCTTCATGGATCATCGCCGGCGAAGAGGCGAACGGTGGGCTGTGCGCAACCTGTCGCGAAAACCTGTGGGCGAATACGACGTTTTACGGGAGCGACTTGATGCGGTGGGAGGGCGTCGCGATCGCCGAGATCCCCCAGCCACAATGGGATGCGATGGTGGCGGCGCACGAAGCGAAGCTAGCTGAGTACATCGAGGATCTTCGTCGCGAGCGCCCCGAGTGAGTCCCGGAAAAGTTCGGGCGATTGCGGCGGGCCCAGAACTTGGGATGGCGATTGAACATGCGCTTATGGCGCGCCGCGGCGCGCGAAAGCGTGGGGATGAGATCGATTTTCCCTGCGTTGTACACCCTGACGATCACCCCTCAGCGGGTTGGAACCGTAAACGAGATGTGTGGAACTGTCTGGCCTGTGCGAGGAGCGGCACGTCGCGTGATCTGGCAAAACTCCTGAATATCGCCATCGAAGAGAGGCCGAAGAGTCAAGCGGAGATCGTTGCTACCTACGACTACCTCGACCAGGACGGGGTGCTGCTCTACCAGGCGGTACGGATGCATCCAAAGTCGTTCCGGCAACGGCGCCCGGATGGCAAAGACGGTTGGGTCTGGAACCTCGAAGGCACAACCAAGGTGCTGTTTCGCCTTCCTGAGCTGCTGGCGAGTACGGGAACCGTCTACATCGTTGAAGGCGAAAAGGACGTGCTGAGCCTGGCGGAACGGGGTCTGACAGCCACCTGCAACGCGATGGGTGCGGGGAAGTGGCGGCCAGCCTACAACGAGTCCCTGAGAGGCCGCGCGGTGGTCGTGCTGCCTGATAACGACAAAGCTGGCCTGGACCACGCGGAACAGGTGGCGCGCTCGCTGGTGGGCTTCGCGGCAAGCGTGAAGGTGGTCCGGCTGCCAGGGTTGCCGCCAAAGGGCGATGTCTCGGACTGGCTGCTGGCCGGCGGGACAAAGGGCGAGCTCGAAGAGTTGGCGGCGGCGGTCCCCGAATGGACGCCACCGCTGGCATCGGATGGCACGCCAGCGGGTGTTTCGGGTTTTGCCGAGACCGACGCCGGCAATGCGGAGCTGTTCGCCCACCTCTACGGTGACCGCTGCCGCTACGACTGGAAGCGCAGGCGATGGCTTGTCTGGGACCGCCATCGCTGGGTGCCAGAGGCTACGGGTGAGCTGATAAGGCTGGCGATCGAGGCGGCGCGGACACGCAAGCGGGCGGCGGCCGACCTGATCGGCGAGGCCGCCGACCGTGCCTGGAAGTGGGCAAAAGCATCGGAAGGCCACGGGAAGATCGACGCGATGCTCAAGATCGCGTGCGCGATCTCTCCCATTTCTGACGTAGGCGAGGGTTGGGACTCCAACCCGATGATCCTGGGCTGTGTTAATGGCGTGGTGAACCTGGCCACGGGTGAGTTTCGCGACGGCCGTAAGGAAGACAGGGTCACCAGGAGCACGGGGATTGTATTCGATCCAATGGCCGTGGCGCCACGCTGGGAACGTTTCCTTATAGAGGTGTTTCCGGATGCGAAGGTGCGTGAGTACGTGCGCGTCGCGGCCGGCTACAGCCTGACGGGCGACACGACCCGACAGATGTTCTTTCTCTGCCACGGGACCGGCGCGAACGGGAAGGGGACGTTCATTGACGCGCTCCGCTGGGTCGCCGGCGAGTATGGCCACGTCATGGCGTTCTCGACCATAGAGAAGGGGAAGGAGCAAAGCATCCCGGCAGACATGGCGGCGCTTGTGGGGATGCGCGTCGTGACCGTTTCCGAGGCAGGGGAGGTGAGCCGTATCAACGAAGAGCGCGTAAAGGGGCTGACGGGGCAGGACCCCGTGACGGCGCGCGAGTTGTACTCAAAACAGTTTACCTTCACGCCTGAACTCAAGCTGTGGATCGCGGTGAACCATCGGCCGAAGGTTGGCGACGACTCGCATGGCTTCTGGCGGCGGATCCGCCTGATCCCGTTCACAGAGCAGTTCGCGGTGGCCGAGGATGTGAAGGGCAAGTTGCGGGAGGAGCTGCCCGGGATCCTCGCCTGGGCGGTGCGTGCGGCCGTGGACTACCGTAAGGACGGTTTCCCGGATATCCCGGCGGCTATCGCGCTGGAGACCGTTTCTTACCAGGAAGAGAGCGACGAGCTCGCCCCATTTATTGCAGAACGTTGTGCCGTGCGACCGGATGCTTTTGTCGCGGCGGGGCACTTCTACAAGGCTTACAAGGACTGGGGAGAAGGCCAGGGATATGGGCCTCGGGACGGCCTGAGCGCGACCATGTTCGGGCGGAAAATGGCTGAACGCTTCAAAAAGCGCAAGACGAACACCATCATTGAGTACGACGGGATCGGGCTGATTTCGGACGGTTGGAGCCCCAAACCCTCCACTAGTGGAGGGTTGTCAGACTCAGTGGAGGGTTTTTCCCGCAAAATCGCCTCGGAAAATCTCGTTCGCGCGCGACTTTTACGGAACGAACCCACCAACCCACCACACCTGCCACTGCCCGTTTTGCCGCCGTGCGACTGTGCGAGCCACCCACCGTCCCCGGCCTGCGATGACGAGACATGGTGGCAGCCAGCGGATGGCAGCGCTCATTGCGATATTGCATGAGAGGATGCCAGCAGCTGATCTAGGGAGCCCTTGTCGTGCATGCCCGCCGGCCGGCCGCGACTCTTCGCCATCGGCAACGGCCGCGCTGGGCGCATCGAACACCTATGGGAGGTCCCAGAAGACCCCGAATGGGTGCCACGGCGAGCCCTCCGCGGGCAGGCGGAATGAGCGTTACAACACGTTACAGTTTCAGAGGGCCGCGAAGACGGGGCAGTCTCTTGGAGGATTGTGTCAAATTGTGTCAATTTCACGGTCGTTGACCGCTTACAGGCTGGCGTCCGTCTCGCCGACCCGAAGATGACGCGCGAAAAGTTCGGAGATCGAGGGCGGGCCCAGAACCGCCAAAACCTGATTTTTGACGTGCCCGGAAATCGCCGAGGTTTCGGGCACGTGAAAGTGGGCCAGCGGCCGCGCCGGCGGGAAGCTGTTGGGGCCGCCGAAAGCGCCCGCCCCGAACGGCAAAAAGGCTCTCGCGAGGGTGTCCGTAGCGTTATCTATGGTGACTCCGGTTCCTTCGGCGTCGGCTGTGACGGGGTTCGCGCCCTTCTCCCTCGGAGGGAGCGACCCCGTCCTCCCGATAGCGAGGGGCCCAAGACACCGAATCTTCACGGAGGAAGCGAACCGGAATGGCCACCCAGACGAAAACCAGGAAGCTGGACCTGTGGGAGCGCGCCCAGGTCATCTACGACAGGGCTCAGCGTGCCAAGCGCCCAATGGATGTGGGGGAGCGCGCCGAGTACGACGGCCTGATGGCCGACATCGAAGCGATCGACCACGACGAAAACACCAAGCATCTGACCGAAGTCATTCGCGACCCGCGGGCCCTCCCGATGGCTGGCTCGCGGCGCGTGCGCGCCGATGACGTCGTGCTCGAACGCGGCCAGAGCATGAAGGACTGGCTCGCCGCCCGCGGCAAGCTCAATTCCGAAGATGACGAGCTGCGGCTCGGCACGACTCTCCGGGGGATCGCGACCGGCAAGTGGGACGGCGCCACCCGTGAGGCCCGCGCCCTCGGCTCGGCGCCCGGTTCGGCCGGCGGCTACATGCTGCCCACGGCCCTCGCGGCCGACGTAATCGACCGCCTCCGGGCCCAGACGGTGACGCTCGCCGCCGGCGCGAAGACGGTGCCCATGGAGACCCAGGAGCTGAGCATCGCGCGTCTCTCCGGCGGTGTGACGGCAACCTGGCGCTCGGATAACAGTGCCGTTGCCGCCTCGGATCCGGCGTTCGAATCGGTCACGCTGCGCGCCGCGACACTGACCGCCCTCGTGAGGGTCTCGCGCGAGTTGCTCGCCGACGCACCCAACCTCGAAACCGTGCTCACGAACGAGCTCATCCGGGCGCTCTCCGTCGAGCTGGATCGGGTTGCGCTACGCGGCCAGGGCGCGGCGCTCGAGCCCGCGGGCATCGACGCTTTCACGGCCGGACAGGGCATCTCGGAGGTTTCGATGGGGGCTAACGGCGCCGCCCTGGCGGACTTCGACAAGCTCGTGGACACCGTGATTGCGGTGATGACGGCGAACGCGCCGGCGCCCACCGCGGCCGTCATGCACCCGCGCACGCTCGGCAGTATCTCGAAGTTGAAGACCGGCATCACCAACGACAAAACCCCGCTCAAGAAGCCCGACATCATCGCGGACCTCCCGTTCCTGCCGACGACTTCCGTGAGCATTACGGAAACCCAGGGAGCCAGTGGCGCCGTCGCATCGCGCATCTATGTCGCGGACTGGAGCGAGCTCCTGATCGGCATGCGCTCCGAGGTGCAGATCTTGCCACTCGCCGAGCGGTTCGCGGACAACTTCCAGGTGGGCTTCATCGCCTACCTTCGCGGCGACATCGCCCTCGCGCATAACGCCAGCTTCGGCCGGCTGATCGGGATTCTCTAGGCGATCACGTCGTAGAGGTAGTCCTTATCCTTCGATGTCGAAAATCGACATTGGGAGAGCGGCACGGCCGAAGAGGCTGTGGAGCGCGTAGGGGCCCAACAGGACGCAGAGTGGCCCGTCGCGCCGCCGGCCGCGGCCGAACCCTGTTTCGAGCCACCAGCGGCGCGCAAACGAGAGGTAAAGTTCGGCGTAGGCGTTGTTCTCGCAGAGCGACCTCGTTAATGTTGCGGGCGGGCGTGAGAAGGGGGATCGGGAGCGATGTCAGTGCAGACATATGTGGCGGTGTTCGAGGCGGAGAGTGAGGAGGCGGCGCTGGCGCGACTGGGGAATGAAGGAGTGATCATGGAACCGCTTCTTCTGCTGCCGGTGTTTGACTGGCTACCGACTGCGCTAGCAGAAGCAAGCCGCGCCGCGCGCCTTCGGGAAGCCGCTGCCAGGCCTCTGCAAGCTCCTTCGTGACGCGCTGTTGGTGCGTGACCGCGTGGACACCGCCGGGGTTGACCACAGTTTTCTGACCACAAGGCGAGGGTCGCCGCGCGCACGCGGCAGGAAGTTGAAACAGGCGCGCCGGAGTTCGCCATGGAGCCTATTTGGCAGCAACGGGCCTACGTTTGTTGGGCCGTCGTGAGACAATAATCTCGATCTTATGGCGAGTCGCGATTCTACGTGACACGTCGTGAGACCTTCTGCCGAAAGCTGGCAGTGTTGAGGTAGAGGGTTCGAATCCCTCCAGCTCCACCACCTCCTCGATCCCCGGTTGAAGATGGCATCGGCGTTCGCGGCCGGGCCCGCCCCGCGCGCTCAACGCCCGCGCAGGATCTCCCGCAGCGCCTGGCATACCTCATCGACTTCCGTGTTCGTGAGCTCGGGGTACATCGGGAGCGTGACCTCGCCTTCGAAGAAGCGCTCGGCCACGGGGAAGTCGCCCTGCTTCCAGCGCCCCAGCTTCTTGTAGGCTGTGTGGTAGTGCAGCGGGATGAAGTGGACCGACGTCCCGATCCCGCGTTCCGCGAGCGCGCGAATGACATCGTCTCGCGAGACCGGGACGCTCTCCTTCACGCGAATCATGAAGATGTGCCACGGGTGGCGGTTCTCTTCGGTGAACGCCGGCAGGATCAGGTGCTCCTCGTCGCCGAGGTTGGCGAAGTAGCGTTGGGCCACCCGCGTCCGTTCTGCGATGAAGTGCTCCAGCCGCCGCAGCTGGCTGCGCCCCAGGGCTGCGGCGATATCCGTCAGGTTGTCCTTGAACCCGAACTCCTCGACGTCGTACCGCCACGTTCCGCCAGCGCCGTACCGGCTGTAAGCATCGCGCGACATCCCGTGAAGCGTCAGGCGCCGCACGCGCGCGCTCAGCTCTTCGTCGCCGGTCGCGAGCGCGCCGCCCTCGCCCGTGGTGATGGTCTTGTTCGCATAGAAGCTGAACGCCGCAGCATCGCTCAGGCTGCCCACCGGCCGCCCGCGATACATCGTCCCGATGGCGTGAGCCGCGTCCTCCAGGACCTTCAGCCCATGGCGGCGCGCGAGACCCATGATCGACTCCATGTCGCACGGCTCGCCGGCGATGTGGATTGGCAGGATGACCTTTGTTCGCGGCGTGATGGCGTCCTCAACCAGCTCCGGGTCGATGTTCGCATCGGCCTCACGCACGTCCACGAGCACGGGCGTCGCGCCGCAATGAATGATCGTGCTCGCCGTCGCTGTGAATGTGTAGGGCGAAGTTATCACCTCGTCGCCGGGGCCGACATCCCACGCGGCCAGCGCAAGGTGAATCGCGGCCGTCGCCGAATTCACGGCGTTGACGAACCTGGCCCCGGTATAGGCGGCTAGCTCTTCCTCCAGCGCCTTCACCTGGCTCGCGGTGGTGAGCCAGCCGCTGCGAAGCACCCCCTCAACGGCGGCGACATCGCCCTCATCGAGGTGCACTTTGACAAACGGGATGCGCTGCTCGACCACGAGCCAATGATCGCCCCTCGTGATCGAAGGAGAAAGGCGCGCAGCGCTGAGTCGCGGCGCGAGCGACTCCGGCGGGGGCCGGCCGCGCGCCGGCCGGTTCCCCGCCAAAACCGCGGGGCCTGCTCAGGCTTCGACGACGCCCTTTGGGGCGCGCTGGTGCATGAAGCCGAACATGTAGCCGGCGACCCGGCGCATCTGGATCTCCTCCGAGCCTTCGGTGATGCGATAGCGGCGGTGGTGCCGGTAGATGTGCTCGAAGGGCTTGTGGCGCGAATAGCCGAGCCCACCGTGGACCTGCATCGCGCGGTCCGCCGCCTCGCAGCAGAGGCGGTTCGACCAGTAGTTGCACATCGAGACCTTGTCCGACGCCGAGAACGCGCCGTACGTGTCCATCGTCCACGCCGTCTTGTGGATCAGCGCGCGCAGCATTTCGCACTGGGTCTGGAGCTCGACGAGCGGGAACTGGATCGCCTGGTTCGTCGCGAGCGCCTTGCCGAATGGCTTGCGGACCTTCGCATATTCGACTGCCTCGTTGATGCAGAACTGGGCGGCGCCGAGGCTGGAAGCGGCCTGGCGGATGCGATTTTCATTGAAGAAATGCTGCACCACGCCCAGTCCGCGGCCTTCGCCCCCGAATGCCGCCGTCGCCGGCACGCGGACGTCCTTGAGCGAGATCCGTCCGTGGTCGGTGGGCATGTTGAAGGTCCAGAGCATCTCTTCGACCTTGAAGCCTTCGGCGTTGGTGGGGGTGAGGAGCGCGGTGATGCCCTCGCCGTCGCCGGCCTTGCCAGAGGTGCGCGCGAAGATGAGGTCCCACTTCGCTTTGTGGATGCCGGTGTTCCACGTTTTCGCGCCGTTGATCACCCACTCATCGCCGTCGCGGACGGCGGTCGTTTCCATGTGGGTGGCGTCGGAGCCGTGTTCCGGCTCGGTGATGCCGAAGGCGAAGCCGCCGGTGCCGGCCAGCATCTGGGGGATCCACTCCGCCTTCTGGGCTTCGGTGCCGTAGTTGAGCATGAGCAGCAGCCCAACGTTGTTGCCGACGATCGCGTGCTCGTTCTGAAGGTCGCAATGGAGCCCGAGGCCCTTCGCGGCGAGATGCTCCCGGATGATCGCCATACCGAGGTTGGTGCCGTCCTTGCCGCCGTATTCCTTGGGGAAGGGATAGCGGTAGTGGCCTGCGGCGTCGGCGCGGCGGCGAGCCTCGGCGAGCAGCGCCTCCCAGTCCTCGCTGGGGACGCCACCCGCCTCCCAATTGGTGCGGGCGTCTTCGCGGCGATAGTCGAAGAAACGGATGTTGTCGTTTTCCTGCTCGAGCGGCTTGATTTCGCGTTCGATGAAATCGTCGAGCTCCTTCAGGTAGTCGGCGATTTCCTTTGGGATGTCAAAGTCCATGAGATTCTTCCTCGAATTCCAGAGTTGGCCCAGCGTCCGCTGGCGGCATCGGGTACGGCGAATCGGGTGGCGGCGGCGCCACTGGCACACTATGCCAGACGTGGCCAACAGTTCAAGGCGGGGCGGTCGACCGGAGCACCGAGAGCCATCGCGCAGCTCCGCGGAGCTCTTCGGCGACGCTGCGGCCGCGAAGGCATGCGCCGCGGGTAGCGCACCAGTGGCAGCCCGGCCCGGATTCGGCGAAACTCCGCCTGCGGGGAGGTGAGTGAGGCCGCCGCGATGGAAACCGAAATCGAGCTTGGACCCGAGCAGGTGGCGCGGGAACTGTACGAGCGCATCCAGACCGAGCGGGCCGGGACCGTGCTTGCCGTGTGGGCGGACGGCTCCATCACCGTCGAGGGCTACGGCTTCTTCGCGCGGCCGCATCGTGACGGCCATCTGCGCAGGCCGCTGGCGTCGTACCCGGCGAAGACGTCGATCAGCTACCACGATGTCCTTGGGCGCCTGCTCGATGGGCTTCGCGAGCACGGCCTGATCCCGCCCGGGTGAACGCCGCTACCCCAGGTCGCGCGGCGGGGGTGCGACGCGGATGGCCGCGGGGAGCTCGTAGCGGGCGCGCTGCTCGGGGCCCTGTTCCAGCCGCTGGGAAAGGAGCGAGAGCAGGTAACACGGGATGAAGTACATGAGCGCGACGACGGTGAGCACCTCGATCGTGATCGAGTTGCCGTTCCCGTAGAGCAGCGAATAGCTGGTGGTGTTGTAGATGACGCCGCCGCGGCGCAGCAGCTCGACCACGCCGATCAGGCTGGCGAGCGACGTGTCCTTGAAGAGCGTGATGAGCTGGCTCACGAGCCCCGGAGCCATCCGGCGCAGGGCCATCGGCACGGCCACATAGCGCATTGATTGCAGGTAGCTCAGCCCGAGCGAGCGCGCCGCCTCCACGGTGCCCTTCGAAATGGAGAGGATGCCGGCGCGCATGATCTCGGCGACGACGGCGCTGTTGTAGAGGGTGAGCGCGAGGATGGCCGACGGCAAGCGGTCGAGCTGGCCGGATGGGTCAACCAACAGCGAGCCGAAGGGCACATCGAGCAGCCAGGTAGTGTCGACTCGGGTGGCGCCGAAGAAGATGAAGAACAGCAGGAGGAGGAGCGGCGTCGCGCGGAAGGTTTCGACGTAGGTCCCGGCGAGCCAGCGGACGAGGCGAACCGGCGCAAGGCGTGCCACGGCCATGATGACGCCCACGCCGAGGCTGAGGACGATGCTGATCCCGGCGATCTTGACGCTCAGCCAGAGCCCGCGGAGCAGGAACGACCACACGAACCAGTGTTCGAAGATGCCCCACTCGCCAGGGAGCAAGCCAAGGAGCGCGGCCCACGCATCGGCCGCCATCAGTGGGCCCTCGCAACGCGCCGTTCGAGGCGCGCAGAGGCGTAGGCGAGCGGCAACGTGAGTGTCAGGTAGAGGATGCCCGCGATGGTTAGCAAGGGGAATGTCTGGAAGTTGCGCTCCTGGATGTTCTCTGCGGTCTGCAACAGTTCGGTGACGCCGATCGCCGAAACGAGCGCACTGTTTCGGAACAGGGCGCTGAGGATGGAGGTCAGCAGGGGGACGGAGATGCGCAGCGCCTGGGGAGCGACGACGTAGATGCGCGTCTGGACATAGTTCAGTCCGAGGGAACGGGCGGCCTCCGTTTGGCCCTTATCGACCGACAGGAGGCCGCTGCGCAGCGCCTCCGCTGTATAGGCGCCGGTGTAGAGCGTCAGCCCGACCAGCCCGGCCTTGAAGGGCGAGAGCAGAAACCAATCAGGGCGGCCAATGAGGGGCAAGTTCAGTTTCGGCAGCCCGAAGAAGAGGAAGACGAGTTGCATCAGCAGGGGCGTGTTGCGGAAGAATTCGACGTAGATGCCTGAAAGGAACCGAAGGGGCCTGGATTCGGATGTCCGGATGAGCGCCACTACGCCGCCAAGCACCATGGCGAGGGTGAACGACAGCACCGAGAGGATGACGGTCGTGCGGTACCCGCGCAGGAGCTCGGGGTAGTAAAGCTGAGACTGGTTCACGAGCTCGCGGAGAAAGTCGATCATGCAGGCCCCGGGCGCGAGTCCGGGGCGCGCAGCTGAGGGCGGCCATCGCGGTCGCCCTCAGCTTCCACCACGCGCCATCGCGAGCTCATGTGCGTGGCGAAGGTTAGTTGGTGGCAGGAAGCTTGGCGCGCGCGTCCGCCGGCTTCGGCAGGCCTTCGACCTTGCCAAGGTACGTGGTGTAGATGTTGTCCCAGGTCCCGTCTTTGAACATCCGGTCCAGCTGGGCGTCGATGAACTTCACGAGGTCGTCCTTGCCCTTCTTGACGCCGATGCCGTACGGCTCCTGGGTGAACTGCCCACCGACGAGCTTGAGCGAGGGGTCAGCGGCGGCGAAGCCCGCGAGGATGATGTCGTCGGTCGACACCGCATCGACGCGCCCGTCCTTGAGAGACGAAACGCAGGAGCTATAGTCGGCGAGCGACAAGAGCTGGGCAGTCGGCGCCTTGGTCTTGATGTTCGTCTCGCTCGTCGAGCCAGAGACGGAGCAGACTTTCTTGCCGTTGAGGTCATCGACTTTGGTGATCGTGGTGTTCTCTTTCTTCACGAGGATAGATTGACCCGCGAGGTAGTACGGCCGGGAGAAGTCGATCTGCGTCTTGCGGTCGGCGTTGATGGTCATGGTCGCAATCACGAGGTCGACCTTATCGGTCATGAGGTATGGGATGCGGTTCGCCGAGACAGATTCGACGAACTGGACCTGGCTCTCCTGCAGCCCGAGGGCCTTGCCGATCTCTTTGGCGATCTGGACGTCGAAGCCATCGGGCTTGCTGGTCTTGGGATCCAGCAGGCCGAAGCCCGGCTGGTCGAACTTCACGCCGACGATGAGGCTGCCCTTGGCCGCGATTTTCGCCATCGTGGAATCGGCCGGGAACGCTGTCGCCCTGGCCGTCGGTGAGGCGGCCGGCGCGGTTGTGGCGGCCGCGGCAGCGGTGGGCGTTGTCTTCGCGTTGTCGTCGTCATCTCCGCAGGCCACGGCGGCGAACGCGAAGACGGCGAGAAGGGCAACGAGCAGCAGCCCAATGCGATGGTACTTCAACATGGAAATGGACCCTCCCTGGATGGGGCTGAACCCCCGGTGGCCAGCGTAACGTTGGCCTCGATTCGCTAGTGCCGCCCTAGCCGGGTTAGACGACGGACGTGGCACCCCGGTGTCGTGCACCTAATGCGAGATGATACGGCTCAAGAACCGCTGGGTACGTTCGCTCTTCGGGCGTTCGAAGACATCGGCGGGCGGCCCCTCTTCCTCGATGACGCCGTCGGCCATAAAGAGCACACGGTCCGCCGCCTCCCGCGCAAAGCCCATTTCGTGGCTAACGACGAGCATCGTCATCCCCTCTTGCGCGAGGTCCCGCATGACGTCGAGCACCTCCTTGATCATCTCCGGGTCGAGCGCGGAGGTGGGTTCATCGAACAGCATGACCGCCGGCTCCATCGCCAGTGCGCGGGCGATGGCGACGCGTTGCTGCTGGCCGCCGGAGAGATGCGACGGGTACGCGGCCGCCTTTTCGGGGATGCCGACGCGTTCGAGGAGCCGGTGGGCCCGGTCCTCCGCGACGGTGCGGCTTTCGTTCTTCACCTTGCGCGGGCCGAGCGTGAGGTTCTGGAGGACGGTCATCTGCGGGAACAAATTGAACGACTGCTGGACCATGCCGACGTGGGAGCGGAGCTGGTTGACATCGGTGCCCTTCTGGTGGACGGAGATGCCATCGACCACCACCTCGCCGGCATCAATAGCCTCGAGGCGGTTCACGGTGCGCAGGAGCGTGCTCTTCCCGGAGCCGGACGGGCCGATGATCACGACCGTTTCGCCCTGGCGGACGGAGTTGGAGATGCCCCGCAGGACTTCGTTTTTGCCGAAGTGCTTGTGGACATCGCGAAACTCAACGGCCGGGGCGGAGTCCTTGGGATTCATCGCGTGAGTATAGCGCCAAGATCGATCGGCCCCGTTTCGGCTCCACGTACCGGTAAGAGCGTTGCGCAGAGAACTCGCCGCTCCGTGCGCTGAATCGTGACGCACGCGCCGAAGCGCGGGGGAAGCTGTTACTTAGCAGGACCATGCGCGGACCAGCGGAGCGACAGGCGAAGATGCTCTTCGGTGTGACGACGGAGGAGTTCATCCCCGCGCACCACCCCATCCGGAGAGTGCGGAGGCTCATCGAGTTCCGCACGAAGTAGCACCGGCACGGGTACCGAGGAGGATGATTGGGCAGACTCGATGGGAAGGTGATTATCATCACGGGCGGCGCACGTGGCCAGGGCGAGGCGGAGTGCAAGCTGTTCACGGCGGAGGGCGCGCGTGTCGTGATCACGGACGTGCTCGACGACGAAGCGTCGGCGGTCGCGAAAGCGGCCGGTGCGACCTTTATCCACCACGACGTCTCGGACGAGGCTGGCTGGCGCCGGGTCGTGGAGCTGACGGTCGGCGAATACGGCGCCGTGACGGGACTCGTGAACAACGCCGGCATCTACCGGCCCGAGGGCTTGCTCGCGTGTGACATGGACACCTACCGGCGGGTGACGGAGGTGAACCAGACGAGTGCGTATCTCGGGATGCGAGCGGTTGCCGGGCCGATGGCGGCCAGCGGCGGGGGCTCGATCGTCAATGTCTCCTCGGTGGCCGGCTTCATCGGGCAGCCGGTGAACTTCGCCTATACGGCCGCCAAGTGGGCAATCCGGGGCATGACTCGCAGCGCCGCCATCGAACTCGCACCGTCCGGGATCCGGGTGAACAGCATCCATCCGGGGCCGATCGATACGCCGATGGTCCGCAACTTGCGCCCTGCCGGGAGCGAGCCGCCAGGCCCACCGCCACGGGTGCCGCTGGGCCGCCGCGGGACGGCCGAGGAGGTCGCGCTGCTCGTCCTGTACCTTCTATCCGACGAGAGCTCGTACTGCACCGGCTCGGAGATCGTGATCGACGGCGGGATGATCGCGGGCTGACCCGCGGCGATGCTGGCCGCCCTCCGCAACCAGGTGCCGCTTCCGCGACCCGCGGGGCGCGCGTATCGTTGCGGCGGGTGGAGGGTGCCATGCTTGTCGAGATCGACCACATCGGGATCGTGGCGCGCAGTTGGGACGAGGCGCAGCAGGTGCTGCTCGAGAAGCTCGGGCTGGAGCTGGATTCCCGGCGCTCGCCGCTGCCCGATGGCGTCTACTTCGCGCCGGAACGGACCAACAACTACTTCATCAAGGTTGGGCTGGGGCAGACGCGCGTCGAGGTCCTCATCCCGGCGGATGACACGAGCGGGACGGCGAAGTTTCTCGCGCGCAACGGGCCGGGGCTGCACCACATCGGCTACGGTTGTCTCGATGTGGCCGAACAGGCGGAGAGGCTGGAGCAGGCGGGGCTGAAGCGCATCGATATCGGGCCGGCCGCGCCCGGGCGCAAGCTGGGCGCCGCCTTCTTCCACCCGAAGTCGGTGAACGGCATCCTCACCGAGCTCGTCCCGGTCTACCGGCCGTAGGGTTCAATCGAACTAGTGGCGGATGGGCGCCGTGAACGGCCTCGACCACGCCGGTGGAGATGGCTCCCTCGCCGCGTAAGCCACGGATTTTTGTGACGGGGCTGGCGGGGCTATCGGCAGCGGATGGCGCGGGCCTGGACGAAGCGTGGTCTACTCGTTTTCGTGGCTTGCCGTGTCACCGAGGTGGCGCTCGAGGGCGTCCAGCCGGTCGGACCAGAGTTGCCGGTAGGGCTCGAGCCAGGCATCGACCTCGGCAAGTGGTTCGCTGCGAAGTTCATACCAGCGGCGTTGCGCATCCTGGCGCACGCGCACGAGTCCCGCTTCGCGGAGCACGCGCAGGTGCTTCGAAACGCCGGGCTGGCTCAGCCCGAGCAGCCGGACGAGCTCGCCGACGGGGCGGGGGCGGATGCGCAATGCGTCGAGGAGGTTGCGCCGGGCGGGTTCGGCGAGCACTTCGAAGGTGGAAGCCATACACCCATGATACTCGCGCGGTTATATACCTGTCAAAGCATGCACCGCGATCTGGCGACGCGGCGTTTAACGGCCCCGACTGAAGTCCCAAATGCGGACTTTGCTCGCTTCGATGCGGATGATGGTGCGCTCGCCTTCGATGATGCGCGCCTCGAATTCGGGCGGGATGGGGTCCAGGTAGCGAGCGACAATCGCGCGGCGCAGCGTGGCGCCGGGGTCTTCCTGCAGCCGCGCCACGCCGCGCACTTCGACGCCCTTGTAGGCGAGTGCGCCGGGCACGTGCGGGCTATCGCGGACATCGACGAGCAGCGAAACTCGCGGGTCGTCACGGACGTTGTTCGCTTTGCGCTTGCCGGCGGGCGTGCTCACGATGACGTCGTCGCCATCGAGCGCGTACCAAACGGCCGCGGTTGCGGGGCCGCCGCGAACGAGCGTGGCGAGGATGGCGACGTGGCGCCCTTCGAGGATGGCGCGGGCCTCCGGTTCGAGTTCCACGGCCCTCCCCGCGGTCGTTCGCAGATTCGCCAAGTATAGAGGCGGATCCTGTGCTCAACAGCGGCCGCTGGTGGGCGTACAGTGCGGTCAGCACACCGGAGGGGAACCCGATGGCCGCACTCGATGGCATGAAAGTGCTCGACCTGACTCAGTACGAGGCGGGCACCACGTGTTCGCAATATCTCGCCTGGTTCGGAGCCGAAGTGGTGAAGGTGGAATTGCCGGGCGCCGGCGACCCGGGCAGGGCGACGGAAGGCACGGGCAAGGATTCGCTCTACTTCCTCAGCTTCAACCACAACAAGAAGAGCGTTGCGATCAACCTTGGCAGCGCGGAGGGGCGCGAGCTGTTCCTGCAGCTGGTCCCGAAGTTCGATGTCGTCGTGGAGAACTTCTCGCTGGGGACGATGGAGAAGCTCGGCCTCGGGTACGACGTGCTGAACCAGCACAACCCTGGAATCATCTACGCGACGATCAAAGGCTTCGGGACCACGGGGCCGTATAAGGAGTTCAAGTGCTTCGACTGGGTGGCGCAGGCCGCCGGCGGCGCGTTCAGCGTGACCGGGGAGCAGGACGGTCCGCCGATGCGGCCGGCGGCGACGGTCGCCGACACCGGGACGGGGAACCACGCGGCCCTCGGCATCCTCGCCGCCTACATTCAGAAGCTGCGCACGGGCGAGGGCCAGGTCGTCGAAATCTCGATGCAGGAGACGATGGTCAATTTCATGAAGACGCAGATAGCCTCCCGCGAGCGGTTCGCAGACGGCGTGGTGCCGCGGCGAGGGAACCGTACGGTCTCGCCGACGAACCTGTATCCCTGCGCGCCCGGCGGGCCGAACGACTACGTGTTCTTCATGGTGGTGACGCAACGGATGTGGGATGCCCTCGCGGTGGCCATGGACCGCCACGACCTCTGCATCGACGAGCGCTTCCTCACCGTGCAGGACCGGCTGCGCCACGGCGATGAGCTGGACGCCGAGATCGCCAAGTGGACGCGCGAACGGACGAAGTTCGAGGTGATGGAATACCTTGGCGCGGCCGGCGTGCCGGTCGGGGCGGTGTACGACAGCCACGACGTCTTCAACGACCGCCACCTCGCGGCCCGCGGCCAGATCATCACGTATGAGCACCCAACGCGAGGCGAGGTGAAGATGCCCGCGCCGCCGATCCACCTCAGCAAATCCGAGGTGGAGGTGCGGCGGGCGCCGCTGCTCGGCGAGCACACGGGCGAGGTTCTCGCGGCGGAGCTCGGGCTATCGGAGGCGGAGATGGGTGAGTTGGCCGAGCGCCGCGTTCTCGGGACGCGCGACGGCGCCGGGACGGTCGCGGCACGGGTCTAATTTTCTGAACAGGTTTCGAAAATTAGGCAAATGGCCATTCACTTGAATAGACACGTCCTATAGACTGTCCGTGTGCGGCGCGCGGTACTGCGCGCCCGAGGAGAACCGCATGGCAGCGCCAACGTTCGTAGATGTCCCCGGGATGAACTTCGATTGGCTGAACCTGGATACGGAACAGGGTGTGAAAATCGCGTCGGGCCGCCGCGGGCTGACGCTCGAGGACATCAACGCGCTGTCGTATGGCGTGAAGGGCAAGGATGAAGGTGGCCCGAGCGTGTTCGCCGCCCGCGGCGCCGCTCCCGATGCGCGCTCGCCGCGGCACGCGCGCCAGTACCGCTCGAAGGCGGACGTCTGGTCCGAGAGCGCGATGCTGTTGTACGAAGAGGCGAACCAGCGCCAGTGGTCCAGCGCGCGGGACATCCCGTGGGAGACGGTGCAGCCGCTACCGGACGACATCGAATGGGCGATGTGCACGCTCTGCACGTTCCTCACGCAGGTCGAGTTCATCGCGGGTGACCTGCCGGGGCGGTTCATGGAACAGGTCCACCCGGACCACTTCGAGGCGCAGCTCTTCCTTGGTACGCAGATCATGGACGAGGGCCGCCACCTCGACGTGTTCCGCAAGCGGACGCTGGTGAACGGCGGCGGTATGGTCGATGCGGGCTTCGGCGCGATCAATCTCCTCAGCGTCGATGACTTCACCGAGATGACCGCGCTGCTGCACCTGTTCGGCGAAGGCTTCGTGCAGACGCTCTTCCGCATGGGCGAGTTGATTTCGCAGAACGATGCGGAGAAGAAGATGTTCCGCCTCGCCGCGCAGGACGAGAGCCGCCACCTCGCCTTCGGCGTCACGCACCTAAAGTACGTGATGGACACGGAGCCGTGGCGCAGGGAAGAGCTCCACAACTACCTGGACATCCAGGAGGGGGCGCTCGGGCAAAGCCAGCAAGCCGGCCTCACGACGAACCCGATGACCGGCGAAGCGCTCGCGATCCTGGCCGGCGGGGGACTGGAGCACATCGATGATGGCTACGAGAAGCTGATGATCATGCGCAAGCGGCAGGTCAACGAGTACATGCACCGGCTCGAGGTCATCGGGCTCGGCGACCGCCGCGAGCGGATGGCGCCGGCGTTCAAGGAACTCCTGGACTCGCAGAACTAAGCCCGTTGGGGCTAATCGCCACCACCACCCGGGAGGGGCGGCAGCGCCGCCCCTTTGCCTGATGCACATGACACGAGGGGACGAGGAAGATGGAACTTTCCGCAGCGACAAAAGCACGGGCGCGCCAGGCCGGGTGGGGCGACGAAATGATCGCCCGCATCGAGTCGTCGGTGGTCACCGAGAAGGCAGCCGCGAACCTGTCGATCATGCACATCGCGCCCGAGCGCATGGACAAATTCTTGGACCTGGTGGAGAAGATGCCCGCCCAGGTGGGCGCCATGACGTTCCAATTCATCCGCACGCGATCGGAAAAGGGCGTGCGCGCCGTGCCCGGGCCCAATGGGCTCGGCACTCCCGAGATCAACATCGGCAGCTATGGGCAGGTCCCGGACCTCTGGCCATACGAAAACGACACGCCGCTTGGCAGCCACCCGGACCCGCAGAACTACATGCCCGGCAGCTACCACATCTTCGACAAGGCCGAAGTGTGGGCGGAAGGCGTGGACCACCTCTACGAAGAGGCGATCCGCGAGCGCTGGATCCCCGCCACGGACCTCGACTGGGCGAACGGGCTGCAGGAACTGCCCGAAGAGCTGGAGCGGGCCATCTGCCAGATCGCGACGGTGTATTCCTCGAACGGGCTCGTCGAGCAAAAGATCATCGCGAAGTGGTTCGAGCCAATCAGCTACGGTTTCCACGACGTGAAGCTGTTTCTCGGCACGCAGGTCTACGATGCCGGCCACAAGGTGGAAGCACTCCGCAAACGGGCCATGGCCAACGGCGGCGGGCTCGGGCAGGCGCCGCTCGGCATCCTCTATCGCGGTTGGTATGGCGCGCTCAAGTTCACGGAGCTCATGATTGCCGTGGACGTCGTCTACAAGTCGTACGAGGTCAGCCTCTTCGAAGCGGCGGGCGACATGGTGAAGACAGACCTGGAACGCAAGCTGTTCGAACTGATGCTGCGGGATTCGAAGCGCCACCTCGAATACGGCAAGCGCCACCTGCTCTGGTACCAGCAGCACAAGCCCAACAGCAAGCGCACCATCGAGATGTGGCTGACGCGCGCCGAGAACGCGCTCTCGCAGGAATTGCGCCACAGCCACGGAGAAAAGGAGGCGCTCGTCGTCCTCTTCGCCGATGGCATGGAGCGCCTGCAGGCGGGCGTCGACCGGCTCGGTACGCTGCGGCAAAAGCAGCTCAGCGACTACCTGGCGCTGCTCGACGGGCTCGGGATTGACCGCCTGCCGCAGTTGAACGAAGGGCTCGGCAGGATCGCCGAGGAGCCGCTCTTCGTTTAAAGGCCCGCCCCGACGGCGATGGTAGACTGAACCCATGACCACGAAGCCGGCCAGCCGCCTCTCGCTGCGCGAGCGGCCGCACTCGCGCTACCACGGGCTGCGCATGTCCGAGGAGGAGTACCTCGCGCTGCCGGAGGAGAAGCCCTACCTCGAATACGTCGACGGGGTGGTACTGGAAAAGCCAATGCCAAGCTGGGCTAACGGGCGGGTGACCGCGGAGATCACGTTTCGATTGGTCGAATACAGTCGTATTGCCGGTGGCGGCGCCGCGGTCGAAGGCAGGGTGCTGCTGGCCGCTATCCGGAATTATCGCCTCCCCGATGCGGCGTTCTGGGCGCCCGGCCGCCGAGGGGGCGATGATTCCGTGCCGACGCTGGCCGTCGAAGTGCGGTCGCCGCGCCAGTCCATGAACGAACTGCGCGCGAAGTGCCGGGCGTTCCGCTCGGCGGGCGTCGACGCGTGCTGGATCATCGACCCCGAACGCCGTACCGCCGAGGTGTTCGAAGGCGACCGGGACGCCGATCCCGTCGGCCGCGAAGAGAGACTCGAGTCCACGTTTCTCCCCGGCTTCGTGCTGCCGCTCGCGGAGCTCTTCGCCGTCCTCGATCGCTGAAGCTGCGTCCGAGGACAATGGTAGACTGAACGCACATGACCACGAAGCCGGCCAGCCGCCTCCCGCTGCGCGAGCGGCCGCACTCGCGCTACCACGGGCTGCGCATGTCCGAAGAGGAGTATCTCGAGCTGCCGGAGGAGAAGCCCTACCTCGAATACGTCGACGGGGTGGTGCTGGAAAAGCCAATGCCAGATTGGAAGCACAGGCGGCTGACCGCCCACCTTACGCTGGCCTTCGGCCTGCTGGTCCAACGCTTCGGTGGCGACTTCGGTCCCGAAGGCCGGGTCCGCCTCGCCAACACCGGCAGCTGGCGGCTGCCCGACACGGCGTACTGGACGCCTGGACGCCCATCCCGCGACGATTCCCCTCCAACGCTCGCCGTCGAAGTGAAGTCCGATGGCCAGTCCATGAACGAACTGCGGGCGAAGTGCCGGGCGTTCCGCTCGGCGGGCGTCGACGCGTGCTGGATCATCGACCCCGAACGCCGGACCGCCGAGGTGTTCGAAGGCGACCGGGACGCCGAGCCAGTCGGCCGCGAAGGGACACTCGAGTCCACGTTTCTCCCCGGCTTCGCGCTGCCACTCGCGGAACTCTTCGCCGTCCTCGATCGCTGACGCCTGGCGCGCCCGGCGGGGGCGGCGTGGCGCGGCGCGCCCTCGGCCCGTAGGATTCGGGCCATCGAAGCCAGCCGGAGTATGCGATGCAGTTCTGCCGATACGAGAAAAAGGGGCACGTGGCCTATGTCACGATTACCCGCCCGGAGGTCTTCAACGCCCTCCATGCCCACGCCAACCGGGAACTCAGCGAGGTCTTCGACGATTTCGCTGCCGACGACGACGCCTGGGTGGCAGTGCTCACGGGCGAAGGCGACCGCGCATTCAGCGCCGGAAACGACCTCAAGTACACCGCGGAAATGTCGCGCCTGAAGCCGGAAGAGCGACCGGACCTCTCGATGGGAAAGGGGGGGTTCGGCGGCATCACCAGCCGCTATGACCTGTTCAAGCCGCTGGTGGCGCGGGTCAATGGGTATGCCCTTGGCGGCGGGCTCGAACTGGCGCTCGCGTGCGACCTCATCATCGCCGCCGAGCACGCCGAGCTCGGGCTGCCGGAGCCGAAGCGCGGGCTGATCGCCGGCGCGATGGGTGTCCACCGCCTCCCCCGCCAGATCCCGCTGAAGACGGCGATGGGCTTCATGCTGACGGGCCGGCACATCAAGGCGGCCCGCGCCTACGAGCTCGGGCTGGTGAACGAAGTCGTGCCGCTGGCCGACCTCGACGCCGCCGTCGATGCGTGGGTGCAGGACATCCTCCGCTGCGCGCCACTCTCGGTGCGGGCGACGAAGGAGGCGGCACTGCAGGGCCTCACCATGACGCTGCCGCAGGCGGGCGAAGCGCGCTACGAATGGGAAATGAAACGCCGCCGCAGTGAGGATGCGGTCGAAGGGCCGCGTGCGTTCGCGGAAAAGCGCGAGCCGAACTGGACGGGGCGGTAGGGGCCGCATCGGCACGGCGGTCATGGGTGGCTCGCGGCTCGCCTTTCGCAGTCGGGCGAGGTAGCGGCAGGGCGCGGCGCCGGCCAGAAGGATGACGAACCGGTCCGAACCCCGTCCGGGTCGGCCGGGCAGGCCCCCGCGCGCGAACGCGACGCCCGGGCGCGAGCGCGAGGAATAAGCCGGTTGCCATCGCGAAGGCCCGGGTTTGCAACCGCCGCGGGCGGTTCCTGCCACCCGGCGGAAGCGTCACTGGCGGGCTCGCGAGGGGGCAAGACAACAATGCGAGTTCGCACGCCGCGGTTCCCGGCGAGCGCGGCGCACCGAAAGGAAAAGGTCTCGCCGGCTGGCGGCGGAGGGCTTCCGTTTCCTTGACTGACCCGAAAGGGCAGACTATAACTTCGATTGCGCCGCGGTTCACAACCGGCCGCCGCCCGCCGTGCTGAGATGCGCGGCGACGGTCGGCGAAGCAGAGGGGGAAGTCACGCTCATGCGAAACGCCGCCAGGCGCGTGTCTCTCAGAGCCGCATTCGTCTTGCTCCTCGTTGGTTCGCTGGCCTTGATTTCCACGAGCGTCGCGTTCGCCCAGGCAAGCGGGCAACCCGGCGGCGTCACCGCCGAAGCTCGCGACCTGCACAAGTTGTATCTGCTGGTGCTGACGATGGCGCTGGTCGTCTTCGTGCTGGTCGAAGGGGCCCTGGCCTTCATGATCTTTCGTTACCGGCGCCGCGACGACACGCTCCCGCCGCAGACGCACGGAAACAATCTGCTCGAGGTTGTCTGGACGACGATCCCAATCGTGATCGTGCTCGTGCTGTTCGTGTTCTCGTTCATTACGCTCGTGAATGTGGAGAACGATTCCAAGCCCCAGACGCTCACCGTGGATGTCCAGGGCTTCCAGTGGCAATGGGCATTTACGTATAACGAGAACGACCTCGGGCCGGGCTCGGACCCCAACGCGAAGGGCACGTTCACTATCACGGGGACAGCCGCGAAGGAACCGACACTCGTCATCCCGGTCGATGAACCGGTGGAGTTTCGGCTGAAATCGACAGACGTCATTCATGCGTTTTACGTGCCCGAGTTCCTCTACAAGCTCGATGTCATCCCGGGGCGAGACAACAGATTCACCGTGACCCCGACAAAAATAGGGACGTACACGGGCCAGTGCGCGGAGCTTTGCGGGCTGAACCACACGCTGATGCGATTCACGTTACAGGTTGTGTCGCGAGCGGATTTCGACAAATTCATCACCGACCAACTGGCGGCCGCGAACAAGTCCGCACAGCGGCCCTAGGGCCGCTCTTGAACAACGAGCGCCAGCACCGCGCAGCGGGCGCCCATGCGGCCGCGAGGGCGGCGGCCAGCGACGGAGGAGGTAAGAGTTCATGGCCACGATCGCAATCCCGAAGCGGGTAGGCTACGAGCGGCCGGCCGTGCTTGATTGGTTGACTACGGTCGACCACAAAAAACTCGGTATCCTCTACCTCTACTTCACAATGTTTTTCTTTGCTGTTGGCGGAATACTCGCTCTGCTGGTGCGCACGCAGCTCGCGGTCGCCGACAACAATTTCGTCAGCAACAGCATGTATAATCAGATTTTCACGATGCATGCCTCGGCGATGTTGTTTCTGTTCATCATCCCGGTGTGGGCCGGCTTTGGAAACTACATCGTGCCGCTTCAAATCGGCGCTGCCGACATGGCGTTCCCGCGCATCAACGCGCTTTCCTTTTGGCTGCTCCCGCCAGCCGGCCTCCTCATGTTCTCGGGATTCCTGGTGAATGGGGGCGCGGCATCTGCCGGCTGGACTGCGTATAGCCCGCTGGCGCGGACGCTTGGGCCGGGCATGGACGTGTGGATCATCGCGGTCATCCTCCTGGGCGTATCCTCGACCATCGGCGCGGCTAACTTCCTCGTGACCATGCTCCGGATGCGCGCGCCGGGCATGACGATGTTCCGCATGCCGATTTTCTGCTGGACGATTTTCGTGACGGCGCTCCTGCAGCTGCTGGCGACGCCGGTCCTCGCCGCAGCACTCGCGATGCTCTTCATCGACCGCAACTTCGGCGGCTCGTTCTTCGACCCGAACGGCGGCGGCAATGCAGTGCTCTGGCAAAACGTCTTCTGGTTCTACTCCCACCCTGCCGTGTACATCATGATCCTCCCGGGCATGGGCATCGTTTCCGAAATTCTGCCCGTGTTCTCGCGCAAGCCCTTGTTCGGGTACAAAGCGTTCGTATTCGCGACGCTCGGAATTGGCGGCCTGGGGTTTAGCGTCTGGGCGCACCACATGTTCACGACCGGCGCGGTGCTGAAGCCGTTCTTTGGCTTCATGACGTTCATGATCGGGGTACCAACGGGCGTAAAGATCTTCAACTGGTTGGCCACGCTCTGGCGTGGTTCGATCACGTTCGAGCCGCCGATGCTGTTCGCGCTGGGCTTCGTCAGCATGTTCCTCATCGGCGGGATCAACGGGACGTTCAGCGCGGCCGTGCCGGTGGACTTCGCCATCCACGACACGTATTTCATCGTTGCGCATATCCACTACGTCCTTTTCGGGGGCTCCGTGTTCGCGGTATTTGGGGGCCTCTACTATTGGTTCCCGAAGATCTGGGGACGGCGCCTGAACGACAAGCTGGGGACGATCCAGTTCTTCCTGATGCTGGTCGGCTTCAACATGACCTTCTTCCCGATGCACCTTCTGGGGCTGACCGGCATGCCGCGCCGCATCGCGACCTACCCCGACGTGCGCAACTGGGAACTGCTGAACGGGATCTCTTCGGCTGGCGCCTTCCTTATCGCCATCTCGATGATCCCGTTCCTGATCGCGGTCGTCGCCGCCTTTATGCGGCCGAAAGACCAGCCGAACGACCCCTGGCAGGCGAACACGCTCGAATGGGCGACGACCTCGCCGCCACCCGTCCACAACTTCGACGAGGTCCCGGAAGTGCATTCGGAGCGGCCGCTCTTCGACCTGCGCCACGGCACGACGGCCCGGCACTGAGCATTCGCAGAGCGAAATACGACGCACAAGGATAATTGATGGCCGCACACGGAGCAGCAATCCAGCAGCACAAGCAGGGCCTGAGCAACGGGATGCTTGGGTTCATCCTCTTCCTTTCGTCGGAGGTGATGTTCTTCGGCGGGCTCTTCGCGGCCTACTTTATCGCCCGGGCCGATGTGCCGCCGGGGCCGGATGGCATCGCAAGCTGGCCGCCGGATTACCTGCTGTCGGCGGAGAAGATAGCGGCGGGCGTGAAGTTCGAGCTGAATTTCCCGCTCACGCTCATCGCCACGATCATCCTCATCCTGAGTTCGGTGACGATCCAGATCGGTGTCTTCCAGATCCAGAAGGGCCGCCGGTCGGGGATGATCTGGTGGTTTTTCGTGTCCATCGTCCTCGGGCTCGTGTTCCTTTCTATCCAGATGTACGACTACAGTCAGCTGCCGTTCCGTTCCGGCGACACGATCTTCGGCACAACGTTCTATACGCTCACGGGTTTCCACGGGGCGCACGTGGCTGGCGGCATCATCTTCATGATCGTGATCATGATGCGCGCCATGGGGGGACAATTCTCGGCCGACCGCCACGAGGCGGTCGAGGCGTGCTCGTTTTACTGGCACTTCGTCGATATCGTCTGGATCGCCCTTTTCACCACGCTTTACATCGTCGGTTAGCCGGCTCACGAGGAGACGACCCGCATGGATGGACACGACACCGACCACGGCGACCCGGCAGCGCACCTACCCGACCCGAGCGTTTGGCCACTGGTCGCGGGGCTCGCGACGCTGGTTGCGGCCGCGGCGTTGGTGTGGTGGTCGCGGGACCGTTCGAGCCAGATAGCGGGCCCGATCCTCGGCGCTGGCCTGGTTTCGTTGCTCATCGCCGCCTTGGGCTGGGCCTACGAAGACGGCCGGATGAAGAAAAAGAAGGAAGAAGGCGGCGGCCCGGGCGCCCGCACCCCGCGCTACACCCAGGTAGTGACCTTCGCGATCGCCGAAGGGGAGCTGCTCCGGGCGCGGACCGAAGGCGGCGTCATCCCGGCGATCGATAGCTCCGACCTCCGTGACCTGGATGGCTTCCAGGACCTGCGCATAGTGGTTTCGCCAACGGACACAGGCCCGTCGCAGGTACTGGTAGAGACGACGTGGTCCGGCCGCGAGGGTCTCGCGAGTTACGAAGAGACGCGCCAGACGCTCCTGGACGTGGTTACGGGCCACTCGGGGGAAATCGTCCCCGGCTCTGTCCAGGTGTTCGACATGGAAGTCGTGCGCGACACGAAGGACACGTCGTTCCGTTTCGGCCTGGGGGCCGCGTTCGCGGTGCTCGGCTCACTCGTGGTCGGCGGTTTCATGGTCGGCGCGGGGCTGAGCCTCTTCCAGGAAGGGAATACGGGCGCCGGCGGGACCGTGACGCCGGGCGGACCGGCGGGGCCGGACCCGTACAAAGTAACGGCGACGGACAACAAGTTCAGCGCCATCGCGCTCGAGGCGCCGCCCAACACCACGGTGACGTTCACGTTCACGAACAACGGCGCCGCGCCCCACAACCTTCACTTCTACACGGCCAAAGGAGGCCAGACGCTCGCCACGGGCGCCGGCGCCGAGACGCCGGTCCAATCGAAGGGGACCGAGACGCTGACGTTCACCACGCCGGGCCCGGGTACGTACTACTTCCAATGCGACTTCCACCCGACGGAGATGTTCGGGACGTTGACCGTAAGGGAAGGGGCGCCACCTCCGGGCGGTGCGGCGGCTGCTCCCGCCGGCGGCGGCGCGCCCGCGGCCGGCGCCGTTACGGTAGTCGCCACCGACAACAAGTTCGACAAGACGACGCTCACCGGCACGGCCGGACAGCCGTTCTCCGTGACGCTGCAGAACAAGGGCGCCGCATTGCACAACATCAGCTTCTACGACAAGCAGGGTGGCACGACCCTCACCCCCGGCGCCCAGGGTGGCTTCCTCCAGGGGGCCAAATCGGAGACTGTGACGTTCACGCCACCTTCGGCCGGGACGTTCTACTACCAATGCGACATCCACCCGAGCGAGATGAAGGGCACGTTCACGGTCCAATGACGTCCCCACCCGGGCGTCAGCGTGCCCTGCGCAGGGCTCGATTGCGGGCACGCGCGGTGGTAGCCTCGCCCCGATGATCCGGGTAGTGGCCGCGGCCGTCGTTACCGCGTGGGTATCGATGGCGACAGCGTGCGGTGGCAGCTCAGGCGCCGCGCCGGCGGCGGCCCGCACCGCAGGATCCGCCACCCCGGCGGCGACGCGCACGCCGAACCTGGGTTCGGCGCCGCCGCGGCTCGGCGGCAATATCATGAAGGTCACCCCGGCGCACGGGTCGCGTGTCACGCAAGCATCGACGCGCACCACCGACCCCAACAAGCCGAGCGGACTCTGCATCGACGTGAGTTTCGCCGGGATCGGCGGTGAGAATGCGCTCATGTGGTTCCGGCTCGTACTCGATGCAAGCGAGGTGACGGTCGCGCCGGGGATCACGTGGGGCGGCTTCGATAACCCCGACGCGCCAACGCGCGGGCGGCTCTGTTATGCACCCCCGGGCGGTCTGCAGCCGGGACTGCACACGGCCGCGGCGGCCGTCCGGGACCCCAACGACATCTCCAACGCGCCGGCGATGCAGATCGTGTCCTGGGTCTTCGAAGTGCTGCCGTAGCGGGGGGCATCGCGGTTCACGATGCACGGACTTTGAGTCCTGAGTCCTGAGTCCTGAGTCCTGAGTCCTGTGAGTGCTGAGCCTGAGTGGAAAGCTACTCAAATGCACCGTCGGCGAGGAGTTCGATGAACTCCTCCTCGGACAGCCCGACCAGCTCGCGGTAGACGTATTCGTTATCCTCGCCGAGGAGCGGCGCGGCCTTCGAAAGGCGCCCGGGGGTCTTCGAAAGGCGGAACGCGGGGCCATCATAGGTGCGCTCGCCCATCACCGGGTGATCGAGGCGCCAGTAGTGCCCGCGATGCCGCAACTGCGGGTCGGCGTGCATCGCTTCCGGCGACTTCACCACGCCGGCCGGGACACCAAAATTCTGGAAATGTGCGACGACTTCGTCGGTCGTGAACCGCTGCACCGGGGGAATGTCGGGGGCGTCGTCTGGTGTTGGCGGCTCCGGCGCGGACGGGTCCCAGGTGTTGTCCTCGAACCAGAAACCGACATGGCGGTCGATCTCCTTCTGCTCGTTGAGGCGCTGCCACTTTCGGCGCATGCGCTCGAGGTCGCACCATTCCGGGCGGCCGAGCGCGGCGCGGAAGCCATCCCAGTGCTTCTCGGTGAAGCAGGCGACGACGACGTAGCGGCCATCTTTGCAGCGATAGGCGCCATGCGGCGCCGCCTCGGGGTCGCGGTTGCCCATGCGGGTCTGTTCATGGCCGTTGGCCGTCCAATCGAGGATGGCGGTGCCGAGGCCGTGGACGGCCGCGTCGAACTGGCCGAAATCGATGTACTGTCCCACGCCGGTGCGGCGGCGGTAATCGAGCGCAGCGATGAGCGCAATCGCGGCGAAGTGGGGGACGAGAAAATCGGTGTAGGCGATCCCGGTACCAATCGGCGGGCCATCGGGCCAGCCCGTCAGGTGGTTGTACCCCGAAGCGGCCTGGAGGACATGCCCGTAGCCCATATACGGCGCCCACGGTCCCGTCTGGCCGTAGAGCGGCATGGAAATCATCAGCAGGTCCGGGCGGATGGCGCGGAGGGACTCGTAATCGAGGCCAAACTTTGCCATCGTCCCCGGCGTGAACGACTCCGTCACGATGTCGCACTCGGCGACGAGCCGGCGAGCGAGTTCCGGGCCGCGGGGATGCTTGAGATTGACGGACATGCCTAGCTTGGAGCCGTTGAAGTTGGCGTAATAGCCCGAGTTGTCGATGCCCGGCGTGTCGTTCACGAAGGGGCCAACGCGCCGCAGCGACTCGGGGTAGGTCACCGATTCGATGCGGATGACCTCGGCGCCGTGGTCGGCGAGATACTTCGAGACCGTCGGACCGACGCCGACCCAGGCGAAGTCCGCCACGCGCAGGCCCGCGAACGGCTGCTTCAGGTCGCGGTCAGTCATGCCGATTGCTCATAGCACCATCTTCATGCGGAGCTTGCGCACGGCGACTTCATCGAGCCCGAGCAGTTCGCCGTAGACTTGCTCGTTATGCTCACCTGGTAGCGGCGCGCGGCCACGCTGCATCCACGGGGTTTCGCTCAAGAGGTACGGGGCGCCGGGGTAAATGAACGACTCTCCGATGTCCTCATGGCGGACCCGGACCCAGTAGTCGCGCTCGGCTAATTGTTCGCTTTCGACGATCTCGCCGGGGCTAAACACTGGCGCCCAGCCCGCGGCGCGCGCCTGCGCTTGCGCGACGAGGTCGAGCTTGCCGCGCTTGCGGCAGAATGCTGCCATCGTCTCCTCGACGAGCGCACACTCGGCCTGCGTCAGCGGGAGGGGCTCGGCGAGGCGGGCGCGCCAGGCCGGCGCATCCAGCCCGTTCGCTTCGCCGCTTTCCGCCAGCCAATCGATGATCGGCCCGGAGTTTGGCCCGATGAGGCCGCCGGCCTGGAGGCACGCGACCCAGCCGTCGCGCGTTTCGAAGAGGTAGCGCGGGCTGACTGGCCCGCGGTTGTTGCGGCGCAGACCGGGGCCGGTGAAGTTCACGTGGCTGATGTCCCAGGTGGCCTGCGCGTTATCCATCGCGTTCGCCATCGCCTCCTGCATGGAGGCGTCCACATGCTGGCCAATGCCGCCATTCACGCCGCGGGCGTACAGCGCCGTCATGGCGCCGACGCAGGCCTGGGCATTCACCTGCGCGTAGGCCTGCGGGGCGAGCGTGCGCACAGGGCCATGCTCGGCATCGCCGTTGAGCTGCATATGGCCGCCCATGGCCGAGCCGACGATGTCGGTGGCAAGCCAGTCCTTGTAAGGCCCCGTCTGCCCGAAGTTGGTGATGCTGACGAGGATGAGGCCAGGGTTCAGAGCTTCGAGTGTCGCATAATCGAGGCCCTTCTCCGCGGCGGTCCCGGGGGCGTTCGTTTCGATGACGAGGTCGGCGTAGGGGATGAGGCGGTGGATCAGGTCGCGGCCGGCTTCGAGGCGCAATTCGCAGGTGATGGAGCGCTTGCCGGCGTTCATCGCCCACCACCAGAGGCTTGTATTCGGCGCGGTTTCGCCGCGAAAGAACGGCCCGTTCAGTCGCGTGGGGTCCCCCTCGCGTGGCTCGACCTTGATAACGTCGGCGCCGAGCTCGGCCAGCAGCCGCGCGCAGAGTTGCCCTTTTTCGTCGGCGAAATCGAGCACCCGGTAGCCTGCGAGTGGTCCGCCGGGGTGCGGGAGCGGGACGGGTGGGACAGCGGGCATGGGGCTGTTCTACCCGGTCGAAGCCGCTCGTTCAAACGTGCCAGTTTCGGGTGCGGCGCGGCGGTGGCGTTCGCGCGACACGATGCTCCGCGCATCCGCGGTCGCATCGAGGCGGCCATCGAGCCCTGCATCGATGCGCGCGAGCAACACTTCGAGCCCCCAGCGCTTCTCCGCCGATACGAGGACGACGTTCGATGGCGGCTCCCCGGCAGGGTCGATGGCGCGGCGAGCATCTTCGTAGGACTGCACCATCCGGCCGTCTTCGTCCCGCACCAGGTCGGCTTTGTTGAGCACGAGAAGCGTGGGGCGGGTGGCCACGCCGAGGTCGGAAAGCGTGTCCTCAACGCTGCGTGTGTGTTCGAACGCGTTCGGGTGGGCGATATCGATGACGTGCAGGAGGAGGTCCGCCTCTTCGAGCTCCTCGAGCGTCGCCCGGAAGGAGGCGACGAGGTCCGTCGGCAACTTCTGAATGAAGCCGACCGTGTCCGTGAGCAGGACTGTCTCGCCGGTGCGCAGGCGCAGGCGGCGCGTCACCGGGTCGAGTGTGGCAAAGAGCTTGTCCTCGGCGAGGACGTCGGCGCCCGAGAGGGCTCGCATCAGCGTGGATTTGCCGGCGTTCGTGTACCCGACGAGCGCGACCACCGGGATGTTGTTCCGTTCGCGGTTGCGGCGATAGAGCGAGCGTTGTGTGCGCACGTCCTCGAGGTCGCGCTTGATCTTGCTGATGCGGGAGCGGATGAGGCGGCGGTCGGTCTCGATCTGGGTCTCGCCGGGGCCGCGTGTGCCGATGGCGCCCTCCATGCGCTCAAGGTGGGACCACTGCCCGGCGAGGCGCGGGAGCAGGTATTGCATCTGTGCCAACGAGACCTGGAGGCGCCCTTCGCGCGTGTGGGCGCGGGTCGCAAAGATATCGAGGATCAGCGCGGTGCGGTCGATGACCTTGGCATCGAGCGCGTTCTCCAGGTTGCGCTGCTGCGACGGCGAGAGCTCATCGTCGAAAACGATGACGTTTGCTCCGAGCTCGCGCCGGGCCTCGACAATCTCGCGCAGCTTGCCCTTGCCGACGTACGTGGCAACGTTCGGGTGCTCCATGCGCTGGGTGGTGCGGCCGACCACCTCCGCGCCAGCGGTGCGGGCAAGCTCGGCGAGCTCGTCGAGCGACTCCGCGGCAGGCAAGAGCGAGCCGTATAAGTCCGCGGCGACGAGATAGGCGCGGTCGGCGGCGGGGGCAGTGGAGTGCATGGCGCGTGGCATCAGGGACAGCGTACAGCACGCCGCCGGGGGCGGCTGTCCGCGCGGCGATTCAGGGCGCGGCCGGGCGGCGGAGGTACTGGAGCCCGGCTTCGAAGCGCGGCAACAGCCGGCATCTCCGAGTCGCGAGCAGGTCGTTGATCAACGGGCTATCGAAGTCCTTGCTGTTCCGGTTCACGAAGCAGCTCTCCTCAGCCGGATCTCGCGTCTCAAGGTCGGTCACCACGGAAGCGAGAATCAATGCGTCGGGGCCTGAAAGCGTCATGGCTCTAAGCAAGTCCAAGGACCGGGCCACGATTGCGTCGGTCAATGGAATCACCTCGGCCACGCGGAGGATTCGGTCGGTGACAGACTTCAGGAGACTGAGCTCAAGACCGCTTGCTTCCATCAAAAGGTCCGACACCGGCTTTAACGCAATGGCCTGACCGCTATGCGAAGCAGAACGCGCGAGCTGTGCCAACTCCTTCTTCAACTGATCGTTCATGGCTCGCCGCTCGGTATGCCGCCGGTGGAGCGTGGCGTGCGGCTCGGCCAGGGCAAAGGCGGGAATGGCGAACTTAACGGCGCCTGACTCCGCGAGACGCAGGATCGCCTCACAGCTCGACGATTCCGGCTGCTCCAGCGTCAGTTCCAGGACGAAGTTGGACTCGACGTATGCGATCAATGGGCGGGTGCGAATGTCGGGAGGCCGCCTCGCATCGCGGCGACCAGGTCGGCGGGCAAGTAGGTGGGAGTCACGACACCGGGATCGATCCCGGCAAGGGTGATTTCAAATAGCCACCCGGATACCAGGAGCTCCAGCGCTTCACCCGAGATCCGCTCAGGGACAAGGCTCGTCCGGGCGAATATGGGCGCGAAGATTGGGCGGGCATCGATCGATGCGACGGGATCGTCGGCCGGCCTCGTGGCGTCCTCTCGATCCCAGACGTAGATGCGGTCCGGCGTCACGATCAGGAGAAACCGGGCGTCGCCCAGCACGTCATGCCGCATCAAGCTTTCCCGCCAGCGCTTCGCCAATGTGATATCCATGCCCGTGACCGCCACAACTTCGACCGCAGCGACGGGCCGCTCGGCACGGTCGAGCACGATGATGTCGGAATTGGGAAGGCCTACAACTGACACAGCGACGCTCCTGGCTCCATCCTAGCAAACCCGCGCGAGCGGGACGCCGGCGGCACTAAAGGCCCTTCCATGCCTCGAGGCGCTTCAGACCTTCTTCCATGCGGTCGTCGGGCGTGGTCACCGAGAGGCGGATGTAACCTTCGCCGTTCTCGCCGTACCCGCGCCCGGGCGTGACCACGACGGACGTGTCTTCGATGAGGCGGGCCGCGTAGTCGGCGCTCTTCACGCCTGCGGGCAGCTTCGCCCAGACATAGAGGGACGCGAGCGGCGTATCGACTTCGAGGCCGATCTTGCGGAGGACTTCGACCATGCGATCCCGGCGGCGCTGGTAGATGCGGTTGTGCTCATCGATGCAATCCTGGGGGCCGTACACAGCTTCGATCGCCATCCGCTGGATGGCCTGCGGGATGCCGCTATCGATGTTGGATTTCACGCGCATGAGCGCGTCGATCATCGTCGCGTTGCCGACGACCATGCCGATGCGCCAACCGGTCATGTTGTAGATCTTCGACCAGGAGTTGAACTCGACGGCGACGTCGCGCGCGCCTGGCACCTGGAAGATGGAGACTGGCTTGTAGCCGTCGTAGGCGACGTCGCAGTAGGGGTTGTCGTGGAGGATGGCGACATCGTGGCGGCGCGCCCAGGAAACTGCCCGTTCGAAGAAGCCAAGGTCCGCGACGGCGCCGGTGGGGTTGTTCGGGTAGTTCAGCCAGAGCACCTTCGCCTGGTCGGCGATATCGGCAGGGATGGCTTCGAGATCGGGTTTCCAGCCGCTTTCACGCGTGCAGGGGAGTTTGTAGGTGGTGCCGCCGGCGAACATGGTGCCGATCTCGTAGACGGGATAGCCGGGGTCAGGCGAGAGGGCGATGTCGCCGGGGTCGATGAAGCAGAGCGCGATGTGGGCGATGCCCTCCTTCGAGCCGATGAGCGGCAGCGTTTCCTTCCCCGGCTGGAAGTGCACCTCGAAGCGGCGCGCGTACCAATCGCTGATGGACTGGGCGAGTTCGGGCAGCCCTTCGGACTCCGGGTAGCGATGGTTCACGGGCTCATCGGCGGCCCGGTGGAGCGCATCGAGGATGTGGGGCGGGGTCGGCAGGTCCGGATCGCCAATGCCAAAGGTGACGATGTCATGGCCTTCGGCGCGCTTGGCGGCGATCTTCTTCGAGATCTCGGCGAACAGATACGGAGGCAGCGCCTCGACGCGGCGAGCGAGCTTCATCGGATTCCCCTGGGTCGATCTGGTGGCGGCGCTGCCGGAAACGGCGTTGTGTCCGGGTAATCTCGGCCGTCCGCGGCACGCATCAGATACTACCACCAACGCCGGGCTGGACCACGCTCAGCGGCCGAGCGCCCGGAGCATGTCCTCGATGGACGTGAACTTCACGCGCGGCCTGCCCGCCCGTCCGCCTGCGGCGACTTCGAGTTCATCGAGGCGGCGCCAGTCGTCGAATGTGACGCATTGCGGCTGCCGTCCCCGCACGAAGGCCGCGATTGCCTCGCATGATGCGTCTCCAGGCGCGAACGTCGTCCCTTCACGCGCGTCTTCGAGCATCGCGGTCGCGGTTTCGACGGAATCGGGCTTGTTGGTGCCGATGACGCCGGTCGGCCCCCGCTTGATCCAGCCGGTGACGTATTCGCCAGGAATCGGAGCGTTGGTCCCTGGGTCGAGGACGCGGCCGTGGGCGTTCAGGATCACGCCCCAGCGGTCGTGGAAGGGAATGCCGGGCAGGGGCAAGCCGCGATAGCCGACGGACCGCAGCACCAGCCCCGCCGCGATCTCTTCGGTCTCGCCGGTGGGCTCGGCCACGAGCGAGCCCGTGGCAGTGGCGGTCAGGCGGTTCCGGACGAGCGAGACGGAAGAGACATGGCCGTTGGCGTCGCCGTGGAGCTCGGTCGGCGAAACGAGAAAGCGCAGATGCAGGCGTCGTGGAAGGCCAGCGGGAGGCCGGGCCGCATAGGACTGGATCATCTCGACTTTGCGGGCGAGGGCGCGGTCGCCGTCGCGTGCCAGGTCCGCCTGGCTCAGTGGGTCGAGGGCGGCTTCGTCCGGCCGGATGATGACGTCCGCTTCGGCGAGCTCGCCGAGCTCCTTGAGCTCGGGATTCGTGAAGGCCGCCTGAGCCGGGCCACGGCGGCCCAGCAGGTACACATCGCGCACCTTGCTCGCCGAAAGCGCAGCGATGGCGTGGTCGGCCATGTCGGTCCTGGCGAGCTCGGCCGGCGTGAGACTGAGGATGCGCGCGACATCGATGGCGACGTTCCCGACGCCAACGATCACGGCCTGTTCACAGGAGAGGTCGAATGAGCAATCGCGATAGTCCGGGTGGCCGTTGTACCAGGCGACGAACTCCGTCGCGGGGTGGCTGCCGCGCAGGCCCTCGCCGGGGATGCCCATGTGCTTGTCGGACTGGGCGCCGGTGGCGAAGAGGACCTGGTGGTAGTAGCGCCGGATGTCGTCGAGGGATATGTCACGCCCAAACTCGACGTACCCAAAGAACCGGAAGCGCGGGTCGGTGGCCGTCCGGGCGAATGCGCGGGTAACAGTCTTTATCTTCTGGTGGTCCGGGGCGACGCCCGCGCGCACCAGCCCGTAGGGTGTCGGCAAGCGGTCGAACATGTCGATCTCGACGTTGAGGTCCTCCTGCTTGAGCAAGTGGTCGGCGGCATAGAACGCCGACGGCCCGGCGCCAATAATTGCCACGCGCAGGGGGTTCGCCCGGGTGCCCGGTTCGGCCATGCGTCTCTCGCTTTCGTTGGGCGCGGGACGCGCCGGGGGACTTCAGGAATCCATGATCTGGGTCTGGAGCGTCTCGACGGCGCCTTCGAGCTGGTCCATGCGGGCCTTCACGAGATCCCCAACGGTCACCATGCCGACAAGCTGGCCGTCTTCGACAATCGGCAGGTGGCGAAAATGGCCGGTGGTCATGGTCTTCAGGACGGCATCGACGTCGTCCTCGGGTGAACCGCACGTCACCTCGGGGGTCATGATCTCCCCGACGCTGCGATGGAGCGTGTCGTCGCGGCGCGCGCATTCGCGGATGATGTCGCGCTCCGAGAGGATGCCCGTGGGGAAGCGCCGGTCATCCAGCACGATCAGCGCGCCGATATTGTTGGCGGCGAGGGTCTGGATGGCCTCGCGCACGCCCTGGTCCGGCCCGATGGTGAACACCGCGGGGCCTTTTCCGGCCAGCACAACCGACATCTTCACGGGACGCCTCCAACCGCTCCAGCCATCATGATATGCCCACGCGAGCGCCGGCAGCAGGGTTCCACCGGGTTCTGGCGCGTCAGACGCCGCGCTTATCGCCCCAGAGGAGGATGTGGAGGCGGGTGCTGAAGCGGAAGCCCTCGCGGGCGCAGAGCTCCGCGAGCCATACGCTGCGGCCCGCGAGCTCGGCGGCGGTGCGGCCTTCGGGCATCAGCAGTGTGCGCTCGCGTGGGTGGCCCGTAGCCGCAAGGACCGCGTCGACTTCGGCGATGTCCGCGGGTTCCCGGAGGACGAACTTGAAGTATGCGTTGTCGTGGGCGGCGAAGGCGCGAAGGACCTCGGGGCGGATGCGAGCGAGGCCGGCGTTGCCGGAGTGTGCGAGCTTCGGCGAGACGTTCCACTGGTGCACGAACGGCGCCAGTTCGACCGGCGCGATAGTGCCGTTTGTCTCCACCTCGATGCGATAGCCGCGCTCGTTCAGCGTGGCTGCCAGTGGCACAAGCTTCCGCCGTTGGATGAGCGGCTCGCCGCCGGTGATGACCACGTTATCGGGCGGCAGCGCGAACACGGCCTCGGCGACGGCTTCGGGGGAGAGCGCGAGCACCTGCTCGCCGCGGTCGTAACGGCGCCAATCCCAGGTGTAGGCGGTGTCGCACCAGCTGCACTGGAGGTTGCACACCGCGAGCCGCACGAAGGTGCTCGGCCGCCCCGCGGAGGCGCCCTCGCCCTGGATCGAGGCGAAGATTTCGGGGCGGCCGCCGGGCATGCGGGAGAGGAGGAGTGGTTCGTTCATTGCAGGGGCGGTTCGGCGATTGCTTCGACCCAGAGCATCGTGCCAGGGTAGGCCGCGGAAAGCGCGTTAAAGAGCCGCAGGTCGGCAGTCACGAACTGGCATTGTTCGCGAAGTGCGAGAGCAACATGTACCGAGTCATACACTGTTCGGCGATGCTGCATCGCGATGTCCAATGCGGGCGGAAGGAGCTCGTTTGTATTGGTCCGCTCGACCGGAAGTCCCTTGATGAGATCGAGAAGCTCCCGAGCCGCGGCAGCATCAACCTCACCCCGTCGAAATTGCTTCCAAATGACGTTGGCAAGTTCCAGGTGGAAGAGGTCGGGGACGACCAGTTCGTATTCCGAGCCGGTCAACCTGGCAGCAAAGTCCGACTGCTCCTCCGCGATGATCCACTTCATGCCGACACTGGCATCCGGAACGATCCTCGTCACCAACCGCGGCCGTGGTCGGAATCGCGGTCCTCGCGAATAAGGTCCGTACTGTCTCCTGCGAACCGACCCTTGAATCGTTCGCGCACCTCGGCGGCCCGTTTCCAGAAGTCTTCCCGGTCAGCATCGACGCGTGCGCTTGCTGCCCCGCCGGCGGCTGCGCGTTCGATAACGACCCGGAGCTCAGCCTCCAGTGTCCGCCCCGATTCGCGCGCGTTTTGTTCCAGGGCTGCGACGACCTCTGGACTGAGGTCATGGATGACGACATCGGGCATTAGCAGGCTCCGGAACAACCGTCCTGCACCAATGTTAACACCGGAACGATCATGCGCGCCGATTGGCCGCTAGTTCACCTTCCGCGTGGCGCCCTTCCAGTACTGGTCGCGGATGACGAACTTCTGGAGCTTGCCGGTCGCCGTGCGGGGCAGCGACGGCACGAAATCGACTGACGTCGGCGCCTTGAAGTGGGCAAGGTGCTGGCGGCTGAAGTCGATGATCTCCTGCTCGCTCGCGGTGGCGCCGTCACGCAGGACGATGAGCGCCTTCGGCGTCTCGCCCCACTTCTCGCTGGGCACGCCGATCACCGCGCATTCGAGCACGGCGGGGTGCTTGTAGAGCGCGTCCTCGATCTCGGGCGAGCTGATGTTCTCGCCGCCGGAGATGATCACGTCCTTCTTGCGGTCGACGATGTGGACGCTGCCGAACTCGTCCCAGACGCCGAGGTCGCCGCTATGGAAGTAGCCGTCGAAGATGGCGCGGTCGGTCTCGTCCTGCTGGAGCCAGTACCCCTTGAGGATGACGTTCGAACGCGCGCAGACCTCGCCGATAGTGACTCCGTCCATCGGCACGGGCTTGCCGGTGTCGTCGAGCACCTGGATATCGACGCCGATCGCCTCGACGCCGGCGCGCGAGCGGCGAGCGTAGTCGGTGCCGGTGGCATTGTGGAAGTCGGGCGTCGAGACGGTGAGGATCGGCGCCGTCTCGGTGAGCCCGTAGATCTGCATGAACTCCCACCCGAGCTCCGTTTCGAGCCGTTGGATGAACGCGGCGGGCGGCGGCGCGCCGGCGATGGTGACCCGCGGTTTCGTATGGATGTTGTGGTTCGCCTTGTCGGGGTAGTTGAGGATGGTGGAGAGGACGGCCGGCGCCATGCACGCGAAGGTGACGCCTTCCTCTTCGATCAGCCGGTAAATCTCGCCGGCGACGACGGCGCGCAAGACGACATGCGTGGCGCCCATGGCCGTGAGCGCGAACGGCCCGCCCCAACCGTTCGCGTGGAACATGGGCAACGTCCACAGTTCGACGTCCTCGTGGCGGATGCGAAGGTGGGCGATGAAGTTGTAGGCGTTGATGTAGCAGTTGCGGTGCGTGAGCATGACGCCCTTGGGCCGCGCCGTGGTGCCCGAGGTGTAGTTGATGGAGGTGGTGTCGTTCTCATCGGCGTCGATCTCCGGGGTGGCGGTTGTTGGCTGCGACGCGATGAGCTTGTCCCAATCGGTCCAGCCGGCGGGGGTGGCGGGGCTGGCGGCAGGGTCGGCCGAGATCCAGTCAACAACGCTCTTAAGGTTCGGCCGGATCTCATCGACGACCCTGGTGTACTCATAATCGACGAGAACTGTCCGCACTCCGGCGTGGTTGATGATGTACTCGTGGTCGGCGGCGACGAGGCGGTAGTTGAGCGGGACGAGGATGGCGCCGATCTGTGTGACGGCGTAGTAGCTTTCGAGGAAGTAGTGCGAGTTCGGGCTGAGGATGCAGACGCGGTCACCCTGGCGGACGCCGAGAGCGAGGAGCGCATGGGCGAGCTGGTTCACGCGGTCGCGGTACTGCGCGTAGGTGAAGCGCTGGTGGCCATCGACGATGGCGACCTTGTCGGGATACAGCTTCGCGGCGCGGCGCAAGAAATCGTTCACGAGCAGCGGGACTTCCATGGAGCCTCCTGGTGCGGAATCTGTCGGCGCATTCTAAGCGAACCTCTGTGCGCGGCGCACCGGTCGGGGACGAAGCTTACCGGTCGGTAACACGCGCTGTGCGGTGGTTGTATACTCGTCGGGCGGCGCGTCGTGCGGGTGTGTGCGCGAGGGAGGGGACGCATGAAGGTGCAGGTCAACCGGGACATGTGCGAAGGGCACGGGAAATGCCAGTCAGCGGCGCCCGAAATCTTCGAGTTGCGGGACGATGAGATCAGTTATGTGCTCGTCGATGAGGTGCCGGCCGAAAGCGTGGCGCGCGTGGAAGCGGCCATCCGGCTGTGCCCGCGGCAGGCCATCAGCTGGGTCAAAGAAAAGTAGTATACGACCGTTCACTTTTATCATACGCTCTCTCGACCGACCGGTGAGACGGTCAACCCCCGGAGCACAGCATGACCGCGCAACCCACTCTTTCCCTGGATGAAATCAGCACGGGCGATGAACTGATGTTCGAGCGCGGCGAAAAGAACGAGGCCTTCAAGATCCTGCGCCGCGAAGCACCGGTACGCTGGAACCCCGGGAATGAAGAGGTCAAGGGTTGGTGGGACATCACGAAGTACGAAGATGTGCTCTACGTATCGCGCAACCCGGAGCGGTTCATTTCGAGCGAAGGCATCGTGATGTTCGAACCGCGCGACCCTGAGATGAGGCTCCAGGCGGCGAACGGCAACGGCAAGATGCTGATCACCATGGACCCGCCGCGCCACGTGATGCTGCGCCGCCTCGTGAACAAGGGCTTCACGCCGCGGGCGGTGCGCGCTATGGAAGGGCACATCCGCGAGATCACGCGGGATCTCCTGGACGACATCGCCCCGAAGGGCAAATGCGACTTCGTCATCGATGTGGCGTCGCAGCTGCCGCTCGCGGTCATCTGCGAAATGATGGGCCTTGAAAAGCAGGATTGGCCGCTGATGTTCCAGTTGACGAACAAGGTACTCGGGGCGGGCGACCCCGAGTACCAGACAGATGTCCCCGAGGACCAGCGCGGCACCAACGACGCTGCACGCCTGACGGGCAACATGGGCACGATGGGGATGTTCGGATTCTTCGCCCAGCAGCTCGAGGCGCGCAAAGCGCACCGCCGCGGCGACCTTATCAGCATCCTCGTGGATTCGGAAATTGAAGGTGAGAAGCTGACAGACGAGGACCTCCTCTGGTTCTGCTTCCTCCTCATTCTCGCCGGGAATGAGACGACGCGTAACGCTATCTCGGGCGGGCTGATGACGCTCTGCGAGCACCCTGCGGAGCGCGCCCGGCTGCAGGCCGATATGTCGCTGTTGCCGGCGGCAATTGAGGAGATCCTCCGCTGGGTGTCGCCGGTGACGCACATGGCGCGCATCGCCACGGAGGACTCGGAGATCCGGGGCCAGAAGATCGCGAAGGGCGACCGCGTGGTCATGTGGTACCCCTCGGTGAACCGGGACGAGGACATCTTCCCGGAACCTGAGCGGTTCGACATCACGCGCAGCCCAAACGACCACCTCGCGTTCGGCATCGGCGAGCACTTCTGCCTCGGGGCGGGCTTCGCGCGGCTGGAGCTCCGGGTGATGTTCGAAGAGTTGTTCGCGCGCTTGCCGGACATCCAGATGGACGGCCCGGTGGAGCGCCTGCGCTCGACGTTCATCGGCGGGATCAAGCACCTGCCGGTTCGGTATACGCCGGCGTAGGGCTCAGGATCGCCTGTTTTGCGGCCTTCGCGGATCGGGTTCACGCTGTTTCGCACGTCGCGCAGAGACCCGGTACACCGCCTTCAAGGCTGGCTGTGGGCCGTCGGCGCCGGCGCGAGCGGCGGCAGTTGCTCCTCCAGGTCGTGGCCGATGGCGGCGAGGTCGCCGGGGCCGCAGACCTGCTGGGCCAGTTCGAACAGCACGTCCTCTTCCCAGCGGATGTGCGCCTGCAGGGTTGCGCCGAAGCGCTCCAGCGCGTCGCGGCGGATGGCGATGTCGTCTGCGTCGCGCATGGTCGCGACGAGCGCTTCGAGGTAGAGGTGGTCGGTCTGCGTCCGGCCCACGGCGGAGTCCTCGGGGGCAACGTGGCGGATGAGGCGCGCGAGCAGGCACTCCTGTTCGCCGCGAAAGTGCGGCAGGAGTCCCGCCGCCCAGAACGCCAGAAGGTCCGAGTAGAGCGCCGCCAGCTCGTCGCTATCGGCTGAGGGCAGCTCCTGTGCGATGCGGCGCGCCATCACCAGTCCGTGGTGGTGGTCCCACGAGAGCCTGCCGAGGGCGTTGTCGCGTTTCACCGGGACATCGTAGCGCGGTGGGCCGCTCTAGTTGCGGCCCATGCCCTGAGCGGCCGCTTTCGCGATCGCGTCGCAGAGCGCCGAGATGCTGCGACGAGCGACGGTGATCATCCGCAGCCCGGCCGGGCGGTCCTGTGTATAGGACACCGAGACCTTGTGGGGCAACGGCGTGGATGCCCAGACGACGACCAGGCCGGCCCATTCGAGGTCGTGCGCCGCGTCCTTCTTTGTGGGCGTGCGCTCGGCGCCATCGACGCAACGCAGTTCCACGCTCGATCCCGCGAGCAACGACCGCAACTCGGCATGGTTCGTGGCCGTCCCGCCGACGATGAGCAGGTGACGGAGGCTCGCGTCGCGGCAGGCGGTAGCCATGGTCAGGGCCGCACGCCGGTTGTTCGAACCGCCGCAGATTTCGCAACGCTCCGGGGCGCCGGTGACCAGCACGCGGCCATCGAGGGCGGGCCTGGCGAGCGCCTCGCAGGCCGGGTCGCCGCACGTGCGTAAGACGTAGCGGGCGAGGGCGTGGCGCGCGCGAACCTCTTTTTCGGCGGCCATGGCCGTCTTTCCCGGCCGCGTGAGGCCGGCCTGCTCGAGCACCGCCCGCGCCTGGTGGCGAGCCCAGGTGGATTCGAAGCCCTCGGCGAGCAGCCAATCGTCGATGGGAAGCGGCGCCTTCGGCACCGGTTAGCGGTAATTCCCGAACTTGAGTTCGATGCCGTAGTCCTCGCCCTTGAGCGCGGTGATTACCTGCTGAAGCTCGTCGCGGCTGGGGCTGCTGACGCGCACGGCGTCGCCCTGTACCTGGGCCTGCACCTTCTTGTACTTCTGGTCCTTGATGAACTTCGCGATCTTACGGGCGATATCGGGCTCAATCGCCTGGGTGAGGGTGATCTCCTGGCGGATGGTGCCACCGGCCGCCGGCGCAGCCGGGCCACGCTTGACGTTCTGGACGGGGACGTTGCGCGCGATGAGCCGCCCGCTGAGCACCTGCCATATGGAGTCGAGCTTGTACTCGTCGGCGGTGTGGATGTTGATGGCCGCTTTCGCGCGGTCGTACTCCACGTCCGCGAGTACGCCTTTGAAGTCGAAGCGGGTGCTGATCTCTTTCTTCGCCTGGTTCACGGCGTTGTCGACCTCCTGGAGGTCGCAGCCGGTGGTGATATCGAAGGTTTCGTCTTTCGCCATGGCACCAGTATACCGGCGGCGGGGCACCGCGATTGCGAGCGGGTAGTGCCGATTAGTAGTCCCGGGGGTCGCCGCCGCCGGTGAGGGCGTCGCGGATGGCGGCGAGCCTGCTGCGCTCCGCAAGCATCTGCAGGATAGCCAGCGCCTGCGAGGCGGTCGGGTTATCTCCGGCTTCCTGCACGAGCCGCGCAATCTGGGTATCCAGGTCGCGGAGCTGCCGGTCGACCTCGGCCGGTGATGCGGGCCGGTTGTTGTCCGGCGCATTCTGGCCGTTGCCCGGCTGGCTCCCCGGTTGGCCCGGCTGCGGCTGGGCGCCCTCCGCGCCCGGTGCAGTGGTGGTCGTGGCATTCGGGTCGGGAGAGCCGCCCGGCTGGGTGTCTGGAGTGGGTTGCCCCGGTGGCGGCGTCGCGCCGGCATCGTTGGGCTGCGGGCTTTCGGGTGGCTGCTGCACTTGCGAATCGCCCGGCGGCTGCGGGTTGAGCAGCCGCAGGACGACCTCGTAGTCGTGGCGCGATGCGCCGTCGTTGGGATTCTCGATGAGCGCCTGCCGGAAAGCTTCGAGCGCCCCCGGCAAGTCCTGGAGCGCGAAACGATGGTGGCCGATGCTCGCCTCCGCGCGCCCACGCGTAACCGCATCGGGCGATTGCAGCAGCCGGCGCGCCGTGGTCGTGGCTTCTTCGTAACGTCCGGCGCTGTGAAGCGCGGCGGCGAGGTTGAGGGTCACCTGGGAGTTGTCGGGGCGTTCGGCACGCGCCTCCAGGAAGAGTTCGACGGCGCGCTCGAAATCGCCGCTGCGATACGCCTTGAGCCCGTCTTCGTTGAGGTCGTAGGCGCGCGCCGAACACGCGGCGAGCAAGAGCATCACGAGCAGGGCGCCGGTCATCCCGAAGGCCTGCCGGGCGGCGCGCCGCGGAAGCCGCTCGGCAAGCCAGCCCAGCACCAGCAGCGCCAGCGCGGCGCCGGCGAACCACTGGTAGCGCTCGACCGGGAGCGATGCCGATTGGCGTTCGATGCGCGCGCGCTTCAAAGTCGCCAGGCGGCCTTCCACGGCGCCCGGCACGGAACGGAGGTCCGAACCGATGTACCGGCCGCCGGCGGCGATCGCCAGCGACCGCAAGAAGGGCTCGTTCAGCTTCGAAACAAGCACGTTGCCGGCGGCGTCCTTCTTGTCGATGAGCTGGCGTGTGGCGGCGTCGTAGATGGGGACGGTGCCACCGTTGGCGGTGCCGGCCCCGGCGACGAGCAGCTCGATCCCGGAGGCGTTCACGCGCTGGGCGACGGCGACAGGGTCATCGCCAAGGTCGTCGCCATCGGTGATGAGGAGGATGAGTTTCCCGGCTTCGGATCCCGGGTCGAACGCCGAGATGGCCACGTCGAGGCCGGCCGACGCGCTGGTGCCCGCATCGACGATCAGTGAGCCGGTCTCGAGCTGCGAGATGACCTGCGACGCCGCGGTGAAGTCGGTCGTCAGCGGGAAGCGCAGGCGCGCATCTCCGGCGAAGATGACGAGCCCGACACGGTCGCCGCCCATGCGATTCAGAGTGGCATTGATCGCAGCCTTCGCTGCATCGAGCCGCGTGGGCGGGACGTCCTTCGAGCCCATGCTGCGGGAAACGTCGAGCACTACGACGAGCTGGGCGCCCTCCCGCGGGATGACCGACGTGCGCGTCCCCCAGCGCGGCTGCGCCAGTGCGACGATGGCGCTGGCGGCGGCGAGCGCGAGCAGCGCCACGGCGGCGTAGCGAGGCCCGCCCGCCCCGGCTCGCGAAATCGACCGGACGCGGCGGGTGCCGCGGGCCATGCCCCAGGCCCAGGCGCCATAGACGATGGGCACCACCGCCAGCGCGAGCAGGAACCACGGGCGGGCGAAGCTGAGATCGTTCATGCGGGCACCCGCCGCAGCCATGTCCCGGCCAGGAGCAGCTCGATGCCAACGAGAAGGGCAGCACCGCCTGCGAACCACGGCGCAAGTTCGGTGAACTGCTCGAAGCGCTCGCGGCCAACGCTGCTCGTCTCCAGCTTGCCGATCTCGTCATAGACGGCGGCGAGCTCGCTCGGGCTGTTCGCGGTGAAGTATTTTGCCCCCGTGCGGTCGGCGATCGACTTCAGCAGCTTCTCATCGACTTCGCCACGATTGGCGTCCCTCGGGTCCAGCACGCCGATGGTGTAGACCTTGATCTTGAGCGCCTCGGCGAGGTCCGCTGCATCCTCGGGCGAGATCGAGCTTGCGTTCTGTTGCCCATCGGTGAGGAGAATCACCACCCTGCTCGCAGCGGTGGATTCGCGGAGCATGTTGACCGACATGGCGAGCCCGACACCGATGCCGGTCCCTTCCGGCAGCAGGCCGCTGTCCGCTTTCGCAACGATGGTATCGAGGGCGTCGTGGTCGAGCGTCGGGGGCGAAAGGGCGAGCGCCTCGGTCTGGAAGATGACAAGCCCGATGCGGTCGTCTTTGCGGCCTTTGATGAATTCGCGGATGACGTCCTTGCTCGCTTCGAGCCGCGACTTCGCGCCCAGTTGGCTGGTGGTCATGCTCCCCGAGGTATCGAGTGAAAGTGAGATGTCGATCCCCTGCGCGGGCACGACCGCGTTGGCGTCGCCGATGCGGGGGCGTGCGAGGGCAACCGCGAGCAGCACGATCGCCAGGGCGCGAAGCACAGGCAGCGCCCGCGCGGCACGCAAACGCAGCGTGGGGCGCAGCCGCCCGAACGCGGCCGTCGATGGCACCGCGACGCGGGTCGGGCGAGCGCGGAGGCTGATTAGCAGCAGCGGCAGCGCGAGCGCGGCGAGCCCAAGGGCGAGCGGGTCGGCGAAGCGCATCAGGCCCCCTCCCCGAGGATCTCGCGCGCCATGGTGAGGTCGTGCATGCGGCGTTCAGCGGCGGGGCGGTAACCCGCGTAGACGACGGCGTCGCACTCATCGAGGAACCCGCCGACCAGCCTGGCCTGCCAGCGATCGATGCCGTGACTCTCCATGCGCCGCTGGAGCTCGAGCGTGGTGAGGGCGCGCGCGGGGATGCCGTAGCGGTCCGCGAGCACCGCGCGGACGGTCGCGGCGAGCGAGCGGTAGGCGCCCACGGGGTCGACGTCGAGCAGGCGCTCGGCGCCATCGAGGCCAGGCGGCCCTCGGACCTCCTCCACCGCCGGGGCTGCGCGGCGCAGACGGCGGCGAAGCGCCACGGCAGCTAGCGCAACCAACGCCGCAGCCAGCAGCCCCGCCAGCACGACGCCGGAGATGATGGCGGGCATCAGGAGCGGCGACTCGGCGCCGGCGATCGACCGCGGCGGGGCGAGCGGGCTCAGCGTGGCCGGTGCGTTGGCGCCAAGCGTCGAGAGCACGGTGAGCTTCACGGCCGGCAACGACCGGGGCGTGACATCCGCGCCCTGGATCACGTTGACCGCGGGGGCGAACGACAGCGCGCCGAGGCTGAACGGCGCGACGAGCAATTCGAGGCGGTGAGTGGTTTGGCCGCCACTATCGGTGGACGTGGAGCTCACCAGCCGGATCACTTCGACCCCGTTCCACGACGGCGCTGCCGGGTCGACCTCGACGGTCGCGCCCTTCGGAGTGACCACGTCAAGCACCAGCGTGGACTGCTGACCGATCTGCGCGCTCACCGTGGAGAGCCGCGCGTTGTCGCCATCATCCGCAGACGCGGGCAGCACGGTGGCGAGCGCGAGCACTACCGCCACAGTCGCCACGAGCGCCCGCATCATGCGGCGGCCACCGAGCGGCGCTTGAAGAACTGCAGGAGGGCCGGCACGTAGTCGACCCCGACGGTGAGGCGGATCTCATCGATGCCGAGCTCGCCGAACAGGTGGCGGCGGTCGTTGTCGATGGCGGCGACGTGGGCGCGGTAGGCTTCGCGCACGGCGGCGCTGGAAGTGTCGACCTCGGCCGTCGAACCAGTCTCCGCATCCCGCACTGTAATGATGCCGGCATTGGGGAGCTCGCTATCGATCGGCTCGCGGACGCGGACGGCGATGATGTCGTGGTGGATCGCAGCCGCTCGCAACTCCCGCGCGTAGCCCTCGGCGAGGAAGTCGGACAGCACGAACACCGTCGCGCGGCGCTTTTGCACGCCAGTCAGGTATTGGAGCGCCGCTGCGACATTTGTCCCGCGCGTCTCCGGGCGGGCCCAGAGGACCTCGCGCACGACGCGGAGCACGTGTGTTGACCCGCCCGAGGGCCGCACGTAGCGCTCCGGCCTGCTCGCGAACAGGAGCAGGCCCACGCGGTCCTTGTTGCGAATCGCCGCGAGCGCGAGCACGGCGCAGATCTCGGCGGCGAGGTCGCCCTTGGTCCGCGGCAGCGCGCCCGCCGATTGGGATGCGCTTACGTCGACGACGAACACGACGGTGAGGTCGCGGTCCTCGCGGTAGCGGCGGATCATGGGCTTGCCGGTGCGCGCGTAGGCTTTCCAATCGATGGAGCGGACGTCGTCGCCCGGGGTGTAGGGGCGCAGTTCGTCGAATTCGAGCCCACGCCCGCGGAACACGGCCTGGTATTCGCCGAGGAAGAGGTCGTTCACGAGTCGCCGTGCTTTGATCTCGATCGCTTTGACACGGTCGAGCATTTCCTGCGGGATACCCGCCGGGCGCCCGGTGGCAGGCGTGCCCGCGAACCCATCCTGCCGTGCGTCCCGGCGCCGCTTCCAGAGCATCGCGAACCTCCGCCGCTAGGGTACTTCGACGCCTTCCAGCACACGGTCGATGAGGTCGTCGGTGGTGAGTTCCTCCGCTTCGGCCTCGTACGTCGTGACGATACGGTGGCGGAGCACGTCGTGCGCGAGGGCCTTCACATCGTCCGGCGTGGTGTAGGCGCGGCCCTGGAGGAAGGCGTGGGCGCGCGCGGTCCGGGCGAGCGCGATGCTGGCGCGGGGCGACGCCCCGAAGGCGATGAGCGACTGCAGCTCGGGCATGCGGTAGGCAGCCGGCCGGCGCGTGGCGTACACGATCTGGACAATGTAGTCCTTCAGCGCCTCGTCGATGGCGACTTCGTGCATGGCAGTACGGGCAACGCGGAGGTCTTCGCGAGAGGCCACCGCGTGACCGGGCGCGACGGCGCCGTTCAGCCCCAACTCGAGGATCTGGCGCTCCTCGTGGCGGCTGGGATAGTCGACGCGCACCTTCAGGAGAAAGCGGTCGAGCTGGGCCTCCGGCAGCGGGTACGTACCTTCTTGCTCGATCGGGTTCATGGTCGCCATGACGAGGAACGGATCGTCGAGGGGAAAGGTCTCGCCGCCGATGCTGATCTGGCGTTCCTGCATGGCTTCGAGCAAAGCTGACTGCACCTTCGCCGGCGCCCGGTTCACTTCATCGGCGAGGACGATGTTGGCGAACAGCGGGCCGCGGCGGACCGTGAAGCGACCGTCGTTGGGGCTGAAGATCTCCGTGCCGATGAGGTCGGCGGGAAGCAGGTCCGGTGTGAACTGGATGCGGACGGCCGCCAGGTCGAGCGCCTGGGCGAGCGTCGAAACCGTGAGCGTCTTGGCGAGGCCGGGGACGCCTTCGACCAGCACGTGGCCGTCGCTCAGCATGCCGATGAGCAGGCGGTCGATGAGCACATCCTGGCCGACGATCACGTGGTGGATCTCGGCACGGACACGGGACAACGTTTCGGCCGCCTCGGCAGCCCGGGAGGAAAGGGTTCGCGTGCCGGCGGACATGGCGGCTCCGGGTGGAATTGGGCGCGGCGAGCGGAATGCCGTGCCTGTATTGTATGGCCCGTCAGGAAAAGGCGAATTAACTTCTCGCCGTGCCAGCGCGCTCTCGCAACCGGGCACCCCAGGGCCGTCGCGGCCTCAGTCGGGCATGGCTGGATTGGCGCGATTCGGGTCGTAGCTGGCGCGGGCGAAGGCGATGACGTAGACGGTGCGGGCCCCGTGATCGCGGAGCACGCGGGCGCACTCGTTCGCGGTCGCGCCAGTGGTCACCACGTCGTCGATGATGGCCAGCGCGAGCCCGGCGAGCGGCGGGCCCGCGTACGCGAAGGCCCCGGCGACGTTGCCGCGCCGTTCGGCCAGGTGCCGGCCTACCTGCGTGCGTGTTTTGCGGCGGCGAATGAGGGCGCCCGCACCGGCGTGCCAGCCAAGTTCAGTGAGCAGAAGCTCTGACTGGTTGAATCCCCGCCGGCGCATGCGAGAACGGTGAAGCGGCACCGCAAGCGCGGCATCGATCTGGAGGGCGTGCGCGAGGGGCGACATGTGCGACGCCATGCGGGGCGCAAGTGAGCGGATGCCGCGGTACTTGAGCCCGTGCACCACGCGCCGCGCGGCTCCCGTCATATCTACCGCTGCGTGCACCGATTCGATTGCATCGAGCTGCATGCAGCGGGGACAGTTCAGCGGGCCGGGCCAGTTCGCGGCGCATTTCGGGCAGGCGCCGTCCTTCGCGATAGGAACGAAAGCGGCTTCGCAGGCGCCACACAGCGCATCGCCGAAGGCGCCACACGCGACACAGCGCTCCGGGTAGAGCAGCCCGAGGCCGGCGTTCCACGCGGTCGAAACGAGCGGCCGCAGGCGCGGAGATGGCACGCCCGCATTCGACCTGTTCGCACGCCGCCGCGCAAGGGCCTGGAGGCCACGCGATCGGCTAGAATCGAAGGTATGCAGGTGAAGGTGCTCCTCTTCGCATCGGTGGCGGAAAAAGCAGGGGTGCGCAAGATCCAGCTGGACCTCGAGCGCGGAGACCGCGTCTGCGACGTGCGCGACCGCCTGCTTCGCGCCTACCCGCAGCTCAGCCCTCATGTGCCGACATTGATGTACGCGCTCGATGAGGAGTACGTCCGCGAAGATGCGCTCGTCCCCGATGGGGCAACGCTCGCGCTGATTCCCCCGGTGTCTGGAGGCTAGGATGTTAATCCGCGTAACGGACCAGGAGCTTCGGACCGACGAAGCGGTGGCCGCGGTCGCTTCGCCTCGCGCCGGGGCGATCGATGTCTTCCTCGGGGTCGTGCGCGACAACAACCTGGGGCGGGAGGTGGGATACCTCGAGTACGAGGCGTACCCCTCGATGGCAGAGAGGGTGATGCGCGAGATTGCCGAGGAGGCGAAGGAGCGCTTCGGGCTCGAGGATTGCGCCGTGCTGCACCGCACGGGCCGGCTCGAAATCGGCGAGACGAGCCTGCTCATCGCCATCAGCAGCGCCCACCGGTCGGCGGCATTCGAGGGCGGGCGCTGGCTCGTAGACGCTATCAAGAAGCAGGTGCCCGTCTGGAAGAAGGAAGTCTGGGGCGACGGGGGAGCGTGGATCGAGGGTCCGGAGTCGCTCGGGGTGCAGCAGGCGCCGGCCGGCGTGCGCGAATGACGCGCCCGCGCCCGGCCCCGGACTTGCGATGAGCAACCACCCGCACGCGTTCAGCCGCCACTGTATGCACTGTGGCCAGCGGCTGACGACGGCCATCCCCGAAGGCGACACGAAGCGCCGGCTCGTCTGCCTGGACTGCGGCTTCATCCACTACATCAACCCGCGGCCGGTCGCGGGGACGGTACCGGTGCGAGCGGATGGTTCGGTGCTGCTGGTGCGGCGCGCGATCGAGCCACGGATCGGAACGTGGGTGTTCCCCGGTGGGTTCATGGACGTGGGCGAGACGGCGGAGGAGGCGGCCGCGCGCGAAACCCGCGAGGAGGCACACCTGGAGGTCGAGGACCTGCGCCTGCTGGGGGTGTACACGCGCACGGGCCCGGGCGTCGTCGTGATCGTGTACGAGGCGCGGGCCATCAGCGAGGCGGAGGTTGGCGACGAGACAAGCGAGGTGCGCTGGTTTTCGCCCGGCGAGATCCCGTGGGACGAGCTCGCGTTCGACACGACCGAATGGGCTCTGAAGGACTGGCTCAAAGCCAGAGATGACCGGCCTCAGTGGTCCGCGAGCTTCGAGCCGGGGACGTAGTACCGCTGGTGCCAGATGCCGCTGTACTCCTCGTCGGCCAAGGGCATCCGCCACGTCGCGGTCTTCGATCCGGTCAGCGGGATGGCGAGGAGCGCCCGGGGCTGGTCGATCGTCTCCTGGATATAGTGCTCGGCGCCTTCGGCGGGGACATAGCGGCAGGCGATGCGGCGATAGGTATCGCGCCATTCTGCATCGTGGCCAACATCAAACAGGATGCGGGCTGTCCCCTCGACGGTCAGCTTGCGGTAGGGGAGCGCCTCTTCGTCGATCGTGATGGCGACGCGGGGGTCGCGGCGCAGGTTCGCCAGCCAGGACGATTCCTTGCGCGGCGTGACGAGGATGTTGTCGCCGTCGCGGAGGAACCAGATGGGCGTGACCATCGGCGCGCCATTGGGGCGGATGGTGGCGATGCGGCAAAGGATGCCGGGCTGTTCGAGGAAGGCGTCTCGTTCATCGCGGGTAAGTGCGGGCATGGCAGGTTCTCCGGGCAAGGTGGTGCGCGGCATCGTACGCCATCCGCGTCACGTGACGGCATATGCGGCGAGCGGTAGAGTGCGGCTCTGGGCGCCTGCCCGCCCTGCGCCGGTGCGGAACGCTATCGATGCCGGGACGACGGGCCACCCGCAGGAGGCGCAGCGTGGACATCGAAGAGATGCAGGAACGGCTGGTGCCGTTCGTGCGGACACACCTGGAGGACCCGTTCGCAAAGGTGGTCAGCGTCGAACCAGGCCCCGGTCACGCCGGATTTTCGTACCTGTTCGACGTGCGCTCCGAGGGGCAGCTGAAGCGCTACTTTATGCGGCTGCCGCCACCGAACGTGAAGCACGAAGGCACGGCGGACGTGCTCCGGCAGGTCTCGGCGCTGCGGGCGCTGGATGGCACCGATGTCCCGCACGCGCCCGTTATCTGGGCCGGCGACGACCCGCAGTGGTTCGGCGACCCGTACTTCGTGGTGCCCCGCATCGAGGGTGACGTGCTCCGCGGCGAATGGCTGGAGGGGTTCAACGACGGGCAACGCCGCGACATGGCACGCCAGGCGATGACCGCCCTCGCGGGCATCCACCGCGTTGATTGGGAGACGAAGTGCCAGTACCTCGGGGACTTTTGGGGCTTCGAATTTGATGTCACGCGCTGGGACCGGTTCTACGAGAAGGCGGCGGACCAGCACCTGCTCGCGCTCCAGCCGCGCGTCCGCGAGCTGCTGCTCGCAAAGATCCCCAGAGACGCGCGCATCGGGCTGTACCACGGCGACTTCCAGTGGGCGAACCTGATGTTCTCGGCCGAGGCGAAGCTGCTCGCGGTCATCGATTGGGAGCTCTGCGGCATCGGCGCGACGCTGAACGACGTCGGCTGGATCTGCGCGTTCAACGACCCGGCTGCATGGGCGCCGAACCGGCCGGTGATTACGTCGCCCATGCCCCGCGCAGACGAGCTGGAGCAGATGTACGTCGAGGCCTGGGGCTCTGACCCGGGCGATATCGGCTGGTTCAAGGCGCTGGCGGTGTACAAGTTCGGCATCATTAGCGGCTTCAACCTGATGCTCCACCGGCGCGGCAAGCGTCCGGATGCGACATGGGAGGAGACGGCCCTGAGCATGCCCTACAACATGGCGTACGCGCTGAAGATGCTGGGGGGGTGACGGGGCGTGTGGGCGTGTGGGCGTGTGGGCGTGTGAGCGTCTATCCGGCGCGTGGGGGTGTAGCAATGGCCACCGAGGACGCGATGACCATGGCGGATATCGAAGCGGCGTTCGCGGGTGAGTGGGTGCTGATTGCCGAACCGAAGGTGGGCGCGGACGGCGTACTTTCGGGCGGGCGCGTCGCGTGGCACGGCCCGGGGCACGGCGAAACCTGGCGCAAGGGGTTGCAGGCGCGCTTCCCGAAGGCGGCGCTGGTCCAGGTGCCGGTGCGGCGGGAGTGAGCGAGCGGTCAATTCGCAGGCGGTCGGCAGCCACGAGGTGCTGCGCGGCCGCGTGGCCTCGACCTCCCGCGGTGGGGCCGGCTCGTGATTGACTTTGACCGCGGCGAACTGGAGTTGGAACCGTGATCAGATATTCACGAGGCCGGCGGGCGATGCGGTAAACTGGGCGTCATGACAGCGTCTCCTGCCAGCACCCCGACCTTGCACGTGAGCGAGGAAGCGTTCCTTGCTACCTATGCGGACCTGAAGCCGGCATACGAGTACGTGAATGGCGAGGTCACGCAGAAGCCAATGCCGAAAAAGCCCCATTATGACCTCGCCGAGGAACTTGTCTTTCGCCTCGGGGCCTATCGGCGCGAGCGCGGCCGCGAGGGGTCATCTGGGCCCGAACCGACGGTCAACCTGAGCCGCGACAAAGACCGGCGCTATCGCGCACCGGATGTCGCCTATTGGGCGCCGGGCAGGCCCGTAGCGGCACCCGATGGCATCTTCCTTCCGCCGACGCTCGCCATCGAGATCCAGTCGCCGGGCCAGACCCTCGCGTTCCTGCGCGCCAAGTGCCGCGAGTATCGCGACCGCGGCACGGATGTGGTCTGGCTGGTGCTCCCGTCCCGCGGCGCTGTCGAGGTGTTCGACGATGCCGGCGACGGCATTGCCTTTTCCGGAGACGAGATGCTGGCTCCCGCGCAATTGCCGGGGTTCACGGTGCCGGTGCGCGAACTGTTCGCGACCATCGGCTGATTCGCCGAGTCGTGAAGCCAGATCGCGACGGGATAGCTATACTGGCCCAAGTGGCATTGAACGCACCCATAACCATCCACCTCGCGGAGGAAACGCGCGCGCGCCTCGAACTCGCGGCCGCTGAACGAAAGGCGCCCCTGGACGAAATTGTCGAGCAGGCATTGGCCGTTTACCTGGCAGATCACCTCGGCGCTTCGGAGTGGAGCGAACTATCCACCGGGGCCCTTGAGGCAGTGTGGGACAACGACCTCGACGCACGTTACGACAACTGGCGAGAGCTGTATGGCATTCCGCCGGGGTGAAGTCGTCCTGGTCCCATTTCCGTTCACCGACCAGAGCGGACAGAAGGTTCGTCCCGCGATCGTCCTCTCAGGCGAGGTCCACAATTCCGTAAGGCCCGACATCATTGTCGGCGCGTTGACATCGAATATCGGTCGCAGTGGCGCATTCGATTACGTCTTGACCGACTGGGAGGCGGCGGGTCTCCGTTTCCCAGCAGCATCAAGGCGGTGGCTGCGACCGTCAAATTCGGCCTGGTTATCCACCGAGTAGGAGAAGTTTCAGCCAGGGACAGAGACGCCATTGACGTGGTGCTACGGCGCGCCCTGGAATTGGACTAGTCTCGCCCGCCTCGGCGCAGCGCGGAATCGGGATCGCTCTAAGCGGGCATACCTCACCCGCACTTGTTGTACCCGCAGTTGCGGCAGACGAGGCAGCCTTCGCCGTACATGAGGACGGAGCCGCAGTCCGGGCAGCCGACGCCGCTGGGGACGGTGTTCTCGTACTGGTGCACGATGGTGTCCACACCGGTGCTGGCGACCACCTGGTCGGCGGGGATGAGCGAGGGCTGGACGGCGCTGCGGTCGGTGTTGAACTTGAGCTCCAGGTACCGGAAGACGTAGTCCACGATGCTGGTAGCGATCGGGATCTGCTTGTTGCCGGTCGGCCCGCTGGGTTCGAAGCGGGAGTTCTTGAGTTTGCTCGCGAGCTCCTGCAGGGGCACGCCGTACTGGAGCGCGTAGCTGGTCAGCATCGCGACTGTGTCCATGAGGCCGCTGACGGTTGATCCCTGCTTGTTGACGTTGATGAAGACCTCGCCGGGCGTACCGTCGTCGAACAGCCCGACGGTCATGTAGCCTTCCTGCTCGCCCACCCGGAACTTGTGGGTGATGGCGGCGCGCTCGTCGGGGAGCTTGCGGCGGATTGGGCCGGCATGCTTCAGGACGAGCGCCTGCGCCGCTTCGACGGCCGCCTGCTCATCGGACTTGCCGGCGTACTTCAGCACCTGCATATCGCGCGAGCCGTCACGGTAGATGGTGATGCCCTTGCAGCCGGTGCGGTAGGCGAGCTCGTAGGCGTTGCGCACGTCATCGATGGTCGCCGTCGTGGGGAAGTTGATGGTCTTGGAGACGGCATTGTCGGTGTGCTCCTGAAAGGCGGCCTGCATGCGCACGTGCCAATCAGGCGCGATGTCGTGCGCGGTGACGAAGACCTCCTTCACCCAATCCGGGACTTCCGGGCGCTCGGCGAGGTGGCCGCCCTCGGCGAGGAAGCGGATGAGCTCGTCGCTGTAGAAGCCCTCGGCCTTCGCCACGCGCTCGAACTGCTCGCTCACTTCCGGCAGCTCGGTGCGCTTCGTCGGGTCGTTCTTGTCGAGGTAGTGCGAGCGGATGTAGGCGAGCGCGAACACCGGCTCGATGCCGCCGGAGCAGTCCGCGATGATGCTGAGCGTCCCCGTCGGCGCGATCGTGGTGCGGGTGGAGTTGCGCATCGCCCGCGGGCCTTCCGCGCCGCGTGGGCCGTAGATCGAATCGGGCCAGTCCGGGAAATTCCCCCGCACGGCTGCGAGCTGAGCCGACGCGGCATCGGCTTCGCGCTGGATGAAACCCATGACTTCGCGACCGGTTTCGAGCGCCGTCTCGGAGTTGTAGGGCGTGCGCAACTCGATGAGCATGTCGGCCCAGCCCATGACGCCCAGGCCGATGCGGCGGATCGCATGCGAGGTCTCGGCGATCTCGGGGATCGGGTAGGCGTTCATTTCGATGACGTTGTCGAGCATATGGACGCAGCGGCGCACCACTGGTCCCAGGCGGTCGTAATCGACGTGGCGGTTATCGGCTGGCCCCGTGACGAAGTGGCCGAGATTGATGGACCCGAGGTTGCACGAGTCAAACGGGTAGAGCGGCTGCTCACCGCAGGGATTGGTGGACTCCACCGGCCCGCGCTTCGGCACCGGGTTGGCGCGCCCGTCGTTGATCTTGTCGATGAAGATGACGCCCGGGTCGCCGTTCTTCCAGGCGTTCGCGAACATCGTCTCCCAGACTTCGCGCGCCGGGCGCCGCTTCACGACGGCGCCCGTCTTTGGGTTCACGACGTCGTAGTCGGCCCCGGCTTCGACGGCCTGCATGAAGGCGTCGGTCACGGCCACGCTGATGTTGAAGTTCTGGAGCGTGGTCATATCGGCCTTCATCGCGATGAACTGGTCGATATCCGGGTGATCGACGCGGAGGATGCCCATGTTGGCGCCGCGGCGAGTGCCGCCCTGCTTGATTGCCTCGGTCGCGGAATCGAAGACCTTCATGAACGAGACGGGCCCGCTGGCAACGCCCATCGTCGATTGCACGCGGTCGTTCGCGGGTCGCAGGCGCGAGAACGCGAAGCCAGTGCCGCCGCCGGACTTGTGGATGATGGCGGTGTTCTTGATCGCCTCGAAGATGCCGTCGATTGAATCGGGGACAGGCAGCACGAAGCAGGCCGAGAGCTGCTGCAGTTCGCGGCCGGCGTTCACGAGCGTCGGGGAGTTGGGGAGGAAATCGAGTGAGGCCATGAGCCGGTAGAAGCTCTCCTCGGAAGCGGCGCGGTCGCTTTCGGTGCCACCGAAGCGGACCTCGGCGTCCGCGAGGTTGCGCGCCACGCGGCGGAAGCACTCGTCGGGCGTCTCCAGGGCATCGCCCTCGCTGTCGCGAGCCATGATGCGGCGCTCCATGACGACGACGGCGTTTTCAGAAAGCGGGGTGGGCTCGAAACCATCGGCGCCCATATCGAAGCCGGGACGAGATGTGGTGACCATGGTGCCTCCCATACCCCTGCGGGGTGACTGTGTAGTATAGAACGTACGTTCTGAATGTCTACGGGTGCGGGCTCAGCGCCGCGCGGCGTGCCCGATCAATTCGGGGACTTCATCGTTGCGGCGGACGACTGGCCCGGGCGACATCCCGCCGCGCGTCGCCACCAGGCGCCGGCCGCCCGTGGCCTGGAGCGAGGGCTCGGCGCCGTAGTGCGCGATGAGTGCTTCGGCCGCCAGCTGCGGCCCTTCGCGCTGGACCAACGCGACGGGCTGCTGCGGCCGGAAGTCGCGGATGGCCAGCAGGTACGCCTTCTCGGAGAAGAGTAGCCCGGCCACATCGGCCTCGCCGTCGGGTGTGTTGCGGATCGCCCCGCCGAGGTTCAGCCCATGCAGTTCCCAGATCTTCATGCTCATCCGGCTGCTCCTGCATGGTCGGGTTCGGGTTCGCTGTAGTGCTTGCTTTCGATGTCGCGGAAGAGGCGTGCGCGGACGGGACCGTCGTCGGGCGGGATCGCGCCCGGCAGCGCGAGTTGCAGCGAGCGTTCTTCGTGCGAGGCAACACGACCCTCTTCAACGGCGATCACGAATTCCTTGAGGGAAGCGATATCGCTGAACGTGCGGTAGACCGAGGCGAAGCGGACATAGGCGATGTGGTCGGTCTTGCGGAGCGCGTCCATCGCGAGTTCACCGATGAAGGTATACGGGACCTCGGCGCGGCCGTCGGACATGACTTTCGCCTCGATGTCCGAGACGATGAGGTCCAACTCGGCGACCGAGACGTTGCGCTTGCTGCAGGCCTTTCGCAGCCCTGCCACCAGCTTCTCCCGGTTGAAGTCCTCGCGCCTGCCGTCGCGCTTGATGACCTGGACGACTGTCAGCTGGACGGCCTCGAAGGTGCTGAAGCGCTCACCACAGGCGATGCATTGGCGGCGCCGGCGGATGCCGTCGTCGTTGGCGCGGCTATCGGTGACCTTGGTATCGCGGGCATGGCAATAAGGGCAACGCACTCGCCATAATCTCCTGAACTGCGTACTCGCCTGCGCCATTTCAGACGGAACGGTTGGCAGCATAGTCCTACATCTTGTGGCTCGTCAAGACTTTGCTACCAGATATTGTAGCACGCATTACGTCGCGTCCGGACTCGCGTCCGCCGACCCGCGAAGGTCGGGGCACACTTGTCATGTCGAAAAGGACAGAAATCGAATGCGCGCGACGATCTATCGGTGGCCGCGGCCGGCGTAGAACGGGCAGCCGGGCGTATCGGTCCAGGGGAAGGCGATGCCGCTGCCGGGGTGCAGACAGCTGCCGCGGCCGCCCTCAGCGTCCTCGACGAATTCGCGGCACTGGCCGCACGTCTTCACACGCGTGCCCGTGCGCAAGAGGTTTTCGAGGGAATAGGCCGCAAACGCGTCGTCGCCGAGGGCGCTCAGTTCAGCGTAAACGTCATCGGGGATGGGCTCGCGGATTTTGGGCGTCGCGAAGCCGGGATCGAGCAGGCCAGCCTCGTATGCGGCCCGGCGCTCGCGCTTGCGCAGCTTGCGGTGTCCCATGCGGTCAGGGTAGCGCTCGGCCCGGCGCCTCGCCAGCAATGTAGAATCCGGCCGATGAACGTCGCCGCATGGACCGAAGACCACCACCTGGCCATCGAATCACGCCCCGAGGCCGAGCCCGCGCCGGGAGACACGCTCGTGCGCATCGATGCCGCCGGCATCTGCGGGACCGACCTCCACATGTACCGCGGCGAGTTCAAACCTGCCGTGGGCGCGATCCCTGGCCACGAGCTCGGTGGCGTGGTCGAGCGCGGAGGGCCGCTGCCGGCAGGCACGCCCGTCGCCATCGAGCCGGTCGTTGGCTGCCTCGAGTGCGGGCCGTGCCGCGGCGGGATGCCGCACCGTTGCACGGCGCTGAAGCTGATGGGCATCTCCGCGCCCGGCGGCCTGCAGCAGCGGCTCGCGGTGCGGAGCGCAAACGTCTACCCGCTGCCGGCCGGTATGAGCCCGGTGCTCGGTTCGCTAGTGGAGCCGCTGGCGGTGGCGGTGCGCGGCGTCCACCTGGCGGAGCTCCCATTCGGCTCACGGGCGATCGTGCTCGGCGCCGGCAGCATCGGGCTTATGTCGCTGCTGGTGCTGCGAAAGATTTGCACCGAAGTGGCGATCACGGCCCGTTACCCGCACCAGCGGGAATTGGCGCTGCAGCTCGGCGCGGCCGCGGTCTTCGAGCCGGGCTCCAGGGACCTGCGCACGTGGGCGAAGGCGCACCAGCCGGACGCCGTCCTCGAAACGGTCGGTGGCGAGGCGGATACGCTCACGGAAGGGATCTTCAACGTGCGGGCGGGCGGTGTCGTCGTGGCGCTCGGGGTGTTTACCGGCCGTCCCAGCATTCCCGCCTTCCGGCTCGTCAACGATGAGGTGCGGCTCATCGGCTCAGTCATGTATGGCCGCGCAGGAAACGACTCGGAGTTCGGCGCCGCCGCGCGGATGTCGGCGGACTATCGCGACGAGTTAGCGCTGTTCCAGACCGACCTCTTCCCGCTGAAGCGGGCGAACGAGGCCTTCGACGCCGCCAACGACAAGAAGCGCAACACGATCAAGGTTGCGATCTTGCCGAACGAGTGACGAGCCCGTTACGTGAGGGCGCCGGCCGCCACGCATTCGATGACCTCGTCGTCGCTGAGGCCGAGGATTTCGCGGAGCACGTAGTCGTTGTCTTCGCCGAGGCATGGGGCGGCCTTCGAGAGCCTACCCGGCGTTTCGGAGTAGCGTGTGACGAGGCCGTCGTACGGCGTTGGGCCCATGACGGTGTGGTTGAGCGTCACGAAGAAGCCACGATGCGTCAGTTGGGGGTCGCGGTAGAGGTCGCTCGGCCACATCACGGTATTCGCCGGGACGCCGGCGGCGCGAAGGGTGGCCGAGAGCTCGAACGCGTCATGCGGCGCGGTCCACGCGGCGATGGCGGCATCGATGGCGTCACGGTCCGCGAGACGGCCGGCGACGGACGCAAAGCCCGGCCCTGCAAACGGAGCCAGGGCGGGGGCGGCTGCATCAAGCAGGGCCGCCCACTGGGCCTCGGTCTCCGCGACTATCGCCAGATACCGTTCCGTACCGGCGGCAGGGTAGACGCCGTGAGGGCAGAGGGACGGCGAAGAGGTACCGGGGCGGCCGGCGACGTGGCCCGAGGCCTCGTAATCGAGCAACAGTGGCTCGATGAAGTGGATCGCGGCCTCGACCTGCGAGACATCGATGTACTGGCCAAGGCCGCTTCGGCGGCGTTCGAGAATCGCCGAGGCGAGTGCAGTCACGGCGTATCGGGGCGCCACGAAGTCGGTGTAGGCGCCCCACGTCCCGGCGGGCGGCCGGTCGGGCCAGCCGGTTATGTAGTGGAGCCCGGCGAGTGCGGCGCCCTGGCCGCCGTACCCGGCATAGGTTGCTTCGGGGCCGGTCTGGCCGCGCAGGCAGGTGCTCAACATGATGAGGTCCGGCCGGTCCTTGCTGATGGTCGCGTAATCCAGGCCGAATTTCGCCATCGTGCCGGGGGTGAAGCTTTCGACGACGACGTCGGCCCAATCGATCAGCTTGCGGGCCAGCTCCAGGCCCTTCTCCGTCGTGAAATCGAGCGTTATGCCGAGCTTCGAGCTGTTGTAGTTGGCCATGAACTGGGCGCGATCGAGGCCCGGCACGCCGTCCTTGAACGGCGGCACGTTGCGGAGCGTGTCCGTGTGCGTGCTGGTCTCGACGTGGACGACGATGGCGCCATGGTCCGCGAGCGCCTTGCTGGTGATCGGTCCCACGCCTACCCAGGCGAAGTCGGCGACGCGCAGGCCGTCGAACGCGAGATTGCGGGGCCTGGCTGGATCGGGCAGCGCGAACGCGGGGAGTGCCGGGCGGGCCCACGCCGGGGCGGAATCGGCAACGGACGGCGCCGGGGAAGCCAACACGATCGGCGTGCGCGATAGCTTCGCGAACGCGCCGGGATGGCGGCGGCCGCCGACCTCCTGCCAGTAGCCGCGAGCGGTGAGCTGGGGGTCCGCCGCCACGTCCGCGCAGTCGTACATGGGGGCGAGGAGCAGCGCGTCGCGGACGGCGCGTTGCTGGCACTCGTACTTGGTGCGCGTGGCCATAAACGCTTCGATGGCTGCGAGGGCCGCTTGCGTCGTTTCGACGGCGAGCTTGCCTTCCATGATGTCGAGCGGCCAGCGGCCGAAATCCAGGCCGCGCAGCCCCGGCGGCAGCTGGTCCTCTTCTTCGGCCCAGCGCAGGAGCATCTTCGTGGTGTGATAGCCCATGGCGCCAAGCACCAGCGACACCACGAGGTAGCCATCTTTGCAGGCGAGCAGCGATTTCGGCGCGAGGCCGGGGATGAGCGCCGGGCTCGGAAGGGCGCGCTGTTCGCAGTAGCCGGGCGCGTCGGCGCCGGTGTTCGGCGGGTAGCCGGTTGCGTTCATCAGTGTCCAGACGACCGCCGCCTGCGCGGACACGTCCAGGTGCTGGCCGCGCCCGGAGGCCGCTCGCTCATTGAGCGCAATGACGGCATCGGCCGCCGCCTGCGCGCCGGCGTGGAACCACGATTGCGGATAGCCAACGGGGACCGGGGGCCGGTCGCCATCGCCCTGCATCGAGATGAGGCCGCCGGCAGCCTCGACGGTGAGCTCGGCGGCCGGGCTGCCGGCCTCGGGGCCGTCCTGGCCGAAGGGCGTCACGGAGACGTAGACCAGCGCGGGGTTCCGTTGGCGCAACGCGGCGTACCCGAGCCCGGCGCGCTCAAGTTCACCTGGCTCGAAGGACTCGATCAGCACGTCGGCGGTGTCGGCCAGCGAAAGGATACCCGCGCGGCCGGCGGCAGTGGTGTAATCGAGCGAAACGCTACGCTTGTTCAGCGCGACGGCGGACCAGTAAAGCGATACGCCGCCATCAAACGGGCCAATGCGGCGTGCGGCCGCGCCGCCTGGCGGTTCCACCTTGAGGACATCGGCGCCGAGGTCGGCGAGCAGGCGGCCGGCGAGCTCCGCCCGCTCGGTCGCAAGGTCCAGGACGCGCAGTCCGGCGAGCGGGCCGCGCGGCGCTTCATCGGCCATCATCCCTCCGCCACCAAGGAATTTGGCGGCCGGGCTTATCCTACAGGTGTGGCTCCGCCGGCGCCGCACCGGAATGACCGCGCGGACAGGGCAGCTTTCCCGCCGTAGAATCCACCGGACGGGAGTAGTTCGATGACCGCGGATTCCAGGGAGAGCCTCGTGCCGCCCGAAGCGCGCGCCATGGTCGGCCAACGATTGGGCCAGCCGGCGACGGGCGAGATCACGCTCAAGGACGCGCAGCGGTTCGCGAAGGCCGTGGACGACCTCAACCCGCTGTACTTCGACGAAGCCGCCGCGCGGGAGGCAGGCTACCGAACGCTGATCGTCCCGCCCACGTACCTCGGCTACGTGACGGCGCAGCATGGTACCCTCGCCGACCTGCGCATCGATGGCCTCTACCGGAGCGGCAGCCGGGGGCCGCAACTCCGCGTCAAGCGAGTCATGTTCGGCGGCGAGGACTGGGATTTCCTGTCGCCGGCGTACGTGGGCGACACGATCACGGCGGAAACGCGGCTGGCGGGGCTCGAAGAGAAGGACGGCGCCTCGGGGCCGTTCGTCCTCATGACGACCGAGACCACGTACACGAACCAGCTCGGCGAAGTGGTGGCACGCGCCCGCGGCCGGAGCATCGCGCGATGACCGCCACGGTTGGCCAACTCCACTTCGAAGACGTGCAGGCCGGCATGGAGTTGCCAGCGATGGTCAAGAACGCGAGCCGAGCCCAACTGTTCCTGTACAGCGCCGCCAGCTCGAACCCGCATCGCATCCACTACGACCGGGAGTACGCGGCGGTGGAAGGCCACCCGGACGTGCTGGTGCATGGTCCGCTCCAGGGCGCGTGGCTGGCGCAGTTCGTGTCCGATTGGATGGGTCCCCGAGGCCGGCTCCTCCACCTCACGTGGCAGAACCGCGCGCGGGCGTTCCCCGAATCAGACCTGACCTTCCGTGGACGGGTGACAGCCGTCGCGGACGGAGTCGTAGAACTCGAAGTCTGGGAAGAGAACGCCGACGGCCAGGTTATCATGCCCGGCACCGCGCGCGTCCGGCTGCCGCGCGGCGAGCCGTGACCGACATTCCCGGCGAGGGCGCCGAGCGCAAAGCCCGACGGGATGTTCTTGTCATTGGCCGAGGGAACGCCCGGCCATTACCGCCGCGGGGCCAGCCTGCCGGCGAGCGGTGATCGCCGCCCCAATCCGCTATCATCGCCCCGCAGTCAAGCCTCGCGACTACGGGGCTCCGCAGGAGGCCAACCATGGATTTCGGCATCGCGCTCGCGGCTTCGCCCGAAAACTGGAGCACCATCCAGCGCGCCGAGGAGCTTGGCTTCCGAAGCGCGTGGGTCTACGACTCCCAACTGCTGTGTGCCGACCCATTCATCGTGATGGCGCTGGCGGCGGAGCATACCTCGCGCATCCGTATTGGGACCGGGGTGCTTATCCCGTCGAACCGGCTGGCGCCCGTGGCCGCGAATTGCTTCGCAACCTTGAACCACCTTGCCCCGGGGCGCATCGATTTCGGGGTAGGGACGGGCTTTACGGGGCGCAACACGATGGGCCTCTCGGCACAGACGCTGCGTGAGATGCGTACGTACATCGATGTGGTCGAGGGCTTGCTCAAGGGTGAGATGGTCGAGTTCGAGACCGAGGGGATGACGCGCAAGATCCGTTTCCTCAACCCGGATGCGGGGATGATCGACATCAAGTCGCGGGTGCCGCTGCACATCTCGGCGTTCGGGCCGAAGGGCCGGGCGCTCACGGCCCGGCGTGCCGACGGCTGGATCACGTTCATCTCGCACGTCCCGGGCGCAGCGGAACAGGCGAGCGCGATGGACGAGGCGTGCCGGGCGGCCGGCCGCGACGTGGCGACCCTCTACAAGACGGCGTTCACGCTCGGCTGCGTCCTCGCGGAGGGTGAGGCGGCCGATAGCCCGCGGGCGATGGCGCAGGCGGGGCCCATGGCGGCTGTCGCCCTGCACGGGCTCATGGAACGCTCGGATGTGACGGGGGCCGTGGTGGGGCTTTCGGGGCCGATGCTGGAGCTCGCGAATGCCTACCGCCAGCTCTACGAAAGCTACGAACCCGCCGACGCGCGCTATGCCACGCTTCACCGCGGGCACCTCGTGTTCGTGCGCGACGACGAGCGGCCGTTCATCACCGGCGACCTCATCCGCGCGTTGACGTTCACTGCAACCGCGGGCGAGCTTCGCGACCGCGTCCGAGCGGTCGGTGCGGCCGGGTACCAGCAGTTCACGGTGCAGCTCGTCCACGGTCAGGAAGACGCGATCGAGGAGTGGGCGAAGCTCCTGGAAACGGTCTAGCCAGGCGGCGAACCCGCGGCCCGGCGCTCGCGCCGTCAACATGCGCGGACCATCACAGACCCTTCGCGGCGTCCTCCTGTAGGATGCGACTTTACATACTCACCGTTGCCCGGAGCATCCCACGATGGAACTCGACCGCATCCTGCGCATCGATATGACCAGCAAAACCATCACCGAGGAGACGGTCCCCGCGCGCTACCGCTTGCTCGGCGGTCGCGCCCTCACGGCGACGATGCTGCTCGAAGAGACGGACGCGCGGGTGCATCCGCTTTCGCCGGAGGCGAAGCTGTTCATCGCGCCGGGGGTGCTCGGCGGTACGGCGGTCACGACCAGCGGCCGCACGAGTTTCGGTTTCAAGAGCCCGCTCACCGGCGGCACGAAGGAAGCGAACGTCGGCGGCCAGCTGGGCCACCGCCTTGCGCGGCTCGGGATCAAGGCGCTGGTGGTTTCTGGTTCGAGCGGCACGGACTGGCAGCGTCTCGACATCACCAACGATGGCGTATCGCTGTCGCCTGCGACCAGCCTCGTTGGGCGGTCGAACTACGACCTGCACCGCGAGCTCGTCGGGGAGGCGCTGATGACGCGCGCCGCCGCCACCATTGGGCCCGCGGGTGAACGGCGCATGGCCGCGGCCTCCGTCGCCGTGACCGACCCGGAGGGCCGTCCGACGCGCCATGCCGCGCGCGGCGGGCCCGGCGCCGTCATGGGCGCGAAGGGTTTGAAGGCCATCGTCGTCGATGACACGGGTGCGCCAAAGATCATCGCCGGCGAGCGCAAGGACGAGTTCCGCAAGGAAGTCACGAAGTTCAGCAAGATGATCCTCGAAGACCCGCGCACTGCGAACCTCAGCAAGACGGGGACCGCGGGCGTGGTGAAGTTCGTGAACCGCGAGAACATCCAATCGATGCCGACGCGCAACCATCGCGCCGGGACGTGGGCGCACGCGGACAGCATCGGCGGCCAGCACATCGAGGCGCTCGGGAAGGAGCGCGGCGGCAAGATGCTTCCCTGCATGGCCGGCTGCATCATCAAGTGCGCGATCCTGTTCAACGACGAGCACGGCAACCACGTCACCACGGCGCTCGAATTCGAGAGCATCGCACTGCTGGGCTCCAACTGCGAAATCGGTCCCGCCGACGCGGTTGGCGAGCTCGACCGCATGTGCGACGACATCGGCCTCGACACGATCGAGATCGGCAACGCCGTGGGCGTCGCCATGGAGGCCGGCGTGGTCGCGTGGGGCGACTGGGAACGGACCAAAGCGTTGCTCGAAGAGGTCCGCGCCGGGACGCCGCTCGGGCGGATCGTCGGCAACGGCACCGCACATGTGGCGCGCACCTTCGGCATCGACCGGGTGCCGGTTGTAAAGGGCCAGGGACTGCCGGCGTGGGAACCGCGGACCCTCAAGGGCATGGGCATCACCTACAGCACCAGCCCCCAGGGCGCCGACCATACGGCCGGCATGGTGACGGCGCGCGGCGCCACCACCGACACGCTGATCAAGCAGAGCCGCCACGAGCAACTGGTGATGATGGCCATCGATTCGGTGGGCGTGTGCCAGTTTTCGAATGCGTTGCCAGGTGACATGGCGCAGTTCGTGAGTCACCGCTTCGACATTGCCTGGGGCGATGATGACGTGCTGCGGATGGCCCGGAACGGCATCGACGCAGAACTGGAGTTCAACCGCCGGGCCGGATTCGACCGGGACGACGACCGCCTTCCGGCGTGGATGGCGACGGAGCCGCTCCCGCTCCCCGACGGCCCGAGCACGTTCGACATCTCGGGCGAGGAGATCGACCGCGTGTGGGCGGAATAGCGGTGGCACTGCTAGTTCCGGCCGGTGGTGAAGAAGCTTTCGATCGCCTCGGCGGCGGACACATCGCCCTCAACGCGAAGCGCGCCGTTGTCCATCCCCTCGCGGACGGAGAGCTTGCCGGACATGAGCGCGAGCAGCCCTGTCACCGGGCCGGCGAAGTGAGCACGCTGAAGGGCGGCCAGGGCCTCAAGGGGCTACCATTCTAACCCGCGATGTATGACGAGGCGCTCGCGCAGCGCATCCGCTTCCAGCTCGGCACGGTGCAGCCGTTCACGGAACGGAAGATGTTCGGCGGAATCGCGTTCCTCATCAACGGCAACATGGCCTGCGGCATCATGCGCGATGAGCTGATGGCGCGGACTGGTCGAGAGCGTTTCGCCGAGGCGCTTGGTCGTCCGCATACGCGACCGATGGACGTCACGGGCCGGCCGATGACGGGCATGCTGTTTGTCGGCGCGGAGGGGCCTGGCAGCGACGAGGAGCTCGCCGAATGGGTTACCCTGTGCGCCGCATACGCAAGTTCGCTGCCACCGAAGACGGCGGTGACCAGGGGTCGAATGCTTCCGCGCAGACGCACCCGCCGTGCAGCCGATCGGTGATGGCGTCCGCATGTCCCGCGATGGGGCCGCCCTGGGGAGCAGAGACCACCGAGACCGCCGGGCTGTGGCCCTCCCTGACAGTAAGGCGCAGCCGGGGTCGCACGGCGGCGGGCCAAAGCACACGTTGCGAGGCAGCAACGTTGGGTATGATTGGACCATGACATCGGTAGCGAGCAGCACGCGCCTGTACACGGCGGATGAGTTTGACCTCCTTCCCGAGCCCGAAGATGGCGGCAAGATGGAGCTCGACGACGGGAAGGTTGTCATCGAAATGCCCGTGAACTTGAGGCATGGCCGGCTGCAGGGCCTGATTTTCATGGCCTTGCAGCTCTTTGTGGCTCGATTCGACCTCGGAATGGTCTTCGTCGAAACGAGCTATCGGCTACGTGACACACCCGGAACCAGGCATCGCGTGCGAGGGCCGGACGTTTCGTGGCTTTGCGCCGACCGCGTGCCGGATCAATCCCAGTGGGACCGGGGGGCAGTCCGGACCATTCCCGACCTGGCGGTGGAAGTGTGGTCCCCGAGCAACCGCGCTGCTGAAATGCAGCGGAAAGTGGATCAGTACTTCGAAGCCGGCACCCCGGTGGTCTGGATCGTCCGGCCCGCTCAGCGTACCGTGACCGTGCTCCGGCCGGGGGGTGAATCGAAGACGCTTGGCATCGACGACACGCTCGGCAGCGAAGATGCGGGCTTCCCGACACCGGGCTTCGAGCTGCGGCTCCGGGACCTGTTCGGGTAATTCCCGGCACTACTCGCCCCCGCCGGGCGCACCGACGGCAGTTCGGCGGCCGGCGCGCTGCCGGCTCCCCTCCGGGTGTTTCGCGGGCCGCGCGAAGACGATCGCGGCGGCAGCCAGGTAGGTGAGGAGCGCCGTCACGGTGAACGGCACGCCGTAACCGCCGGTGGAATCGCGCAGGTACCCGACGACGACTGGCCCGGCGGCGCTGCCGGCCAGCCCGGCCAGGCTGATGAGGCCGTACACCGAGCCGAACGAAACGAGCCCGAAAATCTCGCCCACGAGCAGCGATTGCATCATGTAGACGTTGCCGATGGTGAAGCCGAACACGAGCGTCAGCAGCCACGTCAGAGCGACGCTATCGGTGTGGATGATGAGGAGGATGCAGCTGCCCTGGACGATGAAGAGGATCACCGTCAGGAGCCGTTTGTCGACGCCATCGGCGAAGATGCCGACGGCAAGCCGCGCGACGATGCTGCCCATGGCCGTGACGCTGAGCGTCCAGGCGGCTTCGTTGCGGCTTCCCAGGCGCTCTTCGAGGAACGAGACCTGGTGGATGAGATAGCCCGTCTGGGCGAAGAGCACGACCAGGAACGCCACGAAGATCGCCCAGAAGCCAACCGTGTGCATCGCTTCGGCCCGCGTCCAGCGCCGCATTTGTGCTTCCACGAACGAACCGCGACCGGGCTTCGGGGCCTCCACGTTGTCGTTGTCGGGGAAGAGGCCCATACGCCGCGGATCCCACGAAATCACCAACAATGCGACGGGCAGCCCGACCACGATGACAAGGAGGCCAAGGATCGGCGTCGCGAGTTGGAGCCCACCGATGTCGATCAGCTTGCTCGCGGTTGGCGCCAGGACCACGCCGCCCAGTGAGACGCCCGTGGAAGCGATGCTTGTCGCGAGAGCCCGCCTGCGGATGAACCAGCGCGTCAAGATCGCGTTCACGGCCACGCCCGCCGACATCCCATACGCAATCGCGAAGACGAAGTAGACCAGGTAGAGCTGCCAGAGTTGATCCACCAGTCCGATAAACGCCGCGCTGACACCGTTCACCACCATCCCGACCGCAAGAAAAATCATCGGTCCACGCCGGTCGACGGTCGGACCGATGAGCGCCGCAGTGATGCCGGAGACCAGGAAGTAGATGGCGGGCGCCCAACTGACCTCGGTGGTGGTCCAGCCATGCTCTTCCTTCAAGGGCTTGAGGAAGACGGGCAAACCGTAGTAGCCAACGCCCACGCCGACGAACATCAGCAGGCCGCAGGCGGCGACGATGTACCAGCCATAGAACACGCGGGATGGGAGCACACGCGCCGCGAACGGCAACGAGACAGGTGTGGCCGGAATCATTGGCGCCAGTCTAGTGGATTGTCCGGGCAGTGGCCTGCCGGAAGCGCCGGCGCCTCAGGCATCGAGGAATCGGCGGCTGGCGGCATCGAGGGTCGTGAGCTCCGCCGCGGTGAGTTCGAGGTCGGCGGCCGGCAGCAGGTCCGCAAGCTGTGCGGCCGTGTTCGCCCCGGTAATGGGCGCGGTGATGCCGGGTTGCGCCAGCTGCCACGCGAGCGCCACCGCCGACGTTGTCGTGTCGTGCGCGGCCGCCACCTCGCGCAGCGCCTCTATCACTCGCCAGCCGTCATCGTTGAGGTAGCTCTTGACGGCGTTGCTGCGCGCGCTCCGCACCGGCGGGCCGCCCTGCGTGTACTTGCCCGTGAGGAAGCCCTTCGCGAGCGGGCTGTACGGGATCACGGCGAGGCCGTATTCGAGACAGATGGATTGGAGGCCCGCCTCGTATTCCCGCCGGTGGACCAGGTTGTGGTGGGGCTGCAGCGACACGAAGCCCGGCACGCCCGCCGCGCCGGCGGCCGTCATGGCGGCGTGCAGGTGCCCCGGCGGGTAGTTGGAAGCGCCGAGGCAGCGAACCTTTCCCGCCCGCACCAGCTCCTCCCCGGCGCGCAGGCTCTCCTCGATGGGGACGCCCGCATCGAACGAGTGAAACTGGTAGAGGTCGATGGTCTCGACCTGGAGCCGGCGGAGACTGTACTCGCAAGCCTTCACGATGTGCTCGCGTGAGAGCCCTTCGCCGGACGGGCCGGGCCACACGCGGGCGCGGCATTTCGTCGCCACGATCATCGCGTTGCGATTGCCGCGGGCTTTCAGCCACTTGCCGATGATGGTTTCGCTCTCGCCGCCCTTGTGACCGGGCAGCCAGCGCGAATAGACGTCCGCCGTATCGAGGAAGTTCCCGCCGGCGGCGACGAACGCATCAAGTACGGCGAACGATGCGTCCTCGCCGGCGGTCCAGCCGAACTGCATCGTGCCTAGGCACAGGTTCGAAACGATGAGGCTGGTGGAACCGAACGGTACATGCTTCATGGACGCCTCCGGCGCGGCCGCCGCGTGGCGGATCTCGGTCAGCTCGCCTGCCCGCGTTCGCGCGTGTTGATCCACGCCCGCGCCAGGTGGAGCTGGTCGTAGCTCACGGATTCGCCGAGCTGCTCCTTGAGCGGCCCGAGCGGGCCGATGGGGCCTTCCCCGGCGGCCCGGCGAATCCGCGCCATCGTCATCTCATCGACCCAGCGCGAGACATCGTCGATCTCCTTCGCAAGTAGCAGGTCGACGACGTGCTGCGTAATCGTGCTGGTCGAAAGGCCGCGTTGCGCGGCGATGGCGGGGATGTCGTGGCCTTCGCGAAAGAGCTCCCAGGTGCGGCGGAGCGACGCGTTCAGCGCCTTGCCTTCGCGCGAGCGGAGCGGCACGTCGCGCCGGGGGCCAGGCGCGATCTGGCCCGCCGGGGCGCCGCCGGCGGGCGCGGCGGCACGGGTGACAGCGAGGAATGCCTCGCCGTAGCGTTCGAACTTTACCTGGCCGACGCCCGAGACGCTGAGCATCTCGACGCGGTTGCGCGGCGTGCGCCGTGCCATTTCGTGCAGCGTGGCGTCGCTGAAGATGGTGAACGGCGGGACGTTCGCCTCGTCGGCGAACCGGCGCCGGACAGCGCGGAGCGCGTGGAAGAGGCGGTCGTCGGCCTCGGTCAGCGCGCCGATGATGCGCGCGGGCGGCGCGATGCACGGCCCGCAGCTCCCGCAGGATGCGCCGTGCCCGGTCTCGCCAAAGTAGTCGAGGATGCGGGCGCGCAGGCAGGTCATCGATTCGGCGTAGTGCTGCATGGAATCGAGCTTCCGCACGGCGTGGTCGCGGTGCGCTTCGAGGCCGGCGGTATCGATCTCGTCCTCGCCGTTGGGGCGCGTCGCCCATGCCATCTGGCCCTGGCGGCCGGCGAGACCGCAATCGACGAGCGTCTGCACGGCGGCATTGATGCCGGGCTGGTCCTCTTCCGTCATGAGTTCGCGGATGTGCGTGCGCTTGCCCTGGAACTCCACGAGGCGCTTGTACACATCGACGACCATGTGCGGCTCCGGATGCGCGAGGTCGATGAAGAACTCGCGCAGCTGGCGGTCGCGTTGGGAGAAGTAGAGGACGCAGTCGGCGGGCTCGCCATCGCGCCCGCCGCGCCCCGCCTCCTGGTAGTACGACTCCAGCGAATCGGGCAGATCGTGGTGGAGCACCATGCGGACGTCGGGCTTATCGATGCCCATACCGAACGCGTTCGTGGCCACGATGATGCGGAGGCTATCGCGGGCGAACGCGTCCTGGATGCGGCGGCGGTCGTCATCGGGCATGCCGGCGTGGTAGCGCGCGCACTTGATGCGCTGCCGTTGGAGGTAGTCTGTCAACTCCTCGACCTTCTTGCGGGTGCCGCAATAGACGATCGCGGACTCTTCGCCAAGCGTCTTCAGTTTCGCCGCGATCAGTTCCTGCTTTTCCTTGATGCTCTTCGTGCGGATCACGTCGAAGCGGAGGTTCGGGCGGTCGAAGCCGGCCACATGGACGACCGGGGCGTGCAGTTGCAGGCGTTCGACGATGTCTTCGCGCACGAGCGGGTCGGCGGTGGCGGTGAGGGCAACGATCGGCGGGTTGCCGAGTCGCGGCCGCACACTGCCAAGGTCGCGATAGCTCGGGCGAAAGTCGTGGCCCCACTGCGAGATGCAATGCGCTTCGTCGATCGCGAGCAGCCCCACGTTGGCACGCCGGAGCGCGGCCATGAAGCCGCCGTCGCCAAAGCGCTCCGGGGCGACGTAGAGCAGCCGCAGCTCGCCGGAGACCGCCTGTTCCATCACCGCCGCCTGGTCTTCGCGCGACATCGTCGAGTTCACGGCCGCGGCTGCCACGCCTGACTGGCGCAGTGCATCGACCTGGTCCTTCATCAGGGCGAGGAGCGGTGAGACGACCACGGTCAGCGTGTCGCTCGCGAGCAAGGCCGGCACCTGGAAGCAGAAGCTCTTACCGCCGCCCGTCGGCATCACCGCGAGCGTATCGCGCCGCGCGAGGACGGAAGCGATGACCTCGGGCTGCCCAGGGCGGAATTCGCGGTAGCCGAACACCTCGGCGAGGACCTTGCGGGCGGGCGCGAGCGCGCGCGGGTCGGCGAGAGGCGGCGCGGCGATGGTCACGGTTCGCAAGTGTAGAACATTTGAGCGACGAAAGGCCAGTGGCGTCGAAAAGGCGACATCGAGGCGGGTTGAGCCACGTGCCGAGACGTGCGTATGCTCGCCCGCGAACGGAGGCCCGCCGTGACATCCAGCGACAAGCTCGCGTTGCTCGATCGCTTCTTCGCCGCCATCCAGAGCGCGGACATTGACGCCGTGCGGGCAATGTATGCTCCCGACGCCGTGATCTGGCACAACAACAGCAACACCACCCAGACCGTCGCCGAGAACGTCGTGACGCTGACGTGGGTGACCAGGCACATCTCGAACCTGCGCTACGAAGAGATCCGGCGCGAAGTGACCGGCGGCGGGCGCGTGGTCCAGCAGCACGTGCTGCGCGGCATCGCCCCCAACGGCACGCCGCTGAACATCCCCGCGTGCATCATCTTCAGCATCGAAGACGGGCACATCACCCGGCTGGACGAATACCTGGACACGGCCCAGACCGCGGCCCTCCGCTGACGATGAACAACGGCGACCGGCTGCGCACGCTGATGGCTCGGGGACTCGTGGTGGCGCCGTTCGTGTTCGATGGCGTGCAGGCGAAGCTCGCCGAGCAGGCCGGGTTTCACGCGGTCTACATGACGGGGTTCGGCACCGCCGCGTCGTACGGCCTTCCTGATATGGGCATGATTGGGCTGGGCGAGATGTCTGCAAACGCGGCGCGAATTGCTGGCGCCACCAGCGTCCCCGTCATCGCCGATGCGGACACGGGCTACGGCAACGAAACGAACGTGGCGCGCACGGTGGCAGTGTATGAACGCGCAGGCGTGGGCGCGCTCCACATCGAGGACCAGGAGTGGCCAAAGCGCTGCGGCTTCCTCGAAGGTAAGCGCGTGATCCCGCGCGACGAGATGGTGGCGAAAGTGCGCGCCGCCGTTGCCGCGCGTTCGGGCCCGGGCCTCGTCATCATCGCGCGCACCGACGCGCTGCAGCCGAATGGTTGGGACGACGCCGTGGCGCGGGCGAAGGCGTACCGCGAGGCCGGCGCCGACATGGTGTTCATCGACGGCTTGAAGGGCCGGGAGTTCATCGAACGCGCCGCGAGGGACCTGGCGGGCATCCCGCAGCTGCTCAACAGCTGGCTCGTGACGCCGGGTGAGGCGCAGGCGATGGGCTTCGCCGTCTATATCCACCTCGGCGTCATGCTCCGCCACTTCGCCGACTTCCGGGACTCGCTGGCGGAACTGCGCGACACGGGGCGCGTCACGCTCGGGCGCGGCGATGCGGACGTAGAGGCGATTACGTCGCTGCTGCGGGACGGTCCGTCGCCGCCTCAACCGGATTGAGGCGTAGCGAGCGCCGCCGCTCGGGAGCCTGCTACGCTAAGTCACGATGATCTACCTCGACTACGCCGCCACGGGGCCGCTCAACGCGCGCGCCCGCGACGCGATGGCGCCGTACCTCGGTGGTGCGTTCGGTAACCCCAGCGGCCTCTACCGCATCGGGCGGGAGGCGCAGGCGGCGGTGGACCAGGCCCGGGCCACGGTCGCGGGATGCATCGGCGCGCGGCCCACGGAGATCGTCTTCACGAGCGGCGGCACGGAGAGCATCAACGCCGCCTGCCTCGGCATCGCGTACGCGATGCGCCGCGCGGGCTCCGGGAACCACGTCATCACGACTGCGATCGAGCATCACGCCGGCCTGCACGTCGCACAGTTCCTCGAAGAGCTCGGCTTCGAGGTCACGTACATCGGGTGCGATGGCTCCGGCCGCATCAGTGTCGATGAGTTTGAAGCGGCGTTGCGGCCAGAGACGGTGCTCGCGAGCGTGATGCTCGCCAACAACGAAGTCGGCACCGTGCAGCCCGTCGCGGAGATCGCGCGGCTCGTGCGGGAGTACGCCAGCCAGCGGCAACACCGCGTGTTACTGCACACCGACGCCGTCCAGGCGCCTGGCTGGCTGCCCCTGGACGCCGACACGCTGGGTGTCGATGCGCTCAGCATGTCTTCGCACAAGTTCGGCGGCCCAAAGGGCTCCGGTGTGCTCTACCTCCGGCGCGCGACGCCCTTTCGCCAACTGATTCATGGTGGCGGCCAGGAGATGCAGAAGCGCGCAGGCACCGAGAACGTCGCCGGCATCGCCGGGACAGCCGCGGCGCTCGAATTCGCGGTCGCCGGTATCTCCGAGCGGACGGCACGGGTGCGGCGCCTGCGGGAGCGGCTGCGCGACGGGATTCTCGCAACGACGCCCGGCGCCGCGGTTAACGGCTGCCAGGTCGATTGCCTCCCGAACAACCTGAACATTTCCTTCGAGGGCATCGAGAGCGAGGCGCTGGTCGCCGGGCTGGACCGGCGGGGCATCGCCGCGAGTTCGGGCAGTGCCTGTTCGAACTCCACCTGGGAGCCATCGCATGTGCTGATGGCGATGGGCGTCCCTATCCGCCGTGCGGTCGGGAGCGTGCGCTTCAGCCTCGGCGAAGCGACGACGGAGGCGGAAATCGAAGAGGTCATCCAGGTCATCCCCGGCGAGGCGCTGCAAGCGCGGGCGGCGTCGCTCGCGCTGACCTGATTCGCCCCACGCCGTCCGGTTTCCCTCGATGGGTGCGCAACGCGAAGGCCCCCGGGACTGGCTGCCGCCAATCCGGGGGCGCGCTGTTCGGCGTCTACCTGGCGGTCAGGCTGCGAGCTGGAACTCGGGGCTTCTTGATGGACGGCGCCGGAACACGATGCCCGCGCGACGGGTGGCGAGGAAGACCAGCAGCCCGCCGACGAAGGCCGGGAAGAGCGCCCTTGGCCGATGGCCAGGGTCGCGACGGTTCCACCAATCATGATGACAAGCCGATTCACTAACCTGTAAATATCTTTGGTCGGTGTTGTGCGGAATTCACGATCGTGCAAGAATGGGGCCGTGACAGACCAGCCCTTCACCCGCGATGAGGCCCCCCCGCGCGGGGTTCTCCGCCTCGCCGAGGCAGAGCGAGAGCGCACACCGGCGCCCGGTACGCTGCGCCTCGTGCAGGAGCTCATGGAAGCCGTGGTCACCGAGCCCGGAGAGGAAGACCTGCGCGTGGCGGAGGAGATCCGGCGCCGTTTCGAAGCGGGCGAATCGCAGGCCACGCTCGCCGCCGACTACGGGTTCGTCCAGGGGCACGTGAGCGCCATCTTGCGCGGCCGCCGGCTGACTCGGCGCCTCGATGCCTCCCCCGGGGAGCCCCAGGTCGAAGGCCTCATCTCGCCCGTGGCGGCACAAAAGTGGCTCGCCGAGCGCGGTCTCATTGGGGAATCGGAAGCGATCACGGCCGAGGGGCTGGAGCGGCTGCTGGAGCTCCGGCTCTTGCTGCGGGAGATGGCCGAGGCCAACAACGGGGTACCGCTCGACTCCTCGGTGCTGGAATCGCTCGACCGTATCGCCGCGGATGCGCCGCTCGAGTTCCGCTTCGCGACCGGGGACGCCCCGGAGCTGGCGCCGCGCGCCTCCGGGGCGAACGCCGCGATCGGCAGGCTCCTCGCGATCGTGTTCGAAGCGATGCGCGATGGCACGTGGCCGCGGATGAAGATCTGCGCCGCGCACGATTGCCCCGGCACCTTCTACGACTCGTCCCGCAATCGCACGGGGACATGGTGCGTGATGGCGATCTGCGGCAACCGGACGAAGGTGCGGAGCTACCAGGAGCGCCGCCGCGCCGCGCGCGCCTGACGGGCAGGTCCTTCGCCGCCCATAGGTCCGGGCTCGCCAGCAGGCCTCTCGCTCGTCGACCCACGCCCATCGCCACGGTATAACGACGGAAGCGGCGGAGGCGGATTTGAGCAGACCCCTCGACGGGATCACCATCCTCGACTGCACGTGGGTGCTATCCGGGCCGTATGCCTCGATGGTCCTCTGCGACCTTGGCGCCGACGTCATCAAATGCGAGCGTCCGCCCTACGGCGACATCGCGCGCACCACGAGCCCATACCAGAACGGCTGGAGCGGCTATTTCTTCTCGATCAACCGGGGCAAGCGGTCCATCGCGATCGACCTGCGCAGCGACGAGGGGCGCGAACTCTTCTTGTCGCTGGCGGAAACGGCCGATGTCGTCCTGGAGAACTTCACACCGGGCACGATGGAGCGGCTCGGCGTGGGCTACGAAGCGCTGGCGTCGCGGAATCCACGCCTCATCTTCGCCAGCATTTCCGGCTTCGGGCAGACGGGCCCGTACCGCGACCGCCCGGCGCTCGACATCGTGGTGCAGGGCATGGGCGGGATCATGTCGATTACGGGCGAGGCCGGCGGAGGGCCCGTGCGACCCGGCGCTTCGTATGGGGACATTGTTGCCGGACTTTATGCCGCGATCGCGATCCTTGCAGCGCTCCACGAGCGCGGACGCAGCGGGCGAGGACAGGCCATCGACATCAGCATGCTCGATTGCCAGGTGAGCGCGCTCGAGAATGCGTTCATGCGCTATTTCGTGACCGGAGAAGCGCCGGAGGCGATCGGCACGCGCCATCCGAGCGCGACGCCGTTCCAGGCGTTTCCCACCGCCGACGGCCACCTCGTGGTCGCGCTGGGGTTCGGCGAGGAGAACCAGTGGGCGGTGTTCTGTGGCATCCTCGGCGTTCCCGAGCTCATCGACGACCCGCGGTTCGGCACGAGCCCGCGGCGCACCGCCCGGCACGCGGAACTCGAGCCGGTGCTCATCGCCGCGTTCCGGCGGCGGCCTACGGCGGCGTGGCTGGAAGACCTGCTGGCGGCCGGGATCCCCTGCGGGCCGGTCAATACGATCGCGCAGGCCGCCGCCGACCCGCAGATCCAATCGCGGGGCATGCTCCGCGCCGTCGCCCACCCCACCGCCGGGACGATGACCATCGCGAACACACCGATCCGGCTTTCGCGCAACGAAAGCGGCATCAAAGGCCCGCCGCCGGACCTCGGGCAGGACACCCGCGCCGTGCTGCGGGAGCTGCTCGGGCTCAGCGACGGCGAAATCGACGCCCTGCGCGAGCGGCGTGTGGTCGCGACCGAGGGCGGCCCCGACATCTCGGCGATCAGGGGATGAAGCTGCCGTGGCGGCGCCGGCACCGCGTCCGCGTAGACGTGGATCCGGTGCAGCTGATCGCGCTGCGCTTCCTGTTGCGGTTTGGGCCGGCGTTGCCCGACACGCTCTTCGCAGAAGTCTTCGAAACGCGGGCCACGCCGCGAGAGATGTTCGATGCCGCGATCGCGTCGCTCGTGGCGGCGGGGCTTGCTGAGCACCGCTTCGACCCCGCGGACGCGACCACGGCATTGGTGCTCACGCCGCTCGGGCAGCGGCTGAAGGGCAAGCTGCCGGCCGAGAGCTGCAGCACGATCGCAGTCTACCTCTAAATCACGCCTCGGGTGATGCGGCGTAGAGGCCGTGCTCGCGGATGTACGCGGCCACGGCCGGGAGCACCGCGGGCGGATGGTCGCCGCGCTCCGCGTGCTGCCGCGCCTGTGTCGATGACAGCGAAGCTGGGTGGGGGTCGAGCTCGCGGACGATGATGCGCGCGCGATACGGCCGCACGCGCGGCTGATCGACGAACTCGCGCACCGCGTCGATCGTGGCCTGGGCGCGGTTGGTGGCGATCAGCCGGTGCGCCGCGAAGAAGCGGTCCAGCGTGGCGGGCATGTCCTGGTAATAGCGCTCATCGAAAATCCGCACGAGGGTGTCGAAGCCGGCGATGAAGTCGAACTCGACGCGCCCGTATTGGATGCGCAGCGCCTCGGCCTGGTCGGCGAAGCGGGCGGCGTTGGTGGAAAGGACTGCGAGCCCCGGCTCAGCGGAACGCGCGGCCAGGAGCATGCCCACGCGGTGCGAAAGCGGCGCGCCGAAGAGCTGTTTATCGACGTTCGTTGTGCTCAGCAAGGCCGCAGCAGCGCTGACGCCCTCGGTGGCGGCGCCGACCTCCAGCAGCGATGTGTGTGCGCGGGTCGGCGGGTTGTAGGCCGAGGGCAGGACGGCAACGCGGCCCGCGAACGGATCGCCGTCATCGAAACGGGCTACGGAAAACCCTGGTGATTCGGCGAGCTCGGCAAGACGTTCGGCGATATCGCTCAGGAGCACACGCCCATGGTATCGCGCTCAGGCCGAACGGCGTTCGCGGCAGTCCGACCAGTCGATCATGGAAAGCACTTCGGTGGGGAGCCACTCGCGCATGATGCGGCGGCAGTGGTACTCGCCGGCATCGAGGTTGTGCGTCACGAATGCCCATTCAGGCCGCGGTGTGCCGCTATCGACGGTACGAAGCCTGCGCGCTTGCGGGTCGTAGAAAATGCCACTCATGGCGTTCCTCCCCAATCCCCTGTGGTCCCTCACCGCTATTATCGGCTATCGATGCATAGATGGAAGGCATAGATCGGTAAGATTTGTGATGAAACGAACACCTTCTTGACCGCGGTAAATACTTGCTCGCTCCCGGCGCCTGATCTAGCCGAGGACCGTGGGCCGGGGTGCGGGACGTCGTTCCGGCTTCGCGAGGCGTCGCGCGCCGGACTCCGCTGCGCGCGGCGCGCCCGGCGAGCACCTGAACGACGGGCCGGTGACGATGCCGGGGCCCAGTACGGGCAACGAGCAAGGGCACGGTGCTTGACCGAAGCCGCGGCCGAACCGCACCGTTTCACCCACACCCGGAGGGAATCGCACGATGCGGATGAGCCGAATGCTGCTGAAGACACTGCGCGAAGCGCCGGCCGATGCGGAGCTCCCGAGCCACGTGCTGCTCCTCCGGGCGGGACTGATCAAGGGGCTGGCGGCAGGGCTCTACTCGTTCACGCCGTTGGGCTGGAGAGTGTTCCGGCGGCTGGAAGCGATCATCCGCGACGAAATGGACGCGAGCGGCGCCCAGGAGGTGCACTTGCCAGCGCTGCATCCGATCGAGCTCTGGGAGCAATCGGGCCGGGCCGCGCAGATGGGCGACACGCTCTTCCAATTGACGGACCGCCGCGAGCACGGCTTCGCGCTCGGGCCGACGCACGAAGAGGTCGTGAGCGACCTCGCGGGGCGCATGATCCAGAGCTATCGCGACCTCCCGGTCACGCTCTACCAGATCCAGACGAAGTTCCGGGATGAGCAGCGGCCGCGCGGCGGCCTGGTGCGGCTGCGCGAGTTCACGATGAAGGACGCCTACAGCTTCGACACCGGCTGGGACACGCTGGATGTCTCGTACCAGCGCGCATTCGATGCCTACGTGCGCATCTTCAAGCGGGCGGGGGTGCCGGTGATCCCGGTGGCCGCGGACTCGGGCGCGATCGGTGGCAAGGACAGCCAGGAGTTCATCTACCTCACACCCAACGGCGAAGACGAGATCCTGCTGTGCCCATCCTGCGGGTATGCAGCGAACGCGGAGAAGGCCGACTTCCGGCGCCCGCCCGCGATCGCGGCGGAGCCGCAGCCGACGGAGCGCGTGGCGACGCCGGGACAACGGACGATCGCGGACCTCGCGGTATTCCTGGGCGTGGAGCCGCGCCAGACGGCGAAGGCCGTGTTCTACCGCGCGGACGGCAAGCCCGTATTCGTCGCCATCCGCGGCGACCTGGACGTGAACGAGACCAAGCTGAAGAACGTGCTCAAGGCGCGCGAGCTGGAGCCCATGGACGACGCGATGGTGCGAAACGCGGGGCTTGTCGCCGGCTCCGCGGGTCCGGTGGGGCTCAGCGACATGCTCGTGGTCGCGGACGCGAGCGCGGTGGAGGCGGCGAACCTGGTGGCGGGCGCGAACGAGGCCGATGTCCACATTCGCAACGTCAACCATGGGCGCGATTGGACGGCCGAGGTGGTCGCCGACATCGCCCTCGCGCGCGGCGGCGACGCCTGCCCGGTGTGCGGCGCCGCGCTTGAGGTACGCCGCGGCATAGAGATGGGCCACGTCTTCAAGCTCGGGACAATCTATTCGGAGGCGATGGGGGTGCAGTACCTCGATGACGAAGGCGGGCGTCACCCGGCAGTCATGGGCTGCTATGGGATCGGCGTCGAGCGGATGCTCGCGGCCTGCATCGAAGCGAACCACGACTCGAACGGGATCATCTGGCCGGTGGAGGTCACGCCGTATGACGTGCACGTGGTGGCGCTCAACCTCGAACAGGAAGCCGTCGGGGCGGCGCTGGAGGCGGTAGAGGCGGAACTCGCGGCCGCCGGCCTGAGCGCGCTTGTCGATGACCGTGGGGAATCGGCGGGGGTGAAGTTCAAGGACGCGGACCTGCTGGGGATGCCGGTGCGCATCACGGTCAGCCCGCGGGCGCTGGAGAAGGGCGGAGTAGAGGTGCGCGACCGCCGGAACGGCGTGACGGAAATCGTGCGCGCGGATGATGCGGTGGCAACGGTGCGGGCGTTGCTGACGGCGGCGGCGGCCGGTCGGGCGCCGAAAGATTGACGTGCCGGCGTTCACCGCGAGTTAACCCGAGCGGCGCATCGTAAGCAGCCGCGACGCCGTGACGGCTTGCACGGGGTGCTATAGTATGGTGAGAAGGCATTCCTTACAGGAGTGGGCTCTCAGCCCACTTTTTTGTTGGGGTTTATGAAGAACGAATTCCTGCTTGCGATTGCTCAGCTGGCCGCTGAAAAGAACCTTGCCAAAGACGTTGTGTTCGAGGCGGTGGAGGCTGCGCTGACCTCGGCGTACCGCCGGGACGGCGAAAACGCGCCCAACATTTATGTGAAGATCGATGCAAACGTTGGCGATATCCGGGCCTACCGCCAGATGTCGGTGGTCGATGAGGTCGAGGAGCCGAACGTCGAGATTTCGCTCGTGGAGGCGCGCAAGTACAAGCGCGACGCCGAGCCGGGCGACGTGCTGGACTTCGAAGAGAAGATCCCGGAGAACGCGGGCCGCATCGCTGCGCAGACGGCAAAGCAGGTCGTCCTGCAGCGGCTGCGCGAAGCGGAACGCGATGCGGTGTTCGACGAATACGCGGGCAAGGAAGGCGAGATCGTGGTTGGCACGGTCCAGCGCGTCGAGTCTCGCCAGGCGATCGTCGAACTGGGCAAGGGCACGGAAGCCAGCCTGCCGTACAGCGAGCAGGTGCGGAACGAGCATCTGCGCGCCGGCCAGCGGGTGAAAGTGATCATCCTGCGCGTCGAGCGGGCGGTGAAGGGTCCGCAGGTGATCGTGAGCCGCGCGCACCGCAGCCTGCTTCGCCGCCTGTTCGAACTGGAAGTGCCGGAGATTGCCAACGGCACCGTTGAGATCAAATCGATTGCGCGCGAAGGCGGGCACCGCAGCAAAGTCGCCGTATCATCCCGCATCGCGAGCGTCGACCCGATTGGCGCCTGCGTGGGCATGCGCGGGTCGCGCATCCAGAACATCGTGAACGAGCTCACGGGCGAGCGCATCGACGTGATCAAGTGGGACGCGGACCCGGCGAACTTCGTTTCGAACGCACTGAGCCCCGCGCAGGTGCTTGAGGTGGCGATCGACCAGGACGAACACAAGGCGACCGTCGTGGTGCCGGACCGGATGATCTCGCTGGCGATTGGCAAGGAGGGCCAGAACGCGCGCCTGGCGGCGAAGCTGACGGGCTGGCGGATCGACATCAAGAGCCAGACCGCGAGCGGCACGGAAGAGGCGCCGACGTCGTTCGAGCCGTTCGCCCCGGGCGAGGCGCCGGACATCGACATCATCGCCGAGGCCGAAGAAGTCGCGGCGGCGGCGGAGCTTCAGCCGGAGACAGGCGTGTCGCGCCCGGCGCCCGTCGCGGCATTGGCGGTGGCCCCCGCCGAAGGCGAGCGCGAGGCCGAAGTGCCGTTCGCGGAAGCGATGGAGACGGTCGCTATCCCCGACCGCGAAGAGCGCGAATCCGAGGATTACGGCGAAGAGGAAGAGCAGGAAGAAGAAGAGGAAGAGTACGAAGTCCCAACGATGGTGCTGCCGGAGAACCGGCCGACCGCCATCCGTTTCGCGGAGGACGTGCTCCCCAAGCGCCCCGAAGAGGTCGAAGAGACGGCCAAGAAAGGCGCCGCGAAGAAGACCAAACGCGCTCCCCGCTTCGTCGAAGAGACCGAAGAGGAAATGGAAGAGATCGACTACTCTGGCCGGATCCACTAAGGGCGCGAGGCCAGAGAGCCGGCGGCCCGGGTCGCGTTCGGGGAGTCCGGAATGACGGGGGCAAAGGGGCCGCGGCCGCGGCACATCCCGCAACGCACCTGCATCGGTTGCCGTGAGGCGCAGGGGAAACGGACGCTCATCCGTGTCGTCCGCACACCGGAGCAGCGCGTCATCATCGACGCCACCGGCAAAGCGAATGGGCGCGGAGCCTATCTGCACGCCAACGCCGCCTGCTGGGAGAAAGCGCTCAAAGGCGGTACTATCAAATATGCACTGAAAATCACACCGGTCCCGGAGGATGTCGAAGCGCTCCGCGCCTTCGCCAATGAATTACCGGCCGAAGAAAGCGAAGACGTATGACGGCAACACCCACCTCTAAACCACGGCCAGTGGCCCTGCCGGCCGCGCTGACGGTCAAGGAACTCGGCGACACGCTTGGCGTTTCGGCCGTCGAGATCATCAAGCGGCTGATGACGCACGGCGTCATGGCGAGCATGAACCAGTCGATCGACTTCGATACGGCCGCCATTGTCTCCGTAGACCTTGGATTCGACCCCAGCGAAGCGGGCGCCGTTGAGACGGCACCCGCGGCCGCCCCGGTTGCCGAAGAAGAGGCGCCCGACGACCCGGCGCTGCTCAAACCGCGCCCGCCGGTCGTGACCATCCTCGGGCACGTGGACCACGGCAAGACGAGCCTGCTCGATACCATTCGTAAGACGAAGGTCGCGGCCGGCGAAGCCGGCGGCATCACCCAGCATGTCGGCGCGTACCAGGTCGAGCGCAACGGGAACACGATCACCTTCATCGATACGCCGGGCCACGCCGCCTTCACGGCGATGCGCGCCCGCGGCGCCCAGGTTACGGACATCGCCGTGCTCGTGGTCGCGGCGGATGACGGTGTCATGCCGCAGACGGCCGAGGCGATCAGCCACGCGCAAGCGGCCGGCGTACCCATGATCGTCGCGATCAACAAGATGGACCTTCCGGGGGCAAACCCGGACCGCGTGAAGCAGCAGCTCACCGAGCACAACACGGTGGTCGAGGACTACGGCGGCGACGTGATCGCCGTACCGGTTTCGGCGACGAAGGGCACCGGCATCGAGGACCTGCTCGATAGCATCTCGCTGGTCGCGGAAGTGGCGGAGCTGAAGGCGAACCCGGACCGACCGGGCCAGGCCGTGGTCATCGAGGCGGAGATGGACCCGAGCCGCGGCCCCGTCGCGACCTTGCTCGTGAAGAATGGGACCTTGCGCCAGGGCGATGCGATCGTCGTGGGGGAGATCAGCGGCAAGGTGAAGGCGATGTTCGACTACAAGGGCGCTCGCATCCGCGAGGCGGGCCCTTCGACGCCGGTGGTGGTCATGGGCCTGGATGTCGCGCCGGAGGCCGGCGAGCGCGTGCGGGTGGTGGCCGACGAGAAGACGGCGCGCCAGATCGTCGACGAGCGCAAGCGCGGCCGCGAAGCGGACGAACAGACCGACCACGCGCACGTCAACCTCGACACGCTTTTCAACGAGATCAGCGCGGGGAAGCTGAAAGAGCTGATCATCATCCTCAAGACGGACGTGCGCGGCAGCGCCGAGGCGATCAAGAGCTCGCTCGAACGCCTGAGCACGTCCGAGGTGAAGGTGAAAATCATCCACGCGGGGACGGGCGCCGTCAGCGATTCGGACGCGATGCTGGCGGAAGCCTCGAACGGGATCATCCTCGCGTTCAATGCGAAGACCGACCCCTCCGCGCGCAAGCGCGCGGACGCCACGGGCGTGGACATCCGCTCGTACACGATCATCTACCAGCTGCTCGAAGACATCGAGAAGGCGCTGGCGGGCATGTACGAGCCCGTTTACAACACCGTCGTCGATGGGCACGCCGAAGTGCGCCAGCTGTTCAAGTCGAGCAAGCTCGGGCAGATTGCCGGCTGCTTCGTACTCGATGGGACGTTGCGGCGCGGTTCCAACGTGCGCGTCATCCGCAAAGGCGCCGAGATTGCGAAGTCGAGGTGCGAAGGGCTCAAGCGCTTCCAGGACGACGTGCGCGAGGTCGCCTCGGGCTACGAGTGCGGCGTGGTGCTCAGCGGCTTCGACAAGTTCGCGGAGGGGGACGTGCTGGAGTTCATCCACGAAGAGCGAGCGAACTAGCCCGCCGCCGGGATGAACCATGAGCCGCCGCACGAACCGCGTGAACGAGCTCCTGCGGGAGGAGCTCAGTGGCCTCATTGCGCGCGAGGTCAAAGACCCGCGGGTTTCGCAGGGCCTGACAACCATCACCGAGGTGGAGGTCTCGCCGGACCTCCGCCGCGCGACCGTGTTCATCTCGCACCTTGGCGATGAGGCGGAGCGCGGCGAGGTGCTGAAAGGCCTCCAGCAGGCGGCGCGTTTCCTGCATGGCGAACTCCTCCACCGGCTGAGCCTGCGCACTATCCCCGAGCTGACGTTCCGCTTCGACCCTTCCATCGAGCGCGGGGCACGGCTGGCGTCGCTGATCCACGAAGTCAGCGCCGACGGCGACGGCAAGGGCTAGGCCGCCGTGGCATCGGACCGCACCGGCGGCCCGGCCGGCATCCTGCTCATCGACAAGCCCGGCGAGTGGACGAGCCACGATGTGGTGGCCAGGGCGCGGCGGCTCTGCGGGCAGCGGCGGATCGGGCACACCGGCACCCTCGACCCGATGGCGACGGGATTGCTCGTGCTCTGCCTCGGGCGCGCGACGCGGATGGTGGAGTACCTCGCGGGACACGACAAGCGCTACGAGGGCGAAATCGCGCTCGGGGTTGTCACGGCGACGGACGATGCCGAGGGGAAGGTGTTGTCGCGGCGACCGATCCCGGCGCTCGACGATGCGGTGCTACGGGCGCTGGAGGCGCGGTTCAGCGGGCAAGTGCTGCAGGTACCCCCTGCGTACAGCGCAATCAAGGTGGAAGGCAAGCGGGCATACGCGGTGGCGCGCAAGGGTGGCGCGCCGGCCCTGGAGGCACGGATGGTCGTCATCCGCCGCATCGAGCTCCGAGTGCTGGGCGGGGAGCGGCTCGCGATATCCGTCGAGTGCGGCGCAGGGACCTACATCCGGAGCCTGGCGAGGGATATCGGCGAGCGCCTCGGGTGCGGCGCGCACCTGGCGGCGCTGCGCCGGACGCGCGCGGGCGCGTTCGATGTCGCGGGCGCCATATCGCTGGAGGAACTGGCGGAGGTAGCGGGGCACGGCGGACTGGAGGATCTGCTGCTGCCTGGCGACGAGGCACTGGTGGACCGGCCGGCCGCGCTCCTGGGCAGCGAGCACGCCCACGACATCGTCCAGGGGAAGGTGGTGGCGCCCGCCGGGGCGGCCGATCGAGCGCCGCTGGTCCGAATCTACGACGGCGCCGGCAGCTTCATCGGCACGGGTTCAATCGACGATTCGGGGCGTCTGAAGGCGTTAAAAGTGCTCGCAGACATGGAGAAATTGTAGTTATGTCCAGTCCAGATACAAAAAGCATTGACACCAGATTCACTGGCGGTATTATGCCGAAAGCGTCGAGGACATTCTTGCAAATCAGCTTAAGCGCTAGAGCAATTCTCGACGCCGCCCGCCGCCCCAGGCAGCGGGCCCTGACAGGAGGGTACCCATGGAAGCGTATTGCCTGAAGTGCCGCGAGAAGCGGGAAATGAAGGACGCCAAGCCGATCACAATGAAGAACGGGAAGCCGGCCACCGAAGGCGTCTGCCCGGTCTGCGGCACAAAGATGTTCAAGATCGGCAAAGCCTGATCCATGACGCGGCGGAGGGCGGCCCGGCGGTGGTCCCGCCTTTCGTCGCCGGCGGCTATGCGTTCACGGCCGCCAGCAGCGCATCATGCAGCACGCCGTTCGAGGCGACCACGCTGCCCCCCACGCGATCCTCGCCTGTCCACGTCGTCATCCTGCCGCCTGCCTCGGTGAGCACGGGATAGAGCGCCGCCGCATCCCAGAGGTTCATCTCCGGGTCCAGCATGCCATCGATGCGGCCGGCTGCGACGAGCAGGTAGCCGTAGCAATCGCCCCAGGTCCGCAGCATGGCGCCGGTGGCGACCAGCCGTTCGAAGCCCGCGGGATGGTCGATGCGGAAGCGCGAGTAGCTGGTGGTGGAAATCGTCGCCCCCGCCAATGAGGTGGTGGTGGACACGCGGACGGGCATGCCGTTGAGTCTCGTGCCGAGGCCCTTCGCGGCCGAGACGGTCTCGCCAACGGCGTGGCAGGCGATGACGCCCACGACCGGGACGGTGTCGACTTCGAGGGCGACCAGCGTGCCGAAGAGCGGCACATGGTGGATGAATGACTTTGTCCCATCGATCGGGTCGAGGATCCAGCGGTGGCGCCCATCGCCGGCCTTCTCGGGGAACTCCTCGCCGAGGATGCCGTGCGCCGGGCACTCGCGTTCGAGGAAGGCGCGGATCGCCTCCTCGGCGACCCTGTCGGCGATGGTCACGGGCGTGCGGTCCGCCTTGAGCTCGACCGTGAGGGCCGATTCATAGAGCGGCATGATGACATCGCCGGCGATAACGGCGGCGCGCTCCGCCACGCGCAGGAGCTCGGCGAGCTCGTTCAACGGCCGGCGTCCCCTTTGCGGTATTCGGCCGTGATCTCGTCGAGGCGCGCCTTGAGCGCGGGGTCGAGGGGCGCCTGCGCGGCGGCGAGGACGTCGGCGAGCTGCTCCGGGCGGCTGGCGCCGATGATCGGCGCGGTGATGGCCGGGTTCGCCATCACCCACGCAACGGCCACCTGCGCAAGCGGCAGGCCGGCCTCGCTGGCAACGGCGCGCACCTGTTCGACGGTTTCGAACATGCCTTCGTGCCAGTAGCGGTCCTGGTAGCGGGGGCCGGCAGTCCCGAGCGTGAAGCGCGAGCCTTCGGGCGGTGGCGCTTCGCGCTTGTGCTTGCCCGTGAGGAACCCGCCGGCGAGCGGGTTGTAGGGGATGACGCCGATGCCCTCTTCGGCGCAGAGCGGCAGCAGCTCGCGTTCGATTTCGCGGAAGAGCATGTTGTAGCGCGGCTGCACAGAATCGAAGCGCACGATGCCGAGGACTTCGCTGCGGCCTAATGACCGCGCGACCTGGTAGGCGAGGAAATTCGAGCAGCCGACGTAGCGGACCTTGCCCGCGCGCACGACATCTTCCAGAGCGCGCAGCGTCTCGTCGATCGGCGTCTCGGGGTCCGGGCCGTGGAGCTGGTAGAGGTCGATGTAGTCGGTCTGGAGGCGGCGGAGGGACTCGTCGACGGCATCGAGGATGTGCTTGCGGGAGTTGCCGCGGTCCCAGCGGCGGCGGGACATGGCGCCGAAGCACTTGGTCGCGAGGATCACGTCTTTGCGGTGCGGCTTCAGCCAGCGCCCGACGATCTCCTCCGTGCGGCCGGTGGTCTGCTCAGTGCCGCCGAGGGGGTAGACATCGGCGGTATCGAGGAAGGTGATGCCGCCAGCGAATGCGGTATCGAGGATGCGGATGGAGGCCGGCTCGTCGCACTGGAGGCCAAAGGTCATGGTGCCGAGGCAGAGACGGGAAACCTGGAGGCCGGTGCGGCCGAGGCGCGTGTGCTTCACATGGGACTCCGTGGTGGTGTCTGGCAATTATGCGCGCGGGCGCGTGGCGCCGCGAGCGCACTATGCGTTGCACAAGGGCCGCCTTCCGCTGCCCTGCAGTGGCCGATAGAGTGGCAGTGTGACGCGCCATTCGATCCTCGAGCCCGGGAACCTGCTGATGGTCCAGGAGCGCGAGCGTCTGCTGCTACGGGTGCTGCGGCGGCACGGTATCGACGAGCTCGACGGAGTGCGTGCCTTCGAGGCCGGGTGCTCAACGGGCTACAACCTGCGGCTGATGGTGCAGTGGGGGGCGCGGCCAGAGGACCAGGCCGGCATCGACCTCGACCCGGCCGCGGCCGCGTATTGCCGGCTGCATTCGCCCGAGATCCGCGTGCACGAAGGGAGCGCTGATAGCGTGCCCGAGCCGGACGAGCAGTTCGACCTCGCGCTCGCATTCACGCTGTTCAGCAGCGTGCCGGATGAGGACGTGGCGCAGGGGATCGCGCGGGAGTTGTTCCGGCTGACGCGGCCGGGCGGGCTGATCCTGGTGTACGACATGCGGCGAAGGAGCCCGGGGAACGCGAACGTCCATCCGATCGGGGCCGACGACTTGCGCCGGTGGTTCCCACGCTGCCCGATGAAGGTGTACACGACCACGCTGGCGCCGCCCATCGCGCGGCCGCTGGGGCGGGTGGCGCCGTGGCTGTACGGGCCGCTCGCGGGGATCCCATTGCTGCGCAGCCATGCGCTGTACGTGCTACGGCGCCCGGCGCTGCCCCCGGGGACGCCCGTGCTAGCGTTCGCCGGGCGCGATTCGACCGAGGTGTAACACGGGACTGCGACACACGGTGGCGCAGGGTCGTGGTATGACGAATGGAGTTAAGGAGGACGAATGGCAGGATTGACGGAGTTGAGCGAGCGGTTCGATGACGCGCTCGGGCTCGCGGTGGAGCTGCACCGGGCTCAACGGCGGAAGGGGAGCGAGACCCCGTATGTCTCGCACCTGTTCGCGGTGTGCGGGCTGGCGCTCGAAGGCGGCGCGGACGAGGACACGGCGATTGCGGCGCTGCTGCACGACGCAATCGAAGACCAGGGCGGGAAGGGGACCGCGCTCGCCATCCGCGAACGGTTCGGCGCGCGCGTGGAGGCCATCGTCTGGGGCTGCACGGATACCGACGGTGGCCCGAAGAAGGCGCCCTGGCGCGAACGCAAGGAGGCGTACATCGCGCACCTGGCAACGGCGATGCCCGAGGTTCGGCTGTTGGCGGCGTGCGACAAGCTGCACAACGCGCGGACCATCGTGGCGGATGTCGTGGCGCAGGGGCCTGAGGTGTGGACGCGGTTCAAAGCGGCGCCGGAGGAGATCCTCTGGTACTACCGCTCGGTGCTGGCGGAGTTGCAGCGCGACTCCGCCGTCTCGCACCTGCGGGAGCTGGCGGCGGTGGTCGAGGAGCTGGCGGGATGCGTGGCCGCGACCGCGGCGGTGGAGCCGGCGATGGGGCCGGCGTGAGGACATTTTGAGAAGATTGTGTTGCTCGTAAGCCCACCATCTGGCGCTATGGTAGTCTAGTTTGTAGCTATGGCTAAATACGACGTTACGGTTATCGGTGGGGGCCCAGGAGGCTATGTGGCAGCTATCAGGGGTGCCCAGCTCGGGCTCCGCGTGGCGGTGTTCGAACGCGAACGGGTCGGCGGGTTGTGCCTCAACTGGGGCTGCATCCCGAGCAAGGCGCTGCTCAAGAACGCCGACGTCGTGAACCTGGTGCGGGATTCGTCGCGCTGGGGGATCTCGCTGTCCGAGCCGTCGTTCGACCTCGGCGTGGCGATTGACCGCAGCCGCAAGGTAGTGGAGCAGCTCGTCGGGGGCGTCGAATCGCTGCTCCGCGACAACGGCGTCGAAACCGTCACCGGCTCCGCTTCGCTCACGGGAAAGAACACCGTCGTTTGTGATGGGAAGACGTACGAGGCGGAAAACATCATCATCGCCACGGGCGCCTCGACGCGGATGATCCCGGGCGTCGTGCCCGACGGCAAAGTGGTGATGACGAGCCGCGAGGCGCTGCTGGTGCGCACGCCGCCACCGCGGGCCGTAGTCATCGGGGCGGGCCCGGTAGGCGTCGAGTTCGCGCACGTCTGGGCGAGCTATGGGTCGAATGTCACGCTCGTCGAGTTACTGGATGAGCTGGTGCCGCTGGAGGACCCGGATATCGGGAAGCTGCTGAAGCGCTCGTTCACCGCGCGCGGGATGACGTGCAAGACGAGCACGAAGGTGGAGGGTGTGAGCGTTGAAGGCAAGGTGGCGCGCGTCACGGTCTCGGCAGGGGGCGAGCCGGAGGCAATCGAGGCGGACCTCGTGCTGGTGGCGGTCGGGTTTGTCCCGCACACCTCGGGGTTGAACATCGAGACTGTGGGCATTGCCACGGAGCGAGGCTACATCACGATCGACGAGCGCATGCAGACGAAAGTGCGGGGCATCTACGCCATCGGCGACGTGACAGGGAAGCTGCCGCTGGCGCATGTGGCCCAGGCGCAGGGCGTGATCGCGGCAGAGGCGATCGCCGGCCGGAAGACGCCGGTGTTGGATTACGTGCAAATGCCGCGGGCGACGTTCTGCCAGCCGCACGTTGGGTCCATCGGGTACACGGAGAAGCAGGCGAAAGACGCGGGGTTCGAGGTCAAAGTCGGGCGCTTCCCGCTTTCGGCCCTGGGTAAGGCCGTCGCCATCGGGGAAACCGAAGGATTCATAAAGGTTGTCGCTGATGTGCTTACGGGTCAGGTACTCGGCATCCACATGGTGGGGCACGATATCAATGACCTGCTGGGCGAGGCGACGATGGTGGCGTTACTCGAGGCGACGACGGTCGAGCTCGGGTTCGCGGTCCATGCGCACCCGTCCCTGCCAGAGGCGCTCAAGGAGGCCGCGCTGGCGGCCGACGGCGAGGCCATCCACATCGCGCGGCGCAAAAGCACGCGGGCGCGCGCCGCGCAAGGAGTTGCGACACGTTGAAAACCGAGACCCTGACAAGCGCGCCGGCGACCTCATCGGAGCCGAAGGACGAGCAGTTCGAGCGCTTTCTCTACCAGATGCTGCTGATCCGCCGCTTCGAGGAGCGGACGGGAGAGATGTATACCAAAGGCAAGGTCCGCGGCTTCCTCCACCTGTACATCGGCGAGGAGGCGTGCGCGGTGGGCTCCATCAGCGCGCTGCGGCCGCAGGACAAGCTCATCACACATTACCGGGACCACGGGCACGCCATCGCCCGCGGGATCGCTCCGCAGCGCATCATGGCCGAGCTGTTCGGGCGGGTGGACGGCACGAGCAAGGGCCGCGGCGGTTCGATGCACATCTTCGATAAGCAGGCGAACTTCTACGGCGGCCACGCGATCGTTGGCGGGCACATGCCGGTCGCGGTCGGGCTGGGGCTTGCGGCGAAAATGCAGGGCCAGGACTCGGTGACGATGTGCGTGTTCGGCGATGGCGGCGTGGCCGAGGGCGAGTTCCACGAGTCGCTGAACCTGTCGTCGCTGTGGAAGACGCCGAACATCTGGTTCCTCGAAAATAACGGCTACGGGATGGGGCTGCCGCTGGCGAAATCCGTGGCGAACGAGATCTACCGGCTCGCCGAGGCGTACCGCATCCCGAGCGTGCGCGTCGACGGCATGGACGTAGTCGGTGTCCACGAGGTGACGGAGAAGGCGCTCGAACACTGCCGAACGGGCGAGGGGCCGTACTTCATCGAGGCGATGACCTACCGCTACCGCGGCCATTCGATGGCCGATGCCGAGCTGTACCGGCAGAAGTCCGAAGTCGAGGAGTTTCGCAAGCGCGACCCGATCGAGCGGTTGAAGGCACGCATGCTCCAGGAGGACATGATCACCGACCGGGACTACGACGAACTCGTGGCGCGGGTGGAAGAGGAGGTGGCGCAGGCGATCCAGTTCGCCGACGCGAGCGCGCAACCGGGCCTCGACACGCTCTACGACGGCATCTACAAGGAGAACGCGAATGGCTGAGATGCGCATGCGCGACGCCCTGCACGATGCCCTGCGTGAGGAGATGCTGCGCGATGAGCGTGTGTTCCTCATGGGCGAGGACATCGGCGGCTACGGCGGCTCCTACGCCGTCACGCGCGGGCTGCAGACGGAGTTCGGGCCCGAACGGGTGAGGGACACGCCGATCGCGGAATCCGGCATCCTCGGGGCCGGCATCGGCGCGGCGCTTGGCGGGCTGCGGCCGATGGTCGAAATCATGACCATCAACTTCAGCTTCGTCGGTATCGACCAGATCATCAACAACGCTTCGAAGTTTTCGTACATGAGCGGCGGGCAGTTCAACGTGCCGATCGTGATCCGCATGGCGAGCGGCGGTGGGAGCCAGCTGGGCGCCACGCACAGCCACAGCCTCGAAGGCATGTACGCTCATTTCCCGGGCCTGAAGGTGGTGTGCCCTTCGAACGCCGCGGATGCCAAGGGCCTGCTGAAGCGCGCGTTCCGCGATGAGAACCCGGTGATTTTCATCGAGCACGCCGCGCTCTACGGGACGAAGGGCGAAGTCCCGGACGACCCGGACTTCCTCATCGAATTCGGGAAGGCGAGCGTGCTGCAGGAGGGCACCGATGTGACCGTCATCGGCTATAGCGGCAGCGTGCACCAGGCGATCCGCGCGGCGAAGCTGTTGGAAGAGCAGGAAGAGCTGAGCGCCGAGGTGATCGACCTCCGCACGCTGCGGCCGCTGGATATCGAGACGGTGGTGCAGTCCGTGAAGAAGACGAACCGGGCGGTGATCGTCGAGGACGACTGGAGGTTCGGCGGCTTCGGGGCGGAGTTGAGCGCACAGATCATGGAGCGCGCTTTCGATTGGCTGGATGCGCCGGTGGCGCGCGTCTCGGGCAAGGACGTACCGATGCCCTACAATCGGAACCTGGAGTTCGCCGCGCTGCCATCGGAAGAGGACGTCGTCGAAGCCGTCCTCGCGATGCTCTAGGCAGGCTCTACAAACAGGACAGCACGCGGCGGTTTGGGTGGTTGGCGGCCGTGGGGATGCAGGGCGCCGTGCAGGACAGGAGAGACCCGTGGCCGTCGAAGTAACCATGCCCCAGATGGGGGCGGACATGACCGAGGGCACGGTCGTGCGCTGGGTGAAGCAGGTCGGCGACCTGGTGAACCGCGGCGAGATCATCGCCGAGATCGAAACCGACAAGGCGACGGTCGAACTCGAGGCGTTCGAGAGCGGGATCATGCGCAAGCAGATTGTCGGTGAAGGCGAGACGGTGCCGGTCGGTGAGGTCATCGCCGTGCTGGGTGCCGATGGCGAGGAAATGCCCGAGCAGGTGCCGGCGCCGCGGAAGCAAGCGGCGGAGACGCCCGCGCGCCGAAGTGTCGAGCCGCAGGCCGAGTCGCCGCAGCCGGCTGCAGCGGGGGTGACAGGCGACGTAGCGCAGGACTCGGCGGCAAAGGCGCCGCCACCCGCCGTCGAAGAGGAAGCAGAGCACGAAGAGCTGACGCCCCCGGCAGCCGGCGAGAAGGAGCCAGCAGGGACCGGCGGGAAGGCATCGGCGGCGGCGCCGGCGGCCCCCGCCGCGGAAGGCGGAGCGCGGACACGCATCTCGCCGGTGGCGCGGCGGATTGCCAGCGACGCGGGCATCGAGATCGAGAGACTGCAGGGCAGCGGCCCGGATGGGCGCATCCTGCGGCGAGACGTGGAGGCGGCCCTTGCCAGCCACCGGCAGGAAGCAACCGGCGCACCGACGCCGCCGGCGCCCGTCCCTGCGCGCCCGGCGCCGCAGGAAGCCATCCCGTCACGGGCGGTCGCCCAGCGGCCGGTCGTGGCCGGCCAGCAGACGCTCTCGCGCATGCGGCAGGCGATCGCGCGGCGTATGACGCAGTCCAAGCAGACGCAGCCGCACTACTACCTGACGCTCGACATCGACATGACCGATGCGATGGCGTTTCGCAAGCAGATCAACGGCAGCGCCAGCGAAGAGCAACGGGTGAGTGTGAACGACCTGATCGTGAAAGCGTGCGCGCTGGCGCTGGAGCGGCACCCGAAGTTCAACGCCGAGTTCCACGAAAACGGCCTGGTGTACCACGACGCGATCAACATCGATATTGGCATCGCGCTGGAGGAAGGGCTGATCGCTCCGGCGATCCTGCATTGCGGTGGGAAGACGCTGGGCCAGATCGCGCGCGAATCCAAGGAGCTGGTGGAGCGCGCGAAGAGCGGCCATCTGCACGCGGAGGAGTACAGCGCGGGCACATTCACCATCACCAACCTCGGGGCCTACGGCGTGGAAGCGCTCATCGGGATCATCAATCCGCCCCAGGCGGCGATCCTCGGGGTGGGCACGGTGATGCCACAGGCGGTGGTGCGGGACGGGGAGGTGGTCGCGCGGGAGATGATGAAAATCGCGCTCAGCGCGGACCACCGGGTGAGCGACGGGGCCGAAGGCGCGCGCTTCATCAAAGAGATACAGGGGTTCCTCGAGAACCCGGTGAGCCTGGCGTTGTAGGGTCTGTGCTTGCACAAATCGAACAGCAGACGGTCTTGTCCGCACTCCTGGATGCTTGTTTTCCAGGGTGGCCGCAGTTGCCCGACGACTGCAGGGTCTCCGCTGCCATCGCAGGAAACTACGACGCGTACGCTGATGTCATTCGCATCGTTTCGGACCACAACGGCATCGACGGTCTCTTTCGTAGATTCCGAGCGGAACATCCCATGTCCAGGGCACACCATCCGCAACATGATGATCGCCTCATAGACGTATTCACCGAGGCCGAGGCCTTCGCATGGGCAGCGGATGTTGCATGTCTGGGTGCCCCGCAATTTTGCTTCGATGAAGGGATGCCGGATTTGGTCGTACCGGGTGTTGCCCGAGTCGAAGCGAAAACGATTCATTACGGCGATACCGAAAAGGCGGCCCGGAACGTAATGTTGCAGGCTGCAGAGTCCGAGGGCTTCGCAGTACGTGCTGCTTCTGACATGAGGCCGCTGCACGAGACCGCACTGAAGAAACTGGCCGACGGTATCGCGAACGCCGCCGTCAAGTTCGCGCGGACAACCGGCGCGGACGAACACATTGTCTACGTCGAGGTCGAAGGATTCGACCTCGGCACCCAACATCGCGGCACTTGGGAGATGGAGTCGTATGGACTCAGATGCGCCCAAGCCGCGCATGTTGGGCTGGTGCTTGTCCAAGGGCGCAGAGGATTCCGGAGGCCGCGACTGGTCTATCTGCCGGACTAAACGAGCCCGAGGGCCTGGAAAACTTCGACGAGCGCGTTCACGTTTCCGGGGTTGTAGTGCGGCTGCACGTACTGGACGCGGCCGTCCCGGCCGATGACGACAAGGGCGCGGCGGGACTTGCCTTCATCAGCATCCCAGAGCCCGTAGGGCTTCACGACTTCGGCGTGGAAATCGGAGATGAGCGGGAAGGGGAAGTGGTCGCGCTCCTGGAACCGCTGGTGCGAGCCGGTGCCGTTGGTGTTGACCCCGAACACCTGCACGCCACCATCGCGGAGGGTCTCGAACTCCTGGGCAAAAACCTTCAGTTCGCTGGTGCAGATGGGCATGCCGTCGTCCTGGTAGAACACCAGCAGCACGGGGCCAGCTTCGAGGGTGTCCGCGAGAGAGACGGTGACTTCGCTGCCGTCGGCCGTTACTGCTGGAAGTTCGAAGGTGGGGGCGATATCCCCCGGCGCAATCGGCTGAGGGCGGGTGACGACGGCGGGCGGGGGTTCGCTGGTCATGGAGTCTCCTCGAATCCTGGTGGCAGGCCCGGCAGGCCGCGGGCGCCGGCGAGCACGCGCACGCGCCCGAGCCCGGCCGTATCGGTGAGGGTGGTGTAGGCGCTGCGGCGGGCGAAATATTCGGCCATGTCGCCGCGCGCAGCTTCGACGAGCGAACCTGCGCCCATCGCCGCCAGGAACTGCGCCTGGCTGATGGGACCGTGGACTTCGAAGCCTTCCTCGTGGGCCGCGGACGCGAGCTCGGAGAAGTTCACGTGCGCCGTGATGTCCTGCTCGCCGACGTGCACGTACGGGTCCTCGTGGGCGGTGTGACGGTAGAAGCAGAGGAGCGTGCCGTTGGTCCGCCAGGGCGCCCACAACTCGTCCTGGGGGTAGCCGTAATCGAAGGCGAGGACGGCGCCGCGTTCGACCAGGCTGCACAACGACTGCATCGCAGCGTAGGCGTGCGGGTTCACTTCGAAGCGGCCGGCCGCGGGCGCGTCATCGATGGTGACGACGCCCAGCCGCGCCTCCACGAAGCGCTCGCCGTCCCAGCGCACGCCGACTTCGACCGGCCCGCGCTCGCCGGCTTCGAAGACGCGGACGGGGAGCGCGTCGAAGAGCTCGTTGCAGACGGCAACGCCCGCCGCGGCGGGCGGGACGGGCCCCGCCACCCACTCGACGCGCGTATCGCTGCCGCCGGCATTGGGTTCGATGGCGACATAGCGGAGGGCTTCACGGAAACCGTCGGTACGGCCTTCGGCCCAATCGAGGATGGATGTCGCGAGGGCCCCCTCGCCGGCGCCGGGTTCGAAGATCGTAAACGGGGACGGGCGGCCGAGGCGGTCCCAGGCGTCGCGGCACCAGGCGGCCACGGCCCAACCGAACATCGGGTGGATGACCGGGCTGGTGAGGAAGTCGCCCTGCGGCCCGATGCGCCCGCGCCGGCGGTAATACCCGAACTCGGGGTGGTACAGCGCAAGCTCCATGAAGCGCTCGAACGGCATGGCAGCGCCCGCCATCTCGTCGGCGATGGCGCGTACCAGGCGGGCGTTGCCGAGGGCAGCTGTCCCCGGGTCGAGGTCGAGTGGCATGGATCCAGTTTCACCCAGCGAAGTGGAGTGGCACAGCCACCCCCGGTCGCGAAGGCGCACCTGCTTGTGACGGCGGCGTAGAGTAGGATTGGACGAAATGTTCGTGTGGGGCGAAAGAGATGGGACAGGCACCTGTCACTTCTGAACACGCGGTCGATTCCGCGGTCCGGCTGCTGGGCGAATCGATGGCGACGTTCGATCCGCTGCGGTTCCGGGCGTGGGCGGAGCTCGGGCTGACGACAGCGCAGCTGCGAGTGCTGTTTCTCACGCGCGAAACGCCGGGCGTGACCGCGGGCGAGCTGGCGACACGGCTCTCCGTCACGCCGCCGACCATTTCGGGTATTGTCGACCGGCTGGTAAAGCTGGACCTGATGCGGCGTGAGGACGATGAGAGCGACCGAAGGCTCGTCCGCAACCACCTGACCGCCCATGGTGAACAGGCCTGCGGGCGCCTGGAGCGTGGGAACGAGGTGTTCACGCGGCGGATCCTGATCGAGATGAACCACGTGGACCTGGAGGCGCTGATCAGGGGCCTGAAAGCGTTCATTGCGGCCAGCCGGTTCGTTTCGCAGGTGGAACCGAACCTCGCGATTGTCGCAATGCCGGGGAGCAACTGATGGCGGCGAAGCGCGTGCGCTCGGTGGACCTCGAGGACCCATTCGTGGCGTCGTTTGATGGGATGTGCGAGGTGCTGTTGGTGCGCCACGGCGAGCAGCAGTTCCGCGAAAACATCCCGCTCGGCGAGGCGCTGGACGCGCCGCTTTCGGAGATGGGGTGGAAGCAGGCGGTGGCGGTGGGCGAACGCCTCGCGACGGCGCGGCTGGGGGCGGTGTACTGCAGCCCGATGCAGCGCGCGCACAACACGGCGATAGAGGTGGCCAAACACCACGGCCTCGAGCCGCGGATCATGCCGGAACTCAGCGAAATCGACCTCTGGCGGCATGCGCCGCAGGACAAGGGGCTGCTGGACATCTTTTCGCGGGACGAACTGATCGCTATCTATCGCGAAGTCTCGGCGACGAAAAAGCACACGGCGTACCCGTATTGCGAGGACGCCGACGCCTTCAAAGCGCGCGTCGTTCGCGCCATCGACGGCATCATCACGGCGAACCTGGGGCAGCGGGTGGTGGTAGCGTGCCACGGAGGCGTGATTAACGGGTACCTGAGCACGCTGTTCAAGTCCGCGTACGACCACATCGTCTCGGTGCACCACACGTCGATCACGGTCATCCGGGGGGCGGATACGCGGCGAGAGGTGCTGACTATCAACGACTACGCCCACGTGATGCCGTTCCAGAGCACGCGCGGGGCGCTGAACGCCAGCCGGTAGCGGATTCGCGATCTTCGAATCGCGATTCCACGCCGCGCCGGGGATGCCGGGGCATGCGCGGGCGGACGGGCGTGATAGTCTTCAGGCGTGCGCCTCTGCGCGCGGGAGGCCTGCCGTGGCTGACGAACAAACACCGCTGAAGCCGTTGGGAGCCCCGGACAACGGCGCGGCCACCCCGGCCGAGGGGGACGCTGCCGGCCTCGAACCGATAGACCTCGAAGCGACCGAAATCGACCCCGAGTTTTACGCGAACGGCGGCGTGGTGTTCTCGGAGGCGGAGATGCACGCGCTCGGCGATGTCGATGGCAAGCGCGTGCTCGTGCTCGAATGCGGCACCGGCGAAGAAGCGCTCTCGCTGTTCAACCTCGGCGCGCGGGTGGCCGCGGTCGATACCGGGGAAGCACTGGAGCGCGCCCAGGAGCTCGCAACGGCCGCGGGCGTTGGCATCGATTTTGTCGAGAATGACGGCGCGGCGGTGCCCGATGAGTTGCGCGACGGCAGCTTCGACGCGGTCTACAGCGGCTTCGGCGTCATTTCCTGGCTCGACAACATCGCCGACTGGGCGGCCGACATTTCAGGCGCGCTCAAGACCGGCGGCCGGCTCGTCATCTACGACGAGCACCCGTTCGGGTTCGTGTTCGAAGAAGAGGGCGGGGCGCTGGCGCCGGCGAACTCGTATTTCGGGCCCTGGACTGACGTCGACGAAGAAGGGATGGGCGACAGCGGCGAGATGCTGGATGAGCTCGAAGACGACGAAGGCGGTGAGGGCGAGAGCATGGAGACGGCGGCGGCTACGGTTGAAATGGACGAGGACGAAGATGTCGATGAGGACGAGGACGAAGAATCCGACATGAGCTGGACACTGGGGGACCTGATCTCGGCGCTGGGGTCCGTGGGCCTGGCCACCATTGAGCTGCAGGAGTTCCCGGAATCGGACCGCTTCGAAACGGCGCTGGACCGCTTCGCCGAGATGGAAGGCGAACCGGCCCGGAATGTGCCGGCCGTGCTCGTACTGACGGCCATCAAGGTCGTCTGAGCGTGGCGGCCGGCGCGCCGGGAAGCCTCAGTCCGCGCCAGAAGCTCTGGCTGGAGGTGGATGGCCGCCTGGTGATGTCGGATTACCGCATGCGGCTGCTGGAGCTGGTGGCGGCGACCGGCTCGCTAGCGCAGGCGGCGAGCGAACTCAAGCTGTCGTACCGCCGCGCGTGGGGCAAGGTGAAGGAGCTGGAGACAAACCTCGGCGCGCCTTTGGTGGAATCGGAAGTCGGGGGCGCCGGCGGTGGGCACACGTCGCTGACGCCCATCGGGAGCGAATTGCTGGCGGCGTACCAGCGCTTCCAGGCGCGGCTTGCGGCAGACGTCGAGCGCGCCTTCGCGGAGGAGTTTGCGGGGCTGCTGCCGCGGCTCGGCGAGGCTACACCCCCGGCGGGGGAGCCTTCGGGACTGCGCGCGTAGAAGGCGCCGCTGGTACGCTTGATCGATGCTAAAGGACACGTATTGCGGCGATCTTCGCGCCGCTGATGCCGGCCGGCGCGTGCGGCTGGCGGGCTGGGTACATCGCCGCCGCGATCACGGCGGGCTGATTTTTATCGACCTGCGGGATTCCCACGGAATCGTGCAGGTGGTCTTTAGCCCCGAGCAGGCGGCCGCGCACGAGGTCGCGCACCGGGTGCGGCCGGAGTGGGTGATCGCCGTCGAGGGCGAAGTTCGGCCGCGAAGCGACGCGGCGGTGAATAAACTGATCGCCACGGGCGACGTCGAGATCATCCCGGCTACGTGCACGGTGATCAACGAAGCGCAGACTCCGCCGTTCTATATCAACGAACCCGCCGACGTGGACGAGCAACTGCGGTTGAAGTACCGCTACCTGGACCTGCGGCGGCCGGAGGTCGCGAGCGTCATCCGCCTGCGCCACGAGGTCGTGCGCTACATGCGGGAGTTCCTGAGCGAGCGCGGCTTCATCGAAATCGAGACGCCAACGCTGATTAAGTCCACCCCCGAAGGGGCGCGCGACTTCCTGGTGCCATCGCGGCAGAAACCCGGGCAGTTCTTCGCGTTGCCGCAATCGCCGCAGGTCCTGAAAGAGTTGCTGATGGTCGCGGGCTTCGAGAAATATTTCCAGATCGCGCGTTGCTACCGGGACGAAGACTTTCGCGCCAACCGTGTGGCCGAGCACACCCAGCTGGACCTCGAGATGAGCTTCGTCGAGGAAGCGGACGTGATGGCGCTCGTCGAGGAGCTCTACCTGGGCATCGCGGAGAAGTTCGGCCGCGGCAAGCTCGCAGCGACAACGTTTCCACGCCTGGAATACGACGACTGCATGGCGCGCTACGGCATCGACCGGCCGGACCTGCGCTACGGGCTCGAATTCGTGGACATCGCGGGACCGCTCCGGGCGTCGTCGTTCCAGGTGTTCGCAGCGGCGCTCGCGGCCGGAGGACAAATCAAGGCGATCCGCGTGCCCGGCCAAGCGGGCATGACGCGGAAGGAGATCGACGAGCTCACCGCCATCGCGCGGGCGGGCGGGGCGAAGGGGCTCGCGTACATCGGCTTCGCCGGGAGCGAACTACGATCGCCCATCGCGAAGTTCCTCACGGAGCAAGAGATTGCGGGCGTGCGGTCGCTCACGGGCGCCGGGGATGGGGACCTGGTGGTCATCGTGGCGGACGCGGCGGACGTGGTCGCGCGCGCGCTCCACGAGGTGCGAGATGCGCTCGGGGACTGGCTCGGGCTCAAGGACGACGGCGTGCTGTCGTTCGCGTGGGTCACGGGCTTCCCGCTGCTCGAGTGGCGGCCGGGCGAGGAGCGGTGGGACGCGACCCATAACCCGTTCAGCGGCTTCCGGGAGGCGGACCGCGGGCTGCTCGATACAGACCCCGGTAAGGCAGTCGCGCGCCAGTACGACCTCACGCTCAATGGGACGGAGGTTGGCGGCGGCAGCATCCGGCTCAACAACCGCGCCGCCCAGGAGAAGGTGCTGGGGCTGATGAACTACACCCGCGAGGAGATGCAGGACCGCTTCGGCGTGCTGCTCGATGCACTGGAGTTCGGGGCGCCGCCGATGGGCGGGGTGGGCATGGGCATTGACCGGCTGGTGATGCAACTCGTGGGCACCGAGAACATCCGCGACGTGATCGCGTTCCCGAAGGCGTCCTCTGGCGCAGACCCGCTTATGAGCGCGCCGTCGCCGGTGGACGACGCGCAGTTGCGCGAGCTTGGCCTGCAGGTGTTCCACGACGCGGGCCGGCCGGCCGCGGGATAGCGCTCGCGCGCGATTTGTGAACACGGAGTAAAGGGTGTGCTGCCGGAACTTACGTGCAGTTACGGCCCAACTCAGCGGCGTGTACTCTTTCCCCCAGTTCCCATTCGCACGCGAGCAATCGCGGCGGACGCTGGCGACGTATCTCCAGCGAACCTTCTCCGGTAGGTAGGCATGTCGAACAAGACGCTGCTTTTGCTCATGGGCTTTGTGGCCTTTCTCATTTTGGTCGTCGGTGTCATCGGTGTGGTGGCGATTGCGGGCGGGGGCGGAGACGACACAAACGCGAGCACGGGCGGCATACCGAAGGCGACGGCGAAGCCAAAGTCGAGTTCGGGCAGCGGCGGCGGGGGGATCTGCCAGGGCAAGTCGCTGATCGTGCCGGGGAACGACCCGACCTCGCAGCTCGACCCGATCCAGGTCGCGGACGTGGATACGAGCGTCTACATCTACGAGATCTTCAGCGGCCTGGTCACACTCGACAAGGACCTGAAGGTGCAGCCAGACCTCGCGAAGAGCTGGGAAGTCTCGGCCGACGGCAAGATGTATACGTTCACGCTGCGGGACAACATCCTCTTCCACGACAACCGCCGGGTGACGGCGAAGGACGTGAAGGACAGCATCGAACGCGCGGCGGACCCGAAGAACGCGTCGCCGACGGTGAAGGCATATCTCGGCGATATCGTGGGCATCAACGACAAGTTCGACGGCAAGGCGAAGGAAGTCTCCGGTGTAACGGTGGTCGACGACAAGACGGTGCGGATCCAGTTGATCGAGCCGGCGGACTTCTTCCTCGCGGAGCTGACCTATCCCGTCTCGTTCGTGGTCGACGTGCAGCAGATCGCGAAGGACCCGCTGAACTGGACACGTAAGCCGAACGGGACGGGGCCGTTCAAGCTCGCGGAGTTCTCGCCGACCCAGCGGATCCGGCTGGTGAAGAACGACAACTTTTACCTCGGCGCGCCGAAGCTTGATGAGGTGGTGTTCGAACTCGGCGGCGGATCGATTTCGACGCGCTACGAGAACAACGAGCTGCACATCGGCTTCGTGCCGCCCCAGGAGTTGGCCTCCGTGAAGGACGGCAGCAGCCCGCTCGCGAAGGACTACAAGCCTGGCAATGAGCTGGCCGTGTTCTACATCACGCTGAACACGAAGCAGCCGCCGTTCGACGACCCGAAGGTGCGGCAGGCGCTGGCGATGTCCATCGACAAGGAGAACATCAACGAGGTGCTGCTCTACGGGACCCAGCGGGTGGCGACGAGCTTCGCGCCGCCCGATATGCCCGGGTACGACAAGTCGGTGCGGGGCTACGGTTACGACCCGGCGAGGGCGAAGCAGTTGCTTTCGGAATCGAAATATGCGGGGAAAATGCCGCGCATCGTCATGAACTACGGGGGGTCCGGGGGCAGCTCACCCGACATCCTCGTCGCGATCCAGAAGGGCTGGCAGGACACGCTCGGGGTCACGGTGGAGCTGCAGGCGGTGGACCCGGCCGCGTACCTGCGAGAGCAGCGCAGGGGCACCTTCCAGATGCTCTCCGATGGCTGGTCGGCGGATTACCCGGACCTGGAGGACTTCACTGGAAAGCTGTTCCGCAGCGACAGCACGCTGAACCTCACCAAGTACGTCAACGCGGCCGTCGATGCGCTGCTACAGCAGGCGCGGCGCGAAACGGACCGCACGAAGCGCAACGGCCTGTACGCCCAGGCCGAGCAGAAGATCCTGGACGACGCACCGGTCATCCCGCTCTTCTGGCCGGTGACGCACACGCTGGTGAAACCGTGCGTGAAGGACTATCCCATCGCCTCGATGACGATCGAGCGCTATCGTACCGTGGATATCGACCCGAAGGGGAACTAGCAGGCGATGAGCCCGGGGCTGACTGGCTACGTCCTGCGCCGGCTGCTCTGGGCCATCCCGGTGCTCTTCATCATCTCGATCGTTGTGTTCTACATGCTGCGGCTGGGGCCGGGCAGCCCCGTCGATACCATCCTTGGCAAGCAGTACTACACGCCCGAGCAGGCGGCGCGCGTCGAGGCGAAGTATGGCTACGACAAGCCAATCTACGTCCAGTACTTGAAGTACATCGCGAACCTGGCGCAGGGCGACCTCGGCATTTCGACGCGTCACCAGAACTTCACGGCGAAGGAGATCATCGTCCCGAAGATCTGGGTATCGACGCAGATCGGCATCGTGGCGCTGCTGATCACGTTCGGGCTGGGCATTCCGGTGGGCGTTTATGCGGCGCTGGCACGGGGGACGTTTATAGACCCGCTGACGATTAGCAGCTGGCTCCTGCTCGATGCGATCCCGCCGTTCGTGCTCATCCCCGTGGCGCAATGGCTGTTCGTGCTGAAGCTGCGCTGGATGAACCTCACGTACGCAGGCGTATGGGAACCGAATATGCTGGTGCCCATCCTCCTGATTGGGCTCCCCGGCGTAGCGGGCGTGGCGCGGCTCATGCGCGCTTCGGTGATCGGGGTGTTGAACGAGGACTACATCCGCACGGCGCGGGCGAAGGGCTTGAAGCAACAGACGATTGTGGTTTCGCACATCACGCGAAACGCGCTGCTGCCGATGGTCACGGTGATCGGGCTTTCGCTGCCGGGCGTCGCGGCGGGGGCGCTGTTCGTGGAGACGGCATACGGGATTCCGGGCATCGGAAGGGAATCGCTGCAGGCGGCGCTGGCGCCCGATTTCGACGTGGTCATGGCGCTGGTCCTGCTAGGGTCGTTCCTGTTCGTGATGGCGAACGTGTTGATCGATGTGGTGTACGCGTTTATCGACCCGCGGGTGCGGCTGGGCCAGGCGAGGGGCGGTTAGGATGGCCGTGGCGGAAGCCGCCGAACTGCTGGGAGCGGCGGAGCTGCCGCGGCGGCGGCGATTCGCGACGGTCCGCGCCCTCGCGCGGAAGAAGCTAGCGATGTTCGCGCTGACGTATCTGCTGGTGTTCTACGCCGCCGGGATCTTCGCGCCGCTGGTGGCGCCGTACGACCCGAACGACCAGCACCTGACGACGGCCGACCGCAACCAGGCGCCGAGCAGCGCGCACTGGCTCGGCACGGATCCGTTCGGCAGGGACATGCTCTCGCGCGTGTTCTACGCCGCGCGGACGACGATCCTGTTCACGGTCGCGGTCGTGGCCACGGGTGGCATCTTCCTCGGGCTCGGGCTGGGGTTGCTCGCGGGCTACCGAGGGGGATGGGTGGATACGGCGATCATGCGCATCGGCGAGATCCTTGGTGGGTTGCCGACGCTGCTCCTCGTGCTCGCGATCAGTGCATCGTTCCGTGGGCGCATCAGCGACGCCGCCTACAGCCTTTCGCAAAACACGGCCTTGAGCCTCGCAGATGCAACGACGCTGGTGAAGTTCTCGATCATTGTCGGGGCGACGGTGCCGTTCTCGTGGATTGGGAGCTCGCGCATCGTCCGCAGCCAGGCGCTGGCGATCCGGGAATCCTCGTTCGTGACGGCGGCGGAGGCGATGGGCGCCTCGACGTGGCGCATCGTGACGCGTCACATCCTCCCGGGCGTGATGCCGCTCTTCCTGGTAGGCCTTTCCGGAGCGATGGCATCGATCGCGGGCGCGGAAGTGGCGTTGAGCTTCCTCGGCCTCGGCATCGACCCCCCGACCGCAAGCTTCGGGAACATGATCAGCGATGGCGCCGGCATCCGCGCATTTCAGAATTCCCCACACTTGCTGATCTCGGCCTCGGTGCCGGTGATCCTGTTTTTTTACTCGTGGAACCTGCTCGGAGATGCCCTCGTAGACATCCTCGAACCGCGGCTGACGACGCGTTAGCTCCCATCGTAGACGGGGCTTGATAGATTCCCGGCGCGTGGCGGGCGGTTTGCTATACTCGTTGAGGAGGACAGAAATCCGCCCGTGAAGGTAACTCTCGAGCGGCTCCCGGCGAGCCGCGTGCAGCTTGATATCGAAGTCGACCAGGACCGCCTCGAGCCGGCGCTCGAGGCGGCCTACAGGCGTCTCGCCCAGCGAGCGCGCATCCCGGGGTTCCGGCCGGGAAAGGCTCCGCGACAGCTGGTGGAGCGCGCCTACGGCCGCGAGGGGCTCATCCGTGAGGCCCTCGATAAGCTCGTGCCGGACGTCTACAACGAAACCATCGAAAAGGAAGACGTCGACGCGATTGCGCAGCCCGAGCTGGAGATCCTCGAACTGGAGCCGGTGCGCTTCAAGGCGACGGTCGCCGTCCGGCCGACGGTGGACCTCGGCGACTATGGCTCGATCCGCGTGGAGAAGAACCCGGTCGAGGTGACGGACGAGCAGGTGGACGAGCAGGTGATGCTGCTGCGCCGCCGCTTCGCGGAGCGCGTCGCCGTAGAGCGGCCGGCCCGATGGGACGACATCCTCACAGCGGATGTCCACGGCGTCATCAACGCGGCGCCGGTCGAGACCGAAGCGGCCGAATCCGCGGATGAAGCTGCCGCCGACCCGGAGGCGGCCGCCAACACGTTGCTGGCCGAAACGGCCGAAGGCGAGCCGTTCGTGGAGGACGACGACGCGGAGTTCGCGCTGCGCGAGGGCCAGACGCTGCTCGTGCCAGGCCTTTCGGAGGCCTTCCTCGGGATGTCGGCGGGCGAGGAGAAGACCGTCGAGATCGCAATCCCGGATGACTTCCGGGTCGAGCGGCTGCAGGGCAAGACAGCATCGTTCACGCTGACGGTGAAGGGCGTCAAGGAAGAGCAGCTCCCCGAGGAGGATGACGACCTCGCGGGCAAAGTGGAAATCGAGGAAGTGAAGACGCTGCCGGAGTTGCGTGAGCGGATTCGCACCGACCTGCAGCGGAACAAAGAGCAGGAAGAGCAGACCCGGGTCCGCAATGAGGCTGTGGACAAGCTCGTCGAGAGCGCAACGATGGACTACCCGGTGGTGATGGTAGAGCGCGAGATCGACACGCTCGTGCGCGAAACCACGGGCGATGACCGGCAGTCCTACATGACGTACCTGCAGCGGGTGGGGCGCTCGGAGGCGGACTTCCGTGAGACCTGGCGGGAGGCGGCGGACCTGCGGGTGAGGCGGGCGCTCGCACTCGGGCAGCTCGCGGACACAGAGGCAATCGACGTTTCGCTGCCGGAAGTGGAGGAGGAGCTCGACCGGCTGACGGAGCCGATGGGCGAGGAGAAAGAGCGCTTCCGCCAGATGTTCATGAACGCGGAGGGCCTGTCGACAATTCGCAGGAACTTGCTGAGCCAGCGCACGCTGGAACGATTGGAGGCGATCGCGACGGGCGAGGCGCCCGCAGCGGCTCCGGCCACTGCCGCGAGCAGCGACAGCGAGCCGGCAGAGCCGGCGGAAAACGGCGAACTCGAGGCCGAGGCCTCGGCTGAGGTTTCCGAGGAGGAGATCGCGTGACGGAGCACCACCTGCCCCCCCTGGTCCGGGCCATCATCCCGACGGTGATCGAGAGCGGTCCGCGCTCGGAGCGCGCGTTCGATATTTTTTCGCTTCTTTTGAAGGAGCGTATCGTTTTCCTGGGCACACCAATCGATGATCAGGTGGCAAACCTCATCGTCGCGCAGCTGTTGTACCTGCAGCGCGAAGACCCGGAGCGAGACATCAGCATGTACATCCATTCGCCGGGCGGCGTGGTCACCGCCGGCCTGGCGATTTACGACACTATGCAGCTTATCGAGCCGGCGGTTTCCACTATTGCAGTCGGCCAGACGGCATCGATGGCGACGGTACTGCTCTGCTCGGGGGCGAAGGGCAAGCGCTATGCGCTGCCCAACGCGACCGTGCATATGCACCAGGCGCTCGGCGGGGCGCGGGGACAGGCAACCGACATCGAGATAGCGGCGAAGGAGATCCTTCGCAACAACGAGATCATCCGCAACATCATCGCCAGCAACACCGGGCAACCGGTGGACCGCGTGACCAAAGACTTCGACCGCGACTTCTACCTGGACGCCCAGGGCGCCATGGAGTACGGGTTCGTCGACGAGTTGCTCGCGCGTCCGCAAGACGCACCGAAGAACTAGAGCTCGGGGGAGGGGACGCTTTGGCCGGAAATCGAACGAACCGCGTGCAGTACCACTGTTCATTCTGTGGTAAGAACCAGGACCAGGTCCGGCGGCTGATCGCCGGGCCCGGGGCCGTCTACATTTGCGATGAGTGCGTGGACCTCTGCCGCGAGATCATCGATGAGGAGACGGGCACGCACCCGGCCACCGCCGCGACCGCGGGCGCCAAGGCCACCGGCAAGAGCGTCCCGCCGCCGAAGTTCATCTTCGACCACCTGAACGAATACGTGGTGGGACAGGACCAGGCGAAGAAAGTCCTCTCGGTAGCGGTCTACAACCACTACAAGCGCATCGGCGCGGCGAACGACACCGACATCGAGCTGGAGAAGTCGAACATCCTGCTTGTCGGGCCCACCGGGACGGGCAAGACGCTGCTCGCGAAGACGCTCGCGCGGATGCTCGACGTACCATTTTCCGTTGCGGACGCGACGGCACTGACGGAAGCCGGGTACGTGGGCGAGGATGTCGAGAACATCCTGTTGCACCTGATCCAGGCGGCGGACTTCGACATCCAGAAGGCCGAGCGCGGCATCATCTATATCGACGAAATCGACAAGATCGCGCGCAAGAGCGACAACCCCAGCATCACGCGTGATGTCTCGGGCGAAGGCGTGCAGCAGGCGCTGCTGAAGATCATCGAAGGGTGCGTGGCGAACGTGCCCCCGCAAGGCGGCCGCAAGCACCCTCACCAGGATTTCCTGCAGATCAACACCCAGAACATCCTGTTCATCTGTGGTGGCGCCTTCGAAGGGCTGGATAACCACATCGAGAAGCGCCTTACGCGCGACCACGTGCGTATCGGCTTCCGCGCCGACCGGGGCTTCCGGGGCTCCAAGCGCGAGGACGAACTGCTCACCCACGTCACGCACGACGACCTGCTGGAGTTCGGGCTCATCCCCGAGTTCGTGGGCCGGCTCCCCATGGTGGTCGGGCTGTCGTCGCTGGACCAGGACGCGCTCGTGCGCATCCTGACCGAGCCGAAGAACGCGCTCGTGAAGCAGTTCCAGCGCTACTTCGGGATGGATGGCGTGGAGCTGGTGTTCACGGATGACGCGCTCAAGGCGATCGCGGAAACGGCGATCCGGCACAAGACTGGCGCCCGCGGCCTGCGCACGGTGCTCGAACAGAGCCTGATGGAGGTGATGTACGAGATCCCAAACCGCAACGACGTTCGCAAGTGCGTTGTCAGTGCCGAGACCGTGACGAAGGGCCAGCGGCCGCTGCTGCTGACCCGCGGCGGGAGCCAGATCGACGTGGACACGCCGATTGCAGAGACCGTCATCATCCGCGGCGAGACTGCCTAGGAGCCTGCCGGGTTCGCGCGAACTGGACCGAAGGGACCCTGAGGGTCCCTTTTCCACTGCATCCACGGCGGGCCCACCGGGCGTTGTGCGACAATGCACGGTATCGTTCGCACGGGAGGCAAGGCCATGCTTTCACGGGTAGACCGGGTGCAGCTGGTGGTGGCGGACCGGGCGGCGGCGGTGGAGACATGGGAGGCGTTGTTCGGCGCCGTCAAGGTCGCCGAAGGGGGATCGCGGTTCCTCAACGCGCACCGGACGACGGTGCAGGCCGGCGTCAGCCTGTTCGAGTTCCTCGAGCCGGCCGGCCCGGGGCCAATCTGGGACTTCGCCGAACGCTGGCGGGGCGGACTTTACGGCGTGGGCTTTTCGACGCCGGATATGCTCCAGGCGGTGCGCCATTTGAATTCGCAGGGCGTGCCCTACACCGACGAGAAGGGGTCGCTGTACCTTGCCCCGGGCGCAACGCACGGCATGCCGGCGGTGATTGTCCCGGAAGAGGCGCGCGAACCGGTGGGCCACATCTCCTTCCTCTACGAGGTTACAAACCCGGTGGCGGACTGGCAGGACACGGCCGCGCTCTACACGCGCATCTTCGACCTGGACCCGACAAAGTTCACGCCCATCGCGAGCAAGCTCTATGGCTACGAGGGGACGCTGACACTCTTCGACCCGCCTGCGCGGCTGGACCGCATCGAGATAACGCAGACCACTGGTGATGGGGCTATGGCACGCTTCTACCAGCGCCGCGGGCCCGGCCTGTACATGTGCTACATCGAGACGGAGGATGTGGCCGGACTGGCGGCGCGCCTTCGCGCACGGAATGCGCGCTTCAGCGACAGCGAAGACCGGCCGCCCGAGACGGGATTGTTCATCCACCCCACGGCGCTGCACGGGATGCTCATGGGCGTGAGCCGAACCGACTACGCATGGGTCTGGAGCGGCCGGCCCGAGTTGGCGGGCGAGGGCGCGGCGGCGAGCTACCGCGCGCACTGAGTCCGAGGTTCAGTTCAGCAACAAGACGGTCATGGCGGTGCCGACGAACCCGGCCACGGCGATGAGGATCTGCGGGTCCGTGAACACGATCTGGTCCGGAGCATCGGTGCTCCGCGCGCCGTTCAACAGGAGCAGGTAGCGGAAGAGCCCGAACGCGACGAAGGGGATTGTCCAGGCCATGGCCCCGTTCGTGGGGACGTTCCGGGACTCGATCGTGTAGAGCGCGTAGCTCAGGAGGGCGGTGGCGGCGCTGATAACGAGGAGCTGGCTGAGGATCTCGCCCGTGTAGTGGGCGAGGGCCGGCCGGTGGATGGCAGCGTCGGCGCCAAGCTGGCGGAACTCGGCCCAGCGCTTGCTCGACGCGAAGAAGAAGGCGGCGAAGCCCGCACAGACGTAGAGCCAGGGGCTGATCGCCACGTCGATGGCGGCGGCGCCGGAGACGGCACGGGCAGCGACGCCACCAGTCAGGATCAGCACATCGAGGATGGCCACTCGCTTGAGGCCGAACGAATACGCAGTCATGACGACGAGATAGCCGGCGAGGATGGAACCGGCCGTGATGCTCAGTATGAGGGCCACGGGCAGGGCGATGCCCGACAGGAGAACCGCGGCCGCCCACGCCGTCGTGGGCGATACCTGGCCACTGGCGATTGGGCGGAGTTGCTTGCGGGGGTGGAAGCGGTCGGCGTCGCGGTCGCGCGCGTCGTTGACGAGATACGTGGCACTTGCGAGCAGGCACCAGCAGGCGAAGAGAGCGGCGTTCCGCCAGAGGAGCGGCCACCACGTGTCGGGTTCCCGCGGGGTCCAGGCCTGGCCGGCGCTAAAGGCGAAGGCGGCAAACACGAGGGCATTCTTCGGCCACTGGTATGGCCGCATAGCCACCAGGAGCGCGACCGCGCGGTTGCGCTCGCCCCCAGCAGGGATGCCATCGGCGGTTAGCGCGTAATCGCGGCCCACTGGCCCTCAACCTTCGCGACGAGGTCCGCGGTCACCGCTTCGAACACGGTGTTGCCGCTGCCGGCGGCGGCCCACACGCGCTCGAAGCGCCCGAGCGAATCATCGACGATGATGTCGCACCGTTGGGCGTGGCCGACGGGTGCGACGCCGCCTACCGGGTAGCCGGTGTATTCCATCACCTGCTCGGGGGTGCCCATGGCCAGCTTCTTGCGGGGCACGCCGACGAGCTCGGCCAGCTTCGCCGTGTCCGCCTGGCGGTCGCCGGCCACAAGGACGAGCGTTGGCCGGCCGCCGGCCAGGAAGAAGAGCGACTTCACGATCTGCCCGAGCTCGCAACCCACCGCAGCCGCCGCTTCGGGGGCCGTGCGCGTGCTCGCACCGAACGTCACGAGATCCGCCGGCAAGCCCAGCTCGATGAGGGCGGCGCGGGCGCGTTCCTGGGGTGCCATCGCTTCTAGCGTACGGTCGCGACCGCGTGGACGGTAGTCAGCCAGTGCCGCAGCGTTGCGCTGTCGTCCGGGCGCGGGCGGCTCTTGACCGTGTCATTAGTATTGCGATAAACGCGTGGAGCGACGACGTGGGTGAAAAAGAGACGGCCGGCCTCACGGGGGCCGCCGGCGGCGCAGGAGGGGCAGGGGTAGTCCGCGACGTCTCTGGAATCGGGTCCGTAAGCGAGAAGGCGTCCGGCGGGGGCGGCAAAGGAGCGGCTGAAGGCGGGATCACGGCCGAGGACGATTGGGAGGCGCCGGTTGGGCGGAAAGCGGCCGGCGGAGGGGGCGAGTCCGGCGGGACGGGGCTCGCCATCGGCGATCAGGGGGCAGTCGAACCGGAAAAGAAGAAGCCGCCGCACCACTGAGGCACCGGCGACCGAGGGAATGTGGAGGGGAGCAGCGAGCCAGGCCCCACCGGCGTGAGCACGTGCCCGGATGTGGGCGCGTTTGCGCGCGCGCTCGGCCCACCGGACCGCGACTTCGGGGCCCGCGCCGGCGGGCTCGTTGGCATCGAACACGAATACATGGTGCGCGACGGGGGCGGCGCGGCGATCGATTTCCGCGACCTTATCCACACGCTGCCGATCGACGGCCTTCGCCTCGACCCCGGCGACGAGAACGCGTACCGCCTGCGCTCCGGGATGGCGCTGACGGCGGACGAGCGCGAAGCGGAGGTGGCGAGCCCGCCTGTTGTGGTCGAGCCGGGATTCGCAGCCGCGGTGGCGGGGTGGGCCGCGGCGGGGCGGCGGACGGTCGCCGGGCTGCTGCCGCCGGGGTTCAGCATCGAGGGCTACTCGACCCACGTCAGCGTGGCCGCGCCGGATGTGCTCGTGGACGAGGTCTCCATCGAGTATGCCCTACGATTTGCCGCGCCACTGGCGCTGCTGATGGAGTCGCCGGAGTCACAGGGCGTGTATGTGCGGCCGCGGCCGGGGCGCCTGGAACTCTGCGGAGACTACGTCGATGGCGGACGGCTGGCCGCGGTGGCGGCGTTCGCGGTTGGGAGCGCGGCGGCGTGCGCGGCGCTGGTCGCGGGGGCGCTGCCAGCGGGGCTCGCGCCGCCACGGCTGCGGGTGGAACTGCTCGCCGGGGAGGAGCGGTTCGGTTATCGCGCGCGGCGGGAGGCGTATGGCGTCGACCTGTACACCGGCGGGCGCGGGGCAGTCCTCACGGACGAGGACGGAGCGCCGCTGGTCGCGGCCCAGGTGCTGCGCCGGGCGTGGGAGGCAGCCACGTGGGGGCTCCAGGCCGCGGGCGCGGGCGACCGGGAGACGGCGGAGCGAATGGTGCAGGGCGGCCTGCCGCTCGGCATCGAAGGCGGCTGGCCTGGGCCGGAACGAGCCTGGGCGGCGCCGCCGCCGTGCCTGCTCGGCAGCGTTATCGAGCCGCTGAGGCGCGATGGGTATGCCACACGGCCTGTAGCCGCGACGTGGGAATTCAGCGTGTTCGAACTGGTGGGTGCGCCCGGCCGGGCGTTCGCAGGCATCCCGCGACGCTGGCTTGGGCCGTACGCCCGGGCGATCCGATCGGGCCGGCTGGACGCGCCGGTGCTGGCGGCGCTCGGGCAGCCGGGCGAGGCACTCGCGCGGCGCACGCAGGTCGCCGCACCGGGGCTGTTCGCGGCGCTGGGCGACCTCCGCGGCCTGCTGCCGCCGGAGCGCGAGCCGTCGCGGGCGCCGGAGCGGGCGTGGACCGAGCCAGGGCCTCAGCCGCGGAGTGCGGGGATGCGGGCCGGCAAACGAAGCCTCCGCGCCGGGAAGGCCGCATCAGGTTGCCGGGACGCGGGCGCGGCGCCACCAGTCTGGCCGGCGAAGCAACGGGCTCGAATCGGGAAGACCGTGCTCTTGCCGTCGCCACCGGCGATGGCCGGACCACCGGAGCCGCCACCGGCTGAGCCGTCGCGGTCGGAGCCACCAGAGCCGTCCCCGCGCCCGCTCTTCCCGCCGGAGCGTCCTGCGCGGGGCGTGCCGTGGCTGGTGGCGACGGCCGCCGTAGTGGTGTTGGGAGCCGCCGCCGCCGTGGCGGTGGTGCTCGCCGGGAGCGGCGGCAGCAATCACGGCATCGAGCCGACGCCTGCGGGTTCGACCGCGCCGCCGACCGAGCGCTCGGGAGGCGGCCCGGTGCTGTCGCCCACGACGACGGAGACCGTCTCAGCCACCGTGGGCGGCGCGGCCAGTGCGACGCCGGCGCCCACCGCGATCGCGACCGCGACGCCGACTCCGGCGCGCGGGACCCCCGTCTCTGACGTTACCGTCGCGCCAACGGCGACCGTCCCCGGGGTGGCGACGGCCACTCCCACGCCGGCGGCCCCGAGCGCCACGCCGACGGGAGCTCCAACAGCAACGGCGACGCCGTCCTCGACCGTGGCGCCTTCACCGACGCCGGATCAAACGGCAACGGCCACACCCTCACCGCGGCCAACGGACACGCCGACACCGGCAGCCGTTGCACCCACCATCACGCAGTTTCAATGCGACCCAACCAACGCCAACCTCGGCGCCGCGGGCGTAACGGTATTTTGCAGCGTCGCCGGCACGGGGAACGTGACGCTCATCACCTGGAGCGCGCCGGGCGGGACGCCCGCCACCGCCTCTGGATCCACGGCGGCCGCGCTGCAGTTCTCGACGAAGTACGGAGCGGTGGGAAGCTACGCCATCACCGTGACAGTCTGTAACGGGGCCGCGTGCGCCACCAGACGGTCTCCCAGGATTCCTGGCTGCGGTCGGAGGAGAGCACGGAGCCTATCCAATGCTGGCCCCCAGGTACCGCGTCACCGCCCGGTCGATCACCCCTTGGAGCACCCACTCCTTCACGCTTCGTGCCGCATCCTCCGCTCGTTCACTGAGCCAGCGCACCGCCGCGCCAACCTCCTCGCGGTCGTACCGCCGCTCGATTGCCTCTGTTAGTGGCCATGGGCTCCACTTCTCCTTCGGTGTGCTTCAACAGCTACAACTTACCGGAGAGCTGGAGCCCTCTTCTCCTCCCATGAATTCCCGAGACGCCATCCCGCGATGCCGGCGCGTGCGCCATCGAGTTCCTGCGGTAAACGGCTACTCCGCGTAGAGCGGCGATGACGCCTTCATAAAGCGCAGCAGCATTCGCATCTCCGCGATCCGCCGCCCGGAACGGTCGTCCATGTGCGTGTCGAACCAGAAGTATTCGGTCTTCGGGCTCTGACCAACTGCGACGACCTTGCCGCGGACCGTGTAGGGCGTATCCACGAGCGCGGGGCCGTTGACTTGCGCCACTTCGATCGCACCGAAAAGTCCGACGGCGTCCCCAATCTTCTTGCGCATGCTCGCCGATGGCGCCTGGTACAGGAGGGTCACCATGCCGGCGGGCGTCACCACGGGTGCGCCCCTGCGCTCGCCGCTCTCGTACCAGGGCAGCTTCTCGGTGATCACCTCGAGACGCTCCGCCTGCTGCGCCGCGGAGTAGATCACCCCCTGCTCTTCGATGACATCGCCTGGATGCACATTCGCGAGGATGCGCAGCTCGCCCGGCTCGCGCGCCGCGACATCGATGCCCTTGAGCGCGCTCGTCGCGGCGGGCGAACCAACGGCCGCCGTGCCATCCGCGACGCGCATCCCGTCCTCCCGTTCGACCCAGACTTCGACCTGGCTATCGGGGGTGGAAGATTCAGGCGAACGGACGAAGCCGCGCACCAGCTCCGCATCCACGGTCGCGTTGCGGAAGTAGAGCGACAGGTTGCCGCGTTCGATCCACCGTTCGCCAAAGGCGTCGATGAGGAGCGGTGGGAACAGGTCCATGTGGATGCTGCCCGCGACAGTGCCGCCGCGGAACCCGAGCTTCGACGCCGTAGCGTCGTCGTGGATGCTGCCCTTGACGTTGATGGCCGTGTTGCGGGAAGCACGCAGCGGCCCCGTGAGGACGCCGTCGCGGACGATCGTGTCGCTGGTCACTCTGTGGCTCCGGGAAGTGATGGAGCGACGTTACGCCGCTTCGCTGGAGATCGAAAGCGCCGGGCGCGAGCCATGGGCGCGCCCGCGGCCCGCAGGTGGCCCGCGGTGATAGAATCCGCTTTCGAAACCTGCCCGCCGGAGTGCTTCGTGCTGCTTCGAGATGTCCTTGCCCACGCCGTCAAGCTCTACCCCAACCGCCCAGCGCTCGCCGATGGGGACCGGTCCTTCACCTACCGCGAAGCGTCGGAACGCGTTCACCGCCTCGCGGCCGGTTTGCTGAAGCTCGGGCTCAAGCCCGGTGACAATATCGCCATCCTCGCGCACAACTCGCATCGTTACTGGGAGACATACTTTGTCGCCGATATCGCGGGGATGCCGCTCGCACCGCTCAACACGCGTCTCGCGGCGCACGAGCTTGAATTCATCCTCAACGATGGCGACGTGAAGGCGCTCATCCTCGGGCTTGAATTCCTGCCGGCTTACAGCCAGTTCCGCCCCGGCACGCCCGGCATCGAGCACGTCATCCTGCTCGCCGGCGAATCGGGCGAGTGCCTCGATTACGAGCAGCTGATCGAGGAGAACGCGCCGCTCGACCACTCCGTCCGGGAGTGGGATGAGGACGATATGCTGAACCTTTGCTACACGGGCGGCACCACGGGCTTGCCCAAGGGCGTGATGCTGACGCAGCGGAACATCGTTTCGAACGCCCAGCACGCCATGCTCATCTTCAACTTCACCGAGCACGATACGTGGCTCCACGTCGCGCCCATGTTCCACCTCGCCGATGCGTGGGCGTGCTACGCGATCACCCTCGCCGGCGGGCTCCACGCCTTTATCCCCGGGTTCGCGCCACAGGCCACGCTCGAAGCTATCCAGCGCTGGCACGTGACGAAGACCATCCTCGTTCCGACGATGATCAACATGCTCGTCAACTTCCCCGGGATCGCGGATTACGACACCAGCAGCATCGAGAAGATCGCCTATGGCGCCTCGCCCATGCCCGTCGAGCGCCTGTTGGCAGCAGTGAAGACCTTCGGGCCCAGGTTCGTGCAGGCCTACGGCATGACCGAGACCGCCCCGCTCGCCACCGCCATGCTCGCGCACTGGCTCACGTTCGATGGCAGCGCAGAAGACACGCGCCGCGTGGCCAGTTGCGGCCGCCAGGTCCCGGGCGTCGAAGTCCGCGTCGTCGACCAGGTCACCGGCGAGGACGTAAAGCCCGGGCAGCCCGGCGAAATCATCATCCGCGGCCCGAATGTGATGAAGGGCTACTGGAAGCGGGAGAAGGAAACCGCCGAGGCCCTCCGCGGCGGCTATATGCACACGGGCGATGTCGCCGTCATCGATCAGGACAACTTTGTCTACATCGTCGACCGCGCCAAGGACATGATCATCTCCGGCGGCGAGAACATCTACACGACCGAGGTGGAAAACGCGCTCTACGAGCATCCTGCCGTGCTCGAAGCCGCCGTCATCGGCATCCCGGACGAGCAATGGGGCGAAGCGGTGCTTGCCGTCGTCGTGCTGCGCGAAGGTGCGAAGGCCACCGAGCAGGAGATGGTCGACCATTGCCGCACGCTAATCGCCGGCTACAAGTGCCCCAAGCGCGTGATTTTCCAGGAGTCTCCCCTGCCGAAGACGGGGGCCGGCAAGATCCAGAAGACCGAGCTCCGCAAGCCGTTTTGGGCTGGCGAAAGCCGCAACGTGCACTAAAGTGGCCGTCCCTTACGCCGGACGCTCGCGCGAGAGGCGGCAACAGCTTGCGGCAATGTTCGAGGCCGTTGCCCTGCAGCTGCGCGAGCTTGTCGAGGGCGGAAATGGGCGCCATCAGCCGGGCGGGTAGGCGATCGCATCAAGTTGGCGGATGCGGCGGGCCATCACCCGCATAACTTCGATCGCGAAGAATGGCGACCGTTCGATCAGGAACATGAACTCGCGCTGGTCGACCTCGACGACTTCGCTATCGACCTTCGCCACGGCCGTTGCAGAGCGTGTGTGCACTTCCGAAACCAGCGCCATCTCGCCGAGGATGCCGGTCGGGCCCACCGTGTCGACGACGTGGCCGTCGATCAGGAGGTCGATACCGCCGTCCTTGACGACAAACATCGTCGCCCCAGGAGCGCCGGCCTCGAACAGCGTGTCGCCGGGCGCGATTGGCCTGAAGTCGGTCGAGTGGCGGAAGAGGTTGGTGCCCAACGGGGTCGTATCGGCGGCTTCCATTGCTCCGGGACGATATGGGCGCGACATTAATGCTGCTTTACGCCGTGCGGACGGCCGGCAGGCCAGCCCCTGGGACGACTCATACGGAATTGTGAGCCGCGGAGGGCGCAACATTGCAGCAGAATAGCGATGAAGGATGGGTAATGCTCCCATCTTGTTTGCGTTGACCCAGACAACGCCCGTGGTTAGGTTGAGACAAGATGGTGAGCCGTGCGGACGAGGTTGTGTTCCGGCGAAACGCCGGTCAGCGAACGGCCGCCCGCCCCGCAACGGCGACGCTTAGCATCGGCCAGCGAGCACTTTTTGCCTTCGCGCTGATAACCTTCGGCCTGGCCAGCAGCTACACCGCAATCGCGCTCCTCACGCGGGTCACCCCTGCGCTCTTCCCCGGCAAGACGCTCGGTGACATCCGCATCCCCGGAGTTTCCGATGCGCTGGATTTCGTCCCTTCGGTGCTCACCCCGCCCGAGCCGTCCGCCAACAGCAGCGTCTACCAGCGCATCAACTTGCTGATCATGGGCGCCGATGCGCGGCCCTACAACGAGGACGCGACCAACTACGAAGCCCCCACCGTTGCCGATACGACCCGTACGGACACCATCCTCGTCGCCACCATCGACCCCCTGACCAAGCAGGTGAACCTGCTCAGCTTCCCGCGCGACCTGTGGATCGATATCCGCTTACCGGGCAGCAAGTTCGTCTACAAGGACCGGATCAACGCCTCCTATGCGGCGGGGGTCCAGGCCGGCGGTACGTTCGACTCGGGTGCGAGACAGCTCGCGTCGGACATCGAGGCCAACTTCGGCATTCAGATCGACAATTGGGTGTGGCTCGAGTTCAAGGGCGTCGAGAAGCTGATCAACGGTATTGGGGGCATCGACCTCGAGGTCACGAACGAGCTCCAGGTGCCGAACTACCCGGGCCAATGGTATTACAGCGATGACGACATCAACGCGCGGTACGTGGAATACCGCCCTGGGCTTCTGCACCTGGACGGCTACGACGCCGTTGCGTTCGGCCGCTACCGCGACGACAGCGACCTCAACCGCGTGAAGCGCCAGCAGGCGGTAATCGAAGCGGCGGTGGCGAAGATCTTCGCCAACGGGCTGCAGAACAATCCTCTCGACCTCTGGAACGCGTACAAATCGACGGTGCGCACGGACATGACCGCCCTGAAGGTCGCCGGGCTCACGCCGCTCCTCCAGGCGGTCAGCGGCAAGATGACGGGCTACTCGCTCGGGGACCCCGTGAACGGCAAACCGACGGTGTGGGGCTGGCAGACAGACGCCGGGGCGTCCGTGCTGCTGTGGGACCGGGACAACGTCCAGTACATCATCAACCAGGCCTTCACGAAGGCGAAGTATTCGCAGTCAAGTGTCGAGATCGAGGACGGGACCGGATTGCTGCCGGACACCGGCGGCGCGCTCGCGCAGGGCCTTGGCCGCTATCTGAAGTTCTCCAAAGGCCTCCCGAAGGTCGATATCGGCCCGGATGCGGCGGCACAGCCCACGACCTCGATCATCCTTTACACCGAAAACTTCCGGCCGATGGCCGAGGACGTTGCCAAATGGCTCGGCCTCCCGACCTCGGCGGTCAAGTCGCAGGCGAAGCCGAACAGCACCGCGCCGGATGTGCTGCTGGTCATCGGGAAGGACTTCAAGCTCCCCGGCAACTGACGCGGCCCGGAGCCCCGCTCTATCTCGGCGGCCGCACCTGCACGTGGCATGCTACTCCACACCCTTCGGCGGCTCCGGCGGTTCATCGAGCGCGGTGCGCGCGAGCATCTCCAGCGCCCGGTCCTCGAGCGGCGGGTTGTGCAGCCCGGCGCGGACGTCGCGGTAGTAGCGCTCGATCGGGCGGCTCTTCTGCAGGCTGACACCGCCCACCACCCGCATCGCCAGGTCCACCGCCTCGATGCAGTTGTTCAGCGTGTCGATCTTGGCGACTGCAATACGGTCGATTGGCGGCGGCGTGGCGGGCGCGCCCGGCTGGTCCCGGCCCTCCCACGCCGCCGCGGCGTCGTAGACCAGCGCGCGGCTGCGCTGAAGCAGCAGCTCGATCCGCGCGATGCGCGTGCGCACACCCGGATACTCTTTGATTGTCCGGCCGTTCGTTGGCGTGCGTTCGCGCGCATAGGCGACCGCATAGTCGCGGGCGGCCTGCGCGACGCCGATCGTGGTCGCCGCGACGCCCAGCGCGAACCAGGCCATCCCCGCGGCCCCACGCAGGTCGGCCGACCCGGCCGCTCGCCGCGTCACCAGCCGATCCACCGAGAGCCGGCAGCCCTCCATCACCAAGTCGTGGCTACCGGTGGCGCGCATCCCCAGACTGTCCCACGTCTCTACGATCCGTACGCCGGGGTCATCGCGATAGACCACGAAGTTCGCGACATCCGGCGGGCCGCCCGCGTTTTCGATACGGGTGAGGACGATGAAGTACCGCAGCAGTGGCGCCATCGTCGTGAACGTCTTCCGCCCCTCGACCAGCCACCCGCCCTCGACTTCGACCGCGACGGTTTCGGGCAGCCCGCCGCCGGCCGGGCTGCCCAGCCCCTCCTCGGTCGCGACGGTGTTGCAGAGCCAACCGCGCTCCACCGCGCCACGGCAGAATTCGTCGAACCAGCGCTCCGGGTAGCTTGGCCCATCACGCTGCTGCCCGAAGAGCTTGGTGTGCATCATGAACGCGAGCGCCGTCGAGCCGTCGCCGCGCGCCAGCTCTTCCTGAACGCGCAGGTACGTCGCGATCGGCGCCTCGAAACCGCCCTGCGAGCGGGGCACCGTCAGCTTCATGAACCCCGCCTCGCGCAGGTCGTCGAAGTTCTCGAACGGAAAGCTGCCTTCGCGATCGTGGGTCGCCGCGCGCGCCGCGAACCGCACGGCGAGTTTGCGCGCAACGGCCGGCCAATCTGGGTCGCTCATCCCGCCAGTCTATCGTCCCGCCCGGCTTCGCGGCTCGTCAGCGCGTCGCGTTGAGTGCTTCGAACGGCGGGGCGTATGCTCGCCCCACTCGGCGAGGAGGAAGCCATGTCCACCATCAGCCTCGAAGACGTCCAGGAAGAGCAGCCGCGTTCCTACGACTGGGTCGCGCTCGTAGACGACCTGAACCGCCTGCTGCGGCTCAAGACCACGCCCATCGGCATGAAGATGTTCGCGACGAAAGCCGAGATGGAGGCGATCCCAAAGGTCCGGCGCCCGTCGGCGATCCACACCACCGACCAGGTGGTGGCGCAGGCCGCCCGCCTCGGTTGGACCGTCGGCATCACCAACGACGACCTCGTCGGCGCCCAGTGCGGCGCCGTCATCGGCCTGCACCCGCGCGATGAGGCGTGGCTTTCGGGTAAGAACATGGCTGGTGTGTGGTTCGAAACGCTTGAGGATTCAGCCGCGCACCAGGCAGCCATGGACCTCGCGCCGTTCGGCACGTTCGAGGCGATGGCCGTCTCGCCGCTCACCTCGGGGCGCCTGGACCCGCCCGACATCTGCCTCATCTACGCGACGCCTGGCCAGATGATGATCTTGATCAACGGGCTCCAGTGGTCGGGCTACAAGAAGTTCGAGTGGAGCGTGGTCGGCGAATCGGCCTGTGCCGATTCCTGGGGGCGCGCGCTCAAGACTGGTGAGCCCAGCCTTGCGATCCCCTGCTTCGCCGAGCGCCGCTACGGCGGAGTGCTCGATGATGAGCTCCTGATGGCGATGCCGCCCCAGTACCTCCCACGAGCCATCAATGGCATGAAGCGGCTCGCCGGCAACGGCCTGCGCTATCCCATCGCGCAGTACGGCATCCAGTCGGACGCCCGTGCCGGCCTCGCGGTGAGCTACAGCGACCGGCGCTGAGTGGCGTCGCGTGCGAACCGGCCGCGGTCCATACGGCCGTCGTCAGCCACCCTCTCGGCGCCCCTTACCTCCTGCCCGCCGGGCTCGCAGGTTGTTCCTGAGGCCGACGGCGAGCCCGGGCGAAGAAGAACGGCGAGGCGCACCGTCAGTCCGGTGTCGGCACCTGGTGCTGCAGCCTCACTTCGCGCCGCGTTCGAGCCGATTCCAGTACCGCCAGGCACGCCTCGAGGTTCGCCTTCGCCCAGGCGCCTCCGTGCGCGGGCGCGCGCTCCTGCACGACCGCTGCGTACGCCTCTTCGAGCAGCACGTCCCGGCCGTTCGGGATCGGCGGCACGGCGATCTCCCACTCCGCCTCGTCGCCATAGACATGGAGGCCGCCGGGCGATTGCCGCACATCCCCGCGCTCGCAGCTCACAACGGTGACACCGTAAAACGACGCGTGTTCGGCAGCCGGCGGAACGGCAGTCCCAAATCCGAGCGAGCGCTTGAGCTCCAGTTCGCCCTCGCCCGCCGCTGCCGCCCGCAATGCGGTGCGCGCCCCACCGGCCGCAGCGCTGCGGGCCCGTCCGTCCTCGCCAATGCCACCCGTCATTTCGCGCGAATGGAAGTGGTCGTAGCCGCTAAACACGGCCGTGGCAATGGTGCCGGCCTCGAAGTCCAGGAACATCGCCAGGCTGCCTTCTGTCGGTCGCTCGGGGTCCCACGCGCCAGTCGCGGCGCGCACGCTTCGCACCATCCCGCCACCGATCCAGCGCAGCATGTCCGCCTGGTGCGCTCCCTGCCGGAACACCACGCCGCCGCCGAGCGCCGTATCGAGTTCGGCCGCCGCTCGAGGCCGGTAGAGCCAGTCGGTGTAGTACCAGGTGTTCATCATCCGCAGCGGCCCCAGGGCGCCCGCGCGCACCAGCCCGCGCATCGCCCGCACGGGTGGCTCGAAGCTCTGGGAATGGCCTACCACCAATTGGCGTCCCCGCGTCCCGGCCTCGGTGATCATCGCATCTGCCTCCGCGAGCGTGAGTGCCATCGGCTTCTCGACAATCACGTGCTTCCCGTGCGCCAACGTGGTCATCACGTGCGCGGCGTGGAGATGCGTGGGCGTCGCGACGTACACCAGGTCCACGGCGTCGCTCTCACACATCGCCTCGATGCTGCGGTAGCCCTCAGACCGGTACCGCTTCACGAACGCAGCCACGCCGGCGGCATTGGGGTCCGCGACCGCCGTGATCGCTAACCGTGGATTACGGTGCACCGCCGGCACGAGCGCGCTCCCGGCCTGCCCCAGCCCGGCGATCCCGATGCGGAGGGTCCGGCCCTCGCCCGCCGCGCTCATGCATCCCCCGCGAGCGGGGATGACAGGGGAGCGAGCCCGCCGGCGTTTTCCAGCAACCGCACGTAATGGTGCCAGAGCCACCGCTCGCCGCCAGGGATGACCCCGCCCTGGGAGCGGCTCGTGAACGCTTCCACCTCTTCGGCGCGCAGTGGTGGGATGTCCCGGCCCGCGGCCGCCAGCTGCCACGTCACCCGTGCGAGGGCTTCCAGCTTCAGCGCCCGCAAGGTCGCCTGCTCAACCGTGCGCCCGATGACCGTGATGCCGTGTCCGCGCAGCAAGCAGACATCGCCGCCGGCCATCGCCGCGATCATTTCACCCGCGATCCGTGGTCCGTCGATGAGCACCGAACGCGGGAACACGGGTACCCCTGCTGCCGCGACCTCCAGCGCATCGGGATCGTAAGCGCCGAAGATGGGGCGCAGTTCGATCCCCGCGAGCCCGCACAGCAACACCGCCTCTGGGTGTGCGTGCACCACCGCGCCGGTATCCGGCCGCGCCTTGTAGATCTCACCATGAATCGGGAGTTCCAGCGGCGTCACGTGCCGGTCGCCTCGCCCCGGCCCGCCGCCATCGAAGTCCACACGGCGGATTGCCTCTGCCGTGGTGAACGCGAGGCCGTATTCGTCGTCGCCACGGCAGCGGATGAGCATTTCCCTGGCGCCCGGCACGCGCGCACTCACGTGGCCGATGATTTCGCGCACGAGCCCCTGCTGCGCGAGGATCCGGCAGGCCAGCGCGACATTCCGCCGCAGATCCGCGGTCTCGGCGTCCATGGCAGCCTCCGAGGCGCGTTTCGGCTAGTGGGCCGGCTCGCGGATTGGCGCCCACGTCGCCAGCACGCGGTTGATGTCACCGATGGCCGAGCTGTGGCCCGCCTCCGCCGGCGAGTATTCGAGGTACGTGCGGTCCCCGAACTTCACGCGCTCCAGCGGCAGCTCGATGCACCGGTTCGCTTCTGGTTCGCGAAAGACGTTCATAGGCTCGCCGCCATCCTGCACGAGGTCGATTTGCTGCTTGAGCATCTTGCGGAACTGGATGATGCCGATGTCCGATTCGCCCAGCCGTTCCGCCTCGCGGTTCGCCACCTCGCCCTGGCTGATCCACGCGAGGTAGTCCTGGTTGAAGGTCAGGTCGATGATCCGCTCGCCCGCTTCGTTGAACAGCGGGACGTAACGGTACGGCGGCCGCGGCTGGATGGGCGCCTCGCTCCCGGGCGCCGCCCGGAACGTGTACAGCGAGACGTGGTACGTGTGGGTGTCGTCGATGGGCACTCGCCACTGCATCGTCGCCTGCATCTCGTTGCCCACGAGCAACGTGTTCGGGAACAGCATCGGGTGGCCGACGGCCCAGTCCTCGTCCTCTTCGCTGAACCCCTCGAGCACCCGCCGCTTGATGATCCCATGCTCGAACGCATCGAAGCCGATCTTGAGGTGGCGCATTGGCCGCATCCTCTGGGCGCCGATGCTCGAGCCGGCGTCCGGGTTGCCGGTCCGCCGTTCCTGCACCCAGCGCCCGAAGTACGTGTGCAACCACTCGACGTGGACAGGGTCCAGCGAGTTCTCCTGGCACTGCAACCAGCTGCACGGCAGTTCGGCGATGGCGATATCCCGCACGCAATTTTCCCACACGAGCGGCCCCCAACGCGGCAACAGCGGCGCCGGCTCAGGCCCGAGGTAGGACCATAGCAGCCCGCCCAGCTCCTGCACGGGGTACCCGGCGATCTTCGTGTGCTCCTTGAAGCGCCCGTCGGGCCGTACGGTGTCTTCGAACGGCTGTTCCGTGCACGCCCCGAAGGCGTTGTACTTCCAGCCGTGGTACATGCAGCGAAGCCCCTGCTCCTGTGGCACCCCCTGCGCCAGCGACGTGCCCCGGTGCGCGCAGCGCGCGCCAATCAGCCCGTAGCCGCCGCTCAGGTCGCGGTAGAGCACGAGGTCCTCGCCGAGAATGCGTACTTCCTTCGTCGAGCGCGCGTCCAGCTCGCCCGTGGCCGCGACCGGATGCCAGTACCGCCGCATGAGCTCGCCGGCCGGCGTCCCCGCGCCCACCTGCGTCAGCCGTTCGTTCTCCTGCTTGCTCAGCATCGTCTTCCCAGTTGGACCGGAATCGCGGCGATCATAGCAGGTCGCCTTCGATCCATCCGCCCGGGCGCGCCTGGCACAAAGAAGCGGGCCACCCTCTCGGATGGCCCGCCTTGCCTCGCACGATACTCCGGCCGAGCACCGGTCCCGACTCGGAACTCGGATCTCGGCCCTCGGAACTAATCCAGGTAGTCCTTCAGCTTGCGGCTGCGGCTCGGGTGGCGGAGCTTGCGCAGCGCCTTCGCTTCGATCTGGCGGATGCGCTCGCGCGTGACTCCGAACTCGCGCCCGACTTCCTCCAACGTGCGGCTGCGGCCGTCCTCGAGGCCGAAACGCAGCTGCAACACGCGCCGTTCGCGGCTCGTGAGGCTTGCGAGCACGTCCTCGACCTGCTCCCGCAGGAGTTGCTGGCTGGCGGCTTCGGCCGGCGCCAGCGCGCTGGGGTCCTCGATGAAGTCCCCAAGGTGGCTGTCCTCTTCCTCGCCGATTGGCGTTTCGAGCGAAACCGGCTCCTGCGAGACCTTCTGGATCTCGCGGATGCGTTCCGGGGTGTAGGCAGCAGCCGTGTCCGGTTTGCCGCTCTCCGTCATCCCCCGCGCGATCTCCTCGCTCGTCGGCTCTCGGCCGTACTCCTGGACCAGCCGCCGGCTCACGCGCACGAGCTTGTTGATCGTCTCGACCATGTGCACCGGGATGCGGATCGTGCGCGCCTGGTCGGCGATGGCACGGGTGATGGCCTGCCGGATCCACCACGTTGCGTACGTCGAGAACTTGTACCCCTTGCGGTAGTCGAACTTCTCGACCGCGCGGATCAGGCCGATGTTCCCTTCCTGGATCAGGTCCAGCAGCGACATCCCCCGCCCGATGTACTTCTTCGCGACTGAAACCACGAGGCGAAGGTTCGCTTCCGTCAGCCGGCGCTCGGCGCGCTCGCCGTTCTGCTTGATGGCTTCGAAGTGGTAGCGAAGCTTGTCCTCGAGCGGCGCAAGCTTCTCGACGAGGTCTTCGGCAGGCGGCACGAGCTGGTCTTCGCCGCCCGCCTCCTGACCCATCTGCTCGACCAGGTCGCGCGTCAGGATGTGCGTGACGATGGACAGCAGCACGATATCAAGGTGGCTCTTGTCTTCGTCGGTCTCAGCCCGGCCGAGGATGCCGTTGACCATGCGGCGGAAGTCGAGGTCCATCTCGCCGTCCACCAGCCCGCGATACTGCGTGTTGCCCAGCACTTCCGACAGGCTCAGGCCCTCGAGCTTCGGCCCGTCGGGCGTACGCCACTTGGGCGCGCGGAGTGGCTCTTCGACTCCGTTCTCATCGACCGTGCGCCGCGTGACGAGCGTCTCGTAACCATCGATGAAGGTCCTGGCGGCATCGTAGACTGGCAACACACCCGTCCATTGCTCCAGCAGGGACACGGCCACGCGCGCGGCCGAGGGCTTGTTGCCGTAGGCGGCCGTGTACGCGTCTTCGATCGCCGTGAGGTGGAGGCCTTCCTCCATCTGCCGGGCCAGGTGCTTTTCGTCGTCGGCCGTCAGCAGGTAGACCTTGCCGATCTCGCGCAGGTACATGCGGACCGGGTCGTCGATGCCCTCGGATTCTTCGGCGAGGAGCGCGATGTTCGCGTCTTCTTCCTCTTCCTCCTCGGCTTCGAGCGCCGCGTCCTCGTCTTCTTCGGCCGCCGGCTCGACGGCCTCTTCTTCATCCGCCTCTGCGTCTTCGAAGTTCGAAAGGCGGCTGAGCACGCTGCCGATCATTGCATCGGTGTCGCTCGTCGTGCTCCCCGTCATGGTGTCTTCAGTCATTCGTGAACTCGTACCCCGCGTGGAAATCAGCCTGTCCCGGAATATCGGTTGCCCACTTGGGCAGACTGCGCCTTTTCCATGATAGCAAGCCCCGCGCAAGTTGACAATGACGTGAGGGTGAAGGATGGCGTCTCGGGAATTCATGGGAGGAGAAGAGGGCTCCAGCTCTCCGGTAAGTTGTAGCTGTTGAAGCACACCGAAGGAGAAGTGGAGCCCATGCACAGGCTAACACAGGCTCAGCACGCTTCACCTGGCCTCCCATGAACTAACGGAACGCTACTCTACGCGGACCTTCGTGAGCTCGCCCGCGGCCGGTGGTGACGAGCGTCGCGCGGGTGGTCGCCGCATACGCGACAGCGAAGCTGTCGGCGAGCGAGATCGGGGTTTGTTCCATTTTCACGCGAATAACCTGTGCGACCAGCACGTCGTCGATCTCTCGCTGGATAGTGACGCCAGCGTCCAACATCTGCGTCAAAGCCGCGCTCATCGTAGCGTTCCCATTGCGCCCCAACACGTAGCCAATCTCGACGAGGTTAACCGCGTGCAACGACCCCAACTTCTCCCGGCGCGACGTCATCCGGCACGGGCACGCGGAGGACGTGGTCGTCGCCCACAACCGCGGTTGTCTCAATCACACGCATCGCAAGTGCCTCCTAGAGCCGTGGTAGCAGCCACAGCGCCGTAGCCCGTCAGACCACGTAAACCAGGAGTCCCAATTACGGTCGCGGCGTGCCTCCTGGTGGCGACGCTCCCTGGTGCTATAGGGTGGCGATGCGCTCGCGCAGCCCCGCGACGCGGACCGCCGTCTCGCCGAGGGTGGACTCCATATCCGCGATGACCTTTGCGGGCGCCTTCGCCCGGAACTGCTCGTTGCCGAGCTGCTTCGTCAGCCGCTCGGCGTAGGCTGCCGCCTCGGCCAGTTCCTTTTCGAGCCGCGCGCGCTCGGCGGCGGCGTCCACGGCGGGGAGCATGACGGCGATTTCGGTGGCAGCGATGCGCGCGAATGCGAACTCGCCCAGCGGCAGCGGCGCTCCGGGCGGGGTCACCTCCGGTTCGGCGCGCGAGGTGAACGCAGTGGCGGCAAGGGTCTCGCGCAGCGCCCACGCGTACTCGCCGGCCCGCAGGAAGACTTTCGGTTTCACGCCGATATCGAGCTTGTTTTCGGTGCGCAGGTTGCGGATGGCGCGGTTGACTTCGATGACGTGCTGCATAGCGGCTTCGTCGCCTTCGTGCTTCCAGTTCGCGCCGCTCTTCGGAAACCATGCGACGATGAGCGCCGGGGCCATTGCGTCATCGACGTGCTCGCGCAGTGTCTGCCAGAGCTCCTCGGTGACGAACGGCATGAACGGGTGGAGCAGCCGCAGGCCGCGGTCGAGGACGTGGACGAGCACGTGCAGCGGGCGTTCATCGCCGGCCCCGAGCCGCACCTTCGTCATTTCGATATACCAGTCGCAGAACTCGTTCCAGAGGAAGTCCTGCACCTGGCGGGCCGCCTCGCCGAGCTGGTATGCACGCATGAGCGAATCGAAATCGAGCTCGAGCTGCTCGAGGCGCGAGAGGATCCAGCGGTCCTCGAGCGCATAGGTCTCGCGGTCGGCTTCGTGTGGCCGCCGGAAGCGCCGGTCGCCCACCTTGCCGAGCACGAAGCGCGCGGAGTTCCAGAGCTTGTTGCCGAAGTTGCGGGCGGCAGCGAGCCGTTCGTCGCTGTATTTCTGGTCCGCCCCCATGGAGGCGCCCGTGAGGACCGCCAGCCGAAACGCGTCGGCGCCGTACTGTCCCGCGACGACGAGGGGGTCGACGACGTTGCCGCGGGACTTGGTCATCTTGTCGCCGTTGCCATCGCGGATGAGCCCGTGGAAGAGGACCGTACGGAACGGCACGGCGCATTCCGGACCGCGGCCGCGCATGTTGTAGAGCGCGAACATGATCATCCGGGCGCACCAGAAGAACATGATGTCATAGCCCATCTGCATGTCGGAGGTGGGGTAGAAGTAGCGCAGCTCCTCTGTGTCATCGGGCCAGCCGAGGTCCGCATGGGGCGCGAGGCCGGACGAAAACCACGTGTCGAGCACATCTTCGTCCTGGCGCAAATCTGTGTTGCCGCATTCGGCGCAGGCGGCAGGGTCTTCGACGGCGACGGTGCGGTGCCCATCGGCGCAGTACCACACGGGGATCTGGTGGCCCCACCAGAGCTGGCGGCTGATGCACCAGTCGCGGATGTTGTCCATCCAGCTCAAGTAAACCTTTTCGAAGCGTTGGGGCACGATGCGGATACGCTCTTCCCGCACGGCTGCAGCCGCGGCGCTCGCGATCGAGACGCCCGGTTCGTACTCCTTGCGCACATCCAGCCACCATTGCTCGCTCGGGATGGGCTGGAGCACGGTCTTCGAGCGGCTGCAGATGCCGACGCTGTGCGTGTACTCCTCAACGTGGTCGAGGAAGCCTTCGTCTTCGAGGGCATCGACAATCGCGGCGCGAGCGTCATCGGCGGTCATCCCGGCGAAGGGCCCGGCTTCGTCGTTCATCACGCCGAGTTTGTCGATCGCGACGATGACTGGAAGGTCGTGCCGCTGGCCGATCTCCCAGTCGTTCGGGTCGTGGCCGGGGGTCACCTTGACGGCGCCGGTGCCGAACTCAGGCTTGACCGCATCGTCGCCGACGATCGGGATCTCGCGCCCGATGAGGGGCAGCATGAGCATACGCCCGATCTTCTCCTCGTAGCGTTCATCCGCCGGGTTCACAGCGACACCCGTGTCGGCGACCATCGTCTCCGGGCGGGTCGTCGCGACGACGACGGCGTCGGGCAGGGGCATGCCGCCCTCGCCGATGATGGGGTAGCGGACGTAATACAACTTCGCGGCGACATCTACGTAGTCGACTTCGAGGTCGCTGAGCGCCGTCTCGCACTGTGGGCACCAGTTGATCATGCGCAGGCCGCGATAGATGAGCCCCTGGTCGTAGAGGTTCACGAACGTGGTGCGGACCGCTTTCACGATCTGTGGGTCCAGCGTGAAGATGTCGCGCGACCAGTCGGCGCTCGCGCCGAGCTTGCGGTGCTGGTCGGCGATGCGGTGGCGGTACTTGCGCACCCACATCCAGGTGCGTTCGACGAACGCCGCGCGCCCTATCTCCTGGCGTGTAAGACCTTCTTTGGCGAGCTCGCGTTCGAGCACGTTCTGGGTCGCGATGCCCGCGTGGTCCTCGCCGGGGAGCCAGAGCGTGGGGTCGCCCTGCATGCGGTGCCAGCGCACAAGCGCGTCGGTGATCGCGTCTTCGAGGCCGTGGCCGAGATGGAGCTCGCCGGTGACGTTCGGCGGCGGCATGACGATGGTGTAGGGCTCGCGGCCGGGGTCGATGCGGGGGCGGAAGTAGCCGCCTTGCTCCCACATCTCGTAGATGCGCGACTCTACGGTGGCCGGCTCGTAGGCAGGCGGGAGTTGCTTGCGAGCGGGCGCGGTGGTCATTTCGGTGGACCCTCAGGTGTGTTCGGCGCCGGGAACGGCAGGATCCAAGTGTAACAGGAGGCGCCCGCTAGCTTCCCGGCGGGCCACTCTCCGTAGACACATGGGCTCGCCGCCGGGTGTTCGCGGCTGGTCAGCTCGCCCGGCGGAGCGCGCCACGCTCGGCGCCGTGGAGCGAATTCGGTGCGCGATATACGCGCGGGTCGAGTGGTTGAACCTGGACCGAGGGGCCCAGACGCGCGAGTTCGACGCGGACCATCGTGACATGGGAGAGCGCCTCCGGCGGCAACCGCGTGCCGAGTTCGTCCAGCACACCGGCAGTCGAGTGACGCGGGTTCCGCAGCCGCAATACGGCGGTAAACGTGGCCGATTGCGCCCGGTCGAAGTGGACGGCCACCTCCCGGAAGCTTTCACCCCTCGCGGTGAGGACGATCCCGGCGCGCGCGAGTAATCGCTCGGCTGCCGCGCGCGCTTCCACCGGATCCCAGCCGGCATCCGACCGCGCAGTCACCCCGATCGTCCCGGTGGCCGGCAGGATCGGTGGCTCGAGGCGGTCTCCGCCGTCCTCTCGCGGGGGCGCGCAGATGGCGAGCGGTCGGCGGGCGGCGCGGGCCGCCTCCAGCGCTTCGCGGCGGGAGTTCCCGACCCCGGCCCGCAGCGAATAGCGGCACCAGGAGGCCGCGAGCGCCATCAGCCTGAGGGCCAGCTCCCGCTCCTCCGCGGCGGAGGGAATGCCATCGAGGTCCACGAAGAGGTGATCGACGCCACCGATCGCGACAAGAGGTGTCGCGCGGAGCCGGAGGATGGAGGCTATGCGGTCGAGCTCATCGAAGCAGCTGCCAGAATTGTCGGGAAGGAAGAGCGCCGCCTGGCAGCGCTCGCGCGCCTGCGCGGCGGGCATGCCGGCGGTGACCCCTTTCGCCGTGGCCTCGCAGGATGCGGCGGCGACGAGCGCCGCCTCGCCGTGCCCATCGAGCACCGCCACCGGGCGCCCTTCGAGGTGCGGGCGCTGCCGGAGGGCGACCTGAATGGGAAATCGCGGGAGGAACAGGCTGAGTACGCGCATCGTGACAACCTCGTGCTGCGATTGTAGAACATCTGTTCTACAAGTCAAGCTCCCGGGGTTCTGCCAGGCCCCGGGCTCATAGCTGCCCTCTTCCCTAAGATCGCCGGATGGCACGAGTCATCTGGCTGGACGGGAGCGAGTCCGTGGCGCCGGCGACCGCCGGGGGCAAGGGCGCGAGCCTCGCGCGGCTGGCCGCCGCGGGGTTCCGTGTGCCGACTGCCTTCGTGATCCCACCCGAACTTGCCGGGCGATTCGCGCCCGGAGGCGGCGAGCCTGACCCGGAGGTCGCCGACGCCATCGTGTCCGCAGCGCGGCGTCTGCTGCCCGATGGCGGACGGCTGGCGGTGCGCTCTTCGGCGCTGGACGAAGACGGCGAAGCCGCATCCTTCGCGGGCCAGCATGCGACCATCCTCGAGGTCGAAGGCGACACCGCGCTGTTCGCTGCAATCGGCGCCTGCGTGGCGTCCCTCGACTCCGAAGCCGCGGTCAGTTACCGGGCTACTCGGGAAGGAGCGCGCGCCGAGCCGCGGATGGCCGTCGTGGTGCAGCGCATGCTCGCGCCCGATGCGGCGGGCGTCGCCTTCAGCATCGACCCGCTCACGGGCGACGCCGGCCGGGTGGTGGTCGAGGCGGTGCGGGGGCTGGGCGAGGCACTCGTGAGCGGCATGGCCGAAGCCGACCGGCTGGTGGTCTCGCGCCCGGCGCTGGAGGTCCTCGGGGCGCACCATCCCGGCGAAGCGGTGCTCGCGGAATCCGAGGTTCGCGAAATCGCGCGGGCGGCCATCGCGGCCGAGGCCCTGTTCGGCGCGCCGCAGGATATCGAATTCGCGATTGAAGGCGGGACGCTGTGGCTGCTCCAATCGCGGCCCATCACCACGGCCCCCTCTGCATGGCGGCCCGAAGGCGGATGGGTTGGCGAATTCGATACTCCAACCTCGCCGGATGACTACTGGACCAGCGCGAATGTGCAGGAAGTGCTTCCGGGCGTGCTCACGCCGCTGACGATGACGCTCTTCGCACGGGCGGCGGTGGTGGCCTACACGGTGGGCTACCAGAAGCTGAAGCTGCTGCGGAAGGACGAATGGCCGCAGTTCGTCGGGATGTTCTACAACCGCGCATACCTGAACATCGGCGCCACGCGCATGATCGCCGACCGCGCGCTCGGCTCCAGCGGCGACGCCATCGAGCACCGGTTCCTCGGCGGCGAGTACCACGGCAAGGTCCGCACACGGCACTCGCGCGAGCTGTGGGGCTTCCGGCTGCGCAGCCTCATCCCCGCCACGCGGATGGTCTTGCGCATCCACGGTGCGGCGGACGGCATCGAGCGGCGCACGCTGGCGATGGAAGCGCGCGTGCGCGCCGATGACCCCGAGCGCATGTCCGGGCCCGAGATCGAACGGCGCCGGGCGCAGTTGGCGGCGTTCGTCGGCGACATCTTTCAGGTGCACCTGCGGGCCAGCGGCATGGCCGGCGCGGGATTCGATCTGGTCGCGGGCTTCGTGCACCCGCTCCTGGGCGACAAGACGGAGGCGACCGTGCCGAGCCTCTTCAGCGGCATGTACGGCGTCGAGAGCGCGCAGATTGGGATCGACCTGTGGGCGCTATCACGGATCGCGCTGGAGGCGCATCTGGACGAGGCGATCCGTTCGGGCGCATTCGACCCGCTAGATGGCGCGCTGCCTGCCCCCTGGCGCGAGGCCTACGCAGCCTTCCTCGAACGCCACGGGCACCGCGGTCTGAACGAGATGGAACCGGCCGTGCCGAACTGGCGCGCCGACCCCGCGTCCGTGGTGGCGATTATCGCGTCGTATCTTGACCAGCCGCCCGAGAAGTCGCCGCGGGCCACGCTCGAACGCCAGCGTAGCGAGCGCCTGCGGCTCACGGAGGACCTGGCCCGGCGCATGAACCCGGTGAAGCGCGCGCTGTTCCGCCGCACGCTCGGGTGGGCGCAGGGATGGGTCGCGCTGCGCGAGCGGACGAAGTCGATTATCGTGCGCGCGACGCGGCTGGTGGACTACTACGTGCCAACGGCCGGGCGGATGCTGGCGGAGGCGCAGGCTACCGAGCGCCCGGAGGATCTCTTCTTCCTGACCGATGCGCAGCTCACGGCGTTCCTGAACGCGCCGGCCGCCGGCCACGATTTCCGCGGCGACGTGGCCCGCCGCCGGAAGGAGCTCGAGCGCAACCGCCACATCCAGCTCCCGGAACGCTTCCACGGCCACCCTGTGCCCATCGTCCCGGACCTCTCGCATCATGCCGGCGAGGTCTTGCGGGGCACGCCGGTGAGCGGGGGATCGGTGACCGGCCGCGCCCGCGTGATCATCGACCCCCGTCGCGATGGGCCGCTCCAGCCGGGCGAGATCCTGGTGGCGCCGGTGACGGATGCTGGTTGGACGCCCCTGTTCGCGCTCGCGGCGGGCCTGGTGGTAGATATGGGAAGCGCGCTGAGCCACGGCAGCACCGTCGCGCGCGAATACGGGCTACCGGCCGTGGTCAACGTCCGCACCGGCACCACGCACATCCGCACCGGCGACCTCGTAGCGCTCGATGGCAGCGCCGGTACGGTGACGGTGCTGGAGACGAACGCGGCCGCGCCATAGCCCCGCTGCCACACGATCGGGCCGCTCCGAAACTGACTAGAATGGCCGGGATTCTGCAGCATCGGTGAGGGATCAGCATGGACTATTCGAGATATCAGCACCTGCTGGTCGAAGTGGATGCGGGCGTGGCGCTGGTCACGATCAACCGGCCCGAAAGTTACAACGCTACGAACGACGTGCTCCATCGCGAGCTCACACGGATCTGGGGCGACATCGACCGCGACCCGGCGGTGCGCGTGGCCGTCGTCACCGGGGCCGGCGTCCAGGCATTCAGCGCCGGCGGCGACCTGAACGACATCGAAGCCCGCGCTCAGCTCACGGGCAAGGCGCGCTTCGACGCCCTGACCGCGTTGATGAAGGAGGCCGAGGAGGTCGTCTACTCGGTGGTCCGGTGCGAGAAGGTGATCATCTCGGCGATCAATGGCGTGGCAGTGGGCGCCGGGCTGGCAGTCGCATTGATGGCGGACATCTCGATCATCGCCGAGGAGGCGCGGCTGACCGATGGTCACGCGCGGCTGGGCGTGGCGGCCGGAGACCACGCGGCGATGATCTGGCCGCTGCTGTGCGGCATGGCAAAGGCGAAGTACTACCTGCTGACCTGTGAGTTCATCGACGGGCGCGAGGCCGAGCGCATCGGATTGGTGAGCAAGGCCGTCCCGCGGGCGGAACTGATGGGCGAGGCGATGCGCGTGGCGCGTCACCTGGCGGCGAGTTCGCAGCCCGCCCTGCGGTTCACCAAGCGGTCGCTGAACCAGTGGCTCAAGCTCGGCGGGATCACGGCGTTCGATTACTCTGTCGCGCTCGAAATGATGGGCTTCTTCAGCGATGACCCGGCCGAGGGCGCGCGGGCCATCGTTGAGAAGCGCCCGCCGGTGTACCCCTCCGCCGGGTAGCCAGCGGCTCATCGGGCGAAGAGGCGCTTCATGTTCAGCCCGAGACGGCCGACGATCACTCCATGAACCGAATGATCCTGCCCGGGATGCCCATCGCGGTGCTCGCGCTGGACGATGGCGGCCATCCCATCGCCGAGGCGGTGGTCGTGCGCTGCGATAGCGCGACGAGCATCCGCGTGCGGCTCGACGGCGAACGGGCGGCGGGGCCGGCCATCGCTGTGATAGGTGAAGCGCCGGGGCAGTGGTACGTACGCGCGGTGCTCGTAGTCGAAGGCGGTGAATCCCGGCTTGACCTGCTCGAAGAGTGGCGGCAGCCCTACGATAAGCGGGCGCGGCCCCGCTACCCGACGAACGTGCAGGCGCTCGTGCTGGGCCCGGACGAACTCGAAGGCCACGACGCCACGATCATCGACATCTCCGACGACGGGATCGCGGTGCAGGTTTCCAGCTGGAGCGGCGCACGGGACTTCGTTCTCGGGGTCGAGCGGCAGGGCGCGCGCTGCGCGTTTCGGTGCCACGTGGTCTCAATCGAGCGGCGGTGGCCAGGCATCGTGCTCCACTGCCGGCTGCTGGGACTGACCGAGGCGCGCAAGGAGTTCGTCGATGGCCTGATCGCGGTCGCGCGGAGCTCCTTCGAAGCGGCGCAGCAGTATCTCGCCTTCCGGTCGAACGACCCGGAGCATTACCAGACCAAGGCCGGCTGAAGCAGCGCCATCCGGCGCGGTGGTATCGTTGCCGCCATGAGCGGCGGCGATCCCCGCCGGGCGTGGTGAACATCGACGAGGCCCCTCGCGGCGTTCGACGAACGCTGGAGCCCACGGACCATCCAGCGCGCGAACGATTACGACGTGCGCGTGGCGAAGGGTCCAGGCGACCACACCTGGCACGTCCACGACACGACGGACGAGTTCTTCTCGCACTGAGTGGCCGATTCACGGTCCACTTCGAGGGGTGGTCGGTGACACTCGAGCCGGGAGCCACCTTTGTGGTGCCGATGGGAGTGCGGCACAAGCCCTCGGCCCACCCGGGGACGGCAATCCTGATGTTCGGACCCACAGGCACGCCCAACGACGGGCGATGACTTCGAGCCAGCCGTGGGCATCGAGCCCTCGACCGGCAAGCGGCTTTAACCACCGCCGCCGCACGCATCGACGGCGAGCGCGAACCGCGTATGCTGGCGCCACTTGCACCCGGAGGCTGTTCCATGACTACCGTCCAGGGGACGTGCGACGATCGATTCACAGCGATGCGCGACCTGCTGCAGGCCAACCTCGATTCCGGCGCCGACCTCGGCGCGTCGGTCGCGGTGACGCTCGAGGGGGCGCCGGTGGTCGACCTCTGGGGCGGCTGGGCCGATGCCGAGAAGACCAGACCATGGACCGCCGACACGATCACCAACGTCTGGTCCACGACGAAGACGATGACATCGCTGAGCGCGCTCGTGCTGGCCGACCGCGGCGAGCTCGACGTGTTCGCGCCAGTGGCGAAGTACTGGCCGGAATTCGCGGCCAACGGGAAGGGCGCGATCGAAGTGCGGCACCTGATGTCGCACACGTCGGGCGTGTCGGCGTGGGCGCAGCCGGTGGTTGTCGAGGACATCTACGACTGGGAGAAATCCACGTCGATGCTGGCGGCGCAGGCGCCGTGGTGGGAGCCGGGAACGGCCTCGGGGTACCACGCGCTCAACCAGGGACACCTCGTGGGCGAAGTTATCCGCCGGATTTCGGGGATGTCGCTCGGGACGTTTTTCGCGAAGGAAGTCGCGGGGCCGCTCGGCGCGGACTTCCACATCGGTCTCGACCCGGCGGAGTTCCACCGCGTGTCCAACGTGGTGCCGCCACCGCCGCTGCCCGTGGACTTGAGCGCCATGGACCCCGACAGCGTCGCGGTGAAGACGTTCACCGGGCCGGCGCCCGATGCCTCGGTCGCCTGGACGGAAGCGTGGCGGCGCGCGGAGATCGGCGCGGCGAACGGTCACGGGAATGCGCGCTCGGTGGCGCGGGCGCAATCAGTCGTGGCCAATGGCGGCGAAGTCGATGGCGTGCGGCTGCTCTCGCCGAAGACGATTGACCTCATCTTCCAGGAGCAGGCCAACGGCATGGACCTTGTGCTCGGCGTGCCGGCGCGCTTCGGCATCGGCTACGGCCTCCCGGATGCGGTCACGTTCCCGTATCTGCTGCAGGACGGCCGCATCTGCTTCTGGGGCGGCTGGGGTGGTTCGCTCATCATCGTCGATTGCGACCGGCGGATGACCGTCTCGTACATGATGAACCGCATGGAGGCCGGGGTGGTCGGCGACCCACGCGGTGAGGGGCTGGTCAGGGCCGCCTACGCAGCGGTGGGGGCGAATTGAGGCCACGAGCCGGGGGCGGGTGCAACGATTCGTGAATCATCTTGTCCGCCCAGTGGACGCGCGCCGGGCGCAATGACAGAATCGGGCTCATCAATAACGATAGTAGGACGCGAACTATGTGTGCCCAACAAAAGACTTCCGCCGACACCCGGACGGAGTTCGACGCAATCATCGTCGGCGCCGGTTTCGCCGGCATGTACATGCTGTACCGGCTGCGCGGGCTCGGTTTCTCGGCCCGCGTGATTGAGCGCGGCACCGGCGTCGGCGGGACGTGGTACTGGAACCGCTACCCGGGTGCGCGCTGCGACGTTGAGAGCCTCGACTACCAGTATTCCTTCTCGGAAGACCTCCAGCGCGAATGGAACTGGACCGAGCGCTACGCGACCCAACCCGAGATCCTGAAGTACGCCAACCACGTGGCGGAGCGGTTCGACCTCTTCAGCGACATGCAGTTCGAAACCACCGTGACGTCGGCGCACTTCAACGAGGGCACGAACCGCTGGGCCGTGGGCACGGACAGGGGTGACCGGTTCACGGCGAAGTACTGCATCATGGCGACCGGCTGCCTCTCGGCGTCGCGGATCCCGGACTTCAAGGGCGTGGATACGTTCAAGGGCGACTCGTACCACACAGGACGCTGGCCCCACGAAGGCGTCGATTTCTCGGGCAAGCGGGTGGGCATCATCGGCACGGGCTCGTCCGCGATCCAGTCCATCCCGCTGATCGCGTCGCAGGCCGCGCACCTTACGGTGTTTCAGCGGACGCCGAACTTCAGCCTCCCCGCGAATAACGAGCGGCTCACACCGGACAAAGTCCGCGAGTACAAGGAGAACTTCGCCGAGCTGAAGCGCCTCGCGCGGGAATCCCCGGCCGGCATCGCGATCGAAGTCAACGAACAGTCCGCACTCGAAGCCGCGCCCGAAGAGCGCGAGCAGGCCTTCGAGCAGGGCTGGAACCAGGGCGGCTTCCACCTCCTGCAGGCGTATGCGGACCTCCTCGCGACGACCGAGGCGAACGAGACCGTCGCGGAATTCGTGCGGGGGAAGGTGCGGAAGGTCGTGCAGAATCCCGAGGTGGCGGAGACGCTGGCGCCGAAGGATCATCCGCTCGGCACCAAGCGCATCTGCATCGACACGTACTACTTCGAGACCTACAACCGCGACAATGTGACGCTTGTCAACATCAAGAACAACCCGGTCACGGAGATCCTGCCGAACGGGCTTCGGCTGGAGGATGGCGCCGAATACGAGCTCGATGCCATCGTCTACGCGACGGGCTTCGATGCCATGACAGGCGCGCTCCTGAGCATGGACATCCGCGGGCGCGAGGGCGAGCGGTTGGGCGATGTCTGGGCAGCCGGGCCGCGGACCTACCTCGGCCTGTCGGTCGCGGGTTTCCCGAACATGTTCATGATCACGGGCCCGGGGAGCCCTTCGGTGCTCAGCAACATGATCATCTCTATCGAGCAGCACGTGGACTGGATCGCCGACTGCATGAGCTACATGCGCGAGCACGAGAACGCCACGATCGAAGCGGACACCGGCGCGCAGGATGCGTGGGTGGACCACGTGAACGAAGTGGCCAGCTTGACGCTCTACCCGCTGGCGAACTCGTGGTACCTGGGGGCGAACATCCCGGGCAAGCCGCGCGTGTTCATGCCCTACGTCGGCGGCGTGGGCGCCTACCGGATCAAGTGCGACGAGGTCGCGGCCAACGGCTACGAGGGCTTCGCACTCGATTCAAAGGTGATGGAGCCGGCGCGGTAGCCAGCGTGCGATAGGGAACAGGTGCACCGATGGCGCGATTTGGCCTCTATTTCGGCGCCACGGTGCCACTGGACCAGCTCTCCGAACTCGCGCAGCTGGCCGAAGCATCCGGCTTCGATGGCTGGTTCTGCACCGAGCACCACCAGCAGGCGGGGATCAACCCATCGCCGCTGACGGCGCTGGCGGCGTTGGCCGGCCGCACCGAGCGCTTGCGGCTAGGCACGGCGGTGCTGTTGCCGCCGCTGTACCACCCGACACGGCTCGCCGCCGATGCGGCGGTGTTGGATCTGCTCTCGAGCGGGCGTCTCATCCTCGGGGCGGGGCTCGGCTACCAGCGGGGCGATTTCGAGGCCTTCGGGGTCCCGATCCGCCAACGCGTGTCGTTGCTTGAAGAGGCGGTCGCAATCGTGAAGCTGGCATGGACGGGCGAGCCGTTCTCGTTTCATGGCAAGCGGTTCCAGCTCGAAAACGTGACCGTCACGCCACGGCCGATGCAATCGCCCCGGCCGCCGATCTGGCTCGCGGGCTGGACCGAACCCGGCGTGCGGCGAGCTGCCCGTCTTGCCGACGCGTGGCTCACCGACCCAATCCTTTCGCTGTCGGCCGTTCGGCAACTGCGGGCTGCCTATCTCGGCGAGGCGAGCGCACAGGGCGCGCCGGCTGCAATCACCCTCATGCGCCCGCTCGCCATTGGGAGCACTCGGGAGGCGGCGAGGGCGACGTACGCGGATGCCACGGTGGCGACGTACCGCTATTACTGGAAGCACGGCGCCCTGAACGCCGACCTCGAACCGTGGCTCCAGAAGGTCGAAGACGAATCGCAGCTCACATGGGAGGCGCTCGCGCCCGAGCGCGTCATCTTCGGGACACCCGAGGACTGCATCGCGCAGATCCAGGAGTGGTACGCAGCGACGGGCAGCAGCTACATGATCCTGAGCATCAGCCCCGCAGCGGGTGTGGCGCGCTGGGCCGAGATCAAGGCCGCAATCGAGCTGTTCGGCCGCGAAGTCATCCCCGCGTTCAGGTGAACCGGGCCGGTCAACCAGCGAGGTCCACGGGACGCGGTGGCGCTGTGCGGACGCGCCGCAGGAACAGCCAGGAGCCAAGCGCCAGGAACACGAACACCTTCGACCAGAGGAAGGCCGCCAGCAGCAGATGCGATGTGGCAATCGCGCCGAACGTCATGCCGGCGCCGAGGAAGAGGTAGACGAACCAGCTGCCGCGCCAGGCGCGCTCGGCGCGGAGTGCGCTGCGCCGGCCGATGCTCCAGCCGGCCGCCGCGACGGCGAGGACGATCAAAGCGGCGAGCAACCAGAGATCCATCTCGCGTAGAATCGCGGAAAGCTGCCACGATCTCAAGTGGCATCACCGCAGATTGACAAGTATGGAGGAATTTTCGTACCGATAGACCCGCGAAATGATGCGGACGCGTGCGCACGGGCGGCGTCAATCCGGCGAACCGGCGGTTCCGGCGAATGCCACAACCGCCAAAGGGCCATCGCGAGCTGGGTCCTACCAGGTGTCGATGTAGTGCTTCCGCTTCGTCCGCGGCGGCGGCTTCGGGATGAAGCGCAGCATCGCAATGATGCGGTCACGAGTTTCGGCGGGATCGATGACTTCGTCGAAGGTGTAGTTGCGGCCGGCGTTCTGCCAGAGGCTGCGTTCGCGCATCTGGTCGGCGAGCTCATCGCGCTTCTCGCGGGCGGCGGCCTGCCCGCCAGCCTCGCGGATCTCCTTGCGCTGGATGAGCGCAGCGGCGCCTTCCAGGGCCATGCCACCTGCTTCAACCGTCGGCCAGGCGAGGCGCAGGTCGGTCGGCTGGAACATCGAGCCCATCGCCATCGGCCCGAGGCCGTAGGCCTTGCGGATATGGACGAGGAACAGCGGCACCGTGCGGTCTACCTGGGCGAGCAGCGGCCGCGCGTGGTGACGGGCGATGCCGGCGCGTTCGGCATCGGGCCCGAGCATGAACCCGGGGTTGTCCATGAGCGAGACGATGGGGATGTCGTAGGCATCCGCGAGCTGGATGAAGCGCGCGAGCTTATCGGCGGCGTTGGCATCGATGGCGCCGGCGATGTTGGACTTCGGCTGGTTCGCAATGATGGCAACGGCGTGGCCGCCCATGCGCGCGAGCGCCGTGATGGCAGCCGTCGCCCAGTTCGGGCGGAGCTCGAACACGCTGTCCGCATCCGCGAGGGCGGCGACTATCTTGCGCATGTCATACGGGCGGCGGCGGTTATCGGGCACGATGGCGCGGATGGTGTCATGCTCCCTGGAGGGCGTGCCTTCGGTCTTTTCGACGAGGAAGTAGGCCAGGTACTTGCGCACCAACGCGACTCCTTCGGCGTCGTCCTCGATGAGCAGGTCGATGCCGCCCGTCCTCTCGTGCATCTCCGATGGCGCGAGCTCTTCCGGAGTCATCCGCAGCCCGAGCGCCGCCTCCACCAGCGGCGGTCCGCCCATGCCGATCGCCGACCCGCGGGTGGCGAACACAACATCGGAGAAGCCTGCAATGCTTGCGTTGCCGGCGAAGGAGCGCCCGGACACAACCGCCACCGTCGGGACCCAGCCAGAGAGGTAGGCCATGCCATCGAAGGTGCCCATGGCGGTGCTCATCCCCGAGCCCCAGGACCTCCCGGCCAGGCCCTGTGCCCGCGCGCCGCCCCCATCGGCAAAACAGACGAATGGCCAGCGATAGCGGTGGGCGAGCTCGATAGTGCGATCAATCTTGGCGTGGTTTATGCCCGTCTGAGTGCCGCCATGGACGGAATAATCGTACGAGCCGATGGCGATGGGCTTGCCGAACAGCGTGCCGATGCCGGTCACGTAGCCGCCGGCTGGCTCCTCAGCGCCGCCGGCGAGCACCCCGGACTCGACGAATGTGCCCGCATCGAGGACGCCCTCGATGCGCTCACGGGCGGTGAGCCGGCCGTTTTCGTGGACGCGCGCGACGGCCTCGGGCCGCGCGGCATCGTAGGCCTGCGCGCGCAGGGCATGCAGCTCATCGATTGTCTTGTCGTCCATACGCCCCTCAGCGCCCCGCCAGGCAGCTCCCGCCGGGTACGGCGGCTACCGCCCCACTCTATCGGAGACGAGTTGCTACGGCATGCGAAGGACGGAGCGATCAGCCGGTGCGAGCCGCGCCCGCTTTCGCGGCCTCGCAGAGCGCGTCGCGGGCCTGGTCCCGGTAGCGCCAGCGCGTGATGTTGCCGGCGAGGTCCAGCGCGATCCAGCGTACGCCAAGCGGGTCATCCGTCACCGGCAGGATGGCTCCGCGGAGCCGGCCGAACTGGTAGACCTTGTAGCTCGCGGCGTGCGGATCGCTCATGTTCTCGGGGTCACGCGCGCGCAGCTCGCGCTCTGGTCGGGATTTTGCCATGTATACCTCGGGATCCGCGTCGGGGCCCATTTGAGCAAGGTCAGCCGTTCGGCGCAACTGGCGACGCGAGGGGACCGGGGTCTCGCCGTCAGCGCGGGTCGATGGGGGTGAGGACGCCGCAGCGCTCTTCGATCGCCTGCGCCGCATCGAGGCAGAGGTCCTCCCGGTAGCGGTCGGCGATCAGCTGCACGCCCTGCGGGAGCGCGCCATCCATGCCAACGGGGAGTACGGCGGCGGGCAGGCCCAGCAGGTTGCCAAGCACAACCAGCCGCAACGATGTGAGGATCTCGCCGACGGAGGACGGGCCGGCAAGGTCGTGGCCGACCGCGAACGGGTGCCACGTGCCGACAGGCCCGAGCACGATGGGGTACCGCACATGGAACTCGGCCCACTCGCGGGCGATGGCCTGGCGAGTGGCGAAGCCGGTGATGTAGCCCGGGTAGTCCAGGAGCGTCACGAACTGGAAGGCGTCGTTGAGGAACCGCAATGCATCGGCCGACGCGACCTGTTCCAGCAACGGCATGAGCGTCATCTTGAGCTCGGAGAGCACCAGGCTGGCCCAGATGTCGCAGGCTTCGCCGACCATCGGCGGGTCCACGTCATCGACCTGGTAGCCCGCATCGCGGAGCGCGTCCGCGGCCTTGCGCACGCCGGCGGCGACGCCAGGGTCCACCCCGCGCGCGCCCGGATCCACCGTCACAGCAACGCGTTTCTGCGCGCCGGGGCCCGCGAGCGGAGCGGGGGTGTACCACGGGTCGCGAGCGTCCGGGCCGCTCATGGAGTTGAAAGCGAGGCGCAAGTCGCGCACGTGGCGGGCCATCGGGCCCTGTACGGCGAAGATCTGGAGCGTCATTGGGAAATCGGCGGGCGGGAGCGAAGAGGCCGCGGGGACGCGTCCGAGCGTGGGGCGCAGCGCCGCGGTGCCGCAGCACTGCGACGGCCAGCGGAGCGAGCCGCCGTAGTCGTTGCCGAGGCCAAGCGGCGTCATGCCGGTGGCGAGTGCGCAGGCTTCACCACCGCTGGAGCCGCCGGGCGTGCGGTTCGCGTCCCAGGGATTCTTCGTCGCGCCGCGTAACGCGTTGTCGGTGTGCCAGCGCATCCCGAAGTCGGGGAGGTTGGTACGGGCGATGGGGATGGCGCCGGCGCGCTTCAACTGGGCGACGTGGGGCGCATCGAGCGGCGGCACGGCTTCGGCCATCGCGACCAGGCCCTGGGTGGTGGCCGACCCGGCGAGGTCGATGTTCTCCTTGACCGTCATCGGTACGCCATGGAGCGGGCCGAGCGGCTGGCCCGCAGCGGTGGCAGCATCGGCCGCATCAGCGGCCGCGAGGGCGGATTCGGCCAGCGTGACCGTAATGGCGTTGAGCCCGGAGTTCACAGCTGCAATGCGCGTGAGGTGCGCCTCGACCGCCCGACGGCTCGTGATCGTGCGCGCCTTGATGGCGGCGGCGATATCAGCAGCGCCCATGCGCCAGATCTCTTCGGACATGCTGCTCTTCTCCTCAACCAGTGCGTGACCCGGAGTATAGGGGACGTCCGCTACCGTCTGGCAGCTGGTGCGAAACGGCGGCGATGCGTCCCGGTCTGTGCACAGGCGGCCGCAGCGGACACTGTTGAACCGCAGGCGCCTTTACGGAGTCTATACTCCAGCGGCCCGGTACGCGGGCTGAAAGGAATCGAATCAATGACAACGAAAGTCCTGATCAGGTCCGTCGTGATCGCGGCGCTCGGCCTGGCGATCGTCGTGCCGATGGTCGCCTACGGGCGTGATACAGGCGGGATCCGCACCGGGCGCATCGCGGCGCCGGCGCTCGTAGCGCTCGACACCGGCTTCACGTTCCAGGGGCGCCTGACCGATGCCGGCGCGCCGGCCAACGGCGTCTACGACCTCAACTTCTTCCTGTACGACTCGCTCGCCGGCGGCTCACAGGTGGGCCCGGCGCAGCCGATCGGCGACGTGACCGTGACCGCGGGGCTATTCACGGTGACGCTGAACTTCGGCGACGTATTCCACGGCGCGCAGTACTTCCTCGATATCCAGGTGCGGCCGGGCGCGAGCTCGGGCGCCTACACCGTGCTTTCGCCGCGCGAGCCAATCGGGGCGGTGCCGAACGCTTCGTATGCCGTCAACGCCGGGCGGCTGGACCTGCCGTCGGCGTCGTCGGGGAGCGCCGATGGGACGCTGCTGACGATCACCAACGCCAGTACCGCGGCGAGCGCCGTCGCGGTGGTCGGCGAATCGGCTTCGAGCGGCGGCAGCGCTGCCGGGGTGGTCGGGCGCATCACGTCGGCGGCGGCCGGCAATTCGGCGGGCGTGCGCGGCATCAACGACAGCACCGGCGGCCCCGCGCCCGGGGTGTTCGGTTCGAACGCAGGCAGCGGTTACGGTGTGTATGGCACCAGCCCGTCCGGTGTCGGCGTCTACGGCGTCAGCAACAGCGGCACCGGGGGGACATTCTCATCGGCCACTGGCACCGCCCTCGATGTTTCGGGGCCGCTGAAGGTGAGTGGCGCGACGCCGGCGGCGTTCGTCCACACGGCGAGCGCCCCCACCGGCCAATCGACGGTCATCGATAACCCTGCCACCAACAACAATCCGACGGCGATCGTCATCGTGACGCAGCGCTGGGAGGGCGTATACAACCCCCATCCCGTCGGCGTGTGGTACTCGGCCGGCAAGTGGCTCATCTTCAACGAAGACGTTGCGGCAATGCCCGTGAACGCCCAGTTCAACGTGCTGGTGATTAACCGATGAGCGCCCGGGTGCATCCTCACGACGGAGGGCCGCGATGCACATGACACGCATGCGCTGGGCCAGTTCCTTGTTCGCCCTTGGCGCGCTCGCGGCGGCGACGACGGCGTGGGCGCAATCGGGCAGCGGCTATGACGCCTCGTTCACGGCGTTCGACGCAGGGGGCACGACCGTGAGCGGTGGCAGCTATGTGCTGCAGGTGGCGGCGGGACAGGCGGTCGCCGGCAACGCCAGCGGGAGCTCATACTCGCTCGACATCGGTGTGCTCGCGGGCGGCTCTGGCGCCGCCGCCAGCGGCTCGCCAACGCCATCACCGACGCCCTCCGGGGGCGTTGGGCCGTACAAGGGATTCGGCCCGCAAATCGCGAAGGACGGGGTGCAATAAGGACTGTCGCGGGGCCGTGCCACCGGGCCCGCGCCTCAAGCCGAAATCGCCTTCGAACGACCTCGGAACCGCGCCCCAACCCAGGGGCGCGGTGCTGCTTGGGCCAGTTCCGCGGCTCTTTCGGGCTCAGCCGTGGCACCGCGCACAGGAGCTGACCGCACCACCGACCTCCAGGCGCGCCCAGTGCTTCAGGTCCGTTCGCAACGGGGAGCACACCTTCTGGTAATCACCAGGGGTGAATCTCTCCTGCCCGCGCGGCGGGTGGCGGATCCTCCAGCACGTCGAGCGATGCAAATCGAGGTAGGCCCCCGAGGGTGGAGAGTCGAACCGGCCCGTCCCGCCGCACCGGGACTAATGCAACCGGTACAACAAAGCCCCATGATATCCGCCAACATCCGTCATTGGGAGGCAACGAAATGATTACAGGACTCGGCGGCAGCACCATCTGGAGCAGCGACGTCAACAACTTGCTCCCCTTCTACCGCGACATTGTCGGACTGACGCCCGGCGTGACTGCCCCGGGGTTCGCGCTGTTCGGCGACCAGGCGGCGCCGGCACTCGCGGTAGGCACCCACAGCGAAGTGCGCGGCCGCGCGAGCGACCCCTACCGCCACATCGTCGGGCTCAACTCGACCGATATCCACGGCGATACGGCGCGCCTGAAGGCGGCCGGCGTCGAGTTCATCGAGGACCCCAACGACCAGGGAGACGGCTTCTTCCTCGCCACGTTCGTCGACCCCGAAGGCAACCTGATCCAGTTGTACCAATTCCCCGGCTGAGGGCGCCCCCGCACCGACGGAACCACGGGCCATCAGGCCGCGGTGGCTTGGCGACAAAGTTGGGTCAGGCGCCTGCGTAGGCTTCCTCCAGCTTGCGCACGTCGATCTTGCCCATCTGGAGCATCGCCTGCATGACCCGCCCGGCCTTCTCGGGGTCGGGGTCGGCGAGCAGCTCGCCGAGCGCCTCGGGGATGATCTGCCATGACAGCCCGAACTTGTCCTTCAGCCAGCCGCATTGCGACTCTTCACCGCCCGCGGAGAGCTTGCCCCACAGTTCGTCCACTTCTTCCTGCGTCTTGCAGCTGACGAAGAACGAGATCGCTTCGGTGAACCTGAAGGCCGGGCCGCCATTGAGCGCCATGAATTGTTGTCCGGCCAGTTCGAACGTCCCGGTCAGCATCTTGCCATCGGGGCTGGGCCGGCGATCGACGATCTTCGAGTCCTTGAAGATGGACGTGTAGAACGTCATTGCCTCTTCGGCGTTGTCATCGAACCACAGGAATGGGGTGATTTTTTGCATCGCGGGTTCCTCCGGCTGGCGCGCTGTGCGCGGGATGTGGCTATCTTGCACGGACGCGTCCGCGAATGCAACACCTTCTAACGACTTTAGAAGGTTAGTGAGGCTCTGCGGTTCAATCCAGCGGCGGGATGTCTTCCGGGGGGATGAGCACGCGGATGCTTCTCGCGACCCATGGCTCGCGCGTGATGACGCCATGCTTCTCCAGCCGGAGGATCATCTCGTGGACGGAGGCCGGGTTCGCCCGAAAGAAGCGCTCGATGTCCCGTTCCGCGGGCGGAACCCGGTTCAGCTTCGTGTAGTGGTAGATGAACGCCACGTATTGGCCCTGCAGGTGCGTCAGTTTGACCACGTTCGATCTCGAAATCGGCTTCGTTTCGCGGCAGTTTAGGCGCACGAAACGTTGGGCGCACCGCACCCGTACGCCGCGAATCGGGACGCAGAGGTCATCGCTTCAAGTCCGGGAATGGAGCCGGGTTAGCCCGGCAGTGGCGCCAGCCACGGGTGGCGTGGGTGCACGAGCCGGATGGCCTCGCCGAGCCACTGGCGCTGCCGGCCGGTGAGTTCGGGCAGGAGGGCGAGGAAGTCGGCCTCGTCGTGGGGGCGCTCCTTCATGCCTTCGACCGCGAAGTACGCCGTCGCCTTGTAGAACAACAGCACGTCCGGGGCGGCCGTCGGCAGTCCCCATGGGGACTGCCGCGCACACCGGTCCAGGGGCAAGGCGATACGCGGCTCGCCGCTGAGAAGCCAGTCCTGGCCGTCGCGCTCGTTAAGGATCACTTCGAGGTTGAATGCGTCGCGTTGTGCCATGCCCGATGGGACCCAGGCATGGAGGATCTCCACGCTCTGCGCGGCGTGGATGTGGGCCGGGAGCTCGAGCCGCCGGCCGTCCCACGGCTCTCGCGCGTCGCCGGCGGTGTTGGGGTCGTGGGCGACCAGGGCCCAATCGGCGAGGTGTTCGAAGATGGCGCGCTGGTCATCTTCGAACACGGTGATATCGATATCGAGGTGGTCGCGGGTCTGGCAGCCGAGCCAGGAATCCACGGCCCAGCCGCCGCAGAGATACCAGTTGTGGCGGAAGGTGGACATGAGGCCAGCAAGACGGCCGACCAGTTCAGGGCGGTCGAGGACGGAAGACGACACAGGTGAGCAACTCCAGGATGCCAGTGGCATCGGAACGCCCCGCAGCTTGCCGCGGGGTCGCGATCAGACGCGCGCGAGTGGGGAAGAAGCAGGGTCGCCGGGCGGTGTGGCCGCCGGGCGGGCGGCGAGGATCAACCGGCGTGGGTGGCAGTCATCCGGCAGGCGCGCGAGGGAAGAGCCAACGAAGTAGCAACTGACATGTGTGTGAGCCTCCGGTCCGGGACAGGGGGTGACCCTGGCCGCAGAGAATAGGACCTCGTGCGGAAACGGTATATGAACCTCGGTGAGGTGGTTGTGGCCAGGCGAAACGCTGCGTTCTCGGCTCAGAAGCCTCGCTTACCCAGCGTGGTAGAATCCCGCCGCAATCGATGGCCGCTCGGGGCGCTCCAGGTTGAACTGGAGCGCAGGCACGAAGAGGACAAGCCGAAATGACTGCAACTGAACCGCTGGACCCCGCCGAGACGCTGCGCCGCTATCCCGACGCGCTCGCCGGCGGCGTGCGACTGATACCGATTCAGACTGCGTACGGGACGTTCAATGTCTGGACCAAGCGCACCGGCGACAACCCGGGCATCAAGCTGTTGCTGCTGCACGGCGGGCCGGGCGCCACGCACGAGTACTTCGAGGCGTTCGACAGCTATCTGCCGCAGGCCGGCGTCGAATACTACTATTACGACCAGTTGGGCTCGCACCGCAGCAGCCAGCCCGACGTGCCCGAGCTCTGGGAAACGGCGCGCTTTGTCGATGAGGTCGAGCAGGTTCGCAAGGCGTTGGATTTGGATGCGGGCAACTTCTTCCTGCTCGGGCACTCGTGGGGCGGCATCCTGGCCATCGAGTACGCGCTGCAGCACCAGCAGCACCTCAAGGGACTGATCATCTCCAACATGGTCAGCAGCATTCCTGCGTACAACCGCTATGCACAAGAAGTGCTGATGCCGGGAATTCCGCCCATTGTGCTGGCAGAGATTCAGGCCATCGAGGCGGCAAAAGAGTACGACAACCCGCGCTACATGGAGCTCCTCATCCCCTACCACTACGAGCACCACATCCTGCGCCTGCCCCACGCGCAATGGCCCGACCCGGTGCTCCGCGCATTCGCCCACCTGAACCCCAACGTCTACATCCCTATGCAGGGGCCGAGCGAACTGGGCGCCAGCGGCAAACTGGCGCAATGGGATCGCACTGCCGCGCTGCCGAGGATCGAGGTGCCCACTCTCACTATCGGTGCTGCGCACGACACCATGGACCCCAGGCACATTGAGGCGATGGCGCGCGCGCTACCGAAGGGACGCTACCTGCACTGTCCAGAAGGCAGCCACATGGCAATGTACGATGACCAGGCGGTCTATGTGGCCGGGCTGCTCGCTTTCCTGCGTGAGGTGGGAGACACCGCAGAGTGACAGGCGCGCGTGCCGGGGACGAAGGAAAGTGCTTAAGCAGGCCGAAGAAGGACTACGACGAGATCGCCGTGGCCGCTGACCAGTCTGCGCTTAGCTCGCGCCTGCGTCGTGAAGCCCGCTGAGGCAATTGTGCGCGGGAACTCGTCGTCGAATCTGCTGATCCGCGCACTCGTGTGCTTACATGGTGGGCGATACTGGATTCGAACCAGTGACCTCGTCGATGTCAACGACGCGCTCTAACCAACTGAGCTAACCGCCCACGCGGAACCGTCAGGATAGCCCAGCGCCCAAATTCGCGCCACTTCCGGAAGCCGCGCGCTGGTTCAGATGGCCCGTACGCCATCGACGACCAGGCCAGTGGCGATAGCCACCAGCAGCGCGCCCGTCAGGCGTGCGACGGCTTCCGCCGGGACTCGCCGGCCGCCAAACCCGATGGCGACAAGGAGACTCGCGACCACCAGCCCCACCGCCGCCGCGCTCGCCGTCCTGGCCGCACCGTGGTCGGCGCTATAGCTGAGCGCGGCGATGAGGGTCGCCGGACCGAGGAGCAGCGGGAGCGCAAGGGGGAACACGGCAGCCCGCCAACCGCCCGGCCATTCGTCGATCGTGGCGGGCGTGTTTCCCCGCCAGAGCGTGAGCACGCCCATCGTCGCCATCACCATCCCGGCCGCGATCCGGAACGTCTCGGGCTCGATGTCGAGGCCATCGAGGATGCGGCCGGCGAGGGCGGCGGCGGCGGCAATGATCGCCAGCGCCAGCGCGGCCGCCGCCGGGATGGTCCGCAAGCGGATGCGGCCCGGCGGCGCCGCGGCCGCCGTGGCGGCCACTGCAGCGGGGTTGACTGCGGCCGCGAGTGCAATGGCGAGGCGCAGCCATTCGCTCACCGCGGGCTCCCAGCAAGGATGTCGCTTGCGCGGAGGAGGCCGGAGAGTGCGTGCTGCTGGTCATCCATGCGCGTGACTCCCTTCGCGAACCAGGCGCCTTCGAGCACATCGGCGCGCGGTTGCCCTTGCGCCTTCTCCGGCGTCAGCTGGCGGTCGCGCAGCATACCGGCGGCGCAGCTTGCGCGCTCGGCGAGCTTCGCACGCATGTCGGCCAGGCGCGGGTCCAGCGACGCCAGCCGCCAGAGCGAGTCCAGCGCCTCGGACCACGTCCCCATGCCTGCCGCGCGCGCTTCGCGGCCACGGATGGCGTCCGAAAACCAGGTGTCGCGCCGCTGCGATTCGGTGCGGACGAGGAAACCGAAGCGCTCGGCGAGGCTGCGCGCGTAGCGAATGTTGGCGTCGTTCAAGACCGGGCCGGCTCCGGGCGCCACGGGCCATGCCGCCATCTCCGCGAGGCCATAAGCGGCCCACTGGTCGGCCCACGGCGGGTATTTCTGGTTCTCGTAGGCATCACGGTACAGCGAAAGGTAGTCGGCGACCTTTTGCGTTGGGACGTCCCAGCCCTCCCCCGGAAAGAGCCGTTGCATCAGCGCCAGCGCCCAGAAGGCCTCGCCGGTGGCGTACTTCGAGCGCTGCACCGGGTCAGGAGCGTTTGTATTGACGTCCCAGGCGAGCAGGAAACTGCCGTCGGGCTGCTGCATCGCGAGCAGGAAGCGCCCGATCTCGCGCATGAGAGCGTCATAGCGCGCCACATCCGGGGCGGAATTGGCCATCGCGATGCGCCGCTGTGCGAGTGCGGAGAGCATCAAGGCGCTCCCGCCAACCTCGATCGAACCATCGAGTGGGTCCCGCAACGCGGCCCAATCGCCACTCCGGTAGAGGTTCGCCTCCATCCACGCCGTCGCGCGCTCGGCTGTCGCGAGCGCTTCGGATGACCGGTCCAGGGCGGCGAACTGGTACAGCGACATGGTGACGCCCGCGTGCCGGACGACGTTGTAGGCTGGCGATTCGAGGCCTGAGTTGCGGTTGTATTCGTAAAGGTAGGAGCCGTCCGGGTTCTGGACGCGGGCGATCCAGGCCGCGGAAGCCTCGGCGGAGGCGAGGGCCTCGCCGCTCGTGATCGCGGGGCAGCGCCCCGGTGGCACGACGGCCACGCGCAGGAGCAGCGCGCCGATTCCCCACAGGCAGAGCGTCGCGACGAGCCCGCGCATCATCGCGGTGAGCATACGGACTCGCGGGGTGAACTGCCCTTTACGTCTCTTATCTGTCTCCAAGATACCAGGCGGCATACTCGGCCGTACCCGGATCATGTTCCATGGAAGCGAGTAACCCGCCGCATGTTTCTATTCCGAAGCCTCATCTCGCGCATCATCCTCGCCGGCTTCGTCGTCATCGTGGCGGCCGGAGCCGGTTGGTACTTTTTCATCCGCGAAGACAACGAGACCCAGAAAGAAGCTGCGGCCGTGAGCGATGCGGTCCGTGCCGCTGCCGCCAGCCCGACCGCCGCCGCAAGCGCAACCGCCGCCGCGAGCTCGAGCGGCACATCCACCACCGCCACTACCGCCGGGACGTCCACGTTGAAGGGCCAGGCGTATAAGATCGTCACGGCCCAGTCGTCGGCGTGGTACCTGGCGCCGGAGAAGCTTGCCAGCCTGCCCACGTCGTCTGTGGCGAAGGGCACCACCACCGACGTCACGGGCGAATTCCATCTCACCGCGGATGGTCTCGACAGCTCACAGAAGACCACGTTCACGGTCAACCTCACGAAGCTTCAGAGCGACAAGGACATGCGCGACACCAGAGTCCAGGCGGCGCTCCAGACATCGAAATTCCCGACAGCGACGTTCACGGCGACGAAGCTGACGGGTCTGCCGGCCGAGTTCGGCACGACGGACTCGGTGATGCAGTTGACTGGCACGCTGGACCTGCACGGCGTGCAGAAGGAAGTGACCTGGGAGCTAAAGGTGAAGAAAGACGCGTCTTCCAACATCCTCAGCGCCCTCGGCACCATCCAGTTCAAATACAGCGACTTCAACATCACGAAGCCCGACATCGGTGGCTTCGTTTCCGTCGAAGACTCCGTGACCCTGCAGATACAACTGTTCGCTGCCCCGGCGTAGGATGCCGCCGAGCGCCTATCTATCGGGGCGGCCGGAGGCGGGAATGACGGCAAACACGCGGCTCGAAAGCGCACCGTTCGAAGAGGTTGAACGGCTGTTCTTCGAACAGGTACGACATGAGCGGCTCCACCCCGGTGCGGCGCTGGCGATCTACCGGCACGGCCAACTGGTGCTGGACCTCGTCGATGGCTTCGCCGATACGCAGACAGGCCAGCGCGCCGAGCCCGACACGATGTTCGTGCTCTTCTCATCGACCAAGCCGCTCGCGTCGGTGGCGCTGCTGCAGCAGGTCGAGCGCGGCGCCGTCGAGCTCGACGCCCCGCTGGCGCGGTACTGGCCCGCCTTTGGCCAGAACGGCAAAGAGAAAGTAACCGCGCGCCACATCCTGACGCACCGCGGTGGGTTCCCGGAAACGCCGCCGGGGTTCTCGACGCAACGCTGGGGCGATTGGGACGAGGCAGTGCGCCAGATGGAAGGCTGTGTCCCGAAATACGAGCCGGGCACGACCAACGCCTACCACGCGTTCAACCACGGGTGGGTCTGCGCGGAAGTGATCCGCCGCGTCGATGGGCGAGACTTCCCGCGCTACCTGCGGGAGGAGCTGACGGGGCCGCTCACGATGGACGACACGTACGTCGGGCTGCCCGCGGCGCTCAACGGGCGCGTGGCGAAGGTCCACGCGACGGAAGACACCGATGACCCGTGGATCCTCCGGATGGTCAACCGCCCGGGTGCGCTGCAGTACGTCCAGCCGGCGGCCATCGGCGTCTCCACCGCGCGCGACATGGGCCGTTTCTACGCGGCGCTGCTCAACCATGGCGAGCTCGAAGGGGCGCGCATCCTAAAGCCCGAGACGGTGGAGATGGCGACCGCGGTGGAAGTCAACGCCGAAATGGACGTGTCGCTCGGTGTGACCATGCGCCGCGGGTTGGGGTTCAACCTCGGTGGGATGGACGGCCCGAACCTGCGCTTCGGGCGTTCGAGCTCGGAGCGCACGTTCGGGCACGGGGGCGCCGGCACGTCGATCTGTTGGGCGGACAAGGACCTGGACCTCGCGATGGTGTTCATCCCCAACGGCTTTCGCAACGAGGAGACAAACACGGCGCGGGCGCGCGCGCTGTCCGATGCCGTGCGAAGCGCCTGCGGCGGGTAGGCGGCAGGCCTACGCCTGGAAGTGCAGCTTTAGGCCCTTCGTTGGCCAATTATCGAACGCGACAAGCTTTCCGGTCGTGCTCATGGTGACGTAAAGCGTGCCGAGGTCCGGGCCGCCGAAGCAGGCGTTCGTCACGAGGACGTCGGGCAGTGGCGTGTGCTGGATGCGCTTGCCATCGGGCGAGATCGAGGTGACGCCGCCGTGCACGAGCGTCGCCACGATGACGTTGCCTTCGCTATCGACGCACATCGAATCGAGCATCGCCAGGTTCATGGGCGGGGCGCCGGGCACGACAGCGAGGACGCGGCGATCGACGACCTCGCCGGGACCGCCGAGGGTGAACGCCCAGACGCGCGCGGTCGGCGTCTCGGCCACGTACAGCGTCTTGCCATCGGGGCTCAGGCTGATGCCGTTCGGCGATTCGAGCGGGAAGATGATCTCCTTGATCATCTTGCCATCGGGGGAGGCGTAGAAGACGCCCGTGCGATCCCTGTCGCGCGGCCGCGACTTGCCGAGGTCGGTGAAGTAGAAGTTGCCCTCGGCGTCGAAGACGATATCGTTTGGCCCCTTGAGCCGCTCGCCGTCGCAGGAGTCGTAGAGCGTTGTGACCTTGCCATCGAGCGTGACGCGCTGGATCTGGCCGCCAATGTAGTTGTCCGGCTGCTCGCCGGGCATGAGCACATCCTGGCCGGCGAAGTTCATCTGGTGCCACTGGAAGCCGCCGTTCTGGCAGACGTAGATGGCGCCATCGGGACCGAGCGCGGCGCCGTTCGGGCCGCCGCCGGTCACGCCGATGACGGTCTTCGTGCCGTCGGCGGCGACGCGCGTGACGCGGCCGGCACGGATCTCAACGAGGGCGATGTCGCCACCTGGGAGTTCGAGTGGTCCTTCGGGAAACTCGAGTCCTTCCGTAACGATGCGGTAGTCCACGTTGGCTCTCCTCTGCCTGGCGTTCAGCTTGATGCCCTTCTCGGGCGAGGTACCCCTGGCGGCCAATGGCCCCTCGCGACTTCGACGGAGCCGCCGCCCGGTCGCGAACGGCGGGAAACGGCCATCCATCGGCGAACTTCCGGCGAAGTGCGCGCGAATCCTAACAGACCATCGCCGCCGCTGCGAAATCACAACGGAGCGATACTGGCGGCGATGCAAGAGCTTGCGGACGCTGCCGCTTCGTGCCGCCGTTGCCCGCGTGTGTGTTCCGGGAGCGCCGTGATGGGCGCCGGCAACGGCCCTGTGCCCGCGCGGTGGCTGCTCGTAGGCGAGGCGCCGGGACGCTACGGCGCCGGCCGGACGGGCATCCCGTTTTCGGGCGACGAGGCCGGCCGGCGCTTCGAGCAGTTACTCCGTGAAGCCGGACTGCAACGCGGCGAGGCGTTCGTGACCAACGCCGTCCTTTGCCTGCCGCTCGATGGCGCCGGGCGCAACCGCCGGCCATCGGCAACCGAAACGCGCGCGTGTTCGGATTTCCTCGGCCGGACGATCGACCTGGTACGGCCGGCGATCGTGGTCGCGCTTGGGGCGGTCGCGCTGCGGGCACTCGGGCGACTGGAACCGCACGGGCTCGGGCTGCGTGATGCCGTTGCGGCGCCGGTGGCGTGGCGGGGCCGTGTCCTCGTCGCGTTGTACCACCCTGGCCGGCAGTCGGAATTGCATCGAACCTGGGCGGCGCAGGCGGCGGACTGGCGCTCGCTTCGGAGGCTCGCGGCGCGAAACGGTGGCGCTGGGCATTCAGAGCGGGATACTGGCGCCGAATCTTTAATGGGAGCGCCGGCTGGACAGGCTGGCGCCATCACGCCCAAGCGAGGCAGACAGTGATCATCGCAACGACGAACGACCTTCCCGGGTATGAAGTCACCGAAGTCCTCGGTGAGGTCTTCGGGCTGACTGTGCGCTCACGCAACATCGGCTCGCAGATTGGCTCGGGCCTGAAGTCGCTCATGGGCGGCGAGCTCAAGGGTATGACCCAGGCGCTCACCGACAGCCGCCACCAGGTCATCGAGCGCATGGTCGCGGAAGCCGAGGCGAAAGGCGGCAACGCCGTGCTCGCCATGCGCTTCGACACCTCGGAGATCGGCGGCACCTGGACGGAAGTGTGCGCATACGGTACTGCCGTGAAGGTGCGCAAACTGGATTAGAGGCGGCGCCGCTGCCTCATCTCGGAACGGAGACAGCGGGTATCATGGCGGGGTGGTAACGCCCGGGTCCGAAGACATCCTCGAGGTCGAATGGCAGTTCGACGCCCCGGACATCGAGCGCGTGGCGCGCTGGCTGGAAACGGCGGCGGTGCCCGGGTTCACGCTCCGGGCGACAAAAAACAAGGATGTCACCGACACGTATTTCGATACGCCCGGCTGGCGCATCCACCGCGGCCGGTTCACCTGCCGCCTGCGGGAGAAGGGCGACGGCGCCGAGATCACGATGAAGGCGATGGCGGAGGCGAGCGGCGGCATGCGCCGCCGCCGAGAGCTCACGGAACTCGTCCCGCCCGAGGCCGCGAGCCAGCCCGACGCAGCGAGCGGGCCGTGCGGCCAGGCGCTGCGCGTCCTTATCGGGCGCGAGCCGCTGGCGCCGCTGTTCAGCCTACGACAGCACCGCCGGACGTTCGAGCTCGCCGATGTGGCCGGCGTGCTCGGCGAAATCTCACTCGATGAAACAACTATCCCGGTTGGCGAATCGCCGCCGGTGCGCTTCTCGCGCGTCGAAGTGGAGGTGGACGCGAACGCAGTCGTGCGCGCGCGCCGCTTCGTCGATGTCCTCATCGTGGCGACGGGGCTCGCGCCCGCCACGAAGTCCAAGTTCGAAAAAGGGCTCGAAGCGGCAGAGCTGGCGCCGTCGCCATCCGCGCCGCCGCTCGGCGGCACGGTCATCGCCCCGGCGATGACGGCGGGTGACGTGGCGCTGGCGGTGCTGCGGAGGCAGTTCGCCGTATTCCTGAACAACGAACAGGGCACGCGCCTCGGGGAGGATATCGAGGCGCTCCACGACATGCGCGTCGCCGCCCGGCGGATGCGCGCGGCGATGAACGCGTTTCGCGCCTTCCTGCCGCCGCGCTTCGAGGCAATGCGCCTCGAGTTGGGGTGGGTCGCCGCGGCACTCGGCGTTGTGCGGGACCTGGATGTGCAGATGGAACGCATGGAGGAGTGGCGCGTGCACGCGGACGATCCCCACGCCCTCGACGCAATCGAGGCGCTGCTGCATGGACGCCGGGTGCGCGGGCGGGCCCGCATGCTCCTCGCGCTGAACTCCCGCCGCTATGAGCGCTTCGTTGAGCGCTACACCGCGCTGCTCCAGCGGGGTGTCCCCCGCCCGTTCGTGGCAGCCCGGACGCCGATCCTTGCCGCGGCGCCGGACCTCCTCGAACGCCGGTATCGCGCGCTCCGGCGGCCGGGGGACCGCGTCACCCCGGCTTCGCCCGCGGCCGACTATCACGCGCTGCGCATCGAGGCGAAGAAGCTGCGCTACGCGCTCGAATTCGTCGGACCCATCTATGGAAAGCCTGCGACGGATTTCAGCGTCCGCGTGACCGCCCTCCAGGACGTGCTCGGCCAGCACCAGGACGCGGAAGTCGCAATCGAGACGCTGCGCCATATGGCGGCGACCAGCCGCCCGCGCCTCCAGCCTGCGACTGTCCTTGCGATGGGCGCGATCGCCGAACGCTACCGCGTCCAGGCGGCGGAACTGCGGGCGGCGTTCCCCAAGGTCTACGGGCCACTCGCGGGCGCGGAATGGCGGAAGCTGCGACGGCTTATCGAAGCGCAACGCCCGAAAGAAACGCCCGCCATCTGATCACCGCGGCGCTGTGCGACGGTAGCCCCGCCAGCCTGTATCCTTCCCTCCGGGCGATCGCCGACAGCTTCGGCCGCCCGCGCTCCAACTCTTCGCCACCGGGATGCTTCATGACAGTCCTTGTCGACCAGAACACGCGCCTGCTCGTGCAGGGCATCGGCACCGAAGGCGCCAACCACATGCGCCGTTCCATCGCCTACGGGACCAACGTTGTGGCCGCGATCCACCCGCGGCGCAAGGGCGAACAGCAGGACGGCGTGCCCATCTGGACGACGGTGGATGCGGCCGTACGGGAAACCGGCGCCAACGTGAGCATCATCTTCGTGCCGGCGCCGGGCGCGGCCGATGCCATCCTCGAAGCGGCCGCCGCGGGCGTGCCGCTCATCGTCTGCATCACTGAAGGCATCCCGGTCATGGACATGGTCAAGGTGAAGGCGGCGCTGCTGGCCGGGACCAGCCGGCTCATCGGCCCGAACTGTCCAGGCGTCATCACGCCCTCGACGAAGACGCGCGTCGGCATCATGCCCGGCGATGTGTTCCTGCCGGGGAACGTCGGCGTTGTCAGCCGCTCGGGCACGCTCGTGTATGAAGTAGTGGCGCAGCTCACGGCCGAGCGCATCGGCCAATCGACCTGCATCGGCGTCGGCGGCGACCCGATCATCGGGACGCGCCAGGTCGAAGCTGTCCGCATGCTGAACGAAGACCCGGACACGAAAGCGATTGTCATGGTGGGCGAAATCGGCGGGTCGGCGGAGCAGGAAGCGGCGGCGTACATCAAGCGGCATGTAACGAAACCGGTGGTCGCGTTCATCGCGGGGGCGACGGCCCCTGCCGGGCGCCGGATGGGCCACGCCGGCGCGATCATCAGCGGCGAGGACGGCACGGCCGCGAACAAGAAGGCCGCGCTCGCGGCCGCCGGCGCCTACGTCAGCGATTCCCCTGCGGAAATCGGCTCCACGATGAAGCGCGCGCTCCGGGAGCGAGGGCTGGCGTAGCGGGGGCTGCTGTCGTGGCCGCACCGCAGCCCCAGCCTAACGGTCCTTCAGCATGGCTGCGACGTTTGATCGGGCGAGGAGGTAACTCGCCAATGGTGCGGCCAGGATCGCCAATAAAGTTCCCGAGCTGGCCGAGCGCAGCGCCAGCAGGACCCCGTCCCGCGGCAACGGATGATGGAACACCCGCTCCAATGCGAACGTCCAAAGCATCCCGACGAGCCACGCCGCTGCCATGGTGAGCATGGCTTCGAGGTAGAAGAGCATCGCGAGCTCCACCCGAGACGTGCCGACCGCGAGGTACAGCGCAATCTCTGCTTTGCGAAACCACGCCACCAGTGCCCCGATGGCAAGAGCGATACACCCGACCGCCAGCCACCCGAACCGCTGCGGCCGTTCGGCGAATTCCGTCTTCGGATTGCGGGTGAATTGGTCCCTGCGAAGGTAAGGGCGCGCAATCGGATCTTGACTGCCGTCCGCGAAGGCCGCCGCGACGCTTGCCAGCCCGGGCTCGAACGAATCTTTGGTGAACTCTATCCAACACTCGTCCGCTTTGCCGACAGGGGGCGCCACGCTGAATAGCCACCGTTGTGCCGTCCCGTTCCTCGCACTGAGTTCAACGATTGCGGCGACGACTGCGGGAGGTTCACCCGCCGGGGCGAGATAGCCGCCACGACGCAGGCCCAGTTCTTTGGCAAGCCCCACGCCAGCTACGAAGGAGTTGGCGGAGCCGACAATATCGACCGAAACCCCTGGATCCCAGACACGGAGCGTCGCTGACGTTACCGATGCAGACTGAAAGAGCGTACCCGGCGAGGTCGCGGACGCTTTAGTCCCGGTGACGCGGATGCCCCCTGCGGCCACGACCCCCGCCCGCCCGTTAAGCGCAGCGCAGGTGGCCATGGAAATGATAGGTCCCTGCCCGCTGACAATAGCAACGTAACCGCCGGCTGCTCTGTACTGGAGTTCGAAGCTGCGCGCACCGTTGGTTTGTTGCAGCTCGAGAAAGGCGACCGACCCGATTGCCGCGGCGAAAACCGCCACCAGGGCGAGTGATCGAGGCGCGTTCGCATAAACGTTGCTCCAGGCCTCGCGGAAGAGCCCCGATAGCTGCCAGTTCATGGAAGCCTTGAGTCTACGGTGGGCGTGCCATCGACCAATTGGACCACGACATCGCAATGGCCGGCGACAAATGGGTCATGCGTGGCAATGACCACCGCAGTGCCGCGCGGGCGCCGACCGACGAGGGCATCGATGGCGACTGCCGTGTTCGCGCGGTCAAGCTGGCCAGTGGGCTCGTCCGCAAGTATGTATCTTGGCCGCGTGGCCAGTGCCCGGGCGATACAGACGCGCTGAACCTCACCGCCCGACAGAGTATCGATACGTCGGTCCGCCAGCCCGTGGAGGCCGACTACCTCCAGAGCTGCAAGCGCCGTACCCATGCTCTGGCTATACCGCATCCCACGTGCCAGCAGACCGAGTGCCGCATTATCGACGGCGCTCCGCCGGGGGAGCACGTTAACGCCTTGAAAGACCCAGCTGAACAACTCAGCCCGGAGGCGGGTCCGTCCTCGGGCGCGAAGTGGAGGCTGGCCATCGAGGAGCACGGTACCGGCAGTTGGGATGGTCAGCATGCCAAGGATGCTCAACAACGTGGTCTTACCTGATCCCGATGGCCCCATGAGCGCTACTGCCACTCCTTCCTCGATCCGAAGCGAAACGCCGTTGAGTACGAGCGGTTGGTCGTGGCGATACCGGTGCGAGACGTCGCGAACTTCGAGACAGCGGCTCAGGGGCATGCCGTACTCGCGAGGACATCGCTCGGGTTGGCGAGCACGGTGGTTGTTGCATCAAGGCCGGTGGCGACGTTGGCCACGCCCGCGCGGGAACCCGCGAGTGTCACTTCCCGGGGCTCATATCGGCCACCTGCGCCGCTCGGCAGCCAGACGCAGAGATTGGCGCGCGGCCCGACGGTTATAGCAGTGGCCGGTAGTGCGACGACCGCCAACGGCATGGCACGCTCGACGCGTCCGTCAATTCGCTCCGTCTTCGCTTTCGCAGTAGACGCAAGGGCGGCCAAGGAGTCCGCGGAAACTTCCAGTGTGGCGGGGTCGATGTCGAATCGCGCCTGGCCGACAACAAATACCCATTTAGTCCCGGGGTCGAGCGTCAGCGGTTCGTTTGCATTCACGGAGGTCAACGCGACGCGCTGCAGTGTCGGCGCCTCAGTCGCAAACGCCACCCCTGCCGGGGGCGCTGGCTCACCGACTTCTAATTTGAAACCGCCAACTGTGAACGATGTTACCGGAAGCCAAACGAACCACCCGGGGTCAAACTGGCCGGTGGGTTGGAGGACACCGATCGATGCCTCCAAGGAGCGCACCGCCTGGGCGGTTGCAGCGTCGAACCGGTCGCCGGTGGCCGAGGCAGCGTTGAGATCTCCGAGAAGGAGCAGCGCACGCTTTAGCTCCGCCACGTCCGGTCCCGTGTCGCCCGCGCGCAGCTGGCGATAAAAGGGGGCTGGCGACGCGACGGCCAGGCGGTCTAAGCCCGATATCACCAGGAGCCGGCTGCCGGTTGTTACGGTGTCTCCGGCCGCCACGTGGAGGCCCGTGACCGTGCCGGTCCACTGAGGCGCTCGAAGTGACCGGCCGTCCAGCCATGTCGGCGCACCGGACACCGGGCGTTCATCGGCGACGGTCCTTGTCGTGCCTGAGACGAGCACCGCGGTCGTATCGGACTCGATCGACGCGATGGATTCGCTCGTCCCAAGCCGCAGCCAGACGAGCACGGCAGCCGGTGCGAGGATGACCGACACCGCCAGCAGCCACGATGCCCAGCGCCCGGGACCGAACTGCGGGAGCCTCTTGTTCAATCCTGGCATCGGATGCCACAAACGAACGGTGCCACGGGTCGCGGATGTCCGGGTCCCACCATATTAACCGCCCCATAGGGGGAGCTTAAACTGCGTCTTGGTCTGAATCAGGCAGGCGCCCGCGTCAGCGTCTCCGCGGATAAGTGCTTCCTTGAGGTCTGCGTATTCGGGGCTCGCATCTCGAGACTGTTCCTTTAACCGCCGACGATAGCATTCAAGAAACGCGGACCTTGCATCGCTCAGAATTTTCGCGCTGTTGGGAGCAACAAACTCGGCCCACGCCATAGATACCTCGCTGAGGTACTCGCGAAAGCATTCCTGGTTCGCGGCTCTCCCCGCCTCCAGCTCCCCGGGCCCATACTTGAAAACCAGGTGGTAGCTCAGGAGCGCATCCGGGACAGGTTCCTCGGCGGTCGCGTACCCTCGATCGCGCATGCATCCCACCATGGCCAATACTGCGCCTTCATATTCTGAGAAGTCTATCACCCCATCCGAAGCTATTGCTCGCTGGTAATCGGAAGAAGACTCAAAATTCTTCAGGCTCGCTTGCGAAAGTACGAGTCGCGCTGTTCCAACGGATGCGGAGGATGTTAATCTTGTCGTACTGCCCGTCGTTGCGTCATTCTTGCCACCCCCGCAATAAGTCGACGACAGTGCCAACACTATGACGACCACGAAGAAGCATAATTGGCGCAGCGTGGAGTTGAACTCGCGTCTGGGACTCATGTTACCTACTCGCGCTGGTATTCACATAGCCGTTGCACGACGCGTAGCCTGCCGTGCAAACGTTGTGGCTTGAGTAGACGTAGTTCGTGGTCGGATCGGTCTCGATTACCGACAGATCGTACCCAGCCCATGTCGGAGTGTAGTCCTTATAACCGCCACCCGATTGGAACGTGGTCGTGTACAGGTACCGGTTGGCACACGTCGAAGTGGTGTACGCCCAGCCCTGGAATTGCGCGAACGTGGATGCGCCGGTACCGGAGCATCCGCTCGCTGAAAGCGAAGTGGACCCCGCCATGGCAGCATGGACGGCCATGAGGGCGAGTGCGGTGGCAATAAGCAGGCTAACCGTCGCACCGGTAAGCCTTCGTCTGGTGCTTGCGAACATGATATTGGCCTCCAGCCTGTGGTTCCGGACGCGAGTCCTGCCCGTTGCCTGGGCGACCAAAGTATCCGGGCACATAATTCGGCAATGCAGCGGCTTTCTGGCGGGCATTGAGGCGGAATCTTCGGCAGGCAAATTGGCGGTCATTCTCCCGGCACGCGCCTCCGGATGCGGAGGATCTCGAAAGCGCCGGCCAGGCAGCAGGCCTGGTGCATGCCGGCCCAGAAGAAAAGGAACTTATCGTCCGGCTCAGCGCCGCACGGAATGCAGACGATCTCCTGCAGCTGGTGAAGCCGCTCGCGCACGCTGCGCGCAGATTGGATCCAGTGGGCCGCGTTTCGCGCTGGCGGGCCTGCGAGCGCCCGTCGCAAGATGAGGCTCTGGTCTCCCAAATCGAGCCCAGGCAGATGCAATGAAACGAGGAAATTGTATGTGTCTTGCCCCTCGAACACCCGCCCTCCGGGCCCCGCGTCACAGAGCACGGCCATTGGTATCACACTACCCAACCATCGCACAATAGGACTCGGTAGAACTGGGCAGTGCTTTACCGCGGCTTGTGAACCCGCGCCGATTATTACGCGAGCGTTCCGCGCCGCCGGCGCCGGCCTCCCCGCACCATGCGAAATACGCCCGCCCCTGCCCGTGGCCAGACGGGCGCAGAGGAGAGAGACGATTCGCGCGGTGGGCCGCGCCCCCTGATGGTGACCGTTTCGCCCCGTTAGGTGAGGACCCCGGCGTGGCGGCTCCCCGCCGCGAGCAGCACCGGCAGCGGGATGGACTGGTGGAAGCGCTCGCGCAATAGCGCCTCCACGAGGATCGGGAGTTCTTCGACGTGGACCGCCTCCAGCGTCTTCGTGGCGAGCCGCCCATCGGGGCCGAGCTTGCCACCCACGAACACATCGACCGACTCCTCGACCCCCTTACTGACGCGGATGTTCGTCCCCTGCAGTCCGATATCCGCGATGTGGTGCTTGCCGCAGGCATGCACGCAGCCCGAGACGTGGATGCGCGTGCCATCGGGCACCTGCACCTGGCTGCGCTCGAGCTTTTGGGCGAGCTCCACCGCGCGCGTCTTCGTATCGATAAGCGAGAAGTGGCAGTAGTCCGTGCCGGTGCAGGCGACGAGGTTGCGCCAGATCCCGGGCGGGTTCGGGCGTAACTCCTGCAACAGCGGGTCGGCGAGCAGGGTCGAAAGCTTCGCTTCTGGGACGTGCGGGAGGATGACGTTCTGGCCGACCGTCAGCCGCACCTCGCCGGCGCCGTAGTCATCGGCCAGGCGGGCCAGGCCTTGGAGCTGGCCGGCGCTTATCCGGCCAACCGGCACGTGGAGGCCGACGTAGTGCATACCAACCTGGCGCTGCGCGTGGATGCCCAGGTGGTCGCCGGCGACGCGGAGGCACTCGTCGTGGCCAGCACGCTCCAGGGGGTGGCCCAGCTGCTCTTCAACGGCCTGGCGCAGGCGTTCTTCGCCCCACTCCTTGATGAGCCACTTGAGCCGCGCCTCGGTCCGCTTCTCGCGCGGGCCGTGGTCGCGGTAGACGCAGAGGGTGGCAGTGAAGAGAGCGACCACCTCCTGCGGCCGCACGAAGACATCGAGCGGCGTCGCGAGCCTCGGGCTCGTGCCGCCGAGGGCGCCGCCGACAAGGACATTGAAGCCGGCGACGCGCCGGCCATCGATGCGTTTGGTCGCGGGCGCGAAGCCGAGGTCCTGGGTCTGGGCGTGGCCGCAATCCTCGCGGCAGCCGGCGAGGGAGACGTTGAACTTGCGCGGGAGGTTGCTGTACGCCTTCTTGCCGAGGTGCGCTTCCGCCATCGCCGCGAGGAGCGGTGTGGTATCGAACAGCTCGACGCCATCGATCCCGGCGAGGGGGCAGCCGATGTAGTTGCGGACGTTGTCCAGGCCCGTCTGCAGCGTCGCTACCCCCGCCTCGTTGAGCGCCTGGATGACTTTCGGGATCGCCGGGAGCGGAAGGCCGCGCAGCTGGACGTTCTGGCGCGTCGTGAAATCAACCGAATCGTGGCCGTGTTCGCGCGCGACCATGGCGAAGGCCCGAAGCTGTTCCGCCGTCAGGCGGCCACCCGGGACGCGCAGGCGCATCATGAACGACCCGGGCGTGCGGGGGCGGTAGAACACGCCAAACCACTTCATGCGCTGGAGCACGTCGTCGGGGATCTCGGCGGCGGGTGTGTTCGCCTCGGCGTGGCGCAGCAGGTCGGGATAGCTGTCTAGCCCGTCCCTTTCCGCTTTCATACGCTCGAACTTGTTCACGGAGCCTCCCTCACGTTGATGTCAGCATCCGTCGGGAGTGCTACACGCTGGTTACCTGGCCATGAAAAGCTAATGACGACGGAATTTCGGGCAGGTTTCGGATTGCCGGCCGGGATGCCGAGGCTCGGCCGGCCACGCCGGTCAAACGAAGCCTGGCGGAGGTTCGCAAGCAGCGCGTCCTCCGTGCGCGCTCGATGACGCACGCGTTTCCGCCGCGTTTCGGGCGGCCGCGGCGGATGCACGCGGCGCCGCTTGCGAGCACACTGGCTCCCCAGTCTGACCCGTAGCGGGCCTCCCGCTACCGTCCCCGGCGCGGAGGCTCGATACTCGTGCGACCAGCCGCTCACGCTGACGGAGGACCGATGGACAACCGCACGATGGCCGCGCACGTGGTGGAGCTGGCCCGCCGTGCCGGCGCCGAGCAGTGCGACGTCATCCTGCGCGCCTATGACGAGTCCGAGGTCACGGTGCGGCTCGGCGAAACCGAGAAGCTGATCGAGGCCGGTTCGCGATCGCTTGGCCTGCGAGTGATCAATGGCGGCCGGACCGCCGTCTGCGCGACTTCCGACCTCGGCGAAGACTCGCTCGAACAACTGGCCCGCGATGCGGTCGAGCTGGCGCTCATCTCTGCGCCTGACGAGTTCGCGGGCCTGCCCGATCCCGCACAGCTGGCGCGTCCGGGCGCGGACGCCCTCCAGCTCTACGACGAGCACCTCGGGAACCTCACGACCGACGAAAAGATTCGTATGGCGAAGGCCTGCGAGGCGGCGGCGTTTGCCTTCGACCCGCGCATCTCGAATTCCGACGGTGCGAGCCTTTCGACCCGCATCGGCGAAGTGGCGCTGGCGAATTCGTTCGGCTTCGTTGCGTCGTACCCGGCCACCAGCGTCTCGCTCATGGTCGAAGTGATGGCCGATGACGAAGGCGGAAAGAAGCGCAACGCCTACTGGTTCAGTTCGGAGCGCAGCCTCCACCGGCTCCTGGCGCCGGAAGAAGTCGGCCGCATCGCAGCGCGCCGCGCCCTCGACCAGCTGGGCGCGCGCAAACTCCCAACGAAGCAGGTTCCCGTCGTCTTCGAACCGATGATGGCCTCGCGCCTGCTCGGCGACCTTGCCGGGTGCGTCACCGGCTCCGCGCTCTACCGGGGCGCAACGTTCCTGGCGAAAAGGCTCGGAGAGCCCATCGGCTCAGCGCTGGTGACCATCACCGACGATCCGTCGGAGCCGGGCCGCTCCGGCTCCCGCCCGTTCGATGGCGAAGGCGTGGGTTCGCGTCGCACGGCCATTTTCGAAGCAGGAGCGTTTCGCGCCTTCCTGTTCGATTGCTACACCGCCCGGCGTACCGGCAACCAGACCACTGGCAGCGCTTCGCGCGGAGTCGAGGGGCTGCCTTCGCCCGGGCCATCGAATCTAATCCTGCAGGCGGGCGCGGCGCCGCCCGAGGCGATCATCGCCGGCGTGCGCGAGGGGCTCTACCTGACGACGCTCATGGGCCAGGGGTTCAACCCCACGACTGGCGACTTTTCACGCGGGGCCGGCGGGTTCTGGATAGAAGACGGGCGGGTATCGTTCCCGGTGACCGAGGTGAACGTCTCTGGCCGCATGGACACGATGCTCGCCGGGATCGACGCGGTCGGCGACGACCTCACGTGGTTCGGGAACGTCGCCACTCCCACCGTCCGCATCCGCGAGATGACGGTGTCGGGGCTCTAATCGTTAGCCCCGAGGCGCCTGCCTGGCCCAGGCATGCGTTGCAGGAGAAGACAGGCACGTGCTCGATGGAGTTCCTCGGTGAATTTCAGGTTCCGTTCGCCGGCTAACCGCCACCGTTAGGCCGGGCGAAGGCGCGGCGGCGCCGCGAGCGGGTACGCTGGTGGCATGACGGACATCGAGACTCCCGCCCGCGCGACCGCGGACGACATCAAGCGCTTCGAAGCAAACCTGCAGAATGAGGTCGATGGCGGTGCGTTGTACCGCCTGCTCGCCGACGCGGAAGACAACCCGAACCTGAAGGAGATCTTCCACAAGATCGCCGCCAGCGAAGACCGCCACCGCGCGCTCTGGGAACAGAAGCTGCGCGAAGCGGGAGCGAACATCCCGAACTTCTCGCCGACCCGGCGCGTCCGCGTCCTCGGCTGGCTCGCGCGGCGCTTCGGCACCGGCGCCATCTCACCCATCGTCGCGCGGATGGAGATGGACGCGACGGGCATGTACGACAACCAGCCCGAAGCGGTTGACGCCGGGCTCCCCGCCGAAGAGCAATCGCACGCGCGCCTGTTCCGCGAGATCAGCCGCTCCGGGCGGGGCGCCGCCTCCGCCACGAACATCGCGACGATCGAAGGGCGGCACCGGGGCGGCACGGGCAACGCGCTGCGCGCGGCGGTGCTCGGGGTCAACGACGGGCTCGTTTCGAACCTGAGCCTCGTGCTCGGCGTGGCGGGTGCGAGCCCGGGACGCGATTTCGTCCTCCTGGCCGGCATCGCGAGCTGGCTGGCGGGGGCGTTTTCGATGGCCATGGGCGAGTGGATCAGCGTCCAGAGCAGCAGGGAATCGTTCGCACGCCAGATAGCGGTGGAGCGCGAAGAGCTCGAGCTGATGCCCGAAGAGGAAGAAGCCGAACTCACGCTTATCTACCAGGCGAAGGGCTTCTCGCGGGACGAAGCGAAGACGCTCGCCGCGCGCATCGTCTCCAACAAGGACACCGCACTCGATACGCTGGCGCGCGAAGAGCTCGGCATGTCGCCGGACGAGGCGGGCGACCCGTATATCGCCGCCGCCACGTCGTTCGGGTCGTTCACGGTGGGGGCAATCATCCCGGTGCTGCCGTGGCTGTTCGCCGGCGGATTCCCCGCGATCGCCCTGAGCGCGGTACTGGCGGGACTGGCGCTCTTCGCCGTGGGGGCGATAACGACGCTGTTCACCGGGATCGGCGTGTTCTTTTCCGGGGCGCGACAGCTCGTCGTCGGGCTGGGGCTAGCGGCAATCACGTTTGGCACCGGTAAGGTCATTGGGGCGACGACCGGACTCTAGCTGCCAGTGCTAGTCCGCCGCCTGGCGCGGTTCGAACTCGCCATGCAACGCCAGCAGGAAGGCAAAGTGGTCGAGTGCGTGCCAGAGTGCCTTCTCGGCAATCCAGGCGAGGTCCACTTCGCGCCCATCCGGCCAGGTGCCGGTGCGCCGCCACTGCTCGGGCGTGAGCGCTTTGAACAGTTCGTACGTGGTCGCGCGTTCCGCCACGAACTCTTCCGCGAGGACGGTGATGTCGGCGTCCGGGGTGTAGTGCTCGTCCATGTAACCCTGGCCGTCCCAGCGCATCAGCACCGGCCGCTCCTCAGCGATGACGTCGCGAATGCGCGGCTGGTAGTTCTGCCGCTCAGTCGCGAGCAGGTGGAATACGTGCTGGTGCGCGGACCATTCGCCCGGGAGCTGGCGGTGCTGGAATGTCCTGACGCGCGCGGCCGCCCAATCGACGCCTTTCACGCTCAGCTGCAGGCGGGCCATCAGGGTCGGATCGGGAATCCGTGAGTCGGCCACTCAAGACACCTCGTTTGGGGGTTTGCGGGCGGCGACTCAGGACTCTCCCGATGCGCCCCGGCCATTCCACCGTACTAGGCTATCCACAGTATGGCCATCGATCCTGCGGCTACCGGGGCGCCCTCGCAGGCCCATGTATCTCTGCGCGAGGCGGCATCGCTGCGCCGGTCGCTGGGGCCGGTCGCATCGGGCGGCGCTTCGCCGGCGTTTTCGCTGCCGGCGGCCGCGCCGTCGAAGGTGGGCAGCAACGCATCGAGGTCCGTCGCCGCCGCTTCTCGAGGCACGAGCGCCACGCGGACATCGAGTACAAGCGGCACGCGAAGCGTCACCCCGCACACGCCGGTCCGGTCCAACTCAAGCGCAGACCCCGACCAGTGGGACGGCATGCTCAATCGCGTGGGCGCGAAGTACAACGTACCGCCGCTCTTCCTCAAGGCGGTCATGCTCTCGGAGAGCGGCGGCCGCCCCGACGCGGTCGGTGACCAGGGCGACTCGGTCGGGCTCTTTCAGTTGAACGAGGACGGGTATGGGGCCGGCATGGGCGATTCGCGCTTCGACCCCGAGACCAACGCGGACCGCGCCGCGCAGGGCCTCGCGGAAGCCTGGCACGCGGGTGAAAAGGCCGGCTTCACGGGCGAAAACGCCGTCCGTGCGGCCTATAACTACTCGTTCAACCCCGGCGGCGGCTGGGCGTACCAGGGCGATTCGGTGGTCCGGAACTACAACGAACTCCTCGCCGAACAGGGCCTGCCTCCTCTTTCCTGAGCGCGCAGGACCATTGCGTTGCAAAGCCGTTCCGAATGGCGCCGGGTGGTATGATCGGCGTTCCGGTAGCGCCGGAATCCGCGCGAGGGAGTCGTCCCGTGATCACAGCCGGGTATAAGGACAGGGACGTCAACGTCCGCGATCTGAAGCTTCATTACCAGGAGTGGGGGGAAGGGCAGGCGCCCGCCGTGCTGATGCTGCATGGCTTCGGCGTGTCCGGCCACATGTTCGATGAGTTCGGCCAGCGCATGTCCGAGCGCTTCCACCTGATCGCGTTGGACCAGCGTGGCCACGGCGACAGCGACTGGTCGCCGGAGGGGGACTATTCCCGCGACGCCTTCGTCGCCGATGCCGACGCGTTCGCCGAGGCGATTGGCCTCGATCGGTTCATCCTCGTGGGGCACAGCATGGGCGGCCTCAACGCGGTCGCGTACACGGCGGCCCACCCGGAGAAGGTGCGCGCGCTCGTGCTGGTGGATGTCGGGCCGGAGGCGGCGAAGGAGGGTGTCGACAACATCCTGCGCTTCACGCAGGGGCCTGATGAACTCGAGTTCGACGAATTCGTGGAGATGGCGCATCGGTTTAACCAGCGCCGCACGATCGAGAATATCCGCGAGCGCATGAGCCATCGCCTGCGGCAGATGGAGAACGGTAAGTGGACGTGGAAGTTCGACCGGCGTTTCCGCCAAAAGGATAGCCCGATCCGGGTGGGGAGCGACCTCACGAACGATGAGGTGTGGGCGCTCTACCGCTCCATCTCGGTGCCCACGCTGCTCGTCCGTGGCGCCGAAAGTGACGTCCTCACGCAGGATACGGCCGAGCGCGCGGCGCGCGAGATGCAACGTGCACGGCTGGTCGTCGTCCCTGGGGCGGGTCACAGTGTGCCCGGGGACAACCCCGACGACTTCACGTCGGCGGTGCGGGAGTTCCTCGACGACCTCGCGCGCGGGCAGTTCGAGCCGGTGGCCGCCGCCGAGCCGCCGCCGCTCAGCGACCTGGTGGAAGCGCAGGCGGAGGCCCAACGCAGACGGGCACCGGGGACGGCGATGCTCGTGCTCGCGGGTGTGGGCGCGGCGCTGCTGCTGGCAGTGCTCGCCATGGGTGGCCGCCGCGCCGCGAAACGCCGCGGGCGGAAGCGCCCGGCGCGGTTGCACGTGCCGCGCGATGTCACGATCCCGTCCGTCGATGTCGATGCGGCGCGGCAGCGGGCGGCAGCGCTGCTGGAGGAGCTGGGCCACGTCTCCCGCGACAGCATGCAACGTGCGCGCGCCGCACTGGCCGAGGCGGACCTCCAACGTGCCCGCGCCGGGGCCGAGGACGTGCTCCACGTGCTCGGCGAACGCACGCGCGCCGCACCCGGCGCCGTGCGCGGCGCCGCACGCAAAGTGGACGCCCGCGCCATCGTGAAAAAAGCCCGGAAAGTGCGCCGGAAGCGCGGCATGGCGCGCCGGGTGTTGCGGATGGCGATGTGGGCGCCGCTCGTGTTGGCGCCTGCGCGCAAGGCGCGCGGCACGAAACCGCGCCGGACGCTCAAGCCTTGGCGCGCATAATCGTCAACGGCGTCGCCCTCGGCGTCGAAGATGCCGGTTCGGGCAGCCCTCCCTTTGTCTTCATTCACGGGCTTGCCTGCGACCGCAGCGCGTGGCGCTACCAGGTGGCCGACCTCTCCCGCGACTACCGCTGCGTCAACATCGACTTGCGGGGGCGAGGCGAATCCGATGCAACCCCGCCGTACGACATCACCCAGCAGGCCGACGATGTGGCGGCGGTCATGCAAGCGCTCGCGGTGGGGCCCGCGATCGTGGCCGGGCACAGCCTCGGCGGCCTAACGGCACTACTTCTCGGCGACCGCTATCCCGAGCTCGTGCTCGGCATCGTCGTGGGTGATTCGCCCCTGCGGCCGGGCGGGCCGGGCGACCTGGGCGCGCGCATCGGCGAGGCAGGATCGATGGAGCCCGTCCGCGCGCTCGTCGAGCGATTCTGGGGCGAGGGCACGGCCGGCGCGGTCAAGGACGAAGTCCGAGATATCATGCTCAACTGCCCCGCTGAGGTCGGCGCGGGCATGCTGGCGAACGGCCAGTTCATTGCAGACAGAATCGCCGGCCTGGTGAAGGAGGCGGACCGGAAGCCGTTCATGGCGATCTGGGCATCGCGGCCGCTGGGCGACCCGAACTGGCTGCGCGATGTCTGCATGTTCCTGCGACAGGAGCCCATCGCCGGAGCTGGACACTTCTTCCAGCTGGAGCAGCCCGCGATCACGAATGCCCTGCTGCGGGCATTCGTCGATGACGTGGAGCGTGACCCGCGGCTGAAGACGCGGGCGCAAGGTGCGTGAGGCGTGTCCTGGCGTAAATACGCTTTCGCCGCGGATGTAGGACGGAAGCGCGCTTCAGGCTAAGGTTCGAGGATATGGATTCTCCCCGGACCGTGGGTGGCGCCTCGGCGCGCGCCCATCTGCCACCGGTATTCGTGCTCGCAATCGGCGCATTCGCCGTCAGTTTTCTCGTCCTCGTGGCGGTGGTGGCGGGCGCCGCCTGCGGCGGCGATGGCGGCGGTCAGCCCACGATGGGTGCTACGGGCACGTCGAGCCCCACCGGCACCGCGCAGGCGACCTCGAGTTCGGCGGCGACGCCCGGTGAGTCCGCCACGGCCGAACCCACGGCCGCGGGGGCGAGCGCGACCTCCGCGCCGGGCAACTTCCTTCCCTGTGGCGACATCATGGCGCCGTTGGATAAGCAGAACAGCCTCCCCGAAAACTGCGCCCCTAACGACCTGCAGGCGCTCCCCGCGAGCGCGGCCGTCGGAGGCCAATTTCTCCGCGCCGCCGCGAAGGAGGCGATCCTCGAGCTGTTCGCGGCGGCCGAGAAGGAGGGCTTTACGCTGAAGGTCGTCAGCGCTTACCGCTCGTACCAGACGCAGATCGACACCTTCAACTTCAACGTCCAGCAGGACGGGCTCGCCCAGGCGGAGCGCACGAGCGCGCGTGCCGGGCACAGCGAGCATCAGCTCGGGACCACCGCCGATGTCGCGAGCGCGAGCGTCGGTTACCAGCTGACGGAGTCGTTCGGCGCCACGCCCGAGGGGAAATGGCTGGCGGCGAACAGCTGGAAGTACGGCTTCATCATCAGCTACCCCCAGGGTAGCGAGGGCATCACCGGCTACGCCTATGAGCCCTGGCACATTCGCTGGATCGGCAAGTCCGAGGCCCAGAAGGTCAAGGATAGCGGCCTCACGCTGCACGACTATCTGCTGAAGCGGTGAGAGGTTAACAAGCAGACGCTACTCGGGACGGCCGCGAAAGGCGGGCCCGCGACCCCTGGTCGATGGTTGCGGGCGCGCGCAGCCGATGCCACACTCGCGGCGCATCCTGTTTCGTAAACCGCCTGGAGGCTCCCGTGTACACATCTCCCACCGAAGAGCTGCTGCTCGAATTCAGCGACGGCATCCTGACCGTCACACTCAACCGCCCGGACCGCCTCAACGCCATCAGCGGGCCTATGCTCAGCGCGCTCTCCGACACGCTGCAGCAGGCAAACATCGACCCCGAGGTCCGCGTCGTCGTGTTCACCGGCGCGGGGCGCGGGTTCTGCTCGGGCCTCGACCTCAAGAATGAGCAGATGACCGGCAACGGCGCCGTCAGCCGCGCGGGCTACAGGCTGTTTGACCTGCACAATTCGCCGCCGATCGTGATCAATCGCATGGACAAGCCGATGATCTGCGCGCTCAACGGCGCCGCCGCCGGCTATGGCATGGACATGGCCCTTGGCTGCGACATCCGCATTGCGAGCGAGCACGCGAAGATGGGCGCGGTCTTTGCGAAGCGCGGGGTGCTGCCGGAGTCCGGCGGCTGCTGGTACCTGCCGAGGCTGCTCGGCTGGGCGAAAGCGGCGGAAGTGGCGTTTCTTGGCGACGTGCTCGATGCGAACCGCTCGCTCGAGTTGGGCCTCGTCAATCGCGTCGTCCCACACGACCAACTCATGACGGAGACGATGAAGGTGGCGCGGCAAATCGCCAACAACGCGCCGCTGAGCGTGCAATCGACCAAGCGCATGATGCGGCTGGGTATGGAAGAGACCTTCGAGGCCGCCGTCGACCACATCTACCTGCAGTTGCTGCCGCTATTCGGCAGCGAAGACTTCAAGGAGGGCCTGAGCGCCTTCGCCGAGCGCCGGGAACCGGCGTTCAAGGGCCGCTGATAGCAGCGAGGACGGTCACGCTTCGTAGCCGCCGTCGCGCAAAGCCGGCGGCGACTTCGAAGACGTTCCCTCCGGGCCTCCGCCGCTTTCGTCGGCGAGGGCGAAGAACGGCAGCAGCGAGAGCGCGGTGCGCCGCGAGCCGCGCATCGCGCGGACCGCCGCCCGCAGGACGAGGAAGGCGAGTCCGGCGACTGGCCAGAAAATGACGAGGAAGATAAGGAGTCTTCGGCCGCGGGCGGGGCCGGGGGCGAAAGTGTGCGGCGTCGATGGGGCGTTCTCGTAATGGTCGGTGGTAGGTCCGTGCATCGCTGGAAATCGAATGGCCATGAGGGCATGGGATCAGCGGTGCGTTGGACCGGGATTGGACCACGCTGAGAATCACCTGAGAGCTTCGCTGCAAACGATTGCACGCAGATGAGAAGTCCGGGGCGTTCCAGCCGGCCCAGGGCCCGGCTACAACGCCACGACGCGGCCCGCGCAATGACGCGAGATTACCCCTGGCTGCGGCGCAGAAGCTCGTCCGAGAGCGTGTCCGGCAGTTCGGCGACGGGGCGGGTGGCCGGCGCGATCGTGATCTCGAAGAGGTCGCCCCAGGCGGCTTCGTAGTAGTCCCCTGGGCCTTCGTCCTCGGCCTCCCAGATGACCACCGCCTGGGGTTGGTCCTCCGGCGCGTTGACCCAGTATTCCCCAATGAGCGTCGCCTGGTGGGGGTGTTCGAACGTCTTGCGGCGCTCGAACGCGGCCAGCCCCTGGAGCACGTTCGTCCCCGGGCGGAAGCGGAAATACGCGACATAGAGGGCCACCAACGGATTATACCGATTGGGACAGTCCGGGCCTGTGTATTCCAATCCGCGGACCGGCGGTGTAGCGTGGCGCCGAACCTGTTGCCCCGTGGAGCGCTCGCATGAAGGACACTCGCCGTTCGTTTATCAAGAAGGCAGGGGCCGCGGCCGCCGCGATCTCCGCAGCACCGCTGGCACTCGGTGTGCCCGGGCTGGCGGAGGCGGAGACCGGCGGCGCCGAAGCGGCTACGCCCGCCCGCCCGCCCGCCTCAAGCACGCGGCAGTTCCAGCTGGACCTCGACGGTCTCGCTGCGGGCTGGCTCCAGGATCTCGACGGCGGCCTGCCCTATGGCGAGGTCGTGGAGTACCAGAACGGCGGGGAGACAGTTGTCCGCAAGCATGTCGGCGGGGTGAAGTACGAGGACTTCGCGATCCAGGTTGGGCCGGGGATGTCGCCGGGCTTCTGGCAATGGCTGGTCGATATGGCCGGTGGGAACGCACAGCGAAAGAGCGGGGAGATCCAGGCCGCCGACTTTAACTACCGTACTGTATCGACCCGTCAGTTCCGCAACGCGCTGCTCAAGGAGGTTGGCTTCCCGGCGCTCGACGCGGCGTCGAAGGATGCAGCCTACATGGCGATCGACTTCGCGGCCGAGGACATCGTCGTGAAGCCCGGGGACGGTACGATCGCCGGGCGGGCGAAGAAGCAGAAGGCCTTCCTGGCATCGAACTTCCGGCTGACCATCGATGGACTCGAAGAAGCCTGCAAGAAGGTGAACAAGATCGACGCCTTCGTCATCAAGCAACAGATCATCAGCCTCTCCGAGGGCACGGACAGGTTGCGCTTGCTGGAGCCGGGAAAGCTGGAGATCCCGAACCTCGCCATCACGTTGCCGGAAAGCGCGGCGAAGCCGCTCCAGGACTGGTTCGATGACTTCGTCATCAAGGGGAATAACCGCGACGAGCAGGAGAAGCGCGGCCTGCTCGAGTTCCTCGGCGCCGACCTGAAGACCGTGCTCTTCTCGCTCGAATTCTTCAATCTCGGCATCTTCCGGCTGGACCCGGATCACGATGGCGACGGCCTGGTCGCGCGGCTCAAAGCCGAGATGTACTGCGAGCAGGTGAGGTTCTCGGCGCCGGGCGGCAGCTGACGCGGGTACGTTCCCACCCCGACCGCAACCACCGTGCCATCGCGGCGCGATCCAGTTTTTCGGCAGGACACATTGCGCGAGCGCGACCTCACTCCAATCAGCGACCGCAACCTCAGGGACGGCCAGCGGCTCGGCGCTTTCTTCCATGGCCAACCCTACCAGTGCGTGGTGGAGGCCGACGGCTACGGTCTTCGGTTTCGGCTCGAGGACGGTCGGCTCTTCGACTCGATTTCCGCCGCCGCAACCGAAGTCTGCGGTCATAACAACAATGGCTGGCGCTTCTGGAAACTACTTCGTGGCCCGGGCACGCAGGATATCCCGGCGACGACGCGGCCCGCGATAGACGGTGCGCTCGCACGCCGCATGGCGATGGACCGGAACACGCGTCCGCCCGCGCAGGAGCCACCACTCCTGGCGCAGGCACCCTCGCTGCCGACGCCGCGACGAATTACGTTCATCGAGTCCCATCCGGGGGCGGTGGACCACGCGATATCGGTGGCAAAACAGGCAGCGGCCGACCTTCCTACTGAGGACGACCTCGCCGCGGCGCTCGAGACCCTGGTGCGTGTGGGCGTACCGCTGGCACGCATTGAAGCACTGTTCAAGGAGAGTCGCGACTGACGCCACTGCTTGCAGCCGTGGGCGGGTGCACGTAGGTTTCTTGCACCTACGGAAACTGGAGCAGCGCATGGCCCGCACATTCGAAAACCTCGACCTCGACCGCGCCGGCACGGACGGGCGGATTGGCCGCATCACCCTCAACCGCCCGGAGAAGATGAACTCGCTTTCGCAGGAGTTGCTCTTCGAGTTCAACGACGCGCTCCACGACTACGAAGCCGATGACAGCGTGCGTGTCATCATCGTGCGCGGCGCCGGGCGCACCTTCAGCGCCGGCTACGACCTCGCGCCGGCGCGTGGCGGGGCGGACGGGATGGTGCGCCGCCACCGCATGTCCGACGACAAGGGCCGCCGCATGCTGATGGGCATCCGCACCTCCATGCAGCAGATCACCGACATCCAGATGTACTTCTGGAACATGGCGAAGGTGACGGTCGCGCAGGTCCATGGCTATGCCCTTGCGGGCGGCTGCGAGATGGCGATGATGGCGGATTTCGTTACGGCTGCCGAGGACGCGCAGTTCGGACACCCCGGGGTGCGCGGCCTCGGCGTCGCCCGCAACGGCGTCATTTGGCCGCTCGTCATCGGCATGCGCAAGGCGAAGGAGCTGTACTACACGGGCGACAGCGTCACGGGCGCGGAAGCGGAGCGCATCGGCATGATCAACCACGCCTGGCCGAAGGACGAGCTCGAAGAGCGCACGATCGCGTTCGCCGACAGGATCGCGAACCTGAGCGCCGACCACCTCGCCATCCTCAAGCTCAACGTGAACCGGTTCTACGAGAACATGGGCATCTACTCCTCGGTGCGCAGTTCGACGGACCTCGACGCCGCCGGGCAGTTCACCGCGCAGTCGTACGCCTGGCAGGACGCCAGCCGCGAGGCGATGACGAGCGGCGGCGGCCTGAAGCAGGCCCTCGACTGGCGCGACGCCCCGTACCGGGACTACCGGGCGAAGAAGTAGCGTGTTAAGCGTTGGACTACGGGCGGTTCACCCACGGCTTCAAGAACCACTCCCGACTGTGGATCGGCTTCGACCTGAGGAGGCAATGTGCACGACGGAGTCAGCTATTTGCACTGCCATCCGTGCCGAGAACCGGTGGAAGAATCATGACCTATGTCACGAACGCCTTCGCCCTCCCACGGCCCGGTGAGCATGCCCACCTGCCGCGCGCATTACCCGCCGGCAGACGTCACGTGTACCACTTCGCCGTTGCAACGCTCCCCGGGATCGCGCTTCCGCCCGTCACGGCTCCTCAGGGATCGGCGCTGTGAGCTGGCTCCGTAAGGTGCTGGGCGGCGCGCCAACGCCCATCCCCGACATATCGAGCGCCGGGGGTGGCTACGGGCAGGAGGTCGTTGGAGAGTCCTTCCACCAACCCACGCTGCGGCGCATCGCAGCCGAGGGGGATGAGTTCGTTGCTCATCTTGTCCGTGAGCCGAAACATGAACATGACCGGAACGCTATCGCCGTCGTGCACCCGCGTTTGGGGGCGGTGGGCTACATACCACGAGACGTGGCCGCAGAGTGTGCGGCCGGGCTTGATCAGCTCGGCGGACGGGCAGCCTGCCGCGCGACGCTCGCTGGCGGACACCACGATCCCCCGAACTATGGTGTGTGGCTCGGCTGCGATCTTAGGCTGCTTGGGGCCAGCCCAATCGTCGACGTCAGTCGGAATTCGACTTCCACGCCAGAGAGAGCACCCGAAGACGCCGCGCGTTCAGCGCGCTATACCAGATTCGCAAGCGAATGCATGGACAACCCTCTCCGCAACAGGCGTATCGTCATCACCGGGGTCCTAGTTCATTGGGAGCGGGAGCAGTGCGAACGCATGCTGGAGCGCCTCGGGGCCCGCACAACGGGCACTGTGTCGGGGCGGACAACCCTCGTCATCGTCGGCGACGGGCCAGGCGCCAAGTTGGAAAAGGCGCGGGAAAAGGGCGTAGCAACGATGACGGAAATGGAGTTCATCGAACAGGTACTTGAGCCTGCCTACCTCCTCTGGAAGGCGCAGAATTGACCCGTCTCGGGGTTCCGCTCGCGTTCTTTGGTTCTTGGTGCCACAAACCCGTAGCCACTTCTGCACTGCCGGAAACGTAATTCTGCGATCCTCGAATCACAACGATGAGGTGGGGACTAGTGTCATACCCGCCCATACGCCCTCGTCCACGTGGACTCTCCGCAGCGTGACGTCGACTTCCGCGGTATTGGCAAGAGTCTGGCCTTAGATTTCGTTCTTGCGCTCCAGCAGCTTCCGCGGGAGGCCCGCGATGAGTGCGACCGGGCCGGCCGCCAGGAGCCACATCATTGTGCCGATGCCGGCGTATGCCGCTACGAGCCCAAGCGTCATCGCGACGGCGGTGCCGGCCAGGGGCGCGACCGCAGACGAGATTGCCACGGCCGTGCCCGAACGGCCCGGCAATGCTGCGTACAGCTGCGCCTGCAGGATCGCGTACCAGCCGGCATTGAACACCCCCATGAGGGCCAACGGCGCCAGCTTGAGCCAGAGCCCGGGCAGCAGCAGGAAGGCCGGATAGAGCAAGAGCATGACAACCGCGCTCACGCGCAGATACGCCAGCCCGGCGACGCGATCCAGAAGCGGGACGAGCGCGATATCACCGAGCAGGCCTACGCCGATCCAGACCACCACCGCGAATCCGGCGCGGCCCGCGCTTACCTGCACGTCATCGACCAGGTAGAGCGCGAGGAACCCGAGGAGCACATCGAGCATAAGTTCGCTGAACGCGAGCAGAACGAGCCAGCGCCACACCTCTCGGCGCCTCATGGCGGCCACGAGCCCGGCGAACACGTCGGGCAAGCGCGGGTGTTCGACCTTGTCGCCATGCTCGCCTATCGCACCGACACTCCGGCAGGGAAGCGTCCGCCAGGCGTGGCAGGCCAGCGCGGCCGAAAACACCGCGAACGCCGCCGAGAGTCCTCGCCACCCGAATCCGAGGGCGACGGCGCCGCCGAGCACCAGCGGACCGGCGAGCGCGCCGACGGAGCCCGCGGCGGTCCAGCGCGCCATCACCTGTTCGTGGCGGCCGGGGTTCGCGGCAATGAGTTCGGCCTGCCCGATGCTGACGAACGCGCCCGAGGCGGGGTAGAGCAGCGAGAACGCCAGCAGCAGCGGCACGAACGCGCCGGAGACCGCCGCGAGCGCCAGCGCCAGCGCACAGACCGCACCGCCACCCGCAATGATCGCTCGCCGCGGGCCGGTGTCCGAGAGGAGCCCGAGCCCGGGCTCCACGACGGCGCTGACCAGGTTCGGGACGGCAAGCAACAGCCCGATCTGCGTGTACGTCAGGCCAAGGTCGTCGCGGATGAGCGGCCACGATGCCTCGCGGGCGCCAAAGATCAGTTCGTCCAAGAACTCGATCGCGAGCAGCAGCGTGGCGGCTGAAAGCAGGGCCGGCCGCGCGCGCAGGATCGCGGTGGAAATCGAAGGCATGAAACACTCCCGTCCCTCAGTTGCGAATGCAAGTGATCGGGGACGGGAGGGCGGGCCACGGGCACACCGGGCGAGTTAGCGGGGCGGGTGGAAGAGCGTGAACTCCATGCGAGCAATCATACGTGAACATGATTCACGATTCACCTCCCGGGCGGACGTCCGGTCGACGTGGCTCGGTCGTTCATCGTGAATCGGAAATCGGAAATCGTGAATGGCTACCCCGCGTAGCGGGTGCCGCTGATCTGCTGCAGCTTCCGCCAGTGGTGCTCGGTTTGGATGCGGCGGATCGTGCCGGAGCGTGCCCGCATGACGAGGGATTCGCTCGTGGCGCCGCCGGCCACGTATTCGACGCCCTTCAGCAGGTCGCCGGTGGTGATGCCGCTGGCGGCGAAGAAGACGTCGTCGCTTCGCACGAGGTCGGTGATGGTGAGGATCCGCGTCAGGTCCAGGCCGATCTCGGCGGCGTGCTTGCGGTCTTCGTCATGGCGGGGCCAGAGGCGGCACTGCATGTCGCCCTCGAGCGCCTTCATCGCGCAGGCGGCGACCACACCTTCCGGCGACCCGCCGATGCCGAGCATCATGTCGACGCCCGTCCCGGCGAGCCCGGTCATGACCGCGCCCGCGACATCGCCATCGGTGATGAAGCGGATGCGGGCGCCGGCAGCGCGGATCTCATCGACGATGGCGGTGTTGCGGTCGCGGTCGAGGATGACGACGGTCACCTCCTCGAGCGGGAGATCCTTTGCGCGGGCCACCTGTTCGATGTTCCAGCGGATGGGCGCGGAGAGGTCGATCATGCCTTTGGCGGCGGCCCCGACAGCAATCTTCTCCATATAAAAGATGTCGTGCGGGTTGAACATCGTGCCGCGCGGCGCGACGGCGACGACACTGAGGGCGTTCGGGCGGCCGAGCGCAAGGAGGCGCGTGCCGTCGATGGGGTCCACGGCGACGTCCACCTGGGGCCCCTGGCCGCTGCCCACGCGCTCGCCATTGAAGAGCATCGGGGCTTCGTCTTTTTCGCCCTCGCCGATGACGATGACGCCGTCCATATCGACCGTGTCCATCATCATGCGCATGGCGTTCACGGCCGCGCCGTCGCTGCTGTTCTTTTCGCCGCGGCCCATCCAACGGGCCGCGGCGAGCGCCGCGGCTTCAGTGGTACGGACCAATTCCATCGCGATGTTGCGGTCCGGGATTTGCTCGTTTCTCACGCGTTCACTCCAAGGTCCAATGCCACGGGCTTCAGCGCCTCGGCCACGAAGCGGATGTGTTCGTCCAACTCAACTCCAAGATCGGCCGCCCCCTTGATGAGGTCGTCGCGGCTGACCGCACGGGCGAAGGCCTTGTCCTTCATCTTCTTGCGCACAGAGGCAGGTTCGATCTCCGAAAGCGACTTGTTCGGCTTCACGAGCGCGCAGGCGGTGACGAAGCCCGAGAGTTCATCGCAGGCGAAGATCGCGCGGTCCATCGTCGAGGTGTATTCAAGCCCGAGGAACGGCGCGTGACAGAGGATGGCATAACGGATGTCTTCAGGCACGCCGCGCGCTTCGAGGATCTTCGAACCAGCCTCCGGGTGCAGGTCCGCCGTCGGATGGATCTCCCAGTCGAAGTCGTGCAGGAGGCCGACGATTCCCCACTTCTCCTCGTCCTCGTGGAGGAGGCGAGCATAGGCCTGCATCGTGGCTTCGACCGCAATCCCGTGTTTGCGGGTGCGCTCCTCGCGTGAATGTTCGAGCAGGATTCCCCACGCTTCTTCGCGATGCACGCGTCCTCCCGGGTGCGCCGAATGATGCGCCCATGGTACCAGAGCGGGCCGCTCCCGGCCGGTAAGCGAAGCTGCTAGACCGGGCGGGCAGTGACGAACATGAGGCCCTTCGCGAGCACTTCGCCGGCGAACACTGCGCCCATACAGATGTAGAGGAGGCCGGTCGCGCTCTGCATGGCCCGGATCTGGGTCGTCTTCAGCGAGAGGATGCCGAGGACGAGCGGAAACACGATGCCGACGCCGATGCGCAGGTAGAGCGCCGGGTTGCCGAAGATTCCCACATCCACCGGGCTCGCAGGTGTCGGCGTTTCGCGCACCGGCACCACCAGATTGATTGCGATCACGACGGCCTGGAACGCGAGCGCCCCGAGCAGCACCCACGCGAGATCGCGAAGCGGCCACGCGGGCAGCGCGCCTTCGGTCAGGTACCAGTGGCCCCAGACCATCGAAACCGAGACCGCGCCCAGCGCGAGAGTGCCGCCGATGAGCGCGATCAGGGCGCCGGGATAGCCCCAGGTTGGCGGGGCGAGCATCGCCGCCATCACGCCCACGGCCAGGATCCCCGCGAGCGCCCCGGCGATGCCGGCGAATCGCCCGATGGGATCCCAGCCCATGAAGGCGGCGAACATGTAGATGGCGCTCGTGCCAGTCACGACCAGAAGCGCGCGCTTCGCATCGCCGAACCAGCCCGGGTCGATGGGATAGCCATCGACGTCGCGGCCGATATCGATGCCGGAAGCCGTCCAGTAGGCGAGGCCACCTGTGACGGCGACGCAAAGCGCCATCGTCATGACGAACCCGCGCGTGACGCCGCCGCGGAGGTCGCTCGCGAGCGTCACCCAAAGGCTGCCGACGCTCAGCTCCACAAGGATCAGCAGGAGCGTGTAGGGAAGCGCGGCAACATTCACAGCATCGAGTGTAGGACGCGGCTCCGTATCGGCGTAGGCCTTCGGGCTTCACCGAGGGCCAGCTCGGCCCCTCAGCCCCTCAGCCGCTTCCGCCCCTCGCCTTCGTGTTTGTCATCACAATATCGCCCCCGTAGACTGACCCCATGGCGTATGGCAAGGGCATCGCACGGGGCATGGGGCTGACGATGAAGTCGCTCTTTCGCCCGGTCGCCACGTTGCAGTATCCGGAGGAAGTCCGGGACGTGCCGGTGTACGCGCGCACGAATCTGCTCTGGTTCGAAGAGCGCTGCACCGGCTGCAGCACCTGCGCACAGGCGTGCCCCGATGGCTGCATCCTGGTCGCCACCAGCCAGGACGCCGAGGGCCGCCGGAACATCGACCGCTACGAGATCGACTTCCGCATCTGCATGTATTGCGGCCTCTGCACCGAAGCCTGCCCGTACGAGGCGATCCAGCCGGGCGGGCCGCTCGATGACGCGGTGTACGAATTCGACGAGATGTACCGGGACAAGCATGCGCTCACGCGGATGGCCGAAACCTTCCTCGGCACGCACGCCAACACCTACCCCAACGGCATGAAGGCGCCGGACCCGGAGGCAGACTTCCACCGGCTGTAGAGGGCGGCCCGCCGGCGCCGCGCGTTCGTTCGCTTCGTCACAATCTGGTAGATTGGGCCTACAATCAGCGGGCCTCGGGACGGGGCAGAAATCGCGGCATGAGGCACGAATGGCATCTCTGACGGTTGACGGCAAGGTCCTCGATGCGCCCGCCGGCGCGCCCCTTGTCGAAGTGCTGAAGCAGAACGGGATCTACACCTCCAACCTCTGCTACATCGATGGGCTGAAGCCGTATGCCGGCTGCCGCACGTGCCTCGTCGATATCCAGGGCCCGCCCGGCCTGCAACTGAGCTGCACTGCCGTGGTGCAGGATGGCATGGTCGTCACAACGGAATCGGACGAGGTCAAAGAGGCGCGCAAGGCCGTGGTCGCCATCATCTGCGCGAACCACAGCGACCGCTGCCTCACCTGCCATCGCCGCGAGCATTGCCACCCGGGCGACATCTGCCTGCGCGACGATGTCGTCACCCACCGCTGCCTCACGTGTTCGAAGAACTACCGATGCGAGCTGCAGGCCACGTGCGAGATGGTCGGGATGTCCGGCTATGAGCCGTGGGTCGGGGAAAGCCGCTCGTTCTACCAGACGCCACAGCCACCGGCGGACCGCGCAAACCCGTTCATGGAGTTCGACCCGCAGATGTGCATCATCTGTACGCGCTGCCAGCGCGCCTGCGAAGAGAAGCGGCACACCGGCGCGATCACGCTCGGCGGGCGCGGCTGGGACACGCAGATTGCCTTCGGCGCGGGCGGCGCCATCCACGAAAGCAACTGCGATTTCAGCGGCGCCTGCATCGATGTCTGCCCCACGGCGGCGTTGATGGAGCACCCGAACAAGTGGGTCGCGAAGCCCGAAACATGGACCACAACGACGTGCGATTCCTGCGCGATCGGGTGCAGCATCAAGATCGGGTCGAAGGACGGGCGCGGCGTGATCGTCCGGCCGGGCACGGGGAATCCTGTCAGCGGCGACCAGATCTGCGTGCGCGGCCGCTACCACTACGATTCGCTGAAGCCGCGCGAGCGCCTCTCCCGCCATCTGTTGCGCCGGGGCGCGATCCACGTCCCCGCTACCAGCACCGACGCCATCGCCGAAGCTGCCCGCATGCTCCAGGAAGCGGCCACGCGCGGAAAAGTCGGCGTGCTGGTTGGTGGCACGGTGACCAATGAAGAGGCGTGGCTGGCGAACCGGATCGCGGCGGAAGCCTTCGCCACTGCCGCGGACTCGGCCCTCGGGCCGGTGATGCGCGCCGTGAAGGCGGCGCTCGAAACGCGAATTGGCACCTGGCGCGCCGCGGGCGACATGACCGGGCTCGCGAAGGCGAAGACGATCGTCGTCGTCCACGACGACCTCGAAGAGAGTCACAACGTGGCCAGCGTCCGCATCAAGGATGCGGTCGTGAACAACGGGGCGGCGCTGATCGTGATCGGCGCGCTTCGGAGCGAGCTCGTCGATTTCGCAAGCGCGTGGATCCGACCGGCGGGCGGCGAAGAAGGCCAGGCGGCCGGCGTCCTCGCGGATGCGCTGACGGGTACCGCCAGCAGCGACGCCTCAATCACCGCGGCAGCCGAGCTCCTGAAGTCCGCCCAGATGGCGGATACCTTCGTCGTGTGCGCGCCGAACCCCGTGAGCCCGGCGCTCGCCGGGGCGATGGCGGGCGGCGCCGCCAACATCGCGGTCGCGCTCTTCGGCAGCCACGCCTCCGAGCGGCTCGTGGTCCTTCCGGCGGAGGTCAACGTCCACGGCCTGCTCGATGCCGGTGTCGCGCTCGCGGGCGGCCCCGACCCGCTGGCAGGGCTCGCCGGGCTGCTGCTTGTGCGCGACGACCCGACGATGCGCCTCCCGGGTGGGCCCGAAGCGATCGGCGCAATTGGGACGGTGGTGGTGATCGATAATGTGGTCCACGAAGCGGCGAAGCGGGCGGCCGTTGTCATCGCGGAAGGGCGCGCGTACGCGAGCTCGGGCACGTATACACAGGGCGACTTCCGCGTGCAGCGCCTCGAAGCCGCGCTCCGGCCGGAAGGTGATGCGCTGACCTGCTTCGCCGCGCTTCACGCGCTCGGGGCCGCGATGGAGCTGACGCTCCCCCCAACACCGGATGCTGCGCTCGGGGAAATCGCGAAGCAGAACTCTGCGTACTTGCCGGCCTGGGACCTCATTGTGGGCGAGGGCGTGAAGCTCACCGTTGCCGGTTCCGGTAAAGGCGACATCGTGCCGGTCCCGGCCGCTGAGGCGCGCGCCGGCATCCGCATAATCGCCGCGCGCGACCTGTACACCGCCGCCGATGCGGCCGCGCTTCGCCACCCCGAGGCCGAACGCTTGCACCGGTACGACCACATCCAGGTGAGCGAAGAAGACGCCAGCCGTCTCGGGATCGGCGACGAGGACGAGATGGAGATTTCCGACGGCGCTCGCACCATCCGCGCTCGCGCCAGCGTGACCGAACGCGTCCCGGAGGGCAGCGTGTTCATTTCGAGCCTCCTGCAGGGAGGCGCCGTGGCCGCGTTCTTCACGGGGAACGGGATCCCCACCGTGCGCCTCGGCGTGCCGGTGGCGGTGTAGGCGATCGTCCCTCCAACGGGCCTGCAGCGGACAAACAAGAAGCCCCCGAGCGGCGGGGGCTTCAAGCGTTTCGGCTCGCTGCTGGAGAGGTAGGAGAGGGCAGCAGCCATTCGGACCGATAACAATCTCGCTGACCGGCGAGATTTTAGGAACGGGGTTGTCGCAGCATGCCACTCGTGGTGGCGTTAGCGGGGAAAGATGTCTGCGACAACCCCATATCCGTGCTTCTCACTGTAATGCTCCCATGTGAAACCCATTCGCGACGCGTGTAAACGGCGGGCAAAATGTCCTGGGAGGGCGGGAAGCGGCCGTTAACCTTCGGGCGGGATTCGTGTCAGAGCTCAGGCCAGCAACTTGCGCAGGTTCGCCATCTCGATGGCAGCGCGCGCCGATTCCTCGCCCTTGTGACCTTCCTTGCCGCCTGCACGATCCAGCGCCTGCTGCACGGAATCGACCGTAAGCACCCCGAAGATCACGGGCACGCCCGTGTCCTGGGAGACACGGGTGATGCCCTCGGCGGCGCCCCCGGCGACGTATTCGAAGTGCGCCGTCTCGCCGCGGATGACGGCGCCGAGGCAGATGATTGCATCGAAGCGGCCGCTTTCGGCCGCCCAGCGGGCGGCGGTGGGCACCTCGAAAGCGCCCGGCACCCACGCCGACGTCACATCTTCCTCGCGCAAGCCGCACTCGCGCAGTGTCGAGACGGCGCCCGCGTGCAGGACTTCGGTCACGAAGCCGTTCCAGCGCGCGACCACCACGCAGATGCGCAGCCCCTCGCCGGCCGCCGAACCTTCGAGCGCGGGCACCTACTTGCCCCCGGCGAGCGTTTCCAGACCATCGAGCAGGTGGCCCATGCGCCGGCGCTTCGTGTCGAGGTACCGGATGTTGAAGGGGTTCGGCTCGGTCACGATGGGAAGGCGTTCGACCACTTGCAGGCCGTAGCCTTCGAGACCAGCGCGCTTGGCCGGGTTGTTCGTCAACAGCCGCATCTTCCGCACGCCGATATCGAGCAGGATCTGCATGCCGATGCCGTAGTCCCGGCGGTCGGCGGGGAAGCCGAGCGCGATGTTTGCATCGACGGTGTCCATGCCCCGGTCCTGCAGCTCGTAGGCGCGCAGCTTGTTGTGCAGGCCGATCCCGCGGCCTTCCTGGCGCATGTAGAGGAACACGCCGCCCTCTTCGGCGATCATCTTCAGCGCGCGGTCCTTTTGCTCGCCGCAGTCGCAGCGCATGGAATCGAACACATCGCCGGTGACGCATTGGTCGTGGACGCGCACCAGCGTTGGCGTATCCGGGTCGATGCTGCCCTTCACCACGGCGACGTGCTCTTCGGGCTCGTGGTCGGTCTTGTAGGCGAGGATCATCATCTCGCCGTAGGGCGTCGGCAGCTTCGTTTCGGCCACGCGATGCACCAGGCGCTCATTCCGCAGGCGGTACTTGATCATGTCCGCCACGGTCACGATCTTGAGTCCATGGCGGCGGGCGAAGCGCTTCAGGTCCGGCATGCGGGCCATCTCACCGTCCATCTTCATGATTTCGCAGAGCACGCCCGCGGGCTTGAGGCCGGCCATTTTCGCCAGGTCCACGGCGGCCTCGGTCTGGCCCGCACGCACGAGGACGCCGCCATTACGGGCGCGCAACGGGAACATGTGCCCGGGCCGGACGAGGTCATCGGGGCCGGAATTGGGGTCGATGAGCACCTGCACCGTGCGGGCGCGGTCGGCAGCGGAGATGCCGGTGGTCACGCCCGTGCGCGCCTCCACGGAGACGGTGAAGGGGGTACCGAAGTGTGAGCTGTTGTCCGCGGCCATCATCGGCAGCTGCAGTTCGGCGACACGCTGCTCGGTCAGCGGGATGCAGATGAGCCCGCGGCCAAACTTCGCCATGAAGTTGATGGCATCGGGCGTCACGAACTCGGCCGCCATCACGAGGTCGCCCTCGTTTTCGCGATCTTCGTCGTCGGTGATGATGACGAAGCGGCCGCGCTTGTACTCCTCGACCGCCTCAGGGACCGTTGCCATCACGCTATCGATCTCTCTCATCACCCTGCACTCCCGGCGCCCTGGCTTTCAACGAACTGCTGCACGTACCGTGCAATGATGTCGGATTCGAGGTTGATGCGGTCGCCAGGCTTGCGGGCGACCAGGTTCGTATGCTCCTGGGTGTATTGGACGAGCGAGACCGAGAAGCTCTCGGCGTCCTTCGCGACGATGGTCAGGCTGATACCGTCGATGCAGACAGGGCCTTTGACGACCATGTAGCGCAGCAGTTCGGGGGGCGCGAGGAAGCGGGCGATGATCGCCTCGCCTTCGGGCGTGAGGGAGTGGAGCGTGCCGACTCCTTCGACCACGCCGCGCACGATGTGGCCGCTGAGGCGGTCGCTCGGTCGCACGCTGCGCTCGAGGTTGACGAGGTCACCGACCTTGAGCTCGCCGAGGTTGGAACGGCGATAGGTCTCCGGCATGAGGTTGGCGAAGAAGGTGTCGCCGCGGATCTCGGCGACCGTGAGGTCCACACCGTTGATGGCGATGGAATCGCCCAGCTTCGCATCGGTGAGGATGAGCGGCGCGGCGATCCAGAGCAGTCCCTCCGCCGACGCGGTGACGGTCCCAACTTCTTCAATGATCCCGGTGAACATCAGCGGTCGCCGCCGGGCCGCGGATGTGAAAGAACCGATGCGCCTCGCGCCATTGCCTGCCCCTTTCCGATGTCGCGGGGCGTACGGGGAGAGAGCGCCAACAGCGCAGCCCGGCGGGCCACCAACGGCTCGCGCGGAGCATGTCCTCTCCCATCCGGACTGTACCGTCGGCCCCGGGATTACACCGGGTCAGTCCGCCGAAGCGGAGTCGCGGGCTCTAACCGCCGGTGGGGAATTTCACCCCGCCCCGAGAACATCATGCATATCCTTTGCTTTACGCTAAGGATTGTCAAGCCGCCGGGTTGCGGGTGCCAGTCAAGTGTTCAATGTCCGGCCAAGCGGGGCAGCACGAACCGTTCGCGACTCGCGTTGCGTGGTGCACAGCACCGTCGCGAACAAGGATGGCGCCGGCGGCGACTTCAAGCTGTACGGCAGGGCCGTGCCGGCGACCGACGAGGTGCTCGTCAGGCACATGTGGCAACAAGTCATGGAGGCGACGGGATGGAACCCGTCGGGCCCGGCGCATGTATTCAGGCTCGAGATCGAAAGCTGCGGATTCGCGAACTACGGCGGGGAGGCGCAGGCGATGGCCGCGGGAGCGAAAGCGGCGGGCCTGAAGCCCACGCCGTTGGGCGAGGACCTCGCGGATCCCGATGGGATGGCCGTGGCCTGGCGGCCCAGCGGCCGGTAGCCGGCTTCCCTACTCGAGGCGCACGGCTTCATACGTCCCGGAGCGCAGGGCGGCCAGGAGGGAGGCTTCGTCGCTGATATCCGCGTCGAAGCGGGTGGCGGCGCGGCCGACCTCCGCGGCGGCGTGCGCATCGGAGCCGCCGATGCCGGGCAGGCGGAAGCCACGCGCGAGGCCGGTGGCGGCCATGTTCTGGAGCCGGGAGTCGGAGCCGTTGATCGCCTCTACGGACTCGAAGTAGTCCACGGTGTGACGGTCGACCTTCAGGAGGCCGTCGCGTGCGGGATGGGCGAGGTAGAGCAGGCCGCGGGCCTGCCGGGCGGCCGCGAACGCCGCGCCGGCGGTCGCGAAGCGCGCGTCGCCACCCGCGAGCCCAAATGCGAGCACGTGGCCCATATCGGTGCTCAGCTCCACCGCGGCGAGAATCAGAAAGCCGGTGCGGGCACGGAGCGCGGCGAGCTCGCCGGGCCGCCAGAAAGCGTCGTGCTCGGTCAGGCAGACGCCGTCGAGCCCGCGCTCACGGGCGAGGTCGATGGCCTCCTCCGGGCGCATGGCGCTGCATTGCGACAACGGCAGCGTGTGGCAGTGAAGGTCGATCAGCACGGTCGCGGGCAGACGGCGCAAGCAGCGAAGGCGATCCCGGCCCGGCTCATTTCGGGAGCTTGGTGCCGTAGATCTCGCCGAGGAGATCGAGGAAGGCGGCCATTGGGCCCGATTGCGGCTTGTTCCGCCGGTACATCACCGCGATGTCGCGCTCCACCGGCCCCGCCGATTCGATGTGCACCTTGTGCAGCGTGCCGAGGCGGATTTCGCGGTCAACCGAAAGTTCCGGCAGCAGGGCGATGCCCAGGTTGCTCTCGACCATCTTCTTGGTCGCTTCGATGCTATCGAGTTGCATCTGCTGTTGCGGCACCACCCCGAGGTCGCGGAAGAGCCCGAGAATCATGCCGTAGTAGCCCGAGTCACGGTCGAAGAGGATCAGCGACTCGTCGGCGAGTTCGTCCACCTTCACCGTGCCGCGCTTGGCGTAGCGATGGTCGGAGGCGACGACCAGCACGAGCTGGTCCCGGTAGAGGATCGTCGTGCGCACGTCAGGGTGGTTTATCGGCCGGCCGAAACCCACCTGCACGTCGTCATCGAGGACCATCTGCAGCACTTCATCGCTATGGCCCGTGCGCACCAGCACGTCGACGCCCTCGCGGTTGTCGCAGAAGATCTTCAGGAGGCGGGGGAGCACGTAGGTGCCGACTGCGGGCGCGGTGCCGATGGTCAGGCGGCCGGCAGTGCCATCGCGGGTGCCTTCGAGGACCATGAGGCCGTCGTTCAGGGTCCGCAGGACGCGCTGGGCGTAGGGAAGGAAGGCGCGGCCGGCATCGGTCAGCTTCACGCCGCGGCCCATGCGTTCGAAGAGGGACTGGCCCACTTCTCGTTCGAGCGACTGGATGCGGTTGCTCAGCGAGGGCTGCGCGACGTTCAGCAGCTCGGCGGCCCGGCTGAAACTCCCACAATCGGCGGCGGCAATGAATGCGTCAAGTTGCGCGAGTTCCAAAAGATAGCTGACCTTGAAGCCATAGTGGCGAGCTATATCAGAGCATACGCGCTAGCCGAGGCATAGGCTAGACCTTGGTATGTATTTGCACGGGCTCATCGAAATAGTTGGCCATGACCCAATTGAGCACGTCGCGCGCGGTCACGAGGCCCAGGAGGCCCTCGGCGCTCGCGAGTGGCATGTGCCGGAACCCGCCGCTGCCCATCTTGTTTAGCGCGGTTGCGATCGTGTCGGATTCGCGCAGGATCACCGGGTCGGGCGTCATCACTTCGGTCACAGGCAGCGGCAGGCGGTCCGGGCGCTGGGCCACGCGCTTCAGCACGTCGCGTTCGGTGAAGATGCCGATGGCACGCCCGTCTTCCATCACGGCGACGGCGCCCGTTGGCTCGTTTGCCAGCACCCCGAGCGCCTCCCGCACGGTGGCGGTCGAAGGCACCGTCGTCAGTTTCGACATCCGGATGTCCGAGAGTGCATGCAGAAATGGTGAATCGCTGGACGCTTGGGCGGTCTCCGGGACATCGACGGTGCGGAGGTCCATCATGCAGTTCGAACACGTGTCGGAGCCTTCAATGTTCTCGGCGCCGCAGCTCGGGCAGATGACGATGTTCGTGATATCGGCCATGCGTCCTCCGGGTAAGCGGACGGGCCGCGGTTGGTCACCGCGGCCCGCACAATCAGTCTCCTACAGGGCGAATGTCAGGACACCGTCCACGTTTCGCCACTGTACAGGACGTCCTCGAATTTTCCAGCCCCCTTTGCCACCGCATCATCGACCTGCTTCTGCAGCAGCTCATCGAAGGTGGGGGCGGTGACCGAGCGGAAGATCCCGGCGGGGACGGGGAACTCGGGGTAGTCCATGCCCACGAGGATGTTCGCGAGCGCGGGCGTGGGATTGTAGATGTCGTGGATCAGGAGGCCGTCGTCGCTCTCCGCGTTCAAGACCACCTCTGGAGTGAAGCCGTTGAGCCGGATGCCGTGTTCCATGTTCTTCCCGAAGCGCAGGGGTTTCCCGTGCTCGAGGTAGAGCATGCGGTCCTGCCGTACTTCCTTCTCCGCGAAGGCGGCGAAGGCGCCGTCGTTGAAGATGTTGCAGTTCTGGTAGACCTCGACGAACGAGATGCCCTTGTGCTGCGCGGCCTGGTAGAGCGTCTCTTCCAGGTGCTTGGTGTCGCGGTCGATTGAGCGCGCGACGAAGGTCGCGCCGGCGGCGAGCGCGATCCGGATCGGATTCAGCGGCTGCTCGGTCGTGCCGTAGGGCGACGACTTCGTGACCTTCCCGAACTCGGAGGTAGGGGAGAACTGGCCCTTGGTGAGGCCGTAGATGCGATTGTTGAAGAGGATGACGTTGAGGTCCACGTTGCGGCGCATCGCGTGGAGCAGGTGGTTGCCGCCGATACTCAGTCCGTCGCCATCGCCGGTGACGACGAATACCGTCAGCTCCGGCCGCGCCGACTTCAGCCCCGAGGCGATGGTCAGCGCGCGGCCATGGATGCTGTGAAAGCCGTAGCTTTCGACGTAATAGGGGAAGCGGCTGGAGCAGCCAATGCCGCTGATGAAGACCAGGTTCTCGCGGGGAATTTTGAGCGAGGGCAGCATTTTCTGCATCTGCGCGAGGATCGAGTAGTCGCCACAGCCCGGGCACCAGCGAACTTCCTGGTCGGACACGAAGTCCTTGCGGGTGAGCACCGGGAGGTCCGAGATGAGCGAGCCATTCGAAGTTGGAGCGGTCATGGTTTAGCCTCCGCCCAGCGTTGCCGCCGGGCCGAACTGGAGATGGTAGGGGCCGGTAAGGCCAAGCATCTCATCGATCTTGCCTTCGACTTCCGCGATCTTGAACGGCTGGCCCGAAATCTTGTTGAGCCCGACGGCATCGACCATGAACTTGCCGCGGATGAGCAGCGAGAGCTGGCCGTTGTTGAGTTCGGGGATGAGCACCCGCTTGTAGCTACGGAGCACGGTTTCGAGGTTCGCGGGGAACGGGTTCAAGTAACGCAGGTGCGCGGACGCCACGCTCTTGCCGGCGCGGCGGGCGCGCTCGGCGGCCGTGGTCGTGGCGCCGTATGTCCCACCCCAACTGAGTACGAGCAGGTCGCCAGTCTCCGGGCCGAGGACCTCCAGCAGCGGGATGTCGTTGACGATGCGCGCGACCTTTTCGGCGCGCGCGAGCGTCATTTTGTGGTGGTTTTCGGGGTCGTAGCTGATATCGCCCGTCGCGCCCGACTTTTCGAGCCCGCCGATGCGGTGCTCGAGGCCCTTCTGGCCAGGGACGGCCCAGGGCCGGGCAAGGGTTTCGGCATCGCGGCGGTAGGGCGAAAAGTCCGCGTCCTGAGCGGCGTAGTGGTATGCCACCTTCGGAAGGTCGGCGAGTTTCGGGATGCGCCACGGCTCGGAGCCGTTGCCAAGGTAGCCGTCGCTGAGATAGATGACGGGGACCATGTGCTTGAGGGCGATGCGGAAGGCCTCGACCGCCATCGTGAAGCACTCCGTCGGCGTCGCGGGCGCCACGATTGCTACGGGCGAATCCCCGTTGCGGCCGAACATCGCCTGCAGCAGGTCGGATTGCTCGGTCTTCGTTGGCATGCCCGTGCTCGGACCGGCGCGCTGCACATCGATGACGACGAGCGGGAGCTCCGTCATCACGGCTAGGTTCAGGGCTTCGCTCTTGAGTGCGAGGCCGGGGCCGCTCGTACCGGTGAGCCCGAGGTGGCCGCCGTAGGCGGCGCCAATCGCGGCGCCGATGGCGGCGATTTCATCCTCGGCCTGCATGGTCTTTACGCCGAAGTTGCGCAGCTTGGAGAGCTCGTGCAGCACATCGGAGGCGGGGGTAATCGGGTAGCTCGCGTAGAAGAGCGGCAACCCGGACTGCACCGAAGCGGCCAGGAAACCGAGCGCCGTGGCCTCGTTGCCGCTGATGTGGCGGTAATCGCCGGGGGGCACATCGGCCGGGGGCACGTCGTACCGGACCCGGAAGAGCTCGGTGGTGTCGCCGAAGTTGTAGCCGGCGCGCAGCGCGCGGAGGTTGGCCTCCAGCTGGTCGGGCATGCGGCCGAAGCGTTCCTGCGCCCACTTGACGGTCGTGTCCATGGAGCGGCCATAGAGCCAGAGGATGAGGCCGAGCGCGTAGAAGTTGCGCGACTTGAACTTCTGGGCGGTGTTCAGGGGCAGGCCTTCGAGCGCCATCTCGTTCTGGCGGGTGATGCGGACCTTGATCACCTGCCACTTGGCCAGGCTGCCGTCTTCGAGCGGGTTGCTGGCGTAGGCGGCCTTCTTCAGGTTGCCGGAGTTGAACTCGTCCTCGTCGACGATCAGGAGCCCGCCGGGCCGGAGGTCGTTGACGTTGGTCTTCACGGCGGCGGGATTCATGGCCACGAGCACATCGGGCGCATCGCCGGGTGTGCGGATATCGCTGCTGGCGAACGAGAGCTGGAACCCGGAAACGCCGGGCAGCGAACCGGTGGGGGCGCGGATTTCGGCGGGATAATCCGGCAGCGTGGCCAAGTCGTTCCCGAAGACGGCGGTGGTCTTGGTGAATTGCGTGCCCGTCAGTTGCATGCCGTCACCGGAATCGCCGGCGAAGCGAATGGTGACGCGATCGAGTTCTTCGACGAGCCGTTCGGGAAGGACCGGGGTCTCAGTTGTCATCGGCCTCTAACCACCCTCTTCTCTCTCCATCACCTGGTGTGGGCGCGGAGGCAGGTTCAGAACGTCTTCCGGGAATGCTTCGGCGAGGTGTGTCAGCAGATCCCCCGTGCGGATGAGCCCCACGATGCGTTCACCGTTGGATACCGGAAGGGTCCGGTACGAATGCTGCTGGAGCGTCGCTATCGCCTCCCCGACGGTTGCACGATGCCCAATGGTGAGCGGCGACGGCGTGAGGAACCCGGCCAGCGGCTGCTCCAGGTCGAAGCCTTCACCCATGCACTTCGTGAGCACATCGCGTTCGGTGAAGATACCGGTGAGGCGCGTGCCCTCAACGGAAAGGACGCACGACCGCGAGCCCTCGCCCATGAGGTCGATGGCGCGGCGAATGGGATCGGTGGGACTAACGAAGACCGGTGCTTCGAGCGGGAGCTCCGACAGCTGCTGGTTGATAAAGCGACTCAGCCGTGACCGATCCATGTCTGCCTATCGTTGAGCATTCGGCAAGCCTCGTCGTGCATCTAAAGGAAGCGGGACGCCTTACCGAAACCAGTGTACCGCAGTCCTGTTCGTCGTGCAGCGGGCGCCTGGCCCGCATGCGGCGGATGCCACTCCCTCATTTCTGGGGCCACCACCTGCCTGCCACTCCAGCGACCCCATTGCACGGTCGATATTGGGTATACCGGTGCCTACCGGGGTGGAGACACGGCCGATGGCATCGAACGCACAAATTCAGACTGTCCGGGCCGATTTCCTCGACCCGTCGCTCTATGACGACACCGGCATTGCCGGGGTGCCACGGCTGAGCCGCGGCACCCTGCTCGCCGCACTCAGCCGCGCCTTCGACCTTGCCGAGGGCCGCCGCCCGGGGCACGCGCAGCGCGTCGCGTACATCGGCGTGTACCTCGCGGATGAGCTGGGACTGGATCCCACGCGCATCGAGGAAGTGTTCTTCGGCTGCCTCCTCCACGACGTGGGGATGGCCGCGTGCCCCGCGCCCGCCGCCGAAGTTGCGCGCGCCCGGCGGGAACCTGCCGGGCTCCGCAGCGCGCTCGCCAGCGTGCCCACGGGCAACTGGGCCGAAGTCATCGAAACGCTTGCCGCCCACTGCGACTACGGAGCGAAGGTCGTGCGGCGCCTCGGGCTCGGAGAGTCCGTGGCACGTGGGGTCGCGAGCCACCACGATTGCTGGGATGGCTCGGGGCTGCCGGGCGCCCAGAATGGCGAGCGGATGCCCATCGTCTCGCGCATCGTCGCCGCGGCAGACCGTGTGGAGGCGATGATCGACGTCGAGGGCTCGCCGCTCGTCGTCCGTCGCCGCGGCCCGCAACTCGTGACCGACATGGCGGGAAGCGAGCTCGACCCGGCGATCGCCGAACGCATGGCGGCGCTGGCGATCCGAGACGAGTTCTGGCTCGGCTTTTACGACAATGACCTGGCCGCCACGCTCATGTCGCTGAATTACGGCGGCATCATGAATCGCGAGGAGCTCTTCGATTTCCTCACCGTCATCTCCGACGTGGTGGACGCGCGCAACGGGCGGGAAGCGGGGCGGGGCCGCCGCGTGGCCGATTTCGCCCACAATGTCGCCCTCGCCTGCGACGTCACGGAACGCCGCGCCGACCTCGTGACCGTCGCGGCGCTGCTCCAGGATATCGGCACGCTCGGCGTGCCGGCGAACGTGCTCAGCAAGCCCGACATCCTGACCATCGATGAAATGTCTTCGGTGCAGCTCCATCCGATTTACGCCAGGGACATCCTCAGCGAGATCCCAGGGCTTGGCGCCCCGGCCTGGTGGGTGGGCTGCCACCACGAGCGCGTCGACGGCAAGGGCTATCCGGGCATGCTCGAAGGCGAGGAGGTGCCGCTGGAGGCGCAGATCATCGGTATCTGCGAAGCGTTCGATGCGCTCACCAGCGACCGGCCCTATCGCAAGGCGATGGGCGGCGCGGACGCCATCGAGGTGCTCCGCGGGCTTAGCGGCACGCGCTTCGACCCCTACGTGATCGAGCGCTTCGAAAGCGCCGCCGGGCCTTTCGCCTAGCCTTCCGTTCCCAGGCACGACTGCTTCCCGGACGCCGTTTATTCGAGCGTTCACGAGTTGAGGGTAGAATGCGCGCCATCGGGGGTCGGGGAAGCAGCGCCATGAACACGAACGTCATCTCGGTTTCGCGCCAGGTTGGCTCAGCCGGCGAAGAAGTCGCCTACGCCATCGCCCGGAAGCTGGACTTTCGCGTGGTGGATTACCAGGTCATCCAGGAGGCGGCGCAGGATGCCGGGGTTTCGCCCGAAACCGTGAGCGAAGCCGAGCACACGCCGTCGCTCACGACTCGCATCCTCGAAGCACTCGCCCGCAACCCCAGCATGCCCGTCGCGACCTGGGCCGACCCGCTCCCGCTTGCGCAATCGCCGCTTTCGACCTCCGCCGACTACCGCAAGTCGGTTGAGGACGCGATCCGCGCGGTCGCCGAACAAGGGCGCTGCGTGATTGTCGGGCATGCTGCGCAGGTGATCCTCAAGAACAGGCTCGATACGCTGCGGGTATTCATCACCGGTTCGCCCCAATACCGCATGCGCCGCATCATGTCGGGGATGAGCGTCGATGAAAAGACGGCGCTCAAGACCGTAGAACGCACCGATAGCGAGCGGGCGGAATACTTCCGGCGCTTCTACGAAGCAGGATGGCTGACACCTTGCACCTACGACCTCTGTCTCAGCACAGATCACCTGAACCCCGACCAGGCAGCGGATATCATCGTCTACACCGCCTCGCTGCGGTAGCGGCCGGGACCGCGTTCCTGGTTCTCGTGGCCGTCTCCGTAGTGGCCTGCGGCGGCGGCGACTCGGGGACCCCGGCCGCGACGGAGCCTGCCGTCACCATCGCCGCCGACAAGAAGGCGAAAGACCTGCTGCCGGATCTCGGGCCGCTGGGCTACACCATCGTCCAGCAAGAGGCGGACCCGGGCGCGCAGCTCACCGGCCAGGACGCCTACCGCGCCATCTACCAAAAGGGCCAGGGGCCGCAGGGCGCGCTCGTCGAGATCTTCCTCTTCCCGGATGAAAACGCCGCGAAGCAGCAATTCGGCGCACTATCCTCGGCGCTGAAGAAGCCGTCGGCCGAGTTCCTCGGGGGCAGCGCCACCTTCGTCGACGCACCGTCGCCGAACGTTGGCGACGAGCGGAAGTCGTACATGACCACCACGAAGGACGCCCAGGGCAACCGCGCATGGACGGACCTCTACCGCATCGGCCGGCTGCTGGTGCTTACGCAGACCCTCGACGCGGCCACAGGCGACCAGTTGGCGGTGCGCGAAGGCATCGTGAAGCAGGTGCAGGTGAAAGCGCGCTAGCGCCGCCCGCGCCAATAGCCCGGCTTTCGGCTGGTGTGGGCAAGCGATGTGGCCGCCAAAACTGCGATAAATCAGGCGATAGCGGGTTCCTCTTCCCAGTACTCGTCGTAGCCGGGGTCCTTTTCGAGGCATTCGAAAAGACGGTACGCGAGCAACTCGCGCTCCTGCTCGGACAGTTGCATCGCCTCTTCGTACAAGCGGTCGACAGCGGTCACCTTCAGCTCCGGACTCGATTGTACTACGGTGGCTTCTCGATGATCGCGAGGCCGGCAGCGCGCCAGGCGTTCATGCCGCCCTGCAGGTCGATGATGTTGGAATAGCCGAGGGCGCGCAGCACTGGCGCCGCCTCGGCGCTCATGCGGCCCGAGCGGCAGTAGATGTACAACGGCGCCGACTTGTCGGCCGGCAGGCTGGCCGCACTCTCGCGGATGCGGTCGAATGCGATAAACGCCGACGTCGCGGGAAGCTCGCCTTCGTATGGTGTGTGGACGTTCACCACGAACGCGCCCGGGGCAGCGGCGAGCGCGTCGCGGTAGGCCAGCGGACCCAGGGTCGTGACGCCGGCCGGCGTCACGGTCGCACCATCGCCCGATCCACCGCACGCTCCGAGTATCGCCGCGACCGCTACCAGGAAAGCCGCGGCCGCAGCGGGATGAATCCAGCGTTTGGCGATCATCGGGGAGCCTTCACGGGCGCGACTTGACCACGATTCCCAGCATACAGCCAACCATCCGACCGCGCCCCGAGTCTTGACCTGCGTGCCGGAGCCTGAACTCCAACGCCGGGAGGCGGCGCCTGGCGTTCTTTCAACCGCCGCGCAGCGCCGCACCGATCTCCTTCTCCAGCCGCTTTAGCAGCCCCGCCTGTATGCGCGCGACGTCGTCGTCCGTGAGGGTACGGTCGCTAGCCCGGTAGTGGACGGCGAGCGCCAGCGACTTTTTCCCCTCGGGAAGGCCGGCGCCACGGTAGTCATCGAACACCTCCGCGGCGACACGCACAGTCCCCGAGCGGTGCGCCCGCACGAGGTCGAGTACCCGCCCGGCGGGCGTTTCGACATCGACGACCAGCGCGAGGTCCTGGCGCACTTCCGGAAATCGCGACGGCGCGGCGTACTCCGGCCGCTCGGGGAGCACGCGCGCCAGGTCTTCGATCCAGAACTCCACAAGGAACACGGGCTCGCCGATATCGAATGCGGCGGCCGTGTCCGGGTGCACTTGCGCAACGACGCCGAGCAGCTCCTTGCCGGAGGCCACGACCGCCGCGTGGCCATCGAGCAGCCCGTAGCCCGGCTCGGGCCGATACGATGCCGGGACGCCGAGGCCATCGAGCAGCGCTTCGGCGGCGCCCTTCGCGTCGTAGAAATCGATACGGTGCTGGCCGGCACGCGCCCACCGTGCTTCGCGTGTACCGCCGAGCAGCGCGCAGAGCACCGGGCGCTCGTGCGGGAGGTCCGCCTCCACGGGGAGGTATTCGGACCCAATCTCGAACAGGCGCAGCGGGCCTTCGTGTTGCCGGCGATTACCTGCATATGCTTCCAACAACCCGGCCCGGAGCGACGTACGCAGAAACGAATGGCGCGCCGCCACCGGGTTCACGACCGAGAGCGGCGCCATCCGCCGCGCGTCACCGGGTTCGACCACACGCGCGAGCTTCGCCTGCTCGGTGAGGCTATAGGTAATGACCTCCTGGAACCCGAGCGCCACCGCGAGGTCGCGGACACGCTCGCGGAGGTCCTCCACCGGGCGCGGCTCGGGCGCCGGCAAGGGCCCGCGCAGGTGGGTCGCCGGCAGCTTGTCGTACCCATAGATGCGCGCCACATCCTCCACCACGTCATCGGGGATAGCGACATCGGGGCGCCAGTACGGCGGCTGCACGGTATAGTGGCCGGGCGGCACGAAGTGGCAGACGAAGCCGAGGTCCGTGAGTATCCGGCGCACGTCATCCGGGGCGATGGTCATCCCCAGCACCTGCTCGACGCGGGCCGCGGGAAGCTCAATGGTGCGGGGCGGCTGCTTCCCGGGGAACACGTCCACCAGTCCGCTGGCGATGCGGCCGCCGGTCAGGGCTTCGAACAGGTGGAGCGCGCGGCGCTGAGCGTATTCAGCCATTTCCGGGCCGAGTCCCTTTTCGAATCGCAGCGACGCTTCGGTGCGCAGTTTCAGCCGTGTCGAGGTGCGGCGGATTGAGCCCGGCTTGAAGTTCGCCACTTCGAGGAGGACGTTGCGGGTGCGGTCGCTGACTTCACTGTTGCCGCCGCCCATGGTCCCGGCGATACCCACCGGCCCCTCGCCGTCGCAGATCACCAGCATCTCGCCATCGAGCTCGCGGTCTACTCCATCGAGCGTCGTCAGGTGCTCGCCCGGCGTGGCCCGCCGCGCAACGATGCGCTTGCCGCGGACGAGGTCGAAATCGAACGCGTGGAGCGGCTGGCCGGTCTCCAGCATGACGTAGTTGGTGATATCGACGACGTTATTGATGGGACGCATCCCGTGGCGGTGGAGCCGTTCCTGCAGCCACGCCGGCGATGGCCCGATCGTCACGCTTTCGATAACCGACGCCGTGAAGCGCGGGCACAGGTCTGGTGCTTCGATGCTGACCGAAACCAGGGCGCCCACATCGGGACCCTTCGCGGCATATGTGAGGTCTGGCTCGCGTAACACCTTGCTCGTGATCGCGGATACCTCGCGCGCGAGCCCGAGGACGCCCAGGAGGTCAGCGCGGTTCGCCCACGTCGTGATGTCGAACACCACGTCGCCGAGTTGCTCGACGAGCGGCCGGCCGACGGGGGCATCGGCGGGCAGTTCGAGGATGCCCTCGTGGTCCTCGCTCAGCCCGAGCTCCTTTTCGCTCAGCACCATGCCGGCGGATTCGACGCCACGGATCGGCCGCAGCTTCAGCTTCGCCCGTTCGCCGGTGTGGCCATCCACCAGCAGGGCGCCCTCTGTCGCGAACGCGACCTTTTGCCCGACGGCGAGGTTGGGCGCGCCACACACAACCTGTTGCCGGCCCGCGCCCGTCTCGACCGTCGCGAGTCGCAGCCGGTCCGCATTCGGGTGCGGCTCGACGGCCACCACTTCCGCCACGCGGATGCGTTCCGGGTCCCAATCGGCGCCGATCGTCTCCCACGACTCTACCTCGGCCGTGGAATCGATCAGCTTCCGCGCGAGGGTCGGCGCCGGCAGGTCGACATCAACGAGCTCGCGGAGCCAGGAGAGGAGGAGTTTCATTTAGCTGTTAGCTCCTAGCTGTTAGCTATTAGTAGGCCGGGCCGCGGCACTTCGTTCGTCGGTGCGAATCACTGGTGTGAGTCGTCTGATGAATGAGACGAGCATTCTCTTGACTTCCGCCACGTCAGCGTCCAGCTGTTGCCGTCTCTCAGCAGGCAAGTAGCCGAGGTCTCGGGCGAGGATCAGGTGATATTCAAGCTCGGTCGCCGAGCCCAGCGCAATGCCCAACAAATGCCGCAACTCGGGCTGCCCGTTCCGCGCGGAGCGCTCCGCAATGTTAGCAGGTACAGAGGCTGCACGCCGTCGGACCTGGCTCACGAGTCCATAGAGTTCGTGCTTGGGGAATGAATTCGTCGCATTATAGACCATCAGCGTCACCTGATGTGCCTTCTGCCAGACAACAAGGTCCTGAAACGGTCGCACTGCACATCCCTTCAGCTGCGGCGCCAGACCGGCTAGCAGCTAATAGCTAGTAGCTAACAGCTTAAAACTGCGACAAGAACCGCACGTCGTTCTGGTAAAAGTGCCGGATGTCTTCGATGCCCCAGCGCAAGAGCGCGACGCGTTCCACGCCGATGCCGAAGGCGAAGCCGGTGTAGCGGTTCGAGTCGTAGCCGGCGTTCTCGATGACCTCGGGGTGCACCATGCCGGCGCCCAGGATTTCGATCCAGCCGGTGCCGTGGCAGGTGTGGCAGGCGGGGTCTTCGCCGCGGCAGATGAAGCAGTCCAGCGCCATCTCCACGCCCGGCTCGACGAACGGGAAATAGCTGTGGTGGAAGATGATCTTCCGTTCGGTCCCGAACATCTTGCGCGAGAAGTCGTAGAGCACGCCCTTGAGGTCGCTCATGCGGACGCCCTCGTCCACCGCCAGGCCCTCGATCTGGGTCAGCATCCATTCGTGTGTGGCGTCGGTCGCCTCCTGGCGGTAGCACTTGCCAGGGACGATGACGCGGATCGGCGGCTCCGGGGTGCGTTCCATGACGCGCGCCTGGTTCGGCGAGGTATGCGTGCGCAGCAGCATTTTGCGCTCGCCATCAATGAGCTTATCGACCCAGATGGTGTCCCACATGTCGCGTGCGGGATGGTCCTCCGGGATGCGCATGGCATCGAAGTTGTAGCTGGCCCACTCGACCTCGGGGCCTTCGGCGACGCGAAAGCCCATCTCGCCGAAGGTCTTCACGCAGTCCCGCAACGTCTGTGTCACCGGGTGGAGGCGGCCGATGACCTGGGGACGGCCGGGGAGGGTGACATCGATCGCTTCGGTCGTGCTGAGCTCGCGGAGGGTGCGCCGCTTCAGTTGCTCATGCTTCTCTGCGAAGGCGGCCTCGATGTCGCGCTTGAGCCGGTTGGCTTCGGCCCCGAAGGCTGCCTTCTGGTCGGCGGGCTGATCCTTGATCGAAGTCAACAGGCCCGTGACGCGGCCGCCCTGGCGACCGAGCCAGGCCACGCGCCACTGTTCGAGGGCGGCCTCATCAGCGGCAGACGCCAGCGCGGCGAGGGCATCGGCGCAAAGCTCCGCGAGGGCCGATGTTGGAGCGGTCATAAGAACAAGCAGTATATCGCGAGGCCGGCTACGGTCGCCGCCGCAGCAGATCAGCCGCCGTGCTCAGCCAATTCAAGTTGGCGGCTCCAGGCGCGACAAACGCTGTCGCGCAGCTGGAAATCGCTTGTTTGGGGCGCAGCAGAGGCGAATGATGACGCGCGAGGGGGAAGCGAATGGACGGAGAATTCGAGCGCGCGCTTGCGCGGACGGAAGCGGACGCGCTCGCGACGCAACGCGCGGCTGAGGCCGTGGTCAAGGCCGCCCGCCGGGTGGTGGCCTCAGCGAGGACGGGGGACGTTGGCGCGCTCGAAAGAGGCATCGCCGAAACCGAGCGGAACGTGCAGAGCCTGCGCCTGCAATGCACCAACACATCAGACGGCTGGGCGCTGGATCTGCCCGAGTACATCGAAGGTGGCGGTTTGCTGGAAGAGGTGATGGAGGCCGCGCGGGGCGCCGGGCTGAAGCTCTACGAGCAGGACGGGCGGATATTCAGTTATCCACACCTGGTCCGGATCGCTGGCTCGCGCACGAGCGCCGACTGCGCGGTCATCATCGACAAGAAACGCAGCAAGTCGCTCCGTCCCTCGTTCCTGATGCGGCAGCTGATTGCCGCGCGCGACCGGCCGCCGAAGTTCGACGCGAAATCGTTCCTGAAGTCGCTCTACGAGGCGTACTCGTGGGCCGAGCGCGCACGCGGGGCCACGCAGGCGAGCGCGTGGGGGCCGGTTATCGAACTCGTGGACGTGTACGACCTGCTGACGCTCTTCCCGGGGCAGGCGAAGGACTACAGCAAGCAGGAATTCACGCGAGACCTCTTCCTCCTCGACCGAAGCGGGCTCTCGGAGACGGCCGCCGGCGCGAGGATGGAACTGTCGGCCTCGACGGGGACCAAGGGCAGCAAGTCGCGGTTGCTCCGCCTGGTTGATGAAGAAGGCAGGGAAAAGTTTTACTACGCAATCGCGTTTTCGAGGCCACAGCGGCCATGAGCATCACGCTGGGAGAGTGGCTGCACGTCACGCGGGAAGCATATCTCAGAGCGTTCATCCCGGATGGAGGCTCGGCGGTCAAGCTCGTCGTCGATGAGGAACCGAGTGGGCGTGCGATTGAATGCCTCGCCGAAGAGGCGCGAGATGCCGGTTACGTCGTGGCCACGGTCGATTCGACTGTTACGCGAGTCGACAAGATCGACCAACTGTTCTTCGCCGTCGCACGGCAGGTGGATTGGCACGGTCTGGCCGCGGACGTTCGGCAGCGCGCAATCTACGAGAGTGGCTACATCCTCCCGGATATGGCATTCAACCCGCCGATCACGTTCGAATCTATCGCCGCGGTGAACGGCGTCGCCAGCCATTTCGTGCGAAACGAACTGAGCAAGTGGTTCACGGAGAAGCTGTTCCGCGACTACGGCATGTCGCAGGATTTTCGCATGGCGGTGACCTTGCTCTGCTTCGAGCCGCTGGAAGGCTCGGGCGCAGGGAGGGTCGAGTTGCTCGACAACATCATCGATTGGCTTCGAGGTGACCTCCGCCTGCTCTCGAGCATCCGGCCCGCCCTCATCTTCCAGAAGGTCGCACGGCACAATGCCCGCGACCTGTTGCTTTCGCTCGCCCACTGGGTGGAGGTGGCAGGACGGACCGGGCTCGTAGTCGCCGTGGATATCCGCGCGCTGGCGGCGACGAATCGAAGTCAACTACCCGAGGGAAGCAACTTCTATTCGCGGGCAGCTGTCATGGATCTCTACGAACTGCTCCGCCAGTTCATCGATTCAACGGACGAGATGGAGTACTGCTTCGTGCTCGCCGTCGCATCTCCTGATTTTCTCACGGACGAGCGGCGAGGCCTGGAGATGTACCGCGCGCTCGAAATGCGAGTCGCGGACGAGGTGCGCGATAGCCACCGCGACAACCCGCTCGCGTCACTGGTCCGGCTGAGCCGGGGAGATTAGCCGTGCCAACAATTGGAGACCTGGCGAGCAGACGGACCATCGAAGCCCTCCGTGCGGGCGTGCCGAACCGCGATGCCGTGCGGCAATTGCGCTGCAACCAGCCGGAGATCGAGGAGCGGTTTCGCGCCCTCCTGGCGCAATCGCAGGCGGCGGTGGCCGCCGGGACGCAGGCGCGAGGCCTGGTGGTAAGCGGCGACTTCGGCGCGGGAAAATCGCACCTGCTCGAGTACCTGGAGTTGCTCGCCGACCGTGAGAACTTCGTTTCGAGCAAGATCGTCGTGAGCAAGGAGACCTCGCTCGCCGACCCCGTGAAGGTGTTCCGGGCGGCAGCGGCCAGCGCACGCATCCCGGGAAAGGTCGGGGCAGGCCTTTCGAACGTGATGATCGGGCTGAACTTTCGGAGCCCGGCATACACCAGTTTCTTTGCCTGGGCAGGTTCGGAATCGGCGCACTTGCCCCAGCAAATACCCGCGAGTCTCTACGTCTACGAGTACGGCCGGGACCAGGAATTCCGCGAGGCCATCATGCGGTCCTGGGCGGGAGACCTGCTCCCGGCAACGCAGTTGAAGAGCAAGCTGCGCGAACTCGGCCAACTTTCCAGTTACAACATTGGCCGCCCTCCCGCAAAGGGAAGACTCGCGCTGCACCGGCTTCGCTTCGCCGTCCGGCTGGCCATGGCTGCGGGCTACGGTGGCTGGGTCCTGCTCATCGATGAAGCCGAGCTGATCGGCCAATACTCAATTAAGCAGCGCGCCCGCGCCTATCAGGAACTCGCCCGCTGGACTGGCGCCATCCCCGATGGTGGCGATGAAACCGTTTTCCCGGGACTCGCGACCGTCGCAGCCATAACGTCAGACTTCGAAGCCAGTGTGCTCCGAAGCGGCAAGTGCGATGCGGAAGTCATCCCCAACCGCTTCCGTGCCACCGGAAAGGATGACGATGGCACTCTTGCCACGCTCGCCGAGCGGGGGATGCGCCTGATTCAGCAGGATCGGCTCCCGCTTGGTGCGCTCACCGCCGCGCACGTCCGTGAAACGCACGATGAGCTGCGGTCGATCTATAGCGAGGCCTTCCAATGGGACGCGCCCGCCGTGCTCGATTCGGCCTTCACGCCGTTGGGCAGTGCTGTCATGCGGCCGCTGGTTCGCCGCTGGATTACCGAGTGGGATCTGCGCCGGTTGTACCCCGGCGCGCCCGTGGACATCGTCGCCACGCCACTCCCCGACCACGGCTACGCGGAAGACCCGGACCTGGACTCCGAGACGGTCGATGGCGTCGCATCTGAGGGTGGTGGCGCCTGAACGCGCCTTCGCCTGCCCTGGAAGGCGCCTGGCTGGAGCGGTTGTTCCCGTTCCAGGCCGATGGGGCACGCGCACTGGTCCGGTCCGATGCGCTGCTGCTGGCCGACGACATGGGTCTCGGCAAAACGGTCCAGGCCATCGCGGCCCTCCGCCGACTGGCCGCCAGCGGTGACCTGGGCAACGTCCTCCTCGTGGTGCCGTCGTCGCTCATCGCCCAGTGGCGCATGCAACTGTACGAATGGGCGCCTGAACTGCGGTTCTCCACAGTCCGCGGCTCGGCGAACGATAGGGCATGGCAGTGGCGAACCCCCGCCGACATCTACATCGTTGGCTACGAGACGCTGCGCTCTGACTTTTCGCTCAATCCGCATTCGCCGGTTGGACGCGAGTGGGGTGTAGTCGTGCTCGATGAGGCACAGAGGATCAAGAACCGCGAAAGCGACATTTCCGGGGTGTGTAAGGGCCTCCGGCGCCGGCGTGCCTGGGCGCTCACGGGCACGCCCCTCGAAAACCAGCTCGACGACGTCGCGTCCGTGCTCGAATTCGTGCAGCCACACGTCCAGCCGGGCGACGGGATCACCCTCCGGTCCGAGGCCGACGTGATCGAGCGGCTGCGGGCGGTGTTGCTGCGGCGAAGGAAAGCCGAGGTCCTGCGTGACCTCCCGCCCAAGCTGACGGTGCCCGTGCCGCTGGAGCTGGGGCGGCGCCAGCGGCACGCCTATGACCTCGCGGAACGCGAGGGACTAATTGAGCTCCGCGCGCTCGGTGCGAAGATCACGATCACGCACGTGCTCGAGCTCATCATGCGGCTCAAGCAGATCTGCAACTTCTGCCCGGTTACAGGCGAATCGGCGAAACTCGAAGACCTGACTGAGCGCCTCGACGCAGTGGCGCGCGAAGGCCACCGGGCGCTTGTTTTCTCGCAGTTCGTGAAGGCCGAGTTTGGCGTGGAGGAGCTTGGGCGGCGCCTGGCGCGGTTCCGCCCGCTCATCTACTCCGGCGAATCGGACGCCAGCGTCCGCGAGCGCACCATCGCGCGCTTTAGGGCCGACGAATCGCACAAGGCGATGCTCCTGTCTCTGCGGGCGGGAGGGCAGGGCCTCAACCTTCAGGAAGCGTCGTACGTGTTCCACTTCGACCGCTGGTGGAACCCCGCCGTCGAGCGGCAAGCGGAAGACCGCGCCCATCGCCTCGGCCAGGAGAACCCGGTGTTCGTCTACACATACACCTGCATCGATACGATTGAAGAACGCATCGAGACGATTCTCGCATCGAAACAGGAGCTGTTTGACGTGGTCATCGACGGGGACCTGACTTCCGCGCTGTCGGCGGACGAATTGTTCGGGGCGGTGGGACTTCAGCGTCCTCGCTAAAAGGTTGGGACGGTTGCGGGCAGCGGGGAACTCGGCTGGGCGGACGGTAGGGGCGGGGCCGCGCGTCTCGATCAGCCGTGTAGAGCGAGCACCGCCGCTGGCATGGTCTACATCGCCGACACCAACAACCACGTCGTCCGCGACCTGGACCCCAGGTCGGGGAGCCTTTCGACGCTGACACTGACGAACACCGCCGCCGCGCCGCCGGGCGGCGGCGACGACGCGAACATGGGTGTACTACTGCCGAGGCGGGGAGAGGCGCGCTGCTTCATCCACCACGGTGAGATGGTGGCGCCGCTGACGGCCGCGGCCGGCGGCGCGGCTGAGCTGCAGGTCAGCTACGAACTGCCGGTCGTGCCTGCCTGACATGCGCTTGGTATTGACAGCGCCCACGGGCTGACCCAATGATTCGGGCCTATCTCAGGTAAAGAGGCAGCCATGGCCGTCCGCGGATACGTGCTCATCGAGACCGACGTTGGCAAGGCGAAAGCGGTCAGTTCGGCCATCTCCACCTTCACGTATCCCGGCGCGCGCGTGACCGCCGTCGATACCGTGACGGGGCCGTACGACGTGATCGTGCAGCTCGAGGCGGACGACCTCGACCGGCTCGGCAACGCGATCACCGATGCCGTGCAGAAGGTAGTGGGCGTGCAACGGACCACTACCTGCCTCGCCGTCCGCCTCGCCTGATCGCTGGCTCTTCCGGCCCTTCCGGTCCCGGGCGCCGATCGCGGCCGTGTACGTTGTACACTTGGCCCTACTTCACCCCGGGCAGGGCCGCGGCAGTGATGACTTGGCCAACAACTTCCATGATTAGCGTCGAAGAGGCACGGGAGCGCATCCTCGCGTTCTTCGACCGGCTCCCGGCCGAGCGGACGGCGCTACTTTCGGCGCTCGGCCAGGTGCTGGCCGAGGACATCGTCGCGCCGTTCGATATCCCGCCGCTGGATAACACGGCCATGGACGGCTATGCCGTGCGCGCGGCGGACACGGCTGGAGCGACGGAGTCGTCGCCGCGCGAGATCCGAGTCACGGCGGACCTCGCCGCTGGTTATGTCCTCGATATGCCGGTCGGGCCGGGCGAGGCCGTGCGGATTATGACGGGCGCCCCAATGCCACCCGGCAGCGATGCCGTCGTCCCGTTCGAAGAGACCGACGAACCGTTGCGCGGCGTCAACGAGCGTCCGAAGCGCGGCGACACGGTCCGCGTGATGAAGGCGGCCGGCGTGTCCGCGAACATTCGCTTCCAGGGCGAGGACGTGCGCGCGGGCCAGGTCGTCATGCCCGCCGGGCGGGTGTTGCGCGCGAGCGAGGTGGGCGTGCTCGCCAGCCTCGGCTTGACGCACGCGATGGTCTACCGCCGGCCCGTGGTCGCCATCCTCTCGACGGGCGATGAGATAACCGAGCCTGGCCAGCCGCTGCAGCCGGGCCGGATCTACGATGCGAACGCGTTCGCCGTGGCCGCGCTGGTGACGAAGTACGGGGGCGTCCCGCGGCTCCTCGGGATCGCGCACGACACGATAGAAGACCTGACGGCGAAGCTGCGGGAGGGCTTCGACGCCGACATGATCGTAACGAGCGCGGGGGTGTCCCGCGGCGATTTCGACGTTGTCAAAGACGTCCTCGCCCGCGAGGGTGCAATCGACTTCTGGACGGTCCGAATGCGGCCGGGGAAGCCGCTTGCGTTTGGTGCATTCAGTGCGCCGGGCGGCCGCCGCGTCCCGCACCTGGGCCTCCCGGGCAACCCGGTCAGCTCGATGGTCTCGTTCGAACTTTTCGGCCGGCCGGCCATCTTCCGGATGTTGGGCCGTTCGGATTGGGAACGTCCGGTGGTCCGTGCGATTTCGCGGGATGAGATACGCAACGTGGATGGGCGGCGGTTCTATGCTCGCTGCATCGTTTCGCGTGGGGAGGACGGCCGCTACTACGCCGACCTGACCGGCCCGCAGGGGAGCGGCATCCTGACCAGCATGAGCGAAGCCAACGCCCTTACCGTGATTCCCGAGGACCTCGCCATGGCCCACCCCGGCGACGAAATCGACGTAATGATGCTCGATTGGGAACACGCGCCGTAGCGTCCCGCACCGGGATCTGCGCGCAGTCCGCGAGCAGCCGGCGGCGCGGGCGTTTGCGGACGCTGGTTTCGCGCGCGGGCGCCTCCCGCCCGTGGCGGCTGGGGGTGCCCATCGCCGCGTGGGTGATCTCCTGTCTGCTCGGCTTCTTCGTGCTCGCGCGGCTGTTCGCCCACGACGCGACGATGGTGCTCATCTGGGTGAACGCGTTCACTTTCTGGGTGTACCTTCCGGCCTACGCCATCGCCAGCGGCGCGGCGCTCCGGCGGAGATGGCTGCTGTTCGCGTTGGCGGGGTCGGTCGCCGCGGCCCATTTCGCGTGGGTCGCCCCCGACTACTCCGGCGCCCGGGGGATCCCGGCGAGCGCGGTGAACGGCCCGCGGGTGCGGCTGTTCACGGCGAACGCCGGCATCGAAAACCCGGACCTCGGGCCGATCGCGCGTGAGATCATCGCCGCGGACCCCGACGTGCTCTTCATCCAGGAGTTCACGATCGGGGCAGAGCGGGTGCTGCAGGAGACGGGCGTCGCGCAGCTACTGCCGTACCGCATCGGCGAAGCGAGCAGCACGGCCTTCGGCACGGCCATCTACTCCCGCTTCCCATTCACCGAATCCGAAATCTGGATGGTGGCCGGCATCCCCATGACGCGTGCGACCATCGATCTCGACGGCGTCGCGTTGCGGCTCTATAACGTCCACCCCGTGTCCCCGACGAGCTTGCCGAACGTCGCGCGCTGGAATCACGAGTACGCCGCACTGCTGCGGGCGCTGGAAAGCGAGACGGACAAGAATCTGGTGGTCGCCGGGGATTTCAACGCCACTCAGCACCAGAAGTGGTACGGCAAGCTCATCGATCTGCCGTTGCGAGACGCGTACCGCGAATGCGGACGGGGCGACGCCACGACGTGGCCGAACGGGATGCGCTGGCTGCCGCCCGTGCGCATCGACCAGGTGTTCTTCGCGCCCGGCATGGGGTGCGTTTCCATCCGCGAAGGTACTGGCAAAGGCAGCGACCACCGTCCAGTCATCGCCGAAATCGCGCTGGAACGTTAAGGCCGCGGCGGGCCGCTACATCGCGCGGAGCAGCCGAATGCGCTCGGCCGCGTCCGGGTGTGTATCGAACATGTTGTTCAGGAAGCTGGCGTGTTCCTTCAGCGGGTTGGCGATGTAGAGGTGGGCGGTCGCCTTGTTGGCGGCCTCGAGTGGCTCCGTGTCGGCGGTGATCTTTTCAAGTGCGCTGGCGAGCGCGCCCGGGTTGCGGCAGAGGAGCGCGCCGCTGGCATCGGCGAGGAATTCGCGCTTGCGGCTGATGGCCATCTGGATCGCGGCGGCTGCGATCGGCGCCAGGATTGCGAGGAGTATGCCGACGACGAGCATGATGATCTGGAGTTGCCCGCCACCCTTGTCGCCTCGGCCGCGCCGGCGGCCGCCGGCGCCAAACAACGTCGCTCGCAACGCGACGTCTGCCAGCAGCGCCACGACGCCCACGAGCACTGTGGCGACGGTCATGATGCGGATGTCGTAGTTGCCGATATGGGAGAGCTCGTGGGAGAGCACGCCCTCCAACTCGATCGGTTCCAGCTTGTCGAGGAGGCCGCGTGTGACCACTACGTGCGAGTGCTGGGGGTCGGGGCCGGTCGCAAAGGCGTTTGGGGCGGAGTCTTCGAGGACCCAGGTGCGGGGCATCGGCAGCCCGGCGCCGATGGACAGGTTCTCGACGCGCCGCACGAATTCCCATTCCTCCTCTTTGGTCACCTCGTGGGCGCCGGAAACCGAGAGCACGATGTTCGTCGAGGCGAAGTAGCTGAAGAGCGCGTACACGATGAGGGCGATGCCGACGACCCCGGCAATGCCGATCGGGACCTGGAAGGCGATCAAGAACACCGAGACGAGCGCCGTAATGATGATGACGAACAGCGCCATCATCATCAGGGTGCCGCGCTTGTTCGCGCCGATCCGGTCGTAGACGAGCACGGAGCCGCGGGCCATTGCGGGTTCCGGGTTCGTCATGGCGCTGGCAGCCACAGTGTGCGATGCGAAAAGGGATGGGACCGGGACGCCTCAGCCAATCGAATCACTTCTAGCGCCAGTTCCTTCGTCCGACGTTTGAATTCATCCTCGTCCATGGGGCGCGAGCAAACTCCCATTCGCCGGCAGCCGGCTCGGCACGCGCCAACGATCCTCGGCGGCGACGTTGCCCCAATCGTGAACCGCGAATCGTAAATCGTAAATCCTACGTGGGGCTGAAGCTGACCTTCACGTCCTGGCGCGCCTCTGGCTCGGCTTCGAAGAACTCGGATGCTTCGAAGTGGAACATGCTCGCCATAACCGCGCTGGGGAACGTCTGGATCTTCGTGTTGTAGCTGCCCACGTTCGTGTTATAGAACTGGCGGCTATAGGCGATCTTGTCTTCGGTGTCCGTCAGCTCCCGCTGGAGCTCGAGGAAGTTCTGGTTCGCCTTAAGGTCCGGATAAGCCTCCGCGACCGCAAAAAGAGAGCGCAGCGCCCCGGTCAGCATATTGTCCGCCTGCGCCGCCTGCTGCGCGCCCTGCGCATTGTCGAGCATGGAACGCGCACGCGTGACGTTCTCGAAGACTTCCTTTTCGTGAGCGGCGTAGCCTTTCACCGTCTCGACAAGGTTCGGGATGAGGCTCGAGCGGCGCTTCAGCTGCACATCGATGCCAGACCACGATTCTTTGACGCGTACGCGCGAACGGACGAGGCCGTTGTACATGCCAATTGTCCAAAACACGATCAGCAAGACGATGACAGCAATAACGATGATGGCTATCAGGGCACCCATGGGCGGCGGACCTCTGCTCGCGAATTCGGGCCGATCCTAACACACATCGGCGGTCCGCCCCGCGGACGGCGGCCAATTTCCGGACGATTCCCGATCGGGGCGTCTATCCGCCGCCACGGGCCTGTCGATAATCGGAGTGGAGGGGTTGACTGCCATGCCGCACCCTGCGGGACGAGCCGGCGGCGTTCGAAGCGAGGGTGGCCCCGCCAGCGAGTGCCTGCTCGAAACCCTGTTCGATAACTCACCCTTTCCGACGCAGGTCTTCGATCGCCACGGTTTCTCGTGGCGGATGAACGAAGCCCAGCGGCGATACCTGGGACTGCGAGACCGGAGCAGCGGCATCGGTACCTTCAACATCCTCACGGACCCGCGCGTGACCGATACAGCGCGGGACCGCGTGCGCCGCGCCTATGCCGGCGAAGTGGTCGAAGTGGAAGAGGCGACGCACGACTTCGGCCCCTGGCGCGCGGACGATGCCGACACCGACGCCACCATCTACGCGCTGACCGTCTTCCCGCTCCGCGATGATGCCGGCGGAGTTATCGGGATTGTCAGCTCTATGCGTGATGTGACAGGGCGGCGGCGCACCGAGCGCGCCCTGCGCGACAGCGAGGAGCTCTACCGCTCGGTGGTCGGCGCGCTCTCGGAGGGCGTCGTCGAGCAGCTTGCGGACGGCACGATCCGGGCGGTCAACCCCAGTGCCGAGCGGATACTCGGGCTCAGCGCGGGCACGCTGAATGCGCACACGTGGACGGACGCCCGTTGGGGCAAGGTGCTCGAGGACGGCACACCCATGCCGTTCGATGAACAGCCCACGGTTCGCGCACTGCGTTCGGGTAAGCCCGTGAGTGGAGTGACGATGGGCATTCGCACCCCCGATGGCGAGGCGCGATGGCTCTCTGTCTGCTCCACGCCGTTGTTCGACCAGGGCGCGACGGAGGCCCACGCGGTTGTGTCTTCGTTCTCCGACATCACCGAGCGCAAGCTCGCGGATGACGCGCTGCGCGAGAGTGAAGCGCGTTACCGCGAGACGTTCGATTCGCTCCAGGACCTCTACTTCGAAGTCGATGCGAACGGGCGCTTTACACGCGTCAGCCCGTCCTGCGAGCGCCATACCGGGTATACACAGGAGGAGCTCATCGGCTTCCAGTCCCAACTGCTCTATGTCGATCCGGCGGACTTCCTGGAGCTGACCCGGCTGGCCATGAAACACACGAGCGTCAACGATTTCGAAGCGCTGATGCGCCGCCGCGATGGCGCGCATGTGTGGTTCTCGATCACCACGCGTGTCCGCCGCGGGAGCGGCGGCGCCATCGTCGGCGCCGAGGGTACGCTCCGCGATATCAACGCGCGCAAGCAGGCAGAGGACGAGCGGGACCGGCTGTTCCTGCTCTCGGTGGACATGCTCGCGGTGCTGGACAGCCAGGCGCGTTTCGTGCGCGCCAACCCTGCCTGGGCACGGACGACCGGCCACCGGCCGCTCGATCTGCTGGGGCAGCGCCCGTTCGACTTCTTCCACCCGGACGACGCCGAAACCGCACGCAAGACTCGACTCAGGCTGCGCAGCGGCGAGATCACGAACGACACTCGCCTGCGGATGCTCTGCCGCGATGGCAAGTACCGCTGGCTCTCCTGGAACATCAGCCCCCCGAGCGACGACGGCCTCACGTTCTGCGTGGTGCGTGATGTTCACGACCAGGTGCAGCGTGAAGAAGAGCAGCAGCAGATGGTCGTTGCGCTCGAATCGACCGCCGCGGTACTCAGCGAGCAAGCAATGGAACTCGACCGGCTGCGGATGGAGGCCGAATGGCTCGCGAACTGCGACGTGCTGACCGGCGTGATGAACCGGCGCGCGTGGTTCGCCGCCGCGAGCGAGGGCGTCCACTCCGCCGTGGCAGTGTTCGATATCGACTTCTTCAAGCGCGTCAACGATACGTGGGGCCACCCCGCCGGCGACCTGGTGCTGACAGAGGTCGCGAGACGCATGTGCGCCGTGGGCGACGGGGGCCACCTCGGACGGCTCGGCGGCGAAGAGTTCGGCGTGCTGTTTGAAGCGCCGTTTCACGAGGCCCGGGCGACATGCGAGGCGCTTCTCGCCGCGGTCGCAGCGAACCCGATTGAGTTGCCCGACGGCACGCCGTTATCGGTGACGGTCAGTGGTGGGCTTGCGCCCTGGCGGACCGCGGCGGGCACTGCCGGACTCGAACGCGTCTACGAAGAAGCGGACCGCGCGCTGTACCAGGCGAAAATGGGTGGGCGCGCCCGGCTGGCGCTTGCGCCGGTTTCACGGGCAGCGTGACGCCTGTTCGATCGAGCTTCGTCAGCGGCGAAAGCGTCCCGATAGCAGCCGCAGCCGGCGGCCGACCTCGACCGCCGGCGGTTCGGGTGGGGGCTCCGGGTCCATCGCGCGGCCGGACTTCATGAACGCGGCCGGATCGGCCACGAATGCCTCCGCCAGGTGGTGGTAGTCTTCTGCCCGGGGCCACCATTCGCGCGCCAGCACATCGAGCGCGCGGCGCGTGTCGATCAGCGGCGAAAGTGCAGCTTCGTTGTTCAGGATGACCTCGGCGGCGCAGTCGTTCAAGCCGAAGAGCTCGAACAGGAATAGCGCCTTCAGCAACGAAGCGGGCGGCAAGGCCCCCCACATCGCCGGGTACTTCGAGTCACCAAGGTCCCGGACGTACAGCGCCTCGCCGAACCCGAGCTGCCCGCGGTGCGTCTGCGCCGGGATGTCGTACACGAACCGGTCGGGCAGGGCCGCGCGGCTATAGCGGTACACGTCCAGGTCAAACAGCGAGAAGCCGTGACCGCGCATCAGCCGGTCGATGTTCGAAAAGCAGTTGGAGTAGTCGTGGATTGGGGCGTGGAATTGCACTTCGATGGAGGCGCCGAGGACGTTTCGCGACCGTAGTGTCTCGTCCGCGCTGACCAGCACCTCGAGGTCGAACCCATCGGTGTCCACCTTGAGGAAGTCGACGGTCTCGAGACCTGCCTCGGCGGCAAGCTCGTCGACTGACAGCCGCCGCTCCGCGTACGTCACCGTCGGCGCGCCCTGGCTAAAGTGCCGTGCGCCATCGAATCCCGTCGCAAGGATCGCCGCGCGCGAAGATGTGCGCGCGATCGACTGGTCGTTTCGCGCGCCGACCGGGTCCAGCTCTAGCGCCCCACGGGGGTACTTCTGCTCGAAGTCCGGCGCGGCGATCCACGCCGCGACGTAGCGCACGGTGGGCGATGTCTCGGCGTCCGCGAGGCGCCGGCACTCTTCGTTCAGCGGATCGACGCCGACGGCCCGCAGGTGCTCGCCAAATTCGCGCCAGTGGACATCAAGGCCACCGCTGCAGCCGATGTCGAGGAGGGTGAAGGGATGTTCGTCGAGCGCGGAGGCGAGGGCTTCGTCCCGCAGCATGGCGGGCGCATAGTTCACGCGTTCAAGCGCCACGGCGATGGCCTCGGTGCATGGCCTGATTCTAGTGCGCGCCCGCGCGAGCGGCCAAGGACCGCCACGTCGCCGGGGTCGTGCCGGTGCGAGGTGACCGGTAGCAACCGTTGGCGCATCCTCGTCAGTCATGGCGAAGGTCGAAGCAAAGGAACGAGCCGCAACGAAGGCGCCCGGGCGCCCACTGGTATCCGTGGTGGTGCCGACGTACAACCGTGCCGGCTACCTGCGCGAGACCATCGACAGCATCCTGGGGCAGGATTACCCGGACATCGAGTGCATCGTCGTCGATGCGAACTCCAACGACGGCACGCTCGAGCTGCTGGAGAGCTATGGCGACCGCATCCGCTGGATCTCCGAGCCCGACAACGGCGCATTCGACGCCATCAACAAGGGATGGCGGATGAGCCACGGCACCATCCTCGCCTGGCTGAACGCCGACGACCGCTGGGAACCGGGCGCCGTCGCGGCCGCGGTCGAGCACTTCACCCGCCACCCGGGTGTGGATGTTCTGTACGGCGACTGCGGCGGCATCGACCCGGCCGGACGGATGCTGCAGGTGTTCCCCGCCCGCGATTGGGACTTCCCCGCCGCACTCGTCGTCTGCGATCACATCATCAACCAGGCGTCGTCGTTCATGAGCCGGCGGATCATCGAGCGCGTCGGCGGCCTCTACCCGGCGTGGTGCCACGACCACGACCTCTGGCTGCGCATAGCCGCCGCCGGTGGCGTCTTCGAGGCCGTCCACGTGATGTTCGCCAGCGCCCGCATGCAGGACGGCAACCTCGGCAACAACCCGGCGGTGGTCATCCCGGCGAAGGTGGGGCTGACGCGGCGCTTCTTCGACCTCCCGGACCTGCCGGGAGATTGGCGGCGGCTGCGGCGGCGCGCGATCAGTAACGCCTACGTGCGCGGCTTCGACTACATCCGCCCGACCGTGTCGGGCCACTGGGGCTGGGGCTGGCATTGCCTGACGAACGCCATCACGACCGACCCCGCGAACACACCGCACATCATCGCGGAGATCGGCGGGCGTATCGCCCAGAACGCGCCCGTAACGGGCGCGGCCGCACGTGCGGGAATGGGCGCCGGGCGCCTGCTCGGCCGGATGGCGGCGCGGGTTGCGAAGCCGGCGTTGGTCGCGCTCCTCGCCGGCATCTGGTGGGAACTTCACCAGATGAACGGCCGGAAGCGTTAGCGGGCTACCACAGCGCGACGAGGAGGCCGTCCCGGTAGGAGCCCACGTAGATGCGGTCGCCGCCACGAAACCACCCTGCGGTCTCGGGCGCCAGCGCCGCGAACGCCGTCGCGAACCTGGTCAGCGGCCGCTCCTCTCCGCCATTATCCCCGTGCCGCCAGGGGGCCATTGCTAGCGCAGCGGCGAAAAGTCCGTGGGCGCCATGATGCGGTTCTCTATGTGGTGGACCAGCGGGCCATCCTTCTCCGATTCGGCGCGCGCCGAGCGCCATTCGGGATCCGCGGCGAACGCCGCCCACGCGCGCTCGCGATGCCCGAGGTCCTCGAACCCCAGCATGTACCAGAGCTCGTCGCTGCGGCCGCCGATGGAGTTCGTCCAGTAGCCGACGTTCTTGATGCCGTGCTTTTCGAACAGCCGGACGGTGTGGTCACGGAAGCGGGCCTGGAGCGGACCCATCTTGCCGATGTTGGGCGTATAGATTCGCAGTTCGTAAATCACAGGGACCTCCTCGTGTCTGGTCTCGGCATCCTACGCGGGCGGAGCGGCGGCGCGCTTGCCGGGCTACGGCGCCACCGTGAACCGCCCGCTATCGCTGCGGCCGAACACCTCGGGGAAGTACGACTCCTCGATGCGCGCCGGCGCGACGAAGTAGTCGCCGGGACTGGTAGCGCGAGCGTAGTAGATGAATTCGTACACGCCCTTGCGCAGCGTGCTCGCGCGCAACGTCACGCGGTCGTCGCGCGGCTCGGTCTGTTGCCATGGGCTGTAGTACCAGCGGAACCAGGGCGCGTAGTAGTCGAGCTCCGCCGGGCGTTGAGCCTGTTGCCGTTCCAGGTCGAGCTGCGACTTCAACTTCGGGTCGATGATCTTCAGCGCCGGGTCGATTGGTTCGAGGCCGGCGGGCAGGTAATCGTCCGCGACGACGTAGTTGCGGTCGGCCGGCGCGATCACGGTGACCTTCACGCGCACGGTGTCACCCAGCTTTGCGCTGGTGATGGGCTTGCCCGGCGCATCGAGGAGCGAATATTCGTGCGAGACGGCGAAGCCGCGGTTGAGGGCTTCGATGTCCTTCGCCGGGGTCAGGTACTTGAGGTTGAGGGTGTAGTACAGCCGACCGGGGCTGGCGAAGTCCCGCGCGAGCTGGAGCACGGTCACCTTGCCGGCGCCAAGGTCCTCCAGCGACACCTGCTTGCTATCGCCCTTCGTGCCGGAGCCAGGGCTGAACGTCCCGGCGAGCAGCTTGCTGCCGCCCAGTTGCGCCTCGTACGAGAAGTTGCCGGCCAGCTCGCCCGTGTTCGCGGCGAATTCGGAGAGCGCAAGGATTGCCTGCGCCTGTTCGACGCCAGTGCGCCAGCCGCCGGCGCCGCGCGCGACCATAAGCCAGCGCACGGTCTCCTCGATCAGAGGATGTTGCGGGTCCACCGCGACCAGCGCCTGGAGCACGAGGGCGGTGGTGCGCGTCCCGGAGAAGAACGAGCGCTGCGTACGCTCGTCCTCCCAGTGATTGCCGTTCGCGCTGGGAAGCACGTTCGAGGCGAGGTCGTTGAGGAGCTGGCCGACCTGCGGGTCATCCTTCGTCGCACCGGTTTCGGCCAGCCCGAGGAGCAAGTAGGCGCGGCCCCAGTTCGTCAGCTTCGCGCGGTACTGCTCCTGTAGCGCCCGCATGGTCGACTGATAGGTGAACGTCGAGCCCGCGGACGCGGCCGCATACAACATGAGCGCTTTGTCGCTTGGGTCCGCCGGGTTCACGACGTCCACCGTGCGGTTGATGTACGCGACGATGTAGTTGCCAGCGCGTGAAACGGCGCCTGCATCGACTCCAATGCCGCGGTCCTTCGCCTCGCCGAGCGCGAGGAGCACGTTGGCGGTCAGCTGGGGGTCGCTCTCGCAGAGGGTGCCCTGGCACCAGGCCCAGCCGCCGTCCTGGCGCTGGCGGCCCACAAGCGTCGCCACATCGGACCCGAGCCGCGACGCGTAGAGCACGTTGTTGGGGTCGCCGACGCCCTTCTGCGCCTGCATCACACCCGTGACGGCGATGATGCGGCTGGCGATGCTCTGGCTGTCCTCTGAGTACTGCGGAGGCGGTGGCCTGAACGACGTCAGCTCGCTCGCCATCGAACCGGTGAGCGTGGGCTGCAGGGTGAGTGCGAGGAGCCCGCGCTTGAGGATCGCGAAGGCGGGCAGGAAGATCGCCTCCGAGAGCGGCTCCGTCGTGACGACTCCGCCTGTCGCTACCGTCTCCGGCGTCACATCGAGGTAGATGGGCAGCTCCTGGACCACGGCGTCGCTGAGCCCGCCGCTGCCCTTCGCCGCGAATGTCAGCTTCGCCACACCTTCGGCCGAGACCGTGGCCGGCCACTCGAAAGTCGCGGATGTGCCGGGCGCGATGGTCGCCTTCTTTGTGGTGTCGCCGCTCACGTCGACGCCTTCGGCGGCGAGCGTCACGGTCACGTCGCTGGCAGTGCCGGTTGCGTTGCGCACGAGCGTGCGGAGCGTGGCCTTGTCGCCGACGCGGAGGAAGCGCGGCAGCGCGGGGCGGATGAGCAGCGGCTGGGTCGAAACGAGCTCGTTCGTGCCCTCACCGACGAGTGTGTCGCCGCTCACGGCGCGTGCCTGAAGCCGCCACGTCGTGAGGTTATCGGGCATTGGCACCACGAAAGTGGCCGTCCCGTCGGCGTTCGTCACCACCTGGGCCTGCCAGAAGGCCGTGTTGCGGAAGTCTTGCCGCAGCCGGTCCTCGCCGAGGCCGCCGCCACCCTTGCCGCCCGCCGGCGCCTCGGAGATGACGTCGTTCGATCGGTTGATCGACACGGACATCGAAGACGCCGTCAACACGCCGAGGCCGCGTTCGAACCAGAAGGCCTTGAGGCCGTCGACCCCGCGCTCATCGGCGAGGGACAGCACGGCCTTATCGACAACGGCGACGGAGAGTTCAGCCTTCACGCCCTTCCCGGCGGAGTCGGTCACTTTTATGTCGTATTTCACCTTGTCGCCGGGCTTGGCCTGGGCGCGATCCGGGGTTATGTCCACCTTCAGGGCGCGGGTGTCAGTGGAGACGGGCAGCTCGACGTATCCCACTTTGAAGCGCGGGACCGGGTCCACCAGCGTCGGCGGCCGGTACAGCACCACGGAGACGAACACGTTCGGCACGCTGCGGTCGGTGATTGGCACCCGGATGCGGGTGCTGTTCGTGGGGAAATCCTGCACCGAGCGCGTGATGATCTTCCCGCGCTCGACGGTTACCAGGCCGGTGGCGTTCTCGAACGGCGCCGGCACGAGGATCTCAGCCGTATCGCCGACGTTGTACTTCTCCTTGTCCGCGACGAGCTGGACCGTGTCGTCGTTGCTGACACGCCAGCTGGCGAAGCCCTCGCCCCAGACCCAGAGGTAGGCCGCCGAGCGCGTGGTGCGGCCCTTCGTGTCGGTGATTTCGGCGACGAGCCGGATGGTCCCGCTGCCCGCCGGGGCGTAGGTGGCGAAGCCCTCGCCCTTGCTGTCCGTGGTGGTGGTGAGCGTCGTCAGGAGGGTATCGACCGGATCGCTGCGGTAGCGGCGCGCCCCCTCCGGGGTCTGCTCCTTGGTCGTCACCCACTTGCGCTCGTACACCTGGACGGTGACGGGCTTGTTCGGCTGGATGGCGCCCGTGGTATCGACGGAGACGAGGTTGATGCGCGCGTCCTTGCCAGCCTGGGCGACGTAATCGGCGGGCTGGATGCCGGCATAAAGGTCGCCCGCGTGGACGGTGACGTTCGTGCTCGATGCGACTGCCTGCGCGTTCTCATCGGTGATGGTTGCGGAGATGGTGAACTGCTGGGCCCCTTCGTTCCCCTTCAGCGCCGCCGGAACGGAGAACGCCGCGACGCCGCCGGGGCCTGTGGTGGCGGTCCCGGTGGCGCGCAGGGGATCGCGCACAACGGCGGTGCGGGCGTAATCGTAATCGGCGAAGGAGTAGCGCTCGTAGCCTTTGACGGTCATGGTGTACGGGTTGGCCATCGCCGCCCACGTGACCTTCGCACCGGCCAGCGCACCGCCGAAATAGAACGAGCCCGTGGCGCTCGCATCGATGGTGTCGCCATTCGAATACACCGGTTTGCCGGTAGCGACCTCGACCTGGAACTCGGGCTTCTTGAACTCCGCCACGAGGAAGCTCGTGCCCGTCAACGGCATCTGGAATTGCGGCGCCGGGTTCCACTGGATGAAGGCGCCGTAGTCGCCGACGGCGGCATCCGCGGGGATGGTGAATGAGCCGGCGAACGTGCCGAATTCATTCAGCTGCACCGGGACGGTCGCAAGGTCCTTCCCGTTGGCGTCGATGATGTGGAAGTCCATGTTCGAAACGGAGGCCGGGACGCTGTAGGACGCATCGTCGTCCTCGCGGATCACGCCTTTGTAGAACACCTCCTCACCGGGCCGGTAGATGGGCCGCTCGGTATACAGGTTCGCAACGTACTTCCGCGGGTAGTACTCGACCGGGATGTTCAGCTGGTACGGGTACGTCCCCTGCTGCCACCACGTCGATGTCACGCCGCGGTGACCGGCGTCGTCGACGGTGACGATGAACGTGCGCTGTCGCGGCGGGAACACGCCTACAGTGCTCGCGATGGGGAAGCGCACCAGCCCGTTGGCGTCGCTCACCTGGTCGCCGATATCGCCGCGGTTCACCTTTACGCGGGCGTTCGCGAGCGGCTTGCCGGTGTCGTGGTCGATGACCCACGCGAGCAGTTCGTCGCTCGAGAGCTTGGTGATGATCGCCGTGTCGACCACAGAGAACGCGAACCGCGAGTTGTAGAAGCCATTGTCGGATTTCACGAAATAGTCGCCTTTGGGCAGGGGCGCCGTGCTGCCCGACAGCGATGTCGAAAGCAGCATCACCTGGTCTTTGGTCGCGTCGTTCGTTTCCGTCCACGTGCGGATGGCGGGCGTCGACGGCACCCATGGGGTAGGCCCGGGGTTTTGAGGCAGATAGTTGTTCGCGATGATGTCGTACGCCTCCTCGGCCGTCAGGCGGTAGAGGCTGAAGCTCACGGTGGCCACGTTCGTGGCGTGGTAGTAGAGGATGGGCGCGGTGCTGGCCGAGAAGGTGCTGACAGTGCCGGGAATGGCGAAGCTCACGCCCGAAGGCAGCGCGCCCGTCTTGAAGGAGAAGCTGTACGCGGCCAGCGGCTGCCCGTAGCGGTCGACGCCGCCGGCCGCAATGGTCACGGTGTACGCCGTCGATGCGTGGAGCGACGTGTTGATGTTGAGGTTCAGCCCTTCCTGGTACCAGTAGGTCGTGATCGCGTCCGCGGCGATGCCGCTGATGCTGACCTTGCCTTCGAGCGAGTCCTCGTTCATCGGCGTCTTGAACGTGACGCCAACGCCGTAACGACCGCCGTTCGTCGCGCCGTTCTCGGGCCGGGTCGACGCCACGCCTGGCAGCCCGACGACGGTGAAGTTCGAGGACCACGGGGCTTTGGTCTCCCCGCCGCCGGCGCCCTTGCGCGCTTTCTCCAGTGCAATGGCGTAGGTCCCGGCGCGGGCGAGGTCCGCCGCGGGAGTGAACACGACGGTCCTGTCGCCATCGGACCAGGCGAACGTGCCGGCGACCTTCGCCGAACCGCCCGTCGTCAAGGCGAAGCCGTCCTGCACCGAGGCGCGGTCCATCGCCTGGTTGAACTTCAGCGTGATCGGCTGGCGTGGCGCGGCGAACGTCGTGTTCGCATCGGGAGAGACGCTATCGAGGGCGGGGCCGTAGCTGGTGAAGCTCCAGCTGAAGTCCTCTTTGAGGACGCCATCGGCCGCGGACGTGAGCCCCGCCGGGATGCGCGCCGTGTACTTCGTGTTCGGCGCCAGGGCATCGGGCACGAGCCGGTAGAGCGAGGTATTTAGCCACTCACCCTTCCCGGTGATGGGCGGGTCGAAGACGACCGGCGCGGGCGTCGTCGCCGCGCTCAGGAGGGTCAGCGGCGCGACGGAGCGGCTGAACTGGATGAGCACCTGCACGTTCGACGGGACATCGGTGTCGTCCGGAGCGGGGATTACGTTCTGGACGGTGAGCAGCCCGGTCGTGGTGAACTTCGCTTGTTGCGCCGCCGGGAGCCCTGCCTCCGGACGCGCCGCCACCTTGACCGCGTACTCCTGCCCGCGCAGCAGCCCGGGGAAGTCCGGCTGGAACAGAAGGGTGCGGTCGCTGACCCAGACGTAGGAACCGGTCGCCGCCGGTTCGAGGTTCACGAGCTTCGCCCCGTTGCGTTCCGAAGGCGCCTGCTTGAAGGTGACCTGGATCGGCGTCAGGCGCGGCACATCATCACCCTGGGGCGAGATGGTGAAGTCCTTCGGTTCGGGCGCGGCGGGCGCCTGAGAGCCGCCACCCGCGTTCACGATGACGAGCACCGCAAGGAGCACCACAAGCCCCACAGAGGCCGCGGTCAGCGTGGCCCAGCGCGGGTCGCGGAGCAGCCGTCCGATCGTCCGAAGCTTGCCGTTCATCGTGTTCGTACCTCGTAGGTGGATGTGGTGGTGACGGTTTCGCCGCCGGGCAGGCCGGCGGTCGCTTCGATCGCATGGGCGCCCGGTTCCAGCCGCCACGCGATGGACACGTCCGGCGCGTCCGACCGGCCGGCCACCGCGCCATCGACGCGCAGCTCGATCCAGGCCACGGGCATGGCCGCCGTGGCTCTCAGGAGGAGTTGCTGGGTGGGCAGCTCGGGCGACATGAAGAGCACGCTGCCGCGCACCGGCTGCACGACCTGCAGCGACGGCGGGGCGCTGGAACCGGGAGCGCCTGCGCCTGCCACCGCGACGCCCGCATCGACGGCCCAGGCACGGGCGCCGGCGGGCACGTCGGCGCGCAGCATGCCCTGGCTGTCGCGGACGAAATACTGTTCCGCCACCCGCGGCTCGGTCCCGGCCACGAATGTCTCCTGCACAGTCCCGGGGCAGTCCGGGCCCGGGAGCAGGCCTGTCGGCGGGCAGACGGCAGCCGTCACCAGGCCCGCGGGGCGCGTGAGCCACTCGGGTGCGAAGCGCTCGCCGGCAGCGATCATCACGTCGCGCCAGATCGGGCCGGCACCATCGACGCCCGACACATCGCGCATCGGGTGCCCGTCGGTGTTCCCGACCCAGACGCCGACCACACGGTTCGCCGTGAAGCCGACAGTCCAGTTGTCCCTGAAGCCGGTGGTGGTGCCCGTTTTTACGCCCGCTGTGAAGGGCACAGTCAGCGGGTTCACTTCGCCGAAGCCGGGCACACGGGCGGCCGGGTCGGCGAGGATGTCGGCGATGAGCCAGGCGTTCTGCTCCGAGAGTACGCGCGTCGCGACGGGCGACGGGCGCTCGTAGAGCACCCGCCCGCTGCTATCGCGCACGCGACTGACGATGTACGGGTCGGTGCGCAGACCCTCGGTGGCGAAGATGCCATAGGCAGCCGCCAGGTCGAGCAGGCGCACGTCGCCGCCACCGAGCGTGAGCGCGAGGCCATAGGCCTCGGTATCGGTCAGCGTGTGCAGCCCGGCGCGATGCGCCATCTCCAGGAATGCATCGATGCCGATGGCGTCCAGCGTCCGCACCGCGGGGATGTTGTAGGAGGACGCCAGCGCCACCCGCAAGGGCACCACGCCGTGGAAGCGCCGGTCGTAGTCGAGCGGCGAGTACGGGCCGGACGGCGTGTCGAACGTCGTCGGCACGTCCAGCAGCGGCGTTGCCGCCGTGTACCCGCGCTCGAATGCCGCCGCGTAGAGGAACGGCTTCAACGCGGAGCCAGGCTGGCGCGCCTGCAGCGCAACGTTCACCTGCCCGTCGATGGCGAGATCGTTGAAGTCGACGCTGCCCATGAGCGTCAGGATGGCGCCGGTGCGGGGGTCCAGCACGACGACGGACGCATTGGTCGCGTCGCGGTCCTTGATTTCGTCGAGGCGCAGCCGTGCCAGCCGCTCGGTCTCGGCTTCGAGCGCGGGATCGATGGTGGTCTCGATGATGAGGCCGTCGCGTCCGGCGAGGTCCGGGCGGAGGCGCGCGAGTTCGTCGAGCGCGTACTGGACGGCGTGCGGGGCGAGGGTAGGTGCGAGCGCCGGCGCAAGCACCAATGGCTCGGCGGCGGCCGCGCTGGCCTGGGGCCGCGATACCTTCCCGGTGGCCACGAGGCGGTCGAGCACGTAGCGCTGGCGCGCCTGTGCGGGCGCGATCTCCGCAGCCGGTTCGTAGCTCGAAGGCAATTGCGGTAGACCGGCGAGGAAGGCGGCCTGAGCAAGATCGAGGTTACGGGCGCTGGTGTCGAAATACACGCGCGCCGCCGCCTCGGCGCCGTAAGCGCCGCGCCCGTAGTAGATCTCATTCAGGTAGAGCGCGAGGATCTCGTCCTTGGAACGCCGGCGTTCCAACTGGAGCGCCAGCACGGACTCTCGCGCCTTGCGCCAGAGGCGCGGGCCGCCGGCGTCGCGCAGGTAGAGCCGCCGGGCCAGTTGCTGGGTGATGGTCGAAGCGCCGGAGGGGTTTCGCCACCAGGTGAAGGCGGCGCGCGCCAAGGCGAGCGGGTCGATGCCGACGTGGCTCTCGAAGCGCTGGTCTTCGGCCGCGATCGTGGCGTCGATGATCGCCGGGGCCACCTGGTCCAGCGAAACCGGGATGCGAAGGCCTTCGCTGGTATCGCGCCGAAGCACCGTGCCGTCGCTGCCGAGGACGACGGTGCCCGCAGGATGCATGCGCGATTCCGGCGCGGGGAGCGGGGCGAGGAAAACGTAGAGCGCGAGGAGGACCGGAGGCAGCGCCAGCACGGCGAGCGCCAGGCGCGTGCGGCGGCTTCGCAGCAGCCTTGTCAGCCGGCGGGACTCGCTCATACCCATGCCCTCTCAACGCCGGGATGGCGGCGAATGTTCCCCGCCAAGGGGAGATTCGATCCAGGATGGCTCCCCGGCGCATCGACGCAGCCGGGGGGTGCGCGCCCGAGGGCGCGGGGCGCGCGTGCCAACCCTACACCCGGGCGCCAGCCGATACCGGGGCGACTTAACGGATCACGCTCATCCTGATGCCAACATCAAGCCGCGCCCACGTCCGTTCGGCCGTGAGAACGGTGGCATTTCGTTCCAGCGCGAGTGCCAGGCACGCGCGATCGCCGAATGAGAGTCCCAGCCGGGACGTGCTCGGCCAGAGGCGGGCGGCCTCCTCGGCCTGCGCCTCGGAGAAAGCGAGGACCTGCAAATCCAACAAAGCTATGACCAGGCGCGCTTCCTGCATGTCTCGCCCACGCTGAGTCGCCTTCTGCAGAACTTCGCTCAGGTTCACGGTCGACATGATCGAACCGGTCGCCCGATCTACGGCCGCCGGGCCGCCGGGCTCGTCCAGGAGAATCGCAAGGATGGCCGAAGCATCCGAGACAAATCGTGGCGGATCATCCGCCATCGGACGCGCCGTCCGTCAATTCGGCCTCGCGCAAAAACTCTTGCCTTCGTTCCTGGCGCAGTTCCTCGAGCGCCGAGAGGCCGCCTGGTCCAGGAGCCGAATACATCTCTTTAAGGCGCGCCCACAGGTGCGCCTGGCTCTCCAGAACAAGATGGTCATCGACAAGGTGCATGATGGCCGTCTCGCCCGGCTTCAGGCCAGCGGCGTTCCGCAACGCTGCCGGGATGATCACGCGACCCTGCGAGTTAATCTTGACGCGCGCGAAAGTGTCAGACATGCACCGATCATGTCACATGATGTGAATGCCGTCACGCACGGCGCGGAATCTCCGTCTCGTTACCCGTGGAACCGCGGTTCGCGCTTCTCGCCGAACGCGCGCACGGCTTCGACGTGTGCGGGCTTGTCCTTGACCTGCGCGAAGAGCTGGGTCTCGGTCGCGACCACGGCGTGCATGTTCTGCTCCGCGGAATTGCGGCGCAGGACCCGCTTGGTCAGCCAGACAGGGTCGTTGGGGCCGGAGGCGATCTCGTTCGCGAGCGCATAGACGGTCGGCATCAGGTCTTCGTGCGGGACGATGCGGCTGACGAGTTTCGCCGCGAGTGGGTCACTCGCATCGATGATGCGGCCGGTGAGCGCCAACTCCATCGCGACCTGGATCCCGGCGACTTCCGGCAGGTTGTGGCTGCTCCCGCATTCAGGCAGCAGGCCGACGCGCACGAAGCGCGCAGAGAAGCGTGCGCGGTCGGAGGCGATGCGCAGGTCGCAGGCGAGCGCCATGGTCAGTCCGATGCCGACGGCCGGGCCGTTGATGGCCGCGATCACGGGCTTGGCCTCCGCAAGCGTGAGGGGGACGTTGGGGCTCGCCTCGCGCGCCGTCTGGGTCCAGAGCGCAGGCGGGCGCTCGGGCCGTTTCACGGCGCCACTCTGGACCGCGGCCCAGCCGCCGATGTCCGCGCCGGCGCAGAAGCCGCGTCCCGCACCAGTGACGACGATGCAGCCGACGGAGTCATCGTCCGACGCTTGCCGGATGGCGGTGATGAACTCGTTCTCGAGCGTGCCGGTCCAGGCGTTCAGGCGTTCGGGCCGGTTCAACGTGATCGTGACGACGCGCCCTTCCTGGGAGTAGAGAAGCTGTTCGAAGTCGGGCATGATGGCCTCGCCGGTATGATGTCCCGGCACTCTACCGCAACGCCTCCTGCCGTTCGACACGAGCGGCGCCGGCCGTGGGCCCGGAGCACTCGATGTCACAAGCAGCCCACCTGCCTTCGCTCGCACTACCCGGGATCGAGGAGTACGAGGAGGCGTACACGAGCCCGGAGCCGGCGCCTCCCCGCGCTCGCCGCGGAAACGCGCGAAGCCAGCCGTAACGCGTGCTGCTCCCCTTACGCGATGGCGTCACGCTCATTCGCAAAGGTAAGCCCGCGCTGGATGGCGCCGTTGGCCGGGAAAGGGGCCGGGGGCAAACCTCGCGCCTGAGCCGTGCTGCCTGTAGGCTATGGCGGTGCACATGTTCGGATTCCTCCCGCTCCTCGCGATCAACATCAACATCGATCCCACGTTCGCGGATTTTGGCCCGTTCACGCTGACCTGGCACGGGCTTTTCACCGCGATCGGCATCATCGCCGGCGTGTCGCTTTCGGTATGGCTGGCGCAAAAAGATGGCATCCCGAGCGAAGTGGGCCAGGAGATCGCCCTTGCCGGCGTCCCATCCGCGATTGTCGGCGCGCGTCTCTTCTACGCGTTCGAACACTGGGACAAGTTCAGCGGCAACCCCATCGAAATCGTGACCAAGATCACAGAGGGCGGCATCACGCTGTACGGCGGCCTCATCGGCGGCGTGCTCGGCGGGCTCGTGTACGCGCTCTGGCGCAAGTGGCCCATCGCGATCACGTTCGACGCCGCCGCGCCGGGGATGATTCTCGGCCAGGGCATCGGCCGCATCGGCGACCTGATGAACGGTGAGCACCTCGCCAAGGCAAGCAATCTCCCGTGGGCCTTCCGGTACACGAACCCGAACACGCTCGGCGAGCTGGGCAAATCGGTGCATCCGACGGCCGGCGGGTACGAGCTCGTCGGCGACTTCATCATCCTGGCGCTCCTGCTGCTTGTAGCACGGCGCTACTTCAAGTCGCCGGGCCTGGTCTTTAGCGCCTATCTGGTGCTTTACGGCGCGATGCGCTTCGGACTGTCCTTCACGCGGCTCGATGAGCAAGAACTGTGGGGGATACCGGTGCCCCAGATGGTGAGCGTCCTCATCATCGGCGGCGCGTTCATCATCGCAAGCGTGCTCGCCCGGCACCCGGGGCCGATCACCCGCGAGTACGCCGAGCGCGTCTGGGGCGTCGATGAGGATGGCGATGGCGAGCCACCGTCGAAGGTTCGTCCAGCCCCGGCGTGACGTCCGCGCTGGTGGTCACGCTTTATGGGCGGCCCGGCTGCCACCTCTGTGATGCCGCGGAAGAGCAGTTGCGGAAGCTCGCGCGCGAGCTGCACTTCGCGCTCGAGCTCATCGACATCGAACAGGACGACGAGCTCCACCGGCGGTTCATGTTCGAAATCCCCGTGGTCGCCATCGCCGGAGACGTTATCGCGGCGGCGCCCATCTCGCAGCGCGCACTCGAAGCAGCCCTCCGCGAGCGCGTCCGCCGCCGGCGCGACGCAACCCCGCGAGCGCGCCAGCGTTAGAGCACCAGGAACAGGACGCCGATGGCCGGCGCGCCCAACCACAGGAGCGCGCTGAGCACGATCGCGATGAAGGCGAAGTCCTGGCTGTCATCTTTCGGGGGATCGCCGGCGAAGCCGATCGTTTCCCAGAGGGCCGCAAGCGGCCGGTCCATGATCATGCGCGATCGTCGGTGTGCCACGGCCGCGCCCCGCAACAACACCGACGACAGCAGGAAGAACACGACGAATAACACGATCGCGCCGGCAAGCAGGACGCGGCGGTTAGCGAAGTCGATGGCGCCGAGGTATTGGAACCCGGACGCCAGCACCGACACAGAGGCGCCCGCAGCCAGCACCGGCGTCAACGGGCTGCTCCCGCCGAAGCCAGGCGCAAGGCGGTCCATCTCCAGTCGCGCACGGGCGAGCGAACGCCGGGCGGAGCTGGCGGGCTCCGCCTGCGACTCCCGGCGCGCGTAGAGCGTCCGGAGGCGGCCGGCGATGGTCTTTGCGTACCCTTTGGTGAGGAACTCGGCCACGGCCTCGACGGCAATTTCCGCGACCGGCGACAGCGGCCCGAGGCCCGGCGCCCCGGGGTCGCGTGCGCCCTCGCGGTCGAGCACTTCGAGCGCGCGCATGGCGAGGCGGTGCGCTTCCGGAAAACGGTCGGGTTCGGCCAGCGGCGCGGTCGCGGCAAGGCTCGCGGTGATACGGGCTTCGACTTCCGCCTGGCCGCCCATGCTCGCAAGCACGGCCTCGGTCGTCTCCTCCGGGTTGCCCGTGAGCAGCTGGCGCGTGCGGTTCAGCTGGTCGGCGAGTTCGTCGACGAGCAGTTGGTCGCCGAGGCGCGCGCGCAGTGCCCCGAGCTTCGTTTCATCATCGGTGCCGGGCATGGAGCGAATTGTAGGGCGCAGTGGCTACGCGGGCGATGCCTCGACACCGTAGAGCCCATATCCGCGAATGTACGCGAAGACCGGCTCGGGCACGAGGTACCGGAACGGCTTCCCCGTGGTGGCGCGGTTGCGGATGTCTGTAGAGCTGATCGGCAGCGGCGGCATCGCCACAAGGCCGGGCGCGTAATCGAACCCGGCCGCTTGCGCCAGTTTCGCCGCCGTGCCCTCCGCGCCGGGCTTCTCCGCAACCACGATGCGCGCCAGCCTGGTGATGTCCGCCGAACGGTGCCAGTTCGGGAAGTCAGCCAGCGCATCGGTGCCCACGATGAGCAGCAGTTCCCGGTGGCCCTCGGCATGCAACGCTTCGAGCGTCTCAACGGTGTAGGTGGGGCCGAGACGGCGCACCTCGCGGTCGTCCACGACGAACCCAGGGTTGCCGGCCACCGCGAGCCGCACCATCGCCAGCCGGCGGACCGCGGCGGTCACAGCGCGCCGCCGGGCGGCATCGGCGGCCGTCTTTCGCCACGGGTCGCCCGCCGGAATGTACACCACGCGGCTGGCGCCGAACTGGAGGCGGGCGCACTCCCCCAGCACGAGGTGCCCGATATGCGGAGGGTCGAACGTGCCTCCAAGGATCGCCAGCGGGCTCGCGTTGCGCTGTGTCATCCAGGGAAGTCTAACCGCCCGCGGTATCCCCGCACGATTTCCGCGCAGCGCCCGCTGGCCATCGCCCGCTTCCGCGGCCATCGTGCCGGGAACATCGGGGGCTGACGGCACGCTTTGCGATGCCAGCCCACCTGGCCGTGACCCGGTTCCCACAGCCGCCCGGCGCGCCTAGAATATCGAACAAATGTACGTCATCGGAACTGCGGGGCACGTCGACCACGGAAAGAGCACGCTCGTCCGCGCCCTTACCGGCATCGACCCCGACCGCCTGCGTGAGGAGAAAGAACGCGGCCTCACCATTGACCTCGGTTTCGCCTGGCTCACATTGCCGTCGGGCCGGGATGTCAGCATCGTCGATGTGCCCGGGCACGAGCGGTTCATCAAGAATATGCTCGCCGGGGCCGGAGGGGTCGACCTCGCGTTGCTCGTCGTCGCCGCGGACGAAGGGGTGATGCCGCAGACGCGCGAACACCTCGCCATCCTCGACTTGCTCGATGTGCCCGCCGGCATTGTCGTGCTGACGAAGTCCGACCTCGTCGAGCGCGACTACGCGGACCTGGTCGAAGCCGACCTTGCTGAGACCCTGGCAGGGACAAGGTTCGCCGGCGCGCCGGCAGTGCGCGTCTCGGGCACCACCGGCGAGGGGCTCCCGGAGCTGCTGGCGGCCATCGACGCGCGCCTCGAGTCGACGCCGCCGAAACGCGACCTCGGCCGCCCACGGCTGCCTATCGACCGCGCATTTACGATGCAGGGCTTCGGTGTGGTCGTCACCGGTACGCTCGTGGATGGTGCGCTCGAAGCCGGGCAGGAGGTGGAGCTGCAGCCCGGGCGCCTGAGGGCGCGTGTCCGGGGGTTGCAGCGCCACAAGACGAAGGTGGCACGGCTCGAACCGGGCACGCGCGCGGCCGTCAACCTCAGCGGCATCCATGCGGAGGACGTAACCCGCGGCATGGTGCTCTCGCTGTCGGGCGCCATCACGCCCGCGCACGCCATCGACGTGCGGCTGCAGGCCACGTCCATCCTCGGCCATCCCCTCGCCCACGACGCCGGCATCACATTCCTGAGCGCCACCTCCGAATCCGAAGGCCGTCTCCGGCTATTGGACCGCGACGCGCTCCTCCCCGGGGAGCGCGCGTGGGCGCAGCTCGTGCTCGATTCGCCGGTCGCGGTCTCGCGGGGCGACCATTGCGTGGTGCGCACGTCGAACGAAACCGCGGCGGGTGGGGTGATCGTCGCGATCAATCCGCGCCGGCACCGGCGCAACCACCTCCCGACAATTGAAGCACTGGAGCTGCAGCTCGCGGGCGCACCCACGGACCGTCTCCTGGATCTGTTGTTGCGCGCGCCGCTGGATGCGTACAGCCCGGCGGAGCTGCTCAGCATCGAAGTGGCGGCCGCTGAAGCGGCCGTCACCGAACTGCTGGCCGCGGGCGCCGCGGTACGCGAAGGCCCGCGCCTGTTCGCCCGCGCCTGGCTCGATGCGGCGGCGGGACGCGTCGCCGCCGCCGCGGACGAATACCTCGCCGCGAACCCGTTGCGCACGGCTGCCCCACGCGAACACGTCCGCAGCGCAGCCCGCATCGATGCGGCCGTCTTCGATGCGGTGGTAGCACACGGTGTGGCCGGTGGCCGCATCGATGCCAGGCCCGCCGGCATCGCGCCACCGGGCTACACCGTGGCACTCGGGGAGCGGCAGCAGGTCGAAGCGGACACGTTCCTGGCGGCGCTCGCGGCGGGCGGCGCCAGCCCCCCAACCGAGCACCTCCCGTCCCCGGCGTTGCTCTCGTACCTCGCGGAGCAGGGCCGGATCGAGGACACCGGCGCGGGCGTTGTATTCGACGCGGCCACGTTTGCCGCCATGCGCCGGACGGTCGTCGCGCACATCGAAGCGAACGGCAGCATCTCGTTGGCCGAAGTACGCGACCTGTTCGGGACGAGCCGCAAGTACGCCCAGGCGCTGCTCGAACACCTCGACGCACTCAAAGTCACGCGCCGCGTCGGCGATGCGCGGGTGCTCCGTGCGGGCTCCGAGGCCACACGATGACGCTCCGCATCGAACAGCTGACGGGCAAACTGCCGGACCTGATCTCGCGCTACGCTGCCGGCCTCGGCGCCATGGATGCCGGCCTCCAGGCCGCGGGCGAAGCTCTGAATGATTGGGCCGGCGACCCGGCGCTCGGCAACCAGCGCGTCGAGGATGCGATGCAGCACGTGCCGCGGCCTTACGCCCTCGCCACCGACGAGGCGTGCCAGTGCGTCTTCACGGCGCCGCCCTTCACGCCGCTCACCGTGGTCTCCGCCGACGGCTCGAGCATCGAGCCCGACCGCTTCGCACCGGTGCAATGCTATGTGATCAACATCGGGCGGGTCGCGCTTCCGTACCGCATGTCGTGCAACGCGCTCCTCGATTCCCACGCCGAGCTAGGTCCGGAGCACGAACCACCAGGGGACGATGACGACCGCGGCGGCGACACGCTTGGCCGCGGCTGGGGCGTGAACCTGCTGCGCGACATCGCCGAGCTCGAGGCCGGCGGCCACCTCGCCCGCGAGCGGCTCGCCGACGGGAACGTCGTGCTCATGCTCGATGGCACGCTGCTGCCATGGGACCTCGATAGCCGTCAGGTCGACGAATCGGTGCGTAAGGCGGTGCTCGCCCGTACGCGCGACATCCTGGACCTGCTGTCGTTGTCGGGCGACGGCCTGAGCGTCTGCGCGTACGTCTCGGGCTCGCGCGCGAGCGATGTCGTCACGAGCCTGCGGGCATTGTCGCCGGCGAAGGGCATCGCCTGGCCTGCCTCTGATGGCCAGCTCTTCGCGGGGCTCCTTGGCGATGGCCAGCGCAGCGCGCTGTTCCGCGCCGGCAGCCAGCGTGCGGGCCGCGTCGAAACCCTGAACGAACTGGCAGCGCACGAGGTCTGGTTCTTCTACCTGCGCGCCGGCGGAGATATCGCACGGGTCGAAGTGCCGGGCTGGGCGAGTTCTGCTGCGCGCATCGGCCGCCTCCACGCAACTCTCATCGACCAGTGCGCGCGCTGCAACGGCTACCCGCGGGCGCTCCAGGAGGCGCACGAACAGGCGGTCATCTCCGGGGCGGACCGCCAGCAATTCAGCCGGCTGCTGGAGGCCGAGGCCGCGCGCCAGGGCCTGTACGGCGCGGCAAACGGCAAGCAGGAGAGCAAGCGGAGGCGCGCCGTATGACGATCGACACCCCACGTGTCGTGGAGGCCGGGCTGCGGGCATTCGCCTGCGCCTACGAGCGCTATGTCGAGGAGCCGTTCCGGCTCGGCCAGCTGGTCGCCGTACGCGAAGGGCCCTGGACCGTGATTGGCGCGGTCGCGGACACCGCCAGCGGCCCGGACGACCCCTCGAGGCCGCTGCAGGCGACGGGCGGCGAGATGTCGGCCGCGGAGGTGCTCGCCGATAACCCGCACATCCGGCCGCTCCTGCGCACGCGCCTCACGGTCGTGAGCTGCGGGTACATCGAGGGCGAAGTCGCCCGCGCGCTCCTGCCGCCGACGCCACCGCCCCTGTTGGCGCGCGTCGAAGCGGCAAGCGAGCCCGAGACCGTGCGCATCACGGGCGATGGCGCCTTCCTCGCGCTCCTCGTCGGCGCGCCCCAATGCGACGACGCGGTGCTGGCCGCCACGATTCGCTCGGCCGCGGCCGCCCACGGCGCTGGCGCACGGGAGTTCACGGTGGTCGCCGGCAAGGAGCTGGCGCGGCTGCTAAAGGCCGATTCGGCCCGGCTCGCGAGCATTATCCGGGGGGTCGCGGGATGATCATGCCAGGGACGGACGGGGACATCGGCGTGGTGGTCGGCGGCTCGCTGACGAAGGGGCTCGAGGTGCGGCTGGACGCCGCGAAGGCGGCAGGACTCGGCCAATACGTGATGGCGCCGCTCGGCGACGGCTTCGACCTCCTCGGTATGGTCACGGACGTGATGCTGAAGTCGGCCGAGGGCAGTGCCACGGCATGGCCGCCGCCATCCGGCGAGGATCGCCACATCGCGCTCCTGCGCGAAGTGCTGCTCGATACCGGCGTCTACACCGCCATCGATGTGCAGCCCTACCTCGAAGTCGGGGAGGCGGGCGAGAGCAGCCGCGCGCGGCGCATCCCGCGGCACTTCGCCCGCGTCGCGCGCGCGGACCAGGACGCCCTGACGCGCGCGTTCGATGTCGGCGACGACCGCCCGGCGGTCACGCTCGGCAGCCCCCTCGGCATGGACGACGTGATGGTGCACGTCGATTTGGAGAAGCTGTTCGAGCGCTCGGCAGGCATCTTCGGCAAGAGCGGCACGGGCAAGACTGTCTACGCGGTCCAGTTCCTCAGCGGGCTGATCAAGCAGTCGTCCATGGCGCCGACGAAGCAGCAGCGCACCGTCGCGCTCATCTTCGATATGCACGACGACTACGGCGACTACCTTAAGTTCGAAGGCGGGCAGCGCCGCTCGCTCAAATTGCTGCACGGCAGCGATGTGGCGCTCATGGGCGTCGAGGATCGCCCTGGGCTGGACAGGCGGCTCGTCGTAGGGACGAAGGACATCGAGCCTGACGACCTGCGCGTGCTCCAGTCGACGGCCGAGTTCACGCAGAGCGCAATCGAGGCGTGCGACGTGCTCTTCGATAAGCTCGGCCACGGGTGGTTCGATGCAGTGCTCGCGGAGGTGCCGCCGGCGGCGCTGGCGCGCGCGTCTGAAACGGAGGAAGGAGACGCGGGATGGGGCCCCGTGCTGAAGTCACTCGATATCGCGCAGCCGACCTGGACGCACTTGCGCCGCAAACTGCGCGCGCTCAAGAGCCGCGACTTCGTGCAGTCCGGCGATTCCCAGTTCCGCGGCGCGATCGACTGGATCGTGCAGAGCCTGCAGGGCGGCCAGAGCGTCGTCATCCAGTTCGGGAAGCACGGCAACAACCTGACGAGCTACATGCTCGTCGCGAACATGCTCTCCCGCCGCATCTGGGACGCCTACCAGCGGGCGATGGAGCAGGCGCGCGGCGATGCTGCGAAGGAGCCGAACCGGCTTGTCATCGTCATCGAAGAGGCGCACAAGTTCGTCGACAAGTCCATGGCGGGCCAGACGATTTTTGGCGAGATCGCGCGGGAACTGCGCAAGTACAACGTCACGCTGTTGATCATCGACCAGCGCCCGAGCCAGATCGACCCCGAGGTGCTCTCCCAGATCGGGACCAAATTTTGCCTGCAGCTCGATAGCGAAGCCGACGTCGAGGCGCTGGTGGGGGGCATCCAGGGGCGCTCGGGGCTGCGACAGGTGATCGCCTCGCTCGAGAGCAAGCAGCAGGCGCTCGTGTTCGGGCACGCGCTGCCCATGCCCGTGATGGTGCGGCCGCCGGAGTTCACGCGCGATTTCGCCCCCGGCGGATCGCTGCGCCAGCGGCTAGACCCGGGCGCGAACGGCGCCGCATCCGCTGCCATGAAGCCACTCTACGGGTAGTCCGGCCCACGTCGCGGGTTCCATATACTGCGTCCACACCGAAGGGGGACACGCATGGCACTCGAAACCATCCTCTACGAAATGGCTGCCGACCACGTCGCAAAAATCACGCTCAACCGGCCCGAGGCACGCAACGCGCAGAACGTGCAGCTGACGTACGAACTCAACGAAGCGTTCGACACGGCCGCGCAGGACGACAACGTGAAGGTCATCATCCTCGCGGGCAGTGACCCACATTTCTCTAGCGGCCACGACCTTCGCGCGGGCAGCGGCAAGGGCTTCGATTCGTTCAAGCCCGTCGGCACGTGGGGCGGATTCGGCATGAAGGGCCAGGAAGGGATGATGGCGCGCGAGGAGGAGATCTACCTCGGCATGTGCCGCCGCTGGCGCAACATCCCCAAGCCGACGATTGCACAGGTGCAGGGCAAGACCATCGCCGGCGGCCTGATGCTCGCCTGGGTCTGCGACCTTATCATCGCCAGCGACGACGCGATGTTTCAGGACCCGGTGGTCAACTGGGGCGTGCCGGGCGTCGAGTATTTCGCGCACCCGTGGGAGCTGGGCGTGCGGAAGGCCAAGGAGATCCTGTTCACGGCCGATTGGTTCACGGCCGCGGAGGCGCACCGCCTGGGCATGGTGAACCATGTCGTCCCGCGCGCGGAACTGGCCGAGTTCACGCTCGCGCTCGCCTCGAAGATCGCCGAAAAGCCGAGCATGGGGCTGAAGCTGACGAAGGAAGCGGTGAACCAATCGGCGGAGGCGCAGGGCCAGTGGATGGCGATGCTATCGGGGTTCAACCTCCACCAGCTGGCGCACAGCCACAACATGCAAACCTACGGGGTACCGATCGACCCCTCGTGGCAATCGGCGGCCCAGAAGCCGAAGGCATAGGGCGCGCATCAGGCACTCAACTGGGAGCATTGAGATGATCCGTTGCATCAACGACTGCAATTGTTAGAAGAAGAGTGATGACCATCGGATCGTCAAAGAAGTTTCGTGCTCTTCGGCTTTCGATCATTGTGATAGCCGGATCTGCCCTCACCGTGGCGGTTGCCCTTGCGGCCCCTCCTGATAAGCCGGCCCAACCTCCGGTGGACCAGCCGTTCGATAGCGGCCCATACGACGCGGCGGTCGCCGCCGATCGGCTCCGGCGGTCGAAGCCGCAGGACGCGTTCCTCGCTGACTTTAACTCGGGGAAGCGCCAGATAACCGAATTGCAGGAGGTCGAGGTCGGGGCCGACTACCTGGTGCAACCCACCTACGAGATTGCCGCCACGCGAGCGGACAGAGTGGTGGTAATGCGCACGGAGATGGTGGAGTTCGCGGGATCAGGGGCCGACGATCTCCCGGCCGCGCGCATCACATACCGGGTCGTTCAGAACCTCAAGGGCGACAAAGGCCCGGGTGAGGAGATCATCCTTCGAATTCTTGGCGGCCCCTACCGCCAGGCCACCGGCGAGGAGGTGCTCGTCCACCTGCCACTGTTCCGCATCGATTCGCCTGGCGATCTTGTGCTCGCGGCCCTGCGAGAGTCGCCCGAGGATGGGGGCACAATCCTCGCCGACGTTAGTACGAAGTATCGCCTTAGCAGCGAAGGCGCCCCGATCGACGACGAGAACGGCCGCATCGGCGGCATCGTGGGGAAATCGATACCAGAGCTGGCGGCGATGGCGGCAAGCCGCTAACGCCAATTCCCGTTGAGTTGCATCCCCCCGAAAACTAACAAGAAAAACAGGCCACCCGCGCGGGTGGCCTGTCTCATTGGGTGTGCGCCAGGGCGAGGGGTTATTCGTCCTCGTCCGCGTCCGCATCGGCGGCGCCGACCTGGAAGTCCTCCAGTTCGTCGTCGTCCGCCGGGAGGCCGACCATCTCGTCGTCCTCATCGAGGAGGTCGTAGGTAGGCCGGCGGAGGCCGCCGCTGAACCCGCCCGCTTCCTTCTCGGCGAGCATGCGCTCGAGCTCGGCTTCCTCTTCGAGGAGCAGTGACTCGGGCAGGTCGAGTTCCGCGACGTGCTCGCGGCGGGGGACGACAATCTCGCTCCGCGCCGGGATGAGCTTGCCGATGATGACGTTCTCCTTGAGGCCGACCAGCCGGTCGACCGTACCATCGATGGCCGCGTTCGTGAGCACGCGGGTCGTCTCCTGGAAGGAGGCGGCCGCGAGCCACGAATCGGTGTTGAGCGAGGCCTTGGTCACGCCGAGGAGCACTGGCTGCGCCGTCGCGGGCTCGCCGCCCTCCGCGATGACCGCGTTGTTCTTCTCTTCGAACTCGCGGCGATCGACGAGGTCGGTTGGCAGGTAGCCGGTGTCGCCGGGGTGGTCCACCTTCACGCGGCGCAGCATCTGGCGAGTAATCACCTCGATGTGCTTGTCGTTGATGTTCACGCCCTGCGACTTGTAGACCTTCTGGACCTCATCGACCATGTACTTCCGCACGGCGTCGCGGCCCTGGATCATGAGGATGTGCTGCGGGTTGCGGGCGCCCTCGGTGATCTGCTTGCCGGCCGTGATGTAGGTACCCTGGTCCACCATGAGGCGGGCCGCCGCGGGGATCGGGTACTCCCGTTCTTCGCGCTCTTCGTAGATGACCTGGAGCGTCTTCGGCGTCACGCGGACGGTGCCGGAGATCCGGGACACCACCTGCTCGATGACGGCCTTGCTGAGGCTCTCGCCCTCGGCGGGCCCCGCAAGGACGGCGCCCGCGGGGACGTGGTCGCCGTCCTTGACGTGGACGGTCGCCTTCTTCGGCACGTCGTACTCCTCGACAAGCGTGTCGAGGTTGGTGACGCGCACGATGCGGCGTTCGTTCTCCTGGACGATCTCCACCGAGCCGTCGATCTCGCTGATGATGGCCTCGCCCTTGGGGGCGCGGGCCTCGAACAGCTCCTCGACGCGGGGGAGACCGCTGGTGATGTCGGCGGCGCTCGCGACGCCGCCCGTGTGGAACGTGCGCATCGTGAGCTGGGTGCCCGGCTCGCCGATGGACTGCGCGGCGATGATGCCCACCGCCGTGCGCTCCTTCACGAGCCCGCCGCGGCCGAGGTCGCGGCCGTAGCAGAGTGCGCAGATGCCCCGCTCGGCCTCGCACGACATCGGCGTGCGGACGAGCACGCGCGGGATGTTCAGCTCATCGACCTGGGTGGCGACGCGCTCGTCGATCTCCTGGTCGCGCTCGCAAATGACCTCGCCCGTTGCCTCATCGACGACCGGCATGGCGGCGTAGCGGCCGATGATGCGCTCGCGCAGGGACTCGAGGCTTTCGCCACCGCCTTCTTCGCGCTCGATCCAGAGCCCGCCGGTCGTGCCGCAATCATCGAGAAGGATGATCACATCCTGGGCGACGTCGATGAGGCGGCGCGTCAGGTAGCCCGAGTCAGCGGTGCGGAGTGCCGTGTCGGCCAGGCCCTTGCGGGCGCCGTGGGTCGAGATGAAGTACTCGAGCACCGTGAGGCCTTCGCGGAACGAGCCGCGGATCGGGAGCTCGATAACGCGCCCGTTGGGGTCGGCCATCAGGCCACGCATGCCCGCCATCTGGCGGATCTGCGTGATGTTGCCCTTCGTGCCCGAACTCGCCATGTAGTTCAGCGAGCCGTACTCGTGCATCCGGTCCTTGATCGCGGTCTCGACTTCCCTGGTCGTGGCGCTCCAGATATCGACGGTGCCCTGGTAGCGCTCGTCCTCGGTAATGAGGCCCTGCTGGAACTGGTCCACCAGCGCATCGACCTTGAGGTCGGCAGCGTGCAGCAGTTCCGGCTTGTTCTTCGGCACCTGGATTTCGTGGATGGCGATGGTGATGCCGCTGCGGGTAGCGAAGTGGAAGCCCGTGTTCTTGATGCGGTCGACCACTTCAGCCGTGGCCTCGCCACCGAGTTCGCGGTAGCAGAGCGCGACGACTTCGCGAAGGTGCGGGCGGTCCATGCCGTCATTCTGGAACGGCACTTCGTCCGGCAGCACGTCGTTGAAGATGATGCGGCCGACCGTGGTCTCGAACATGCGCGGACGCGGGACACCGTTGGCATCGGCCTCCGGATAATCGACCTTCCCGTTCGCCTGGATGGGGCGCGCGGTGCGTACGCGAATGAGCGCGCGCAGGTCGATGATGCCGAGCTCGAAGGCGAGCTTGGCCTCTTCGAGCGAGCCGTAGACACCCTCGGGCTGGCGGCCGTCGGTCGGTGGCGAGTAGTGGCCCTTGCCCACGGGATCGATGTCGGTCATGTAGAAGCAGCCGAGCACCATGTCGAGGGAGGGCGCGACGATCGGGTTGCCGCTCGCCGGTGAAAGCAGGTTACGTGTCGAAAGCAGGATCTGCTTCGCCTCGGCCACGGCTTCGCGGCTGAGGGGCACGTGCACGGCCATCTGGTCGCCGTCGAAGTCGGCGTTGAAGGCCGAGCAGACGAGCGGGTGCAGCTGGATGGCGCTGCCCTCAATGAGCACCGGCTGGAACGCCTGGATGCCGAGGCGGTGCAGCGTCGGCGCACGGTTCAGGAGCACTGGCCGGTCGCGGATGACCTCATCGAGCACATCCCAGACTTCCGGCCGGGCGCGCTCGACGATGCGCTTGGCGCTCTTGATGTTGTGCGCGAGGCCCTTCGCCACGAGCGAGTGCATGACGAACGGCTTGAACAGTTCGAGCGCCATGCGCTTGGGCAGGCCGCACTGGTTCAGCTTCAATTCCGGGCCGACGACGATGACGGAGCGGCCGGAGTAGTCGACGCGCTTGCCGAGCAGGTTCTGGCGGAAACGCCCCTGCTTGCCCTTGAGCATGTCGCTCAGGCTCTTGAGCTTGTGGTTGCCGCTGCCACTGACGGCACGGCCGCGGCGGCCGTTGTCGATCAGGCTATCGACGGCTTCCTGCAGCATTCGCTTCTCGTTGCGGATGATGATCTCGGGGGCGCCGAGGTCAAGCAGCCGCTTGAGGCGGTTGTTGCGGTTGATGACGCGGCGGTAGAGGTCGTTCAGGTCGCTGGTGGCGAAGCGGCCGCCATCGAGCTGCACCATCGGGCGCAGGTTCGGGGGCAGCACGGGCAGCACCTGGAGGACCATCCACTCCGGCTTGTTGCCCGAATTCTTCAGCGACTCGACCACGTTCAGGCGCTTGGTGGCCTTCTTGCGGCGCTGGCCGCTGGCCGTGAGGATTTCCCCCTTGAGCTTGAGGCGCATCGCATCGAGGTCGACGCGCTCCAGCACGCGGAGCACCGCTTCGGCGCCCATGCCGGCACGGAAGATCTCCGGGCGCCCGGGCTGGTTCAGCAGCTCCGAAAGCTCGCGATAGCGAGTCTCGGTCAGCAGCATCACGGTGTCGTCCCGGATCGGGTCCTTCAGGTCCTCGAGGTCGCGAATGCGCTCGTTGTACTGCGTCTCCACCTCGTCGCGGAGCTGGCGTTCCTTCTCCTGGAGCGGGTGGAGTTCGTCGAAGAGGCCGGCCTTGGCGTCGTCGAGCGCGGTGTCCGCGACGGCGACCTCGGCGAGCTTCATGCGCTCGGTCTCCTTCTCGAAAGCGACGAGCTTCTTGTCGCCCTCGCGCTGCACGCGCGTGATCGCGGCCTTCGTCACTTTCACGCCGGGTTCGAGGACGACATCGCCGAGGAACGAGATCTCGTGCGGCATCGGCTGGCCGGCATTCGCCTCGGCCTCTTCCACGGCGCGGGCTACGGCCAGGGCGAGCGCGTCGCGCGAGATCTGGCGCTCGGCGGCGATGCGCTCCTGGCGCTCGAGGACCTTCGCATCGAGCTCCGCCTTCGCTGCTTCGAGCTCGCCTTCGAGCTTTTCGCGGCGCGGGCGGATATCGGCCACGCGCTCCTCGATGGAGCTTGTCATCTCCGCGCGGAGGCGGTCCAGCTCGCGCTGGCGGGCCTCGTCGTCGACCTCGATAACCATGTACTGGGCGAAGTAGAGCACGCGCTCGAGGTTGCGCGGCGAGATATCGAGCAGCAGGCCGAGCTTGCTCGGCGTGCCCTTCACGAACCAGATGTGGCTCACGGCGCTCGCGAGCTCGATGTGGCCCATGCGTTCGCGGCGCACCTTTTCGCGCGCCACTTCTACGCCGCATTTGTCACACACGATGCCTTTGTAGCGGACGCGCTTGTATTTGCCGCAGTAGCATTCGAAGTCCTTCGTGGGGCCGAAGATCTTCTCGCAGAAGAGGCCATCCTTTTCGGGCTTGAGCGTGCGGTAGTTAATGGTTTCAGGCTTTGTGACCTCGCCGTAGGACCAGGAGCGAATTTGCTCCGGGCTCGCCAGCGAGATCTTCACCTGGTTGAAGTCATTGACTTCGAGCATTGAACAGGTCCTCCTCCCGTTCGAAGCCGGACAGGTTGATGTCCAGCAGCGGCAGGTCATTCGTCGTCTCGTCGATGAGCGAGAGGTCTCCGCCCGAATCGTTCTCCACGACCACGGAGAGGCCGAGGCTCTGGAGCTCCTTGACGAGCACCTTGAAGGATTCGGGCACGCCCGGTTCGAGCACGTCTTCGCCCTTCACGATTGCTTCGTAGGTCTTCACGCGCCCGACCACGTCGTCGGACTTCACCGTGAGGAGCTCCTGCAGGATGTGGGCGGCGCCGTACGCTTCGAGCGCCCACACTTCCATTTCGCCGAAACGCTGGCCACCGAACTGCGCCTTACCACCCAACGGCTGCTGCGTGATGAGCGAGTACGGGCCCGTGCTGCGGGCGTGGATCTTGTCCTCCACCAGGTGGATGAGCTTGAGCATGTAGATGTAACCGACAGTGAGCGGCTGGTCGAACGGCTCGCCCGTGCGGCCATCGCGAAGGACGGTCTTGCCGAAGAGCGGCGGGGCGATGCCCGTCTCTTTGTAGACCTCGTTCGCCATCTCCTCGATGCGTTCGATCGGTTTGCCCTTCATGTTCGGCTTCTTAAGGCCCAACTGCTCGTTAATGTCCGCGAGCCAGATCTCGAGGCAGGCCCGTTTTGCTTCGCCTTCGTGGGGGTCGGTGAACACCGCCCGGGCGTCGTAGCCCTTTTGCTCGATCCAGGTGAGGGCGCGATTGAGGTCGAAGCCGCGGTCGCGGGGATCGACATAGTAGACGGCCCCGGACTCGGCGGCGATCCAGGCACGGGCGAGCGCATCGTCGATCGCGCCGTCGGTGGCGCCATCGAAGACCGGGCTCACGGCCCGGAAGCCGAGCACGCTCGCCGCCCACCCGAGGTGGGTTTCGAGCACCTGGCCGATGTTCATGCGGCTAGGCACGCCGATGGGGTTGAGGATGATATCGATGGGCGTGCCATCGGGCAGGTACGGCATGTCCTCGCGCGGGAGGATACGGCTGATGACGCCCTTGTTCCCATGGCGGCCGGCCATCTTGTCGCCTTCGCTGAGCTTGCGCTTCTGGGCGATGCCCACCCGTACGAGCTTGTTCACGCCCGCCGGCAGCGACTCATGGTCGTCGCGGCTAAAGACCTTGACATCGATCACCTTGCCGCGCTCACCGTGGGGCACGCGCAGGCTCGTGTCCTTCACCTCGCGGGCTTTTTCGCCGAAGATCGCGCGCAGGAGCTTCTCCTCCGCCGTCAGCTCGGTCTCGCCCTTGGGGGTGATCTTGCCGACGAGGATGTCGCCTTCGCGCACTTCTGCTCCGATGCGGATGATGCCGTCCTCATCGAGGTCGCTGAGGCTTTCTTCGCCGACATTGGGGATGTCGCGCGTGATTTCCTCCGGCCCGAGCTTCGTATCGCGGGCTTCGACTTCGTGTTTTTCGATGTGGATCGAAGTGAACTTGTCCTCGCGGATCAGGTTCTGGCTGATGATGATGGCGTCTTCGAAGTTGTAGCCCTCCCAGCTCATGAACGCGCAGAGCACGTTCTGGCCGAGCGCCAGGTCACCGCCCTGCGTGCTGGAACTATCGATGAGGGGCTGGAACTCTTCCACGCGCTCACCGCGGAAGACGAGCGGGCGCTGGTTCAGGCATGTGCCCTGGTTCGAGCGGGTGAACTTCACGAGCGAGTAGCTCTTGATCCCGATCTCAGGGTCGTCGTACTTGATGGTAATGCGGTTGCCGCTGGCCTCGGTCACTTCGCCGGGGCCTTCGGCGACGGTCACGTGGCCGCTGTCGACGGCAGTGCGGCGCTCCATGCCGGTTCCGACGAGAGGCACTTCCGGCCGCACGAGCGGTACGGCCTGGCGCTGCATGTTGGCGCCCATAAGGGCGCGGTTCGCGTCGTCGTGTTCGAGGAACGGGATGAGCGCCGTCGCAACGGAGACCATCTGCTTCGGGGACACGTCGACGAAGTCGACCTCGTCCGGGCCCGCCATCTTGAACTGGCGGTGGTCTCGCACTTCGACGCGGTCATCGAGGAAGTGTCCGGCCGCATCGAACGGCGTGTTCGCCTGGCCGACGATGAACTTGTCTTCCTCGTCCGCCGTGAGGTAGGCGATCTCGTCGGTCACGAAGGGGTGCACGGGCACGTTCTGCCCGAGCGCTGTCAGGCGGCCCGCCACCTCGGCGGTGATCTCGGTGTCCGCCGGCGCGATGACCTTGCCCGAGGCATCGGTGACATCCCGGTTTGGCCGGCGGCCAACGAGGTTGCCGTTTTCGGGCATGACGGAGCGCGCGACCTTGCGGTAGGGCGTCTCGATGAAGCCGTAGTCGTTCAGGCGCGCATACGTCGCCATCGAGCCGATGAGGCCGATGTTCGGGCCCTCGGGCGTTTCGATGGGGCAGATGCGGCCGTAGTGGCTGTGGTGCACGTCGCGGACATCGAAGCCGGCGCGGTCTCGCGAGAGGCCGCCGGGGCCGAGGGCGCTGAGGCGCCGCTTGTGGTTGAGCTCCGAAAGCGGGTTGGTCTGGTCCATGAACTGCGAGAGCTGGCTGCCGCCGAAGAACTCCTTCATGGCGGCGACCACCGGCCGGATGTTGATGAGCGCGCTTGGCGTCGCCTCTTCCGGGTCGGTGATCGTCATGCGCTCGCGCACCACGCGCTCCATGCGTAGCAGGCCGACGCGGAACTGTTGCTGGATGAGTTCGCCCACGGCGCGCACGCGGCGGTTGCCGAGGTGGTCGATGTCATCGGGCCCGCCGCGGCCATCGCTGCCGCCGCCGCCGTTATTCATGCGGATGAGCTCGCGGATGATCTCGATCAGGTCCTCGTGGCGCAGCCAGCGCTGGCGCACCGAGTCATCGAGGATGAGGCGCTTGTTGAGCTTGTGGCGGCCGACGCGCCCGAGGTCATAGCGCCGCGGGTTGAAGAACAGCGTGTTGATCAGGTTGCGCGCGTTGTCCAGCGTGGGCGGGTCGCCCGGTCGGATGCGGCGGTAGAACTCCAGAAGGGCAGCGTGCTTGTTTTCGGACTTGGCCCCTTCCTTCGAAATTGTCGTGGTCATGAACTTGTGGACGTCGCCACTGTCGACGGCATCGAACATCGCGAGCACGCGGTCGTCCGTCCCGAGCTCGTTCTCGAGCTCGCGGAGTGAGCCGTCGCGCGCCTTCTCGTCCTCGGGGCTGAGTGAGGCCTGGTAGCGCGCGAGCGCGGCGAAGTACTTCGCGAACCGCGGGTTGTCGCGGTCGCCGGGGAGCAGGCCGGGGATATCAATGGCCCGCACGAGGATCGAAACCGGGATCTTGCGCTTGCGGTCGACCTTCACGGCCACGAGGTCGCGGTTGGAGGTTTCGAATTCGAGCCACGCGCCGCGGTTCGGGATGAGCTTGGCGTAGGTGAGCCCGCGGCCGCTGGCTGCGTCGTGCTCGATCGTGTAGTACACACCGGGCGAGCGCACGAGCTGGCTCACGACGACGCGCTCGGCGCCGTTAATAATGAAGGTGCCTCGGTCCGTCATCAGGGGGAAATCGCCAAAGAAGAGGCGTTGTTCCTTGATCTCGCCGGATTCCTTGATGCGCAGCTCGACATCGACAAACAGCGGCGCGGCATAGGTCATGTCGCGCTCGCGGCACTCGGGCTGGCTGTGCTTCGGTTCGCGGAACTCGTAATCCCCGAAGACGAGGTCCATCTTGGAGCCGGTGAAGTCCTGGATTGGCGAGATCTCGTCGAGCAGTTCGCGCAAGCCGGGGCGAGATTCCTCACCATCGCGCGGCTGGCGCTTGAACCAGTCGAACGAATCGATCTGGAGCTTGATGAGGCTGGGGATTTCTAGGACGTTGGGGATCCGGCCGTACGTCTGTACGTCGAGAGGGACAAAGCCCCCCGGCCGCACCACGTCACGCGTAGTGGTCATCCTGTAGCGTTCTCCTTCAGGACTTATGAAACGGGCGCACTGGGGTAAGGACGGTGCTGGGGTTGGGTGGGGGAATCGATGGGCATGGCAAGCCGAGTACAACCGTACCATCGGCAGCACACCGCGGTCAACAAGCGGTGGAGCAGAGGTAAAAGAGCCATCACGCCGCCCTCAGCGGGCGCCGCGGACCGTTCGTAGCCTACGGGCGATCCAAAAAATGATATGTAGGCTCTTTCATCCTCCAGTGGCCAATCGTGGTTGCCCGGGATGGGCGCCACAACAGCCACGCCGATGGTCGCTCACTCCGGCGCGCTTGGCAAGAGGCAAATTTGGGGCCACAGCGAGCGCGAAGAAAAGGCGCCCCGCGATGGGGCGCCCTTTCCTGGAAGCGCAGGGAGCAGCGCTTACGGGGTAAACCCGACCGCCCAGCGATCGCGGAGTATCGACCCCGGCTCGGCGAACGCCAGCCGCACGGTGCCGAGGAGTTTGCCGAAGTCACTGTACCTGAAGGCCACGAACGAGCTGGCGCCCTGGCCGACGTCGCCGGTCGGGGATGTGCCGGTCTCCGTGCCACTCAGGGACAGGGGGGCGGTCGTGCCGTCGGCGAGTGTGAGCGTGAACCCTTCAACCGCCGGGAAGTATCCGGTCATCGTGAAGGCGATTTGTGTGACTTTGGGGTCGGCGAACCAAAGGCCCGTAACCCGCAATGGGTCCCCGCCGGAGGCAGCCACGATGTCGCTTGCGTCCACGGCAGCCCTCTCGCCTCGCTTGCCGGTGACCCCTTGCCGGACGAGCAGGGAATCAAGGCGGATGTCCACCCAGCGGGCGGGCTCCGCGCCGGGAGAGGGCGACGCGAGGAACTCCGTGAACTGGATCTCCAGGGGCGTGCCAAAATCCGTCGGCGGGAAGGAGAATGTAAGGGGCTCGCCCGGGCCGCCAGAAATACGCGGGCCGAACACGGGGCCGCTCTGGAGGCTGACGCCAACCAGCGAGGGAAGGGCGAGCCGCTCGATTCCCGGAGGACCTTCGAGGGCCACCGTGACCAGCGTTTCGGTGGTCGAGCGCACGGCGCTAAGCGGCCGGACCGTGACGCCTTCGGACGAGGCCGGGGCGCCGGCGGCGAGCGTCTCCACGCGCAGCGCCTTCGCAAGGTCGGCGGGCGGTTTGAGCTCGAGTACCCACTCCCCGGTGATGCGGCGCGTCCCCTGGCCATCATCGACATCGACGAAGGAAAGCACGATCTTGAGCGGGCCGACAGAGCTGACCGGGCGTAGCCGCTGGACGGCGGCGGGGCCGTTGGCCATGAGCTGGATCCCGGCGCCGCGGTCCGCGGGCGCCATGTTCCCGGCCCCGAAGGCCTCGGCGGGGATTTTGACCCGTACCGCCTTGCTGGCATCCGCCCCGGCGACTCGGGCGGCAAGCTCGACGAAGGTGGCCGTCCCGCTGAACTCTGCACGCGACACGGCCAGCGTCACGCCGCCGGATTCCGCAGTTACGTCCTGCTGGGAGGTGAGCGGGGGAGCGCTTCCGCCCTGCTTGTCATCGCCCGCCAGCGCGAGCACGACGGAAACCGCGATCACGGAGAGGATGGCGGCGGCGACGCCGAGTTGAACTATGCGGCGGATCACCACGACGTTCCCGCCTGGTACCCGGTCGTTGCATCGTGATAGAACCCGCCTGACACCATTGCACCAGACCACGGGAGGACTTCGCCTCCACAATAGTTAGCGTTCTCACAGAGAAACGTGTAGGCGTATGCCGAATAACCAGGTGGCACACTCAAGTCGTTAAAAAAGGGTCGACTCCGGGACACCCATCCATTGTTGCTATCCATCGCGAAGCCACGTTCGAATTCGTTACTCCATTGCCATATGCGCGGGAAGTTATTGGACCAAGACGGCTCACCCATCATTGCCCAACCGTAATAAGCCCATCCAGTCGAAGGAATGCGGGCCGAAAACGATACTTGAGCAAGCACGACCAGGTTGTTGCTCCAGCCCTGCCAGATGAACTGTGTCGTCCGGTACGCGTAATTCGACGACCCGTTGTTTTTGAGGTAGTACTGGCCTGAGGACCAGCTGTATGCCTTCGAATTTCCGGGCTGATCATACAGAAATCCTGCGGTGGCCAGGACAACGGCCAGCGCGGCAAGTTGCAGCGCCTTTCCCTTCCGCGAGATGAGTGTCATCACGATTTCGTCTCCTTCCCGCACGACTTTATGCGGGGGGGGGGGGGGGCATGTCAATCATTTTGCCTTTACTGCGGCGACGTTTACCGTGTCCCTGAGTCGGGCGTTTGAAAGGCCAGCGATGGGTTCGACTCCGGTCACACCAGGATCCCAATTGGGAACCGGTGTAATGTACCGAATAGTGTGGCCCTTCCGGGAGCCTGGCCGCCGCTAAAGATGCTGCACGCTTGCGCCCCACTCCGCCGCCAGCAACTCCGCGACAATGCGGCGGTGGCAGTGCTCGGCGGAAGGTTCGCTGCACAATAACACGGTCTTCGAGCGCTCGAAGCGCTCGCGGTCCAGGACTCCCGGGACGCCGCGCGAGTGGAGCAAGTCTCGCATGGCGCGTTCGAACGCGGACCACGAGAGGCCGCCCCGGCGGTAGGCGGTCTTCATGTCCGCCACGGGCGCGAGGCGGAGGTCGTGCTCGTACGCCATGCCGCCGATGACGCGCGCGAAGTACGCGAGGTCATCGCCTTTGGCGAACCCGGCGAGCTGCGAGGAATTGTGCACGCGAATGTCGATGATGCGGGCGATGTGGGCGGCCCTGAGCCGCTCGAAGAAGTGCTCGGCAGACGTCTGCGTGAAGCCGATGGTCGCGATTTCCATGCGCGGCTCCTTCCCGGCGCGCAAACGCGGCGCCCGTTGCCGGGCGCCGCGTCCTGGTGGTCCTGCGCTCCGGACCGAACCCTAGGCGACGGGCGCCGGCTCCGGTTCGCGGGCGGCGGTCTCGATCGCGAGCCCGCCACCGTCCTCTTCTGGCCTGCGGTCGATGATGACCTTGTCGCCGGTGCCGAAGACGCCGCCGAGCAGCATTTCGCTCAGCTTGTCCTCGATGCTGTCGGAGATGAGCCGCTTCAGCGGCCGCGCCCCGAAGGCCTGGTCGTAGCCCTTTTCGCCGAGCCAATCCTTCGCCGCTTCGGTGACTTCCAGCGTGATGCCCTTCATGGCGAGCTGCTTCGTCACGCCGACCAGCTCCAGGTCCACAACCTTGCGGATGCTTTCCGTGCTCAGCGGCCGGAAGACGACGGTGCTATCGACGCGGTTCAGGAACTCGGGCCGGAAGACGTTCTTCAGCTCGTTCAGGACCTTGTCCTTCATGCGCTGGTACTTGTCCTCGACGCTCTTGACTTCGTCGCCGGTGCGCTGGAAGCCGAGGCCGGAGTCCCGCTTGATCAGGTCGGAGGCGACGTTCGAGGTCATGATGATGATCGTGTTGCGGAAGTCGACCTTGCGGCCCTTGGCATCGGCAAGGCGGCCCTCGTCGAAGATCTGGAGCAACAGGTTGAAGACTTCCGGGTGCGCCTTCTCGATTTCGTCGAGGAGGATGAGGCAGTAGGACTTGCGGCGCACCGTGTCGGTCAGCTGGCCACCGTCGTCGTAGCCGACGTAGCCCGGAGGCGCCCCGACCAGGCGGGAGACGGTGTGCTTCTCGCTGAACTCGCTCATGTCGAGCTTAATCATGTTGTCCTGGCTGTCGAACATGAACTCGGCGAGCTGGCGCGCGAGGTGGGTCTTGCCCGAGCCGGTCGGGCCGACGAACAGGAACACGCCGATCGGGCGGCGCGGGTCCTTGAGGCCGGCGCGGGCACGGCGGACGGCACGGGCGATGGACTCGATCGCCTCGTCCTGGCCGATGACGCGGCCGCGGAGCGACTCTTCCATCTTGAGCAGCCGGGCGCTCTCTTCGCTGGCGATGCGCGCCACGGGGATGCCCGTCCACATCGAGACGACTTCGCTGATGTCTTCTTCGCTCACAATCGGGGTGGCGATGCCTTCCTCGCCTTCCTCCCAATCGCCCATCTCGTTGATCTTTTCCTGCAGCTTGAGCTCGCGGTCGCGGAGTTCGGCCGCGTACTCATACTGCTGTGCGGTGATCGCCTGCTCTTTTTCGCGGCGCAGGCTTTCGAGGCCCTTCATCGCCTCTTTCAACGAAGGCGGCGTGGCGGCCCGGCGGATGCGGACGCGGCTCGATGCCTCATCAATGAGGTCGATCGCCTTATCTGGCAGGAAGCGGTCGATGACGTAGCGAGCGGAGAGCTCGGCCGCCGCGGAGAGCGCCGCATCGCTAATTTTCAGCTTGTGGTGGTCTTCGTAGCGCGTCCGGATCCCCTTCAGGATCTCGACTGTCTCTTCGACGGAAGGCTGCTCGACGACGATTGGCTGGAAGCGGCGCTCGAGGGCGGCGTCACGCTCGATGTGCTTGCGGTACTCATCAAGCGTGGTGGCGCCGATGCACTGGAGCTCGCCGCGCGCAAGCGACGGCTTGAGGATGTTCGCGGCATCGACAGCGCCCTCGGCCGCGCCCGCGCCGACGAGCATGTGCAGCTCATCGATAAAGAGGATGCAGTTGCCGGCGCCTTTGATTTCTTCGATGACCTTCTTCAGGCGCTCTTCGAATTCGCCACGGTACTTGGTGCCGGCGACGAGTGAACCGATATCGAGCGTCAGGACACGCTTGCCCTGGAGCGTGTCCGGGACATCGCCGCTGACGATACGTTGCGCGAGGAGTTCGGCGATGGCGGTCTTACCAACGCCGGGCTCCCCGATCAGCACGGGGTTGTTCTTGTTGCGGCGCGAGAGGATCTGGACGACGCGCTCGAGCTCGTTGGAACGCCCGATGACCGGGTCGAGCTGGCCGTTGCGCGCGGCCTGGGTGAGGTCGATGCCCAGCTGGTCGACGGTGGGCGTGCGGGTGGCCTGCCGAGCGCCCGCGGCCGCAGCCTGCGGCGAGGACTGGCTGAGGATGCGTGTGGTCTCCGCGCGGACGCGCTCGAGGTTGACGCCGAGGCTTTCGAGGACGCCTGCGGCGATGCCCTCGCCTTCGCGTACGAGGCCAAGAAGCAGGTGCTCGGTGCCGATGTAGCTGTGGTTCAGGCGGCGCGCTTCGTCGACGGCCAACTCGATGACCTTCTTGGCGCGGGGGGTGAGGCCGATTTCGCCGAGGACCGTGCGGTCTCCGCGGCCAATGATGAACTCGACGGCCGAGCGGACCTTGTTGAGTTCGACACCGAGGTTGGCGAGGACCTTGGCGGCCACCCCGTCACCTTCGCGGACCAGCCCAAGGAGAATGTGTTCCGTGCCGATATAGTTGTGGTTGAAGCGGTGCGCTTCTTCCTGCGCCAGCGTCAGCACTCGCCGGGCGCGTTCTGTGAATTTGTCAAATCTATCGGCCATTGTTTTCTCCCGGCTGACTGGTCACGGCCAGCACGACTCTAGGTCCCTCCAGCGGTAGCATCCTCCCCAGTAGAAGCTACGGCATCCGCCTGGGCGGGTGCATCACCGGCATCACTACTATCTTGCGATACCACCCTACTATCGGGCGATACCGGTTCAGGCTCGGGGGGCGCAATCGCCTCCGGAAGGGCGGGCTCCGGCTCGGCCGCGACTGCCTCTTCGGCAAGAGTCGGCTCCGGCTCGGCCGCGACTGCCTCTTCGGCGAGCATGACCTCCGGCTCAGCTGCCTCGTCCCCCTCGGATGTCACGGCCGCAGCCTCCACCGCCGGCGCCTCAGGGGCCTCGCTGCTCTCGTCCTGGGAGAAAGCGATGCCGGAATCGGTATTGCCGAGCGCCTGTGCGAATGCGTGTGCGAAAGCGCTCACCGGCTCCGGGTCGCGGGCGACCGCGCGCTCGATGGCCTCCTGGGCAGTCCGGGGCTCCTGCCGCGACGCGGCCACCGCCTCGTCTCTGGCGGCGAGGCCAAACTGTTCGCGCACGTCGTCGGGGTAATCGATGACCCCACCCTGCCCATCGAAGACGAAGCCCATGGCCTCGGCATCGCTGCGCGCCTGGCGCAGGCTCAACCCGAGGCGGTGGCGGTCCTTCTCGATGCGCACCAGCTTGACAGGGACGACGTCCCCTTCCTTGACCACGTCTTTCGGGTGCTGGATGCGGCGGGCCGAAAGCTCGGAGATGTGGATAAGCCCCTCGACCGGGCCTTCGAGCCGGACGAACGCCCCAAACGCCATCAGCTTGGTCACGCGGCCGATGAGGATCTGGCCGATGACGAAGCGGTTCACGGTGGTATCCCACTTCTCTGGCTGGGCGCGCTTCAGCGAAAGCGAGATCTTCTTGGTCTCACGATCGACTTTGAGGATGTAGGCCTGAACCACGTCGCCGACGTTGTAGAGGTCCTTCGCCTTCTTGCCGCGCTCCCACGTGAGCTCGGTCATGTGGGCAAGGCCGTCCGCGCCACCAAGGTCGATGAACACACCGAAGTCCGTGATGGAAGACACGCGGCCTTCGCGGATTTCGCCTTCGTGCAGCTCGTCGAGGACGCGGTCCTTCGCTTCCTTGCGGTACTCGGCCATGGCCGCGCGCTCCGAAAGGATGACACGGTTCCGCTTTCGGTTGAATTCGACAACCTTGAGCTTCACATCCTTGCCGACGAGGCCGGCGAGGGCGCCCGCAGCATCCGGGTCGTCCCGGCGCACGCTATCGACCTGCGATAGCGGAACGAAGGCGTTGACGCCTTCGACGTTCACGAGGATGCCGCCGCGGTTGTGGCCGGTGACCTGCGCATCGAATATCTCGCCCGTTTCGAAACGGGCGGCGAGGACGTCCCAGCCCTCCTCTCCGCGCGCGCGGTCGAGCGAGACGATCGGGTGGCCTTCGGCGGAAGACGGCTGCAGGACCATCACGCGGACGGTGTCGCCGGCCTTCAGCCTGGCTGCGCCTTCGACGCCGAGGGAGAGCATTTCATTCTGGGGAATCACGGCTTCGGTCTTCGTGCCGACATCGACAATCAGGCCGTCGGGGGACGCGCCCATGACCATGCCCTCGACGATCTCACCGCGGCGGAGGCTTCCCGACTGCTGCGCGGCTTCAAGGTCGAGGAGTGCCCCCATATCCATCTCTTCGGCGGCTGGGGGGGTTGGCTGGGCGGTTTCAGTGGACAACTTGGGCTCCGTTTGGGGGCAGATTCCCGATAAAGGAAATGGCCCGGGGTGTGGGGGATGATTCGATTGTAGCAGCGCCCGATCCTTCTGTGGAAGCGGCGGTGCAGGGCCCTGGCCGTGGGGCCGCAGTGGTGCGCGGGCCACGAAAGGGACAAAAAAACCGCGTCGGGCGCGGTTTCGGTTGTACCGGCGGCGGCCTATTTTCCCACCCAGTTGCCCGGGCAGTATCGTCAGCGCTGAGGCGTTTCACTTCCGTGTTCGGGATGGGAACGGGTGGGACCACCTCGCTCTAGCCACCAGTGGCCTTAGTATGCCGAGCGCCCGCGGTTCGCGCAATACCGATTCGGCCCCGCGGCGATTGCCCAGAACCGCCGGCGCGCGCATCGTGCGGGCGGAATGCGCGGACTGTTTCTACTCCTGTTCGGGATCTCCGTCGGCATCGTCGGCACGGTGCTCTTCACAACCCTCGACCCTTCGTTCCAGGGTGATGAGCGCGAGACCGCGGGCGGCGGGAACGCCCGGTTTTCGCTGGATGAAGATGCGCTCGCCACCATCATCAAGCGGAACATCAGCGACCTGCCGGGCATGGACGCGGCGAAGGTCCGCACCACGATCAAGGAAAACGGCACCGTCGCGGTCGCGATCACCATCGGCGCGGGCGGGCTTGCCGTCACCGGGACGCTCGTGGTGGACCCGGACGTCGTCGATGGTCAACTCAAAATGAACGTCGTCTCGGGGAGCCTGGGGAACGTGGCCGTGCCGGACGAAATCGTGCAGCGAATCGAACAGCCCTTGCAGGATCGGCTGCGGAACCTCGCGGGTGGCGCACCCTACCGGCTGACGTCGATTGCGACGGCGGACCGGCGGCTCACGCTGGAAATCGCGATCTAGCCCGCGGCCGCCGCGCCGCTGGCGCGTTCCATGAGCTTCACCAGGACGTCGTACGTGGCGTAAGCGTCCGCGAGCGCGCCGTGCTCGCCCATCCGGCCGATGCCGAGCCGATCGGCCACGTGCCCGAGGTTGAAGCGGTCCACGCTGCCGGTGTCCCGCAGGAGGGTGCGCGCGACCGGCTGAACATCGAGCGCGACCCGCGCGAAGGGCCACGCCCGCCCCACGCGCCGGAACGATTCGGCAAGAAACGCCATGTCCTGGCCGATGCCCCAGCCCGTGAGCAGCGCGCCTTCGCCTGTCTCGCTGAAGCGCGTCAGCGCCGCCTCCAGGTCGAGCGCATCTTTCCAGCCCTTGGGGCTGTAGCCCACGACTTTCAGCGCCCCGGGGATCGCGTTCCCGATGTGCTTGGGCTTCACCCGCGCACCCCACGATAGCTCTTCCGGGAAGCCGGACTTGAAGGAGGCGCGCACGCCGCCAATGTCCAGGACTTCGTGCGTCTGGGCGTTCGAGCCACTCATTTCGAGGTCGATCACGAGCAACGAGGACACCGCTTCGAAGCCCGCCATCCCCGGTTGCTCGGGCGTCAGCTTGCCCTCTTCGTTGAGCGCGCGAAGGCCCGTGGCCAGCAGCGGCAGAAACGCATCCATGCCCGAGATTAGGCACGGGCCGTGCCCAAGGGGCAACCGGCCGCTGCTATACGTGCCGCATCTCGCGCGAAAACAACCCGATGACCACGACCAGCGCGGTTGCCACTGCCATCCACAACCCGACGACTTGCGGGGCGCCCCAATTGTCGATCATGCGGCCCATGAGCAGCGCCGCGAACGGCGTGGTGCCCCATGTCATCGTCTGCAGCGACATCACTTGCGGGCGGTACTGCTCCTCGGCCTTGAGCTGCATCAACGATGCGTTCAGCGCCGAGTAGATCGAATGGAAGATGCCCGCCACCGCGAGGATCGCGACCGACAGCCAGAGATTCCGTGAGAGGGTGAACGCGCCGACGGCCACGGCGTAGAACACACAGGTCCAGACCATGCCCGGCCCCATCCGTCCGCGCCCGGCAAGCGTGGCCACGATCGCGCCCCCGAGAATCGACCCGAGCCCGACGGCCGCGGCGAGGTAGCCGTAGCCCGTCTGGTTGGAGCCGAGCACATCGCGCGCAAACACGGGCAGGTAGGTCACGTAGGGGTAGATGAAGATGCTGGGGATCAGGGCCATGACCACGATCACGAGCATCCTCCGGTCGCGGACGATGTACCTGAGACCACCGGCGATGCTCCGGAACATGCCCGGGGCCGCGTCGCCGGAGGGAAGGCTGGGCCGCAGCCGCCACGTCACGACCGCCGACAGGACGAGGCAGACGGCCTGCAGCTGGAACGCGCCCTGCGTCCCGACCGTGCCGATGAGCACCCCGCCGATGGCAGGCCCGACCACGCGCATTGCGTTGCCGCCAAGCGCGTTCAGCGCGACAGCATTGGTCAGGTCCTCGCTGGCGACGCTGTCGTACACGAGCGCGATGCGGATAGGCCCCGCCAGCGCCTCCAGGGCGCCCGCGGCCAATGCCGAGAGGTAGACCATCCACAGCTCGATCGCGCCCGCCGCGATGAGGAATGCGAGCGTCGCCGCGATCACGGCCGACCCGGAAGTATAGAAGAGGAGCTGCCGCCGCCGTTCGAAGCGCCCGGCGAAATACCCGCCGACCGGCGACAGCATCACCAGCGACGCGCCGCGCACAAGCGCCACCACCCCGAGCGAGGTCGCCGAGCCGCCGAGGTCGTGGAGGACGAGCCAGCCCATGCCGATGGTCTGTACCCACGACCCAATCTGCAGCGCCATGGTGCTGAACAGGAGGACGCGAAAGTCCCGGTGGCGCAGCGACGCCAGCGGCCGGCCGGGCGCTCGAAGGCCCGTGCCGGCCCGCGATTCCGGTACGGCGATGACATGCGTTGCCAGCCGATGTTCCCCGTGCGCGGGCGCGCTTACACCGAAACTACACAGCCAATCCCGAACAAGAAACCGGGAAATGGCCCGATGTTTGGGGGCCTATTGGCCGCTTGGCCGCCGGCGTGCGGCGGTCCGTCCGCCGTCGTGCGTCGCAGTGTGGCCGGCCGGTGCGGGAAGCATGACCAAGCGCACGGCGTGCACATGGTCGCTCAGCGCCCAGCTGTCCGGTTCGAGGTCCGCCGTTGGTCTGCTCCAAAGGACGCGGTTGGTAGCGCCATATGGCAAGGCAAGCGCTCCCCGGCGCCGTTCCGATACGATGGTTCGGCCACCGCTATCCGCCGCCGCAGAGGAGCGCCCCATGCCCGACCCAACCGCCGCGTCTCTCCAACTCTTCCAGGACCGTTACAACATCGACCCCGCGACGATGTCGTCGCTGCTGTCCGCGGCCCTGGGCAAGGGCGGCGATTTCGCCGAGCTCTTCTTCGAACACCGCACCAACAGCGCGATTAGCTGGGAAGACCAGCAGGTCAAGTCCGCATCGCGGAACGTCGCGCAGGGGGTGGGGATACGCGTGGTGCAAGGGGACGCCATCGGCTACGCCTACACGGAGGCGCTCGACCTGGACTCGATGCGCAAAGCGGCGGAGACCGCGGCGCGCATCGGCAAGGGCGGCGAACGGCCAACACCCATCGACGCGACGCCCGGACGCACCGGTGCGAGCTACTACTCCACGGACGAGCCGATGAGTGGCGCACCCGCCTCGGCCAAGGTCGCGCTCCTCGAGCGCGCCGACCGGGCGGCGCGTGCCTTCGACCCCAGCATCACGCGCGTGGACGCCTCGATCGGCGACGAGCTGAAGACGGTGCTGATTGCACGCAGCGACGGCCGGGTGGTCGGCGATGTGCAGCCGCTGATCCGCTTGAACGTGAGCGCGCTGAGCGACCGCAACGGCAGCCGGCAGGTCGCGCGGACCGGCGGGGGCGGCCGGCTCGGGCTCGAATACTTCGAACAGGTGACGCCCGAAGATGCGGCGCGCGAAGCGGCGCGCCAGGCGGTGCTGCAACAGGATGCGACCGAGGCTCCGGCCGGCACGCTGCCGGTGGTACTGGCGGCCGGCGATAGCGGCGTGCTCCTGCACGAGGCGGTCGGCCACGGGCTCGAAGCCGACTTCAACCGCAAGGGCACCAGCAATTACACCGGCCGCATCGGGCAGCCGGTTGCCAGCTCACTGGTGACGGTGGTGGACGACGGGACGATCGCGAAGTCGCGCGGTTCGTTGAACATCGACGACGAGGGCAACCCAACCCGGCGCAACGTACTCATCGAAGGCGGCGTGCTCCGGGGCTACCTGCAGGACCAGGTGAGCGCGAGACACTTCCAGCTGGGTTCATCCGGGTCGGGCCGCCGCGAAACCTTCAAGCACTACATCATGCCGCGCATGACCAACACGCTCATGCTGGCGGGCGAGAGCAATCCGGAGGACATCATCCGCAGCGTCGCGCGCGGTATCTATTGCATCTCGTACGCGGGCGGGCAGGTGAATATCTCCAACGGCGACTTCGTCTTCTCGGTGACCGAGGCATACCTCATCGAACACGGGCGAATAACGGCGCCGGTCCGCAACGTGACGCTCATCGGCAACGGCCCGGACGTGCTATCAAAGGTCACGATGGTCGGCACCGACTACCAGCTGTCTGACGGGCGCTGGATGTGCGGCAAGGATGGGCAATCGGTGCCGGTGGGCGTGGGCATGCCGACGGTGCTCGTATCGGGGATCACGGTCGGGGGAACGAAAGTCGCGTGAACTGCGGCCCGTTGGGCCAGCAATTGTTATCCAACGTGCCATCCCTTTGCAGATGGCACGCTTGCTATGCTTGTGGTAGTCGCGCGGCAGCGGGCGCGGGGAGGACCAGGTGCCAGATCACACATACAAGATTATCGACCTCGTGGGCTCGTCGTCCGAAAGCATCGAGGATGCCATCAACGGGGCGCTGGGCCGCGCCTCGGAAACGATTTCGCACCTCGACTGGTTTCAGGTCAAGGAGATCCGCGGGACCGTCAGTGACGGCCACGTGGGCTGGTACCAGGTGACGCTGGGTGTCGGCTTCCAGGTCCTCAAGCCTGGCGATGTCCACCGGGAGGCGTAGGGAGCTGGGACTACGCGCCGAACGCTTCCGCGACGCCGTAGGCAGCGAGTGCCGCACCGAACTTCGCCACGTCGTGGCTGAGCACGAGCAGGTCGTGCTTGTTGCCGGCGCGATCTTTCACGTGGTCCCGGAGCAGGGCCTCGGGCTTGAAGCCGATCCCTTCGAAGGTGGCGATGGCGCCCTTCTGGTCGAGCGTCATCTGGGCGACCATCTTCTCGATGCCCTGGGAGAGCGCGAGGGCGAAGGCCTCCTGCGTGAGGATCCGCCCGAGGCCTTTGCCGCGCATGGATGCCGCCACCATCACGCGGAGCTCGGCCACGTGGTGCGACCAGCGCAGGCTCTCGCGGTGGACGGTCGCGTAGCCGACGACCTCATCGCCGGAGATCGCGAGGATCGTCACGACTCCGCCTCCAGCGCTATCGCGCAGCCACTCGTCGACCGCCAGTTCGTCCGTTATGTCTCGGCGGAGGAAGAGCAGGTCGTGTTCCGGGAGCGCCCTGGCGAAATCGAGAATGGCCTTCTTGTCCCCGGCGCCCATCAGCCGCAGCGTAATTTCCCGGCCGCCGGCGCGGGCCGTGGCGGGGTAGGTGCGGGGACTTTCCAGGGTTGTCATACGGAGCGCTCCGAGAGCCACGTGTTGAGCTGTGGCCAGAGACGATAAATGGCGTTCCCACCAGCGACAAGGCTGACGTGCCCGCCCTTCAGCATCACTTCTCGTTTATCGGCACTTCCGACGAGCGGCACGAGATCCTTCGCGGATTCGTAGGGCACGATGTGATCGTGCTCGGCGACGATGTGGATGAAGGGCACCGTCACATTCGCCAGGTCGCAGGGCCGGCCCGCCAGTTCGAACTCGCCTTTGTAGAGCTTGTTGGCCCACATCAGCTCCTTGGTGTTCTGGCGGAAGCACTCGCCGGGGAACGGGATCTGGTCCGACGCCCAGCGGTCGAAGATGCGGAAGGACTTCGTGAACTCATCGTTCCACATGTTGTCCCACAGCCGCACCTGGCCGGCGAGCTTGGATGCCGGCCGGAGCATATCGAAGGAGGCGTAGAGCAGGTCCGGCGGGACGTTGCCGAGCGTGTCGACGATGCGGTCGACGTCGAAGTAGCGGGGGTCGCTCCACTGCTTCATCAGCTTCATCCCATCGGTGTTCACGGGGGTCGTGAAGCAGGCGAGGTTGCGGAGGGGCCCGCCCGGGTGCATGGCCGCATACATCACCGAAAGCTGGCCGCCCATGCAGTAGCCGACGACGTTGACATCGGGTTCGCCGCTATCGCGGAGGACGTGGTCCACGCAATCGGGAATGAAGTCGAGCACGTAGTCTTCGAAGCGGAGGCGGCTGTCCTCGGGCCGCGGGACGCCCCAATCGATCATGTAGACATCGAAGCCCTGCTTCAGGAGGTACTCGACCAGGCTCTGGCCCGGCGTCAGGTCCAGGATGTATGGCTTCGAAACGAGGGACATGATGAGCAGCACGGGGATACGGTAGACCTCGCCGGCCATCGCCCGGTAGCGGTAGAGCTTCAGCGTGCCGCGCGAGTAGATCGTGTCGCGCGGCGTCAGCCCGACGGCCGGGTCCCCCGTCGAGATGTACTCGAGCCCTTTGATGCTGCGCTGGAGAGCGCGCTCAATCTCCGAGCGCACGCGGCTTTCGACGGACGATGCGACGGCGGTTGCCGTGGCTGCCATGGCTCTCACCTCCCGGTGCGGACGTTGTCGGCGCGACGATAACGGGTCTGTGCGGCGTTGTGCGCAAGCCAAGTATGCGAGCGCAATTGGATCTATTGCGCGAATACTCTGTTAAAACTGGCGCACATCATGATTTCGCCGTGCTTCAGGCGGGCTTCTTCGTCCGCGGAGGCCGCGGCGCCGGGTTGGCTTCCGCCTTGATGTGGCTGTTCCGGCCCGCCTCCGGGGCCGTGATGGCCGCCAGCAACCCTTCGATCACGGTCAGGCGGTCATCGATGGCAGTCAGCCTGTTCCCCAGCGCAAGCACATCGGTGCGCGTCGGCATGTTGAGTGCGCTGAAATAGCGGCCCATCACGTCGTTCATGCTCTTCTGCATGTTCAAGTACACGTCCATGATGCGGCCCATGGTCTGGCTGAATTGGTCAGTCGCCATGGCCTCATTGAGGAAGCCGTTCCACTGGCGCTCCGAATTTGCCACCCAGTCACGCCACATCGCGAAGGGATCGGAGACGGTTGCCGCCTGGTCAGCCATGAGGCACATCCTTCAGGGGGATTTCGTAGTTTAGCTCTTCGTGTTAGCGCCGGGATCACGCGCGAGGCCGTCGAAGCTGGCAAGCGCCTTCTGCAGCACGCCCTGGTAGTTCTGCAGCGCCTCAATCCAGCCGGTGAGGAAGATTTCTCCCGCCTTGGTGAGGCTGTACATACGCCGCGCAGGGCCGCTTTCGGAGGTGTCCCAGAACGAGGACACGAAGCCGGAGCGCTCGAGCTGGCGCAGCTGGCGGTAGACGGTGCCGCTATCGCATTCGGGCATCCCGGCTTCGGCGAGCCGTTGCGTGAGCTGGTAGCCATAGGCGTTCCAGTTCTTCAGGAACGCCAGCAGGCTCGTCGAAAGGAGCTCGCCATGGAGGCGCGGGCGGACATCGGGCGAAGGTGAGGGGTCGGTTTCAGACACGTGGGGTGAACTCCTGTATATATGCAGTATGCATCTACTCGCGGAATGCTGCAATGTGCGAAACGCTTGACACCTTTCGCGGCTATGTGTAATCTGCATCTATCGACAGGACACGAATCCCTGTCACGAACTGAAAGGAATCCCACTCATGGCTGCAAACGAATCGGTCCAGAAATACTACGACGCGCTCCTCGCGAGCTACGACATCCTCACGGAGGCCGTCTCGAACGCCAACGAGCGCGGCATGAAGGTCAGCAAGCAGTTCGTCAGCGACATTGCCAAGGGCCAGCGCGAGGCGATCGAGCTCGGCAAGAAGCTCGCCGCGGAGCCCACGGACCTCGGCCAGTACTTCAGCTCGATGATGGAAGCGACGACGGCCGCGCAGGGGCGCGCGCTCGCCTTCACCCAGGTGGTCTACCAGGAAGCGGCCGCCGCCGGGAGCGATGCCCGCGAGACCGTGCAGAAGCTCGTCGAAGCGAACAAGGAGACGGCGCAGGCCGCGATCGAGCTGACGCGCCGCTTCGCGGCCTCCAACCCGATGACCGAGGCGGTGCGCCGAAGCGTCGAAGCGATGACGCCCCCGAAGGAGAAGGCGGCGGCACCGAAGAAGGAAACGGCCGGCGTTTAAGCCTGCTCCGCCCCCAACGGAGCGCGGAGAGGCCAGCCCGAACGGGCTGGCCTCTCCGCTTGTTCGCCGAATCCTCGAAGTCAGCGAGCCTGGCGCAACCGTCTGGCCAGCGCGCGGTACACGCCCGGGTGAAAGGCCATGCCGATGTGGGTGCAGTTGACCTCGTCGTTCAGGCGGTCGTCGTCCTCGAGGCAGCTCTCCCACTCAACCACGCCGTCGTACTTCGAGTAGATAGCGAAGTGCGGGACCTGATAGACCTCGGGGTTCAACATGTTCTTCACGAAGCTGCAGGTGCAGTGCCCGCTGAAGCACGCCGGCCCGATGTTCTGGCCGACTGCGCCACGACCGCGCCGCAGCGAATCGGCGGCCGCGATGACGGCCGGGTGTGCGCGGACCGCATCCTTGAACGGGGAACCCATCGAGATAACCAGTGCGACGTATTCGGGGTAATCAAGCGCGACGCTGCGCGCCAGCATCCCCCCCAGGCTATGTCCGACAATCCGCACGGGCTGACTGCCGCACTCCTCGTAGGCACGTTTCACGGTACCGAGCAGGTTCCCGGCGATGTAGTTGGGGCAATCGGCGTTACGGCCGATGTCCGAGAAGTAGGGACGATAGCCGATGCGCGCCAGCCAGGCGTGCAGTTCGATGAGCGAAGCGTCGGTCGCGAGGAATCCTGGCACCACCACTACCGGTTCGCCGTGGCCACGCGGGACGCCGCAGCCGTAGTACACGGGTGATGAGCGCAGGGCGAGCCAATCGAACGCGAAAAGGCCCTCGCGCCAGAGCGGGGTGTTGGAGATTTGGACGGAAGGGTCCTGCGAAAACGGGTCTTCGCCGAACCCCGCGGGGGAGCGTTGATATTCGCGCATTACGGCCTTTCGCGTCCTCCGCCCCCCCAAAAGGCAGAATCAGCTGGCTACTTAGCGGTAGGCTAACTGCCGCCAAGTCTACGCGCGGCTCGCTTCCGTGCCAATCGCGCAGGGGCAATGGCGTCCAACAATTTCATCACGCGTCCTATCGGGCAGTTCCATGCCTATAATCGGTCGGGCCAATGGGTTTACGCAGGCCCCGGTGGATAGATGGGGACAAGATCATGACAAGCGCGACGCTGCGCCGCCGGATGACGGCGATGGATGCCAGCTTCCTCTACTTCGAAAAGGCCTCGCAACCACTCCATATCGGCTCGACGAGCACCCTCGACGGCCACCTCTCGCGCGAGTCGCTCATCGCCCACATGCGGTCGCGCATGCACCGCCTGCCGCGCTACCGCGAACGGGCAGCCTTCGATGCCTTCAACCTCGGCCACCCGGTCTGGGAAGAGGACCCGGAGTTCGACGTCGACCGCCACATCGACGAGGTTACGCTGCCCGCCGGCGCCTCAGCTGAAGACCTCAATCGGGTCATCGCTTCCATATTCACCCCCGTGCTTCCGCGGGATCGGCCGCTCTGGCGCATGGTGCTCCTGCAGGGACTGCCGGGCGGCCGGTCGGCCGTTACCACGCTGATTCACCACTGCATGGTCGATGGCGTTTCCGGTATGGAATTGCTGACTGTGATGACCGACCTCGAGCGCGAGGCCGTGCCCGAGGAGCCCGCGCCATTCGAGCCCGCGGCGGTGCCCACGAACGCGGAGCGGGTCCAGGACGCGTGGTCCGCGGCGATCGATTCGGGGTTCGCCGCCACCGCCGAAGCGGTGAAGTGGGCCTTCAATCCCCAGCAGCAACTCTCGGACATGCGCACGGTGAGCAGCGCCCTCTCGTCCGCGGCGCCCGTACTGTGGCAGCCGGCACCGCCGACGCCGTTCAACCGGCCCGTCTCGGGCGAGCGCAGCTACGCGAGCCTTCCGATGTCGTTCGCGGAGATCCGCGAGGTCCGCTCGGCGCTCGGCGGCACGCTCAACGACGTCGTGCTGACGACCCTCGCCGGCGCCCTTGGATTGTACCTCCGCGGGCTCGGCGAACGCACCGAGGGGGTCGACCTGCGCGCCATGGTGCCAGTCAATGTGCGCCAGGCAGCCGACAAGTCGGCGCTGGGCAACCAGGTCAGCCTGCTCATTGCCCAGCTGCCGATCGGCATCACCGACCCGGTGGCGCGGCACCACACGTTGATGGCCCGCATGGACGGCCTAAAGAAGGCGAACCAGGCCGGCGGCTTCGCGCTGCTGAGCCGGCTCGCCGAAAACGTCCCGCCGGTGATGCAAGCGTTCGCCGGCAACTTCGTACCGAACGGCCAGCAGCTTTTCAACCTCGTCTGCACCAACGTCCCTGGCCCACAGATCCCGCTGTATCTCGCCGGGCGGCGCCTCGAGGACCTCCGCCCGCTCGTGCCGATCAGCATGGGGCTCGGGCTGAATGTGGCCCTTACGAGCTACGACGGCGCCCTCTACTGGGGCATTTGCGCCGACCCCAATCTCGTGCCCACCGTCCAGCAGGTGGCGAATTGCCTCTGGCAATCGTTCGAAGAGCTCCGGACCGCGGCGCGCGCGGCGGTCCCGGCATAGCGACCGCGGGGCGGCTCAGGCGTCGACGGTGTCGTTCAGGCCATCGAGGTCATACGCCATGATTAGGAGGTCACGGGTGCGGCCGTCGGCCGTCATCACGAAGTCGGTGAGCAAGGCCTCGGGTTTGAAGCCAAGGCGTTCGAAGGTGGCGCGGGCGCCGGCCTGGTCGAGGGTCATCTGCGCGGTCAACTTGCGCAGGCCGATGAGCCGCCCCAACGCGAAGATCTCGCCGGCAAGCAGCCGGCCGAGGCCCTGACCGCGATAGCCGCTCGCGGCTTGGACGCGGATCTCGCCAAGGTGCCGCATCCAGTGGGCCGCCTCGAGATGCAGCGTCGCGTAGCCGGCGACGCTGCCACCTGCATACGCGAGCACGCTCACGCTGCGCCCGGCTTCGATGTTGGCGACCCAGTCGCGCACGACCGGCTCCTCCGTTATGTTCGTCCGCAGGAACAGCAGGTCGTCCGGGGGCAGTGCGCGCGCGAAGGCGAGCACGCTCGCGCGATCGCCATCGCCCATGAGCTTCAGCTCGATCTTGGCGCCGCCGCTCAAGGTCACCGGGCGCGGGTAGCGGTTCGCAATGTCGGAGCGAATCGTCTCCAGCCTGGACACCTCCGCCGTTGCCATCATTGCCCTCCCGCCGCTGTCGCCGGAGCATACGCCCGCGGACCGGCGCAGGCATATTCGTCGCGCACGACTACCCCTGGATGAGCGCGGCGAGCGTTTTCTGGGCCGCATCCGCGCTGGTCGCGATCGCGAAGAGCACATCGGTGCTGGCACGCGCGGCCGTCGCCGTCACGGTGCCGTTGGCAGCGGTCCAGAGCGTCACCTTGGCTGCGACCGTGGCGGCGCCACCGCCCGCCTTGAGGAAGCTGTCCTGGGCGGCGGCGAACTGGGCCGCCTCGTCTTCACTACTGAACCGCAGCCGGAAGGCTGCCACGCTCTCGGTGCCCTTGACGTAGACATCGTAGCGGTCGCCGGCCCAACCCGTCGCGGCCGAAGCCGCCGTGCCGGCCCCGATGCGGAGCTGCAGGTAGTTCTGGATTTCGAACTCCCCGAACGTCCCACCCGATTGGCGCGACCACCCGTCCCCAAGCGCTCGCGACAGGTCTGGCAGGTTGACCTCCGCGGGCTTCCAGCCGGGCGGGAAGAGCGTGGGGTGGAGGACGACGGAAGTCGCCGGGGCGCCCTGTTCGAAGACGGCGTTGATGGCCGCGGTGCCACCATTGTCGCGCAAGCCCTTCACCCAGTTCGCGCCCGCGGTATAAGGGAAGAGGAATTCGCGCGCCATCGATGGCGGCACGCCCGCCTGCGAGCCAGCGTCCACGCTCGCCAACAACGCTCGCGCGCCGCCGCTGCCTACCGGCAGCGCGAGGAATTTCTGCGCGTAAATGCGCTGCTCCGTGACGGCGTCACCCTCGACCAGCGCCGTCCATGCGAGCTGGCGGTCGAGGTCGCCGATGACCGCGAGGTACTGCTTGTCGAGCTGGTATCGGGAGTCCTGGATGGCATGGACGAGCTCATGTGCGAGCGTCTCTTTCGTGTCTCGGGGCAGATTGTCGAGGTCGCTGGCGCCGCCATCCTGTACGAGCCACAGCGCGTCATCGAGCGGCGAGTACACGCCGAGCACCGCCGTGCCGCCGAAGTTATTGAAGGTCGACTGGTAGTCCGCGTCCTTCCCGAGGTGCCCAAGCAGGCGGTAGAGCGTGGTGGTGTTCGCATACCAGCGCCGGTCGTCATCGGTCGTGAGGCGGTTCAGCAGGTCCAGCACACCTGCGCGCGGGACGAAGCGCACGGTTAAGGACGGTGGCGGGGATAGCTCTCGCACCGAAGCGACGTCGTTGAGGATCTTCTGGAGCGCGGGCGGGAGCGCTTCGGCCGTCCCTGGGGCCGTCGCCGTTGACGATGCGGCCGGCGACGGCGATGCCGTCGCTGTGGCGGTCGGGGGAGGCGTGCCGTTGGTCGAGCAAGCAGACAGCGTCGTGAGCAAGACGAAGCCGAAGATTGAGACGGCGAGGCGGAGACGCTGCACAGGACTTCCTTGCCGGAGATTTACGGGCTGCGTATCCTTGAGCGCACGGCGCATTCGTCTAGCGGCCCAGGACACCGCCCTCTCAAGGCGGAGATCAGGGGTTCGAATCCCCTATGCGCTACCAGCGATTCGAGCACGGGCAGGGCCAAGCCTCTGCCCGTTTTCGTATCCGCCGGCGCCGCCCACCGTATCATCTCTGCCGACGAAAGACGCCGCGGAGGACGCATGCCGTTCGTTGATGACGAGACCGCCCAAGCCTACCGGGAGGCGTGGGAAGCCTGGATAAAGCAGATTGAGCACGTCAACCGCGTGTTCCTGGAAGGCGAAAAGCTCCGCCCGGACCAGATCAAGGGTCTTTTCAACCGCGAAGCGCGCGCGAAGACAAAGTACGACGCGGCCCGGCGCCGGCTACTCGGTATCGAAGAGTCGCCACTCGGCGACGGCGGTGGTGCGGACCTGGGCGCCGACGAATGAGCGCGTAAACGCCACACCGCATTCGAGACGGCAGGGGGCGGTAGTGTGGCTACCCAACCACGCCATCGGCCGCGTCGATCAACTTCGAGACGCTGCAGGGGATGTTCGGGCGGCGGGACCACGGCTCCTGGTAACTGGTGCTTGCGGCCATCGGCTCCCTGGCGCCGGACGCCTTCGCCACCGGCCTGCTGCTCTGGTCCGGCCGCCCCACCGGCCTCGTTGGCTATTTCGATTTTCGCCCGCTTCGACGGCGCCTGGCGAACCTGCCATTCGTCCGAACGCGGCGTGTGGGAGACGCGTCACGCCGCGGGGGCCTTCGACCGTGCCGGGTAGAGCGCGGCCATGCTACAGTTCGAAGGCGCGGCGCGTTCGTCTAGTGGCCCAGGACGCCGCCCTTTCAAGGCGGAGATCATCGGTTCGAATCCGATACGCGCTACCACTTTTCGAACCTGCGGGAGCCATAACGTACCTTCCAAATCTCCCTCAAATGCTCAGGCTCCTTAGCAAAGTGTCCCAAACGGTGTCCCAAATCGAGGCTACGGTGTCCCACCGCATGGGGCCTGGCGGGATGGAGCGGGACGAAACGCCGTCGAACGAGGCGGCGTCTCAGGCGCGGCGTAGGAGCCCGTCAAGGGCCTGCGCGGCGACCTTCTGTTGGCCCTTGAACAGGTGTGCGTAGGTGTCCATCGTGAACGCCGCTGATGCGTGGCCGAGGCGGCGCGAGACCGTGAACACGTCTGCTCCACGCATGATCCAGAGGCTCGCCGCCGTGTGGCGCAGCGTGTGCCACTTAACCTCGTCGGGTCGCTTGAGCTCCTTCGTCGCGTCGACGATCTTTTTGTAGTCGCGGTAGAAGGCCCGGCGGGCCCAGCGCGTGCCGACAGTCGAGGGGAAGACGAGGTCCGTGTTCGGCCAGGCGGATCCGAGCTTGAGGCGGGCCTCCTTCTCGGCCGTCCGATGCACCTCGAGCAGGTCCACGATCACCTTCGAGATCTCAATCGAACGGCGGCTGTTGGCGCTCTTGGTCCCGCGCAGGTTGATGACGCGGCCCTTGAGGTCGACATCGCTCCAGAGGAGACTGAGCAGCTCTCCCTCGCGCAGCCCGGTCGCCAGCGTGAAGCGGATCGGATGGTCGAACCGGGTTCCCGCTGCCGAATCCAGGAGCTTGCGGATCTCAGCCTCGGTGAGGGCGCGCTGTTCCTGGCGCCCCCGGACGACAGACGGGTTCTGCACCGCGTCGGCGGGGTTGCGCACGATGAGGTTGGCCGCGACCGCCGCCTGGAACGCCTGGCGCAGGACGACTAGGTGTTTGTAGACCGTGGCGGGCTTGAGCGTCTCCAGCCACTGCGTCTTCAGCTGCGTAATGTGCTGACCGCGGACCTGCTTCACCGTCAGCGTCCCGAGGTTGGGGAGGATGTGGTGCTCGATGATGCCGTCGTAGCGCTCCCGTCCGCTGTCGCTGAGATGCCCTTCTGCCACATGGAGCGTGAGCCAATCGCGGAACCACTCCGCCACGGTCGTCTTCTCGGGCGACGGCGTGAGTCCGGCGTCCCGCTGGGAGAGAAGTTCGGTCAGCTTGCGCTCCGCGCCCTTCTTGCTCCCGGTGAAGGCAATCGCACGCCGGTCACGGGCGCCGTTCGGCTTCCGTCCATAGTCGATCCGGATGAGCCACTTCAACTCTCGCCGGGCGTTCTCCCCCTTGGAGACGAGGGTACCTGTGGGACGACGGCTATCCATGGGGCGAGGATAGCGTCCTGGGCCGGACGCGTTGGGCCGCCTGAGAGGCGATCCATTCGTCAAGCGAATATCTGGGGATCCGGATTACGCGGCCAAATCGAACCGCCGGGAGTTGCTGCCGGGCAACAAGCTCGTAGGCGAGGTTGCGGGAAATGCGGAGGAGCTTCGCGGCCTCCGGCACGGTCAGCAGGTCCAGGTCGTAGTCGTTTTGAGTCATAAGATCGCTCATCGTGGAACCTCCTTGGGGTTGCGTGCGCTAGAGGGAAGGGGCCACGTCGCGCGTGGCTCATTCGAGCTGGTGCGCCAGATGGGCGCGTGAGGGCCAAGCCGTTCGAGCAGCGGCGCGCAGGTGGTCAGGACGAGGCTGTCGAACTGGGCGAGGGTGAGTGCTGCAAGGCGCCGCACGAGCTCCTCGCGTTGCGGAGTGGTGGTCACGAAAAGCAGGGTGGGCGCGGTGCCGCCGGCGGCGGTAGCCCAGCGGAAGTACGCCGCATAGCGGGCGAGCTTCGCCCCGAGCACCGGAAGCCGCTCCGTGCCACGGTCCCACTCGAGGAGGAACGTCGCGACCTGGCCTTCGGCCACCACCTGGCCGGAACCGTCAGGACGCATCGAGTGCCGCATGCCCGCGCTTTCGAACCGCACTGCGGATTCCGCTGCGTTGAGCCAGGAGATGAGCCTCGGTGTTGACGGTGTCTCACCGCGTAGCAAGCCGAGGAAGAAGCTGTTGGACCCGACGGTGTGCTCGAACTGGTGGAGCAGGGTCGGCACGCGTCCGCCGTGCGCGCCAGGTAGGGCTGTGACCGACGAATGACGCGCGTACCGTCGCACGGGCACCTCGTCTCGGGCCGCCAGCAACCCCAATGCGGTGGGTGTGAGGCAGTAGTGCGGCGGTGCGGTCGTGCCAAACGTTGCGATCAGCCCGTTAGTCAGCGCTCGCTCGAGGGCGAGGGTCGCGACGCGCGGCTGAACCTGGAGCACGGTCGCCAGCTCGGTGTCGGTGAGGAGCGGATGCCGGCCCAGGCAATCAAGTAGCCGCTTCTCGAGTTCCGAGGTCATCAGCGACAGCGCCGCAAATAGCTCCAGGCGGGAAGCGCTGCGGCGGTCCCTTGCGGTCTCCTGTGCCCAACGGTGGAGGGGTGTCGCCCGGTCGGTCGGCTCACTCGGACAGCTGGCGAGCCGCAGCGGGTGTGGTGGAGAGTACTGGGTCGGGGCCGGTTTGACGCCGAGTCGCTCTATCAGGGTCGCCCGACTGGAGCCATCGGCCGGCCGCCAGTGCGGGCCGTCCGGGCGGTCTCCAAGCCCAGCCCGGGTTGCTATGAGGACGCGCAGTGGCGGAAGCCGGCGCCGGTCGGCGGAAGCAAGCACGTGCTGGGACCAGGCGTCTTCCCATGCGGGACCGGGGCAAAGAATCAGAACCGGCGGAACGTTGCCGGTTCCCCATGGCTGATGTCCCTCCCGAAACCGGTACCAGCCCGCGACGAGGGTCGCGCGGTGGGCGGACGGCGCTCCCGCCCGATCGACGAAGACGAAGAACGGTGCGCGGGCTGTGCCGATCCGAAAGGACCCGAAGGCGTGGACGCCTGGCGGCCACCACGCATCGGCGGACCTGCTCCTGGGGAGCGTCCAGAGGTCGTCGAGTCCGGCGTCGGCGGTGCGGCGCGACGCAGTGACCAGGCCGGCAGCAAAGACGTTGAGCGCGACGGTCGCTTCAAGGCTTGCCAGTCGTCGAAAACTGTCACGCGCATTGAGGGGGAGCGAGACCTGCTTCCCAGTCGCGGTCTGGCGCCGAGCCCACTCGGGCAGGACATAGAGACGGGTTGAGGCCATCTCGGGCGACGACGGCGTGATTGAGTCGACTTGCCCCGCCCGCGCCAGCTCGCGTAGGGCTGTTTCGACGTCTGGCGCAGGTGAGCCGGTCAGGAGGGCAAGATCATCCACTTTGAGGAACGGAAGCCGCGCGAGCCAGTTGAGCAGGTTGACAGTTGGCACGGTCATGTGTTCGCCCCCTTCCGGCCGCGATGCTCGTTGCGCCGCTCGCTTGGCGGATCCTGTGTGGCGGTCAGCTGAAGTTGGTGGGCGCCGGTGCTGGGCCGTAACGTCGTGAGCATCTCTGCGACCTGAGGCGGCACCTGTTTGCCGGTGCCGAGCGCTCGCGCGGCCAGGATCTGGTCAACCTGCCGGGCAACTTCCTCGCGCGGGCGCCCGAATCGCGCGGCCGACTCCAGGGCGATCGCCGCGATCCGCGATGGATCGAGCGGAGTTGGCGGGTCGAGCCGGAGCGAGAAAGCCGGATGGCGGTGCCCGCCGGACGACCAGCGCGCGTAGCACTCGTAGTCGTCCAGAGAGACGAGGTCATCCACTTCGAGGTCATGACCGAGCTCTGGCGCGAGGTAGCGGGCGTCTTCGGCACTAACCTGGAAGACGGTAAGGCTGTCGAGATTGGCGAAGATGGTCGGGCGCAACTCGCGGTCGATCGCATCGAGCCTGGCAAGGGACTGGGTCACGAGGACGAAGGACGCCCCGTACTTCCCGAGCTCGCTCATCATGCGCGGGTAGTCGGCCCCACCCAGCGTGGCCGATTCGTCGATGAGGCCCACCATCCGGCTTCTCTCACCCGCCGGAAGATCGATCTGGTCCTCAACGATCAGCCCCAAGAGATTGAGCAGGGTGGCCCCGATGAGCGCTGAACCGCCCTCGCCGAGGAGGCCGACCGCAGTGTTGACCACCAGTACGCCGCCGTCGCGGAGGAGCGAGCGCGGGTCGATGGTCGATTGGGGTTGGCCGAGCGTGAGCCTTGCGGCCTCGGTCACCTCGAAGCGTCCCACTTTCGTCGTGACAGGCGTGGCGATCTGGATCTGGAAGGCGCGGCCGAGGTTGTCGTAGTTACTCCGCCACCACGACCAGAGCGTCTGGTCGGGGACCTGCGACATGACTCGTTCGCGGAAGTCCGGGCTCGTCAGCAGCGGCACCACGTCGAGGAGCGTGTACTGCGTCTCGCGCCGCCGGACCTGGTTCGCCTGGTGAAGGCAGAGCAGAGCGGCGCGCAGGGCGCCCTCCATCCGCGGTCCCCAGTTGTCGGGCCAGAGGCGGTGGAGCATCGCCACGATGTTCTCGGTCGTCCGATCGCGGTTGGGGAAGAGGGTAACGTCCAGGAGGTTGAGCCCAACGGGCTGCCGCCGGTCGGTGAGGTCGAGGTAGGCCGTCCGATCCTCAAGACCGCGTGGGACGACCGAGAGGACGCTCTCGGCCAGGTCCTGGTGGGGGTCGATGACCACGAGCAGGAGGCGCTCCCGGCGCGAAGCGATCTCCTGCATCAGGTGCCCGGCGATGTGCTGGCGGAGCGTCGACTTGCCACGCCGTGTCTTGGCCACCACGAGGTGGTTCCGGTAGAGCGCTCCGTGCGGCAGGTGAACTGGAACGTTCTGACCGTGGTGGCGTGACGTACCAACTCGGCTGCCTCGGCTCGTTGCAGCGTCGGCTGGAAGGAAGCGGCGTCCGCCGGGCTTCGTTGCGGCGGGTAGCCCCGAATTCAGGTCGGGAAGGTGCCAGAGCGCTGCGAGCTCGGCAGCGTTGAGCACCGGTGCACCACGGAACGCACCTCCGGAGGTGTCGAGTGGTGAGCCAAGTTTCCCGACTCGGCCTGGGCGGAGCCGGTTGCCAGCAGGGTGGTCGAATGCTTCGTAAGCCGCGCTGACGCGATCGCAAATGTCCTCGACGGTTTCGGCGCTGTCGCGTGGACCGATCACTGTCAGCCGCAGGCGCGCGGTGAACGCGGGAAAAGCGAGCTTCTGTTCGGCGATCATTGCCGTCAGTGGCTCGCGGCCGCGGAGGACGCGCGACCAGACAAACGCTCCGATCGGAAGCCCGGCGGCCACCACGCAACCGCCCACGAGCAGCGGAAGGTAGTCGCCGGCCTGGTACCAGTCGTAGCCCTGCGTTCCCGCGGCGGCCGCAACGAAGGGAAGGAGGCTGGCCGTACCGGTCTCCGGACGCTCCACTGGAAGGCGCTGGCTCGACCGGGAGGCCCGCGCCTGGACGCCGGTCGCCCAACCCGGGCGCGGCGGATGTCCGACCACGACCTGTCCGACGACGCGGACGTCGCCACGGGTTGCAGCCACTGCCGCCGCCAGCACGCCAGTAAGTGGCTCCCCGTGCCTGATATCCGTATCGAGGGGGAGAGCGGCGTCCCGGTCGAGTTCGAGCTGGACGAGCGACGCCAGCTCATGCCCGGCGACATGAAGCGGGTCGAGATGAGGCCGGTCCTCTATCGGAACCTCGTCGAAGTCTGCCTGCGGGTAGGCCGCCCGGATCTGGCCGAGGACCGCTAATGCCGCCGCATCATCCACTGCACGGACGTAGAACCGGAGTCCCGACTCCGTAGCCGTCCATTCCAGTGCGACATCCTGGACACCCGCCAGCCCCGCGAAGACCGTGCGTGCGCGGGAGACGGGGTCGTCGTCCCAACGTGACGGAAAGAGCTCGTAGAGGACCGTGGCTCGGTCAGGATGCCGGCGCATGCTGGACCTCCTTCCCAGCAGGCCCCAGTTCGGCGACCAGCCTGAAGAACGTCTCGCGGCCGTCGGCGCTCGCGCCAAGCTCGCCGAGGTCTTTGACGCCGTCGGGGAGACGCAGAATGCGGGCGCGGTCGCCGAGGGATTCAGCCAGCTCGCGAGCGGCATGCTGCCCCTCGTCGTCGTTGTCGAAGACGAGGACGACTTCTGGCACGCGGTCCAGGAAGAGCAGCCGCTCGGCCCGGGCATGCGTCCCTAGCAGGGCACAGATGGGCAGGTTCCAGCTCACGCCGGTGAGATAGTCGAAGGCGCCCTCGGTCACGAAGACGCGGCTGTGTCCGCGGACGCGCTCATAACCGAGGATGGGCTTCGGCAATGACACGCCGAGGTACTTCAGCCGGCGCTCGTTGAGCGCCCGGCCGACCATCCAGGCGCACTGGCCCCCGCGCAGCTCGGGAATGACCACGCGTCCGGCGAGCGCCTCGTTGCCATCCTTCCGCAGCAGTCCCATCTCTGCTGCTCGCCGAAGGCTGAAACGGTGGCGGCGCAGGAAGGGCTTGAGCGCCTGCCCGTCGCTGTAGCCAAGACGGCACTGCTTGAGGACCGGCATCCTGATGCCCCGGGATTCGAGGTAGCGCAGTGCCCGCTCGTTGCAAAGGAGCGCCTCGTGGTAGAGGTCACAGGCCGCCGCGAGGACCAGCCGGTCATCGACCGTCAGGGGAGACTCAGACGGTGCCGGCCCACGCCTGTCATCGCTCGTGGACAAATCCTGCGGAGCCTCTTCACCCAGCAGCTCCAGGGCGCGCCGGAAACCGACCTTCTCCTTGCGTCTCACGAAGTCGATGACATCCCCCGACGCCTTGCAGCCAAAGCAGAAGAAGCTCCGGGTGTTCGGGTAGACGACCAGGCTCGGATGCTCCTCCTCGTGGAACGGACAGCAGGCGACGAATCGCTCACCGCGCTGCTGGAGCTTCACGCCATGCGAGGCGATGACCCGCTCGATCGGGTTGCGCTGCTTGACGAGGTCGACGTCAACGGCTGCCATCACGCACCTCCTCGTCGCGCGCGACCAGCTCCGCGGGGTCCGTCGTGGCCAGTTCGTGCTCGAATGGGCTTGCCTCGATGCGGAGTGCGAGGTGGTTCCCCGAGGCGAAGAACAGCCCCTCACCCTTGCGGCAGGACAGCAGGAACTCCCGTTCCCCCGCGCTCAGCCGGAACGTGCTGGTGACGGCGTCGATCGTTGAGCTGTCCTGCCGCATCAGGAGCTGGACGGAGGAGTTGGCGAGGACCGTGTGACCTTCGGCGGTCGCGAGGAAATCTTCCACGTCCTGCGTGACCGTGGTCAGTCCGAGGTAGTGCTTGCGCGCCTGCCGGGCCATCGATGCCAGGAAACGGGCGCCCTCCTCGTGCTGGATCAGCGACCACGCTTCGTCGATGAGCAGCATCCGCGGTTTGCGGCTACGCCGGACCTCGCGCCAGATGTGGTCGGCGATCAGGTAGACACCGAGGGGACGCAGCTCCGGCTCGAGGTCGCGGATGTTGAACACGACGAAGGGCCGTTCGAGGTCGACTGACGTCGGCGAGGAAAAGACGTTGCCGAGGCTGCCCTCCACGAAACGTTCGAGCCGGTCGGCCAGGCCGAGCGGGTCTTCACCCTCGCGCAGGACGTCGTAGAGGTCTCGCAGCACGGGCGGCTGCTTGCCGTGCGTCGATGGGTCGCGGGTAATCCCGGCACGGCCATAGGTCTCGAGGAGTGCCCGGTCGAGGGCGCCACGCTCCCGCTGGCCGAGGCTGTTCCCCCGGTCGGCGAGCATCAGCCCGAGGAGGCCCTGGAGGGCGAGGAGCCTCTCGGTCAGCGCATCGCGTGTCTCCCCGTCGCGCTCGACACCGTGGGCAAGGTCGAAGGGGTTGATGTGGTGCGCCGAGCTTCCGGAGAGACGGATGTACTGCCCGCCCACCGCGTCGCAGATCCGCCGGTACTCGTCTTCGGGGTCGATGATGTAGTACTCGACGCCGCGCATAAGCGCCCTGAGCGCCTCGACCTTGCAGGCGTACGACTTGCCCTCGCGGACGGGAGCCGGCCGGTTCGTCTCTCCGGGGCGCTGCGGATTCGCCACCAACGCGGGTGCGTCGCCGGAGGCGTTTGGCCTACCACGCAATCCCGCGAGATGTCGCTGGTTTGGAGTATTAGCGTACGAGTCAGTTTGGGACGCTCAGCGGGCTCCGCCAAACGAGACTAAGCGGGCCGCTGGAAGCGCGGCAGAATCACGGGAGACGTACTGAGCCGAACTAGCGCCAGGCGATACATGTCAACACCCGATCCCGAAGCTGCCCATCCTGCGCGCGGAAAGGAGCGAACATGGACTGGCATGCTGCCTGATGTCCGTGCCCCGAAGTCGGCAATAACTCGATACCCTGCGTGGTGGTTCGGTCGGTCCACGCTCGCCCGATGCCTGTGTCCGTGTCGATCGACATGTTGACCGCGAGAAACGGCGCATCGGGATGTGCATAGATGCGCCTTGCGCGCAGCTTGTGCCTCGGCTTGAGCTCCTGTTCGTCGAAGCCGGGAAGAACCGCTTGGTCCAATAGCGTGAGTTCGGCCTTCCGGTACCCGGGCTCCCAAAACACGAATGTGGCGTACCAGACCCTCATCTGCGACGCCTGGAAGGCCGTCGCCTCGAGAGAAGCGCCAGCCTGGTCGCTAATTTCCAACAACGCGTCGAGGGACGGCGTCTGCGACGCGAGTTTAGGCTGGAGCCAGCTCGGGTGTAGCAGCATCCGGCCGGCCCCGACGTCACAGAGGTACTCCTCGTCACTCCTCCGATCGTAGCGGCCCGTCCACTCTGGAGGGTTCGTGGCAATGACCCGTCTGGCCTCATGGAAGAAGGTGTGGCAGATCTCGTGAGCGATTGTAAAGCGCCGCCGAGCTGCCGAATCGTCGGCATTGACCACGACGATGTAATGGCCGCTCTCTCGTTGCAGCTGTCCGGAGCGGGGCAGCTCTGCGATCGAAATCTCTCGAACCCCGCGGAAGGACGCTACCACTTCCAACGGAACTGGTGGCCTTCCCGCTTCGGCGAGGTCGAGGAGCTGGTCGACCAGCGCTTCGATCGCCGCGATCGGCTGATCCCTATCTGCCAGCCTGCAGAGCGCCTGTGCCGCTGAAGTCATCGCCATCGCGGAGAATCCTCACCGGTCGCGTTGTTCCTGGATTCGCATCCGGATGGAGTCGTAGATGTACGCCCAGTCCTCCGGCGACACGGGCTGCTGGCCTCGATAGCTAATGCCCAACAGCATCTGGATATCCGCTTCGGGCAGGCCTCTATCCTCAGCGAACGCCCTGAGTCCGTCGGGTATTTCGCGGTGGGCAGGAGCCTCACCCTTCTCTTCAGGATCGAGGAGGTCAGCCACCGTCGCGCCAAGTTGCTTCGCAATCCGGTACAGCGTTGCCGCCGAAGGCCTCCCCGCGGAGCCTGACTCCAACTCGTAGAGATACCCCTTTGAGACCTGGGCCATCCGAGCAAGCTCAGGCAGGGTCAGACCCTGTTCGAGGCGCTTTTGCTTGATGATCTCTCCAACTCGCATGCGCTGATGGTACCGGCCATGGTTCTCCAGCGCGAACCGACCGAGTCTTGACGAGAGAACTCAGAACCTGCTAGGTTCTCGATCGAGAACCTGGCCAGTGGCTGCGGATTGCCCGCCAGAGGAGGAGACGCCGGTATGGCTGAGAACCACAGGGTTACGTGCATCAACAAAAGCGACCGGTATAACCCGCATGAGCGCATCCGGTCCATCGGGGGCAAGAACGCGGATGGCACGGCGTGGAAGCTGACCCAGCAGGCCGCGATCGAAGGCATCGAGTCGGGCAAGTGGTCATTCTACGTCGAGAGACCGGCTGGCGACCGCGTGCGGGTGGTCGTTGCTCTCAGCGCGGCCGGCAACAAGTACCTTAAGACCGAGGCAGATGGAGACCAGCCCAACAACCTTCTGGCGCTCCCGGAGTGTCCGTGATCCGTCGCGCCGTCCTTATGGGGGCCGTTGCCGACGGGCCACCTCGCGTCGACGCGCCGTTGGCGTCCGTCATCACGGGACGAACGGCTCGCCGGCCAGAAATAGCCCTGTGGTGGAGATCCCTCATACTTCGCCTAAGCATTGAATGGTGGTAATCGTGAGCGTTCAGAGCGCAGGCCCAGAGCGGGTCGGCTTTGTTCTTGGGACCGAGGATGCAACCCCGCTCGACTTCTGGGTCGCAGTGCAGCCGGGGTCCTACCTCCAGCTGGATGATGTGGTCGCACTAGAGCGCGTCCTTCCATCGGGCGAGGTAGTGGGCATCTTCGGGATCGTCAGTCAGGTCCGAGCCCGGCACGAGGGTGCCCGGTTCGACAGCGACGTGTTCCTCATCCGCGACGGCGTACTTCCGGCGGAGGTTGTTGAGGCCGCCAACATCACGTCGACGCGCTTCGAACCCGAACTCTTCGTCCCGCCGATCCCGGGCACGCCCGTGCGCAAAGCTGACGGCGCCGAACGCGAGCAAGCCCTCTACTTCGACGGCATGGAACGCCGGCTGCCCATCGGCCTCTCGCGAGACGGCCAGCCTGTCTTCGCGAACTTCGACTTCCTGGACGGTACACGCGGCGCGCATGTCAACATCAGTGGCATCTCTGGAGTCGCGACCAAAACGTCGTACGCCTGCTTCCTTCTCTACAGCCTCTTCAGCTCAACGCTGATGGGCGGCGCCGGTCTCAATGCGAAGGCGCTCATCTTCAACGTAAAGAGCGAAGACCTCCTCTTCCTCGATAAGCCGAACCTGCGACTCGACGCGCAACGGCGCGCCCGGTATGAATCCCTCGGCCTTCCTGCCGGGCCCTTCCCTTCGGTTGAGCTCTGGGCGCCACCCCGGCGCAATGTGCCTTCCGCCGTCCCAGATGTGTATGGCCGAACCGAAGGAGTGACGGCCTTCTTCTGGACCCTAGCCGACTTCTGCGGCGGCGATCTCCTCCCTTTCCTCTTCGCCGACGCCGAGGACGAACGGGCGCAGTACCCGATCGTCCTCCACAACGTTATGGCGAAGTTGCGCCAGGGAAAGGCAGGCGCGGACGGCGCGGTCATCATCGAAGGCGAGACCTGCCGCACGTTTCGTGAACTCGTGGATCTCATCGCCGATCGTGTCGATGACGACAGCACCGACTGGGGAGGGCGCGCGGTCACATCCGGCACGCGAAACGCCTTCATCCGCCGGCTCGAAGGCGCTGTCCGCCATGTCGGCCATCTCATCCGCGCGGACATACCCGGGGCCACTGACCACGCCATCCGCTTCCAGCAGCAGGTCACCGTCGTCGACATTCACAACCTCAACGACCGGGCCCAGCGCTTCGTGGTCGGGGTGATTCTCCGCCAGGTTTTGGATACCAAGGAGCGCCAGGGTCGCCCAGAGCCTCTGCAGTTCGTGGTTTTGGACGAGTTGAACAAGTACGCACCCCGTGAGGGCTCAAGTCCGATCAAGGAGATCCTCCTCGACATCGCCGAACGGGGCCGCTCGCTCGGAATCAGCTTGATCGGCGCCGAACAGACTGCGAGCGAAGTGGAGCGCCGCATCGTCGCGAACTCGTCGCTACGCGTCGTCGGCCGCCTCGACAGCGCCGAAGCGGGGCGCGAGGAATACGGCTTCCTGCCCGTCACCACCCGCCAGCGGGCGACCATCCTCAAACCCGGGACCATGATCGTTTCGCAGCCCGAGATCCCGGTGGCGCTCGTCGTTGAGTTCCCGTTCCCAGCCTGGGCAACCCGCCGTGACGAGGCTGGCGCGGCGCTCGGCGCCGTGCCGCTCGATCCCTTTGACGGCCTCGTGGAGGAGCCTTCTCAATGAGGATCCTCCACACTTCTGATTGGCATGCTGGGCGGACCGTCCGCGGTCGCAGCCGCGACGACGAGCTCCGCGCTGTTCTCTCCGAGATAACCGGGATCGCCCGGGACGAGGGCGTCGACCTGGTCGTCGTGCCGGGTGATACCTTCGACCACGCTGCACCTTCCGCTGCGGCGGAAACGATCGTCTACGATGCGCTCCTCGCGCTTCGTGACGCGGGCGCCCGCGTGGTTCTTGTTAGCGGAAACCACGACAGCGCCCTCCGCCTCCATGCGGTGAAACCCCTGCTCGAGCGCCTCGGGGTTGTCACCGGAGCCCTGCTTCAGCGGCCAGGAGACGGTGGTTGCGTCAGCGTCTCGGTCGAACGCACGGGCGAGGTCGCGCGCGTCGCTCTCCTCCCGTGGATGAGCCAGCGCGGCATCATCACCGCCCAGACCCTGATGGAGCAGGAGACGGCTGAACAACAGCTGAAGTACGCGGCGCGCTGCGCCTCGGTGCTGGCTGCCCTGTGCGACGGCATGGACGGCAGCCAGACCGTTAACATTCTCGCCTCTCACATTTGCCTCGCCAACGCCGCCCTCCCTGATGGAGGCGACGACCGCACGTTCGCCTCGCTCCTTGGCGGCGGTGAACGCAGAGCCGAGACCATCTACGACTACTGGGTGTCGCCGCAAGCGCTTCCCTCACACCTGAACTACGCCGCCCTCGGTCACATCCATCGCCAGCAGCAGATCGGCGCTGCCGGATGCCCGGCATGGTACTGTGGCGCGCCCATGCAGCTCGATTTTGGCGAGAAGCCCGTCGGCCAGGGCGTCCTTCTGATTGATGCCGCGCCCGGCAAGCCCGCCAGCGTCCGGCCAATCGCGCTCAGGTCGGGCCGCAAGATGCTCATCGTCAGCGGCACACTTGCGGAGGTTCGGGCGAAGGTCGAGAACGGCGTCACCGCGGATGCCTGGCTGCGCGTCGACCTTGATGAGGTTCCGCGTCCCGGACTCGCCGAGGAGCTGCGGGACCTATCCGCGAATATCGTTGACATTCGCCTCATCCGGGAGGCAGGGGCAGCACAAGGCGCCGTCGCTAGCCGCCCCAACGGTCCCGTGGAACTCTTCCACGCCTACCTGGAATCGCGCGGCGAGGTTGAGCCGACGGTTGAGACCCTGTTCGCCGAACTCCTCGCGGAGGTTGCAGACTGATGCGTCCCGTCCTGCTCGAAATGGAGGGCTTTTCATCGTTCCGGCAGAAAGCCGTGGTCCGCTTCGACGACTGCGACCTGTTCGTCCTCACTGGCCGCACCGGCTCGGGCAAGTCCAGCGTAATCGACGCCCTCACGTTTGCCCTGTACGGCTCAATCTCGCGGCTCGATAACGCTGGCGCGGTCGCGCCCGTTATCAACCAGGGGTCAATTCGCGCCCGCGTCAGCCTGACGTTTATTGCCGGCAGCCACCGCTACACGCTTACCCGCGAGGTCTCGCGCAAATCAAGCACAAAGGCTGCCTTGGAGCGCGACGATGTCCCCGTCGCAGCCTCCGTGCGCGAGGTCGATCGCGAGATCGCGTCGCTGCTCGGCCTGAGCTTCGAGCAGTTCACGAAGTCGGTCGTCCTTCCCCAGGGGGACTTCGCTGAGTTCCTCCACGCCAACAGCAAGGACCGCCAGGATCTCTTGGTGAAGCTGCTCGACGCCGAGCTCTTTCGCCGCGTCCAGAAGCAGGCAAGCGGGCGGGCGTCGACCCTAAAGGCGGACCTCGACCGGACAGAGCGCGACATCGTCCGCGAACAGACCACCATCCGTCACCGCGCGTCGGCGCTCGGCTTCGAGGTCCTCGACGACCACCTGTCGGAGGAAGACGAGGACGCCGCGGTCGACGCCGGCACGCTTCGTGTCGGTGAGCTCTGGTCATTGGTGAAACGCGTTGAAGCGTCTGTCGCGGAGCTTCAGCGCCTTGCCGCAGAGAAGCGCGCCGCCGACGACCAGGCGGAGCACTGCCGGGAGGCCTCCTCCCAGTTGGAGGCTGTCGTAACGCCGCCCTCGTTGCAAGACCTCCAGCAACGTCTCGATGGCGCGCGGGCGGCCGTCCGTGCCGCCGAGGAGGCCCTGCAAGCGGTGGAGGATGCGCAGGTCGAAGCCGAGAAGTCCCTGGCCACTTTTCCGCCGCGCGCGGATGTCACCGCGATCGTGAAGCTCTGGGAACAGCATTCCGCACAATTGGGCCTTCTTGGACCGGCCGAGGGCGCGCTCGCGAAGGCTGTAGCGAATGTCGTCAATGCCGTTGCCGCGCAGGAGTCGGCCGAGACGTTTGCCGCGCGTGCGATGGCCGAGCGCGAGCGCGTGCTCCAACAGAATCATGCCTTCGCCGCCGCCCAAGGTCTCTCTGCAGGCGATGCGTGCCCAATCTGTGGCGAAACCCTCGCCGATGCCCCAGCGCTCCCCACGCCGGCGGGTATCGACGCCGCACAGACGGTGCTTGCACAGGCCGAGGAGGCGGTCGAGGCCGCCCGCCGCATCGTGAACACGGCCGGCAAGACTGAGGCGGCAGCTCGCGAAAGACTCGATGGCATCAGCGCCCTTAAGGTTCAGCTCGAGCGAGAACTCGACGGCAAGAACGCCTTGTCGACTTGCCGTGACAGCCTCGATCAGATTGCGTTAGCCGAAGTCGCAGTAACCGAAGCTCGCGATGCGCTGACCGACGCCCGCGACACACTCACGAAGGGACGGAAGACGCTCTCCTCCCTCGACCACGAGACAATCGCCGCCTGGACGACCTTCAGTGAGCGCACCACCGCCTGCGCGGCCCTCGGCACGCCGCCCCATCGCAAAGAGAACGACCTCGCTGGAAGTTGGGCCGCGCTCGAAGCATGGGCCCGTGCCGAAGCAGCCGCCTACCACGGGAAGGCGCAGCTGGCCGCGACGACGGGAACCCAGCTTGCGGAACAGGCCAAGGCCCAAGCCGCCGGCCAATACCACGACTGCGCCGCGCTGGCCGTCGTCGTCGAGCCCGCTCAGCAGCCGCTCCTCGCTGCCAACGCCGCACACACGCACGCGGAGCGGGACCTCGCGGATCTTCAGGCCGCGACTGCCGAGCGCCGGCGCCTGGACAACGAGCGCACATTGCTCCGCACCGACTGGCAAGCGGCCGAATCGCTCAACAGCCATCTCCGCGCCAATCGCTTCGAACAGTGGTACCTCGAGGAAGCACTCAGCCGTCTCCTTGAGGGGGCCTCGGCAACGCTGCGCGAACTGAGCGCTGGCCAGTACTCCCTCAAGCTGGACGAAAACCGCAAAGACTTCCTCGTCGTCGACCACACCAACGCCGACGAGACACGACCCGTTAAGACGCTCTCCGGCGGCGAAACCTTCCTCGCCTCTCTGTCGCTTGCTCTCGCCCTCGCCGACGAGATCGCCCTTCTCGCGCCCGCTACCGCACCCCGGCTTGAAGCCCTCTTCCTGGACGAAGGCTTCGGCACGCTTGACCCCGACACGCTCGACACAGTCGCCGGAGCTATCGAAGAGCTTGGCGCCCGCGGACGCATGGTCGGCATCGTCACCCACGTACCCGAACTCGCCGAACGCGTGCCCGTCCGCTTCAAGGTCACGAAAGTAGGCGGCACTTCCCGCATCGACCGAGAACCATGACCAGGCGTTTCACCGTCGAGTCCTGGGCCCCCGAGTTCGGTGCTCCCTTCGACGTCGATGTGGCCCCCGACGATCACAAAGCCAGAGTCGACGCCAGCGTCGAAATGGATCCGGGCGCTTGGCACACGATCCAGGTCCAATCACCCCCAGCGCGCGCCGTGGGCTTCGTCGACGGTGTCCGCCGCATTGACGCACGCCTCTGGGTGGAGGAGGAGGATGGCGTCCGGCTCGCGCTCTGTGCTTCCTACGCGGCAGGCGCCGTTCGCTGTGACGGCGCAGCCAAAGTAGTCTCCGCTAGGGTTGCGAGAAGTGTCGTCGGCCCCGCCAGCCTAGGCCCGATTGTCTGCAGCGTCGGCACGTTCGACGCCATCCCGGCTGCCACAGACGCCCTCCCAGACTTGGTGAACCACGTCCAAATCGCCCTCCAAGAGCTCGAGGCTTCGGTCACCCAGTCACTCGGGCCGGTGCCCCTCCTCGTTGTCGATGGTTCACTCACGGGCCGCGAGAACGTGCCCAACGTTGTCGGCTATCTGAAAAGCCACCAGGTTGTCTATCTCGAGGGCGCGCCCGGACAGGTCGTCGCCCAACTGGCGCCAGGTGAGCGGACGCCCGTATTCCTCGTCGAGACGACCTGGAGCCGCTATTCCTGGTACCTGCGACTCCCCGGTGGGCGCGGGCATCCCTGGTCCGGTATCGTCCGGTGCGAGGCCTCGGCCTCGTGCTCGCCCGGCGACGCCATCGTCCTGGCCGATCTTGCTGCCGCGACCATCCCCGCCTTCGCCTCGGAGGAGTACAAGGACCCGCGAGCACCGCAAAACCTGTACCCCGTGGCGGGCCTTGAGCGTGAACTCAAGCGGCGGCTCGGGGATCCCGGCCTCGTTTATCGTGGCCTCCTTCTGGCGAGCCAAGTATCCGCGCGTATCTCACCGACTGGCGCCTAAACCGGCGCTCGTCAGCCGATCTGTGTGTGTTCGAACGCAGCCAGAACGCCTACTGCACACAGTAGCCGCTCGCCATCGGCGATGACGTTCGTGATGCTCTTGGAGAACTCGGCAGTCCAGACTGCATGCCCACTCCTATCGACCACTGCGAGCCGGTTCCGGTGCCATACGAACAGGTCGTCTCCAATGATGCCAATGTCTCGGGGCGGCTCTTCGAACTCCGCGAAGCTGCGGAGTTCGTCGTCCTCGAGGTAGAACAAGATGCCGTCGCACCAGGCCGCGGCCAAGGACCCGTCACGGCCGACAACTGGTCGCGCCCAGCCTTGGCCGAGCGCGTGCACCCCGCGGACAACCCCACGCGAATCCAACTGGAAGAGCTTGCCGTCGCTCGATCCGACGAAGACAGTGTCGCCTGCCGGCGCGAGATGGGAGACGGTCGAACCGAAGCCGGTCATCGAGATCGTAATCGCGATCGACAGATCGCCCTCGGCTTCCGGTCCACCTCGCATGAGCGTCTCGTACGCGGCGTGCACCGTCCTGAAGCGACGGGTTGCGTCGGCATCACCAGGATGCCGATCCGGATGGGACGCCATGGCTTGATGCCGGTATGCCCGCTTCACCTCCTCCGCGGTCGCACCGCGCTCCACCCCGAGCGTTGCGCGCGCCTCTTGAGACGAGAGGCCGGCTCCCACCGGGACCGACAACCTGTAGGCCTTAGGCTCAGCGGGGAGCTCGAAGCGCCAGGCGGTCCGTCCCTCGGCGGTGATGCCGTACACGTTTCCCATGCTCGAGACGACGACCTGCTCGCCAGTCCAGGTCACGTAGTAGGGACAGGGCCGAGAGTACGCGTCATCACTGTCTTTTGGCCCGGGCGTTTCCCAGCGCCATCTTGCCTTGCCGTCGTGCTCGAAGGCGTAGAGACCGCCGTCACGAGAGCCGACATACCAGGTATCTCCGCCAGCGGCTATCTGTGATGTCGCGTCGGGGACCTGAGCAGTGCCGACGACCTCAGCCCCTGGCGAGATGAACCACAACTGCGTCGGGCCCTCGCCAATTCTGGCGGTTCGCGCCACTCCGACACCCCAGCCGGACGGTGCGAACTGGACTTCGGTGAAGGGCGGGAGGTTGGTGTGGCGACCGAATTCAGCCCCGTCCGCCATCGCGAGGTCAATCAAGCTTCCCTCGCCTTTGCTCAGGCCATAGGCGCGTGCCGTGCCGCCTACGACGGCCAGCTCGCGAATCGGAGGGCTCACCCGGACCTGGAAGAGAAGCTGGAAGGCACCCTCGCCCTCGCGAACGGAGAAAGCGGCGACGTCCGCGCGCTTGCGCCTTTCCGTTCTCGCACGGCAGCGTTCGAGCCGTTTGCGCAGTTGCTCCTCAACGTTGGCAGGCATCTTTCGCCGAAGCGCCTCTTCGATCATAAACGCAGCGGGTGCGTACTCCTTGCGCCGCTCCATGTGCATCGAGAGACGGTTGGCGGTCGTCGGATCAGTGCTGCCGTCATCAAACGCGGCCCGCCACAACATCAGAGCGTCGTCCAACTCGCCGGCGCGTTCGCGGATCTCGCCGAGGTCGCCGATCGCGGCCCAGTGCGCCCCCGTAGCTCCCCGTTCTCTGGTTAGATCCACGACCCGACTCGCGACCGCTCCGGCGAACGCCGAGTCGCCCGCCCGGCTGGCACGGCGGGCGTGAGCGAGCAGGGCATCCCACGGAACTTCACGTGGTGCTCCGAGCCCGACGGCGCCAGCTGAACGCAGCGCCATGTCGAACAACGCGTCGATGTCCTTGCGTCTGGCCATGAGATCGAGATAGTCGTGCCAGATGGCCGGAATGTCGGTGCCCATTCCGATCGCTTCTTCAAGTACTTCCCCAGCCTGATCGAGGCGCTCCTGTTGAAGAAGGAAGGCACCGAGGCGGCCCAACGCGAAGTGAACGTCGGCGGGCTCGTCTCGCCGGTACGCTGCGACACCTTGGCGCAGCAGCCGCTCGGCACGCTCAACATCCTTCGCCTCCCAGGCCTGCAATCCTTCGGAGACGTAGTCGAACGGCCGCTCATACGTGCTGCGGCGTCCGGGCTGACTTACCTCGGCAGCGCGAGAAGTGCTCTCGGTTGACGAACCCAATAATCGCCTCAGCCAGCCCAACACATTCCTCCCAGTCGACGTTGCAGAGCTGCGCCATGATAGCCGACCCAAATATGCGGATGCCTGTCGCCGGCGCCGGCGGCCGGTTCAGCATTGAAGCCCGTCCCATGGCGTATCGTCGGGATTCATGGCGACAACTCCTGACGCTCTTGCACATGAGAATCGTCTCCGCGCAAGATCCGAGCGCGTTACCGCAACGAGCGAACTGCCATGACCGTCTCACCGTTCCTCAGCAGCCAGCATGGACTCCGCCGCCGCCCGGGCGCTTGCCCATGGTCAGGACCTTCCGGTGGATGACGCACGGCCGTTCGTAAGACGGCTGTTCGACTTCCTGGAGGCGTTCAACCAGAAGCGGAACCCGGTCGTTCGTGACGTGACCCGCCACGAGAAAGCGTGGTGGTGGACCGATCTACCTGCTTCTCCGCACGTGGCTCGCGCTGAGTTTGAAGACGCCAGTGAAGATGGGCGAGCCTCGGGCGACGACGATGACTCTGTGCTCAAAGTGACTCGACCCCAGATACCGGAGGCCCCTCGCCCGCCTGATGGCCTCGGCGCCTGGTTAGTGCCCGGGTGGGATGACGCGACACGGGAAGCGTCCTGGTCCGACAACCAGGACGACCCTGAACTCGGCCACGTCGTTTTGGACCCGGAAGACGCGGCCCGGCTAGACGACTGGAAGCAATCGAGGGATCTCTGGGCCGCCCGGGTGAAGGAAGACTTCGTCGCGCTGCGGCTCTTCCAGTGGCTTTGGGACGTTCACGCGACGCTCGAGCGTGAAGGAGAGCGGTACGAGCTCGCCGTGGGCGATGGCATCCTGAGTTGGCAGTCCGGTGGCGTGCCCACGATGCATCCGCTCATCATTCAGCGACTTCAGCTCGAGTTCGACCCCGTGCTTCCGGCGTTCACCATCGTCGAAGCCGACCGTCCGCCTGAACTCTACGCCGGGCTGTTACGAGCCGTGAGCGCCGATCCGATGGTCGTTGGCAGGTTGCTCGAGACGTCAGAGCGCGATCGGCCGCATCCCCTCGGCGCGTCGGCTACCGACGGCTTCCTGGGCGGAGCGGCCAGTGCACTGCATCCAGACGGGCGATTCCTCGGCTTTGCCGCCCCGCCGCCGAGTCGTGCCTTCCCCCAGATTGTCCGGGCGCCAGTCCTCTTCTTGAGAACCAGAGCACTCGGGTTCGAAGCGGCGATCCAGGCGATCAAGGAGGATCTCGCGGCTGACGGGGACATCCCAGAGTCGCTCTCGGCACTCGTTGGAGTCCATCCATCGCTCGGCGCTGACGTCGAGATTGTTGACCCGTTCGAGCAGGGCGACGAAGCCGAGGATGTGCTTCTAACCAAGGAGGCCAACCGGGAGCAGCTTGAAATCGCTCGCAGGCTGTCGCGCTACGGCGCGGTGCTTGTCCAGGGCCCACCAGGGACGGGTAAAACGCACACGATTGCGAATCTGATCGGGCATCTTCTTGCCAACGGCAAGACGGTCCTGGTCACGAGCCATACCACCAAAGCGCTCCGGGTGCTGCGTGAGAAGGTCGTCTCCGAGCTCCAGCCTCTTTGCGTCAGCGTGCTCGAAGGGGATGCCGTCGGGAATCAGCAGCTGAAGGACGCGGTGACCGAGATCGGGAGACGCCTCTCTTCTAGCTCGGAGGATCAGCTCGCCCGTGAGGCGGAGCTGATCAGCGCGAGAAGGCAGCAGACCCTCGCCGACATCGCCGGCGCGCGCGCCCGGCTTCTCGATTCGGTGCAGGCTGAATACTCCGCCATCGTCATCGCGGGTAGGGAGTATTCGCCCATCGAAGCTGCCGAGAACGTGCAGGCCGGGAGTGACGCCCACTCGTGGATCCCCGGCCGGATCTCCTCAGACGTACCGCTCCCCCTGTCGTCGTCGGAGGTGCGGATGCTCTACGCGTCGAGTGAGCAGCTCTCCTCCGACGACCTCAGAGATATCTCCGGCTCGTTGCCTGATCCCAGCGGATTACCTGCCCCAGCCGAGTTCGAGCGCACGCATGCCGAAGGGGAGAGGCTCAGTGAGCTTGCCGGATTCGAGCGACGCTTATGGTGGGAAGAGGATCGCGACCAGGAGACACTTCAGTCCTTCGCGGCTCAGCTCAGACAGGCATACGCTGGCCTCGGAACCGCCCCGCTGTGGTATAGGGTGGCGCTCCACGCCGCAACGCGCGGCGATGACGATGCGAAGCCCTGGCGACTCCTGCTCATCGCGCTCCAGGAATGGGTCGCCGCCTTGCGAGGCAGACGGCTGGCGCAACAGACCTATGCCGTCTCGCTCGACACCGCGTCGCCCGCTGTGACAACGCTTGGAACGGTTGAACAGATCATTGCGCGGTTGAGCTCCGGCAAAGGACTGGCCCGTGCAGGCGTCTTCATGCCGAGGGAGTGGAAGCGCCTTATTGAGCAGGTCAAGGTACTCGGCGTGCGTCCCGCCACGATGGAGCACTTCGAGGCGCTGAGGGACGTACTGCTTCCGGAGGCGAAGCTCCTGGCGCTGCAGCCTCGGTGGGAGGCCCTGATGACCCAGTCCGGGAAATCGCTCCCCGACGGTACGGCCGACGCCGAATTGGAGATGGGTCTTATCGCGGAGCAGATGCAGGACGCCGTCGAGGGTCGCCCGACTCGAATTCGCTCTGCCTCCGATCAAGCGCACAACCTCGGTTTCGACCTTGGTGAATTCCTGCCGTCGAGGGACACCAGCGGCGCTGACTGGTGGACAACAGCCGGGCAAGCAGTCGAGTCCGGTATCCAGCGAGCGGTCGATGCCGAGTGCGCTCGGCTCCGTCTGTCCGCAATGGCCGAGACCGAAAAGGCCCTGATCGAGAGGCTCTCGACGTTCTCCGGACACACTGAGCCCAACCGGCCCGTCGGACAACTCTTGAATTCGATTGTGTCTCGGGTGCCCGCCGCCTACGGCCTTGCATACGAGCGGTTGAAGTCGCTTTACGAACGTCGAGCCATTGCCGAGCAGCGAGCGACGCTCCTCTCCAGGCTCTCCGCCGTCGCGCCCGAATGGGCTGAGGCGATCAGCGCTCGCCGGTCGCCTCACGATCGGAACCAACCACCAGGGGATCCCATGCGTGCATGGGAGTGGAAGCAACTCGTCCAGGCGCTCGATTCGCGGGAGGGGCGCACGGCCTCGGACCTGATCGCTGAGATACAGGGACTCCGGCGACGGCTACGAGACGAGACCACGCAGCTCATCGACCGCCGCGCCTGGGGCATGCAGGCGAAGAACACGGACCATGCCGCCCGGCAAGCGTTGAACGGCTACGTGGAGCTGGTGAAGAAGATTGGCAAGGGTACCGGAAGGCGAGCGCCCCGCCTTCGCGAGGCTGCCCGGCAGCAGATGAGCGTCGCCCGCCTCGCCGTTCCTGTCTGGATTGCTCCACTCGCACGGGTGGCTGAAGCATTTGACCCGCGCACCCAGCGGTTCGACGTTGTGATCATCGATGAGGCCAGCCAGGCCGACGCGCTTGGCCTGATCGCCTGGTATCTGGGCAGGAGTGTCATTGTCGTTGGCGACGACCAGCAGGTGACACCGGATTCGGTCGGGGACCGTATCGACGACATGACGTCCATGATGGACACCTATCTTGCGGGGATTCCTAACCGCGAGCTCTACGACGGCCAGGCATCGGTCTACCAGCTCGCCTCCACCGCATTCCGTGGCGTCGTTCGGCTTCGCGAGCATTTTCGTTGCCTACCGGACATCATCTCGTTCAGCAACACGCTCGCTTATGGCGACATCGTCCCTCTCCGCGACCCTTCGAGCGCCAGAGTTGGGCCGCCGGTGGTGTCCTATCGTGTCCAGGCTGGCCCCGCCAGCCGAAGTCACGTGAACGAAGAGGAAGCGAGGCATGTCGCGGCGCTCCTGGTTGCATGCCTTGAACAACCCGAGTACCGCGGACTCACCTTCGGTGTGATCTCACTCCTGGGGGCGGAGCAGTCAGGCCGGATAGAGCAACTTCTCCGGAACGTTGTTCCGCCGAACCAATACCAGGAGCGCCGGATCCTTTGCGGTGCCCCTCCGCACTTCCAGGGCGATGAACGCGACGTGGTCTTCCTCTCGATGGTCGACCAGCCTCCCGAGAAGCCACCGCTCGCGCTCCGCGGGGACCCCGGAGAACGGTTCAAGAAGCGCTACAACGTGGCCGCGAGCCGCGCGAAGGACCAGCTCTGGGTCGTCCACTCGGTCGACCGTCAACGCGACCTTAAGACTGAGGACCTCCGCTGGCGCCTGCTCCAGTGGGCGACAGATCCTGCGTCCGCCAGCCGACTCAGAACGGAGGCCGTCAGCAAAGCCGAATCACCGTTTGAGGGAGAGGTCATCCGCCGGCTTGTGGACGCAGGTTACCGTGTGAAGCCACAGTATGCGGTCGGGGCCTACCGCATCGACATCGTCGTTGAAGGAGAGCGGTCTCGCCTCGCGGTCGAATGCGATGGAGCCGCGTTCCACTCCACAGTCGAGCAGATCCGGTCCGACCTCGATCGGCAGGCGCTATTGGAGCGGATGGGATGGCAGTTCTATCGAATCCGGGGGAGCGACTTCTACAGAAATCCTGATGCGGCCACCCGGCTCCTCGTTGCGAGGCTCAACGAGTTTGAGATTGAACCTCTGGGCCCGGCCGATGACCGATCAGCGGGCGTTTCTCCTCACTGGGAAGAGTTGCTAGAGCGCGTCAAACGTAGGGCTGGCGAATTGCACGTCGAGTGGTTCGAGTCGTCGCGAAGCACGGCAGAGGCCAGAGAGGGTTCGCAAGCCAATGTCGTTGACGGTGCTGGCGGTCCAATATCCGAGTCTCGTCTAACGTTCGTCGCCGGATCTGCGTCAGTGCCTCTTGATGGCGTACCAAAAGCCGCCGAGGGAGCGCAACAGCCGGCGCCGCTGATCCTCGAACCCGCCTACCGGCCGGAACCTGGAGCCCGCCCATTCGAGACGAAGCAAGACAAGGATATTGATCTCGCCGAGGTCCGGTCGGCCGGAGCAGTTGTCGAGTACTTCCGCGCACGAGGTCATCGGGTCGAAGACAAGCGACCGAAGGGTGGTGCCCTGTGGGTGTACGGTTCTCGGTCCGAACTTGCGCCTGCGATGAGAACCCTTGGACGGAATGGGATCAGGTTCTTCTTCAGCGAAAAGCGGACCGGCTGGTACCTGAACGAGCGTTGAAGGTCGAGCAGCCGCCACTACGCCGACCCGAGCGGCCACTTAATCGACAGGAATACCGATGAGCTGCCAGAAGACTGCCTCGGCAATGATGCGTGTTCCGTAGCTTCGCGCCTTCTTTGCCTTGCCCGAGGCCGACTGTGGATCTGCCACCACCAGGACCTCTAGCTTCTTGGTCACGGAGTCGAGGACAACGAGCCCCGCGCCGCGGGCGAACTCATGCGCTTGTTCCCGGGTGACGGCGTACCCGTCGATCGTCGCCTTGAGAGCACCGGTGAAGCAGACGGTCGTTCCGGGTGAAATCGATCCGCCTTCGCGCTCCCCAGACTCAAGCGGGCGAAGATCGGGCGCCTGTTTAATTGCCACTTCGATGAGTGATTCCGGCAACCCAAGGAACTGGCCGACGAGGCGAAGATCTGCGGCCTCTATGCTCGATACCACGCCGTCGTGCCAAGCCACGTTTGTCAGCGATTCAAAGAGTTGCCGATGGAGCCCTCGGACAGTCGCGGTCGAGAGTCCGTCGGACTCCGCAAAAGCGGCGAGTTCCCTGGCTTCTTCAAGCGAGAGGTAGCGATCGTCGAGCGCCCGTTCCAGGAGGTCGAGGTACCCCGCTTCGTTCGGGGAGACGCTCCCCGTCTCCATCGGAAGGGCAGAAACGAGTCGCGACAAGTAGTCCCGCTCCAGGGCGGCGAGCCGACTTGCCTCGCTTCGCACTACCGCGCGCTCGCTCGTTGAGAGCGTGGGCCAAAGATCGGGCCTCGGTTCGCACGAGCATCCACACGATCGAAGAGTCAGCGAGGCTTGGGCAGACTGAGCGCGGTACCAACGCGTCATGACCGCGGCGACGGCCCTCGCGTCGCCGATAGCCGTGTGAGAGTCGATGTGTTGGACGCCGATGCTGGCGCAGATCTCTGGCAACCGGCGGCCCAAACGCTCGCTCGCGGCCAGACGCATCGTGCACAGATGCGGCAACTCCGGTGTGTCGATTCCGGCGTGTTGGAACTCCGCTGCGAGGAATCCAACATCGAAGCGCGAGTTGTGAGCAACGACCACCCTGTCCCGAAGTGCCGCAACCACGTCGGGACTCACGTCAGCAAACGGCGGGGCGTGTGCAAGGTCGGCCATGCTGAGGCCGTGAATGTGCTGTGCGCCCAGATCACGAGAAGGGTTGACAAGCGTCTCGTACTCGTCTTGGATGCCGCCATCGAGGGTGAAGAGGACGATTCCAACCTCCACCACCCTGTCGTGTGCCTGGGGGAAGAGGCCGGTCGTCTCGAGATCGAGCGCGGCAAACTGGTACTCGCCGAGACTCCGCCCGTGAAGGACTGCTGCTACCTCCGGTCGGCTTGCCGTCGGCAACAAGGCCCTTGGCTGCGTCCGCCTGAGGAATTTTCGCAGCATCGCCTTGCTCCCTGGCGAACTATAGCCCAAGCCTGCCGCGCCATGACGGTTGTCCGCGGACTCGACGACGGACTCGCGTTGGCACGATGAACCGGACCGGAGAGATTGGGCTGGCTCGCCCTCGAGCAGTACGGCGAGCTTAGGCTGGATGACACACCGCCCTCCGCGGCATCGCGGCGCCCCTGGATCCAGTGCAGCCCACTTTGCCTGGGTCAACGAGGAGTGCGAATCAGACAGTGGCTAGGATTCTAGGCCGACCACTCTGGCATGGCGGTCCGGGCAAGCAACCGGCGGGCAGGGGCCGCAGCCAGACAAGTCCGCCCCCTGGTGAGAACGGCAAGATCGCCGTCATGGGTGCGACCTGCGAACTTGCCGCCGCTCGTCCTCTGCGAGGGCGCCACTCACAAGGCGACGGTGCTCTTCGGAGCGGCGGAGATCCAACCTGGGAACATCAACAACCAGGAGCAAGGAAGCCTGGCACCCTGTCTACGAGGAGCGGCAGTGGCTGAGCGCGATCTCGCGCCGACGTGAGGCGGTCGGGGGCGTGAAACAGAAGCCAACTCAAGACGACATACCAGTTGCACTCCAATTTTGTTCTAATCGGCCGGTCTTTCACCGGACGTTGACCGACGGGGCCTGGGTCAGACTTGTCAGGTCCTTCCTGGCCAGCGAATCCCCTGCAGAGCTTTCGTACCGTGCCTGCCACCGAACGCCGCTCTGGGCACGACGCCGACGAGGACCTGCGTTAGCTTCCGCGCCCGCTGGTGACGTGCGCGACTGGCCTGCCCGGTCATCGCCTCCCGCTCCCCCGTCAGCAGGCCCCGCAGACTGCCCTGGCTCCCATTGGAGCGAGATTGGAACGGATCGCCTCCGATTAGAACGGTCCGGCTGGAATCTTGGAGCGGGATGGGAACGGCCACGGGTAGGCTGGCCTCCAGAAATCGCGACTTGCCGGTGTTGCCAGACCGAACTACCGGTACGGAAAGCCCATCCGAGGTGTCAGCAAGGATCTTTCCGCAAGGAAAACGAGCTCGCTCTCCAGGCTGAAGCCCAACCAGGGCAATCAACACAAGAACTCAACAGCAAAGGAGGATCCGCCAACGGCATCAACCAACCATTCAATCCAACACACACACCGAAAGGAGACCATCAGCACATCAGGCGATAGCCACAACGATTCCACCCAACCCCATATCGACCAGGCCATAGCCGGCGCCGCCTATAGCGACAGGTTCGGCCCTTGCAGTGCCCTGCCCGGTCATTTGACCGCGCTGAGGTCCTGCTCCAACGAAAGCCTCACACGATTCCGCTTCTCTCGAAGAGGTGGGAGCCCGTGCGGGGCTTTCCCTGCGTCCACCAGATCCCCTGAAAGGAGAAGCCATGTCATCGAGACCCTACCGCTTGCGGGAGGAGGGATGGCTCATGCGGCACATCCGTCTCGCCGCCATCGCCATCGCGGTCTGTTCGGCGGTGCTCGTCGCACTGAAGAGCTGGCCGTTCTGAAGTGCCAAAGGAGGAATCACATGGCCACCACACGACGCCGGTCCAGGAAGCAGCACTGCCTGCTCTGCCGCTGGACCATCGCCTGCCGGGAAGCCACCGGGCGCATCCTCATCGCCGGCGCTCGCAAAGTGCGACAGGTCTACCGCCGCATGCGCGGTCGGCGCCTGACCATCATCGCCGACGCTCCCCGCCGTGAGGCGTGGCAGCTCCGGCGGCTCGTCCGGCGAGTAGCCCGCGGCTATTCCAAAGCCCTTGGCGTCTGGCTGCCGCACGGGCTCGCCATCATCGTCCAGCGCGTCGTCTTCGACGGCAGGCAGGTCAACGGCCTGCTCACCGCCTACCAGTCGGACGACAACAAGCGCTACGTCATCCAGCTCGCGTTGTCGGTGAACGGGCGCGAAGTCGGCGACGGAGAGCTGATCGCAACACTCCGCCACGAACTGTCGGCCGTCTTCGCCGACGCCATAGGCAAGCCCGTCCTCAGCGTCGCCCTGGACCTCGAACGAGGTCTGCCAGTCAGCGCTGGGGGCTCGATCGTCGAGCTGCGGCCCCAGCCCAGCGTGGCCGGCAACGGCCACGACCAAGACGCGGATCCCTTCGCCCTGTCGAGGGTGACCGACTACCAGGAAGGAGAGGCATCGTGAAGCAACCCGTCGTCCTCCGGGACCTCACCGAGCTTGCCCGCGACAAGGGGGAGTTCGTCCAGGAGCCCGAGCCACCCACCATAGTGGCAACGCCAACACCTCCGGCGCTCGACGCGCACCCGGACCTGCTCATTCAGGCGGTGCTACGGTCGGAGCGCGAGCTGGAGCACCTGACCGAACGCGACGCTGCCGCACGCCGTGAAGCCGAGACCGTCCTTAGCCACTACCGGCGGCTGGAGGCGGATGTTGAGCGGCTGCGGAAGCTGGAGCGGGAGGCCCGGGAGGCCGAGTCAAACGCCAACGCTATGGCCGAGTCCGCGTTCCTGCCCGAGAGCCGGGCACAGGCCGAAAAGGTCGCCCTCGGCGTGGCCGCCATCGCGGCGGTCGCCGCCAACCGCATCAGGGCCGTCGAAGCCCAGATGGCGGAACTGGAAGCGGGAGAGCATCTCTCGCGCCTGCTGGCCGTCGAACGGGCGGAGAAGGAAGCGCGTCAGCGCGAGGAGCGAGCGCTCACCGCAATCGAGCGGGCGGAGGCGCTGGCTTCAGAGCATAAATATAACGAGGCCCTCAGGCTGCTGGGTTCCGCTGTCAAACTGAATCCCAACATGCCCGGACTGGCCTCGTGTGATGACACCATCCGGCGACAGGCGCACGCTGTCAAGACCCTCGAGGTCGAGCGGGCGCTTGCCGAAGCAAGGCGGCGTCACCGCCGCGAACCTGGCCAAGCTGCGGAGATTCTCGGTGCACTCGACCTCTCCGGGATGCCCTCCGTCCTGGTACGCGATGTATACGGCTGCTGGCTCCAGTCCTGCCGCAGGCTCGGTCTCATGGAAGCGGTCCACTACAGCCCCGGCACCGGCAAGGGAGCGATGCTCGTCCCCGACAGCGGGTGCGACACTCGTTTGAAGGTCGTCAGCGCCATCGGGCTTCCGAACTGGACGCCGGGCCGGACCTTCGCGGTGAGGGCGCTCAAGGGCGCCCGTCCCCTCGCTGCCTGAACGGCATTTCCGTCGCGGGTTCCCTGGGGCCGCCCCTTCGGGGGCGGCCCCTTGCCGCGGCGGAGTGTGTCCCGATGCATGACACCGATGCGATCCGCCGCGGCCACCCCATCGCCGATGTGGCCGCCGCGTCCGGACTCGAACTCCGCCAGACAGGCGGGAGGCTCACCGCGGTCTGTCCCTTCCACGGGGACAGCCGCCCCAGCCTCGTCCTCTACCCGGCCAGCCAGAGCTACTACTGCTTCGGCTGCGGAGCGGGCGGCGACGTGATTGACTTCATGAGCCGCCTGCACACGGTGGGCTTCAGGGAGGCGGTCGCGCTGCTGGCTGGGGCTCAGGTACCCACGATGCCGGCAGGTGTTCCACACCCACCAAACGTGGCGGTACCCGAGGTCGATCCGATGAAGACCGCGCCGATCATCGAAACGGCCGTCGCTTTCTACGAGGAGGCGGTCTGGTCGCGACCGGGGGTGCTGGACTACCTCGCGTCGCGCGGCATCCACGGACGGACGGTACGGCGCTTCCGGCTGGGCTTCGGCATACCGGGCCTCGCCGCGGTGCTTCGCGACCGGAACCTCGACATCGAGACCGCACAACAGCTCGGCCTGATGGACGAAGACAGGGAGTGCTTCGCTGGGCGAATCATCATCCCCGACCTCGTCGAGGGCCGGGCGACGTGGTTCACCGGCCGCCGTCTCAGCGACCGCGAGCCCCGTTACCTCAACCTTCGCCTCCCAAAGCCACTCCTCGGTCTTGCCAGCGCGAAGGGCGAAGCGGTGGTCGTGACCGAAGGTCCCTTCGACTGGCTCACTGCCGTCGAGTGGGGCTTCTGGGCCGTCGCCCTGCTCGGCACCCGCGTCCCCGGCAAGGTGGCGCAGTCGCTGGAGCGATTCGAGGATGTCTACCTCGTTCTCGATCCGGACGAGGCCGGGCGGGAGGCAACCGCGGAACTCTGCAAGCGCCTTGGTGACCGGGCCGTCCCGGTCGCACTCCCGCCGGGAGTGTCCGACCTCAACAGCTTCGGCTGCCAGCACGTCGGACGCAGCGTGTTCACCCGCTGCATTCTGCAAGCGGGCCGCGAAGCCCGCTCCGCAGCGCAACGCGCCGCATGACCAGTCCCACCAACGGCGGTCTGTCGCAGGAGGTCCTCGACCTCCTCGCGCAGCCGCTCGACCTCGCGCTCGTCCGCGAGCGCGCACGAGATGATGGCAGCGTCTTCGCGTACCTAGAAGGCCAGGCCATCATCGATCAGGCCAACCGCATCTTCGGCTACGGAGGCTGGGGCGCCGAGCTGATCGGCGAACCCAAATACCAGGCTGCCGAAGTCGTCGATCAGAGCAGTGGCGAGCTGCTGGCACTCGGCATGTACACCGTCGCCGTGCGGGTGACCGTCAACGGTTGCCCGCCGAAGAGCGATGTCGGTTGCGGGTTCGTCACCGAGCGGACGCTGGAGGCGCACGGCAACGCGGCGAAGGCCGCAACGACCGACGGCATCAAGCGCGCCTTCCGCCAATTCGGCCAGCAGTTTGGGAACAGCCTGAACGAGCGCCGTCCGGGCACCCTCGCGAGCCCGGCGAAGCTGGACGACATGCGCCAGCGCGTCGTCGCGCTCTCGGAAAGGCTCGGAGTCGATGGAGCCCGCACCCGCTCCTGGTTCCAGGAACGGTGCGGACTGGACCTCGATGACGCTGCGGAGCGCGAGCTCTCCAGCGCGATCAAGGCGCTCGCGAACGAGCTGAACGAGCGCGGAGCCCAGCGGCGGAAGGCTGCCTGAGATGGCTCTCCTCTGCCGCCAGCCGCTGCGGGTTGTCGCAACCCGGGCCGGAACGCGCCAGCTTGTCCAGGTGCGGCAGGCCGTCCCTGCTCTACCCGGCTGGCGCACCTACGCGGTCACCGCTCTTGGCCCGCGCCGAGATGACGAGCCGCTACACGATGGCCCACTCGCCGCATAGGCCGCCGGCGCGAACGTCGGAGGAGGGTGGCGATGCCGCCCTCCTGCACCTCGTCGAGGAGAACCTCCGATACCTTGCCGAGCTGCGCTCCACCGGTCGCGCCGCCTCTCGTGGCGGTCCGCTCGGGCGTTGCGTGTCCCGGCCAGCCGACGTCTACGAGCTGGTGCGGCCGGAAATGGAACACCTCGTCCAGGAGCAGGTGCGGGTCGTCCTTCTCGACACCCGTTGCCGCGTCCTGGACGTGGTCCTCGTCTACCAGGGCAACGTCAGCTCGGTGAACTTCCGGGCAGCAGAGGTGCTCCGCGAAGCGGTCATCACCAACGCGCCTTCGGTGGTGCTCGTCCACAACCATCCCTCGGGCGACCCCGAGCCAAGTCCGCCCGACATCGCGCTCACCAAAGAGCTCGTGAAGGCGGGAGAGATCCTCGGCATCGAGGTCGCCGACCATGTGATCGTCGGCCGCGACGCCTTTGTCAGCCTCAAGGAACGGAAGCTCCTGGGGTGACGCCGATGCCACGCTTCTACGTGTCCATCCCGTACGGCTGGCTGGAAGCCGAGAGCCCAGCCGATGGCGTGCGCCGGGTCATCGCTGACGACCCACGAACCGACCACGAGGGCGTCACTTTCCTCGTCCGCGAGGAAGGCACCGATCGCCTCGTCGTGATCGTCGTCGGGGACGACGGGCCGACACCCGTGACGCAGGACGTCATGGACGACTGGGAGTACCTGTTCGAGTAGTCCCGAAACCCGACAAGCAGACCGCGTCCCGCGCGGAGACCCATCAGCGATCCATAGAAGCCCGGCATTGCTGCCGGGCTTCTCCATCTTCATTGGAGAATCATCCATGGCACACAACCTCGAAATCACCAACGGCAAGGCATCCTTCGCCTACGCCGGACGCCCTGGCTGGCACGGCCTCGGACAGTCCATCCCACGGGGAATGGAGGACTCCGAGACCGTCAGCGAGCTCGCCGGCCTCAACCGCACCGTGGCGCTGGCCCCGCTCTACACCATGTTTGATGGGCCGCCGGTCGCACTGCCCGACAAGTTCGCCACCGTCTATGAGGACTCCGGCTTTGTCCTCGGCGTCGTCGGCAGCCGCTACACCGTCGTCCAGAACGCCACCGCCTTCAAAGCCATCGACCGCTGGCTCGCGGATGGCCGCGTACGGTACGAGACCGCCGGCGCGCTCGACGAAGGCCGCAAGGTCTTCATCCTCGTCCGCATCGACGAGGACTTCGCGATCGCCGGGACGGACCCGATCACTCCCTACGCGCTCGTCACCAACAGCCACGACGGATCGAGCGGTTTGGGCGTGAAGCTCGTCTCGACGCGGGTGGTCTGCCAGAACACCCTGAACGTAGCCCTCCGTGAGAAGGGCGAACGGATCGGCATCCGTCACACCGCCTCGGCCGAGGCGAACATCGAGTCCGCTGCCCAGGCGCTCGGGCTGGTGTCCCGCCAGCAGCGCCAGATGATGGAGCGGTTCGAGCAACTGGCGCAGATGAACGCCGGCCAGTCGGACGTCGAGCAGGTCGTGGACCTTGTGGCGCCGGACCCGGCGAAGGTAACCGTGAGCCTCACGGAACGCCAGCGCAATCGCGCCGGCCGTCGCCACGAGAGCTTCATGACCTTCCTGCAGCACGCGCCGGAGATGCCGACGATCGTGAGCGCGGGCGGCCTCGACAACCGCTGGGGGCTCTTTAACGCCACCACCGAGTGGATGGAGTGGGTTGACCCCACCAAGAGCACGCAGATCCTCGAACGCCGCATGGTCGGCTCACTCGAAGGGGCTGTATCCGATGCTCGCCAGCAGGTCTACGACCTCCTCACGGCGGACTGAAACCGGGCCGACGATGAGTCGCTTCCTGCTCAGGCTCACCTTCGCGGGAGCGGTCTCGCCCGACGCGGTGATCCAGCACCTGCTGGAGACTTTCAACGACGACGGAGCGCTCGGCGAAGCCACTGCTGAGCCCCGGTTGCGAGGCGTCACCCGCCAAGACGCGGCTGCACAGTAGCCGCCGTTTTCCCCAGACACCGGCACATTACGGAGAGCCCGGCCGCGCGCCGGGCTTCGCTCGTGCCGTGTACCCGCCCTCCAACGCGCAAGGAGGCACGCATGATCAAACCTACCTGCGAAGCGACTCCCTACCCGCCCGGCAAGGGAGCCGTCTTCCATTGCAATCGCACAGGTCCTGGCGGAGCCGGATGCGACTGGCTTGGCTTCCCGGCCGAGTCGGACCGTTGCCCGCTGCGTCCTGACCCGGGCCGGCACCGCTACGAGCCGCTCAACTTCAACCCCCTGAGCTTCCAGCCGCTCTGGAACTACGCCAGCGGCTGCGGGTTCTGGCTCTACCCGGCCGACTTCATGGCGATGGGTTGCCGGGCTCGCTACATCGACGGCGCGGAAGTTGTGCTCTTCGCCTACAAGGACCGTCAATCCCGCAACTACCTCCACCTCGACGACCACGGCTACTCGGCCTGGACCACGGGGGTTCACCCCGAACCGATCTCGCCGTCGCGCGCCATCCAGCACGCGACCGGGCTGGACCACCGTCACGACGACGGCTGCCTCAGCGGCTCCCGCGTCGTGACCCTCGCACACCGGCGGAAGGCAGGCTAGCCGTGGCAACGCCCAGCCCCGATCGCCGCAACGTCGACGCGGCACGCACGGTCGCGCAGCGGTTCCGGTCTCAGACCGGGATCGGAGACGACCCCAACCCGTCCGCCGCCTGGACCGAAACCATTGCCGAGCTGATCGCAGCGTTGCACCACCTCGCCGACATCGAGATCGGTGAGGACGGCTTCGACACCTGCCTCGACCGTGCGGCCTTCGACTACGCCTACTCGTTGCGACCGGACACGGACGGTGAGGCGTGACGGCCGAGCCGATCGTCCGCCTCATCCCCCACGGCGAGGACGGCCACTTCGAAACGCGGCTCTGTCAGCAGTGCAGGGCGTTTCTCGACGAGCTGGAGCACCTGGACCGCCAGATGCTCGGGCTCTGCGCTCTCGGCCTCGCCGAGGTCGTGAGCACTGACCATCGCGGCGAGCGGAGCTACGTGCTCACGTCCGCCGGCCGCCAATGGCTCGAACGTCAGAAGGCCGGTCACGGCGAGAGCCGCTGATGGGCGGAGTGGGCCGATCCTTCGCGATCGGTCCGCTCCTCCCGAGCCCATGAACGACGACGGACCTCGCGCCGGCCTCGGCGGCCAGCTCTCGCTCTTCCAGGACGAGGGCACGCTGCCGGTACCGGACTGGCGTGGCAAGACACCACCGGAGATGAGAGCTGACGCGCCCGCCGGCTATCGGCTCGACCTCTCCGGTGACGAACCGCTCTACGTGCTCGACGACGAGGACCGTCCCATCCCACTCGACGGGAGTGACGAACTCTTGGACGAGGACGCCCAAGTGGACGGCGGCGATAGCGACGGCCCCGAGGAAGACGACGGCGCCGTCAGCGACCTCGACCAGTGGTCTGCGCCTCGCGAATGGGCGCCCCACTGCGCAGACACGATCGCCATGAAGGGCACAATCCGAAAGCCCGCCAACCGCCTCGGCGCGCTCTGGGTCTGCACCGGGGGCAGCGGCCGGGCCATCGACCGGGATAAGCGAGGGATGAGCGCCTACCGCATCGTGGCCCGGGACGCGTACCGCAGTCCGCATCCCGGCCTGCCGCTCAGCTACCGGGAGCACACCGCCCTTCCGAACGACCACCCGTTCCGCTGGGGCTACGAGGGGATGCTTGTCACCTGGCAGAAGAGGCCGCACGTGCTCACGGACGAGCACATGGTCTTCAGCCACCCGTACATCCCCAACCCCGACGGGCATGGCTACATGCCCGACCCGGACTGGCACCCCCACGACGAGGACGCGGTCCGGAGTGAACGCAACCCGTGGCGGCACGACCGCCACGCCTGGCAACCGGCAAGGAGGTTGATCTAAATGGAAGAACACGAACTGCTGCGCCGCGCCGCTCTGGCGGTCGTCCGCAGCATCGACCACGAAGCGAGCTTCTACGACGCCCAGTCGCCGGTGGAGGATTGGGCGCTCGACGCGCTCGAGGCAGCTGTCGCCGGCGACCCCGATAGAGCCGCGTTCCTTCTCGACCGCTACGAACATGCCGAGTGGGAGGCGCGCCGCGCCTACGCAATCTCGGAATGGGACGAGGCATGTCCGCCTGCTGCCCGCGCTGCGAACGCCCGCTGACCGAGGACGGTCACCTGCGTTACTGCGACCGCTGCGGCTACGAACCGCCGGAGAGCGCTGCGCTGCCCGTCGCGCCTCCCCTCTTCGAGGACGCGGACGACAACAACCCGCGGCCTGCCAGAACAGATGGTCCCCAGGCAACCGCGCCGCGAGGCCGATGATGAACCTCTTGACGATCAGGGCCGGAGGCTTCACGGCGACCGTCGACGGCTGTGCCCGCGGCGGGAACGAACTCTGGTTCCTCTCCATGCTGGGCCATCAGCAGGCCGTGCGAGCCATCTGGGCGCGGCTCGTGAAAGGCGAGGCAGGGTTCCTCAGGACCACGGAACTGGGCGGCGAACCAACGCCGCTCGCCCGGGAGGCCTGGGGGACATGGCGCTTCACCGGAATGCGCCTGCCATCAGCCTCCGCCTACCACGGCATGCTCATCCCTGAGATCGCCGCCTATGCGACCGACCGCCTCGACTTCCTCCTCCTCGTCCGGGAGCGGGACGACGCGGCTCCGCTTCACTTCCGCTTCCTCGCTCGCCGGCTCGACTTGCCGCTGCATCCCTCGTGGGTGGATTGGCTCTGGCGGCGTGGGCTGGAGAATGAAGAGGTGCAGGAACTTGAATCGGCTGGACTGCGGGCCTACCGCTGCCGGCCCCGGCCGGAAGCACTACGAGCTGACATCGGCGACGCTGTTCGTCGACGCGCGCTTGTCGTGGAGACGACCGGCGTCGCGGGCGTTGACCTGAAGGCCGCCTGAACGATGGCCGAGGCCCTCGACGCAGACGTCTATCGAGCGGCAATCGCGGCCCTCGCGAAGAAGGCTGCTGCCGCCGGCATCCGTGCCGTTCCCGTGACCGGGATCAGCGTCGGCGGTTGCGCCGAAGCGATCGGGACGCCGCGGCGTGGTGCGTTTCGCCGGCGGGGGCACGCCCACAACCATCCACGCGATCCTCGCTGCGGCTGGATCTGCATCCTCAGCACCAGGGCCGGGCGAGTCGTCACCCCAACAGGACGGCCGTCGGCCCTGCTCGCCCACGAGTACGCTCACCTGCTAGCACCGAACAGCGGCCACGGGGAGCGCTGGCGTGCGGCGGTCACAGCGCTCGGACATCCGGCCGAAGCGAAAGCTCGACGTGGCCGATAGGCAGCTTGACCTCTTCGGCGAGGCTGTGGCCGATCTGTCGGGCATCGCCGCGACGCGAGAGCTCCCCGAAGGAGATCCACTCCCCTCGCACCACGTCACACACGTGGCTGCGGACGACGACTCCCGGCCCATCGGCGATGACTCCCCGGTGCAGGTGGAGCCTTACCGTTTCTCGCTCACCGATCCGCAGGGGCGTTGGATCATCGCCGCGGCCCATGAGGATGAGGTGAAGCGCGGGAAGGTCACTCGCCGCATGGTCGGGAGATGCTCCTGCGGATGGGTGTCGGGGTTCCGCCTGCATCCCTACGGGAGCACAGGACCTGACCTGCTCGTTGCGCACCTGCGGTCGCACGAGCTCGAAACGCTGCCGCCCGCATGGTGGGTCGACGCCGAACGGGACGGTTGGTGGAGAGTGCATCTATGTGCCGGGCGCGTGCATTGCGCGTCGGCGCACTGCCATCGCCTCGGACCACCTTCTGAAAAGCGGCGTCCCGATGCCGGTCAGGAGTACCGCCTCGCAGCGGGTTTCGGCGAGCCGTGCCCCGGACACGACGGTGCACTGCACGACCGCGTCTACCACTGGGAAGAGCATGACCCGGAGGACCACTCCGGCGAGCCGAAGCAGTCGCACGCGGCCGGACTCCTCGACCCAGATGGGACGTTCTGGCACTACTGGTGCGCCCCGCTCCACGGTCGGTGTCTGTTCGGATTCCGCCGCGACGACGAGATCACCTAGGCCAGCCCAAATGTGTACACTAGTTACGCTAGGTACGCAGGCCACGCATCCCGCGGCGGCCGTGCGCAGCCAGATGGGAAAGGAGCTTCAACCATGACCAGACGCGTGTCTTCGCGCGAGGCACGATCGCATTTCGCCGAACTGACGGACCGTGTGCGGTATACCGGTGAGCCGGTCATCGTCGAAAAGCAGGGCCAGCCCTTCGTCGCTGTCGTGAGCATCGACGACCTCGATGCGCTGGAACATGTGCGCCGCGAGAGGGCGGCGGTTGAATTCACTCGCCAAGCCGCCCAGGCGGCGCGCGAAGTTCAAGGCCCGGAGCCCAGCGAAGAGGAGATCGTCGAGGCGGTAAGGCAAACGCGCGAAGACCTCTACCGCGAGCGGTATGGAGCCGCCTAGCCTGCGCGTGGCACTCGACGCAAACGTCCTCATCGCCGGGGTTCGATTGCCCCGCTGGCCGTTCGAGGTCATGCGGGCCGCAACACGCGGCCTGTTCGATCTGGTCCTGCCCGAGCAGGTCGTGGTCGAGGCCCGCCGCCACCTGCCGCTCCCGGCTCAGCAGGCCGCGCTCGATGCCTTCCTTGTTGGCTCCCGCTACGAGGAGTTGCCAATGCCGACCGGTGGGCGGGTAGCAGCCAACCTCGACCTCGTGCGAAGCGCGAAGGACGTCCCGATCGCCCTCGCGTTGCTCGATGGCCGAGCGGACATCTTCGTGACCAACGATCGGGACTTCACTGCGCCTGGCGCGACGGCCGAACGCTTGAACGCCCGCGTGCGGATCATGCTGGTGGCGGTGTTCCTGCCTGACGTGCTCGGGTGGTCGCCAGAATCCCTGGAGACCATCCGGAATCGACGATGGGAGGACCTGGCCAGCGTGGTGGAGGACCAGTAGGAACCGGTATACCGCCGATTCGCCACTGAGAGAAAGGGGCGCCTCAGCCGAGGCGCCCCTCCTTGGTTGCCCAAGACAGGAAAGGAGCACTCGATGCATAGCAACCGACAACACCTCGATCCGCGAGAAACGCACGGGGCCCGGCATGGCTCGCCTTGAAGGCGTCGCGAAAGCGCAGTTCTACCCGACTCCGCCTTCGGTCGTCGAACGCGTGGCCGCGCTCGTCCGCCACGCCCCATCCTCCCATCGCCGTGTCGCACGGCTCCTGGACCCCTGCTGTGGCACGGGTGATGCCCTCCGGCGGTTTGCGGACGCCATCGGTGGCGCCGAGACCTATGGGATCGAGATCGAGCAGCACCGCGCCGCCGAGGCTCGGCAGGTCCTCGACCACGTCATTGCCGGCAGCGCCTTCGCCGTCCGGCTCGGCCACGAGGCATTCTCCTGCCTCTGGCTCAACCCGCCGTACGACGAAGGTGACGACGGCAAGCGGCTGGAGCACAGCTTCCTCACGACGATGAGCCGCACGCTCGCCCCGGGCGGGCTGATCATCTACATCGTCCCGCAAGCGCGGCTCGCGCAGTCGGCCCGTTACCTCGCATCCCGCCACGAGGCGCTGCGCTGCTATCGCTTCCACGATCCCGAGTACGAGGCCTTCCGGCAATGCGTGGTACTCGGGAGGAGGCGCACGACGCAGGCGATCGCCGCTGACGCACAGTCGCAGGTGGAAGCATGGGCGACTGGTTCGCTGCCGGAGCTTCCGTCGCCCGGCCCGACATCGCCGATCTACGAGCTGCCCGCGTTGCCGGCCGGACCGGTCGTATTCGCGTCGCAATTCTTCGAGCCCGAAACGGCAGCGGCGGAGGCCAGGGAGCGCGGGTTGTGGACGAACACCGCGCTGGTCGAACGATTCTGGCCAGCGAGCGAGCGGCCCGTCCGGCCCCTCATGCCGCTACGGCGTGGGCACCTCGCTGTGCTCATCGCAGCGGGCTTCCTCAACAACGTCCTGATCGAGGACGGTTCCCGCCGCGTGCTCGTGAAGGGCCGCATCACCAAGGCGAGCCGCCCCGTCGAGTCAGCAGACCCCGATGTCGAAGTCGAACGCGAGTTCCTCCGCACGTCGGTCGTCCTGCTCGACCTTGAGACGGGGGAATTCGAGGACATCGAACAGGGCGGACAGCTCATGGAGCCTTCCGCCTGAACCTCGCCCAGTTCGTCGAAGCCTTTCAGGGCGCCATCACCGATGCCGTGCTGGAGGCCTATCCGCCGATCTACTCGGCAGCCAGCCGGGAGGAGCTGGGCTTCGACCTGCGGCGGCTCGGTCGCCGCCCGATGGGCGCCCAGTCCGATGTGATTCGTGCCTGCGCGCTCTCTCTGCAAACCCACCGCGCCACCAACCTCGTCGGCGAGATGGGCACGGGTAAGACCACGATCGGGACGGCGGCCGCCACGCTCGCGGGCTTTGAGCGCGTGCTGGTCCTCTGCCCGCCCCACCTCGTGCGGAAGTGGCAGCGCGAGGTGAAAGCGACGGTGCCGAGCGCTAACGCGGTCATCGTCCGCACGATCAGTGACCTGGAGAAGGTCCGTCACGCTGGCGGCTGGCCGCTCTTCGTCATCCTCTCGCGAGAACATGCGAAACTCTCCTACCGCTGGGAACCGGCGGTCGTGACGCGTCATGTCATCGAGGGAAGCGGCGCTGCTCGCGATGAGCAGGGCGGAGTGGTGGCGCTCACCTGTTGCCCGTCGTGCTTCTCGCCCATCGTCGATGACGAAGGTCTGCCGCTAGAGACGGAAGACCTTGGACGGAAGAAACACATCTGCGAGCAGTGCCACGGACCGCTCTGGCAGGCGGACTGCCGCGGTCCCCGCCGCTACCCGCTTGCCGATTACATCGCCCGGCACATGCCCGGGTACTTCGACCTCCTGCTCATCGACGAGCAGCACGAATACAAGGCACGCGGCTCTGCCCAGGGGCTGGCGGCAGGCACGCTCGCCGAAGCATGCAAGGCCGTCCTCACGCTCACCGGCACCCTGATGGGCGGCTATTCCTCGACCCTCTTCTATCTGCTCTGGCGGTTCTCGCCAGCGGTGAGGGAGGAGTTTGGCTACGGGGACGAAGCGAAGTGGGTGTCTCGCTACGGCATCGTCGAGCGCATCAGCCGCAAGACCGGAGAGGATGACGCCTACGAGGACGGCCGTTCGAGCCGTCGGAAGAGCTACCGCACGCGAGTAGTGGAGAAGCCCGGAGTTTCGCCGGCCGTGTTGTTCCATCTCATTGCCAACACGGCCTTCCTCCGGCTCGCCGACGCTCTCCCAATGCGTCCCCGTGCGTCCCATTCTGTCCGCCCCGTGTGGGTGCCAGCCTGAGTGAAACTTGGCCCAACGGAGTTCACTTTCGTCATGGACTGGGCCTCGGGCGTATTGCTGGGGCGCCCTGGCCGCCTTCGGACACAACAATTCGTCGTAATCGACGCCAACGATCTTCACGCTTGTGGGCTCCTTTATGTGCTCTTCAATTTACCGCAGGGTCGTCGCTCATCCGGGCGCTAGCCATGCTATGGCAGCAGGGCGCGGGCACGACTCCGCGCACGATCAAGACAAGTCGCCTGACCGATTGGACTTCGGCCTGGAGGTGAGGTGCGCCCCCTCGAGTTGCACACAGGAGGCCCCGCGTCGGCGGCAGGGAACGTGGCGTGGTGTCCCAAATGGTGTCCGAACTACGGTGAACGCAGGGTGCTCTGCATGGACGACGCCGGAGGAAGCCGCGACAACAGATTCGAGGAAGGGACATAATAGGCCTCGTTGGGACGCGAGACGGCTTCGACGCTGCCCTTTCAAGGCGGAGATCAGGGGTTCGAATCCCCTACGCGCTACCACCATGATTTGAATCTGCGAGGACCGAAATCGGCCCCTCGCTTTGTGATCACCAGACTGATCAATAGTGTCCAAATGGTGTCCCACTCCCGGTACGGGGGTAGTTCGGTGGTACTCGGGGCGCTCCCACGGCATGGCCAGACAGAAAGAACGGGGCCCTGCGCCGGAGGAATAGTCAAGACCTGTGGATCGGCGTGTCAAGGGAATACCGCGGCGGCACGGACCAGCGCGACGAGGTGGGGTGCGTTGACGGCCCGCCACCGGGTCTGTGCTGATTCGATGAGCTTGGACGCCATCACGACACCGGCGGCGCGGGAGCCGGGGCCCTTGGTGACTCGCTGGCGAAGCCTGAGCTGGCGAGGAAGTTCCACGACAACGCCGTGAGGCTCCTCCGGGAGGAGCGCGCGGCCGAGATCGCGGCCCGAACGCTCGCCCTTCCCGACGCTCAGACCGTTGAGGATCTCACCGCGCTGCTGACCTCGGCGGGGGAGCGCTAAGTTCGAGACAGTTACCGCTCCCGGACTGCGTAGGCCAGGTGCGTGACCTTCGGGGAGGGCTCCGCGCGGACCGGCTCGAGGGCCACGCGGACCGCGTCCACGCCCTCGAACAGGCGGATTCCGGAGCCGAACAGCGCGGGTGAGAGCGCGATCGAGAACTCGTCGATCAGGCCGCCGTTCACGTACTCCAGGATCGTTGCGCCGCCGCCCGCGATGCGGACGTCCCGGCCGCCGGCGGCCTCGCGGGCCTGTTCGAGCGCGGCCTCGATGCCGTCGTTGACGAAGTGGAAGGTGGTCCCACCCGGCCGCGCCCAGGGGTCACGCTTCTCGTGCGTCACGACGAACACCGGCGTATGGAACGGCGCCTCCTCCGACCAGGCTTGCTCGCCGGCCTCGAACATGCGCTTGCCCATCACGCTCGCGCCGGTGCGCTCGAACGTCTCCCGCACGATGTCGTTGTCGCGCCCTTCCTCGCCGCCCTCGCCAAGCTTCAGGTTCTCCCGGAAGAACCGCTGCGGGAGGATCCACTGCTGCAGTTCCATCCACTGCTGCCCCATCAAGTCCTCGAGGGACTCGGGCGCGATGAAACCGTCCAGCGACATCGACACGCTGAAGAACACCTTCCCGGCCATCAGTCCTCCACTCTCTTCCGAACGATCTCGGTGACGTAGGCGGCCAGTTTGCTCAGGGTCTGCTGGCCACCTTCGATCGCGTGGTACTTCTCGACCGCGTCGTCCAGGGGATGGTCGAGCGCGCGTTCACGCGCTTCGGGCGGCTGGACGCGGCCGTAAACGGCGTGGGGGCGCGGGGGTTGGCATCGATCCAGGAGTGCTCGGTGAGCCGCTGGCAGCGCGTGATTGACTCGCACCTGACCGGCGCATTCATCTGCGTGAAGTACGAATCGGCGCGTCTGATCGCTCAGGGTGAGGGCGGCAGCATCATCAACATCTCGAGCCTGAACGGCGTGCAGGCTGGCGAGGGGAACGCCGCATACTGCGCTGCGAAGGCCGGCATCATCATGCTCGGCAAGGTCGCGGCGCTCGAACTCGGCCCGCACCGGATTCGCGTGAACAGCATCGCCCCCGGGGTGATCCGCACCGAGAACATCGCGCCGATTTTCGCGGGGCGGCCCGAGGTTGAAGAGGCGTTCGCGGCGGTCACGCCCCTCGGGCGGGTGGGCGAAACAATTGACGTGGCGAACCTCGCGGTGTTCCTCGCCTCGGACGCCTCCGCGTGGATCACCGGCCAGACGCACCACGTGGACGGGGGGGCCACGCTGAAGAAGTACCCAAGCAACCTGGAGACGTGGGCGCCGTAGCCTGGCCCGGGGCGACTCGGTCGCCCAGCCAGGGCTAGACCAACGCGAGCGCGGAAGTCATTCCTCAACGCGCTGGCCACGGCCCGCCAGATCGCCGTCTCCAAATCACGATCACGGGGTTCCATCCTCGAACGTGCTGACGAGGCTGCCCTGGCAGTTGTACAGGAAGGCGTCGTCGTCGCTGCTGTTGGTCCAGAGCGCCGCCGCACTCCACCAGAGCATCGTGGCGCTGTTCGCGAACTGCGGCGTGCCGGACTTGACCTGAACGGAGCCCGACAGTGTGAAGCCCGAGGGAAAGTCGAACCGCTGGTTCCCGCTCTCCGAGATGATGTACCAGCCGGTCATGAGACCGGCGCCCGAGACCGTCACGACCTCGCCCACCTTGTCGAGCGCCGTGATAGTGGCTGTCGCGCTGCCGCAGGTTACGGCTGTCGTAGGGGTTGGCGTGGGGGTCGGCGTGGGCGTAACGGTGGCGGTGGGCGTGGGAACAGGCGGCGCGGGTGTCGGTGTGACGTAGAAGCTGTACGTCTGACAGTCGCTCGTCATCACGACGGAGTCGTCTCCGGCCGTAGTGTCCGTCCGAACGAGCGAGGCGCCCACGGTGGCGAGGCGCGCAAGTGTCTCCGGTGCCGGGTGGCCGTAGGGATTGGTGAGCCCGGCGCTGATGACCGCGACCTCCGGCTTCTCGGCCTGCAGGAACGCAAGCGAGCTGGAGGTGTTCGAGCCGTGGTGTCCCACCTTGAGCACATCCACGTCGGCGGCAAGGCCCGCAGCGATCATCGATTGCTCCGCTGGTTGGTCGGCGTCGCCCTCGAACTGCACGGACACCGTGCCGCAGCTGAGGCGCAGGACGACCGAGTCGGTGTTGGTGTCGCCGGAGAGCGAGGCCGGGTTGAGGACAGGAAGCTGAAGCCCGCCCAAAGTGACCGATTGGCCGCGGGAAAGGGTGAGGACCTGGGCGCCCGGCTCCGTTGCTGCCGCTGCCAGGAAGTCCGTGTAGATCTGGGTGTCGGGCGGGTCGCCATTCACGTAGATGCGCTCAACCGCGAACGTGGCGAGGACCCGTACCAGGCCACCAACGTGGTCAGCATCGGAGTGGGTCGCGACCACGGCGTCAAGGTCGGTCACGCCCAGGGCTTGCAGCCGCTGAGTGACGAGGTCCTCGGGCCGGCCGCCGTCGATCAGGAGGCGCTGACTGCCAACGGTGATAAGAGTCGCGTCCCCCTGGCCCACGTCAATGAACACCACCTGGAAGCCGGTCGCGGGACCCGGCGTGGTGACACCGCTCGAATCGGCGGCGAGCAGCGGGCCGAATGCCTTGAAGGGCAGGTCGGAGCCGAACGGCGGCGTGGATGCTTCTGGCCCCGCGCTGGCAAGGCTGAAAATGACCAGCCCAAGCCCGACGACAACTAATTGCAGTGCGAGACGTGCCGGCCGGGAAGTTGGAAGCCATCTCTGCATTTGACCGCTCCTGAGTGTTCGCCCGGATTATACGAGGATCTGGCTACACCCAATGAGGTGGTTCCTCTTGCCTTGACCTAGACCAACGCGAGCGCGTTCGCCGGCGACCCCACGCCACCGGGGATGTTCAGCGGCACAGACACCACGCAGCACTCATAGCGGCGGTGCTCCCGCGCGAACGCGGCCAGCTCATCGAGGGCCCAGAGCTCGCCCAGCGCCATCCCCAGCAACGGGATCAGGCGGCGGTGCAGCGAGCCTGCCGACGGGTCGCCGGGCGCATCCTCGACCGCGGGGTTGTCGGCGGCGACCGCGGCGACTTCGTGGTCCCAGAGGAATTCCGCCATGGCGGCATCGCCGCTCAGCCCGGGCCAGTCTGTTGCCCCTGCGACGGCTTCGCGCTGCGGCCCGCTGAGCGCAAGGTAGGCCGACATCCAGCCAGTCCGCACCAGCAGGATGTCGCCGGGCGCGAGCGCGACGCCCTCGGCGGCAGCGGTGCGCTCGAGCGTTCCGGCGGTGATCGGCGTGTCGTTCCAGGGGTCCAGGGGCACGCCGGCGCCCTCCATGAAGGCCGCCACATCGAGCAGCACGCCACGCCCGATGATCCCGCGCTCCGCCCACGCCTGAATGCCGAGCTCGCTCCCGCCAGGCCCGGCGGCATCCTCGCCTCTGCCGCCGTAGAAGCCAAATTCGCGCGCGCGCACGTGCCGCAGGCCGTCCCACTGGCTCGATGCCTGCAGGTGCAGGCTGTCGATGTAGTCATCCTGTTCGTTGCGACTCAGGGGATAGACGACGTGGCTATATGGCTTGCGGCCGAACATGGGCGGATTGGGCAGGTTAAGGGGCAGGCTGAGGTTGATGGCCCGGCCGAGCCGAGGAATTTGCAGCGCTGCGAGGGTGCGTTCAGGGGTCAGGCGGTTGATCGTGCCCAGCTGGTCGCCGGGGCCGAATTCGTCCCATGCGTGCGGCAGGCCAAGGCCCTGGAGCAGCGGGAGGTCGCGGTATGCGGTCATGCTGACGCCTCCAGATGGCCGGGACGCGGCGCCCGGCGCGATGGAATCACGTCTCCGAGATCGGCGGCAGGGTGATTCCAGGATACTTCTGGAGCGTCGCGCCGCCAGCGACGCTCAGCACCTGGCCGACTCTACCGGCTTCGAGCGCTTGAGCACACGTTTGACAGGCGGGCGCGCGGCCGCGCACGCCATCACCCGCGCGGCAGCCCGAGGCCGCGCGTGGCGATGATGTTGCGCTGGATCTCGCTCGTCCCGCCGGCGATGGTTTCGGAGGCGGCGAGCAGGTAGCCGGTGGCGAAGTCCGGGCGCGGCTCGCAGCCCCCGCGCAGCTGGCCCGCGAGCCCCGTGACGCGCAGCGCTGTCTGCGCCACGCGCTGCACGAGCTCGGTACCGAACACCCGGCTCGCGCTCGATTCATGGTTCGGCATTTCGCCGTTCGCCTGCATCAGCGCGACGCGGTAGGCAAGGTTCGTGCCAACGGCTACCTCGATCGCCCGCTCCGCGATCTCGTGGCGCAGGTGTGATCGCCCGCAAAGCAGCCGTGGTTGGGATTGCGTCATCGAAACCAGTTGCTCCACGCCGCGCCGGCTCACGGCGAAGTTCTGGATGCCGCTGCGTTCGAAATCGAGCGCGACGGCGATGTGGTACCAGCCGCGGTTCACGGCGCCGACGACGTTCGCACGCGGCACGCGCACGCCTTCGAAGAAGACTTCGTTGAAGTGATGCCGCCCGGAAAGGTCCAGCAGCGGACGCACGCTCACGCCCGGCGACTTCATGTCGACCATGATCAGCGAGATGCCCTGGTGCTTCGGCGCTGCCGGGTCGGTGCGGGCCGCGAGCCAGCCGAAGTCGGCGAGGTGCGCCCGGCCGGTCCAGATTTTCTGACCATCGATGACGAAGTCGTCGCCGTCCGCCACCGCGCGCGTCCGCAGTGACGCGAGGTCGCTGCCGGCGCCGGGCTCGCTGTAGAGGGTGCACCAATGCTCCTCGCCGCTCGCGATGCGGGGGAGATAACGTGCTTTCTGCTCGTCGGACCCGTAGAGCATCAGCGTGGGGCCGACCCAGTTCACGCCGTGGTTCGCGAACGGGGCGTCGGCGTAAGCCATCTCTTCGTTGTAGACAAGCTGGTGGAGGTGGCTCGCCCCGGCGCCCCCGAACTCTTTCGGCCAGGCAAGCGTCAGCCATCCCCGCGCGGCGAGCTGCCGCTGGAACGCGATGGGGTCGCCAGCAGCGCCGCCGAGGCCAAGGGCGACATCGAGGAAGCGCTTCACGTCGTCGCGAAAGCGCTCCGTTGCGGGGTCCAGGACGAATCTCATCTTTCACCCTCGGGGGCGCTGCTCGCGCTCGCCACAAAGGCGACTATCGCGCACACGAGACAGTCTCACCACGGCCGAAAGGCCCGTGGATCGCAGCCGAAGCGTCGTCAGCCGTTTTCGGCGAAGCCGGTCACCTCCGCCGCGCGGATGCGAAAGACGACGGCGTCGGCGAGCGTGGTCCGCTGGCCGTGCCCGGCGGTGACGCTCATGTGGTGGCCGGAGAACGCTCGCAACAGGAGCAGCCTCGCCTTGGCGCGTGACTCCTCGTCCTGGAGCTCCTCGTAGGTCCCTTTCACGATCACGCTCCGCCAGTGGGCGGCGTCTTCGATTTCGTCCACCTGGAACGCGACGTGGGGCCACCGGCGCATAAGGCGGACCTTTTTGCCGGCGGGTGCGTGCGCGTAGATGGAGTCGCCGGCGAAGGCGTAGCTGATAGGGATGAGGTAGGTGCCATCGGCGTCGCGCATCGCCACGCGCCCAATCCGTTGCCGCGCTAACAGCGCTTCGGATTCCTGGAGACTCAATTCCCTGAGCACGGTGCCCGCAGGGTATGGCTGCGTCCGGCCGCCGCCCCCGGCCGTACGGCGCGATTTCATGGTCCCGAACTGCCGTTTGTGTCGCTGGCCGTCCGCAACAGGACCGCGCATGACGACCCGGGCCGCGGCGCGTACGCTTCGATTCGCCGGCGAGGGAGGGTACGCGTGGACCGTTGGAAGTACTTCGCCGTCACTCATCGCGACCACGCCATCTGCAACCCGACGAGCCCCGCGAAGCTCGCCGAGCTCGTCGAGCTGCTGGACCTGCGGCCACACGCGCGGGTGCTCGATATCGCATGCGGGAAAGGCGAAACGCTCGTGCGAATCGCCGAGCGCTGGGGCGCTCGCGGGGTCGGGGTGGACCTATCGCCGCCGTTCGTCGCCGATGCCCGCGAGCTGGTCGCGGCGCGGCTGCTCTCCGGCCGCATCGAAATCATCCAGGAGGACGGCATCGCCTACCGCGGCAAGCCGGGCAGCTTCGATGTGGCGCTCTGCCTCGGCGCGAGCTGGATCTTCGGGGGTTATCGCAAGACGCTGAAGGCGCTGGCGGCGTTCGCGAAGCCCGGGGGGCTCGTCGTCTCGGGTGAGCCGTTCGCCTACCACCCGGCGGAAGCCGACCAATTCGCGGGCCGGGGCCTTGCGGAATCGGCCTTTCGCTCGCACGCCGGAAACGCCGCCATCGGCGCGGAGGAAGGCCTGTCGCTGCTCTATACCATCGTCAGCAGCCAGGACGACTGGGACCGCTACCAGGGTTTGCAGTGGCGCGCCGCCGAGCGCTTCGCGCGCGAGCATCCGGACGACCCCGATGCGATCGATGTCGCGGCCAGCCAGCGCGAACAGCGCGACCGCTACCTGCGCGAGGAGCGCGACGAACTCGGCTGGGCCATCTATCTTTTCGCGACGCCGGGAGTCTAAATGGCCTCACGCGCGGACGAACGTATTGATCATCGGCGAGGGCGCGAAACGGAAGCAGGCGCCCGTCCGGGCGCCTGCCATCCTCGGCCGGTACATGGACGCAAATTAGCCCGCTTCGCCACCGATGTCGCGCTGGTTGGCTTCGTGGACGATCGTGAGCACGCGGTTGTGGTGGCGATCGAGAGCCCGGGACAGCAACATCGCCTGCTCGCCGAGTTCGACCATCGTCCAGATGGTCGGGGAGTCGAGTCCCTCCGCCTCCACCACCAGGTCGTAGCTGCGCCGGAGCAATTCGATGTGCTCTTCGAAATCGCGGCGGACTGCCGGAAGCAGGTGGGGCGCGGCTTCGACGGCCGCCGCCGTCGGCGAATCCGAGCGCTCGTAGCGGAGGACGTGCGCGGCGATTGCGCGCCGGGCGTCGGTCGCGAGGCGGCGGAAGCGGCGGCTCCAGGCGTTGGCGTGGGCAGCCTGGTAGGGGAGGCGCGCCGCCCGCCGGAGCAGGTCACGCGCGTCCGCAATAGGATCGCCGGCGGGCGCGCCGAGGCGCGCCTGCCCGCGAAAAGCCAAGGTTTGGTCCACAGAAGTCTGCGCCTCCAAGCGCGATGGTCCGTGCCCCGAAACGGGCAGCGAACAGGGCTGGGAAGGGAACCGGGCTTCCCTTCGAAACGCCTGCGGGGTTAGCTGACGGGTTCGGCGTTCGAAGTCGCCGGCGCGGCCACCGCGCTTCACCCCCTTGCGTGGGTCCCCCGTCCCGGCGAGTGCCAGGATTCGGCCAAAACAACGTACCAGAGCAAATCGCGCCGCGTATAAACGGACGATAACAGTTGGGGCAGCGGCCCTTTCAGTGATTCGGCGCTCACTTCGCGACGTAAGCGCCACAACACAGGCTGCCCGGCGGCCATGCGAGGCGCCCACGATCGCGGCGCCAGCCGGGTGAGAACGAGTCCCCGGGCGAGCCGGTTTTCGCGGCCACCCAGTCTCGCGTAGGCTTGCCGCAACCGGGCGCTACCCGCCGGGGATTCGATCGAGGGAGGACGCCATGCCTGAGGGCGCGCTCGCGGATGTTGTTGTGCTGGAACTCGCGACGGGAGTCGCCGGTCCTTACTGCGGGAAGCTGCTCGCCGACCTTGGCGCGCAGGTGGTCAAGGTCGAGCCACCCGCGGGCGACCCGGTGCGCGCCGAATGGCCGCTGGTGAATGGAGAGAGCGCGTTCTTCGCGTACCTGAATGAGAACAAGCGCGGCGCCGCCTTGATGCTGGATGACCCGGCGGTGGCCGCGCTCGCAGCCCACGCCGATATCATTGTCCACAGTGAACGCGGCGCCGCCGCCGACGCTCTCGAATCGCGCCTCGCCGAGTCCAACCCGCACGCCGTCGTGGTTTCGTTGTCGCCCTATGGGCGCAGCGGCCCGCGCGCGGGCTGGGTGACGACGCCGTTCACGGAATGGGCCACTGGCGGCTTCCACTACTTCGCCGGCAACGCCGAGCGCGAACCTATCGCCCTGCCCGGCTACCAGGCCGAGTTCCAGACGGGCGTCCAGGCCGCGATCGCGGCGCTCACCGGCGTGGCCCATGCACGTGCAACCGGCGAGGGGCAGCGCATCGAGATCTCGCACCAGGAGGCGACGCTCAGCTGCCACGCCTGGCTCACCACGACCTGGACGCATACCGGCAAAATCCAGATGCGCACCGGTTCGCTCTACGCGAAGTGCGCCGATGGTTACATATTCCTGTTCAACCTCGTCCCCTACGCCAACCTGTTCGTCCTGATCGAGCGGTTCGACCTGCTCGAGGATGAGACGCTGATGAACCCGCCGACCTGGTGGGAGCGCTTCGGAGACCTCATCTACCCCGCCTTCAGCGAATGGGCCGCCACCCGCACGAAGCAGGAGATTTACCACGCGGGGCAGGAACTCCGCATCGCCATAAGCCCGGTGAACACGATGGCGGACGTAGCGAACAACCAGCAGCTGGCCGCGCGCGGCAGCCTCGGCACGGTGGTGGTGAGCGGCAGGGCGTTCGTGGCGACCGGCTTCCCGTACCATCTTTCGGGCACACCTTGCGCCATCGAGCGGCCGGCCCCGGCGCTCGGCCAGCACACCGCCGAGGTACTCTCAGCGTCGTTCGCCTGGGCGAACGCGGGCCTGGCCCGCCCGAACCCGCGAGCACACGCCGGCGAGCACAGCGGTCCGCTCGCCGGTATCCGCCTGATCGAAGTCACTGGCAACTGGGCGGGACCTATCGGCGGGCGCCACCTGGCAGACCTCGGCGCCGATGTCATCAAAGTCGAGCTCGCGAGCAAGCCGGCCACGCGCACGCTTGTCTGGGTGAACGACGACATGACGTGGCCGGAGCACTACCACCGCAGCGCGTACTTCAACAAGCTCAACCGCAACAAGCGCGCCGTTTGCCTCGACCTGTCGCGCCCCGAGGGCCGCAAGATCTTCCTCGATCTCGTTTCCGTCAGCGATGCCGTGCTCGAAAACAACGCGGCCCGCGTGATGGGGCAGCTCGGCCTCGGGTACGATGCGCTCCGCGAAGTGAACCCGAAGGTGGTCCTGTGCTCGATGTCGGGGTACGGCGGCACGGGCCCCGAGCGCAACTACTCCGCGTATGGGAGCAACATCGAAACCTCGAGCGGGCTCGCCAGCCTCAACGGCTACGGCCCCGGCGAGTACTACGGCACGGGGACGTTCTACGCGGATCCCGTCACCGGGAACCACGGGGCCGTCGCGCTGCTGGCCGCGCTGCACCACGCGAAGCGCACCGGTGAGGGGCAATGGATCGACATGGCGCTGATGGAGGCGGTGCTGCCCTTCTTTTCGCAGCAGTTTCTGCGGTACAGCGTGACCGGCGAGGTGATGGAACCGATGGCGAACCGCTCTCCGGTGTTCGCGCCCCAGGGCGTGTATGCAACGCTCGGGCGCGATTGCTGGCTGGCAGTCACTGTCCGCGACGAACACGACTGGCGGCAACTCTGCGCGATTATCGGCCGCGATGATCTCGGCGGCGACCGTGTGCTGGCGGGCGTGGACGGCCGCCGGGCGCGCGCCGCCGAGATTGACGCCGCGATCGGCGCCTGGGCGGCGACGATGGACCACAACCACGCGACGGCCGCGCTCCAGGCAGCCGGCGTGCCCGCCGCGCCCGTGATGCAGAACTGGGAAATCGTCAGCGACAACCACCTGAACCAGCGCGGCTTCTTCCAAACAATCACGCACGCGGAGGCGGGAACCTTCCCGTATCCGGGGTTCCCCTGGCGCTTCGAACGAACGCCGGGCGCCATTTATTGCCCAGCGCCGATGTTCGCCGAACACAACCATGAGGTCTTCGGGGGGCTGCTGGGGCTGACGCCCGAGGAGGTGGCGGGGCTCTATGCGGCCGGCGTCACGGGCGATGAGCCGATCTTCGCCAACGGTACGAGCCTCTAGTGGAACTGCTGGTCATCGTCCCGGCCGGCACGGCGCGCCAGGGCATGGTCACGGCCGGCGCCCGCGTGCGGGAGTATGCAGCGGCCGCGGAGGTGATCGCCGAGATCGAAAGCGGGTTCGCCGGCGCGGTGCTCCTCAGCGACGGTATCGCGGGCACCGACCTCGAGGCGGTCGCGGCCGCCGTGCGGCGTGCCCGGAAGCCGGTAATCGAAGTTCGCAACCACGGGTGGGACGGGATGATGCCGTCGCCCCTGAGCGCGGCCTGCCGCGGCGTCATCTCAGGATTCGGGCCCGCCGGCGTGCAGGCGGCCCTGGCCGTCCTGCTGCAGCCCGCCGCGTGGGGCGGCGAGTGAATCAGCCGCGCACGGCCGCGAGGATCGCAGCCTTTGCAGCGTCGATGTTCACCACATGGGTATTCACGGTGATGTCGTAATTGATGGAGGTCTCGCGGTCGAGGTTGTAGAAGCGGCGGAAGTAGTCTGCGCGAGATTTATCCGAATCCGCGACCGCGGAAGCGGCCTTTTCCGGCGTGAGCCCCTGCGCGGCGGCAACACGAGCGGCCCTGACATCAGCCGGCGCCGTCACCATCACGCGGAGCAGGCCATCCATGCCCGCAAGCGGGATGCTGGCGCCGTGCGCGACGATCACGACGTTGCCCTGTGCCGCCGTCTCGCGGATCACGTCGCTGATGAGCGACTCGTAGCTGCTCTCGCCGATCGCCATCGAGAATTCGGGCGCCTGGTAGAGCGCGCCGACGTTGCTCCTCGCCATGTTGTCGAGGATTCGCGCGATGAGCGGCTTGCGGGCCTCCACTTTCTCCAGCGTCGCCGTCGAGACGCCGGCGGCATCCGCGGCCTTCTGGATAATCTCCGCGTCCACGTAGCGGAACCCCAGCTCGGCTGCCAGCGCGAGGCCGAGGTCTTCGCCGCCGGCGCCGAGGGTCCGCGAAATCGCAATGACGCTGCAGTGCATCGTTCAACCTCCACCTGGTGAGAGCTGGCCCTCGGTGCTGGGCCGCCCGCAATCGCGCGGCACCGAAGTTCAGCCCCGTGCCGGCGCGCGCGGCGCCGCTCGGAAGTATGTACACGGTTTCGCACGCAAAGGCGAGCGCGGATTGCGGGCCGTCCTCCCGGCGTAGCGCGAAAGCAAAGGCTTACCGCGCGAAACCGCCAGCGGTGATACCCTCTCGGTGGCTGTCAGCCGCAAGCGGGCGTCCTGCCGCCACACGTGATTATGTCAAATTACGACGACGTGGCTCCGATCGATGAACGCCCGCAGCGCCGCCGCGAATATAGCGGCGCCTCGTCCACGCTGGGGCTGGCGGCGCTCATCATCGTCGTCGTCGGCTTCGGTATCTGGTTCTTCGAAGCGCGCGGTGGCGGCGATGTGCCCGCGCTCGAAACGAATGGGCTCGGGGTGATAGACCTCCCGCGGGCACAGAACCCCACCGGGCAGGCGCCCGCCGCTCGCAGCGGCCGCGCCGCGCCCAACTTCAAGCTGGCCGACATCGACGGGCAGGTCCGGTCGCTCACCGATTTCCGGGGCAGCTGGGTGCTGTTGAACTTCTGGGCATCGTGGTGCGACCCCTGCCGCAGCGAAGCAGCCGAGTTGCAGGCCTTCCAGAACCGCCTCGAGAGCCTGGCCAGCGGTAGGACTCCGTTCGTCATATTGGGCATCAACCAGCAGGAAGCCGCCAGCGATGTCCGGCAGTTCCGGGACGCCTTCGGGCTGACGTACACCTCGCTCCTCGACCCCAGTGGCGAAGTGTCGATCGCCTACGGCGTCGGAAAGGAACTCCCCGTGAGCGTGCTCGTGGACCCGCAGGGCGTGGTGCGACAACTCTACACTGGCAAGCTGCGGGCGCAGGACCTCGCGAGTCTCCAACAGGACTACCTGCAATGAGGGACGCCTGATGGCCGCGGGCCCGCGCCCGGCGGCGCCGGCGATGCGCTCCGGTGGGCTGGATCCGCTTCGCTGGGTCTGGCAGCTGCTCTGCAACGTGAAGTTCGCGTTGTTTCTGGTCGGGCTGGCGTCCGTCGCGGGGTTGATCGGCGTCGTCATCGGGCAAGTCCCTCGTTCGATACGCAGCAATCCCGCCGGCCGCTCGGTTTGGTTCAACATGCAGCGCGACGAGTTCGGCGTCTTCACCGAGCCGATGCGCCGACTCGGCCTGTTCGAAGTCTTCTACTCGCCGTGGTTCAACGCCCTCTGGGCGCTCATCATCATCGCGGTCACCGTCTGCACGGTGAGCCGCCTGCGGCCCACCATCCGCAGCGTCCGGCGGCCGACCCGCGAGGTCGGCGAGCGCTATTTCGAGACGGCGCATCACCGTGCGGACTTCACGCACCCCGGCGGGGCCACGGCCGTTGAGCAGGCACTACGGCGGCGGCGCTACACCGTCACGCGCACGCGGAGCGACGGTGAGGCGACGTACCTCTTTGCTCAGCGTTTTGCCTGGAGCCAATACGGCACGTTTCTCAGCCATCTTGCCTTGCTCATGCTGCTCATCGGCGGGCTGCTCACGCGGCTCGTGGGCTTCGATGCGATGATCGTCCTCGCCGAAGGCACACCGGCGTACCCTGTGTTCAAGACGCCCGGGAGCAGCCAGATGTTCATCCGCATGCTCGACGCGTATCGCGGACAAGACGCGGCCGGCAACATCACCGATTTCCACAGCGACATCGAAGTCACGCGCGGCGGCAAAACAATAACGTGCAAGGCCACGGTCAACACGCCCTGCCAGGCCTTCGGCTACCGCATCCACCAGGCGGCCTTCTTCGATGACACTGCACGCCTCAGGGTGAGCGACGCCTCGGGACAGATCGTCTATGACGGCATGTTCGACTTCCAGAGCCAAAAGACGGCGGTACCGGTGCTGAAGGTCACCGATACCGCCGGCCGCGAGTTGTTCAACCAGGAGCTTCCGCAAATGGGAACGGACCCGGGCGCCGCCCCCGGCCGTGAAGACGATCTCGCCCTCGCTCCACTGACGTTTCCACGCGCTCCCGGGGCTGCCGCCAGCGACCTCGTAACCTACCTGGCCTCGTGGCGCATCGAAGGCAACAATCTACGCGTCAGCATCCAGGGCGACACCGGCGCGCCGCGCACGTTGACGCCGGGGCGGGAAGCGCTGATCGGCCTGTATCGCGTGACTTATGTTGGGCCACGCTTGATCCCGGCCATCACTGTGAAGGACATGCCGGGCGCTCCGAACGGCGCCGTACTGCAGATGGCCACCGACGCCAGTGGCGGGCCATACCTGCTGGTCAGTGGCATCGGCGATGACAACACGAAGCTCGTCCCCGGGGAAGCATTGGGCGCCCCGAATGGCTACACGTACACCTTCGGCGCCCGCGTCGATGCCTCCGGCGTCAGCGTGAAGCGCGACCCCGGCGACACCTTCATCTGGGTTGCCGTGGCGATGGCGCTCATCGGGCTATCGATTACGTTCTACGTGCCGCGCCGCCGCCTCTGGGTGAAAGTCACGGCGTCGCGCACGTACGTCGCGGGGGTGGCGGAGCGGACCACGCGCCTCAGCCGCGAACTGCGGCTCATGGGCGCCGCGTTAGGGTCGAAGGATGCGCTTCGCCCCGAGGACACCGAGGAAGGATAAGCGTGAGGCGGGCCTGACGAGCCTATCGCGGGGTAGGCGACCGGCTCCAGAGCGTTTTGAATCCCTGGCCGCGGATGGCGGAGTGCTGTTGCTCTGCTTCGAGCTCGATGAGCGCCTGGAGTGCGTCCTCGGCGTTGCGGACGGCGTCCACGTGCCCGGTATCGCTGACCCGCCGCATGATCTCGTCCCACACGCCGGTGGTCTTCAGCGAATGCACGAACCGCGGCCACCAGACGGCGACGATCTTTTCCGGGGGCGCGAAGCGCGGGCGCAGGCGCCGCATGCTGCGGTAGCGTTCTTCGATGGACTTCACTGGCTCCACCACACGGACCATCGGGCCATCCAATTCCGTCGTGCGGAAGTCCAGCAGGAGGCGGTGGCCCACGGCCACGAAGCGGAGCGTGACGACCTCGCTCGCCCGGATCGTCGAGCTTATGTCCGAAAGGTCAATGCTGAAGTCGTTGTCCATCTCACGGCAGTTTACGGATGGGCACGCAGGCATTCCAGTACCGTGACAAAATTTCGTCTTTCCCAACCCGATTGAAACCAAGTTCGGCCGCACGGCCGCCGACCATCACCACGTGATGCTTTTCAACCGCAAGTCCGGGACTCACCGTAAAGTCGAACAGCTCATCCGCGATGGCGTGGGTGTCCGCGAATCGTCGTGGAACCTGCCCGCGGGCAGCGACCGTGTCGCCCTGGATGCGCTCGCCGAGCCAATGTCGCGCTGGGTGCGGGACTCGATGTCCGAGATGCGCCGCCCCTATGGTATCGACCATGTCGCGCTGGCGCTGGCCTGCCGCGACCAGGACGGCCGCATCCTCGTCAGCAACTCCTTCGGGGTGGTGCGGCCCGGGTTGTTTTACGGCGCCGAGGGCGAGGGGCGGATCGCTGCGTTCCTCGATGACGTTGGCGCCAGCGGCGACGGCCCCCGCGAGGTCGTGGGCGCCCTGCTCAGTCTCGGCGACATCGCCTTCTCCATGAACGCGAAGGCCGCGTAGCGCGGATCCCGGCGGCGAGATGGCCCCTGGCCACGTGCCCCCGTACAATCGCCTCGATGGCAGCCGTAAAGGACCCCGCACGAGCGCGCGAGCGCATTGAGGCGCAAATGGCGCGCATCCAGTGGCTCCGCGGTACCGGGCCCAATCCCTTCGAGTACAACCAGTGGGACGCCCGCACGATCGAAGTCCTGACCGCGATCTTCGGCATGGGCTCGCCGGAGCTGGAGCGCTACCACGAGGCCGCCGGAATTCGCGGGCGACTCCCCGGGGTGCGCGGCCAGGCCGAAAACATGACCCTCAATATCCATGGCCAGTGGGGCATCCTTGGGCGGCTCGAGCGCGCGGAAAAGGTGCTGGCGGACCTCGTTACTCAGCTCGGCGCGTAGGCCGTGGCGAGGAACGTGCCGATGCACGCCACGCTGCCGGGCCAGGCCTCGGCGAGCTGTTCTTCCAGCCGCTGATAACGGGCGGCAAACGCGGGCGTTTCTAGCCCTTCGGTAGTCATGATCACCGCGTCCTCGCCGTTGTCGGAGTAATACGCCTTGCGAGCGCCCACCTCGTAGAAGCCGTAGGTCGAGTACAGGCGCCGGGCCGCCTCGTTCGAGACGCGGCATTCGAGCGTGGCCGCCGCCATGCCCTCGCGCTTCGCAAGCCCGACGAGCGCGTGCACGAGTAGCTTTCCGAGCCCCTGACGGCGAAAGCGCGGCGCCACGGCGACCGTCACCACATGGGCTTCATCGAACATCAGCCAGACACCCGCGAACCCGGCAAGAACGCCGCGAGCCTCGAGCACGGCGTAGCGGGCGAGGCGGTTGTGCTCGAGCTCATGGGCGAAGGCCGTGGCCGGCCACCCGCCGGAATAGGACGCCGCCTCAATCTCGGCGACGGCCGGCAAGTCGCTCGGCAGCATCGGGCGGAGCACCAGGTCCGCCGGCGCGATCGGGTGGCTGCCGCGGTTCCTGGTCACTCCTCGATGCTACCGGATTGGGGCAGGGATTGAAGCTGCTCGATGCGGGCCGGCCACTACGGGCGGGACGCTTCGCTGCCGATCCCTACGTGTGGAACACAACGTCCGGCCGGGCGATTTGATCGTCCTGGTGCGCAAGCTCGCCGGGACGGCGGCGACGTGCCGGGGGACTGTGTTGCGCGCCTCCGAAGGCGGCGTTGCGCTGACACTCAGCGACCTGTGCGAACTCGACATCGGCGACGCGGTGGCGATGGTCGCCGGCACCTACCCGTTGCGGCTTGCCGCAGATGGCGAGTTCGTCGCCGCGAAGGGACATGTTGCGGTGTTCGCATTGCGCCTCGGTTGGGCGCCGCTCGACCGCGCCGACTTCGAACCACTGGCGATCCGCGCGGAGGTGCGCTCGGTGCTCGGGAACTCGCGCCAGACCGGCACGATCCGCGCCGTCACCCTCGAAGGCATGATGATTGAGGTGCCGGCGCGGCCGGGCGGCAAGGCGCTCGAAATAGCCGTCGATTCGCACGGCTATAGCGCGCGGCTCGGCTGCACGCTGAACAGTAGCCGCGCGGAGGGCCGGCAGTCGATCCTCGAGGTCAGCTTCGCCGACCTGACGCCAGCGCAGCATGCGTTCGTGCGCGTCCTGGTGGCCGCCGCTAATGGCACCGGCGACACGGACGAAGCCGCCTGAGCTGGAGCGCGGCCGGCGGCGCAGCGCAGGAACGCACGCGCCCGTTACACTCCCCTGGTGCGCGCCCTCCTTATCGCGAACGGGGAAACGCCCTCTCCGGCCCTGCTGGCGGCGCTCGCTGCCGAGGCGGACGTCGTCGTCGCCGCGGATGGGGGCGCGGACAAGGCGCTCGCGCTCGGCATCGTACCCCATGCGGTGGTCGGCGACCTGGACTCGGTGACGGAGGCCACACGCAACTCCCTTCCCGCCGACTCGTTCCACCCGGTCGATGACCGCGACACCACGGACCTCGAGAAGGCGATCGTCTGGTGCATGGCCGCGGGCGTGACGCGCATCGACATCGTCGGCGCAGGAGGCGGGCGCGCCGACCACGCGCTGGCGAACCTCAGCGTGCTCGTGGAGTTCCGGGACGGCCCCGAACTGCACATCGCCGACGACTACTTCGACATCCGACTGGTCCAGGGGACAGCGCGCATCGACGCGCCGGTTGGCACGGTCGTATCGCTGGTGGCCCTGGGCGCCTGCACGGGCGTGACGACGAGCGGCCTGCGCTGGGAACTCGTGGACCACCCGCTCCCGTTCAGCCCCTACGGCGTCCACAACGAGGTCGTGGAATCGCCGGCGATGGTGACCGTGGCTGCAGGCGACCTGCTGCTGTTCGAAGGGCGCTTCATCGAAAAGCACAGGTAAACCGCCGCGGGCGCCCCGCGCCGCCGCGTCACCTTCGCAGCCACGGGACCCATTCCCTTTGTGTAAGGACCGCCGCGGCAGCCGCCAGCGGCACCGACCACGAAGGAGCTACACGAACTATGTCATTCGCACATCATCGACGCCGGGTCATCGCGCTCGGGCTTGCGGGCGTGCTCGCGATCAGCGCGGTGGGCATCACCTTTGCCGAAGGCCCGCTGAATCGCGGCGGTGGCTCGGCCGATGCCGGCCAGCACGTCCGTACAGTGAAGGACGCCGTCAAGACTATTGAGCAGATTACGGGCCTGCCGAAAGAAACGTTCGCCCAGGGTCTGAAGGACGGCAAGAGCATCAACCAGATCCTGACCGAAAACGGGAAGGACCCGGCCGCCGTGCAGGCCGAAGGGCTGGCGCAGATCAAGACGAAGCTCGACCAGGCCGTCGCCGACGGCAAGATTACCCAGGCACAGGACGACAAGGCCTACGCCCGGGCGCAGGAAGCGCTCCCGAAGCTGATGGACAAGGTCCCGGACCCGACTGCCCATCCGCGGCTGAAGAATGCGATCCGCGCAGTGAAGGGCGAGCTGCAGGTCGCCGCGGATAGCATCGGCATCCCTGTAGCGGACCTGACCCGGGCGCTCAAGGACGGACAGACAATCGCCGAGGTCGCGACCGCGAACGGCAAAGATCCGAACCAGGTGATCGCGGACATGACCGCGGCGGCGGACGCGAAGATCGACCAGGCGGTGGCGAACGGCAAGCTCACCGCCGACCAGGGAGCGAAGGCGAAAGAGCGGACCGCTGCCGCCATCGCCCGGCTCGTGAACGAAGGCCGCCCGCGCGGCCCCAAAGCCCAGGCCACCCCCGGCGGGAGCTAGCACGCCCGCCAGAACGTTCGACCGGCCCCGGCGGTAATCGCCGGGCCGTTTCGCCTTTGCGTGCGTTGCAGCGCAGCGGCGCCGCCGGCGGTAGGATTCCGGTAGCCGTCCGCTGGAGCGCCCTCATGGCCGAAGCCGCCGCCCATAGCGACCTGACCACGTTCATCCTCGAATACACCGACGCGGTGTACCACGCGCGAAACCCGGAGGCGGCCGCGCGCTACATCGCCGATCCCTGCATCCGCCATGAACACGGCCACGCCGAGCGCCTGTCGCTCACCGCGAACCAGCGGCGTATCGCGGAGTTCCTTGCCGGCGCCGCGAACGTACACTTCGAGAACGTCATCACGGTGGCGCAAGGCGAGCTATTCACGACGTGCTACGACATGACCTTCGATGCCGGCGGCGAGCACCACGAGATGTCGGGCGTCGAAGTCTTCCGCATCCAGGGCGGCAAGATCACCGAGACCTGGAACGCGGCGGCCGGCCAGGGCCTCTGGGGCTAACCAACCTGGAGGAACTCCGAGCCCGCGCCCGTGAATGCCTGCATTCCTGCAAACGCCCAACGCCCCAACGCCCAACGCCCCAACGCCCAACGCCGAACTTCCAAACTGCCACTGGCCTGCCTGCGCTACAATGCGCGGTACCTGTTTCCGGGAGCCCAACCATGACCGAGATCGGCCGTCTCCTCACCGCGATGGTGACGCCCTATATGCCCGACGGTAGCGTCGACTACGCCCACGCCCGCCGCCTCGCCGGCCACCTCGTCCGCATCGGCAACCACGGCGTAGTCGTCACCGGGACCACCGGCGAATCGCCGCTCCTGAACGACGACGAGAAGGCGCGGCTCTGGGAAGAGACGAAGCAGGAACTGGGCGCCGGCGCGACTGTCGTGGCGGGCTCCGGCACCAACGACACGCGCCACTCGATCCATCTCACGCGGCTGGCCGAGCGCGCCGGCGCCGATGCCGTGCTTTGTGTCGTCCCTTACTACCTCAAGCCTCCCCAAGAGGGCATCTTCCAGCATTTCCGCGCGATCGCCGAAAGCACAAGCCTGCCGGTCATCGTCTACAACGTGCCGGGCCGCGTCGGCACCGGCATGACGGTCGAGACGACGCTGCGGCTCGCGGAGATCCCGAACATCATCGGCAACAAGGAAGCGAACGGAGACCTCGCGCACACCGCCCGCGTCATGGAAGGCGCCCCCGAGTTCAAGATCTGGAGCGGCAACGATAACGACAACTTCCACCTCTGGTGCATGGGCGCGTGGGGTGCGATCAGCGTCACGTCGCACATCGTCGCCTCGCAGCAGCGGGCGATGCTGGAGCACGTGCTCGCCGGCCGCTTGCCGGAGGCCGCCGCCATCCATCGCAAGCTCTGCGCGGTGACCGATGCCTGCTTCCTCAACGGCAGCCCCAGCACCATCCGGTACGTCCTGCGCCAGCTCGGCTTCAAGATTGGCGAGCCGCGCCTGCCGGTGGTCGAACCCGATGCAGGGGTGGGCGCCAAGGTGATGGCCGAGCTCGCGAAGCACCGCCTCGACGTGCTCGTAGCCGCGGGCTGACCCGCCGCGCACCACCAGCAGCCGGCCCTATGCCTGGGACGGTGGCCTTTCCTCATCGGCTAACCCATAACAGCCCTGCATGGTACCTTGACCGTTCACCCCAGAGGTTGGGCCATGAGAGAACTTGGGGCTCGGCTGATGCGAGCGCGCGAAGCTCGCGGCCTCACCCTTGAAGACGCAGAACGCGATACACGCATCAACCGCCGCTACCTCCAGGCGCTCGAAGCCGAGCAGTTCGAGGTGATCCCGGCGCCCGTGTATGCGCGCGGCTTCCTTCGCTCCTATTCCCAGTACCTCGGGCTGGATGCTCAGGAGATGCTGTCGCTCTTCCCGCGCGAAGACGACCACGAGCAGGGCGCGCCCGAAACCACGGCGCAGGCCGCGCGATCGAACAGCGGCCGCCCCGTCCCGCGCGAGCCGATCAGCGCCGTTGGGCCGGCCCGCCCTTCATGGCGCAAGCCGGGCCCGCCGCAGCGCGCCGCAGAGGGACGGCCCCCGTCGCGCCGTGAGGCGCCGCCGCCACAACGCCCGCAGCCCCCACGGCGGCCATCGGACCCCGACCGCGAGCCGGAAGTGGGTTGGGAGCCAACGATCGGCATCGACATCGGCGTGCCCACGCCCGCTCGCCGCATCAACACCGACCCGGCGCACCAGACGCGCACCATGGGCGCGGTCATCGTCGCGATCGCGGCGGTCGCCGGCATCGTGCTTCTCGCCATTTTGATTTCGAAGCTCGGTGGCGATAGCAACGGTGCCAACTTCCCGGGTACCGGCACGCTCGCCCCCGCGGGCACCGCCACGCTCGCCCCCGCGGGCAGCGGCGCCGAAACGCCCGCGGCAGGCGCATCGCCGGCGGCCGGCTCCTCGGGCCTGGCGACGACGCCTGGCGTCGTCCCGGAGTTGCGCGGCCAGACGCTCGCGGTCGCGAGGGCGGCGCTGCAGGAAGCGGGCTTCGTCGCGAAGGAGCTGCGCCAGGCGAACGCGGCGGCGAAGAACACGATTATCGACCAGTCGCCGGCGCCGGGCATCCAGCAGGCGGCCGGCACGACGGTGACGATCGTGGTCAGCGACGGGCAGCAGTGAGCGTCCCCCGCACGTATCACCTCGTGACCCTGGGCTGTCCCAAGAATGACGTCGATAGCGAACACCTGGAGCGCATCCTCACCGGCGGCGAGCTGGTGCCGGTGCTCCAGCCGGAGGAGGCCGACGCGATCATCGTCAACACCTGCGGCTTCATCGAGCAGAGCCAGGCGCAATCGATGGCGGCCGTGCAGGCGCTCGGGGCGAACAAGCGCGAGGGCCAGACGCTGATCGTCGCCGGCTGTATGACGCAGCTGTACGGCGGCCAGGTGCGCAGCGACGTCCCCGCCGTCGACCACGTCTTCGGCGTTGGCCAGTGGCAGGACGTGGCGAAGCTGCTGAGCGTGGACGTCGACGCCGTCTTTGACATCCCGGACCGCACGGCGAAAGTCACCGGACCCAGCGCATATCTGAAGATTTCGGATGGGTGCGACGCGCCCTGCACGTTCTGCGTCATCCCGAAGATCAAGGGCGGGCTGCGATCCGCGCCTGCCGGGATGCTGGTGAAGGAGGCGCAGCGGCTGGTGGCCGCGGGCGCGAAGGAGCTCGTGCTGGTGGCGCAGGATACCACGGCCTACGGCGAGGACCTCGGGCTGCCGGTCGCGAGCGGCCTCCCGGGGCTCCTGCGGATGCTAAGCGGCGCCGTCGGACCAGAAGTTTGGCTACGGCTGATGTACGCCTACCCCAGCCGCGTCACCGCGGAGCTCATCGAGGCGATGGCCGGCACGCCGAACGTGCTCCACTACCTGGATGTGCCGCTCCAGCACGGCTCGGAGGGCGTGCTCCAGCGCATGAAGCGCCCCCACAACATCGATAAGGTGCATCGCTTCGTCGCGGAACTGCGCGCCGCCATGCCCGGCATCGTGCTGCGCACGTCGTTCATCGCGGGCTTCCCCGGGGAAACCGAGGCCGAGTTCGAGGAATTGCTCGCGTTCGCCCGCGAGATCCGCTTCGACCACGCCGGCTGCTTCACGTATTCGCTCCAGCAGTGGACGGGCGCGTTCGAGATGGCCGGCCAGGTGCCGGACGAGACAAAACACGAGCGCCGCGGCCGCTTCATGCAGCAGCAGCAGAGGCTCGCGGCGAAGCAGGCGAAGCGATTCGTTGGGCGGACGCTGCCGATGCTCGTCGAGGGCGCCGGTGAGGACGAAGACGGCGGCCCGGTGGTCGCCGGCCGCACCTACCGCGAGGCCCCCGAGGTCGATGGCCTGGTGTTCGCGCGCGGCGCCGCGAACCCGGGGGAGCGCGTGCTGGTGCGCATCGAAGAGGCGGCGGATTACGACCTTTTCGGAACGGTCCTTGCGGGGCGCCATGAAGGCCGCCGCGCAACTTCGCGGAAACAATGACGCGGTATCATGGGGCGAGGGTTCGCCGTTCGCCCCGGAGTAGTGCCGATGTCTGAATCTGTCTCCTATGTTGTATCGGCTTGCCGCGAAAACGATGTGAAGTTCGTCCGCCTCTGGTTCACCGATATCGTGGGAGCGCTCAAGAGCTTCGCGATCACGGTCGAGGAGCTGGAAAAGGCGCTCGATGAGGGCATGGGCTTCGATGGATCGAGCATCGAGGGTTTCGCCCGCATCGATGAATCGGACATGATTGCCAGGCCGGACCCGACGACCTTCCAGCTGGTCCCCTGGCGCCCGAAGGAGCCGGGCGTCGCACGCATGTTCTGCGATATCTACATGCCCGACGGCCGCCCGTTCGAAGGCGACCCGCGCTATGTCCTCCGGCGCCAGCTCAAGCGCGCGGCGGACCTCGGCTATACGTTTTATGTCAGCCCTGAGCTTGAGTACTTCTACTTCAGGGATTCGAAGGGCACGGAGCCGCTCGACCTCGGCGGCTACTTCGACCAGACCGCGGACGCCGCCAGCGACCTGCGCCGCGAGACGGTGCTGACGCTGGAAGCCATGGGCATCGAAGTCGAGTACAGCCACCACGAGGTGGCGCCCAGCCAGCACGAGATAGCGTTGCGCTACACCGACGCCCTGACCATGGCCGATAACGCGATGACGTATCGCCTCGTCGTGAAGGAGATTGCGCTCGCGAACGGAGTGTTCGCGTCGTTCATGCCCAAGCCGGTTGAGAACCAGAACGGCAGCGGCATGCACGTGCACCAGTCGCTGTTCAAGGGCGAGCGGAACGCCTTCTTCGATGCCGAAGACCCGTACCACCTGAGCGCCATTGGCAAGAGCTACATCGCGGGGCTGCTGCACCATTCGCGGGCGCTGACGCTCGTGACGAACCAGTGGGTGAACAGCTACAAGCGCCTGCTGCCCGGCTTCGAAGCGCCGGTGTACATGAGCTGGGCGCGGCGAAACCGCAGCGACCTGATCCGCATTCCCGAATACAAGCCGGGGAAAGAGACGCACACGCGCATCGAGTATCGGTCCCCGGACCCCGCCTGCAACCCGTACCTCGCCTTTGCGGTGATGCTCGCGGCGGGCCTGGAGGGTATCGCGAAGGAGATCCCGCTGCCGGCGCCCGTGGAGGAGAACGTCTTCGAAATGGCGCCGAAGGACCGCGAAGCCCGCGGCATCGAGATGCTGCCAGGCAGCCTGATCGCGGCGATCGAGGCGGCGGAGCAGTCGCCATTCTTGCGCGAGGCGCTCGGCGACCACACGTTCGAAAGCCTGATCGCGAACAAGCGCATCGAATGGGAGCGCTACCGCCGCCACGTGAGCGATTTCGAGCTGAAGGAATATCTGCCAATCCTGTGAGGCCGTTGGGCGTTGGCCGGAAAGCACGCACTTCGAAGATTGACGCCAGCGTTGCCGGCCACGCTTCAGGCTTTTGGGCGGCCGGTTAGAATTCTCCGGCTGCCGTACGCGGCTCTGACGGGCGCGGCCCGGATTCAGGCGGTGGCGCGCTCGTCGCGGCGCACAGGGCGCGGGAGCGGCGCCAGCTGCGTCGGGATCGCCGACCGGCGGCCGCAGAGCTCGCATTCCTTCACTCGGACGGCCCGGCTTTCGATGTGCACGAAGTAGCGCCAATGGTGGTCGCAGCCAGCATGTTGTTGTTCCATGACGTAATCATTACCCGGGCGCTTTAACACTATGTTTCGCCCGCATGAACGATTCATGTTGGGCGCCCTGCGCCGCCGCAAGTGATCCGCTGCCCGAGCCGCACCGATGGCGCGCCCAATCATGAATCGAAAATCGTGAATTTCTACCCTTGCCAGATGGGGTTGTAGCAGGCGACGCGATGGTTGGCGCGTTCTGGCTGGCGCAGGTCCGGCGCAGGCTCCGCGCGGCAGACGTTCAATGCCTTCCCGCAGCGCGGGATGAATGGGCAGCGTTCGGGTGGCGCGGTCATCTCCGGCGGGGTCCCCGGGATCGCGCGCAGGGGGCCGTTGTCACGGTCCAGCCGCGGGAGGGTCCCGAGCAGGGCGTGGCTATAGGGGTGCAAGGGCCGCGTGAGCATCTCGGCGGAGGCGCCGGTCTCGATGACGCGCCCCGCGTACATCACGGCCACCTCGTCGGCGATCTGAGCCACGACGCCGAAGTCGTGCGTGATGAGCAGGATCGCCGTGCCGCGTGAGTGCCGCAGCTGGTCGAGCTGGTAGAGGATCTGGGCCTGGATCGTCACATCGAGCGCGCTGGTTGGCTCATCGGCGACGATCACTTCCGGGCCGAGCGCCGTCGCGATGCCAATCATCACGCGCTGGCACATGCCGCCAGAGAGTTGGAACGGGTAGGACTTCGCGATGCGCTCCGGGTCGGAGAGGCCGACGTCGTGCAGCACCGTCACGGCGCGGCGCTTCGCTTCCTTCTTGTTGATGCCGAGGTGGCTCACGAGGGTTTCGGCGACCTGATCGCCGACGTTGATGACGGGGTTCAGCCCGGACACCGGGTCCTGGAAGATCATCGCAATGCGGCGCCCGCGCACGGAACGCAGCTTCTTGTCGTCGAGCGAGACGAGGTCATCGCCGTCGAAGGTCACGCTGCCCGAGAGGATCGCCGCCTCCGGCGGCAGCAGGCGGAGGAGCGACATCCCGACCGTGGTTTTCCCGGCGCCCGATTCGCCGACAAGCGCGAGCACTTTTCCGCGCTCCAGGTCGAAGGAGACGTGGTCAACGGCGTGGACTGATGCTTCGCGGGTCTTGTAGCGCACCGAGAGATCCCGGACGCTGACGATTGCGTCGCTCATGCTCCCTCGGGGCGCCTGGGGCGTCGCGCCGGGCTACTCGCTGGGCCGGAGCGAGGAAATGAACTTGCCCTGGATCTCGACGTTTTCGGGCGCGGTGTAGATAGGCTCCATCGTACTGTTGGCCGGCTGAAGCCGCACGCGGGTGCCTTCGTGGTAGTAGCGCTTGAGCGTCACTTCGCCGCGATCCTTGAGCCAGACGGCGACGCGGTCTCCGTTGGTCGCGCTGGCCGCGGGTTCGAGGAAGACGATGTCCCCGTCATCGATCAGGTCTTCGATCATCGAGGTGCCCTTGACGCGCAGGGCGAAGACGTTTGACTTGCCACGGACCATGTCCTCGGTCACGGCGACTGTCTCGTCGCTGTCGTTGCCGAAGCGGTCGCTGGTGGGGACGGGGATGGGCTGGCCGGCGGCGATGGTGCCGAGCATCGGCACTTCAACGATGCGCGGGCGGCGGCCGTGGGCGCCGAGGATTTCGATGCCGCGGGAGACTTCGCGGTCCCGCCGGATGAGGCCCTTGTCTTCGAGCTTGCGGAGGTTGTAATCGACGACCGAGGTGCTGCTGATGGCGCAGCCTTCCTGGATGTCGCGGATGCTTGGCGGGTAATCCTTCTCTTCGATGAATTCGCGCAGGAATTCGAGGATCTGGGCCTGCTTGCCCGACACATCCTTGTTCATCTCCGAGGCCCCTCCGAACGCATGTTCGCCGTCACTTTAGCAATACCGTTCGATTATCGTCAAACCTTGTTCGGAACACACGGATGTTCTGATCTCGTGGCGCCGTGGGGTGGGGCGCGATGAGTTGCCCGCCTCGGCCGTGAGCCACACGATAGGGGGCGGCGCCGGGAATGCCGGCTCGCGGAGGGTTCGTGACGCAGGAGCAGGATGACCGGGTCGCGCTTGTGATCGCGGCGCATCCCGATGATGGCGATTTCGGGGCTGCGGGGTACACGGCAATGCAGGCCGCGCAGGGCTGGACCGTCTACTTCCTCGTCTGCACGAACGGCGCCAAGGGCACGGAGGACCGGAGCATGGGGCGCGAGCGCCTGATCGCGCTACGCCAGGCCGAACAGCGCGAGGCGTGCCGGCGCATGGGCGCCCGCGACGTCTTCTTTCTCGACAACGAGGACGGGGAGCTGTCCTATGACCGGCGGCTGCTGGAGCAGGTCGTGCGCCACATCCGCATGCTCCGCCCGCACACAGTGCTCACCCATGACCCGACCGACATCATCATTCGGGACAGCTTCATCAACCACCCCGACCACCGGGCGACGGGCACCGCGGCACTGGACGCCGTCTACCCGACTGCCCGCGACCACCTCAACTTCCCGGAGCACCTGGCCGAAGGGCTGGAACCGCACAAAGTCCGCGAAGTGCTCCTCTGGAGCACCAACCAGCCGAACCACGACATCGATATCGGGCCGCTGGTGGACCAGAAGATCCACGCGCTCAGCGCCCACGCCACCCAGTTCGGCAACCGCGAGGACTTCGCCGATTTCGCCCGCGAACGGTGGAAAGCGGACGATGGGCGCTACCTCGAGCGCTTCCGCCGCATCGAGCTGCAATTTTGAGGAGGCGTCGGCTGTTGGGCATCGGGCGTTGGCCGGGCGGGCTGCCGCAGTGGACGTGACGGCGCGACCGGCGGCACGTGTCGTGCTGCTCGATGAATACGACCGCGTCCTCCTGCTCCGGTGGGTGTTGCCGGCGCCGAGGGATGATCGGCGCGAGCGGGTGTGGTGGATCACGCCCGGCGGCGGGGTGAACCCGGGCGAGTCGCACGAAGACGGCGCCCTGCGCGAACTCTGGGAGGAGACGGGCATCAGTGGCGTGCCGCTGGGGCCGTGGGTCTGGACGCGGAAGTACCTGTTTCGCTGGAGGGGGCGAGCGGTCGAGCAGCAGGAGCGCTACTTCCTGGCGCGCGTGACGGACGCGCTGGTCACCCGCGATAACTTCGAGGAGTACGAGAAGCTCGCGCTCACGGAGCACCGCTGGTGGTCCATCGCCGAGCTGCGGGCGAGCGCCGAGCGCTTCATCCCGGCGAACCTGGCCGACCTCGTGGAAGCGCTCATCGGCGGCGATGTGCCGGCCGAACCGTTCGTCGTGGGCGACTGAAGTGGGTCACCTGCGGGTGACCACAGGGATCGTCGTGAAGCCGCGAAAGCCCGGCAGCAGGCGGTGGACCGGCTCGCCGCCGCCGAGCGCGATGCCGGGGAAGCGCGCGAGGAGCGCATTGACCGCGACCTGCGCCTCCATCCGCGCGAGCGGCGCGCCGAGGCAGTAGTGCGCACCGCCCCCAAATGAGTGGTGCTCGATGTGGCTGCGAGTGATGTCAAACCGCTCAGGGTCCGGGTGGACGGCCGGGTCGTGGTTCGCCGAGGCCAGCGACGGCGTCACCGACTGTCCCTTGTGCATCGGGCAGCCGGCGATCTCGGCGTCCTCCATAAGGATGCGACCGGTCATCGTCACAGGGCTGTCGAACCGCAGCATCTCCTCGACGGCGTTGACGATCAGCGACGGGTCATCGCGCAGCAGGCACAGCTGGTCCGGGTTCTGGAGCAGCGCCATCACGCCGTTACCGATGAGGTCGGTGGTGGTGACGTTGCCCGCGACGAGCAGGAGCACGCAGGTGGTGATCATCTCCTCCTCGGTCAGGCGGTCGCCCTCCTCCTCGGCGTGGATGAGGTTCGCCAGCAGGTCCTCGCGGGGCGCGCCGCGCCGGGCGGCGATTTCGCGGGCGAAGTAGGACCGCAACGCCTCCCCGGCTTCGTCGCGCAGGCGCTGCTCCTCGGCCGAAAGAAACGGGTTGAACCCCGCCACCACGAGGTCGGACCAGGCCTTGAACTGCGCGCGGTCGTGCGAATCGACGCCGAGCATCTCGGCGATGACGGTGGTCGGCAGCGGCGCGGCGTAGTCGGCGATGATGTCGAACGCGGGGCGATCCCCGATCGCATCCAGCAGCTCGTCCGCAATCTGCCGGGTACGCGGGCGCATGCGCTCGACGGCGCGGGGCGTGAACGCCTTGTTCACGAGCCCGCGCAGGCGCGTGTGGTCGGGCGGATCGAGGAAGAGCATGCTCGCCGGGCGCGACTCATTTGCAGCGGACATCTGGCGCATCATGGTGCCTTCGGCGGCATTCCGCGGGTCGCGCGAATGGCTGCGGTCCGCGAGCACCGGCGCGACATCGGCCTGCCGCGTCAGGATCCAGCGGCCAGTCAGTTGCTCGTAGTGGGCGCGCGTCGCCTCGCGGAGGTGCTGGAGGACCGGGTACGGGTTGGTAATGAAGCTCGTGGCAAACACGCCCGCCTCGGGGTGCTGGGGCGTGGGCTCACCGGCTGGTGCTGTCATGGTCCCTCCGAAACCCGAACTGAATTCGAGTTTCGGCATCGTAGCGCGGGGCGGGGGCGTTGGCTACTGGGGAGAGGGCCAACGCCCTATTCCGGCCACCACCGGTACGTCCACAGGTCCGTCTTGCCCGCCACATCGAACACGACGCCCTCGCGTTCGAGGAGCTGGCGCTGGAGGTCGGCGGCGGCGCCGCGGTTCTTCAGGCTGATCTCGCCGCGGGCGTTGATGACGCGCCACCACGGGACGTCGGCGGTGCCGGGCGGAAGCACGGAGAGCGCGTAGCCCACGGCGCGCGCGGCTGAAGGTGCGCCGAGCGTGAGCGCAACGTGGCCGTAGGTCATCACCTTGCCCCGCGGGATCTGCCGGATGAGATCGTAGGCACGGTCGTAGAAGGTCTCAGGGGCGGGGCCGGTTGGGCGCTGAGGCATCGGCGACGTATTATCGCCGCTCACCATGAATGAACCATCGCCTTCGGGCGCCCTGGCGGGCGTCCGCGTCGTCAGCACCGGCCAGATCCTCGCCGCGCCATACGCATCGGTCCTCCTCGCCGAGTTCGGTGCCGAGGTGATCAAGGTCGAGCAGCCCGGGATCGGCGACCCCAACCGCGACAATCTTTCGTTCTCGCAGGACAACCGCGGCGTCAAATCTGTGACCATCGACCTTCGCCTGCCGGAGGGCAAGGCGCTCTTTCGCCGGCTCTGCGACGCATCCGACATCCTCGTGGAAAACTTCCGGCCGGGGACGCTCGAGGGCTGGGGGCTGGCTCCCGACAGCCTGCGCGAGACGAATCCGGGGCTGATCGCGGTGCGGATCAGCGGCTATGGCCAGACGGGCCCCTACCGCGAGCGCGCCGCCTTCGATCGCGTGGCGCTGGCGTTCTCCGGCATCACCTACGTGACGGGCGATGCGGACCGGGCGCCCGTGCGCCCGGGGTACTTCGTCGCCGATTACGGTGCGGGCACGTTCGCCGCCTTCGGAGCGCTGGCAGCACTGCACGCGCGGACGCTCACGGGCCGCGGCCAGGACGTGGATGTGGCGCTGTATGAAGCCGTATGGCGCATGAGCGGCACGCATGCGGGCGGCTATGCGAAGTCCGGCGTGAACAGGGAGCGATCGGGCAACTACTTCCCCGGCGTGGTGCCGGCCGAGCAGTTCGAGACGGCCGACGGGCACTACCTGGTCGTGAATTGCACGACGGCCCGGGCGTTCGTGCGGCTGTGCGCGGCCATCGGGCAGCCTGAGCTCGTGCAGGACCCTCGGTTTACGCCGCGCAAGAACCTCGCCCGCAACCACGAGGCTATCCACGCCATCCTCGCGGAGTGGATCCGGCAACGGCCGCTTGCCGAATGCCAGGCCGTGTTCGATGGGGCCGGGGTACCCGCGTGCAAGGTCTTCGCCACCAGCGACATCCTCAACGACCCGCATTACCAGGCCCGCGAGCAGGTGATCACGGTCGAAAGCGAGGAGTGGGGCGCGGTGGTGCAGCCAGGCGTGGTGCCGCGGCTTACGGGCACGCCGGGGCGGGTGCGCGCAGGCTCGCCGCGCCTCGGCCAGCACAACGAAGAGATCTTCGGCGGGCTGCTCGGGCTGGACGCGGAGGAGCTGGGACGGCTTGGGGAATCGAAGGCGATCTAATGGGCTGCGCGCGGCGGTCCATGCAACCGCCGCCGATTTGTAAACACCCTCATAGGGCGCGATCGCGCCCTCGATTCAAGTGCCGGGAAAACCCAAAAAAACCGCCGGCGCCCGAGGTTGCGGGCAGCCGGCGGAAACGGGCCAACGCCGGCGGAGAGGGGACCGGCGAGGCAAACGGGACACGCCGCCTAGGCGGCGATCCGGTGCTCTTCGTTGGTGATGAAATCCATGTCGCTGAGCCAGTTCTTGAACTGCTTCGTGGTGCCGCAAACCTTGCACGTGCCGATGCTCACGGGCCCGTTGGGCTCATCGATGCGCCAGCGATGGAAGTGGTCCGCCGAGGCGGTGGGTGTCTGGATGGTTTGGTTGGCCATCGTCGCTTGTCTCCTTACCTTGTTGACTCGCGGCCGGCGAGTCCATTACGCTTCCTGAAGGCGAGTCCTTGAACTATCGCTTTCGTAGCGTCTGCGATTGATTCTAGCACCCGTCACTATCAAGTCAATAGTCTTGGTGCTATCTAATGGGTAAATCATCGCAGCCGAGCGATAACGGAACCTTTCCAGTCGCGACCCGCGAACCAGATGCCCGGAAGACGTACAACCTCCCCTGCACCATCGCCCGTGCCCTCGATGTCCTGGGCGACCGCTGGACGCTACTCATCCTGCGGGACTTGATGGCGGGCCTTCACCGCTACACCGAGATCCAGGAAAGTTGCGCCGGCATGTCCCCAAACGTGCTTTCGGACCGGCTGAAGCGGCTGCAGGCGGAAGGGCTCATCGAACGCCATCACCAGAAAGGCCTCCCTCCCCAGGTGGACTACACGCTGACCGAGAAGGGATGGGCCGTCCGCCCGGTGCTCCAATCGCTCATCGCGTGGGGGAACCAGTTCGCAGGCTCGCTGAACCTCGCGACGGTGGGTACTGCGGTATCCACTGATTTCGCCGTGCGCGTCGTCCCTACATTTGCGTTCAAACCGGAACGCGCCGCGACCGTCAAAGCCTCGATGGTTGTCGAGATCACCGACTGCGCCGAGTGCAACACGTGGACGTTCGAAGTGAAGGAAGGCCACATCTACCCCCGCCGCCACGCGGTCACCGAGGCCGACGTCCGCCTCAAGACCGATACGCAGGGGTTTTTTGCGTTCATCCACGGGACGGTGAGCGCCGAGGATTGCGGGGAAGTCCTCGGGGACCTCGCCACAGCGGCGGCGATCCAATCGTGCTTCCTCTCGGCCTGAGCGGCCCCCGGCGCCGCGCCGTACACTCGCTCCCGTGATTATCCTCCTCTACGGCGCCGACCAGCTCGCCATCGACCGCCGCTTGAACGAAATCAAGGGCGAGGCCGACGGCGGCACCGGTATGCTCGCGACCAACCTTGCGCTCGTCGACGGCCGAGACGCCAGACCATACGACATCCTCGGTCCCGCGATGTCACCGCCGTTCCTCGCGCCGAAGCGCCTGGTCGTGGTCGAACACCTGCTGGAGCGCTATGACCAATCGGGCGGTGCGGAACCGCGCCGCGGCGGAGGGCGCAGTCTCGATGCGCTGGCGCCACTATTCAAGGGCCTCGAAGAAGGCATCCCGCCGAGCACGACGCTTGTCTTCCTCGCGGGCCGGTTGGAGCGGCGAAATGCGCTGCTCGACCGCCTGAAAAAGCTTCCCGGCGTCTCCGATGAAGAGAAGCCCGAACTGAAAGGCGAAAGCCTCCTCCGCTTCATCCGCGACGAAGCGAACGTGCGCGGCATCCGCATGCGCGTAGGCCCGCCGAAACAGCACCACCCTGCGAGTGACGAATGGGAGCGTGGCGCAGCCAACGACCCGGTTGCGCTGATCGCACTGCTGACCAACGGGAACACGCTGCAAGCGACGAATGAGCTCGACAAGCTCGCGCTCTACTCGATGGGCCGCGACGTGACCATCGACGACGTGTACGAGATCTGCTCGGGCAACCGCGAGTTCTCCAACTTCCAGTTCACCGACTCCATCATGGACGGCAAGCTCCTGGACGCGCTCGCGGCGCTGGAGTTCCTGCGCGCCGACGGGGCCAGCACACCGGGGCTGCTCGCCACGCTCATCGGCGCGTATCGAAGGCTCGCATTGGTGATCGAGCTCGTGGAGCAAGGAGTCCCAAACGAAGAGGTCGGGAAGGCGCTTGGGATGCGGTTTCCGGGACTCCGCGACGCCGCCATCCGCCGCGCCCGCTCGCTCGGTAGCCAGCGGCTGAAAGATGCCTATGCGGCGCTGGTGGAGGCGGACCGGCGCCCCAAGCTCGGCGAGATCGACGAATACCTGGCGCTCGAGGTCGTCGTGGTCAAGCTCGCAAGCGAGGCGGCCGAGCGGAATCGCCGCGCGGGCGGGGCGCGGACCGCTTTTCGGGGCCGCGCTCACGTGGCCGGGCGCTAGCCTCGCCAGGTCATCTGCCACCCGTGCCGCCCGTTGACAGCGGGTGACGGACCGCGACGCCACCAAATCGATTGCTACATTTGCGCAATTCATGCGTGCTGGGCATCGAGACTTCGCTGGCGCGTAACACCGTACCGTCTGACGCAGAGGAGGTGTGCCATGGAAAAGCCTAATGGCTCACTCGACAAAATTGTGGACCTTATCGAATCTGAAGAGGGCGATGCGTACGCTTATGGCGGTGGCAGCCTCGTCGCCATTGTTCTCATCGTCCTGCTGCTGATCTGGCTGCTATAAGCGTGCGGATGCGGCTCGAACGCACACCAAGGGGCTACGCGGTAACGCGCAGTCCCCTTGCGTGTGTCACCTTCGTGTGAAGACAAAACCCAATTTCCGCCCTATACTCAGCCACCGTGGCTACTCAGCGTCCGTTAACGCGGCTGTCGACATCGCTCGCCGTGGCGTGCCCGCGGTGCAACGCCGCCAGCAAAGAATCCACATGGGTCCACCCGCGGCGGGTGGAAGTCGATCGGCTTGGTGATGTCGTCGAGGTTGCCCCCGATGGCGTGGGTTTTGGCCACCGCCCTGGCTCGGAGTTCGAAAACGATGGCTCCGTGATCCGCCTCGAATTTTGGTGCGAATCCGGCCATCAATTCGCGTGGGAAGTCAGTTTTTGCGGCCAGGCCACCACCTTTCGGCTGGATTCGAACATGCCCGAATTCGATGTCGCTGAGTACATGGACGAACTACCGCGGCTCTAGGAGCCTGGCTCGGCGGCGCTCTTTTCCGTGCGGAGCCGTCCCGTCGTCTCGAGTTTCTCGAGGCAGCTATCGCACATGCTGTAAACGACCCGCTTGCCAACACCCGCGAGCCTGCTTTTGCACCGGGCGCAGACGAGCGTTGGTGCAGGCTCCGCTGTCGTCCCGTGACGATGAGCGAACCCGGGCATATGGATGGACACGGTCGCCTCCTGGGGGGACGAATGGAACAGGCCTGTGGCGCGCCGGGACGCCCGTTTGCGGCATATCGGCAAGCCGGCTGGTCGCGAAAAAGCCGGCAACCGCGCGCCACTCACAATGGGGAGCGGCGGTCTCCCGGCCCTTGCACCTTTCCCGTGGCCCGTTACGCTCCCTGACAACTTCGCCAACAGCGTTAACCTGCGTGGCTCCGCTGCGTTCGGCTATCCCGCCATCTACGCTGGCGCGGCTGCGCCTCTCCAGAGTTCTAAGGGATTGCCTGAATTCCGCGATCTGGACATTTAGAGACCGGCGCCGAGGGCCGATGATACTGCCGTGGGGAAAAACGCGGCGGCACTTGTGGACGGCATCGACGACATCCCGCCGCTGCCGGCGGTCGCGGCCCGTGTCATGGGCATGGCCGATGACGACCGCACCAGCGCACTGGACCTCGCCCAGGTGCTCAGCACCGACCAGGCGCTCACCGCCAAGCTCATCCGCATCAGCAACTCCGCCTATTATGGCTTCGCCCGCCGCGTCAGCACCGTGCGCGAAGCGGTGCTCGTGCTCGGATTCAAGCAGGTCCGCCAGGTAGCGGTCGGCGCGAGCATCATGAACACGTTCAAAGGCCCGAAGCGCGACGACGTGTTCGACCTCGACCTGTTCTGGGGACACAGCTGCGCCGTCGCGGTCACGGCCGAGACGCTCGCGAAGAAGACGCGCATGGCCAAGCCCGAAGATGCGTTCACGGCCGGCGTGCTCCACGACATCGGCCGCCTGGTGCTGCGCCAGGCCCTCCCGGCGGAGTTCCGCGAGGCGGTGCTGAAGGCACGCAGTGGGCAAATGTCGCTACACGCCGCCGAAGTGCGGTTCACGGGCTTCGCCCACGACGAGGTCGGGCGGGCGCTCGGGGAGCGCTGGAAGTTCCCCGGGCACCTGATCGATTGCGTCGGGGGGCACCATAACGCGCGGCTCACGCCGGAAGCAGATGGCCTCGCAGGCGTGATCGCCCAGGCCAACCGGCTGGTGCTGCACTACGGGCTCCATTGCGGGTACGAAGTGGACGGCGAAGTGGAGTCGCCGGCGTTGCCGCCAGACCTGGCTCGCGTGGAGGACGCCTGCGGCGGCATCGACCGCGTGCTGGACCGGGCATTCTCGTTCATCGAAGGCGCGACGGGCACTCCAGAGACGTGGTACGCCAGCGCCGCAGCCGCCGGCTAAGCGCGACACGCGCGGTGTCACGGCCTTACCCTCATCGATGCTGCAATCGCGGAGATGTGCATGATCGCTGCCCCGCAAGCGCATGACAGCGCATCATAGCGAATGTGCGCGGCGCGAGTAACGAACGTGCGTGGCTGGTGTGGTTCTGGTTGGGGGCGTTCAGCTTCGGCCTGAGCATGATGGTGCTGGGCCTCGTCGTTGCGGGTGCACTCGATGACAACGGCCTCGCCCTCGCTGGGAGCACGCCCGCGGCCACCACGGAGGCCACGATACCCGCGGGTGAGTTCCGCTACACCGGCGTCCTCCCCGCCGCGCTCGACCCTGCGCGGTACCTCCCCGCGGATGCGGGACACAAAGCCGACCTCGACTTTCGCGACGGCACGGCCGCCGACGGCGAGGCGGCGGCCGTCACACGCTACTGGGTGCCCGTGGCCTCACTCAGCGCCGGTGTGGATAGCCTGACGATGGCCCAGATCCATCTGCTCTTTGCCGGCGACGAGAGCGTCACGTGGGCCGGGCTCGGCGGCGTTGGCGGCAAGCCGGGCCTGGTCGAAGCCGGCCCGCCGGCGGACCGCGATGCGCTCGCGATGTTCCGTGTCCCGGCGTACCGCGACATCGGCTCTTACGACGAGCTGTTCCGGCAACTCGCAGCGGCGGACAGCGGGCTCGCGGCGATGGTGCCGCTGGACCAACTGAAGCTTGGGGGCGTCGCGCTCGCGGTCGATGGCGTGGACCTGGTGCGCGGCAAGGGCGATCCCGCGGCGTGGCCGTTTGTGCAGCGCACCGTGGTGACCGGGCTCACGGACCGCGGCCGAGCCGCGGCGCCCGCGATTGCGGAGGCCATCCGCGCGAAGCTCCCCGCCGTGACCCGCGTCGTCGCGACCGGGGACATCCTCCAATCGCGCTGCACCCTGGCGAAAATCGAGGAGACCGGCGATTGGGGCTCGGCGCTGCGGGGCCCGATGGCGGCATACCTCGCGGGCGCGGACCTCGCGCTCGGCTCGCTCGACGGCAGCATCCAGGACGCGGGCGCGCCCTATCTCTGCGTCGAAGGGATCACCAACCTCACCTCGCCGCCCGAAGTGATGGAGGCGCTGACGCTCGCGGGCTTCGACGAGCTGACCGTGGCGACCAACCACGTCTTCGATTGCGGCCAGGTGTTCTGCGGCACGGAGGCGTTCACGCAGACGCTGGACCGGCTTCGAGCAGCCGGGATCAAGACCGCCGGGGGCGGGAAGGACCTCGAAGAGGCGCTCGCGCCGGCGATATTCGACGTCAACGGCGTCCGCTTCGGCGTGCTCGGGTTCGACGACGTGGCGGCAATGGACCTCGAAGCGACAGACACCGCCCCTGGCACGGCGCCGCTTGACGACGACTACAGCGAGGAGCGCAGAGCTGGCGAGCCTGCGTTTTACCGCCCCGCGAGCGAGCTCGAGCTCACCCGCTTCGCTGACCGCATCCGCCAGTTGAAGACACAGGTCGATATCGTGATCGTGCAGGTCCAGACCGGGACCGAAAACACCCACGACCCCACGGACCGAAGCATCAAAGCGCTGCGCACGGCCGCCGATGCGGGCGCCGGCCTTGTGATCGGCAACCAGGCGCACTGGGCCCAGGCCGTGGAGGTGCGTGGCGGGGCATTCATCGCGTACGCGCTGGGGAACTTCATCTTCGACCAGGTGCACACGCCCGAGTTCACCCAGGGCTACCTCGTGGAGTCCACCTTCCACGGCAAGCGCCTCGTCGACGTGCGGCTGGTACCGTATCAGATCGAGGAGCGGTACCGGCCCACGTTCGCAACGGGGGACCTTCGCGCGAAGATCCTCGGTGACGTATTTGGCGCGTCGAAATTGCTCGCTACGCGGTGAAGAGTGAATTACGAGGGCAAATCCGGAGCCGATTACACGCACCCACACCTTGACGGCGGGCTACTCCGCTCCGTAGAGATAGATACAGGCAATCGGAGGACGCAATGCGAGCAGCTTTCATCGCCGAGGAAGTTGACCTCCTGCGCGAGACAATCCGCGCGAACGATGGCGACAACGTCGCCGGCGGGGCCTTCGCCCGCAAGGTCGACCAGCTCATTAGCGACCTCTACGAGGACATCGGCGAGCTGACCGACCTCAAGCTTTCGGACGTCCTGGACTTGTTCCTGATCAAGGTGCTGTATGTGAACCGCCGCAGCCGTGACGCGGAGACGCTGCGCTACCTCGGCCGCATGATGGAGCGCTACCTCCGCGCCGGTGAGCTCGGGATCGGGCCGCGGGGCGGCATGATGCCCTACCTCAGCAACCTGATGGAGGAAACGGCCCACCCCAGCGGCGCCCACCAGAACCTCTTTGAGGCCTACCGCAAATACGGTGACAACGCGCTGTTCATCTCCGGGATCTTCCCCGAAAGCCTCGGGCGGCGGCGGGCCGGCGGCCACCTCGGCGGCACGCCGTTCGTGGACAAGCGTTATTTCAGCACCATGGGCCGCAAGTATTACGAAATGGCCGCCGGCCACGAGCTCGCCGAGTGGGCGAGCATGCGCACGACGCTGCAGCGGCTCGCCAGTTTCTTCGACGTCTATGTGGAGGCGCTCAACGAGATGAGCGGCCGCTACGTCATGGGCATGGACGTGAGGATGCTGGCCGATAAGATGCTCGACGCGTTCAACCGCTACCGCGAGACGAAGGACCCCAGGCACATCGAGACGGCACGGAAGTACGCCGCACTGCTCAAGCTCGATGGGCACCAGTGGCCCGCGCTCGACCGGATGGCGCCCCCCGACACCTACTTTTAGTGGGGGCCGCTGGCCAGCCACGACACGTCACTTAACTTCGAAGCTGGTATGCATGCCCTCTTTGAAGTGGTCGGCGGTGCTGCCGGCCTCTCCGGGCGCGATGAGGCAGGCGAGCTGGTACTTGCCGGCAGGGAGGTCGAGCACCACTTCCCCGCTCTTACCCGGTTCGATGTCTTCGACCTCGCCGGCGGTTTCGAACGAGCCGTCGTCTTTCACCCGCAGCACCGCCAACTCGTGCACCTGGGTCTTGCTGGTGTTCGTCGCGACGAACTTCGTCGGGCCGGCGGCCACCGAGGCCTTGTCGGGCGTCACGCTGAACTCGATAAGGCTGACGTTCACGGTGTCGTTCGCCGGTTTGCCGGTCACGCGGCTTGTGTCCGTTTGATCGCCATCTTCGGTGACGGCGGCGGTGCCCGAGACGTTCAGCTCGATGATCGTGGTGGCACCGCCGGGTTGGTAGCACTTGATCTTGGCCGTGCCTTCGGATCCGGGCGCGGTGTAGTTGACGGTGCGCGTACGCCCGCCCGGGATGGTCACTTCAGGTAGCTTGGTGCCCTCGATGCCCTCGACTTCCTTTGTCTTGCCGGCCTCATTCTTCACCTGGAAGGCGACCTTCTCGCCCGCCTTGAGCGTAATGGAGGCGGGTGTGCAGCCGTCCTCTTTCTGGACGATTTCGATGACACGGCGATCACCGGTGTCGGCGCCACAGGCAGCAAAGAGCAGCGGGAGCCCGGCGAGTGAGAGGACAGCAAACGGCATTCGGGACATGGATGTCTCCTACGGAACGAGGTAGCTACGGGATGTGTGGGTGAGCGGCAGGTCAGGTGGCTGTGTTCGGCGCGGGCGCCGGTTGCGAGGGGGCGCGCTTTCGCAGCCTCCCCATGGGAAGGAACAAGTAGGCCCCCACGGCGACGATGAGGTAGCCCCAGTAGAGAGCAATCTGCGTGAGCGATGGGGCAGAGTCATAACCGACGAGGGTGTTCAGGAATTGTCCCAGGTTCGAGGTGATCGAAATGACGTTGTCGGTATCCCAGGGGCTGCGGCCGAGGTCCGTGATGATGCCCGCTTCGTACAACTTCACGACGGAGTTCGCGAGCAGGCCGGCCGCGAGCACGAGCACCGTGACGCCGGTGGCCTGGAAGAAGATCCGCATCGGGAAGCGCTTTGAGCCGTGGTAGATCATCACGCCGACGACGGCCGCGACCGCGAAGCCAAGCACCCCGCCCAGGAAGAAGCCGAAGCCACTGTTGCCAGTCGTGGAGCCGGCAAAGAGAAACAGTGCTGTCTCCAGACCTTCACGGCCAATGGAGCTCGCCGCCAGCAGCACAAGCGCCGTCATCGAACCTCGGCTCAGCGCCGAGTCGACATGCGCGCGCAGCTCCGCGGACATCCCCGCCGCCTGCTTCTTCATCCAGAAGGCCATGCCCGTGAGCACGATGACCGCGAAGATCATCGTGAAGCCCTCGAAGCCCTCGACGATGCGGCCGTCGAGTTGCTTGGAGGCGATCTCGAGCCCGACGCCGATGGCCACGGTTACGGCCGCGGCGGCCCCGACGCCCATCCAGATCTCCTTGAAATGCTTGCGCTGGCCAATGGACCGCAGGTACCCCAGCAGGATGGCGACGATGAGCGCCATCTCGACGCCTTCGCGCAATGTGACAAGGAATGAAAAGGTCATGAGGGTCTTCCTCGCTGGGTTGGCATTAGTCTCACCTAACTTCGAACACACGTCAAGCCTTCTCTTGGACCGTAAGCAAGATTTCTTGCGAGGAAAGGCGGGGATGGCCGGGGGCCGTCGCCAGCCGGCGCCGACGCCCACGCCCACATCGATTCGCTTGCGTAACGCACCCTCGGCCTCGACAGCTACCCGCATCACAACGGAGCGGCGCGTCATCTGCAAGATCGAGCCGCTGCACGTGCAGGTCCAGGGGTAGCCCGCCGGCAGCGCGCACGCCCTCTCTGCGGGATAATGGCTGCGTGGGAGAAATCGTCTCGGTCCTGAAGCAGCGCTGCCCGAGATGCCGGGAGGGCAAGGTTTTCCACGGCCTCTGGTCGATGTACGAGAAGTGCTCTGTCTGCGGGCTCGTGTACCAGCGTGAGTACGGATACTTCTACGGCGCGATGTACGCCAGTTACGCCTTCGGTTTTCTCACGACCTTCTACTGGCTGCCGATGCTGCTCCTCGGCGTTTCGCCGATCTGGGTCATCGGCCTTCCCACCGTGCAGCTGATCGTCCAGGCGCCGCTCGCGTTCCGCTACTCACGCGTGATCTGGCTGCACATCGACCACCGCTTCGACCCGCTTCCGCAAGAGCCCGCATCGAGTACCAACGGCGCCGGTTAGCGGAGGGCCTGGCTGCCGGGCGCGGTGCACTCCAACCACGGAACGGCTGCATGCCGCGGGTCAGCCGGTACTCGTGCCTACGTTGGAATGGCGGCGCCGTCCCTGTGCGCTCCGCGAAGGATCGCGGGGAGCGGACCGGCCGGGATGCTGACCAGGAGCGCCTGCTGTTGGACGCTGAAACGCATCGGCGTTTCGCCCGTGTAGTCGCCGTCGAGCTGGACCGGCAACCCCGGCGTCAGCACCTCCACGGCGCGCACGCGGAAGCGCTCGGCGCAGCGGTCGCCGGTAAGGCGTCCGAGCGCGAGCCTTGCCGCTAGCCGGGTAAAATCGATCACGGTGTGCGGCGTTAGCGCGAGCCCATCGAGCAGGCCGTCGCCGGCGCTCGCCTCGGGGGCGAGGTGCACCATCCCACCGTAGAGACGGGTGTTACTCAGGACCATCTGGGCGAGCTGGTCCTCCCGTTCGCTGCCGTCGGCACGCCAGCGTGTGCGCACGGGGCGCAAGCACGGGAGCATCTGGGCGGCCTGAAGCACGTAGGCGAGGTCGCCGAAGCTCTGCTTGAACCGAGGCCGGACGCTGCGCGCGATGAGCGCATCCCAGCCGATCCCCGCCATCAGCAGGAAGCGGTGCGCGCCGGCGCAGCCGAGGTCGGCGCGCACGCGCTGCCCGGCGAGGTGCGTATCGATGGCGGCACGCAGGCCGCGCGGGATGCCGGTTTCGCGGGCCCAGACGTTGACCGTACCCATGGGCAACGCCGCCAGCGCCGTGGCAGTGCCGGCGAGGGCCGTCGCCACGTCGCGCACGGAACCATCGCCGCCGGCCACGAACACGAGATCGTCGCCGCGTCCCGCCGCCGTGGCAGCAGCCGCGGTCGCCTCGCGCGCCGACGCGGGATATTCGAGTTGCACGTCGAGGCCGCGCTTGCGGAGGTAGCGCAGGCAGCGGTCGCCATCGAAGCGGCGGGCGACGCCGCGGGCGGCGCGATTCACGATCAGCGTTGCGCGTTCGGGGGGAGTCATCATTTGCGGGCGCCGCCGGCGAAACCGTACCATACCGGCTCACCCTCGGCCCGGAGCACCGCGTGATCCCGTTCAAGCGAGTCGACCATATCAGCATGGGCGCGCCCGATTGGCGGGCGCAGTCGGCGCTCCTCGAGCGCCTGCTGGGCTTCAAGTTTCTCCACAGCTGGGACGCCCACGAGGGCCAGCCGTTCAGTGGCTGCGTTAGCCAGGTGCCGGGGACGGGGATCGAGTTCGAGATCATCTCCCCGGCGGGACCGGCGAGCTTCGTGCAGAAGTTTCTCGATGAGCAGGGGCCGGGGCTCCATCACATCACCATCGAAGTGCCAAGCATCGAAGAGGCGGCCGCGGCCATGGAACGCCTCGGGATGAAGCCGTTCGGCGGCATCACGGACGATGGCATGTGGCGGATCACCTACGTGCATCCGAAGGATAGCGGCGGCATTCTCTGGCAGCTCTTCGAGCCGTACATGTTCCCCGCCGAAGCCGACCGGCGTACGACCGGCGGAGCCGTTGGGCTGAAATGCGTCGACCACGTCTCCATGGCCGTGCCAGACCTCGCGCGGCAGGCCGAGTGGCAGGCGCGCACGTTCGGGATGGTGGAGGAAGGCCGCTGGCGGGACGAACGGCTCGGCTACGACGGCTGCGTGATGACGATCCCGGGGAGCCTGTTGAAGTTCGAAATCATCGCGCCCTACCGGCCGGATAGTTTCGTGCGAGCATTCCTCGACCAGCGCCGCGCGGGCATGCACCACATCTGCTGCGATGTCGAATCCGTGGATGCGGCCGCCGAGGCGCTGCGCCGCGAGGGCATCGAACCATTCGGGGGCGTGATCCAAAGCGACTGGAAGCGCCACACGTTCATCCACCCGCGCGATAGCGGCGGGGTGCTGTTCCAGCTGACCGAGGAAACGGAAGCCAGGTAGCCGGAGGGCAGGGGGCCGAGGGGAAGGCCACCCTGCCGCTACGGCGTCTGTGATGGCAGGCTCAAACGGCCTGCGGTCCCTCGGGCCAGAAGCCGGCGCCATTGCCGGGGAAATCCACGACGGCGCGGAGCGGCTGCACCTTACGCCGCGCGAAGAGCCGCAGCGGGGCCGGCTCGGGCGGCGCCCCCAGCGACGCGCGAAGCGCGGCCTTGCGCTCTATCCGCTCGCTGCGGAGGCGCATCTCGGAGAGCTGGCTGTTGACGTCGTAGATCCGCATGGCCCTTCTCCTCCGCGTCCTCGTGACGGCTCCGTGGTGTGCCAATTCCACCACCTGGACGCGCGAGTTCGCTGTCAGTGGGGATGATGCCGCGTCCCGCGGTTCGGCGAAGTGACCCCCGCCACAAACGCGCCCGCGAATCAGCGATCGAGCGTTGCGCGCTTCACAGAGCGACCGGCGGGCGGCGGCAAAGCTGCGATGCCGTACCCTGACTCCATGGAACGCGCCCACTTCCGCACGCTCGTCCGCGAAGCGGTGGCCGAATTGCCGCACGACCTGCTGATGAAGGTCCAGAACGTTGCCATCGTGATCGAATGGCGGCCGACGGCTCTGGAGAAGAAACGCGCCGGCGTCGGGCCGGGGCGGACGCTCCTGGGGCTCTACCACGGCATCCCACTGACGAAACGCGGCGAGTACTACAACCTCGTCGCGCCCGACAAGATCAGCATCTACCAGGAGCCAATCGAGGAGATGTGCCTCGATGACGACGCGGTCCGCGAACAGGTGCGAAAGACCGTCCTGCACGAGCTCGGCCACTACTTCGGCATCGACGACGACCGCCTGCACGAGCTCGGTATGGGGTAACGAGATGAATTACGAGACGCCGAGGACGCGGAGTTCGCGAAGATTTCTCCGTGGCCCGGCTGATTCGTGGGTTCGTGCACGTTCGCCCAGGGTGGGGCCGGGTCGAATGCGCCACCTGGATCCCGGCCCCGGGCCTCGGGACTACTCCTTAGGGGCCTGCGGCGGCATCGGGTTCTTCAGGCCGGCGCCGAGGGTTGTTGGGAAGACCTGGTCGAGCGCGTCCAGCGTCCAGCCGCCGTCCATGAAGATGCTCCGCTCGCGGCCAACGAGGTTGCAGAGGCTCACTTCGTTGCCGCCGACGATGAAGTCGCGCCCGTTGACCTTGCCGGCAGCATCGGTGCAAAGGTAGACGACCAGTGGAGCGACTTTCTCTGGCGCGAGGCTTTCCATCTGCGAGATCGCGTCGCCGGCGCTGCCTTCGGGCGCCGCAGCTCCACGAGTCGCCGCGCGGGCGCGTTCCATCGCAGCGCGCAGCTCGGGCGTGAGCGTCAGGCGGGTGCCGGCGCGCGGGCGAATTGCGTTCGCGGTGACACCATAGCGCCCGAGGTCGAGGGCGAGCGTGCGTGTGAGCCCGATGATCCCCTCTTTCGCTGCGGAATAGTTGGCCTGGCCCATGTTGCCGAGCCCGCTCTCGGAGGAGGTGTTGACGATGCGGCCGCTGCGCTGCTGGCGGAAGACAAGCGAAGCGAACTTCGTAGCCGTGAAATGGCCTTTCAAGTGGACCGCGATGACCGCGTCCCACTCTTCTTCGCTCATGTTGAAGACCATGCGGTCGCGCAAGATGCCGGCGTTGTTGATGAGGATGTCCAGCCGCCCGAAGGTATCGAGCGCCTGCTTGACCATGCGCTCGCCGCCTTCCATGAGGGCAACGTTGTCGTAGTTGGCGGCCGCGTCGCCGCCGAGCTTCTTGATCTCGGCGACCACCTCATCGGCGGGCGAGCTGTCAGCGCCTTCGCCGGCGGGCGAGCCGCCGAGATCGTTGACCACCACCCGTGCGCCTTCAGCCGCCAGCAGCAGCGCCTCGCCGCGGCCAATGCCGCGCCCCGCGCCAGTGACGATGGCAACCTTTCCTTCGAGCCGTCCAGGCATGTTCGTGTCCCTCACTTCGCAAAATGATGCCCCGCGCACCGGGCCCGCCGGCGTCCGCGCGCACGAGTTGCGCCCGGTTTGGTCAAGCGGCAAGGTGCTGGGGGCAAAGCACCGTGAATCTACCATCCGGGACGGGTTGTGTCAGCGGACACGAGTCTCGACGGGTAGGATCGGCCCGTGCCCGTGCTGCTTGCCATCATCCCCCACCCGGACGACGAGACCTACAGTTTCGCCGGGACGATCGCGCTCGCCGCGCGCGCGGGCTGGGATTGCCTGATCGCCTCGGCAACGGCGGGCGAAGCAGGGAAGCGCCACGGCGGCGGGCCGCCGGGCCCGTTCGCGGTGCGCGATGCCCGTGAACGCGAGCTGGCACACTCCGCTCTGGTTCTGGGCGCGAAGCCGCCGTTCTTTCTCGGGCTGCCTGATGGCGACCTTCGCCACTGCGAAGGGGGCCCCGAGCTCGTGCAGAAGCTGATCCGGCGGGTCCAGCCAGACCTCGTGCTGTCGCTCGGCGCCGATGGCGCCTACGGTCACCCGGACCACGTGGTGCTCCACGGATGGGTCCGGCAGGCTTGGGAATCCCTGCCCGCGCCGCGCCCGGCCCTGCTGTTCGCCGCGTTTCCGCCGGGCCTGTTCCTGGCGCAGTACGAGAAATGCATCGACATGATGGGCGTACCGCCGCGCCCAGCTCGCGCCGAGATCGGCGCGGCACCCTGGCACTATGAGGTGGACATTCGAGCCACGGCGCCGGTGAAGCTCGCGGCAGTCGCCGCGCACCGCACTCAGTTGCCCGGCGGCGACCCCGAAACGCTATTCCCGCCGGGCATCGTCGCAGCGCTGCTCGAAACGGAGCGCTTCACGGACGCCCGTGGCGCCCGCGATGCGCAGCTCGCCGCGGTGCTGGCATCGCTAGAAACGGCGTAGGCGTTCCCGGTCACCCGCCCTGAGGCGCTTCGGTGGCGCTGGCGTCCGGCGTGAGGCTGCCCGGTGGGATCGCGCCACCCTCGGGGCTCCCCGACGGCTCCGGCGTGGGTTCTTCAGAGGGCGGAGCCTTGCCATCGAAGGCCAGGTTGACGCGCACGAGCATGCGTTGCGCCAGGCGCACCGAAAGGGCCACGTCCTGGGACCCGTTGAAGCCAGTCTGCACGACCGCGTTCACGATGCGGCCGGTGCGGAAGCAGACGGTCGTATCAACGCGCGTGCCGGCCTGCGGGTCCGCAGTGGTGATGAAGAAGCCCGCAGATTCATCGCCAAGCTTCGGCACGCCAAAGGTCTCAACCGGGCCTGTTTCGTCCACGAGGAGACCACAGTAGGTGCGCGTCGATTCCTGCGCCGTCTTCACGTCGGCGTACAGGGTGGATTGAGAGGTGATGGAGAGCGCTTTTGCCAGCTGCGACGAAGGGTCCTCCCGGGTGAAGAGCTTCACATATGCCTTCAGCCGGCCCTGGGCGTCGAGCTGCGCCTGCTTGGCCTCCGGGTCATCCTGCCCGACGACCGCGGCCCATTCGGCGTTGTCGAAGCTCTTGGCGAGCTGCTCGACCATGCCGTTGGGCACATCGCCGGCATCGAGGCCCATTGCACCGAGGTCGTACTTGTCGTCGTCGAGGTTGGTGGAATAGCTGCGGCCGCTGCCACATGCCGAGAAGAGCACAACGGCCACGGCTGTGGCCAGCAATGCGCGGACAAACATGCACGGATCCTTGGGGGTGTTCGCCGTATGGTACGCGAACATTGCCGCGGGCCGGTAAACGGGGCCAGACGCGGGGCGGCCTCCCGTGGTGGCGGCCGCCCGCGTATGCTGCACGGACATCACGCACAGGAGTACGCCCATGCCGCTGACCACTGAAGATCGGCTCGCCATCGAACAGCTCTACGCCCGTTACAACCACGCGATCGATTCGGGCAAAGGCCCGGAATGGGCCGCATGTTTCACGCCCGACGGCGTATTCACCTCGCCCAACGGAACCTTCACTGGTACCGAACAGCTGGCGGGCTTCGGCTCTTCGCTCACGCAGCGGCTCAAGGTGCGCCACTGGATCAACAACCTCGTCCTCGATGCAGACGGCGATGGGGCGAAGGGCACGTGCTACCTGGTGCTCTGGCAGCTGAAGGAAGGCGCCCCGGCTGCGCCGCTCATCACCGCAATCTATGTGGACACGCTGAGCAAGGCCGGCGGGGACTGGCGCTTCAGTAGCCGCACCGTCAACGGGGACTAGTGGGGCCAGCCATCACGAGACCCGCCCCGGCCGCCCGGTGAGAAGCTTCATTTTCGAAGCGCTGGTGCTGCTTGCGCTGGTGCTGGCGGTGATGGCGCTCGTCTTCCGGAACCAGCGGGCGCGCAGTGTGCTTCGCACGCTGCGCAACGCCGCCTGGCTGTATATCGCTCTGGTGTTTGCGCTGGGGATCTACCGCATCTGGCAAGACGGGATCTGAACGCGAAGCTTACTCGCGCGTTTCGTGCCGCTTCGCCACGAGCTCGAGCCGTGCCCGCCGCTGGTTCGGCTCCTTGCCTTTGAAGTTTGGCGCGTAGTCGCTCTTGCGGCCGGCGATCTGCGCGGCGTGCTGGCGATCGTGCCGGTAGAACGAGCGCAGCCACTGCAATACTGTCAGCGACCCGAACACCGGGCTCACCGCACGGCGTTCGAACGCCTCCGGCGAGAGTCCATCGATGAGCCCCTGGGTGTAGGCGCGCTCCAGCTCGAGCGCGCGCAGAAGTTCCTCGACGGTGTGCTCATTGGCCTCTTCCACGGGGATATCGACGCGCTGCCAGGGGACGTTCGCGAGGTCCGCGCCGTCCTCCGCGAGCGCCGCCCTCACCCACGCGTCGTAGCTGCGCTCCATCTCGCAGAGGTGCCCGAGCTGTTCCAGCGCCGTCCACTGTTCTTCGCCCTCCGCATCCACGGGCACGCGCCGGAGGTCCTCGTCCGAAAGCGACCGCACGGCGGCAATGAGCGCTGCGCGCTCCTCCGCCGTCTTCTGCTTCAGTTCCGCGATCTGCTCAGGTGTCGCCATGGCGTCCTCCGGCCGGCGGCGCACGGCCGCCGGTGGCGCGAAGGATACACGGCGGCCCCGGCGGTCGTCTCTGGCGTGGCGCCGTGCGCGCGCAGCCGATGCGGCCGGCTTGCCGCAACCCCGCCCTCCCCGGAAAGTTGGCGGCATGGCATTCAGGAAGATCTTCGGCGGCGGGCCCCGCTTCGCCGCGGACTGGCTCATCGTCGGGCTCGGCAACCCCGGCGAGGAGTATGCGCGCACGCGCCACAATCTCGGGTTCGTGGTCATCAACGACCTCGCGAAACGCGCCGGCACGCAGCCGAAGGTGCAAGGCGGCCTGATGCACATCGGCGTCGGCGAGCTGCAGGGGCAGAAGGTCGCGCTCGTGAAGCCGAAGACCTACGTGAACCTCAGCGGCAAGGCGTTGGCGCAGGCGGTGCAGTGGACCGGCTGTGACCTCGCCCACACGATCCTTGTCTACGACGAGCTCGACATGAACGCGGGGGCACTTCGCGTGCGCGTTGGGGGCGGGACTGGCGGCCACAACGGCCTCAAAAGCATCGTCGGCGCCATCGGCGCCGATTTTATCCGCGTCCGTATTGGCATCGGCCGGCCGCAGCGCAACGGCGAGCCCACCTGGGACCCGGACGCGGTCGCGGACTACGTCCTCAGTGCGCCGCGCGGCGCCGACCGCGAACTCCTGGATAGCGCCGCGCAGCTCGCAGCCGACGCCGTCGAGGCGATCCTTGTCGAGGGCCCCGTCGCGGCCGGCAACAAGTTCAACCGGAAGTAGGCTTCAATCCTCGTCGCGGCGCCCGGCCGGTGGTGGCGCCTGGCTTTGCATCCCGAGGAGCACGACCGCCAGCATGAGTCCGCAACTCGCGGCGAGGATGAGCACGAACACAAAGGGCGAAAACTCGGCCGGCACGGGCAACCTCCGCACGACAAGACGCCGGCCCATTCGCAAAAGTTCCATCCGATGGCGGCCTTGACGCGATCGCATCGCGGGGCGAACAACCGCCGCGGCATGCCATAACAGCCTCCCGCTAGCCCGCCGCCGCGTTGTAGACTGGCACTCCCGAAGATATGTTCACTCATCTACACACTCACACCGAGTTCTCGCTGCTCGACGGCATGTCGAAGGTGGCCCCGTTGATGGACCGCGTCCAGGCGTTGGGCCAGGAAGCGATCGCCATGACCGACCACGGCGCGCTCTACGGCACCATCGATTTTTACCGCGAGGCGCAGGCGCGCGGGATAAAGCCCATCATTGGCGTCGAAGCCTACGTCGCACCCGGCAGCCGCTTCGGCCGGGAGAAGAGCGACAGCTCGCCCTACCACCTCGTCATGCTCGCCCGTGACGTGACTGGCTACAAGAACCTCATCGCGCTGGTCACGAAGGCGAACCTCGAAGGGTACTACTACAAGCCGCGCGTGGACCGCGAGCTACTGCAGCAGCACTGCGCCGGCATCACCATCCTCAGCGGCTGTCCCTCATCCGAGTTCCACCGGCGCGTCCAGGAAGGCGACCGCGAGGGCGCCATCGATGTCGCGAAGTGGTACCGCGAAGTCTTCGATGGCCACTATTACCTTGAGGTGCAGGACCACGGGGACCAGAAGTTCACCCGCCTCAATCCGGCGATCGCGGATATCGGCCGCGAACTGGGCATCGCCGTCGTGGCGACGAACGACAGCCACTACACGCTGCCCGGCGAGGCCGGCGCCCACGATGTGCTGCTCTGCATCGGCACCAACGCCACCGTGGACCAGCAGGACCGCTTCAAGATTGAGGGGACCGGCTACTACGTGAAGAGCGAGGAGGAGATGCGGGGTCTCTTCCCGGACAACCCGGAGTTCCTCGCGAACACGCAGCTGGTGGCGGATGAATGCAGCCTCGACCTCCACTTCGACCGCCAACTCCTCCCGGAGCCGCCCATTCCCTCCGGCCGAGAAAGCAGCGAGTACCTCGCCGAGCTCTGCATGGCCGGTCTGCACAGGCGCTTCGACGATGTCACCCCCGAACTCACGCAGCGGCTTCACTACGAGCTCGACGTGCTCAAGCAGACCGGTTTCAGCGACTACATTTATGTCGTCAAGGAAATCGCGGACTTCGCCCGCCGCTCGGGCATCCGAATGGGGGTGCGCGGCTCCGCGGCTGCCTCGCTCGTCCTCTACTCGCTCGATGTGACCGACATCGACCCGGTCGCCAACCGCCTCGTGTTCGAGCGCTTCCTCAACCTCGAACGGCGCGAGATGCCGGATGTCGATTTCGATTTCGCCGACGACCGCCGCGACGAGATGATCCGCTTCGCCTACGAGCGCTACGGCAGCGACCGGGTGGCCCAGATCATCACATTCGGGACGCTCGGCGCGAAGGCGGCCATCCGCGATGTCGGCCGCGCGCTCGGGATCAGCTATGCCGAGACCGACCGCGTCGCGCGGCTCGTACCGAACGCGCTCCATATCACCCTCGCGGACGCGCTCGAACAGTCCTCCGAAATGAAGGAGGCAGTCGAGAACGACCCCAAAGTGCGGCGGCTGGTGGAGACGGCGCAGCAACTCGAGGGCGTTTCGCGCCACGCCAGCACGCACGCCGCCGGCGTCGTTATCTCCCGCGACCCGCTGATCGACCACGTGCCCCTGCAGCGCCCAAGCCGCGGTGACGAGACGAGCATCCCCACGACGCAGTTCGCCATGGACCAGGTCGCGAAGATTGGCCTGCTGAAGATGGACTTCCTCGGCCTTTCGAACCTGACCATCCTCCAGCACGCGGTCGACCTCATCCGCGAAACCGGCGGCGCCGAACTCGACTTGCTGAAGCTGCCCGACGGCGACGCCAGGACCATGGAGATGCTCGGCAAAGGCGAGACCTTTGGCGTGTTCCAACTGGAATCGTCGGGGATGCGGCGCTACGTCCAGGACCTGCAGCCGACGAACATCGCGGACCTGTGCGCGCTCGTGGCGCTCTACCGGCCCGGCCCGATGCAGCACATCCCGCGGTACATCGATGGCAAGCACGGCAAGATCGAGATCGTCTACCCGCACCCGGACCTCGCCGATGTGCTCGATGAGACCTATGGCGTGATCGTCTACCAGGACCAGGTGATGCTCATCGCGCGCCAGTTCGCTGGATACACGCTCGGGCAGGCCGATGTGATGCGGAAGGCGATGGGCAAGAAGAAGGCCGACGTCATGGCCGCCGAGCGCGACCGCTTCGTCGAAGGCGCCGCGGCGAAGGGCTACGCGCCAGCCGACGCCAGCGCCGTCTTCGACCTGATCGAGCCGTTCGCCGGCTACGCCTTCAACAAGGCCCACAGCTGGTGCTACGGCAACATCGCCTACCAGACGGCCTACCTGAAGGCGAACTACCCCGTGCAGTACATGACCGCCGTCCTGCAGATGACCAGGAGCGCGCCCGACACGTTCGAGCGCATCGCCGCCGCCGTCGCTGAGTGCGCCAAGCTCGAGATCGCGGTGCTGCCGCCGGACGTGAACCAGAGCCGGGAGAACTTCAGCGTCGAAACCCGCCAGGACGGGTCGCTCGCTATCCGTTTCGGCATCGGCGTTATCAAGAACGTCGGATCGTCTTCGGTCGAAGGGATCATTGCCGCGCGCGAGAAGAGCGGGCTCTACCGCGACGTCGAGGACTTCTGCAAGCGGGCGGACCTTTCGAGCGCGAACAGCCGCGCGCTGGAACACCTGGCGATGGCGGGCGCACTCGACCTGCTCGGGCCTGACCGCGGCACCCTGGTGGCGCATGCGGAGCGCCTGATGAACTTCGCGCGGCGTGAGCGCGAGCTGCGTGACAGCGGCCAGGCGACGATGTTCGACCTGTTCGGCAGCCAGGTGGACACGCCGATGCCTGGCCTCGAGCTGGAGCCCAGGCCCGTCTCGAAGGACCAGATGCTCGCCTGGGAGAAGGAACTGCTCGGCATCTACATCACGGAGCACCCGTTCAAGACGGCCGCGGCGGACCTCGCCCGCTACACCAGCCACAGCCTTGCGGACCTGACGCTGGAGATGGCCGGGCAGTCGGCGACGGTCGGCGGCATGGTCACACGCGTCCAGGCCCGCGCCACGCGCGACGGCCGTAAGTTCTACATCGTCACGCTCGAAGACATGTCCGGGACGGCGGAGATCACTGTCTGGAACGACACGATCGAGCTCACGGGCGAGGCGCTCTGGGCCGAGGGCCAGGTGCTGTTGCTCTCGGTCGAATGCCGGGAGCGCGCCGACCGGCTCAACCTCAACGTGCGTAAGGCCGCGGCCTACGACACCAAAGAGGGCGCCGTCGTCGGGTTCGCGGCCGAGCAGTGGCAGGTGGAAACGCCCAGGCCCCGCCGCCAGCCGCCGGCGCGCGAGCCGCAAGCGCCGCCGCCGGGACGGGCAGGCGGCCCGCCCATTCGCAACGGCCACCATAACGGCCACGCGAAGCCGGCGGCGGCGCCCGAGCCCGAACAGGCGGTGCCCGCCGCCACTTCCGAGGCCGCGCGGCCCGGCGTGGAGCCACCGGTCAGCGGCGACGCCGCCCGGCTCGTCATCACCGTCTACGAAACGGAGGACACCGTCGCGGATGAGGCGCTGCTCAAGGCGGTGGTCGGCATCCTCAAGGACACCCCCGGCCGCGACGAAGTGCGGCTCGTGATCCACGACAGCACGGGACAGGATATCGAGTTCGACCTGCCCCACTGCGCCGCCACCGAAGACCTCGCGCGCAGCATCCGCGGGCTGCTGCGCAACCTCGGCTCGGTGCGCCTCACCGGCAACCGGCTCGTGGGGGCGGCATAGTCGTGGTATCTCAAGTCCATCGGAGCGACCCATGCCGAGGGCGATGGTCGGTGTCCGCCGGGCTGTGCAAGCGCGAACCGCGGCTGACGGCATGACCGGCCCGCATCGCGTATAACACCCGCATGGCCGAACTGATCCTCTACGACGTCGACCACCGCGGGGTCGCGACCATTACCCTCAACCGGCCCGACCGGCTGAACGCGATTAACATGGCAATGCGCGACCTGCTCTGGACGTACCTCGCGGCTGCGCGCGACACGCCGGACGTGCGCGTCATCGTGTTTCGCGGTGAGGGACGTTGCTTCAGCGCCGGCGCCGATATCTCCGAATTTGGGACCGCTCCCTCGGTGATGGATTCGCGGCGAGCGCGGCACGAACGGGACGTCTGGGCGGAGCTGCTCCGGCACCGTTGCCTGACCATCGCGCGGCTGCACGGCTTCTGCTACGGCGCGGGGCTGGAGCTGCCGCTTTGTTGCGATTACCGCGTCGCGGCCGATGATGCTCGCTTCGCGCTTCCGGAGGTAACCCTCGGGTACATCCCGAGCGCCGGCGGCACGCAGACGCTGCCGCGCACGGTGGCGCCCGGCATCGCCGCCCGCATGATCATCTCTGGCGAGCCGGTGACGGCCGCGGACGCCCTGCGCTGGCGGCTCGTGGACCGCGCCGTCCCGGCCGCGGAACTGGACGCGGCCCTCGAAGATGCCGTGACGCGGGCACTAGGGGGTGAGCACGGCCTGCGAAAGCGGCCGAAGTAAGGCCGCCCGGATGCGCGCTCCTGTACGCTCACGGCGATGACCGAGCTCCGCCCGCAGCCCGCCATCCGGCCGCCCGTGGCGGCGGGCTGCACCTTCCTGGCGGCGGCCGCCGCGTTGAGCGTCGCCATCATCGTCTTTGTGCTGAATTTCCTGAGCTCGCCCGATGGGGGCAAGACCGTGCTGGATGACGCAGCCGCTTACGCCCCGGGCTCCGTGCAGTTCATCTCCACGCAGAACATCTTCATCGTGCGGCTGGGCGATACGTACCTCGCGCTTTCGGACCTGGACGCGGCGAACCGGGCGACGCCGCAGCGCCGCTGCCGCGTCCAGCCGTTGTTCGCCGGCGACCCTGCGCTGGCGGCGCTGCTCGCGCGCTACCAGTCGCGGGTCAGCCCCGCGGCCGCCGGCACCTCGTTCCTGTTCCGGGAATCCTGCAACAACGCCATCTACGATGTGACCGGCGTGCGCCTCGATGCCGATGGCCCGAACCTCGACCGCCACCCGACCGACGTCAACGGCGCGGGGCGGCTGCGTGTGAACATGGCCAGGCGCAGCTGCAGCGAACGTCGCGAAGACACCCTCGCCGCCGCTGTCGCCTGTCCCTGATTCGCGTTGTGCCGCCACAACGAGGACAATCGCGGCGGGCGCTGCCGGGACCGGCGGCGCAGGGGGACCGGCATGGCCGAACACTTGACTGGCACGGCGCCCACGATCACGCTCACCGCGGTCGAGTCGGGGCGCCGGATCGCCCTGCACGATGTCGCGGTCCCGACCGTCCTGCTCCTGTTCGCGCAGGAGACGTCCACGGCCATCGACCCCGTCATCGACGCCGTGCGCGCGAAGTTCCCGACCGCCGAGGAAGTCCAGATAGCCAACGTGGTCGATGCGCATGCGTTCCCCAGGCTCCTGCGCAAGGTGCCGGAGATGGTGATGTCGAACCGCTACAAGGACGCAGCGAAGAACCTCGAAGCGGGCCGTGACCCCGCGCAATACCTGATCATCCTCCCCGATTGGCACGCCGCCGTGACGAAGGCGATGGGCATCGAGAGCGTGAACGCGCAGATCGGCGTGGCAGTCCTGGCGCCGGGCGGCAAGCTCATTGGTCCCTACCAGGGGCCTGCCCCGGAAACGGTTGTCCTCGAGCTGCTCGTCGCGGCAGGCGTCGGGGTCTAGATGGGCCACGTGCCCCGTCTCCACCTAACCGGGCGGATCACACCTGGCCCGCTCGTGCTCGATGCCGGCCAGTCCCGCCGTCTGTCCGAGGTGGTGCGCCTGCGCGAAGGCGACGAGTTTCGCGTGTTCAATGGCGATGGTCACGAATGGCGCGCGACCGTCAACGGGATGGCGAAGGCGCAGCTGCGTGTGACGATCGGGGAGGTCTCGCGGCAGGAGGCGCCGCCCGCAGTCGTGCTCGAGGTGTGGTGCGCGCTCGTGCGCCCGAACCGGTTCGAATGGGCCATCGAAAAGTGCACCGAGGCCGGCGCCGATATCATCCGGCCACTGCTGTGCGAACGCACGGTCCGCGGCGATGGCGCTTCGGCGGTAAAGCAGGAGCGCTGGTCGCGCATCGCAGTCGAAGCAGCGGAGCAGTGCGGGCGCCTCACCGTGCCGGTGGTCGAACAGCCCGCGCGGTTCACCGGACTACTGGCCGGCGCGCGGGTGGCGCTCGTCGTCGCGGACGGAGCGGGCAAGCCGTGGCCGCAGCTTCTGCCACTCCTGCCCATCGCCGGCCGGCTCGTGGTAGCGATCGGACCCGAAGGCGGGTTCACACCCGCGGAGTTGGAGCAGGCCCGCATGGCGGGAGGGTTGTTCGCTCGCCTCGGCCCGAACACCCTCCGCAGCGAGACGGCGGCGGTCGCTGCCTGCGCGCTCGTCCGTTCGCTTGCTCCCTGACCCGACCCGCCGTCACGCGTGACGAACGCGCGCCACGTACACTGCGCCCATAAGCATCGCGCGTGGGTTAATCACGGCGTTCGCCCTCTTCCTCGCCAGCTTCGTGCTGCACATCATCGGCGGTGCGACCGGCCAGGGCTGGCTCTTCGCCATCGCGGTTGCGTTGATTTACGTCACGGCGACGGGCTTCCCGGCCATCGCCGCGTGGACCTCGCAGGCGGAATCCGCCACCGGACGCTGGCTAACGCTGTTCGCCGCGCTCCCGATCGGGCTGCTCCTCACCGGCGGCGCGCTCTGGGCGGCGAACGGCCGATCGCTGGCCTGGTGGACCGCCCCGGCCGCGGCGATCCTTACCGGCGCCGACACGGTAGCGACCCTCTGGCTGCGAAGCAGGCTGCACCAGCGCGGCGGGGTGGCCCGGACGGCGGCGCGGCGCGCCGGCAGCCGCCGTTAGTGCCGCGATTCGATGGCCGCGAGGATGCGGTCGAAGACGGCGCTCATCTCGTGTGCCTCACCGGGCGAAATGTGCCGCGCAAAATGCTCCTGCACCCCGCGCAGGTGCACCGGCGCGGCGGCCCGGAGCCGTTCCTGACCGGCCGGAGTCAAGGTCACGAACGTGCCGCGCCGGTCGTCCGCGCACGGCTCGCGCCCGGCAAGTCCCGCGGCGGCCATGCGATCGACGAGCCGCGTCAGCCCGGCGCGGCTCAGCAGCACCGCCCGCGCGAGGTCGTGCATACGCAGCCGGCCCCCCGCGTTCGAGAGCTGTACCAGCACGTCGTACCAGCCGAGGGGGAGGCCCTGCTCGGCTGCGAGCTCGCGCTCGAGCAGCTCGGTGACGCGGGCGTGGGCGCGCAAGAAGCGCTGCCAGGCGGCCATCCGCGGCAGGTCCGGCGTTGCTTCCGTGGTCCCGGCTGGGCTCATAGCGTTATCTTCGCAGCCGCGCGGAGGTAGTTGCAATGGCAACGAAAATGGATTATTCTGGTTGCACGCGCAACGATTGCGTCCGGAGGTCCCACACATGCCCGCCATTACGCCAACCATCGATATCCGCTCTTCCCGGGAGCGGATGGCCACGCGGATCGATTGGCTCGATTCGCGTCATTCCTTCTCGTTCGGCGGGCACTACGACCCCGAAAACACGCACTTCGGCATGCTGCTCGTCAGCAACCACGACCTCATCGCGCCCAACACGGGTTTCAGCACGCACCCGCACCGGGACATGGAAATCGTCACGTGGGTGCTGGATGGCGAGTTGGAACACAAGGACTCCGAGGGCAACATCGGACTGATTTACCCCGGGCTAGCGCAGCGCATGAGCGCCGGCACGGGCATCCTGCACAGCGAAATCAACGCGACGAACTCGGCGGCGGTGAACCTCGTCCAGATGTGGGTGGTGCCCGATACCGCCCGCGTCAGGCCGGGTTATGCGCAACTCGATATCAACAGCGAACTCGGGCGAGGTGGGCTCGTCCCGGTGGCCTCGGGGCGCGGGCACGATGCCGCGATCTCCATCCGCCAGGATGGCGCCGTCCTCTGGGCGGCCCGGCTCAAGGCAAATGAGAAGGTCACGCTCCCGGACGCGCCCTTCGTGCACCTGTACGTGGCGCGCGGCGAGGTAACGGGCGAGGGCATTGGCACGCTGGGCACGGGCGACGCCGGGCGCCTGACGGCCATCGGCAAGCTCGCCATCACGGCCGGGCCCGAAGGGGCGGAAGTGCTCGCCTGGGAGATGCACGGCCGCCTGGGGTAGGGATTCGCGAATCCTCAGGGCCGCCACGGGCGCCAGCCCAGGGTGCCGGCGCCCGCCGCCAGACTTACCGGCGTGGACCCGGCGACGAGCAACGCTTCGAGCGGCGCCGATTGCCCGATGCCATGGATCCGCAGGACGCCGCTTTCGCTGTGCAGGTTCACGTACACCACGGTGCGGCTGACGCCAGCGGTGGGGTCGAGGCGGGCGACGTTGCGGTCGTTGGTGATGAATGTGAACGCGGCGATAATCACGTCTTCGCGGCAGCGGGCATCAGGTGTGGGCACGCAGCCCACGCTCGCGACCTCGATCCCGCCATCGCCATACGAATCCGTGCCGATGCCCGCCGCGGCGCGGGCGACCCAGCCCGCAACCTCGGCAGTGTAGGTGTCCTCCGCGCTCGCCGGCTCACCCGTACGCGAGACGAAGTATCCCATGCGCAGTTCGCCGGGCGTGGCCCCCGCGCACAACGTCGTTGGGGCGCCCTGCCCGGGCGCAGGACAGATGTAGCCGACGGGCGCGGACATTCCCAGTATCGTGGCCGCATCGCCGCGCTTGAACGCCGCCGCGATGGTGGTCGCAGCGTCGCAGATTACGGTAGCGGTGGGGCAGGGCGAGCCGCGAGCTGGAGCGAGGAGGACGACCGGGCGACTCTTCGCCGCGGGCGTTACGGCGGGAGCAGAACGGCTGACGAACTGGCCGCCCGCCGGGGTGGACGCGGGTGCGGTGGCGTCGCCATCGATCGATACCGATGACGGCGTGCCCTCATCGAGCACGACGGTACGCGCTTGCGCCGAGACGGTAGTAGCCGGCGAGGGTGCGGCGCCCCCGGTGGCGCACGCCCCGCCGAGGACGAGCAGCGCCGCGGCCACTGCCACCGCTCGCATCCGCGCTCCCGGCGCCCCCATCCCGAAGTGAATCACAACGCTGCCTCTCCATGTAAGCCTCGGCACGAGGCCGGGCGGTGGCCACCGGCGCAGGCCCCGGGGAGGGCAATCCACCCGATTCGTCACGCGTTCGTCTCTCGCACGAAGAGCGAATATCGATTGCCGGCGGGCGTGAGCCTAGAATTCGGCCATGACGCCGCTCGAAGCATTGCGCCGGATCGCGTTTCTGCTCGAGGAGGCGGGCGAGCCCACCTACCGCGTGCGCGCCTTCCGTCGCGCGGCGGAGACCATCGCGGACCTGCCGCCGGGCGAGCTCGAGGCGCGTGCCGGCGCCGGGGGCCTGCGCGCGCTCCCGGGCATCGGCGAGGCGACCGCTGCCGTGATCATGGAGGCTCTCCGGGGTGGCGTGCCGGCCTACCTCGCACGGCTCGAAGCGGCCGGCGGACCGGTGCTCCCGGATGGAGGTGCGATCCAGGCCGCGCTCCGCGGCGATTGCCACACGCACTCCGATTGGTCCGATGGTGGCAGCCCGATCGAGGAGATGGCCCGTGCCGCGCAGGCGCTCGGACACGAGTACATCGTCCTGACCGACCATTCGCCGCGGCTCAAGGTCGCGAACGGGCTGACGCCGGAACGCCTGCGCCGGCAGCTGGAGGTGGTGACCGCGCTGAATGCCGAGCTGGCGCCGTTTCGCGTCCTCACGGGCATCGAAGTCGACATCCTCGACGACGGGGCGCTCGATCAGGAGGAAGACCTGCTCGCCCGGCTCGATGTCGTGGTCGCGAGCGTCCACAGCAAGCTGCGGATGGACGCGAAAGCGATGACGCACCGCATGGTGGGTGCGATCGCGAACCCGCACATGGATATTCTCGGGCATTGCACCGGCCGGCTCGTGGGCAAACGCACGCGCGCCGATACCAGCGGCGAGGGCAAGGGCCGCCCGGAGTCGGAGTTCGATGCGGCGATGGTGTTCGCCGCCTGCGCGCGGTTCGACAAGGCGGTGGAAATAAACTCCCGTCCGGAACGGCTGGACCCCCCTCGGCGCCTCGTGCGAGTGGCGCTGGAGTCCGGATGCCGGTTCGCCATCGATAGCGACGCCCACGCACCGGGCCAACTGTCGTGGTTGCCCCATGGGAGCGCGCGGGCCCAGGAATGCGGCGTGCCCGTGGAGCGCGTCGTCAACACGCTCCCCGCCGATGGGCTTCTCGCCTGGGCTCGGGCGCACTCAGGCTGACTCTTCGGAATCTTCGCGCTCCCTTGCATTCTCTTCACGATCTCTGTATCTACTCCCGCAGGATGCCGACAGGAGGACATTTACCATGCTGAAGGAATTCCGGGACTTCATTCTCCGCGGGAACGTTATCGATCTCGCCATCGCAGTCGTCATCGGTGTCGCCTTCGCCGCCGTTGTTGCGGCCTTTGTCGAAGACATCATTACGCCACTCATCGCGGCCATTGGCGGCCAGCCAGATTTCGCCTCGCTCGATTTCAAGATCAACGGCAGCACGTTCAGATACGGCGCGTTCATCAACGCCCTGACCTCGTTCGTGATTCTCGCTGCCATCGTTTTCTTCCTCGTAGTGAAGCCGATGAACATGCTGCTCGCGCGCGTCCGCCGGGGCGAGGTGGAGGCGCCCGAGGAGACCAACCCGCCGCTCAGTCCCGCGGCCGAGCGCTTCCTCGCAGAGCTCACCGCCGCGCTCCGCAACATCGAGACTCGTCCCTGACGGGCTACCGGGCCGCATTTCTTCCCGGCGATGAATCCCATCTGGTAATCATCCACTGGATTGCATACTGGTAACGTGGCCCAATTCCCGATAGTCTGCGGAGATGGCAGTCGAACGCGCGTCCGCCGGTCAGCCCAAGGGCGGAACGAACTCGCACCCCGGCGCGTTCCCGCCGCCGGATCGCCGCACGCTGCTCCCCCGCCCACGGCTGACGAACCAGCTCCACGCGGCCATCGGTAGCGGGCTCATGGTTGTGCAAGGGCCGCCGGGGTTCGGAAAGACCAGCCTCGTAGCCGGATTCGCCGACGAGGTCGATTATGCACAGGCGTGGGTGGCCCTGGACTCGGCCTGCGTGAGCCCCGAGGTGCTGAGCGAACGGCTGGCGCGGGCGTTCCTTTCGGACCCGCAATTCGCCCCGCCGGCCACCTCGGCGCGCAGCGGTGACCTGTACGCGTACCTGAACTCAGCGCTGCGCGAGCGGCTTGCACAATCGCAGCAGCCGATGCTGGTGGTGCTGGACAATATCCACGAGATAGCGGACTCCGACGGCGCCCTCGATGTCGTCGAGTGGCTCATCCAGGCGGCCCCTGATGGCGTGGAGGTCGTGCTCATCGGCCGGACATCCGTCCCGCTCGACACCGTCGACCGGCGCGTCGCCGCCGGCGAGGTGCTGCTGATTGAGAAGGAACAGCTCGCGTTCACGCTCGAAGAAGTCGAGCAGCTGATCGCGCTTCGCGGCTCGGCGATGCAGGCCGTGGACGTGATGGCCGCTTCGGCGGGTTGGCCCATGGGCATCATGGCGGTGCTGGCCGGGTCGGTGCTGCCGCGCAGCCACCGCGGCAACGTCTGGAGCCGCTACGTGGAGAAAGAGCTGTGGGCGGGCATCCCCGTCGATCTCCGGCCGGACATTCTGCCGCTCAGCATTTGTGACACGATCGAGTCGGATATCGCGGTGGAGCTCATCGGCAGCGAGCCGTGGAAAGCTGTGCGCTGCTGGCTCGAGGAGCACGACTTCCTGGTCGAAGCGATCGATGAAGAACGCGTGCGGCTGAACCCGCTGCTGCGGGAGTTCTTGCGGAAGCAGTTCAAGCGTGAGTCGCGGGAAGGGTTCCTCGGCGCGGTCGGCCGGGCCGTCGCCTGGGCGGAGCGTGAGCGCGACATCTCTTCCGCGCTCGAATGGGCGCGCAGCCTCGAAGATGGCGAGACGCTGGCGCGGCTCTTGAGCCGCCACGCACTGCCGCTCTTCCAGCAAGGCTCCATCAGCCTGCTCGAGCGCGCTTTCGCCAGCGTCCCCCGGTCGGTGCTGGCCGCCTGGCCGGCGCTGATCGCCATCCGTGCGCGCGTGCTGGTGCAGACGGGGCACAACGATGAAGCGCTCACTGATGTGGCGCGGTTGCTCAAGAGCGCCGAGACGCCAGCGGACGCGAAGGTGCTCGCGCTACTCGCGCGTGCCCGCGGCTACCGGCAATGGGGACGCATGAGCGAGCTCCGCACAGTGTTCGAAGAGATCCGCGCTATCAGCGACGGTGTGGACCCGGCGATTCTTGCGGAAGTCGAATACGCCGAGGCTGATAACGAGCTCTCGGGCTTCGCCAACTTCGGCGCCGCCGAAGCATTGCTGACCCGCTGCATCGAGCGCGCCCGCGCGGCGGACATGCGCTACATCGAGCTGCTCGCGCAGTCCACGCTCGGCCAGCTGGTGGCGATGCGCGGCGATGGGCCGGCGGCCGTCGAATACCTGAACAAAGCCGCCCAGGGCTGGCTCGCCGTCCGCGGGACTTCGAACCTTGGCTGGGTGCTGAACAACCTTGGCATGGCCTATCTCTCGGTGGGCGAATACCAGGCGGCCGTCGATGTCCTGCATCGTGCCGTCGAAGAAGGCCGCGCCTGCCTGAACATACGCAACCAGGCCTATGCCACGGCATCGCTGGCGGACGCGATGGTCGCGCTCGGCCACTACGACGAAGCGCGCGTGCAGTACGAGGACGTGATCCGCATCAGCGCCGAGGAGATCACCGACGCCACGCTCGCGGGGCTGTCGATCAACGGCCTTTCCGCGGCGCTGCTTGGGCTCGGCGATGTCCAGCAAGCCGACTACTTCGCCGAGCGCGCGCTCGTGGTGGCGGAGACGGGTGGGAACCCGCTCGAGATGGGGACGGTGTGGCTGCAGCAAGCAGCGGTACGCAGCGCCGCCGGACACCATCTGCCGGCAATTTCCGCCGCCGCTGAGGCCGTCCGGCTCTTTTCCGAGGCGGACGCAAGCGAATCACTCCTGCTCGCGCATTTCCGGCACGGCTACTGTGCCTTCCGCGCCGACCAGCGAGACGACGCGCATGCGGCGCTTCGTGAAATGAACGCGCTCATCACGCACCCCTGGCGTGTCGCCATCCTCCAGCCAGCCGTCCGTGAGCAGCCACTGTTCGCCCAGTGGGCCGCCTCCCTGCCGGGCGCGGACTCCGCGTTCCGTGAGCTCGTCAAGCGCGTCACCTTCACCGCACCGGCCGAGGTTGAGGCGCCAGTCAAGACGTTCGCCCCCGTGCGGGTCTGGAGCCTGGGGCAGATCCGCGTGGAAGTCGATGGCCGCGAGGTCACCGACGAGGACTGGATGAGCGCCCGCGCCAAGGAACTCTTCTTCGTGTTCCTGGCCAACAAAGGCGGGATCCGCAAGGAGGAAGCCGTCGAGCTGCTCTACCCGGACCTCCCCGCCGACAAGTGCAACAGCGCGTTCCATTCGAACGTCTACCGCGTGCGGCACGCGCTCTACCAGGACTCGATCGTCAAGCGCAACGGCATCTATGTCCTCAATCCCGAGGGCACGTGGGACTGGGACGTGGAGACGTTCGAGGGCACGCTCGACCGGGCACGTGCCCTCGAGGCCGGGTCGCCGGAGCGCGCGGCGCTCTGCGAACAAGCGCTCGCGCTTTACGAGGGGCCGTTCGCGGAGACCTTCTTCTCCGAGTGGGCGTCCGCGTTGCGGCGGCGCGCTCAGGAACGCGCAAACCACGCGCTCGCATTGCTCGCCGGCTACTACGCCGGGCGCGAGCAGTTCGAAGACGCCGCAGTGTGCATGGAACGGCTGCTCAAGAGCGACCGCTACAACGCCGAAGCCGCCTACAAGCTGGCGTGCTACCGGGTGCAGGCGGGCCAACCCGTGCAGGCGATCTCGGTGATCGACGATTACCGGCGCGTCCACGAGATGGAGCTGGGAGAGCCGCTCCCACAGCGCTTCCAGAAGCTCCGGACACTCATTGCAGCGGGCGCTGCCAGCTAATCGAGCCTTCGCCGTCCCTCCCCCGGTGCCGGACCGTTGTGTGCGTGTCAGCGCGGCGGCCATCTCTGGACGCTTGTACAGGCGGGCGGCGCTTTCTGCCACGCCGATATGCGCCCGAACCTGCCGCGAGAATCTCGCGAGAACCACAGGCGTACGTTCCACCTGACGCCCCGAGGGGCCAGCAACAGGAGAACCGCAAACCCATGAAGACTCGTATCCTTTCCGCCGCCGTCGCCTTCGCCGCTCTCGCCATGGTCGCGCTTGCTGGTGCAGCCCCGTTCCAGTCGATCTAGAGGGCCGCTCGTTGAGTGGAAGCACGGCAGGAGATCCGGCAGCGTCCCGGCCCTGGCGGGCCGATGCGCTCTGGCTGGGCGCCGGCACACTCATCTTCCTCGCGCAGCAGGTCAGCAACCGCCTGCTCGGTGAGGCAGCGCTTCAGGATTTCGTCCGACGAGCCGTGTTCCTTGGGACCACGGCTTCGTTGTGTGTCATGGCACTGCACTTTCGGCGCATCGTCGGCGCCTGGCTGGTGGCGGCGGGCATTGCCTTGAACCTCGTGCCGATAGCGGCGCACGGGGGGCTCATGCCCATCGCCATCGAGACCATCCAGGACTCCGGCTCCTTCACCAACATCACCGAGGCGGACATCGGTAAGCCCATTGGCCGTTCGAAAGACATCATCCTGCGGCGCAAGGATATCCGCTTCGCCCCACTTTCGGACAAGTACGTTGTCACCATCCCCGTCTATGGCCCCAACATCTACAGCGCCGGCGATTTCGTGCTGTTCGCGGGTGTCGTCCTCGCGGTCGTCCAGTTGGTCGCGCTCGGGGCGCCGGCACCGAAGCCGCGCCCGGCGAAGGCCTCGCCACCTAACGAACGCTCCAACGGGCCCACAACCGGGGATGAATCTGTGATACGCTCTTGAGCAATGGCGGTGCCCCGGGGTTGGCCGGGGAGTACGTGGATGGGTGGTTGACATGCCGTTCCAGGCAAGCTGGGTGGAACACTGGCTTGACAAGTATTGCGCCCCCGGGCAGCACCTCCTGGTGCCCTCGCGAGCGGGGCTCGCAACGTGCGTGCGTTGCGGAAAAGACGAATTGACCAGCACCCAAACATGCATGATCTGCGGCATCCCCGGTGAAGTGCCGGCCGAGCTGGCGTCGCTTTCATCGCCAGGCCAGGGCCGGGTGGGCAAGCTCTGCGGCATCTGCCGCGACGAGTTCGCTCAGCGCCACGCCATCCGCGACTGGTACCTGCGCCGCGCCTGACGTGGCCTCGTCCCCCGGCGCCGCTCTCGCTACCCGCTTGGAAAACCAACCCGTACCGTTGCGTGATGTCCACTGATTCGCGGCCGCCCGCCAATGCCCCATCAACTCGCCGCCGCGAAGGCAGCGCAGTCATCCTCTTCGATGCGGCCGGGCGGGTGCTGTTGCAGCAACGCGACGACGATATTCCCCCGGCCGGCTATGGGCGCTGGGCCATTCCGGGCGGCGGGCGCGAAGGCGAGGAGAGCCCGCGTGACACCGCGCTTCGCGAGTTCGAGGAGGAGACCGGCATCTCCCTCAAGCGCCTCCGCTTCTTTCGCACGTTGACCAGCGGCGAAATACCCGAGCTCCAGCTGCGGACCCTGCATCTCTTCTTCGCCGACGATGCCGTCGATCCCGCCAGCATCCAGGTCAACGAAGGGCTCGACTTCCGTTTCTGGTCGCCCGCGGAAGCACGCCAGCTGCCGATGAACGCTGGCGCCCGCACGATGCTCGAATGGTTCCTGGCGAGCGACCAGTACACGGGGACACTGGCCTTGCATGCAGAACACCGGACGGGCGTCTGCCTCGTCGAACTCGATCGCTGGGGCCGGGTGCTCCTCCAGCTGCGGGACGACGACCTCCCCGCCGACCGGTACCCGGGCGCCTGGTCGCTCCCCGGCGGGATGATGCATGACGACGAAAGCCCCGACGCCGCCGTCCTGCGCGAATTCGAGGAAGAGACGGGTGTGCTGCTCGACGGCGTCAAGCTCTATCGCACGTTCCGCAAGGACGTGGACCTGCCCGAATCCTTCGTGCACGTCCAGCACGTCTACTATATCGACGGCGATATCGACGAGGATCAGATCGACGTGCGCGAGGGCCAGGCGTTCCGCTACTTCACGCCAGCCGAAGCGCTCCTGCTTGGGCTACCCGGCCACACCCGTCACATTCTGGAGGGGTTTTTCGTGAGCCCGGCTTATAAAGGGATGTTCCATTAGCCAACCCCGAACCCGGGCCTTCGATCCACGGCTACTCCCAGGCGCGGAGGAGGTCGCGGAAAGCCGCACGCACGCGCCGCTCGGTCGCGGTATCGAGCAGGCCGCCGAAGAAGTCCAGGCGTGCCTCGAGGTGGTCGAGCGCGTCCTGGACACCGGTGACGTCGTCACTGTCGGCCGCTTCCTGGAATAGCACTCCCGCAAAACGCTCCGGCTGCGCGGCGATCGCCGCGCGCACGGCGTCCGGGTCGGCCGCACCGGCAGGCAGGCCTAACATCCGCACGGCCTGGACGAGACGGATCTCCATGAGCCGCACGATACAGGAGCAGCGGCCGAACGGACGGGCAACGAACACGGCATCGCGCCGTCCGGCGGGATGTTTTCGTATCCGGTTGTGGGCGGCCGCTTAGCGCGCGGGACGGTACTCTTCGCGCGGCGTGGGCGGCTTGATCTTGCTGTAGCAGGTGCTGCAATAGACCGGGCGCTCGCCGCGCGGGACGAACGGCACTTCGGTCATCTGGCCGCAATCGGCGCAGGCGGCCGGGTGCATCTGGCGCGGCGTCTTGCCGCCAAAGCTGGCGAAATTGCCGTAACGGACGTAGCCGTCGTTTTCTTGAAGGGTACTCTGGGACTGGCGGCGCGCGGAACGGCAGGACTGGCAACGCGTGGGCTCGTTCATCAGCCCTTTGTTCGCGTAGAACTCCTGCTCACCCGCGGTGAACACAAAATTGTTGCCGCAGTCGCGGCAGGATATCTGCTTGTCAGCAAAGGCCAAGGGAAAGGGACTCCTGAAGATTCTGCACTCCGTGCAGGTCTGATCCCATTGTAGCAGCTACGCTGACCGCCGTGTCGAAGCTGAAAAGAGCGGCCGCGCCGCTCCTTTTGGGATGTCCCCGTCCCTCGCACGGTTGCGTTCTTCCCGGTGCGATGTCGTTGTCCGAGCCCCGCGCAAGGGCGAACCAACGGGAGCAAAGGCCCGTGACCGAAGCCCGTGTCCTCCTCAGCCGCGCCGCCGCCAGCGAACCCGATGACGGCGACGACGCGCTGGGAAGGCCCTCGCACCCCGAGAGGCCATTCGGCGAGCGGGCATGCCGGGCCTGGCGTGGGTGGAACCGCAGCCGCCGCGAAACATGATCGAAATTCACGATTCATACGGTGGCAACCTCGAAGCGCCACGAGCGAGCTACGTTGCGGTTCCACCGTGGAACGAAACGCGCAACACGAGCCTGCAATTGACCTCGCCGTCGTTTGCGAACTGATCGAGGGCCAGGAGGAGATCGCCGGGCAGTTGGCGGACCTGCTGGCCGCACAAGGCGAACTGCTCACGGGGCAGCCATCGCTGCTGGCGAACCAGGGGGCGGTACTCGCGAACCAGCAATCGCTACTGGAAGACCAGCAGGCGCTGCTCGGGAACCAGCCTGCGATCATCGCCAACCAGAAGACGATGCGTTCGAACCAGGGCGCGTTCATCGCCAACCAGCGCATCCTCCTCGGCAACCAGCCGTCGCTGCTGAGCAACCAGAAGACGATGCTCAGCAACCAGGAGGCGTTCATCCAGAACCAGGACCGGCTCCTCGCCGCCCAACCGGCCCTGCTGGGCGACCAGAAGGCAATCATCGCGAACCAGAAACTGATCCTGGGCCAGCAGCAGCGGCTGCTGGCGAGCCAGGCAGCCATCACGGCCCAGCAGAAGGCGATTGTGGCCGCGCAGGAAGGTCTGCTCCGGGCGCTCGCAGAGGCCCAGCGCGCCATCGAACCACCGGGCGGCGCGCGACCGGAGCCGATCCCCAGGAAGCCCGCGAAACAGAAGCGCAACCCGCCCGTAACGCCCTGATCGGCTCGTTCCAGGAACCGCCGTGGAATCCGAGAGCCTGCCAGGGCGCGGTAGCCCGGTGGAATCCGAAACAACAGAGCAATCCGGGCTTCACCGAGATGATATCCGGCGTTCATCGGGAAGAAACGCGGCGGATATGGACGCCCCATAGCGTGAATCCCATGAACGAGACCACCGCCCCTGAGCCGCCACGAACCGTGGGCGGCGCGCATCTCGCCGCGCATCTCGCCAACGCAGTCTCCCTGGAGGAACTGCCGGTATCCAACGAGGCGCCGCCGTGGCCCTCCTTCCAGCAAGAGCGGCTCTCCCATGATGGGCGGACGCCAGCGGCCGCGGCGGCCGGCCGATGAGGCTGCAACGCCGCAAGTTCCTGAAGATGCTGGGCGCGTCCGGGGCGGCGTTGGCCGTGCCGGCGCTGCTCGCCTCCTGCGGCGGCGATGATGACGATGCCGCCCCCGCCACGGCGTCGTCCGAAGCGCCGACGACAACCGCGCCGGCCAACGCTTCGGCGCCGGCCACAAGCGGCGCGGCGGTCCTCAAAGCCAGCAGCGACGAGAAAGTGAAGATAGGCTTCATCGCCCTCACCGACTGCGCCTCCGTGGTGATGGCGCAGGAGCTGGGGCTATTCAGGCAATACGGCCTCAACGTTGAGCTGGCGAAGCAGGCGAACTGGGCAGCGCTGCGCGACGGCCTGCTCAGCGGCGATATCCAGGCCGCGCACATGCTCTTTGGGATGCCCTTCTCGGTATTCACGGGCGTCGGCGGGACGGCGGGGAAGCAAATCCCGATCGCCATGATGCTCAACAACAACGGCCAGGCGATCACGCTGTCGAACGAAGACTTCGGCGGCAAGGTCGGGTTCCGGACGCTCGATAAGGTCAAACCCGCCGTGGAGGCCGTGAAGGCGAAGAAGGAGGCCACCTTCGCGATGACCTTCCCGGGCGGCACGCACGATATGTGGCTGCGCTACTGGCTCGCCGCCGCGGGCGTCGACCAGAAGATGGTCAAGGTGATCACCATCCCGCCGCCGCAGATGGTGGCGAACATGAAGGTCAACGCGATGGACGGGTACTGCGTTGGTGAGCCGTGGAACGGTGTCGCGGTCAAGGAAGAGATCGGCTTCACGGCGCTGGCCAGCCAGGACGTCTGGAAGCACCATCCGGAGAAGGCGCTCGGGCTGAACGCGGAGTTCCTTGGCAAGCGGCGGGACGACGTGAAGCTCGTGATGCGCGCCATCCTCGAAGCCAGCCGCTTCATCGATGACCCGAAGAACAAAGCCCAGGTGGCGAAAACGATCGGCGCGGCGGCATACGTGAACGCGCCGGCCGATGTGATTGATGGCCGGCTCGAAGGCAAATACGCCCTCGGCAAGGACCTCGGCGAGCACGTCTACACCGACGACTACATGTACTTCTTCCGCGATGGCCAGGTGAACCTTCCGCGCAAGGCGCACGCCGCGTGGTTCATGGCGCAATACGTCCGTTTCGGCTACCTCAAGGAGCTGCCGGACGCGAAGGGAATCGCGGAGAAGCTGGTCCAGACGGATCTCTACAACGAGGTCGCGAAGGAGATGAGCATCCCCGTGCCGGAAGACGATATGGCGCCGTTCAGCATCGACCTCGACCAGGCGCGCTTCGACCCGGCAGACGCGGCGGGCTACCTGAAGAAGTACGGAGGGACCGCATGAGCATAGTGACCGACACCACCCGGAGCAGGGAGCGGATCGTCATTCCCGGACTGAGAGGGCTCCGGAGCGGCGCGCTCGCCCTTGGCTCGGGCGCCGTGTCGCTCGCGGGGGCGGCCGCCATTCTTGGCGTGCTCTGGGCTATCGCAGCCTGGCAGAGCGAGCTGCCCGGGCCAATCTCGACGATGGGCACGTTCTGGCGGCTTCTCCGCGACCCCTTCTACGACAACGGCCCGAACGACAAAGGCATCGGGCTCCAGCTCCTCGCATCGCTGCAGCGGGTGTTCACGGGCTTCGCGCTCAGCGCTCTCGTTGCGATCCCACTCGGGGTCCTGCTCGGGTCCAATCGCATCGTGCGGCGGTTCTTCGACCCGGTGGTCCAGGTGCTGAAGCCAGTCTCGCCGCTCGCGTGGTTTCCGATCGGGCTGGTGGTGCTGCAGTCGCAGCCGAACGCGGCAGTGTTCGTGGTGTTCATCTGCTCGCTCTGGCCCACCGTCATCAACACCGCGGCGGGCGTATCGAGCATCCCCGAGAGCCACAAGAACGTGGCACGTGTGTTCCAGTTCAACGCCTGGAAATACCTCACGCGCATCGTCCTGCCGCACAGCCTCCCATACATCATTACAGGGCTGCGGCTCTCGATGGGGGTCGCGTGGCTCGTGATCGTCGCCGCCGAGATGCTTTCGGGAAGCGCCGGCGTTGGCTTCTACGTGTGGGACAGCTACAACGCCTCGAACTTTGAAGCGGTGCTGTCGGCAATCCTCTTCATCGGCATCATCGGGCTCGCACTCGACCGGCTGTTCGCCGGCGCCGGTTCGCTGTTCAGCTACCCGGAGGTGGCGTGATGACGGCTCCCTACCTCGAGCTTCGCGGCGTGGGTCAGTCGTTCGGGAAGTACACGGCGGTGGCGGGCATCGACCTCTCGGTGACGCGCGGTGAATTCGTCACGCTCATCGGCCATTCAGGCTGCGGCAAGTCCACGCTGCTGAACCTCATCGCGGGGCTGGGCAAGCCGACGGCGGGCAGCATCGAGCTCGACGGCAAACCGATCTCGGGTCCCGGCGCCGACCGCGGGATGGTCTTCCAGAACCACAGCCTGCTGCCCTGGCTGTCGGTGTATGCGAACGTCTACGAGGCGGTGGACGCGGTGTTCCCGGGGCGCCGGCCGCAGGAGAAGCAAGTGAAGCGCGACCGCGTCGAGCGTCTGCTGCGGGTGGTGGGGTTGTGGGAGCACCGGGACAAACGGCCGGGCGAGCTCTCGGGCGGGATGCGCCAGCGCACGGCGGTAGCCCGCGCGTTCGCGATCGTGCCGCGCGTGCTGCTCCTGGACGAGCCGTTCGGGGCGCTTGATGCGCTGACGCGCACGTCGCTGCAGGACGAGCTCATCAACCTCTGGAGCTTCGACCAGGCTACGGAGACGGTGCTCATGGTGACTCACGACATCGACGAAGCGATCTACCTTTCAGACCGCATCGTGGTGATGACGAACGGGCCGCGCGCGACGGTCCGCGAGGTGGTGCAAGTCCCGCTCGCGCGGCCGCGCGAACGCCACGCGATGTTGCACACGGCCGCCTACGCGGACCTCAAGGAACACCTGCTGGAACTCCTCGCCGAACGGGCCGTGGTCGGCGCGGCCTAGAAAGAGAACGCACATGACTGCATCCATGGAGCGCCTCGCCGGGAGCGCGCTCTCCCTCCGTTCTGCCCGTGAGGGCATCCGGCCACCGAAGTTCGCGGACAAGTTCGCCCAGCTGGACTTCGCTGGCGACCCGATGCCGGTGATCTCCATGTTCTCGCCGCCGGAGCCGGGGGCGGCCGCGTCGAAGGCGGTTGGCGTCCGGGGCGAAGACCTCCGCGACCGCGTGCTGGGCTGCGAGGAGTTAAGCTCGTTGCCGGTGCGGGTGCTGGAGGCGCCGCTCGTCTGCCAGATCTTCAATTGGCACGAGCAGGTCGAATGGACCGGAGTACGCGTGAGCGATGTCATCGCAGCGTTTGGGCCGGAGACGCACCCGGAAGGCTACTACGCGTTCCGTTCGCACGACGGACACTACTTCGAGACCCTCTCGCGAGATGAAGCCCGGGACCCGCGCGTCCTTATCGCCTTCGGAATGAACGGCGCCCCGCTGCCGCACCAGTACGGGGGACCGTTCCGGCTCGTGGTGCCGTTTCTGCAGGGATACAAGAGCGTGAAATGGCTGGCGCGGATCGAGGCGTTCCGGCATGACCCGGCGGGTATCAAGCGCCTCCTCGGCCAGAGCAAGACGGCACGGCTGGGGCAGGCCTGGGTGGACAGGCTCAACATCGAGCCGGCGGCGGGGCGGCCAGGCGACCCCATCTGACGCTTCCGCGAGCAGGCCGGTCACAGTCACGCCTCTTCCATCGCCCACGTTCGCTCCGTAGGCTGGCGGAATGCCCGAAATTCCCGAGCTCGAGGCGATCCGCGAGTTCTTCACCGAGCACCTGCCAGGAAAGCCGATCCTCAGCGCCGAGGCGCGCATCCCCGTGGTCATTCGCACGCCGGCAAGGGACGTCCGCGAGACGCTCGCCGGCGACAAGTTCGGGCCGCTGCTGCGGCACGGGAAGTTCCTGCTTTTCCCGCTCGCGAGCAACCGCGTGCTCGCCATCAACCCGATGCTGACCGGGCGGTTCCAGTATGTCCCGGCGGAGAAGAAGCCGGCCGCGAAGACCTGCCTCATCGTGCACATGGAAGGCGGGCGCGACGTGCGTTATGCCGACGAGCGGCTCATGGGCAAGATTTACATGGTCCCGGCCGGCGCGCTCGACGGCATCCCGAACTGGGCGACGAACGGCCCGGACCTGCTCGACCCGAAGTTCACTGAAGATGCCTGGATGGCGGGCCTCAAGCGCTACCGGGGCGCGATCAAGGGGATTATCACGAACGCGGAGTTTGTCCAGGGCGTCGGCAACGCCTACAGCGACGAGATCCTCTGGGAAGCGAAAATCAACCCGTACACGCCCAAGACGAAGTTGGCGGAGGACGACCTCCGGGCGCTCTACCGCGCGGCGCGGGCGGTGATGGCGTGGGCCACACCACTCGTGCGCGGGGCGATGGTCAAGGGTGACATCCTTGATTACGAGGAGCGCCGGGACTTCATGCGCGTCCACCGGCGGGGCGGACAGCCGTGCCCGCGCTGCGGCACACCCATCACGGAGATCACGGCCAACCAGCGCATTACGAGCTTTTGCCGGAACTGCCAGCCGGGCGGGCCGCAGGCGAAATAGATTCGCGATCAGCCCTGATTCACGATTGGCGGTGGGGCAGATGCGTGTCCCGGCGCCGGGGCGGTTAGGGGTCGTGAATTGGCAATCGCGAATCGTGAATCAAACTGGGCCATTGGCGACGGTAGAGATAGGCGAGCGCGCCGCAGGCGACGCCGACGTTCAGTGATTCGACGCGGGGGTCCATCGGCAGCGAGACTTTGAAGTCGCTTTCGCGGAGCAGAAGGTGGCCGATGCCCTCGCCTTCGCTGCCGATGACAAGGGCAGTCTTTTTCGGCCAATCGAACGTCGTCGCCAATTGTGAATCGGCGCCCGTGGCGGCGGCGACGACCCAGTAGCCCGCTTCTTTCAAGGTCGCGACCGCTTGCGCCAGGTTCTGGGGGGCGGCGACGGGTGCGAGGAAGCTGAGCCCCGCGCTGGCGCGGTGCACGCCCGGTGTGAGCTGCGCGCCACGGCGCAGGGGCAGCACGACTGCATCGATGCCGACTGCGACGGCCGTCCGAAGCACGGCGCCGACGTTTTGCGGGTCGGTGATGCTATCGAGCAGGAGCACCAGCGAGGTATCGCCGGAGGTGCGGGCGACCGCCTTCAGGTCAACCGGTTCGTGCGCCCGGAGGCGGACCAGGATGCCCTGGTGGACGCCCTCTGCCGTCAGCTCATCCAGGCGGGGGAGGTCGACCGGGACCGCGGTGAGTCCGGCGTCGATGGCAATGTCGACGAGCTGGAGGACACGCTCGTTACGGGTATCGCGCAGGTAGAGGAGGGATTTCGCCGCGCCCGTGGACAGCGCCAGCGCACAGGGGTTGATGCCGAAGGCGACGTCATCGGGCGTTGCGTTGGGCTTGGGGCGAAGGCGCGGCACCGTGGCTCCTGGCGAGGGCTCAGTGCTGAGTATACGGCGGCGGGAGTGCGCGACCGTGTGCCTGGTCCGCGGGCTTCGTGCCGCGGTTTGCCAGCGCGTGCAGCGCCTCGCCGGTGACGCGGTGGGTGGTCCATTCGTCCATGGGGACGGCGCCAAGCGCCTTGTAGAACGCGATCGATGGCTCGTTCCAATCGAGCACGGACCATTCGAAGCGGCCGCAACCGCGTTCGACGGCCAGCCGCGCGAGCTCGACCAGCAGCGCCTTGCCGTAGCCGTGGCCGCGAAATTCCGGCCGCACGAACAGGTCCTCCAGGTAGATGCCAGGCTTGCCCGTCCAGGTGCTGAAGTTGTGGAAGAAGAGGGCAAAGCCGGCGCTCTCGCCGGCAGCGGTCTCGGCGAGCATCACTTCGGCATAGGGGCGGTCGCCAAAGAGGTGTGTCCGAAGTTGCTCGCGGTCGAGCGTCACAGCGCCGGGTTCGCGCTCGTATTCGGCGAGCCCATGGATGAGTTCGATGATGGTGTCGAGGTCGGCTTCGCGGGCGGGCCGCAGAGGCATGAGTGCCCTCCCCTGGTATTTTCGAACGCCGGCGGTCGCGGGTGATACGTCGAAGCGCTACACGCCACAAAGTATGCGGCCGGCGGGCTCTACCTCGCGAGTTGAAAACGGCGGGGCGATGAGAAAGGACGAGCCGGGCGACGCCCATCGGGGTGAGGAGGAGGCCGGTCTCCAGAGCAGCGATGCTGTCCAGCGCGGGGCGAAAGCACGGCGCCATCCCGACGCGGGCGCTACTTCTTGGCGGGGCCGAAGAAGCCGGGTTCGGGGTCGATGGCCGGCGCGAGACGGGCGATTTCGGTGGAAGCGGCCGCGTACGCATCGCCGAGCGCGGCGAAGGTGGCGGCGAGATCGCCGGTGAGGTACGAGGTATCGAGTGCTTTCGCGCAGGCGATCCCGAAGGGCGAGTCGGGGCCCCCCTGGCGGCCCGGCACATCGGATGTGCAGGCAACGCGGATTTCGCCCTGCAAGCCCTGGACGGCGCCGATACCGGCTCCCGGAGCGCCTTTCGCGTACAGGGCGAGCGCGGCCCGCGCCTGGAGGACCCTCGCGGCAAAGCGCTGCAACCCGGTGACCGTGCCGTCGCCGCTGCAGGCGAGCGCGCCCAAGAGCGGTTTGGCCGCGCGATCGGCGCCGGCCGCGCCACCGACTTTCTTGCAGGCTTCGGTCCAGCCTGCCTGGGTGTGGGCGCCGGCGAGGAAGTTCGAAACCGAGGTCCAGAGCGCGACGTCGTAGGGGTCTTTCGGTGCGTCGGGGAACCAGTTGGCGAAATCGGTTTCGGGGGGCGTGGCGGCGGCGGGCGTGCCTATGGTGTTGACGTACGCCGGCGTAACGGGCGGCTTCGCGACCATGGCGCCGACCACCGGCACGGCGCCGAGCACGGCGGCGGGGTCGGAGTTGTAGCACTTCGCCGTGGTCAGGAGCGCGAGGCTAAGGAGCAGGATGACGACTTTGCCCACGTCCGATCATCGGCACGCGGGCGCACGAAGCCGATGCCCGGGATGGCGGGGCGCGGTCCCGTTCGCGACATCGATGCAACAGCAACCCATCAAAAAGCAAGCCGCGTGTCACTCAATTGGACGTAGGGTAAAGAACGGGATTGGAAGCGCCTCCAACATGCACGCCGGGCGGCGGGCATGTTTACTCGATCGGCTGTCGGGGCCGGCGCATCGTCGCTGCCTTCCGAAGTTGCGGCCGCACTCAGCCTGACGAAAGTGAGAGCGCGAATGGCAGGAACAATCCGCGTGGTATCTCGCGATGGTGAGTTTGTTGGGCGGCTCGAACACGTTGTGGCTGAACCCGGGCACGGGCGCCCAACCGGCCTTGTCATCGCGCGGAACGGGACCACGCGACTGCTTCCGCTGAGCGCCGTTTCGTCGTCGGATGGTTCGATCGTGCGGCTGCGAGGCCCGGCTTCGAGTTATGACGAGCTGCCGCTGTTCAACCGCCCCGGCTACCGCGTCCTCGATGAGGAGCTGGCGGTGCGCATGGAGCTCGACGACGAGGACTTCCAGATAGGCGAGGCGGAGCCGAACTCGGCGTTCGACCGGGAATCATCATCGGAGATGGCAGACGAAGCCGTGCCGGACGTGCATTAACGCCGGGGCAGCGCGGGGTCCGGCAGGCCCGCTCCCGCGAATCCCGCCGCACGCAGCAGGCAGGAGTCGCAGGCGCCGCAAGGGACGTCGCCGCCGGCATAGCAGCTCCAGGTGAGCGCGAGGGGCGCGCCCAGGTCGGTGCCGTAACGGACGATATCGACCTTAGACATGCGGATGATCGGCGCCTCGATGCGCATCGCCACGCCGTACGCCGTGCCCAGCTTGCTTCCCAGGCGCAAGACTTCGGCGAGGGCGGCGTAGAACTCGGGGCGGCAGTCCGGGTAGCCGGAGTAGTCGATAGCATTGGCGCCAACGAAGACGGCCGCCTCAAGGGAAGCCGGGTCGGCGCCTTCCTGCTCGATGATCGCAAGCAGCCAGCTTTCCAGGGCCGCGGCGGCAACGGTCACGAAGAAGGTGTTTCGCAGAGGGACGTACGTGATGGGGATGTCCGCGGACATCGCCGCGGCCGCCCGGTGCTCCGGGAGCGCGTGTGCGGCTACATCCGTCAGCGCGGAGTGGGAAGCGAGGCGCGCGTAGAAGCCAGCATCGGCTTCAATCAAGGGGATGCCGAGCGCACGTGCCACGGCGCGGGCGGATTCGAGTTCGCGGACGTGGCGCTGCCCATAGCCGATGCTGAGCGCGCGGACGTCGTGGCCCTCGCGCAGCGCGTGCGCCGCCACTGTGGCGGAGTCCAACCCGCCGGAGAGCAGGACCATCGCCTTCATGCCGAGAATGGTAGCGGGTGGCGAGCGCCGGCGCGCGAATCGGCGCCGCCGCTCGACGCATGACCCGAGGTATGCGAGCGTTTCGTGGCGTTGGAGGTGCCGGGCGCATGGATTTCGAGCCGACCGAGGAGCAGCAGCAAGTAAGGGTGCAGGCGCGTGCGCTGGCGGCGCGGTTCGATGACGGGTACTGGCGCCGCTGCGATTCGGCGCACGAGTTCCCGTGGGACTTCTACCAGGCGTTCGCGGATGCCGGCTGGCTGGGTATCGCCATCCCGCCGGAGTTCGGCGGAGCCGGACTCGGGATCACGGAAGCGTCCATCCTGCTGGAGGAGGTTGCGGCGTCGGGAGCGGCGATGAACGGCGCGACGGCGCTGCACCTGACCATCTTCGGGCTGAACCCGGTGGTGCGGCACGGCACACCGGAACTGAGGCAACGCATCCTGCCGGAAGCGGCCGCCGGGCGGCTGCACGTGGCGTTTGGCGTGACAGAACCGAACGCGGGTTCGGACACGCCCTCGATTACGACGTTCGCGCGGCGGGACGGCGACAACTTCATTATCCGGGGACAGAAGGTGTGGACGTCGAAGGCGAAAGAGGCCACGAAGGTGCTGCTGCTGGCGCGGACGACGCCGCGCGAGGAGTGCCCTCGCCGGACCGACGGGATGACCCTTTTCCTGGCGGACCTTGACCCGAAGTACGTGACCATCCGCGAGATCGAGAAGCTCGGGCGGCACGCGGTGGATTCGAACGAGGTGTTCTATGACGACCTGCCGGTGGACGCTCGCGACGTGGTGGGCGAGGTCGGGCGGGGGTTCTACCACCTGCTGGACGGGCTGAACCCGGAGCGCATCCTGATCGCGGCCGAGGCGCTGGGGACCGGCCGCGTGGCGCTGAAGAAGGCGACCGCGTACGCGAAGGAGCGGGTGGTGTTCGGGCGGCCCATCGGGCAGAACCAGGGCATCCAGTTCCCGCTGGCGGATTCGCACGCGAAGCTCGCGGCGGCGGAGATGGTCATCCGCAAGGCGTCGTGGCTCTACGACCAAAGGTTGCCGTGCGGCGCGGAGGCGAACATGGCGAAGTACCTCGCGGCAGAGTGGGGCTTCGAGGCGGCGGACCGCGCGCTGCAGACGCTCGGCGGGTTTGGCTACGCGAAAGAGTTCGATGTCGAACGGTACTGGCGCGAGGTGCGCGTGATGCGGATCGCGCCAATTACTCAGGAGATGGTGTTAAACTTCATCGGGCAGCACGAATTGGGACTGCCACGGTCGTACTGAGCGGGTAATCGCGTAAGGGTTCCGATCGGATAGACGCAACCAATTGGCGCATTCGACTATTCAGACGGGAATCCGGGACATTCGTAACACAGCTCTAACATCGCCTGTGCAACGCTGATTGTGGCGTTCACAACCAAGGAGTGCACAGTTGACGAACAATATTGGCAAGCATCGGGCGGAATCGCGTGACGCTTCGGGGAAGGGCGTGGATACGCTGCAGCGGCCCCGTGGGTCGCGGGGACGCATTTTCGACAGCCTGTTCCGGCGGTGGCACCGCGGGTCGCGAGATGCCGCGGGACCGGCGGCGGCCGATTCCGCCGTCGTTAAAACCGCGCGGGTACTCGACGAACTGTATTCGCGCTCGACGGACGAGCGGGCGCGCGTGGACCCCGGCCTGTACGCGCGGTACGTGTGGTTCGGGCTCCACGAGTAGGGCCCGACCGCCATTGCCGAGCCGGTCATACCACGGTATGATGCATGCATGGCCGTAGCGAAAGTTAGCGTATCTTTCCCACCGGATCTGGCGGAGAAAGCCAGGGCGAGCGCGTCGGAACACGGGGAGACGCTTTCGAGATGGCTGGCGAAGTCCGCCGCGGACCGGCTCCGATTCGAAGCGCTTGTGAAGTACAACGAGGAGATGGAGCGCAAGTACGGTCCCGTACCCGACGAAGAGATCGAAGACCTCCGTCGCCAATGGCGGGGCTAACACTTGATGCCGGCGTCCTGATCGAGTTCGAACGCGGAGACGAAGTCCTCCGCCGATATCTGCGGTGGGCGCAACTGGACGGAATAGCGTTGACGATTCCTGCCCCGGCGCTCGCGCAGGTCGGGCGGGGGGCGAGAAGTGCGCGGCTTGCACAACTGCTCACGATGACCAGCTTCGAGCCGATGGATGCCGACCTGGCGAAAGCCGCGGGCGTCCTCTGCGGGAGAGCGAGCACCACTGACGTTGTCGATGCGACCGTGGTGGCGAGCGCCGCTCGGCGCCGAGATGGAATACTCACGTCCGATCCCGCCGACATCCGCCGCCTCGCAGAGTTCGCGCCAGCGGTCGGCCGAGTGCTACTGCTCGGCGAACTGCGTGGCCGCTAACGCCTTGACAGGCGGCGGGCGCGGCACTACGGTTTTCGGACAATTCAAGATTGGCGACGATCGGGAAGAGTAGCCGGTACGGCGGGCCTTCAGAGAGCCGGGGCGTGGTGCGAGCCCGGTGGCAGCGCGACAGGTGAATGGACCCGGGAGCCCCGGCAGCGAACGGCGCGAGCTCAGTAGCGGCCGGCGGAGTGGGCACCGTTATCTGAGCCCGGGCGATCGCCTCGCTGTGCGTGGCTGTCGCTTACCGAGTGCCCCGGCCCTGCCGGGGAACAAAGGTGGCACCGCGAGAACCCCTCGTCCTTTGATGGCGAGGGGTTTTGTGTTGCCGGTGAAATCGCTGCCGGCGGGATAAGGAATCAGGCGGCCTTGGAGAGCCGCGGAGGATAGCCATGACGCAGAAGAAGTATTTCCTGGCCGAGTCGGAGATCCCGACGCACTGGTACAACATCGCGGCGGACCTGAAGTCATCGCCGCCGCCGCCGTTGCACCCCGCGACGCACGAACCTATCGGGCCGGAGGCGCTGGCGCCGCTGTTCCCGATGGCGCTAATAAAGCAGGAAGTAAGCGCCGAAGCCTACATCCCGATCCCCGATGAGGTGCGCGAGATCTACCGGATCTGGCGGCCCTCGCCGCTGATCCGCGCGACCGCGCTGGAGAAGGCGCTCGATACGCCGGCGCGCATCTATTACAAGTACGAAGGCGTCTCGCCCTCGGGCTCGCACAAGCCGAATACGGCCGTAGCGCAGGCGTACTACAACAAGCAGGAAGGCGTGAAGCGCATCGCCACCGAGACTGGCGCGGGGCAGTGGGGATCGTCGCTGGCGTTTGCCTGCCAGAAGTTCGGGATCGAAGCCAAGGTGTATATGGTCAAGATCTCGTACGAGCAGAAGCCGTACCGGCGCTCGATGATGCAGCTGTGGGGTTCGAGCGTGGTGGCGAGCCCGAGCGCGGACACGAACGCCGGCCGCGAGGTGCTCGCCGCCGACCCGGAGAGCAACGGCTCGCTGGGAATCGCAATCAGCGAGGCGGTGGAGGACGCGGCTATGCGTGAGGACACGAAGTACTCGCTCGGGAGCGTGCTGAACCACGTGCTGCTGCACCAGACGATCATCGGGCAGGAAGCGATGCGGCAGATGGAGATGGCGGGCGACTATCCGGACGTCGTGGTCGGCTGCGCGGGCGGCGGCTCGAACGCGGCAGGGTTGATGTTCCCATTCTTGAAGCTGAACCTGGGCGGGCACCGGAACACGCGCTTCCTCGCGGTTGAGCCGGCTTCATGCCCGAGCCTGACGAAGGGCGAGTACCGCTATGACTTCGGGGACACGGCGGGGCTGACGCCGCTGATGAAGATGTATACGCTCGGGCACACCTTCATGCCGCCGGGGATCCATGCGGGCGGCTTGCGGTACCACGCGATGGCGCCGCTGCTCTGCCACCTCTACGCCGAGGGGTACCTGGAGGCGAAGGCCTACCCGCAGAACCCCTGCTTCGAAGCGGCCGTGCTGTTCGCGCAGACAGAGGGCATCGTCCCGGCGCCCGAGAGCTCGCACGCGATCCGCGCCGCGATCGACGAAGCGTTGGCGGCAAAGGAGGAGGGGCGGTCGCGAGTGATCCTGTTCAACCTCAGCGGCCACGGCTTCCTCGATTTGCAGGCGTACGATGATTATCTGTCCGGGAAGCTCGTGGACGACCACTACCCGGCGGAACGAGTGGCCGAGGCGATGAAGGCGCTGCCGGTCGTGTGAGTTCCGAGTGCTGAGTGCTGAGTGCTGAGTGCTGAGGTAGTTGTGATCCGCGACTCGGGAAGAGTCGAGAGGGGTAGATATTGTGGTTAGTGTGAAGATTGGCTCGGACCTGGAGGTGCGAATTAAGCAGGCGATCGAGGCCAAGAGCCTGCTGGACCACCCGTTTTACAAGGAGTGGACGGCGGGGACGCTTTCGATGGAGCGGCTGCGCGAGTATGCGCGCCAGTATTACCACTTCGAACTCGCGTTCCCACGCTTTCTGAGCGCGATCCACACACGGGCCGATTCACCGCGGATCCGGCAGCTGCTGCTCGATAACCTGTGGGACGAAGAGCATGGGGAACGGAACCACCCGGTGCTGTGGCTCGAGTTCGCGGCGGCGCTCGGGCTGCCGGCGGGGGCGGTCACAGGTTCGAAGCCGAACCGCGAGACGGCGGCACTCATCGAGCACTTTACGCGGACCTCGCACGATGCATCCGTGGCGGAGGCGCTGGCGACGCTGTTCGCATACGAGGGCCAGGTCCCGGGCATCGCCTGGCAGAAGATCCGCGGTCTGACGGAGCATTACGGCTTCGCGCCCGAGCAGTTTGAGTTCTTTTCGGTCCACCTGGTGGCCGACATTTCCCACGCCGGCGCGGAAGTGAAGGCGATCGAGGAGTCCTGCACCGATGCCGTGGCGGTGGTGGCCGCGACGGAAGCGGCGTGCGACATGCTGCTGGCGTTCCTAGATGGCTGCTACGCGGCTGGCGGTACGAACTGATGGCGGAATTCGATTACCAGAACGTGGAGGCGTGGAACACCGCCCTGCGCCTCACGGCGGCGATCGGCCGGCTGAAGATCGGCTCGAACCTGAAGGCGTCGAACGACGCGCAGCAGAAAGCGTTCGAGCAGGCCGGCCTCGCGTGCGCGCTGATCGCGGAGGGGAGCGGGCGCGAAGGTCCGGCGCAGGTGGACCTGTACCGCGATGCGCGGGGGGCGCTGGCGCAGGCGCGGTCGTGGGTACACGTGCTCGCGGCCGTGACAAACGAGCAGGACGCGGTCTTCGGGAACGAGTTCGACCTGGCCGAGCAGGCGGCACGGCAGGTGACGGGCATGCTGCGCAGTATCGAACGTGGGCCGGGGCCGGGCGCACCGATGCGCCCGCCGCTCCGTGGAGGCCCGCCCGGGCCACCACCACGGCCCGCGGGCCCGCGTTCCGGGGGGCCGCGATGAGTGAACGCAAGCGCATCCTCACCGGGATCCGGCCCACCGGGCCGCTGCACCTCGGGCACTACGCGGGTGCGCTGGAGAACTGGGTGCGGTTGCAGCACGAGTACGAGTGCTACTTCCTCATCGCGGACTACCAGGTCTCGGACTATGCCGACGACATTGCGCGAGTGCGCGACGCGGTCTGGGAGGTCGCGCTGGACTGGCTCGCGGTGGGGTTGAACCCGGAATCGAGCTCGTTCGTCATCGAAAGCCTGGTGCCCGAGCATGCGGAACTGACGGTGTGGCTGAGCTGGTTCCTGCCGCTTGGGATGCTGGAGCGAAACCCGACGCTGAAGGCCGAGATGGAGGCGATCGAGCACCCCGAGGACGCGAGGACGAAGGCGAAATCGGTGCCGGTGGCGTTCTACAACTACCCGGTGATGCAGGTCGCAAATATCCTCATGCCGCGGGCGCACCTGGTGCCGGTCGGCGAGGATCAGCTGCCGCACATCGAGCTCACGCGCGAAACGGCGCGGCGCTTCAATCGCGAGTTCAAGCCGATCTTCCCCGAGCCGGAGGGGCTGGTGGGCCGCGTGCCGCGCCTTGTGGGCACCGATGGCAACGCGAAGATGAGCAAGTCGCGCGGGAACACCATCGACCTCAAGGACAGCGCCGAGACGGTCGCGAAGAAGGTGAAAGGAATGTACGGCGGTCCGCCTCGGGGAATGCATGACCCCGGCGTGGTGGCGGAGAACCCGATCTTCCTGTACCTCGATGCATTCGACCACGATGCGGCCGAGTTGGCGGACCTGAAGGAGCGGTACACGCGGGTCGGCGTTTCGAACAAGGAGCTGAAGGACCGGCTGACGGCGTTGCTGAACGACCTCCTGGACCCGTTCCGCGAGCGGCGCGCGAGGTACGAGGGCAACATGGGCCTTGTGCGGGAAGCGCTCGAAGCCGGGACGACCCGCGGCCGCGCGATCGCGCGGGAGACCATGGAGATGGTGCGGGACGCGCTCGACCTGAACTACCTGGGGAAGTACTGATGCTGCGACCGACGCTCGATGAGGCACGGGCGATGGCCGGCCGCTGCGATGGGAACCTGCTTCCCATCTATCGGGAGGTGGCGGCGGACCTGGAGACGCCGGTCTCGGCGTTCCTGAAGGTGCGGGAAGGGCCGTACTCGTTCCTGCTCGAATCGGTGGAAGGCGGCGAGCGACTGGCGCGCTATTCATTCATTGGCACGCAGCCATACCGGGTGCTGAAGACGGGCCCGGGCTTCGAATACGAAGGCGACCCGCTGGTGCCGCTGGAGCAGGAAGTTTCACGGTTCAAGGGGGTGAAGATCGAAGGAGTGCCGGCGTTCACGGGCGGCGCTATCGGGTATATCGCCTACGACGCGGTGCGGCACTGGGAGCCGCGCATGGCGCGGGCCCAGGCGGACGTCCTCGGCGTCCCCGAATCGATGTTCCTGTTCTGCGATTCGATGGTGGTGTTCGACCACCTGCGGCACACGATCAAGGTCGTGGCACATTGCCGGCTCGATGGCGACATCGAGGCTTCGTACAGGCAGGCGGCGTTCCAGATCGACGGCATCGTGGAGCGCCTGGCGAACCCGACCGTGAGGCTACCGTTCGAGGAAGTGAGCGCGGTGCTGCGCGGCGGGAGCAAGGCTGAATCGAACGTCGGCCGCGAAGGCTACGAGTTGATGGTCGAGAAGATTAAGGAGCACGTGATCGCGGGCGACGTGATCCAGACCGTGCCATCGCAGCGGCTGGCGCGGCGCACGGCGGTGCACCCGTTCAATATCTACCGGCAGATGCGGACCGTGAACCCATCGCCGTATATGTTCTATCTCGATATGGGCGACTTCCAGATCGTCGGGGCATCGCCGGAACTGCTGGTACGGGTGGAGGACGGCGTCATCACGAACCATCCCATCGCCGGGACAAGACCGCGGGGCAAAACGCAAGAAGAGGACGACCGCCTGGCGGAAGAGTTGCTCGCCGACGAGAAGGAGCTGGCCGAGCACATCATGCTCGTGGACCTCGGGCGGAACGATGTCGGGCGCGTCGCGAAGCCGGGGACGGTGAAGGTCGATTCGCTGATGCAGATCGAGCGGTACTCACACGTGATGCACATCGTTTCGAACGTCTCGGGGCAATTGCGGAAGGACAGGACGCGGTTCGACGCGCTGCGGTCGGTGTTCCCGGCGGGCACGCTTTCGGGCGCACCCAAGGTCCGGGCGATGGAGCTGATCGCGGAGCTGGAGCAGCAGAAGCGTGGGGTGTACGGCGGGGCCGTCGGCTATGCGAGCTTCGCGGGCAGCCTGGACACGTGCATCGCGATCCGGACGATGGTGGTGAAGGACGGCATCGCGTACCTGCAGGCGGGCGGGGGCATCGTCTACGATTCGGACCCCGCGACCGAGTACCAGGAGACGATGAACAAGCTCGCCGCGCCGATGCGGGCGATCGACCAGGCGGAAATCGCGGCGGCGGAACGGCCGAGTGGGAGCCTCGGGTATGGATGATCCACGGTCCACGATGTGCGACTCACGATTCGGGAGCCGTTGCCGTGAGTGACAGGCGGCCTGCCCGGGTGTACGGGATCCTGGTCCGGGAGGGGCGCGTGTTCCTCACGGGCACCGAGGGGCACTTTGGGCTCCCCGGCGGCGTGTTTCGCCCGCTCGCGGAAGACCGCAAGGTGGAGCTGAAGGCGCATCTCTGGGATCAGCTTGGCATCGAAGCGAGCGCGGTGTGGGCGCAGGGCGCGTTCGATTACCAGCACCCGGACGAAGAGCGGGCGTGGTTTTCGGGGTTCTACAGTGTGTGGGACTGGGGTGGCATCCTGCCGCTGGGCGCGGGCGGGTGGTTCGATGCGGACGAGGTCGCAGCCGCGCCAGGGCTGCCGCCGAGCCTTCGCATCCTGCTGACAACGGTGATCAACACGGTCGCGATGAGGACTCGATGAGCCACGAGATCCACATGGCCGCGATCATCACGCGCGACGGGAAGTTGCTCATGCTGCGCTCGGCGGGCGCCGGACAGTGGGAGATGCCCGGTGGCGTGTTGGCCCCGGGCGAGGACGACATCGATGAGGCGATGGACGCGGTGCTGGCACAGCACGGCCTGCGCGCACCGGCAATCGAGGAGGATTTCCTCCAAACGGTGTACCTGCCGCGGGCTGGCGGGCAGGCGGTATTGAACCTGTACGCGCCCACGGAGTGGACCGGCGATGTGCGCGCGCCCGAGGGTCGCGAGCCGGGGTGGTTCGCGCTCAGCGAACTGGAGACCATCGAGATGGATGGGGCGGTGCGGCACGCGCTGCTCCAGACGTTCGGGCTCGGCGACGAAGACGAGGATGAGCTGCTGCTGACGCTTGCAGCCGCGATGGAACCAGAGTTCGATGAGCCGTCATTGCCGCCCGACTTCGCGTTCGAAGCACGGCCGGCGGCGGCGCCACCAGCAGGCGACCGCCGCGCCGCCGGCATGGATGTCCTGCGGACGCTCTCGGGCGGCGCGGACCCGGATGCTTCCATCGAGCGCTTGCAGCGGACGAGCCCCGAGCTCGCCGCGGACATCGTCGACTTCGCGTTGGGAGAAGTGTGGAGCCACCCGGCGCTGGACCGGCGCACGCGCAGCCTGGAGGTTGTGGCGATGCTCGCGGCGATGGGGGGCAAGCATGGACCGCTGCGGTCGCACATCAACGGCGCGCTGAACCACGGAGCGTCGCCGGAACAGGTGATCCAGACGCTGCGAATGGTGGCGGTGTACGCCGGGTTTCCCGCCGCGCTGGATGCGTGGGCGATTATGGAAGAAGTATTCGCCGCGCGCGAAATCGTCCGGCCGGGGCAGGCGCTGTGAGTGCCGCGGCGATCCTCTGGGACATGGATGACACGCTGCTGGAAACGCTGCCGGCGCGGATGCGCGCCCTCCAGCACGCCCACGAAACGTGCCTTGGCTCCAAGACCGACCCGCTGGCGCTCTGGCGGTCCCACCGCGGCGGCAGCCTGGAGGCGATGGGGCAGCGGCTGCTGGGCGACAACGGCCCGCGTTTCGTCGCGGCGTACCGGGACTTCTACTACAACCAGCCGCGGCCGTTCACCGCGTACGAGGGTGTGGAGCCCGTGCTGGCAACGATGCTTGCGACGGACCTGCCGATGGCCGTGGTCACCTCGAAGATCTCGTGGGGGGCGGTCGAGGAGCTGGGGAACGCCGGACTGCTGCGGTACTTCGCTGCCGTCGTGGGGGCCGACGACACCGAGTGCCACAAGCCCGACCCTGCGCCGGTGTTCGAGGCGATGGACCGGCTGCTGGTTAACGACGCATCGGCGGTGGTGTTCATCGGCGACAGCCCGGCGGACATGTTCGCGGCGCGCAACGCGGGCGCGATTTCGGTGGCGGCGATGTGGGGCACGCTCGATGAGGAGTTGTTGCTCGACACCTCACCGGTGCACGTCGCTCGTGACCCCGGCGACGTACTGGCGTTCGTGCGCGCATTCGGCCACGGCGGGGTGGCGCCGTGACCGTGACGAAGCAGGCGGTCCACGTCGGGGTGCGCTTCTACCGGGTCGATGGCGTGGAGCTGGTGCTGGTGCCGCTGATGCACGAGGTGGCGAGCTTCACACGCTCTGCGGGCGACGGGTACTTCCTCGTCGCGCTGATGGGCGAGCCCGGGACGGCGTACCCGCTCGACCTGCGCTCGCCCGCTTCGTACGAGCCGGCGTACCTCGAGAAGAAGTTCAAACTGGACCGGCGCGGCTATGCGTACTCGCCGGAGGAACTGGCGGCCGCCTTGCAAGAGGTCGCGGCGGACCTGGACGAAGAAGAGGTGGACTGATGGCGACGCTCCTGATCGATAACTACGACAGCTTCACGTACAACCTTTACCAGTACCTGGAGGAGCTAGGGGCCGACGTGGTGGTGCACCGGAACGACCAGGTGACACTCGCAGAGTGCATCGCGATGGACCCGGAGCGCGTGGTGATCTCGCCGGGGCCGGGCGGGCCGGCGGATGCGGGGGTATCCCGCGAGGTGATCCGCTACTTCGCGGGCAAGGTGCCGGTGCTGGGGGTCTGCCTCGGGCACCAGTGTATCTACGACGTGTACGGCGGCACCGTGGCCGGGGCGGGCGAGATCCTGCACGGCAAGACTTCGGCGATCGAGCACGACGGGCGGGGCGTGTTCGAAGGCATACCGAATGATTTCACCGCGGTGCGATACCATTCGCTGGCCGGGACACCGGAGACGCAACCGGGAGAATTGGACGTGACGGCACGGTCCGACAGCGGGGTGATCATGGGCGTGCGGCACCGCGAGCTAAAGGTTGAAGGCGTCCAGTTCCACCCTGAATCGATCGCGACGGAACATGGCAAGGAGTTGCTGAAGAACTTCCTGGAGATGGAGGGCGGGACGTGGTGAACCGCACTGGCCGGGGAGAGTGGCGATGATCCAGGACGCGATCCGGGCGCTCGTCGAGCGGCGGGCGATCACGGGCGCCGAAGCGGCGGACGCGCTCGAACAGATCATGGCCGGCGAAGCCACGCCCGCGCAGATCGGTGCGTTGCTCGCCGGGCTGCGCATGGTGGGCGAGACGCCCGAGGTGGTGGCCGCCTGCCTGGCGGTGACGCAGCGCCACGCCGAGCCGGTGCCCGCCGCCGATGTCATCGATATCGTGGGGACAGGCGCCGACGGCATGGACACGTTCAACGTCTCGACGGCGGCGGCGATCGTGGTCGCGGGCGCGGGGGTGCGCGTGGCGAAACACGGCAATCGCGCGGCGACATCAAAGTGCGGGGCGGCGGACGTGCTGGAAGCGCTGGGGGCGCGGCTGGACCTGACCGGCGAGCAGGCAGCGGCGGTGATCGATGCCTGTGGCTTCTGTTTCCTGTTCGCACAGCGGTACCACCCGGCACTCCGCCACGTCGGCGGGCCCCGCCGGGAACTGGGCACGCGCACGATCTTCAACCTGCTGGGGCCGTTGACAAACCCCGCACAGCCGCGGGCGATGCTCGTGGGTGTGGGGGCGAAGGCGTTCGGGCCGCTGGTGGCCGAAAGTCTGCGGCTGCGAGGGCTGGCAAGGGGTATGGTGGTCCACTCGGCGGACGGGCTCGACGAGATAAGCCCGGCGGGCGTGACGCACGGCTGGGTGGTCGGTGAGGGCGCAGTGGAGGAGATTGAACTGACACCCGAGCAGTTCGGGCTGCCGGCGCACCCGGTGGCGAAGGTGATCGGCGGCGACCCGCAGGCCAACGCGGGCGCCATGCTGGCCGTGCTCGATGGCGGCGAAGGACCGGTGACCGACTTCGTGGTGATGAACGCGGCGGCAGCGTTACATATGGCGGGCGCGGCGCCGGATCTGGGCGCGGGGGTGGCCGCGGCACGGGAGTCGATTGCGAGTGGCCGGGCGAGGGAGGTGCTCGACCAGTACGTCGCGCTGACGCAGGAGCTCGCCGGTGGCTGAGACGACCGCAGCCACGGAGACAATCCTCGACCGCATCGTGGCGCAGCGGCGGCTGGATGTGCGCGCGGCGAAGGAGGCGCTGCCGTTCCCGGCGCTGCAGGAGCGCGTGCGGCGGGCGCCACCAGCCATCGACTTCGCGGCGCGGTTGCGGGCGGCGGGTGAGATGGCGCTGATCGCGGAGATCAAGCGGGCATCGCCGAGCAAGGGCGACATCGCGCCCGGGATCAACGCGCCGCGGCAGGCCATGAAGTACGCCCGCGCCGGGGCGGCGGCGATCTCGGTGCTGACGGAGCCAACGTGGTTCAAGGGGACGCTCGACGACATGTTGGCGGTGCGGCAGGCGGTGGGGCAGCTCGGCGACGGGCGGCCGGCGGTGCTGCGCAAGGACTTCGTGGTCGACCCGTACCAGGTGCTGGAGGCGCGCGCGTATGGCGCGGACGCGGTGCTGCTCATCGTCGCGTGCCTCGATGACGCGAACCTGAAAGGGCTGTTCGGGCTCTGCCGCGACTGCGGCATGGAGCCATTCGTCGAGGTGAACAGCGGCGCGGAGATGGAGCGCGCACTGGCTATCGGCGCGGCGGTGATTGGCGTGAACAACCGCGACCTGCGGAACTTCGATGTGGATCTCGGGACGACGGACCGGCTGGCGGGCATGGCGCCGGCGGGCGTGTTGCTGGCGGCGCTCAGCGGTATCAGCACCCGCGCGGATGTCGAGCGATTCGCGGCGGCCGGGGCGCGGGCGGTGCTGGTGGGGGAGGCGCTGATGGCAGCGGAGGATGCGGGAGCGAAGGTGCGGGAGCTGCTCGGGTGATTCACGATTTGCGATTCGCGATTCTCGATCCGGGCGTTGCCGGCGGTGGTTGTGGCGATAGCGGCAGTTGTTCGCTCAGACGCTCGCTACCGGTCGCGGCTCTGATGCCGCGAGTGGTGTCGCGATGACGTACGTGAAGATTTGCGGCGTCCGAGATGCGGCGACAGCGGCCGAGGTGGTGAAGGCCGGGGCGGATTTCGTTGGGATCATGTTCGCGCAATCGAAGCGGCGGGTGACGCCGCAAGAGACGCACGAGATCGTCGAGGCGGTGCGGGCGGGGCGGCGGACGCCGCCGCCGGCGACGTATGAGGCGCCGAGTGTCGGCGAGGTTCGAGGGCTCAGCTGGTTCGGCGCGTGGAGCGAGGCGATCGAGCAGGCGCTGTTTCGCTGGCGGCCGCTCGTCGTCGGCGTGTTCGCGGACCAAACCAGCGACGAGGTGAACGACATCGCGGACGCGGCCGGGCTGGACCTGGTGCAGCTTTCCGGCGGCGAAAGCACGGAGTTCGTGCGGCGCATCGGCTGGCCAGTGGTGCGCGCGGTGCACATGCAGCCGGAGACGCTAGCGGAAGACGTCTACGAGACCATCAACGGGATGCCCGCTGCCGGCGTGCTGCTGGACACGGGGTCGGCAACGCTGCGCGGCGGGACCGGCGAGACCTTCGACTGGGCCATCGCGGCCGAGGTTGCGGCGCGGCTGCCGTTCTTGCTCGCGGGCGGGCTCGATCCAGTGAACGTCGCGGAGGCGGTGGCGCAGGTGCAGCCGTGGGGCGTGGACGTGTCGAGTGGCGTGGAGACGGGCGGCGTGAAGGATATGGAGAAGGTCCGGGCGTTCATCCGCGCGGCAAAGGGGACCAGCAATGGCCGTTGAGACAATGCCGCCGCGTTTCGGGGAGTTCGGTGGCCGGTACATCCCGGAAGTGCTCGTGGGGGCGCACGAAGAACTCGAAGCGGCGTACATGGCGGCGAAGGCCGACCCGGCGTTCAGCGCCGAGCTCGCGGACCTGCACAAGCATTACGTCGGGCGGCCAACGGCGCTGTACTTCGCGAGCCACCTGACGAAGCAGTGCGGCGGCGCGCGCATCTGGCTCAAGCGCGAGGACCTCGCACATACCGGCGCGCACAAAATCAACAACGCCCTCGGGCAAGCGTTGCTGGCGAAGCGGCTCGGGAAGCCGCGCATCATCGCGGAGACGGGCGCCGGCCAGCACGGCGTCGCGACGGCCACGGTGTGCGCGATGCTGGACCTCGAATGCGTGGTCTACATGGGGAGCGAGGACATCCGGCGGCAATCGCTCAACGCATTCCGGATGAAGATCCTCGGTGCGGAGCTGGTTTCGGTGGAGAGCGGCGCGAAGACGCTGAAGGACGCTATCAACGAGGCGATGCGCGACTGGGTGACGAATGTGCGGACCACGCACTACATCATTGGGTCGGCGATTGGGCCGCACCCGTTCCCGACGATGGTTCGGGACTTCCAATCGGTCATCGGCAAGGAAGCGCGCGAGCAGATGATGGAGCAAGCGGGGAAGCTGCCAGACGTGGCGATCGCGTGCGTGGGTGGGGGGAGCAACGCCATCGGGCTGTTCCACCCGTTCATCGATGACCCGGTGCGGTTCATCGGCGTGGAGGCGGCGGGCGAAGGCGTGGGGACCGGGAGGCATTCGGCGACGCTGGTGGCGGGCCGGCCCGGGGTGCTGCATGGGACGCGGACGTACCTGCTGCAGGACGAGGCGGGCCAGATCATGGAGACGCACAGCATCTCGGCGGGGCTGGATTACCCGGGGGTGGGCCCGGAGCACTCGTGGCTGAAGACGAGCGAGCGGGCGGAGTACGTCGCGGTCGATGACATCCAGGCGCTCGAAGGGTTCCAGGCGCTGACGCGAGCGGAGGGCATCATCCCCGCGCTGGAGCCATCGCACGCCATCTACCACGCCATGCAGGTGGCGGCCTCAATGCGGCCGGACCAGGACATCCTCGTGGGGCTGAGCGGGCGCGGCGACAAGGACATGCATACGGTTGCGGCGGCGTTGGGGGTCACGCTCTGACAAGCGGCGGGGCGACGCCGGCGGCTCGATTCGTGGCCCCGCCGTGGGGGCCGCGGACGGTCGTGGCGGGGCTGGCGACCGGGGTGGTCATCTATCTTGTGGCGTTCGGCGCGATCGGCGTCATCGCCAGCGCGGCCGGGCGGGAGCGATCGATAGACGACCGGGCAGTGCTGGATGCGGCGGGAGACCTGGCGAGACTGGGGGATGAGCGGCTCGCGGCGGCGGCGGATGGGCGGGCGCTGCCCCGGCCGCCGCAGTTCGCCGGCGACGTGGTGACGGCGAGGATCGCGTACGCGCTCGGCGCGCTCGCGAGCGCCAGCATCGCGGGTGCGGCGCTGCTCGCGATGAGGAACCGTCCGCGCGCGATCGCGGGCGCGCTGCGTCTCGACCGTTCGCCACGGGACGACCTCTGGAAGGCGCCGGCGGTCGCGTTGGCGGCGACGCTCGCCGTGGTGGTGTACGCGGCGGGCGCGCGGGCGGCGGGCATCGACATCCTGGTGCCGCAGGGACAGGTCCCGGGCGCGGTTGTGCGCGACAACGTGGCGCTGGGCCTGTTCGCGGTCGTCGCGCTGTTGCTGGCGCCGCTGACGGAGGAGTTCTTCTTCCGGGGGCTGGTGTTTGGCGGCCTCGCGCGGTGGGGGGTGATCCCGGCGCTGGTGGTGTCCGGGCTCGGGTTCGCGTTGTCGCACGCCTCGACCGGGACGATCATCCCATTCACGTTCGTGGGGGTGTCATTCGCATGGCTGTACTGGTCCACGGGAAACCTGTGGAACGCGGTCGCGGCTCACTTCTTGTTCAACCTGACGAGCTTCGCAATGCTCCTGGGGCAGCGGTGATGACGGCGGGAACGGGTAGCCGCGGCGACGGCGGGGTCGATGGACCCGATCGGCCCGGCGGATGAACGAACACTCGGGGGACAAGCGTCCGAACAGGCGGCTGCAGCCGCGGGACTGGGGCCCGAAGGAGGTGCTCATCGGGGTGGGTGTGGCGCTAAGCGCCTTCGCGCTGAGCCTCGCGCTGTTCACGGTGATTGTTGGGGTAAGCGGGCGAAGCTACCTGGTGGACGACGGTGACGTGTTCGACAAAGCGCGAAAGGCAGTGACGTTCGCCGACGAGCGCCTGGCCGCGGCGGCGCGTGGCGACACGCTGCCGGGACCACCGGAGTTCTTCGCGGACGTGACCAGCGTCGAAATCGGCCTGGGCACGACGATACTGACGGACGTTGCGCTGGTGGCAATCGTTGGCATCGTCACGAAGCGGAGCGCGCGGGAACTGGCGGCGACGCTACGGATGGACCGATACGACGTGAGGACAATCTGGCGGCCGGTCATCGCGGTGATCGCGGCATACGGTTTCGTCGCCGTGTATGCGGTGGCGGTGCGGTCCATCGGCTACGGGCCGCTGATCCCGCAGAGCACCCTGCCGGAGTCCGTGGCGCGCGATGCGCTCGCGCTTTCGATGGCGGGCGTGGTCGCGTTGGTGGTGGCGCCACTGACGGAGGAGATCTTCTTCCGGGGGTTCGTGTTCGGGGGCCTGCTGCGGTGGGGCTTCTGGCCCGCGGCAAGCCTTTCCGGGGCGCTATTTACGCTGTCGCACCTGGACACGGGGAGCATCATCCCGTTCTTCGTCGTGGGAGTGGTGATGGCGTGGCTGTTCTGGTGGCGCGGGACGCTGTGGGACAACATCACGTTTCATTTCCTGTTTAACTTCACGAGCTTCGCGCTCCTGGTCGCGACGAGGTAGCTCCTGGTGCCACCAATCGCGGAACAACCGCTCGTCGAGCCCGGCTGAGGTACACTCGCGGCATGGCGACAGCGGTTTCCGGCGCGGGGGCAGGCACGGGCGCCGATTGGCGGCGGGCGCTCGGCCAGGCGCTCGCGGAGCCGCGGGCGGAAGCGCCGGATGTGGCATTCCTGTTCGCGAGCTCCCACTTCCGCGATAGCTACCCGGAACTGGTGGGCGAGGCGGCGTCGGCGGTGGCGCCGGGCGTGCTCATGGGGTGCTCGGGGCAGGCCGTGATTGGTACTGGGCGGGAGTTCGAGGGCGAACCGGCGCTGACTCTGATGACGCTGTCGTTGCCCGGTGCGCACCTGAAGACGTTCCACATCGAGCAGGGGCACCTCCACGACAACCCGACGGCGCGGCAGTGGCACAGCTTCACGGGCCTGCCGCCGGACGACGTGAACGCGTGGGTGGTGTTCGCGGACCCCTTTACGTTCGACACAGACATGCTGATCGCGAGCCTCGCGGGGGCCTACCCGGGTGTGCCGCTGGTCGGTGGGATGGCCTCCGCGTTCGGTGGCGGACGCGGGACGGAACTGTTCCTCGGGGATACGGTGCACCGGTCGGGCGCGATCCTGTTGGCGCTCGGCGGGGCATGGAGCGTGCGGGCAGTTGTGTCGCAGGGGGCCGCGCCGATTGGGTCGCCGTGGACGATCACGGACGTCGACCGGAACCTCGTCCGCGCGATCGGGGGCAGACCGCCGCTGGAGGTGCTGGTCGAGACGATGCACGGGCTATCGCCGGAAATGCAGGCTCGGGCCGCGCGCAACCTGCTCGTGGGGCTGGCGATCGACGAATATCGCGAATCGCATGGTCCGGGCGACTTCCTCATCCGGAACCTGATGGGCGCCGACCAGAAGAGCGGCATCATTGCCATCGGCGAAGCGCCGCGAGTGGGCCAAACGCTGCAGTTCCAGGTCCGGGACGCCGCAGCGGCCGACGCGCAGCTACGGGAGATGATCGCGCAGGCGCAGGCCGAGCTCGCCGGCGAGGAGCCGGCCGGGGCCCTCCTTTGTTCGTGCAACGGGCGGGGTGTGGGGCTGTTCGGCGAACCGGACCACGATGCGCGGGCGGTCGAGCGGGGGTTCGGCCGCTTGCCGGTCGCGGGGTTCTTCTGTAACGGCGAAATCGGCCCGGTGGGCGGGAAGAACTTCGTGCACGGCTTCACGGCGAGCATCGCGTTCTTCGTGCCGGCGGCCGGAGCGGCGGGGGAGTCAGCGAGGGGCTGAGGGGGCTAAGGGACTGAGCGAATGCGCGGAGGGCAGACGTGATCGGTAGCGAGCTGGCTGCGATGGACTACTGCTACCTGACGACGACCGGGCGGGTTTCGGGCGAGCCACGGGAGATCGAGATCTGGTTCGGGCATGAGGGGAAAGGCACCATCTACCTGCTGGCGGGCGGAGGTGAAGCCGCCCGCTGGGTGCGCAACGCGCGGAAGACGCCCGCGGTGACCGTACGGATTGGCGAGCGGCGGTTTCGGGGCGTCGCGCGTGTCCTGGAGGCCGGGAGCGGAGAGGACGAGCTCGCGCGGCGGTTGCTGTTCGAGAAGTACACCCCGCGCTACAGCGGCGACCTGACGGGGTGGGCGGCGACGGCGCTGCCGCTGGCGATCGACCTGAAGCAGCAGCCCGGTGCGTGACGGGTATCCGGGCGCACGCGATACTGACCGGCACATCTTCCCGCCAGGACACGCACATGCCGCGCCACCCCAACGAAGTCCTCTTCGAGAACGAACGCCCCTTCCCGATCCTGCCCACCTGTGAGCACTTCGCGGGCACTGAGGAGCGCATCAGCAAGGCGTTCGAGCTGCAAGCGCGCATGGGCGGCGTGTTCGACATCACGATGGACTGCGAGGACGGCGCCCCGACCGGCGCCGAGAAAGCGCACGCCGAGATGGTCGTGCGGATGCAGAATAGCGAACTGAACCGCTACGACATGGCGGGCGTGCGCATCCACGATTACACCAGCGAGCACTGGCGCCAGGACATCGAGATTATCGTGGCGGGCGCGGGGGACCGGGTGGCGTACATCACCATCCCGAAGAGTACGCGCGCGGGTGACCTGCGGGAGATGGTGGCGTACGCACGCGAGATCGGCGCGCGCGCCGGCATCCGGCGGGAGATCCCGATTCACGCGCTCATCGAGACGCAGTCGGCCTTGCACCAGGTCTGGGAGATAGCGGAGACGCCGAATGTGCAGGTACTGGACTTCGGGCTCATGGATTTCGTCAGCGACCACCACGGCGCGATCCCCGCGGAGGCGATGAGGTCGCCCTGGCAGTTCGACCACGCCCTCTTGCGGCGGGCGAAGAGCGAGATGGTGGCGGCAGCGCTGGCGAACGGCATCGTGCCCGCGCACAACGTCACGCTCGAGCTCAAGGACACGGAGTTCATCTACAACGACGCGCTGCGGGCACGGAACGAGTTCGGGTTCCTGCGGCAGTGGTCGATTTACCCGGCGCAGATCGAGCCGATCACGCGCGCAATGTCGCCGGCGGCGCCGGCCGTCGCGGAAGCGGAGGCGATCCTGCTGAAGGCGTACGCGGCCGACTGGGGCCCCATCCAGCATGAAGGCAACCTCCAGGATCGCGCGACGTATCGCTCGTACTGGGAGCAGCTGCAGCGGGCGCACGTGCAGAATGTGCCGTTGCAGGAAGAGACAAAGCGGTTGTTTTTCGCCCAGCCGGCGGCGGCGCATGCGTAGGACGTGATGGGTGTGTCCTGTCCCGGGAGGGGGCGCGGCTGTAGGCTAGCGGCATGACAGAACAGCGCGCGTATGCCGCGGCCGGGGTGGATATCGCGGCGCGGAGCCGGTTCGCGGCGGGGCTCCCCGGCATTCTTGCGAAGACGCGGCGGCCAGAGGTGTTGAGCGACGCGGGCCCGTTCAGCGGCCTCTTCCGGTTGGGGGCGAAGTACCGCGACCCGGTGCTGGCGGCGAGCGCGGACGGCATCGGGACGAAGGTGAAGGTGCAGCTGGCGGCCGGGCGGCTGGACCTCTGCGGGGCGGACATCCTCGGCCACAGCGTGAACGACATCCTCGCCTGCGGGGCGGAGCCGCTGTTCTTCCTGGACTACATCGCCGGGAACGGGCTGACGCACGAGCAGAAGACGACGCTCGTGGAGGGTGTGGCGCGGGCCTGCGCGGACGCCGGGTGCGCGCTGCTCGGCGGCGAAACGGCGGACATGCCAGACGTGTACGCCATGGGCGACTTCGACCTCGCGGGCTTCATCGTGGGCGTGGTGGAGCGCGACCGGATCATCGATGGCTCGAAGGTGGCGGCAGGCGACGTGCTCATTGGCATCCCGAGCTCGGGGTTGCACACCAACGGCTTCTCGCTGGCCCGCAAAGTGCTGGGGATTGCGGACGGGGAGCCGGACACCGAAACGCGCAGGCGGCTGGACGAACGGCCACCGATCCTTGGTGGCCGGGCGCTGGGGGAAGCGCTGCTCGCGACGCACCGGCCATACAACCGCGAGATCGTGCCCATCCTCGAGCGCGTCCACGGCATCGCGCACATCACGGGCGGTGGGTACACCGAGAACGTGCCGCGGATCCTGCCGGACGGCCTGACGGCGGTCTTCGAGACGAAAGCGTGGCCCGTGCTGCCCGTGTTCCAGCTCATCCAGCAGCGCGGCGAGATCGCGCCGCAAGAGATGTACGAAGTCTTCAACATGGGCCTGGGGCTGGTGGTGATGGTGGCGCCCGAGGACGCGGCAGGCGTGCTCGACGCGATCCCGGAGGCGCTGCGGGTTGGCGAGATTACGCCGGACCGCGGGCGGAGGGTTGAGCTCCGCGGGCTATGAACCTCACGGACCTGGACATGGCGCCGGATGTCCGGCGGTTCTGGTGGCTGCTGCCGCCGGCCTGCCTTGCGCTCGTGATCTTCACAGCCACACAGTTCGCCGCCTTCTTCGAAGGTGATGGGCCGGTGGTGCTGACGGACCCGGTGAACCAGCAGTACCAGACCGGACCGGCGCCGACGGTGACCATCGACAACTGGGCGGGCGATGTCCGCGTCGCAGGCGCCAGGGACAACCTGGTGCTCATCACGGCCGTCCGGAGGGGCACGGGGCGGAACGAGCCGCTCGCGTTCGAGGATCTCAGCCGGATCCAGCTGCAGATGCAGCAGGAAGGCGACCATGTACTGGTGCAAACGTGGCGGGAAGTCGGGGGCGGCAATTCGGAGAGCGCGCCGGCGACTATCGACGTAACGGTGCCCGCGGGGGCGCGGATCGAGATCCGGACGAACTACGGGAAGGTGCTCGTGACGGGAGTGATCGGCGGCGTGACGGTGCTGGTACCGAACGGGGACATCACGGTGCAGTGGCCGCGCGACGTGCCGTTCCGGCTCGATGGCACGGGCGACCTGAACAGCGAGTTCAAGCTCTCGCCGTTGGGGAAGGATTCGGCGTTGCCGGCGTACAGCGCCGGAGCGACGCCGGCGGCGGCGCTGCTCGACCTGCGGGCGGCACGCGGCAAGATCAACCTGCTGCGGCGGTAGTGGGGTTCCGTCGGGGCCTACTTCATGTAGCTCATGGCGGCTTCGGCGTAGCGCTTCATGCGCGGGAGCGTCTCCTCAGCCGGTGCGGGAGGAAGGCCGAAGCAGAGGCGGGTGACGCCCATTGCTTCGAGCTCCGCGAAGGATTCCGGCGAAGCCTGGGCGCCGAAAATAGAGACCGGGATGGCGGCCCGGCCGGCGGCCCTGGCCATTACCTGGAGCTCAGTGATGCGCTGGGGGAGGTCGGGGGTGCGCGTGCCGATGGGCATCCACTCATCGCCGTATTCGATGACGCGATCCAGGGTCCGCGGGCCATTGCCGCCGATGAGGATAGGCGGGTGCGGCTTCGTCACAGGCTTTGGCCAGGACCAGATGGGGTCGAAATTGACGAACTGGCCGTGATACTCGGCCTCATCCTGCGTCCAGATCTGCTTCATCGCGAGGATGTCCTCACGGAGCCGCCTCCAGCGCGTCGTGGCCTGCGTCCCGTGGTTCTCCATCTCCTCGATGTTCCAACCGCCGCCGATGCCGAAGAGCAGCCGGCCGTTGGAGAGGTGGTCCACGCTCGCGACTTCCTTCGCCAGCGTGATTGGGTCGCGTTCGATGACAAGGCAGATGCCGGTGCCCACCTTGAGCGTGGTGGTGACGGCGGCGACCGCCGCCATTGCGACGAACGGGTCGAGGGTGTGCGAATACTCCTTCGGGAGGGGTGCGCCCCCGGGCCAGGGCGTGCGGCGGCTGGTCGGGATATGGGTGTGCTCGGGAAAAAAGAGGGACTCGAAACCGAGGTCTTCGGCCGCCTTACCCAGCTCGGTGACGGGGATGGCGTAGTCGGTGGGGAACATGGTGAGGCCGAATTTCATGCGAGCTCCGGGGAGGTGGTCGCCGTATCCTAGCGGAACGCAAATGTGGGCGTATCGGGGGGCAGGGGCGAATGGCGGAGATCTACCACATGGTGCTCGCGAGCGACTGGGCGAAGGCGCGCGCCGAATACAGGCCGGCGAGCCTCGCGGACGAGGGGTTCATCCATTGCACGGCCGGCGAGCGCAACCTGCAGGCCGTCGCGGAGCGGTTCTACCGGGACGTGCCGGGGAGCTGGCTCGTGCTGGTGATCGACCCGGCGCTCATCCGGGCGGAGGTGCGCTGGGTCGTCCAGCCGGACGGCATGGCCTATCCGCACATTCACGGACCGCTGAACACGGACGCCGTGATGGAGGTGTGCCCGTTCCCGCGCGGCGCGGCGGGCCACTTTCTGCCATTCCGGGAACTTCCGTAGGGGGCAAGGCGTCTTCGTGACAGGCGCCGTGACCGCGGGGGTACGGCCGATCCACAATCGCAGCGCGCAGGAGGGACGAATGACCGATCTGGTGCTGGATGGGGTACGGGTCCTTGAACTCGGCGGCGGGATCCCGGCGGCCTTCGCAACGCGATGGATGGCGGGCTTCGGGGCGGATGTCGTGCGCTGCGAGGGGCCGGACGGCGCCCTCACGCCGGAGGAAGAGGTATACCTGCTCGCGGGGAAGCGGCGGGTTGAGGCGAGCGGCGCGCAACTGCTGGAGCTGGCGCTACGGGCGGATATCCTGGTCGAAGATGGGCGGCCAGGCCACCTCGCACGGCTCGGACTCGCGCCGGGCCAGTTGCAGAAGGAACGGCCGGAGCTGGTGATCGTGTCAATCACGCCGTTCGGGCAGGAAGGGCCCTACGCCGCGTATGCCGCGACAAACATCGTGTCGTTCGCGATGGGCGGGATCATGTCGTTGACGGGGTCGCCGCACCGGCCGCCGCTGGTGAACGGCGGCAGCCAGGCGGAGTACCTGGGCGGCCTGAACGCGTTCGCGGCGGCGGTGAGCGCGTATTACGGCGCGCTCGTGCAGGGCGAGGGGGACTGGATCGATATCTCGCTGCAGGAATGCGCGGCGGGGATGCTGGAGTTGTACGCATCGCGGACCGAATACACGGGTGTGGGGCCTCACCTGCGCTCTGGAAACCACGTGTCGGCGGTGTGGGGGATTTATCCATGCGCCGATGGATACGCCGGCGTCTGCTGCCTCGGCCGGCAAATTCCCGCGTTCTTCCGTGTTGTGGGCGACCCCGAGCTGGAAGAGCAACGCTTCGTGGACCCGCTGGAGCGCCTGGCGAACGACGACGAGTTGCAGGCGAAACTCTACGCATGGTTCGCAGATAAGCGGAAGCGCGAGCTGCTGGAGCTGGGCGCTGCGCATAAGATCCCGTTCGGAGCGGTGCTCACGCCGGGCGACCTCCTGGAGAACGAGAGCCTGGCCGAACGCGGCTTCTTCGACGCCGTAGCGACACCCGCTGGGGTCGCCCGCATGCCGGGGCGGCCATTCCCTGGGCTACCCTGGCGGGCAGGCGAGTTCCACGGACCTGGCGCCGACACGGAGGCCGTGCTCGGCGAGTGGCTTGGGGTGCGAGCGTGAAGGAGCTGCCATTCGCAGGCGTACGCGTACTGGACCTGACGATGATGTGGGCGGGCCCGTTCGCGACGCGCCTGCTCGGGGTGATGGGCGCCGAGGTGCTGAAGATCGAGTCGCCGCGGGCATGGGACAACATCCGAACGCTCGTGCCGCAGGAGGGCATCGAGGCTCCCTGGAACTCGTCGTTCTACTTTAACTACTACAACAACGACAAGAAGTCGGTGACACTCGACCTCGCGCAGGCGCGCGGGAGGGAGGTGTTCCTGGAGCTGGTGCCGCACTGCGACGTGGTGATCGAGAACTACCGCGCGGACGTGCTGGAGAACCTCGGACTCGGCTACGAGGTGTTGAAGGCGGCGAAGGACGACATCATCGCCGTCTCGATGGCGGGCTTCGGGAAGACGGGCAGCGAACGCGCGAACGTGGGATTCGGGCCGATCATCGAGCAGATGGCGGGGATGGCGTCGCTCACGGGCTACGGCGACGACGGGATGCCATACAAGACGGGCATCTCGTACGGGGACCCGATCGCGGGGGTGAGCGCGGTAGGCGCGGTGGCGCTGGGACTGATACGGCGCCGGCGGACGGGGCACGGGTGTTTCATCGACCTCGCGCAGCGCGAAACGATGGCGACGCAGATCGGGGAGGCGTTCGTGGTGGCGTCTTTGCGTGGCGAGGAGCCAGCACACCACGGCAACCGGTCGCCGCGATTCGCGCCACAAGGGGTCTATCGCACAGGGGGCGTCGAGCAGTGGATCGCGATTTCAGTGCGGACCGACGAGGAGTGGGACGCGCTAGCGCTGATTGTCGGGGCGACGCAACTCGATGGGCTAGGACTGGCGGAGCGCCAGGCGCTGCACGACGAGATCGACGGCTACATCGAACGCTGGGCAGCCGAGCAGGACGCGCAGCAGGCGATGGAACAGCTGCAGGCGGTGGGCGTACCGGCGGGGCGCGTGCTGGACACTCAGAATATCCACGACGACCCGAACCTGGCCGCGAGGGGATTCTGGGTGCGCCTGCCCCACCCGCGGATGGAGCCGTGGCGGCAGCCGGCGCCTGCGTGGCGGCTGTCGGAGGCGAACCCGCAGCTCCGCCGGCACGCGCCGCTTTTCGGCGAGCATACGCGGGCAGTGCTGAGCGAGCTGCTGGGAATGACCGGCGCGGACTTCGCGGAGTTAGCGGCGCTCGGCGTGATAGGCGATGAGCCCGTGAACCCGGGCGTGGGGTAGCCGCCCGCCCGGAGGCGAGGCCGGCCGCAACGGCCGGCCTCGCTGCCGGTGTCCAGGGCTAAATTGGCGGGCCGTGGCGCATGCTGTCATCGCGGCGCACGCCGTACATGCCGAAGGTGCTCCAGAAGAGGAGGGAGAAGAGCAGACCGATCGCGCCGACGACCATGAGGATGACGCCAACGGCGTTCACATCGATGCCGGTGACCGTGTAGTCGACCGCGATCGCGAGGATCGCGCCGACGGCGATGAAGAAGATGCTGATCCCGATGCCCATTTCGAGCCTCCTTCGATTGGACCTGCATCCATCACCGCACATGACACGGCCCGAATCCAGCGTTTTTCACGTTTCGCGACGGCGCTGCAAGCGCAGGGCGCGAGGAAGTGGCACCGGAGCAACCTTCGGGGCCGGGAGGGAATCGCGGCAGCCGGTAGAGTTCGCGGCACACAGCGAGGTGAAGCATGGCTGAAATCGAAATCAAGATCCGCGACAACGGCCCGTACATCGTGAAGGGTGGCGTGATCGTGATGGACCCGGATGGCAACAGCTACGAAGTCAAGGACGTGATCGCGCTTTGCCGCTGCGGGCATTCATCGACCAAGCCCTTCTGCGACGGGTCGCACAAGACGCAGGGGTTTCAGAGCGCACCGCGGGCAGGAAAGGAGGGGCTGAGGGACTGAGGGACTCAGGGACTGACGAACGGTTCGACTTGCCGGTGGTGAGCGGCGCGCCTAGCGTTAGCCGCGATGGCGAGGGTTGCGCTGTTCGACCCGTGTTACCTGGGGGCGTTGCGGCCGGCAGATGCGGCGCATGCCCGGCGGGTGCTGGAAGCGCTCGGCGACGAGGTGACGCTGCTCGACGGGCGCTGTTGCGGGCAGCCGGCGTTCAACAGCGGCTTTCGCGGCGAGGCGAAGCGCGTCGGGCGGGGGTTGCTGAAGGACGCGCGGCGGCACGACGTGGTGGTCACGGCCTCGGGTTCGTGCACAAGCATGGTGACGCACTACCTGCCGGGACTGTTCGATGGGAGCCGGGGCGCGGCCGCCGGGCGGATTGCGGGACGCTTCCGCGAGTTCGCATCGTACGTGGCTGGGCACCCGAACCTGGAACGGGTGGCGCTCGTCCTGGAGGGGACCGTCGTGTACCACGATGCCTGCCACGCGCGCCGCGAACTTGGCATCAGCGCCGCGGTCAGGGGGTTGTTGGAGCGCGTACAGGGGCTGGAGGTGCGACGGCTGACCTTCGAGGACGAATGCTGCGGCTTCGGGGGCAGCTTCAGCGTGAAACTGCCGGAGATCTCGGCCGCGATGCTGACCGGCAAGCTCGATGACGTGCGGCAGACCGGCGCCCGGGTCATTGTCTCGACGGACTTCTCGTGCCTCGCCCACCTGGAAGCGGGGGCGCGTGGGCTCGGCGTGCCGCTGGAAACATGGACGGTCGCGGAGCTGCTATCGAGGGCGCTCGGGTGAGCACCTACCACGAGCGCGCGGCGAAGGAGATGCGCGAGGAGCGCCCATCAGCGACGGTGACGCCAATCATGCGCAAGCTCATCGAGGACTCGGCAACGATGCTCCGGCGCTCGCCCGAGGACGCAAAGGCGCGGGCGGCGGCGGCGCGGATGTACGCGGTCGACCACCTCGACGGCTTGCACGCGCAGCTGCGGGTGCAGTTCCAGAAACGGGGTATCGGCTACCACCGTGCGGCCGAACCGGCAGATGCCGTCCGGATCGTGCGCGAACTGCTCGGGGACGCGAAGCGCGTGGCGAAGTCCAAGACGATGGTCGGGGAGGAAGTAGGCCTGACGCACGCGCTTCGGGCGGCAGGGATCGACGTGCTCGAGACGGACATCGGCGAGTACATCGTCGACATCGAAGGGCGCGGGCCGAGCCACATCACCGCGCCCGCGCTGCACCTGAACCGGGCGCGCATCCGGGAGATGCTGGCACGCACGGGCGCGGAATTGCCCGATGACGACCCGGTGCGGCTCTCGCGGTACGTGCGCGATGTGGTGGGCGAGTTCTTCCGTGACTGCGATGCGGGCATCACCGGCGCGAACGCCGTCGTGGCATCGAGCGGGCGGATCATGGTGGTGGAGAACGAAGGGAACGTCTCGCTGGGGGCGAGCCACCCGAAGCTGCATGTCGCAATCACGGGGCTGGAGAAGGTGGTCGCGGACGAGGACGGGGCGCTGGCAATCCTCGAGGTGCTGGCGCCGAGCGCGACCGCGCAGCCACTGACTTCGTTCACGCATTTCCTCGCGGAGCCGGACCCGGGCCAGCAGCGGCACGTGGTGTTCGTCGACCACGGGCGGAGCGCGATCGCAGCCGACGAGCGCTACCGGGAGGTGTTGAAGTGCATCCGCTGTGGCGCGTGCATGAATGGCTGCCCGGTGTACCGGGCGGCGGGCGGGTTGTCCTACGGGTCGCCATACATGGGGCCGATCGGGGCGGTCGTTTCGCCCCTGCTCTGGCGCGATGGGCGCTACGCGGACCTGCCGTACGCATCGAGTCTGTGCGGGCGCTGCACCGAGGTCTGCCCGGTCGGCATCCCGCTACACCGGATGCTGCTGGAGCTGCGCGGCGACGCTGTGGCGAGCCACCGGGCGGGGTCACGGAAGGAGCGGGTGGGGTGGCAGGCGTGGGCCTTCGCGTTCTCAGGCGCGACACGGGCGCGGGCGGCGACGGCGTTCGCGCGGATCTCGTTGCGGGGCGCGGGGCGGGTGTTGCGCCCGACCGGCGAGCGCGACGACCCGCGGTTGCTGCCGGAGCCGGGGCCGCCGGCGCGGGACCCCGAGATGCTGCGGCCGCGCGAGTCCCAGCCCCGGCCTGTGGTGGTCCCGGTCGCAGACATAGAGAGCGAGGACCCGGTGGAGCTGTTCAAGGCACGGGCGGGCGCTCTCGGGGTGGTGGTGGTGGAGGCGCTGGAGCCCGCGGAAGGCGACCGCGTGCTGGATGCCGTGGCCGCGATCGCAGCGACGGGAAGCGTGCTGCTCACCGGGGAGGCCGCGGCACGGCGGCCAATCCTCGCGGCGAGGCGGGTGGTGGTACGGGTCCGCGTGGACACGATCGTGCGATATCCGTCGCAGGTGGGAGCGTACCTGGGCACGGGGGACGCGCTGATCCTCACGGGCGCGAGCCGCACCGCGGACATCGAGAAGCAGATCGTGCGCGGGATCCACGGCAGCGAGGAGCTCGTGGTGGTGCTGGAGCCGCCGGCGAGCGCGAATCCGGGCAGATGAAGGAAGCGCTTCCCGGATTCGGAGCAGGCGCCCGGCCGTTCGTGAAGTGGGCGGGCGGGAAAGGGAAGCTGGCCCCGCTGGTGGTGGAGCGCGCGCCGCGCGGGTTCGGGCGGTATCACGAGCCGTTCGTTGGGGGCGGGGCGGTGTTCTTCGCGATGGCGGCCAGCGGACGCGCGGCGGGTGCGCGGCTGAACGACGCGAACAGCGAACTCATCGAGGCGTACAGGGTTGTACGGGATGAGCCGGCGGCACTCATCGCGGCGTTGCAGGAGTTCGCCGCCGAGTACGGCGCGCGCGCCCTCCAAGGCCGCGCGGCGATGTACTACGCCGTGCGATCCGCGGTGGCGGGAGACAGCGTCGCCGCCGCCGCGCGGCTGCTGTTCCTGAACCGGACCTGCTACAACGGGCTCTACCGGGTGAATGCGAGCGGCGGTTTCAACGTGCCCCACGGCCGCTATGCCAACCCGCGGATCTGCGACGCCGACGGGCTGATGGCAGCTTCAGGCGCGCTCCAGGGCTGCGAGCTGGTGTCCGAGGACTTCGAGGCTGCATGCGCGGAAGCGAGGCCGGGCGACTTCGTCTACCTGGACCCGCCGTACCAACCGCTCACGCGAACGGCAAACTTCACGAGCTACACGAGCGGGGAGTTCGGGGCCGCCGAGCAAGAGCGGCTCCGCGACGCGTTCGACGTGATGACTGCGCGCGGCGTGGCGGCGTTGCTTTCGAACAGCGATCACGCTGTCATCCGCGCGCTGTACGCGGACCGCGGCTACCGGTGCGAGGTGGTCGCGATGTCGCGGGCGATCAACTCGGTGGGGAGCCGCCGGGCGCCCATCACAGAGTTGCTGATCGCGAATTTCGACCGTCCCGAGGTGCAGGACGCGTTCAGCGGGCGGCTCTAGCGGATCTGCGGTGTGAGGGCCGGTGGAGAGGCGGTACACTGCCGCGCAGCAGGAGTTTGAAGATGGAATGGATCGACGATGGCGACCTTGGCATCGTGGTCGGCGGGCCTGCCGGGTTCGCGAACAATATCTATGTTGTGATCGACCGGGCGACAAACGAGGCAGCGTTCATCGATGCGCCCGATGAAGTGCAGAAGAGCGTCGAGGCAGCGGAGTTCGCCGGGGTGCGGCCGTCGAAAATCCTGCTGACGCATTCGCATGGCGACCATACGGCTAGCATCGATGCGCTGAAGGAGCGGTACGGTTGCCAGCTCTACGGCGATCCCGGCGAGCCGTGGCTAAAGGACGGGCAGCTCGACGTGCCGGTGACGAACGGCGATACGGTCGCCGTGGGCCACGTGGAATTCCGGGTGCTGACGGTGCCGGGCCACACGCCCGCAAGCACGACGTTCGTACACGGCAAACACGCGTTCGTGGGGGATACGCTATTCCCCGGCGGGCCCGGGCACTCACGCTCGCACGAGCTGCTGGAGCAGGAAATCGCGTCAATCACGGGCACGCTGTACGCGCTGCCCGACGATACTCGGATCTGGCCGGGCCACGGCGTGGGCACGACGATCGGGGCGAGCAAGGAAGAATACGCGGTGTTCGCGGCGAAGCAGCACGACCCGGACCTGCACGGCGATGTGAACTGGCTGGAGTCGTAGGAGTTCCAAGCCGGTGATGGCGCGGCGCCACAGCAGGGGTGAAAGACGCGCTCGTGGCGGCGGTGGCTGCGGCCGCCGCGTGTGCCCGTTCGGCTTAACCGTGTTCCAGTGTCGGGCGCGGCCGACCACAGAACCGGCCACGGAGGGCGGCAGCTCCAGGGCGCGGGGTTAGCTCGATGCGCCAAGGAATTCGAGGAAGACGGCGTTGTATTCGTTCGGGTACTCGAGGACGCCGAGGTGGGCGCCATCGAGGACCTTGAGGGTGGCGCCGGGGATCAGTTTCGCCAACTTTTCGGAGTTACGGGGCGGGACGAGGATGTCGTCCTTGCCGACTGCCACGAGCGTGGGGGACTTGATCTTTGCGGCGGATTCGGCGGCGTCGAATGCGAGGATGGCCTGGGCCTGGCGGATGAAGGCGTGGTCCTGCTGCGCGTAGGGGTTCGAGAGTGCGTTCTGGATGGCGCGCTCGTAGCGCTCGGAGTCGTCGAGCAGCTCCGGGCTGTAGACGTAGGGCGCGCGGGTGCGGATGACCTGCTCGCGGCTGAGGTTCGAACGCCGGACATCGATCCAGCTGTTGACGACGGCATGGCCGTAGCCATCGATGGAGGCGGCGGTGGCGAGGAGGATGAGCTTATCGACGCGCTGCGGGTAGGCCGCGATGAACTCCTGGGCGATGTAGCCGCCCATGCTGAAGCCGAGGATGTGGGCCTTTTCGATGTCCAGGCGGTCCAGCAGGGCGGCCAGGTCGTCGGCCATGGTGGCGATGGTGAAGGGGCGGTCGGGGGCGCTCGTGCGGCCGGCGCCGCGGTTGTCAAAGGTGATCACGCGGAAGTATTTGGAGAGCGCCGGGACCTGGAGCGCCCAACCCTGGAGGTCGCCGCCGAGGCCCATGATGAGGACGAGCGGGTGGCCGGACCCGGCCTCTTCGTAATACGTGACGATGTCGCGGACAGGCGCAGTCGGCATGGGGCCCTCGGGGATTCGGAAGTACGAAGCTCGCGGCACGGCCACCGCTGCGGCGCGCACCGCAGCGATCCTAGCGGCTTGCGCGGATAGCGTCAGCTTTCACGAGCGCGGGGGCGTCAGTCGACGAGGGCTTCTATCACGCCATCGACGATCGCGTCGGCTTTCGCGCGCATCTCGTCGTCGGTTGCATCCTGGATTGGATGCGGGACGAAGATCCGGCGCACTTCCGGCAACCCGAGCGCGGCAGCCTGCACTTCGGCAGCGTCAATGAACTCGCTGGAGGCAATGAAGACGGCGGGCTTGCCCTGGATTTCGAACCATGTCGTGTCGTGCACACTGCACGTTGTGCAGGACCCTCAGTCGGCGAGGGCCTCGATGACGAAGCCACACTCCTCGGCAATTTTGCGCCGCAGGTCCTCGGGCGCGGGCCTGGTGAAGGTTGGCTTGCTGTAGCGGAGGATGGTCACGCCCGGCAGCCGTTCCGCGAGCCGCTGTGCGAGGCGATCGATAAGGATGTTGCCGCGCGGCTTGGAGATATCGAGGAGGCCGATGGCGCCGCTCAGCGCCTCGGGGCGCGGCGTAAGCGACCGGCGGACCGGGACGCGCTCATCGGTGGGGTCGAGGATCGTAGGCATGGCGATTCCTCCGTGCGAGGGAGTATACATCCTATGGGGAGTCGCAACTCCCTATCGCAGCCATGCTCTCGGCGTATAGCGAGCGATGCGCTCATCGGAAAGGCGGCGTTGACCGGCCATCGCGGCAGTTGCTACGTTAATATTTGTTCACGCGGCGCAGGCCCAACGGGGCGCGGCGCGGCCAGCCGTCGGGAGGACGGTCATGCAGATGGCGACGCATGGGCAGAGTGAGGCCACGGACCGCTACGCGGCCGCGGAGCGCTGGCGGCTGGCGACCTACGAGGTCCTCGGGACGGCCGCCATCATGGTCGTGTATTTCTTGCTGCGGGGCGTGCGGCCCGACGATGCGCAATCTTCGGTTTCGCGCAGCCTGGCGCTGATCCGGTTCGAACAGCAATCGAACCTGTTCTGGGAGGTGCGGATCCAGCAGCTGTTCCTTCACTGGGGCTGGGTCATGGACGGGGCGAACCTTATCTACGCCTGGGGCCACTACCCCGTGCTGCTGGCGATTGCCATCTGGCTGGTGTTGAAGGACCCGCTGCGGTTCCGCTTCGTGCGCAATGTGATGCTGGTGTCGGCGGTCGTCGGGGTGGGCACGTACTGGTTGCTGCCGGCGGCGCCACCACGGCTGATGGCACTGAACGGCTATGACTTCGGGTTCACCGATACGGTGCACAGCGCGACGAGCAACGCGTATTACTTCCAGCCGGGACCCTTCGTGAACGACTACGCGGCGCTGCCGAGCTTCCACTTCGGGTGGATCCTGCTGGCATCGGCGGCTATGTGGGTGAATACGAAGCGCAAGCTGTTGCGCGCGGGTGCGGTGCTGATGTCGGTCGTGATGGGGTGGGCGATCACGGTGACGGGCAATCACTACTTCTTCGACATGATCTTCGGGGCGATCGTGGTCGGGTTCGCGTGGATCCTCGTGTCGGCGTTGCCGGGAGGTTCGTTCGTGCAGGCGTTCCGGCGGTTGTTCGCCGCGCGCCGGAGCCCGCGGGAGGCCCCGGCGAGGCAAACCTGACACCTCTCTGCCAAATCGTAGCATCGTTATAGAATCGAGAGCCGCCTTGAGCGGCTGCGGACGTCGCCGGAACTGCGGCGCCGCTACCTCGCACTCATATGTGATATCGCCGAATGGCTGGAACCGTACTGGGAGCGGGCAGGCCGGGCGTCCGCCGACGGCGTGGCGGTCCGGCTTCGGAGACAGCTGGCGAGCGGCGCCTCGGTGTTCTCTCTGATCCCGCCGAACCATCTCGCGCGACGGCAGAGCTTCCGGACGCTGGTGAACCGCGCACTGCAGCGCGGCCAGGTGCTGGTGCTGCCGCAGGGCCTCGGGGCGGGCGGGGGGTTCTTCTTCGGAAACGCCGAACTGCTGCTCATCGCGTTCGGGCCGGATGCGGCGAAGCGGATCCAGCAGCGCCGCGAGAGCGCCGAGCGTTCGGCAAACCGGTTCAAGGTACTCTCGGACCCAACGCGGTCGATACTCCTGAGCCGGGTGACTCACGGACCGATGAGCATCACCGAACTCGCGGATTACTTCGAGCTCGCGCAGCCGACCGTGAGCGTGCACATCAAGATGCTGCGCGAAGCGGGGCTGCTGGAATCGGCCCGGAGCGGGACACACACGCTGTACAGCGCGCGCCGCGAGCGGCTGCAAGAATTCATCGAGGAGGGGCTCAGTGAGCTGCTCTTCGAGGATCCTTCCGGGTAGTGGAGCCGCGGGCGGGAGGGGCGCTGGCGCTCGCGGCCGGCCGCTCAGCTGACGCGCACGGCACTGATGGCTGGGCGTACTGATGGCGGTCAGGGGGCCCTGCACCCGCCTTCAAAGGGAGCACCGGGTGAAGTTCAATGCCGTTGGGCGCAATGCCCGTCTGGCCGTGGAGGAAGCCGAAGAAGCCAACCCCGGTGATAATCGCGGCGCCGTGCAGTTGCTTGAAGGAGCTCACGGGCGCGTTTCCGCTGGCGGCCACGAGCGCTGCGCGAGCGGCCTGGATCTGGTCGCGCCGGATGGAGTCGGCAGCGCCCTCGCAGGCGACGTCAGGAAGCTCGGCGACCATCGTGAGGGCTGAGTCCGCGGGATCGGCGATGACGAGGTGGATATCGCGGTCGTCCTCGGTCTTCATGCTCACGAGCGTCGCCGCGAGGCGGTAGGTGGTGGTCTCGACGCCCACGATGCGGGGTGTCGATTGGCCCAGGACTGGCGCAGCGAGCATCCGCATGGCTGTCACGCTGCTGGGTACCGGGACGAGGCTCACGGCGAGGGCGCGGGGGTCGGAGAGTGTCTTAATCGACCAGCGCTCTTCGCCACAATCGCGGCCCGGCAACGAATCGGCGGCGAGCTGAGGGACGATGGCGCGCGGCGATGTGCCGCCCGGCGCTACCCGGGACCAGCGCGCAGCGAACAACGCCGGCGATGACAGCGCCGCGCTGGCGGCGAGGGCCGCGAACGGCGCGCGGGAGGTAGTACCTGAGTCGCTTGCTGATGGCGCGGTCCCGTCCGTGTCCTCGAGTGGCGCGATGCTAGCAGATTCGCAGCCGTAGGCGGCGAGCACGCCCGGGCCGTACAATCGCCGGACGCCAGCCCGGTGACGATGGGCGGCACGGAGGGCAGGATGACCACCACCATTCGCGAGATTGCCGCCAACGGCATGACGTTCCGCTGCCGGGAGGCCGGCCCCGAGGGCGGCGAGCCGGTGATGCTGCTGCACGGCTTCCCGGAGACATCGCACATGTGGTGCGAGCTCTTGCCGAGGCTGGCGGCGGCGGGATACCGCTGCCTGGCGCCGGACCAGCGCGGGTACAGTCCCGGGGCGCGACCGGAAGGGCGGGAGAACTACCGCACCGAGCTGCTCGCGGAAGACGCCGTGGCGCTCGCCGATGCGGCGGGGTTCGGGCGGTTCCAGCTCATTGGACACGACTGGGGCGCCGGCGTGGGCTGGCGCGTGGTGATGAGCTACCCGGAGCGCATCGCGAGCTGGAGCGCACTCTCTATCCCGCACCCGGCGTCGTACGGCCGTGCGTTGCGCGAGGACCCGGCGCAACAGGAGAAAAGCCAGTACATCACGTTTTTCCAGGAGCCGGGCGTCGCGGAGGCGGCGATGTCGGCGAACAGCTTCGAGATGCTGCGCGGGATCTGGACGGCAAGCCCGGCGGAGGAGGTCGCCGAATACATGGATGTGTTCACGAAGCCGGGGGCGCTGACGGCGGCGCTCAACTGGTACCGCGGCTCGTTCGGACTGAACCCGGAGCAGGCCGCGAACAGCGAGGCGAAGGTCGCCACGCCAACGCTCGTGGTGTGGGGGAACAAGGACCAGGCGGTCGGCCGTTCGACCACGTTGACGACGGCAAACTACATGACCGGCTACTACAAGTTCGTGGAATTGGACGCCGGCCACTGGCTGATACAGGAGAGTTTCGAGAATGTGGCGAGCGAGGTGATGGGCCACCTGAAGGCGTTCCCGGTGGGTTGATGCGGGGCGCGCGACCATCGTCGACCCCTCGGAGCGGCGAGGCGACCATCTCACAGGAGGAACGGATGACCGCTGATGCGCTGGCGCCAGTCGAGTTCGAGCGGCTCACGCCGGAGGTGGTGGCGGAAGCGTGCCAGGCGGGCATGGACGCGTGCGACGCGGCAATTGCGGCAATTGTGGCCGTGCCCGCCGGAGCGCGGACCTTCGCGAACACCATGCTGGCGCTCGAGGAGGCCGTCGAGCACGTCGCGGCCGCGTCCGGGACATACGCGTTCATGGCGTATGTTTCGGCCGACGACGCGATTCGCGAGGACGCGCGGACCTGGGACGAGCGGCTCGACAAATACCTCGTTGGGCTGGCGTTCCGCGAAGACCTGTACGAGGCGGTGAAGGCGTTTTCGGAGACGGCGGAAGCGGCGCGGCTGGCCGGCGAAGACGCGCGTTATTTGGAGCGAGAATTGCGCGACTACCGGCGCAACGGCTTCGGCCTCCGGCCCGGCCTGCGCGCGCGGGTGCGTGAGATCTTCGATGAGCTTGTGCAGATCGGGGTCCAGTTCCGCAACGCCATCGACGACTGGGACGACGGCATCGAAGTGTCACGCGAGGAGCTGGCGGGGCTCCCGGACTCGTTCATCGAGGGGCTGACGCTGGTCGAAGGGGGCAGCGACGAGCGGCGGTATCGCGTGTCGCTGGATTACCCGGAGCTGTTCCCGTTCCTTTCGAATGCGGAGTCGGAGGAGCGGCGGCAGGAACTCTTCTTGAAGGACCAGCGCAAAGGCGGCGAGGCGAACGTCGAGCGGCTGGAGCGAGCGATACGGCTGCGCAATGAAGCCGCCGGCCTGCTGGGCTACGACTCATGGGCGGCCTACGTCGTCGAGGTGCGGATGGCGAAGAGCCGCGCGGCCGTCGACGGCTTCCTCGCGGACCTGCGCGAGCGGTTGCGGCTGAAACTGGAATCAGACCTGGCGGAGTTGCGGAAGGCAAAGGCGGAACACACGGGTGGAGGCGACCTGCGGCAGTGGGACTGGCGCTTCTATCACAATCGCCTGATGAAGACGCGATACGCCGTAGATGAGTTCGAGGTGGCGCAGTATTTCCCGCTGCAGGCCTGCCTCGACGGGCTCTTCCAGGTGACGCAGACGATGCTCGGCGTGCGCTACGAGCCAGCGCCGGCGGCGCCGCGGTGGCACCCCGACGTACGGGCGTTCGACATCTACGAGGCGGCGGGTGGTGAGGCGTTCGCGCGCTTCTACATGGACCTGTTCCCGCGGCCGAACAAGTACGGGCACGCGGCCGCGTTCACGATGCAGCGCGGGCGGCAGCGGGCGGACCGTGGGTACCAGAAACCGATCAGTGCGATCGTCGCGAATTTCACGAAGCCGACGGAGACGCAGCCGTCGCTGCTGCGGCACAGCGAAGTGGTGACGCTGTTCCACGAATTCGGGCACATCTTGCACCAGACGCTGACGCGGGCGCAGCGGGCGCAGTTCAGCGGTACGGCGACAGAGCGCGACTTCGTGGAGGCGCCGTCGCAGATGCTGGAACACTGGTGCTGGGAGCCGGAGGTGCTGGCGGGGTTTGCGCGCCACCACCAGACGGGTGGACCGCTGCCGCGCGAGTTGCTCGATGCGATGATCGCGGCGAAGAACCTGGACTCAGGGGTGGTCTACTCGCGGCAGCTGTTCTTCGCGCTGCTGGATTTCGCGTACCACTCGCCGGGATTCGCCGGCGACACCACAGCGACAGCGGCAGCGCTGCACCCGGTCAGCGGGTTCCCATTCCCGGCGGGGTCACACTTCCAGTCGGGGTTCGGGCACCTCTTCGGGTACGACGCCGGGTATTACGGCTACCTGTGGTCGCATGTCTTCGGCGACGACATGTACACGCGCTTCGAAGCAGCGGGGCCGCTGGATGCGGCGACGGGCGCGCAGTACCGGAAGACGGTGCTCGAACGGGGTGGCGCGGTCGATGGAGACGAGCTGGTCCGCGGGTTCCTTGGGCGAGAGCCGAACAGTGCAGCCTTCCTCCGGGGGCTGGGGTTGGAGGCGTGAGGGGCCCGAGGCCCCCTCATAATTGATGGCCACAGGCGGCCGTTTGGTGCTTCGAGTATCGAGCGCGACGGTAAAGTCATGGCAGATGGTCGCGATGGGCAATGGTGCGGGCGGGGAAGCGCAAACGCAAAGAGGCATGCTGACGGGACAGGCGCGAAGGCTCACACTTGCATCGCCGCCACGAACCCGGACGAGACGCCGGCGGCGGAGTTGCCGATGCTCACGTATTCGTTCCGCCTGCCGCCGGGCCCCAGGACGCCCGACTACGCCGCGCTCGCGGAAGACCTCGGCTACGAGCGCGTTTGGTGCCCAGAGACGCCGGCGTATGGGCACGACATCTGGGTGGCGCTGGCGCGGACCGCGGAGCGCACGGCGCGTATTGGGCTCGGTGCGGCAGTGCTCATCCCCAGCTACCGCCACCCGCTCGCGCAGGCGTCGGCGATCGCGACGATCGAAGGCCTCGCCCCCGGGCGCCTCTGGGCGGGGTTCGGGACCGGCTTCACCGGCCGTTCGGGGTTGGGACAGCGGCCATTGACGCTCGCGTACGTGCGGCGCTACATGGGGCACGTGCGGGGCCTGCTCGAAGGCGACGCGGTCGAGCTCGACGGCGGGGGCGTCGCGCAAATCCTTGCCTCCGAGGGATGGCTGCCACCGCGGCCGATCCGGGTGCCACTGTTGCTGGCCTCGCAGGGGCCGAAAGGCCGCGCGCTCGCCCGCGAAATCGCCGACGGGCTGATTTGCCTCGGCACACCGGAGCCGGGCTTCGAGCCCTGTTTGGCGTCGGTCTTTGGCGTCGTGCTGGATGATGGCGAAGACCTCGACTCGCCGCGCGCACGGGCGGCCGTGGCGCCCCTGGTGGCAACGGCGTACCACGGGGCCTACGCGCGCGACCCGGAGAGTGTGACCCGGCTCCCGAATGGCGCGGCGTGGCTCGAAAGCGTGCGGAAGGTGCCCGAGCGGCTGCGGCACCTCTCGGTCCACCGTGGCCATGCCCTCGACGTGTCCAACGCGCACGACCACCTCATCGATGTCAGCATCGCGAGAAGCGTTTCGTTTACGGGCACGCGCGATGAGCTTCGGAAACGGCTGGAAGCGCTGGAGACCGCTGGCGCCACGGGCGTCATCTTCGGGACGAGCGGGTTCGATCTGCCGCGAGAGCTGCGGGCGTTCGCGGACGTGGCCGGGCTCTGATAGGCCGGCGGAAGAGGTGGCAGCAACCATGGGTGAGCGCGTCAAGGGGAAATCCGCCGTGGTGTTCGGCGGGGGGCAAACGCCGGGCGAGACCATCGGCAACGGCCGGGCGACGGCGATCCTGCTTGCCCGGGAGGGCGCGATGGTGCTGGTCGTGGACCGCGACCTCGCCTCGGCGGACGAGACGGCGGCGATGATCGAGGCCGAAGGCGGCGTCGCGGCGTCGGTGGCGGCCGACATCGAGGATGAGCTCCAGGTCCAGTCCGCGATTGCCTCGTGCGTGGCGAAGTGGGGCCGCCTCGATATTCTCCACAACAACGTTGGCGCGAGCCTCGCGCTCGGCGACGCCAGTGCGACGGAGCTGACGGCGGAAGCGTTCGACCGCATCGTGGCGGTGAACCTGCGCGGGATGTGGCTCGCCTGCAAGCACGCCATCCCGGCGATGCGCGCACAGGGCGGAGGTTCGATCGTCAACATTTCCTCGATGGCGGTGCGTTCGGCGTACCCGTACGTCGGGTACAAGACGACGAAGGCGGGCGTGATCGCGCTCACGGAGAATATCGCGGCGGCGAACGCTCGCTACGGCATCCGCGCCAACGCCATCCTCCCGGGACTCATGAACACGCCGATGGCGATCGAAGCGCGGGTGGCGGCGGGGGTGCCGCGCGAGCAGGTCATCGCCGAGCGCGACCAGCGCGTGCCACTGGGGCGAAAAATGGGGACCGGCTGGGACGTCGCCTATGCCGCGCTCTTCCTGCATTCGGATGAAGCCGGGTTCATTACGGGCGTGTCGTTGCCCGTCGATGGCGGTGGCGGGGTGAGCTAGCGCTACTGCAGTGGCTCTGTTTCACCGGGCGGGACCGGCACTTCGAAGATGTTCAGGGTCATCGAGACGAGGCCGTAGTAGCCGGCGATGCCGATGAGGTCGACCAGGCCGCGTTCGCCAAAGGTGTCGAGCGCGCGCTTGTAGGTGGCAGCCGAGAGCCGGTTCGTGCGGAAGTATTCGGTGATCGTGTCGTAGGCGGCGGCGAGGTCCTCGCGTTCGAGCTGTGGCGTGGCGCCAGTGCGAATGGCTTCGATGGCGTCGGCGGGGAGGCCGGCGGTGCGCGCGAGGCGGGCGTGCGCCCAGAATTCGAACTGCGCCTTCCAGTGCTTGCCGGTCAGCAGAATGGCCAGTTCCACGACATCGGGCGGGAGCTCGGTGCCGAATCGGCAGTAGGCGCCGAGCCGCTGGGCGTGGTCGGCGAGGCCCGGGCTGCGCAGCCACGCCTCGAACGGGCCGCGCAGGCCGCCGCGCGGGCCGCCCTGGATCTCATCGGCGACGCGTTTCTGTTCCGGCGTGAGGTCCTGGAGATCGAGCGGCGGCAGTCGTGACACGAAATCCTCCGGTAGTGCAGCGAAAGCCTACGCGCCGAAGCGCGCGCCGTCCCAGCGCTCGCGGGTGACGAATTCTGGCACCGTTTTGCGCTTGAGTTTCGCCAGCTGGCGGACCGGACGCCCGAGCGGGATCACCGCGCAAACGGCGATATGGTCTGGCAATCCGAGGAGCTCCTTCAGGCGCGGCTCCTCGCCGATCGGCATCGTCGTGAGCGCGCCACCGTAGCCCTCGTTCCGCGCCGCCAGCAGGATGTTCCACACCAGGGATAGATGGAGGCGCCGCTGACGACTCCGACCCTCGGGAGATACTGGTCCACAGAGGCCACGACGCGCAGATCGACGCAGACGACGAGCACCACCGGGGCGTGCTCCAGCGGCGCAGTCAGCATGGCCGGGACGCGCGTCGCGGCGACGGCCTCGGGCGTGACGCTCGTCGGGACGATCGTGTTCCACGGGTTCTCGCCGGCAGCGACCTGGGCCATATAGCGCCGGGCGGCCGGGACGGCCATCTCGGCCAGCGCCGCTTTGGTCGCGGGGTCGCGGACGACGATGACGTGGCCGCCCTGGCGGTTACCGCCGCTCGGCGCGAAGCGGGCGTTTTCGAGGATGCGTTCGAGGACGGAGTCAGGCAGTGGTTCGCCGGTATACTCGCGGGCGGCGAAGGTAGTCCGCATCACGTCGTAGAGTTCCATGTTCCACCTTCCGGGAGGAATGCTGCGGATTCTGCGCCACGTGCGCTCCGGGAACCAGCCGTACGCGCGCGCCGTCATCGACGCCAGTGAGTGCTCGCGCAAGCCGGGCGGTGGTTCCAGCCTAGCCGGCCGCCTCCATTTCGCCCCAGTTGCGCCCCTGCTTCAGGTCGACCTTGAGTGGCACGTTCATCTCGAGACCCGAGCGCATGAGCCGCACGGCAAGGTCGCGGATCGTCTCCACTTCGTCCGCAGGGCATTCAAAGATGAGCTCGTCGTGGACCTGGAGGAGCATGCGGCTCTTCAGCTCGCGGCGGCGGAGTTCCTCATCGACGCGGATCATGGCCACCTTGATGATGTCGGCCGCGGTACCCTGGATCGGCATATTGATGGCTTCGCGCTCGGCGGCGCTTCGCACCTGGAAGTTCGTGCTGTGGATGGCCGGGAGGTAGCGCCGGCGGCCGAACACCGTTTCGGCGTAGCCTCTTTCACGCGTGAACGCGAGCGTCTTTTCCTGCCATTCCTTGATGCCGGGGAACTTGGTGTAGTAGCTCTGGATGAACGCGCCGGCCTCTTCGCGCGACAGGTCGGTCCGGCTGCTTAGCCCGAACTCGCCCATACCGTAGGCGATGCCGAAGTTGACGACCTTGGCGAGGTCCCGCATCTGGCGCGTCACCGCCTCGGGTTCGACGCCGTACACCGTTGCCGCGGTCGCGCGGTGGATGTCCTGGTCGGCGAGGAACGCCTCCACGAGCCCGCGATCCTCGGTCACGTGGGCCAGGACGCGGAGCTCGATTTGCGAGTAGTCGGCGGCGACGAACCATGCGTCATCGAAGTAGCTGGCGACGAACGCGCGCCGGATGTCGCGGCCCGCATCGGTACGGACGGGGATGTTCTGGAGGTTGGGATTGGTGCTGCTCAGGCGCCCCGTGGTCGCGACCGTCTGCTGGTAATCGGTGTGGACGCGGCCGTCTTCCGCGACTGTGCCCGGCAGCGCATCGCAGTAGGTGGACTTGAGCTTCGTTAGCCCGCGGTATTCGAAGATCAGGTCGATGATCGGGCTCACGGCCCGCAGGGATTCGAGCGCGCGCTGGTCCGTACTGTAGCCCTGCGTGGTCTTGCGGCTTTTCGGCAGCCCCAGCTCCTTGAAGAGGATATCGCTGAGCTGTTGCGGGCTGCCGATGTTGAACTGGTGGCCGACCATGTCGTAGATCTCGCGTTCGGAGCGGGCGATGTCGCCGGACATGTTCCTGGCAAGGTCGCGCAGCACGGTAATATCGAGGGCCACGCCCAGCTTCTCCATGCGGTACAGCACATCGACGAGCGGCAGCTCCATCTCGCTGAAGAGCGGCCATTGGCCCCGCTCATTGAGCTGCGTTTCCAGCATCGGGCGGATGCGCAGGAGCATGTCGGCCTGCTGGCAGGCGTATTCGGCCACCTTCTCGATCTCAGCCTGCGCGAGCGAAACGGCGTTGCGGCCAGTGCCCGTGAGGGCGGTGGGCGCGACAAGCTCGATGCCGAGCCGCTCGTTCACGAGGTTGTTCAGCGCCGAAGAGGTCTCGCCCAGCAGGAAGGCCGCGATCGAGACATCGAACTCCGCGGCCGCGAGCGCCAGCCCGCAACGGTCGAGGAGGTGGTGGACATACTTGGTCCCGTAGGTGGTCTTTTTCAGGGTGGGGTCGGCGAGCAGCGGGCCGAGCGCCTTGAACACCGTGTCCCGTGGCAACTGCCCCGAGGCGCCGTCCAACCGCGGCGCGTGGCCCAGCGGCACATACCACGCCTTGCCCGGCTCCGTCGCGAACGAGAGCCCCAGCATCAACGGGTGGAGCGTATCGCCGGCGGTGGAGAGCGCGGCGAAGCCGAAGGCGCCCGCAGCGCGAAGGGTTTCGACCAGCGCGGAGAGCGTCCCTTCGTCCGTGACTGTGACGTACTCGGTCGCGAGGGCGGGCTCGGTGGGCGGCGCCGCCACGACCGGTCGCGACGATGGAAGCGTCGCGAGCACGTCGTTCAGCCGCGCGGCGAGGACGCGGAATTCGAGCTCCCGGAACAGCGCCGCGAGCTTTTCGCGGTCGAAGTCTTGCACTCTGCACGATTCGAGGTCGAACTCCACGGGCAAGTCCGTGTGGATGGTGACGAGGTCCACGTTCTGGCGCGCAACTGCTTCGCCGTCTTCGATCTTCTTTTTCACCGCCCCTTTGATCAGTTCGATGTTGTCGTAGATGGAGGCGACGCTGCCGAACTGCCGGATCAGGTCGGCGGCCGTCTTTTCGCCGATGCCTTTGATGCCCTCGATGTTATCGCTCGTGTCGCCCTTCAGCGCCTTGAAGTCGATCATATACTTCGGGCTAAAGCCCCAGCGCTCGGCTGCCTTCGCCTCGTCGTAGGTGATCGTGTCGCGCTGGTAGGGCCGAAACATGAAGAGGCTGACTTTCGGCCCGATGAGCTGCACCAGGTCCGTGTCGAGGGTCGCGATGTAGGTTTCGATCCCCTCGCTTGCCGCCTTCCTGGCGATCGTCCCCGCGACGTCGTCGGCTTCGTAGCCGGGCATTTCGAAGATCGGGATGTTGAAGGCCTCGAGCATCTGGCGGACGCGCGCCATCTGCACGAGCAGCTCCGAAGGAGTCTGCCGGCGCGTGGCCTTGTAGGCGTCGCTCGCCTCGTGGCGGAAAGTCTTGCCGCCGGCGTCCCAGGCCGCGCAGATGTGCGTTGGCCGCAGTTGGTCGAGCACGCGGATGAGCGTTTCGGCGTAGCCATGCGTCGCGAAGGTGAGCTCGCCCTTCGATGTCATCAGCGGCTTCTCGCTGTTGCCGAGGGCGAAGAACGCACGGAAGAGGATCCCGTGAGAATCGAGGATCACGAGGCGCGGTTTGCCGGGAGCGGTGGTCACTCCCGGATTATACCCGGTGCGGGGGTGCTCACCGGCCCCTCGCCGGGACGGCGGGTTGCGGGCTTTCGCCGCGGCTCGTACTGTCTCGCGCATGCCATATGCCGCCCCTGGCGATGTCCGCATTTACTACGAAGAAGCCGGCGCCGGCGAGCCGCTGCTGCTCGTGATGGGCCAGGGGAGCGACCATCACGGCTGGGACGGAGTGCGTGACCGGTTCGCGGCGAACTACCGGATCATCGTCTTCGACCATCGCGGGACCGGCGCCAGCGACAAGCCGCGTGAACCGGAATACTCGATCTCGTTGTTCGCCCGCGACGCGGTGGCGGTGCTGGATGCCCTCGGGATCGAGCGGGCGCATGCGTACGGGATCTCGATGGGCGGGCGCATCTGCCAGCGGCTGGGCATCGATCATGGGGACCGGATCGCCTCGCTAGTGCTCGGCTGCACGACGCCCGGGAACCTGCACGGCGTCCGGCGGCCGCTGGAGGTGGATGCCCTGATGGCCAACCGGCCGGCCGATCCCGAAGATGCTATCCGCTTCCTGCTGCGGCAAATGGTGTCCGAGGAGTGGGCGGCGGCGCATCCCGAGTACATCGAGCGGCTGCGCGAGCGTGCCCGCAACCCCATCCCGCCGTTCTCGCAGCGAATGCACTACCTGGCGAGCGAAGGGCATGAGGCCTGGGACCAGCTGCCGAGGATCACGGCGCCGACGCTGGTGATCCACGGCGACAGCGACACGCTCAACGTCACCGCCAACGCGCCGCTGCTCGCCGCCCGCATCCCCGGCGCGGAACTGTACCTGGTCGCGGGTGGGCGCCACGGCTATTTCATCGAGTTCGAGGAGGCGGCGGGGAAGGTCGTGCTCGACTTCCTCGCCCGGCATCCGCTTACTGCGTGACGCTCAGCGGAGGATGCGAAAGACGGGATGCTTGCCGGCGATCGCGACGATCTCCTCGTCGCTCGGGTCCTTGCGGAGGCCGAAGAACCGGCCGGTCTCGGCGCGCCAGTACTCCAGGTACGCCCGGAGGATGGGGAGCTTGCCGACATCGGCGACCTCTTCGACGCGGATCTCCTCGGTCTTGCGCCCCAGGGTGAGCCTTCCTCCCCCGCTGGCACGAATGTTCCGCACCCACTGCGTTTCGCCTCTCGGGGCGACGAGGTAGCGTTCGCCCGCAAGCGACAGCGGATTCACGGGCGTCGAGTGCCAGGCGCCGCTCTTGCGGCCCTGGACCGCGAGGACGCGCGACCCGCGCATGCTCAGCCCGAGGCGCGTCGCGAGGCTGATGGCCGGATTGACGACGTGTTTTGTGGCGAAGTCGGGTTTCTGATAATCGACCGGGGGCAATGCGGCGCTCCTTGGTGGAAGTGCCTAACAATGTAAGGCTTGCGGCCAGGGCCGTCAAGGCTTACTGTGTTAGGCATGCCACACCCCGGCCGCATCGACCGCGGCGCGATCACCGAAGCCGCCCGCTGCCTCCTGGAAGAACGCGGGCTCGATGCAGTGACGATGCGCGAGCTCGCCCGCCAGCTGGGCGTGCGCGCCCCGTCGCTCTACTTCCATGTGGCGAACCGGGAGGAGGTACTCCGCCTGTTGGTGCAGCGCGGCCTCGAACAGCTCGGCACGGAGTTGCGACAGGCAGCCGCGGGCGTGGACGATCCGGGCGAGCGGCTGCACGCGCTGTTCGATAGCTACACGCAATTCGCGTTCGCGAATCCCGGCGTGTTCGGGCTGCTGTTCGGCCCGTGCCCGGATGAGCGGCGCCTGCCAGACGTATACGGCGAACAATCGGCTGCACCGCTCCTGGAAACGGTCGGGGAACTCGTCCCCGCGACAGACGTGCTTGATGTCGCGCAAGGGCTCTGGGCGCTGGTCCACGGCTACACCGCGCTATCACTTAGCGCACAGTTCCGGCTCGGTGGCGAACCGTACCGGGCGATGCATCGGACGCTTGATTTGCTCCTAAAAAGTCTCAACAATTGCGATACGTCTGTAACACTGGGGTAAACCCTGAGCGATTTCCCCTACAGTGGCGGTTACATTCCCTTGTGGGCGGATAGTGTGCATGCCTCGGAGAGGCACGCGAATGCCGGAGGAGATTCAACTTTGCCGGATGACACCATCCAACAGATCGGGGCGGCATCGTTGCTCCGAACGCTCGATGCCGTCACCGAACCCATCGTCGTCCTGTTCGAGAACGACCGCATTCTCTATCTGAACAGCTGTGCCGCGGAACTGACCGGGTACACATCGCACGAAGTCGCGGGTGACCATATCGACCGGTATCTGGAGCCGGCGCCAGCGCCGGACGCGGGCTTTCGCAGCGCGCTGGCCGCATCGCCGTCCGGGACCACGCGCGCGTGGCAGAAGAAGGACGGGGGGCGGGCGATCATTCGCTGGCGGGGGCGTCAAGCAGCCATCGCGGAGGGCGGCCGGCCGCTGTTCATCTGCACCGGCAGCGATATCAGCGAGCGCTACGCGGCCGAGCAGTCCCTGTTGCAGGCCCAGAAGATGGAGAGCCTCGGCACGCTCGCAGGTGGTGTCGCCCATGATTTCAACAACCTGCTCACTGCCGTCCTCGGCTTCGCCGGGCTGTTGAAGTTCGCGCCGGGCATCGATGAGGAAGCGCGCGACCAGATATACAACATCGAGCAGGCCGCCCGCCGCGGCGCCGACATCGCCGGGCGACTGCTGGCGTTCTCGCGCGGCGGACTGGCGCGGTTCGTGCGCCTGGACCTGCGAGAAGTCCTCGCCGAGACGGTGCGCCTGGCAGCGCCCACGCTCCACGACCGCATCGAGGTCCGGCTGGCGATGCCGTCGTCGCCCGTTTACATCGAAGGCGACTTTGGGCAGGTCCAGCAGGCGCTGCTGAACGTGATCCTCAACGCTCGGGACGCGATGGCCGAGGGCGGGGCCGTCAGCCTCGCGCTCGAGACCAGCGACACCCACGCCACGCTCACGATTTCGGATACCGGCGATGGCATCGATGAAGCGCACCAGGGCCGCATTTTCGAACCGTTCTTCACGACGAAAGACCCGGGCTCCGGCACCGGCCTCGGGCTCGCAATCACCTACGGGATCGTTCGCGGCCACGGGGGCGAGATCACACTAACCTCGGCGCCAGGGGAGGGCGCTACCTTCCGAATCACGCTCCCGCTGCTCGCCGTCCAGCATGAGGCCGCGGCCGCGGAAGCCGGCGATGGCAACCTGGTGCTCGTCGTCGATGATGACGACCTGACCCGCCGCAGCGTGAGCGCGACGCTGGCCGCGCTCGGGTACAACGTCGTCGAAGTGGGCAGCGGCGCGCTCGCGATCGATCTTGTGCGCGCGCGGCCCGCGCGCTTCGCGGCGGTCCTGCTGGACCTCGTGATGCCTGGCATGAACGGCCGCGAAGTCTTCCACGAGTTGACCCAACTGCGGGCCGACCTCCCGGTGGTGGTCTGCACCGGCTACGCCGCCGACGCGCACATCGATGACGTAATGAAGCGCTCCATCGCTGGCCTGCTGCAGAAGCCGTTCACGCGCGAGAACCTCTCGGGCGTGCTGCTCAAGGTCGGCGCCGAGCCGGCGCGGCGCGCCCGCTAGGCTCGCGCGTGGCTCGCACGGCTATCGCACCGTGAACGTGGCGGCACCGTTGTTCCAGGCGTACATCGTCGCCCACCCGGTCGCGAACACGCCGATCTTGACGGTGTAGGTGCCCGGTTTCGTCCCGGCCGGCACCGTCCACTTTGTGGAGTAACTGCGCGTGATCCCTGCCGAGAACGGCTGGTTGTCGTACCACTTCTGGAAAATCTTGACGCCGTCGGGCGAGTAGATCTCGATGTCCACCAGCGCGCTGCTCGGCGCCGAGCTTCGCACCGACGCACGCACGGTCACAGCTTTGCCCGCGGCGAGGCTGGTGGGCGAAACGCTGGCGGTCATCGTCCAGGAGGCCGTGGGCGTTGCGGTCGCGGTTGGCGTCGCGGTGGCAGTCGCCGGCGGCGGCGTCGCCGACTTCGTGGCGGTGGCGGTCGCCGAGGGCGAACTACTCGGCGACGGAGTCGCGGTTGAGGTGGTGGCCGTCGTCGGCGCCGGTGTCGCGAGCGTCCCGACGGAGAGCGACATCGCACCGGCGGCGTAGTAGGCCTTCGCTTTCGCCCGGAAGTAGCCGCCGTCGTCATCGGCGCTCAACGAGGCGCCGGTGTTGCCGTTGATTGCCGCCGGGTTTGTTACGCCATCGCCGGCGGCATCGCAGGCGCACGTGGTCCCGGATGCACCCCCACCGAACAGGAACGCGACCACGCCTGCGTTGACATAGGCGGCGAGGTTCACGCGGCCGGGGTCGTCGAGGAGCCACTCGGCGTGGTTATCCTGGTAGTGGGCCCAGGTGTTGTTCTGCGCCAGCATCTTCGTGTTGCCGAGCGGGATCTGCCACATGACGATTGGCTTGCCGATGCGGCCGCTGAAGGTCGACAGGTAGCGCACATTCCGAGCGAAATCGGCGGCGGCCCACCAGCGGCTGGAGTCGCCGTACTGGTACTGATAGAAGGCGGCGTCGCGGTCGCTGAATTCGGCGAAGCTGACATCGAAGTTCGCACCCAGCGACGTGTAGAACGCGGCCGACCGCGTTGCCAACGCGTCGCCCTGGGCGTCGGTGGGCTTCGAGATCAACGGGTCGACACCGGTGCCCCACGTGCTCAGGTGGTAGCCCAGCACCACATTGGGCGCATAGAGATCGCGCAGCTTCACGACTGCCTTCGCGAAGCCGCTCATGTTGTTCGCCATGCCAGCGAGCTCCGAAAGGCCACTCGAAGCCACGGCCGTAGGGACGGTCGCGGCGTTATCGCCGGTCGCGCTCTGCTGGCCGTAGCCCCACATGTCCGGCTCCACCTGCAGCACCACCAGGTTGTCCGGGAACGCGCCCGCCTTCTGGAAGAAGAGCTTCAGGTCGTTGAAGTAGGCGGTCATGGTGGCCGTGTTCTGGAGATTGTTGAGGACGCCCGCCATTTCCGGCTGGTCCTTCCCCGGCGACGACATGCGAATCTGGTAGTAGGTGAACACCGGGACGATATTGTTGGCAATGGAATCCTGGATGTAGAAGCGCGGGAAATCGGCGTTCGTGTTCCAGGTCGCCCAGCCCGAGCCGGTGTTCACCCCGCCGGCGAGGTACTGGTAGCGAAAGCCGAAGTTCGTCGTGGCCTTCAAGGCGGCCGCCCCGCCGGGGCTGTCCATCAGCCCGAGTTGCAGAGAGGCGGGCCAGCGAGGAGGCAAGGCGCCCCCGGCGGCGCTTGCGGTCGCGGCGGTGCCCATGCTGCCCCGTGCCACCAGGAGGACCGCCAGGACGGCGGCGGCGATCATCAATACGTGAGGCGTCCGCGCTCGCATGTGTATCTCCGGACACCGAGCTACTCGCCGGCGTCTCGATCGCCACGGTGGCCGCAGGCACCGCGCCGATCCTTCCAGTGGCGTAACTCGACCGTAAAAAGCTCGATCCAAAGGCCCATACGGGATTCAATTCGTGGACGTAGGGGGTTGGCGGCACTCCGCGCATGGTCCGCACGAAGGGATTCGGTTGATGGCTGGTGACCTCCGCATCCGCATGGCGGCTCCCGAGGACGCCGTCGCCCTCGCGCGGCTCCGCTTTGCCTTTCGCAGCGAGATGAACGCGGCCATCGAGCCGGAGGACGCCTTCGTCGCGCGGTGTGCCGCATGGATGCGCCCGCGGCTCGAAGCGCCCGGCGCCTGGCGCTGCTGGATGGCAGAGTCCGCGGCCGGGATCGAGGGCAACATCTGGCTGCAGCTGATAGAGAAGCTGCCAAACCCGGTGAGCGAGCTTGAGCTCCACGGTTACATCACCAACGTCTTCGTGCGGCCGGAGGCGCGCGGCGCCGGAGCGGGAGCGCTGCTGCTCGAGGCGGCGCTTGGGCACTGCCGGGAACAGGATGTCGATTCCGTCATCCTCTGGCCGAGCGAGCGCAGCCGCCAGCTCTACGCCCGCCACGGCTTCGCCGTCCGCGACGACCTGATGGAGGCGATCCTCGATCCCGGGCGCGACCTCCATTGAGCGCACCCACCCGGGTTGGTGAGGCCGAAAACCAGCGTGTAGGCTAGGAATCGAAGTTCGCCTGTGACCGCTGCCGTGATTGAGATCAGAACCCAACCGCCATCCCTGCTCGCATACGGACTCGTGCTGCGGCCGTGGGACCTGGACCTTGCGCGGCAGATGGGCGAGTGGCAATGCCGCGGGTTCCCATACCACGCCTTCGATATGGACCACCTGAAGGATATCGCGCGTGCCGAAGCGACCGTCGTTCGGATGCGCGAAGACCTGCAGCACCGCCACTTCGTCGCGACCCAGGGCGACACCGCAGTCGGGCGCGCATCGGTGAACCTGAAGGACGACGCGGGGCTGTATCTCTGGTCGGTGCACGTGCCGCCCGAACACGAAGGGCGCGGCGTCTGCCGCCGGATGCTGGCGGGCATCATGCTCTGGCTCGAACAGGTCTACCCGCAGCGGGACTTCGTGCTCAGTTCGAACACCTTCGCGACGCATGCCCATCGTGCGTACTACGCGCTGGGATTCCACATCGCGGAGACGCGCTGGCACTTCGACCGCGACCTCGCCGAGCGCATGTGGAAGGTGAGCGGCGCGGAACGCGAGCTCGTCTCGCGCCACATGCGATTCCAGAATGGCCGCTGGGAAGTCCGGACTCACATCATGCAACGCGAGCACGGCGCGCCGATGGACGTCCGCGAGCCACTCTGGGCCCGGCGCGACTAGCGCCTGCCGTCCCCCGCTATTCCCGGGCGCAACATGGAGGCTGGCGCAGGCGGGTCACACTCGTGGCGGCGGTGGCTCCAGCAGTCCCAGCCGGCGGTCGTTCTCGCGCCAGGCGATGTCGTTGAGCGCCATCAGGCCACCGGCCACCAGTGAATGTCCGCCCAACAACACCGGCTTTGGCGCCGCGCGCGCGGCTGCGGTGAACTCTCGCAGGAAGGGATCGTGGATGGCTTCGGGGTTCAGCAGGTCGCTCTGGAAGCGGTCCTCGCGCGAAGGCGACAGGCCGAGATGGGCTTCGATCACACGCGTATCAAGCACCACCGCATCGCCCAGTTCACAGATGCGTTCGAAGAAACGGGGGACGCCCAGCGCTTCCAGGAGAAAGCCGAGCACTGACCGGGGTACGTGCTCGGGCGCAGCGGTCGCAAGCCCGCGCTCTTCGCTGAGCATACGTACGCGGCAGGCGGTCTCGCGCTCCAGGTGTTGCCATGCCATCGCGCCCACGCGACCGGCGACCACAAGCTCGGCTTCGCGGTCGCAGAGGATTCGCATAACAGCGCGAAAGCCCTCCAGCGGCAGGGCGGCGGCACGCGCCACCTCGCCGATCGCCGGGGGCACGCGCTCATCGAGCGCCAGCACCGCCAGGTCGGATGGCGTATCGAGGTCGAACTGCGTCTCCGTGGTCCGCGGCAGCACGACCGGCGCGAGGCCGGCGTCGTCGCGCAGCCGCCGCGGCAGCAGGTTGTCACGCGCGAACGGCGTAACTCGCTCGATGGCGCTGCCCGGGGTCCATGCAGTCAGGTCGCTGGAGAAGAAGTTGTTGGTGACGAAGCGCCCGTCACGCGCCTCCAGCTGCTCGACAATGAGCTGAAATTCGCCGAGGCCGAGCAAGGGCACCGAGCCCGAGCCCATGGTCGCGGGCTTCTGCAACCCGTAGCGCTGGACCAGCCCACGCAGGCGCGCGGCGAATTCGAATGGTGCTGAGGCGTCGCTGTCGACGAGCACGCCGGGTGGGAAGCCGCGGAACGCGTCGGCATCGTCCGTGGCGACGATTACGGCTTCGAACCCGGCGGCCCGGGCCGAGAGCGAAGTCTCGCGGGCCGCCGCCACGCGCGCCCGGGCGAGCAGCCGTTCCGCCGGCATGCCGCCGGCGCCACCGTGGAAAATAACAAGCACCGGCCGCGTGAACGTCACGCCTCCAGCGTAAGGCCAGGCGGCCCCTTCACGCCCACGTGCATTTCGCTGGTCAGGACTCGCCCGGTTCGCCCAAGCCGGAGGCGAAGTTTGCGACCTGCTCCGCCGCGCCCCGGTCGATCCCCGGGGGCAGGCTGACGACGGGGAAGCGGCGCACTTCGGCGATCTCGGGGCTCGGCTTCGCCCCCGCGATGGGCACGAACGACTCGCTGGCGAACTGCGCGACGTGGTCGCTGCGCCCTTCCACCTGCACGAACGAGACCGACATCAGCCGGATTTCTCGGACCTCCAGGCCCGTTTCTTCAGCGACTTCCCGCCGCGCGGCGGCTTCGAGCGACTCGCCGCGTTTGACCGAGCCGCCCGGGAGGAACCAGCCGGGCCGGTAGGTGTGCCGCACGAGCACCACTTCGCCGTCGGCGATCAGCAGCACCCGCACGCCGAGCACGACGGGGCGCGTCGCCCACCAGCGCAACCGCTGGGCGCGGTAGGCGGCGATGTACGCCGCGATGAGGATTCGGCGCGGAATGGCCATCTTTCTTTCCACCCGGGGCGGCGCGTCTGCACCGCTAGGCAGCATCGTACGCACTTAGCACTGGGCGCACGGAAGGGGCGGCGCATGTGCGCCACCCCCTCCGTGGATTCGCCGCCCACCAGGATGCTAGTCCCAGGAAGCCGATGACCACGTGTTCCCGGACCACGTCGAGCCGGACCACGTGCTCGCGCTCCATGTCGATGCGGACCACGTCGAGCCACTCCACGTGCTCGCCGACCACGTGGACGCGCTCCAGGTGGAACCGGACCACGTGCTGGCGCTCCAGGTGTTGCCTGTCCACTGGGTGCCGTTGAAGGTGCCGCCCACCCATCTGACCAAGCCCGGGGCGAGGCCCGTCAGTTGCCTCACAACGAGACCCTTGCCGAAGATGTCGACGTTGCCGACGAGCGGGACGCCGTTGAGTCGGACGACCGAGGTGCCGCGGGCCGAGGCGATGCTGCCGAGACCGCTGCTCGGGACGCCGGTCGGAAGCGCCAGGGGCGGGGTGGCCGCGCCGAAGGTGCGCGCCAGGTTCAGCTCGCCTTTGCCCTGGGCGTCCGGCGATTCACTCCCGAGCGGCGTCGCCGTCTTCATGAGCAGGAGTTTGAGTTGCTGCGGCGTGATCCCGGGCCGCTGCTGGATGACCAGCGCCGCCGCACCCGATACGACCGCGGCCGCCTGCGACGTACCGCTGCCTTTGATCAGTGTCGAGCTCACGCCCGCTGCAGCCCCATAGTTCAGGTCCACGTACGAGCCGGGCACGCGCGTGCTGGCGATGTGGGCGCCGGGCGCGACGATATCGACGCGGCGCGCCACCGTGCCAACCGAGGAGAAGCTCGGGACCTGGTCGTCCTTCAAATCGAGCGTGCCGGCGCTTTCGGGTTGGCGGAACGGTTCGTGGTCCACTTCCACTTCGGGCGAAACTCGCACTCGTTCTCGCTGCTCGAAGTGCCACTCACCGCCGGGCTCCTCCTGAGCCACCCGGCGCTGTTGCTCACCAGCTACCTCGCCGGTGGCGGTGGGGTGCTCCTGGCGCATCGCAAGCAGCCTCCCCTGAAGCTCGCATTCAACGTCTCGGTGTTCGCCTTCACGACCGCCATCGCGGTAATCAGCTACGGCGCGATCGCAGGTGGGGCCTCAGTCCTGGATGCACGCGCGTGGCTGGCCGTGGGCGCCGCGACCTCGCTCGCCGGACTGTTGAGCGCCCTGCTGGTCTTCGCGGTTATGTCGATGGCATCCGGGCGCGCCCATCTCGCGGACCTTCGCGCGACGCTCGTGTTCGGCAGCATCACCACACTGGGCGCGACCAGCGTGGGGCTGGCGGGCGCGATCCTTGGATACGTGGCCCCGGCCGCGATCGTGTTCGCGACCGCGCCGCTCATCGGGCTCTATTTCGCGAACCGCGCGTATGTGGCCGAGCGTGAACGGCGCGAGAACCTGCAACTGCTGTACGAGGCCTCACGCGTCCTCAGCGAGAATGTCGAAACCGACGGCGCATTGTTCGCGACGCTCCACCGGCTCCGGGAAGCGCTGGGCGGCGACATCGTGGAGGCGTACCTCCCGGACTCGCACTCGCGCACGACGCTGGTACTCCGCGTTGACGGCCGCCGCGAATCCCGCGAGAGCCGGGAGCTGGCGGTGGCGCGGGACGACATCCGGGCGTTCGCCGACGGCGCCCGTGCCCGGCTCGCGAGCCTCAACTCCAGCGAGGATGGCCACGACGCGGCGGCCGCGATCGCACGGGCGCTGATTGGCGGGCGGCCCGTGCAGGAGGTCATCCTCGCGCCGCTTGCGGGCGCCGGCGAACCGGGCCTCGTGCTGGTGGCCACCGCCGCCGGCTCCATGCGCCGGTTTTCGAGCGCGGAGCTGGCGACCTTCGAAACGATCTCGCGGACCATCGCCGCGCACGCGCGGCTGGCGCACCAGGCCAGCCATGATACGCTCACGGATCTCGCCAATCGCCGCCTGTTGACGCGGCGGATGGAGGCCGTGCTGGCGGATGATGCGGGCGCCGTCTTCGTCCTCATCGTCGACCTCGACGACTTCAAGGTGATCAACGACACCTTCGGGCACGCCGTGGGCGACACGGTGCTGGTGCAGTTCGCAGCGCGGCTCTCGCGGGCCATGGGCGAAGACGGCATCGTCGCACGGCTGGGAGGCGACGAGTTCGCCGTGCTGGTCTCGAATGGCGAGCCCGGCTGGCGCTCAGCGGCAGCGCGCATCGAAGACTGCCTGCGGGACCCGATCACGTTCCGCGAGCAGACTTTCGCCTTGCGCGCCAGCATTGGTGTCGCAGGCGGCCGCGAGGCCAACGAGGCGTTCGAGCTGATGCGCAACGCGGACACCGCGCTCTACGAGGCGAAGCGGCTGGGGAAGAGTCAGTGCCTGCAGTTTTCGCCGCCGATGCACGACCGCGTCGCTCGCCGTTACCGCATCGCGGATGACCTGCTGGCGGCCATCCACGACGAGCAGATCGTGGTCGTGGTGCAGCCCTCGGTGGACCTTGCCACGGGCGCCATCGTCGGCGGCGAAGCGCTTTCGCGCTGGACCCATCCAGTGCTTGGCCCCATCGCGCCGGACGAATTCGCGCGAATCTCGGAGGCGCACGGCCTTTCGCCCGAGCTGGCCCGTTACGTCATCGCCCGCGCCGTGGATGTGCTCGAACAGTGCCCCGTCGATATTTCGCTCTCGGTGAATATCAACCCGGTAGACCTCAGTGATGCGCGCCTGGTCGCCGAACTCGAAGCGCTCGCCGCCGCCATCGCGCCGCGCGTGCTCGGCATCGAAGTCACGGAGTCCGCCCTCATCGCCGACCAAAGCCAGATCGAAACGCTGGCGCGCCTCCGCGAGTGCGGGTTGGACGTGCTGATCGATGACTTCGGCACGGGCTACTCGTCGTTGTCGTACCTCAAGAATGTGCCGGCCGACTATCTGAAGGTGCCGAAGCAGTTCGTCGAGCAAACCCCTGGCGACCGGCAATCCGTGGCCATCACGCGGGCGGTCATCGCCATCGCGCGGGCGCTCGGGCTGGGCGTCATCGCCGAAGGCGTGGAAACGCAGCCGCAGGCCGACCTGCTGGTGGAGCTGGGCTGCGACCGGGCGCAGGGCTATCTGTTCAGCCGGCCGGTCCCGATCGAGCAGTTTGTCGCGATGGTCCAGGAGCGGGGCGTGGCGGCGGCCTGAACGTGAAAAACTGGCCGATGGGCATCGGCCGGCGTCCGGGCGTCCGCGGGGTGTGAAAGGCGCTGCTAGCCACCGGCCGCGCGATCAGTTAGCCTCACGCTAATTTATTTCCGTCCGCAGAGAGGGGAATGCGCGATGCCGCCGTATACACCGGACCGCCTGAACTTCGGCATCTTCATGGCGCCGTTCCACCGCCCGGGGGACAACCCGACGCTCGCGCTGGAACGCGACCTGGCGCTCATTGAACACCTGGACCGTCTCGATTTCGACGAGGCGTGGTTCGGGGAGCATCACAGCGCCGGCTGGGAAATCATCGCCAGCCCCGAAGTGATGATCGCCGCTGCCAGCCAGCGCACGCGGCGCATCCGCCTCGGGACGGGCGTGTCCAGCCTGCCCTACCACCACCCGTTCATCCTCGCCGACCGTATGGTGCAGCTGGACCACCTCTCGCGGGGACGGGCGATGCTGGGTGTCGGGCCGGGCGCGCTCACCTCCGATGCGTGGCAGATGGGAATCGACCCACTCACGCAGCGCCCGCGCATGGACGAATCGCTCACGGCGATCATGGCGCTCTTTCGTGGTGAGACCGTGACGATGGAGACGGACTGGTTCAGCCTGCGCGACGCGCGGCTGCAGGTCGCGCCATATTCGAAGCCGCACATGCCCGTGGCGGTCGCGAGCAGCTTCTCGCCGGCCGGCCCCACGGCTGCCGGCAAGCACGGTGTGGGCATGCTCTCAGTGACTGCGTCCCAACCCGGCGGCATGACGAACGCCGCGTGGAACTGGAACATCGTCGAGGAGACGGCAGCGAAGCACGGCCAGACTGTCAGCCGCGACAACTGGCGCGTGCTCATCTCCATGCATCTCGCCGATTCGCGCGAAGAGGCGATGAACGACGTGCGCGAAGGCTGCACGCACTTCTACACGTCGTACTTCGGGGAGACGCTCGGCAGCCCCGTGGGCGCGGACTTCACCTTCGAGGGGATGGTCGAAACTGGAGGGCTCATCGTTGGGACGCCGGACGACGCGATCGCGGCCGTCGAGCGCATCTTCGAGATCACCGGCGGCATGGGCACGTTGCTGTTCAACGCCCACGAATGGACGACCTGGGAGAAGACGCTCCACAGCTACGACCTGTGGGCACGCTATGTGGCGCCGCGCTTCCAGGGCCAGTTCGCGCCCGTGCAATCCAACCGCGATTGGGTGTCCGGGCACCGCGCCAGCATCTTCGCGCCGGCCCAGGCGGCGATCGGCAAGGCCTTCGCCGATGCGGGCATCGAGATCCCGAAGGAGATGCTGGAACGCATGAACCGCGGCCGCTCGTGAGCGAACGCCCGGCCGGCGCGGTTGTAACCCGCACCCGGCCGGACTAGGATGCGGCTCAGGCCGATGCCTCGGGACAGGAGGCGGTTATGGTCGTCCACGAAGCCAGCCCGGCGAGCGCCGCGACGCTGTACTCGCGCCTCCAGGAGCGTGTCGTCGAGCGGGACCAGGTTGGCGCGAGCAGTGTCTTCTACGACCTCGTGCGTGACAGCCGGCCGCTGAGCGAGATGCTCCGCGAGACGGTGCGCATCCATGCGCCCTACACCCACGTCCCCTACCACCAGCGGATCGATAACGGCACGGTCCGCTTCGTCAACAACGATCACTGCCTGCTGAGCGCCCGGGTGGCGCTTCGCCTGCGGCGGTTCGTCGGCAAGGAGTTCCAGTTCCTGCCGATGGCCCAGACGGTCTGGTACGTCCCCACCGGGCTGGACCCGTGGAACCAGTTGCAGGGCAAGATGCCCGGCCATTATGGCCGGGGCCGCTGGGAGCGCGACGCCAAGGGCCCGCCGCCCCCGCCGCAGGTCCACTGGGAAGACCAGGAGCCTCTCTACCTCGAAGGGACGCTCGAAGAGCGCCTGAACCAGTGGCTCACGCTGGTGCAGCGCGGCGAGGTCGTCCCCGCCTACCGGGTGTTCCTCGGGCTTCTCGAGGACGAGGGCCACCGCGAGCAGGTGCTCGCCCATCTCGTCTTCGCCGGGCTCATCGACGTCCAGGACCGCATGGTGTTCAACCGCTCCTACACCACCGGGCACAAATCCTACCGCGCCCGCGCCACGGTGGAGCTCGCGGAGGCCGTCGGCTGGGAGAACGCACACCCGGTGATCTACGCCGGCGTGCCCGATATCGCGGTGGGGCCGCGCTGGCATTCGTCGTACGAGATGGCCGGCGAAGTCGCGTGGATCCAGCTGGCCGAAGAGCCCGAGCGCCAGCGCTCGTCCATCGCTCCCACGCCGGACTTGCTCCCCGAGCGCAGGCTGCTCGCGAACGAAGTGCCGCTGACTGGCGCGGAATCGGCGATGCTGATCCAGGCGCTCCGGCACGCTCCCGAGCCGGCCTACATCGAGGCGATCAGCGCGCTGCTCCTGGCCGGCAAGAGCGCCCGCCAGATCGTCGACGTGTGCCAGGTGGCGGCGGCCCAGTGCGTGCTCGAAACGGGCGACCCCCGCAACTTCTCGATGTCGCAACACTGCTACGAATACACCAACACACTCGGCTGGTTCTACGACCGCTTCGACCACGCGCATCGCCTGCGGCTGCTCTACGTCGCCGGCTCTTTCATCAACCAGTGCTCGCACTGGTTGCGGGCAACGCCCGGCAACGCCGCCGCCGATACGACGCCGCTGCGCGAGGCGGCGGACCTTTCGGCGGCGCAGATCCTGCAGCGGCTGGACGACGGCATGGTGCGCCGCGTGCCCGCCGAGAGCGTCTCCTGGGTCCGCGCCTACCAGGCAGCGGGGCACCCCACCGCGCCGCTCATACGGGTGCTCGCGCTCGGCGCCGCCAAGCAAGGGAACGACACGCACAACCAGGAGCTGGGGCTCTGCTTCGTCGAAGACTACGAGAAGAGCACGGCGCGTAACCGCGACCTCTTGTTGCAAGCGTGCGCGCACCACACGGCCGGGCACGTGAAGTACGGCGACTCGCTCGAGCCGTACCGCCGCTTCGCCGAGGCCTTCGGCATCGACGCGACGCAATCGACGCAGGGCGACGCCGACCCGGCCGAGGCGCTGCTCGACGACTGAGCGTGAGCGGGGCTCATCCCGCAGCGCGGCGATCCGCAGGTGCGCGCCGACGCGGACGGTTGCCAACTACCGCCGATCCGACCGTCGTCGCAACTGCGCGAAATCGTCGGCCGGGCGCGGCTAGCCGCCCTGGTTCAGCAGCACCGGCGGGAAGCCCATCATCCCACGGAGCAAGTTCACCTCGCCGCGGTGCCCGTTCAGGTGGATGACCAGGTGCAGGTTTATCGACTCGCCCAGCGTCTCCGTCCGCTCACCCAGTTTCACCTCGCGGGCGAGCTCGCTGTCATCGATGGAGCCGAGAAAGGCCAGCGCCGCATCCGCCACCGTCGCCTGGTACTCACGGAAGCGGTCGAGCGACGCGATGTGGACCGTCTTCGCCTCATCGGTCGGCTGGTTGGTGCCAAAGCCCTTTTCCGGCAGGCCGGTGGCCGCCGCCCAGCCGCCGCTTTCCCATTCGCGCTGCTTTCCCTGGAAGATCTGCTGGAAGAACATGTCCTCGATGCGCGCCGCATGCCACATGCACCAAGCGATGGAGTGCGATTGACCTTCGGGCACGAAGTGCAACTGCTCGTCGGAAAGGCCTTCGGCCGCGCCTCTGAACCCGCGGTGGATGAAGTCCAGGGTTTGTTTCATGAAGTCCGTTGCCGCCATCGCTGTACCTCGTGCTGTCGTCTCGGGCCAGACTATAGCGATCGAGCCGGCATTGCACCGCGGGCGTGCTCCCGCGCGGGGGCGGCGCGGTTCCCACCTGCACGCAGCGGCGGAATATACTCGCATCAGAATGCTCAACATGAAGGCGGGCGTGCGCCTCGGGCTGTCCGCGATCGGGATCGCCCTGGTGGTGCTCGCCGCCGGCGCCTGCAGCGGCGACACGCCCGACGGCGCCGTCCACGTCCTCCGTGCGGACACCGATGTCGGCCCCGTCATGGAGCAGTACATCGACCGCGGCATCTCCCGCGCCGAAAACAACAACGCGAGGGCGGTCGTCATCGAACTTGACACGCCCGGCGGCCTGAGCACGTCCATGCGCGACATCGTCCAGCGCATCGAACGCGCGAAGGTGCCGGTCATCGTCTACGTGTCGCCCTCCGGTGCACGGGCGGCGAGCGCGGGCACGTTCATCACCATGGCGGCGAACATCGCCGCGATGGCGCCGAACACGTCGATCGGCGCCGCCTCCGCGGTCAACGCTAATGGCAGCGACATCGGCGGGAACCTTGGGAAGAAGGTCGAAAACGACGCCGTGTCCTTCATCCGCGGCATCGCCGAGCTTCGCGGCCGCAACGCCGATTGGGCCGAACAGGCGGTGCGGGACGCCGTCTCGGCGAACCAATCGCAGGCGCTCCAACTCCAGGTCGTGGACCTCCAGGCCGGCAGCCTCGAGGAGCTGCTGTCCACGATCGATGGCCGCGACACGAAGACGGGCGCAGGGCAGCCGGTGAAGCTCGAAGGCATCGCCGCAGCGCCGATCGTCCGCACCGACATGACGGTCTGGGAGCGCATCCTCGATTTCATCGCCGACCCGACCGTCGCATCGCTGCTTATCACGCTCGGCTTCCTTGGGCTCATATTCGAACTGGCGAACCCGGGGCTCATCCTCCCGGGTGTGGCCGGCGCGATCGCGATTGTGCTGGGGTTCATCGGCTTCGGGACGCTCCCCGTACACACGGCCGGCCTCGTGCTCATCGGCCTCGCGCTGGTCTTCTTCGCGGTGGAGCTCATCCGGCCGTCCGGTTTCCTCGCAGCCGGCGGCATCGTCGCGCTCATCCTCGGGTCGATCATCGCGTTCCGTGGGACGCCCGCGGCAGTGCAACCGCCACTGGCGCTCGTGATAGCGCTCGGCGCTGCCTTCGCCGTCCTGTTCAGCGCCATCCTCTCGATGGCGGTGTGGGCGCGCCGCCAGGCTCCTGCCCTGACGGGGGCCGCGGCGCTCGTCGGCCGCCTGGCCGTGGCCCGCTCGCCCCTCACTCCCGAAGGCTACGTGTTCATCCAGGGCGAACGCTGGCGGGCTACCCTCGACGATGGCTCCGCTGATGAAGGTGATCGCGTCCGCGTCACCGGCGTCGAAGGGTTTCGCTTGAAAGTGCATAAGGAGGAAAACCCATGACCGACGCTCCGACATCGCTGCCCCCGGGCGCACCGCCGCCGGACATCCCGTCGGGCCTGGGATCGCGAATCGCCCGCGGGTTCTTGCTCGGGATCAGCGGCTTCCTACTGATTTTCCTGTTCCCGTTCTTCATTCGCGTCGTCGCCGAATACGAACGCGGCGTCATCTTCCGTCTCGGCCGGTTGCAGGGCGCGAAGGGGCCGGGGATGTTCATCCTCCTGCCGCTCGCGGACCGCATGGTCAAGGTCGACCTGCGCACAGTGACCCACGACGTGCCCGCGCAGGAGGCGATCACGCGCGACAACGTCACCGTGAAGGTCAATGCCGTCATCTACTTCCGCATCGTGGAGCCCAACATGGCGGTGGTGCGAGTGACGGATTTCCTGCGCGCGACATCGCAGATCGCGCAGACGACGTTGCGCTCCGTGCTCGGCCAGTCCGAGCTCGATGAGCTGCTGGGCGAACGCGAGCGCATCAACCAGCGGCTCCAGGTGATCATCGATGAGCAGACGGAGCCGTGGGGGGTGAAGGTCAGTGTCGTCGAGATCAAGGATGTCGAACTGCCTTCGACGATGCAGCGCGCGATGGCCCGGCAGGCCGAAGCCGAACGCGAACGGCGGGCGAAGGTGATCGCCGCCGATGGAGAATTCCAGGCCAGCGAACGCCTGAAGGACGCCGCCGCGGTCATGGCCGAAGAGCCGATCACCCTCCAACTGCGCTACCTCCAGACGCTGGCGGAGATCGCGACGGAGAAGAACAGCACCATCGTCTTCCCCATTCCCATCGACCTGATCGAGATGTTTCTCGGCCGGGACGGCACATAGCCAGAGCGCGCCGGCAGCATCTCAGGCGCAGCTCGCCCGGCGAGCGGAAGATTGGGGCGGGGCGACCGCGTTGTCTGGAGCGGACGCGCCAACGAGCGCACGCATCCCATGCACCTCCGTTGCGGGGCAAACCGGGGAGGGAATACCCCCAAACGGCCCCGGACTGAGGGACACTCGGCCCTCCGGTACGGAGCTTCGCCTGCCTACTATCGGAACATGACCACGAACGTCCAGGTCCTCGCATCGAGTGACGCGCTGCGGCAAGGCCTTGTCCGCCAACTCCGCGACCAACCGGGGCTCGCGGTGACTGGTGGCGAACCCAGGAGCGCGGCCGCAACGCGCGACGTCCTGGTCATGCCGGTCGCGGATTGCCCGTTGGCCCGTTGCGCGGAGCTCACCGGCGCCGGAACCCGCCTGATCCTGCTCGCCTCGCTGCCCAGCCCTCGTGAGTTTGAGGCCTACCGGCGAGCCGGCGCGGCGGCGTACATCGCCATGACGCCGGGCAGCCCGGACCTGCTCTCGGCGATCCGGAGCATTGCCGCGTCGGGCGTACCCACGTGGGTGCCTGAGGACGGCCTCAACGCCGGCCGCCGGATACCGGCCCACGGGAGCGCCATTGAGTGAGCCTGCGTGCTCACCAGCGGGTCGAACTACTCGTCCTGGAGATGGGTCGCGGCGCGGCGGATTGCGAACGCGGCGGCTTCGACGCGCCGGCTCAGCCCTAGCTTCGCGAGGATGTCGCTTACGTGGTGCTTGATGGTTTTTTCCGAAAGGAAGAGGGTCTCGCCAATTTCCCGGTTCGTCAGCCCATCGGCGATGAGGTCCAGTACCCGAAGCTCGCGTTCGCTGAGCTGCTGGGCGATCTTGTCCTCTTCGCTGACGACGGTGCCCTTGCGGATCTGGGCGATCACGGCCGCGGATGAGACGGCATCGAGGGTCTTGCCACCGCGGCCCACGATGCGCATGGCCTCCAGCAGTTGCGGGGTCTGCACTTCCTTCAACATGAAGCCGCTGGCGCCGGCCACGATCGCGGCCATCACGGCCCTCTCGTCGGCGAACGAGGTCAGCATCAACACATTTATGCCAGGGACCTGGGAGCGAATCTCGCGGCACGCTTCGATGCCATCGAGGAGCGGCATGCGCACGTCCATGACGACGAGCTCTGGCTTCAGCCGTTTCGCTTCGCGCACGGCTTCGCGCCCGTCGCGCGCTTCCGCCACGACGCTGAAGTCGTCGCTCGTGCGCATGGCAGCTTTTAAACCTGCACGCACGAGGTCGTGGTCGTCCGCGACAAGGACGTGGATTGTGTCAGTCATCATCTCTCCTTCGCGGGATGGCAACGCGCACGGTCGTGCCCATCCCCGGGATGCCGAGCACCGCGAGGTCCGCCCCGAGGCGCTCGCAGCGCGTCCGCATGGTCACGGTGCCGAGACCCGTGCGAGCATTCGCCTGGTCAAAGCCTACGCCATTGTCCTGCACGGTCAGTGCCGTTTCCTGGTCGGTCTGGCGAAGGTCGATGGCGACCTTCGTGGGCGAGCCGTGGCGCACGGCGTTGCTCAGCGCTTCGCGGGCGATATACATCAGGTCCTCGGAGTCCCGCGTGCCAAGTTCCTGGAGTGCCGCCGCGGTGATGTTCACCACGGTATCGATGCCGGGCGGAACGATCTGGCGGATGATGAAGGCGAGGTCCCGCGAAAGTTCGGGCTGCGTGAGCGGCGCTTCGGCCTCCAGCATCGTGATGTAGCCGCGGATGTCCGCGATGAGCTCGTTGATACGCCGGACCGAGGTGGACATCGCGGCGCGCACTTCATCGGGGAAATCCGACCGGCCGGCGAGAGCATCGGACTCAAGGCCGAGCGCGTAGAGGGTCTGGATGGTGCCATCGTGAAGGTCGTGCGCAATGCGGGCGCGTTCCTCCAGAAGAAAGAGCCGGCCGTTGCGCTCGTGCGCCATGGCGTAGGCGATACTCGAAGCGACCTGGAGTGAAAGGATCGCGGCGGCGAGTTCGTCCTCGTCGTTGAACGGCGGGGCGCCGCGTGGGCGCGTCATGTAGAGGGACCCGATCGTGCGCCCGCTTGCCCGGATGGGGACGCCGAGGAAGACCGCCATGTCCGGGTGGCCCTCGGGCCACCCGACCGAGGCGGGGTGCGTCGTCAGGTCCTCCAGGCGAATGGGCCGGTCGCGGGAGGCAAGCTCGCCGAGCAGGCCCTTGCCCACGGGCGGATGCCCGAGCTTGCGCGCCTGCTCTTCGCTCATGCCGGTGTAGACGAAGCGGTTGAGGTGGCCATCCTCATCGAAGGTGGAGAGGGCGGTCCAGTCAGCGTTGGTGACGGCCTTCGCCCGCTGGGCGACGGCCTGGAGGATATCGCCGAGTTCCTGGCCCGCCACCAGCGTTTCGCTGGTCAGCGACATCTCTGCCAGTTGGCGGACGCTCAGCGCTTCGGTCACTCATTCATTGTGGATTGGATCCTGGCTCTTGGACAGCGCCCCTCCACGCCCCCTTGCCGGGCGGGATTACGGCAACTCGACCGCGCCAACGGGGCCGTTCGTCCCTATTGGCACGAGCCTTTCATCCCGAGACTGCTGCCATGGACACAGAAACCACCGACCAGGCCGCGGCGGCGGCCAAGCTCGGCCGCCGCCGCTTCCTTCAGGGCGCCGGCCTCATCGGTGCTGCCGCGCCAATTACGGGCGGCATCCTGCTTTCGGCGTACTACTACAACGACCCCACCGGCGCGCCCGCAGGCCTGGCCACGGCGAAGCCGATCGCTGTTGCGACGCCCACAGGCACCGGCAGCACCAGTGCGGCTGCGAGCGACGCCGACGCCATCGACGCCGGCCACAAGAAGGGCATCGAAGATTTCCTCAAGAACCAGACGACCCCGCTCACCAAGGGCAAGGGCAACCAGCCGCTTGCCTTCAAAATGGATGGCAACGTCAAGGTCTTCGACCTGACGGTCGATGAAGTCGCTTGGGAGACGGCGCCGGGCAAAATCGAAAAAGCCCGTGGCTTCAACGGCACTATTCCAGGGCCTATCATCCGCGCGACAGAAGGCGAGCGGGTCCGCATCAATGTCAAAAACAACCTCACCGCGAGCACCACGGTCCATTGGCATGGCGTGCTGGTGCCTAACAACATGGATGGCGTTGCCTACCTCACGCAGGAGCCGATCAAGTCCGGGGCCAGTTATACGTATGAGTTCACTCTCCGGAACTCCGGCACACACATGTACCACTCACATCACGATTCGACGGATCAGGTCAACCGCGGTCTCCTGGGCGCGTTCATCATCGACCCGAAGGACCCGTCCACGTATCCGAAGTACGACAAGGAATACATCCTTGTCCTCAACGACACGATGTTGGGCTTCACCTTGAACGGAAAGGGGTTCCCGGCGACGGAGGCCCTGACCGCCAAGAAGGGCGAACGCGTCCTCGTCCGCTTCATGAACGAGGGCATGATGTATCACCCGATGCATCTTCACGGCATGCCGATGGAGGTCTTCGCGCGCGACGGCTACCCGGTCAACCCGCCGTACAAGACCGATAACCTCGACGTCCCGCCGGGGAGCCGCCTGGACTGCATCATCCAGGCCGAAGACCCCGGCGCGTGGGCCTTCCACTGCCACGTGCTTTCGCACGCGGAAAATGCCACCGGGTTCTTCGGGCTCGTGACCGCGCTGGTGATTACGGAGTAGTCCCCCCTCTCCCCCTCTTCTGCTGCCGCGAGCCACGAGACCCTTTTCAGCCGCCGCGATTCGTCGCGGCGGCTGTTGCTTTCGCCGGCGCTGCAACGAACCCCAGCTCGGCGTACAAGTCCCGAAGGTCCGCCGTGAAGCCCTCCGCCGTAAATCGGGCGTCGAATTCCGTCCGCGCGGCGGCCCCCAGCCGCTGCCAGAGCGCGGCGTCGTCGAGGACGCGCCGCAACGCTTCGGCCAGCGCATCGGCGTTGCCGGGCGGGACGAGCAGCCCGCTCACGCCATCCGCAACGTCCTCCGGGATGCCATCGAGGTCCGAGGCAATTATGGCGACGCCGGCCTGCCTCGCCTCCAGCAGCGAGAGCGAGCCGCTGCCCTCCTGGAGCGACGGCAAGACGAACACATCGGCGCGTTCGAGATAGCAGAACGGGTCGGGGACCCAGCCGCTGAACGCGACCATCCCATCCAGCCCCAGGCTGGCGGCGAGGCGCCGGTGCTCGCCCAGGAGCATGCCTCCGCCGACCAGGCAGCGCGAAACGCGACGCCCATCGCTCGCAGCCGCCTGAGCGCCTGGAGCAGGACATCGACACCCTTGCGCGGGTCCTGCCGCGAGACAGCAACGATGAGCGGCGAGTCCCAACGCCCGAAAGCGGGGAGGTTCGGGCCGGCCGCTGCGCCGCCTTCATCGCTTGCGCGGAATGCCGCGTCCGAGGCATACCGGAGCACGCGCGGCGCTCATATGGCCGTACGGCCGCGCGCACCCACAGCAGTTGCGCGCGGTGCCACAGCAGCTGGAGGCGCGGGCGGTCACCGGTGAGCCCGCGGACCTTCCCCCCGGCTTCGTGCTCGTAGGTTGTGTACGACGCCATCACGGTAACGGCCTCCATCCCGCGCCGCGCCAGCCGGCGGCTCACACCGACCCCCACGCAGCCCCACCACCCGAAGGAGTGGATCAGATGCGGCCCGGCCCCGCGGGCATAGAGGAAGCGCTCGAGGCTGCGCGCGAGCAAGGGGGCGTGCCCGGCGACGAGAATCTGGCGAAAGGGCCGGAACGGCGAAGCGACCCGGTGCAGCGTCCCGAACTCCGTGTCCACGACTTCGGCCCGCGGGCCGGCGCAGAAGACATGCGGATCGAATCCCGCGCAGATCGCTGCGCGAGCATGGGCGCGGACGTAGCTCGAATGGCCGCCTGGGCTCTCCAGTGGGTCCTTCCCGGCGATAACACGACGACGTTTTGCATGTCGGAGGGCATCGTAGCCGCTCCGGGCAGTCCCGCGCGCTACGGGCGGTCAGCCGCCCTCGGCGCGCTCCTCGGCCAGGCGATCGCGCCCGCAAACGGTGATCAGCTCCTCGTGGTATTCGAACCAGACGGTGTGGTAGCTGTCCTTGAGTGGCGACGCGAGCATCGAAACGTCGCCTCCCTGCACGTGCCGGAGCGCGGATTCGAACCGCGCCGCGTACTCGTCCAGCCGGGGGAGAAGGGCCGCGGTCTCCGCCACAAGCGGCCGGAGTGACCCGTCTAGCTCCGCCAGCGAGTCCGCCATTGCGCGATAGGCCTCCGCCGAGTAGCCGTCAGCGGATGCCACCTGCCATTCGCTGACGAGCCGCTTCAAGCGTGCGTTGAGCGCGAGAAACCGCTCGTAGCAAGATTCGAAGGCTGCCTGGTCGGCGGACTGGCGCTCCTCGGCAAGGCGCTCGGTGAGCCATGCCCGGCCAGCGGGCGAAAGGGCCAGGCCCCGCGGTGTTGCCCGGAACATGCCTTCATTCGCGGCAAGCAGGCTCTCGACGGCCGGCAGCGCGGCCATGAGGACCGCGGCGGCGCGCTCGGCCGTGCAGAGCCCTTTCAGCTGTACCGTCCGCAGCAGCTGGAAGGCCGACACGTCCCGGTCCCGCTGCGGTTCTTCCGCCGGTTCCTCAGCGGCACCAGGTTCCACCCCGAGCTCGGCGGCCCAGCGGCGGAGGGCCCGCACTTCCTCGATTTCGCCCACACCGCCTGCGCGGCAATCGCCACGGTAGAGGGCGCCCGCGCCGCCATCGACGGTCACCGTCTCGCCTTCAGCGATGAACAGACCGCCCACGTTCAGCCCGCCGGCGACCACTTCTGTGCCACCAAGGCTGGTGACCGCGGGGATCGCCCAGCCGCGGGCGACGACGGCGGCGTGGCTCGCGACGCCGCCCGTGGTCGTGACGATGCCGGCAGCGCCGGCCATGCCGTGGACGTCCGACGGCGATGTGTCTTCGCGCGCCAGCACGACAGCCTCGCCCGCGGCGGTGAGGGCGGCCGCGCGGTCGGGGTCGCAGCAAAGCACGCCGACGCCGATTCCCGGGGATGCGGGACGGCCGGTCGCGACGGGGACCGCCGTGGGGTCGATGGCGGCAGCTTCGGACAGGTGGCGGAGCATGTGCGCGTCGACGCGCTGAACCGCTTCGGCGCGCGTCAGGGGGAAGTCCGGGTCCTCGGCCATGGCGACTGCGATGCGCGCGGCCGCCAGCGGGCTTCGCCGCCCGATACGCGTCTGCAGGAGATAGAGCTGCCCGGCGCTCACCGTGAACTCCACGTCGCAGAGGTCGCGGTAGTGGCGTTCGAGCCGCTGGAGGATCGTGACCAGCGCGGCGTAGACGGCCGGCAACTGGCGTTGCAGGGCATCGAGACCGGACACGGCGTGGGTGCCTGCCACCACGTCCTCACCCTGCGCGCGCGGCAGGTAGTCCCCAAAGGGCTCAGGGTCGCCTGTGCTTGGGCAGCGAGTGAACACGACGCCTGTGCCGGATTGGTCGTCGAGGTTGCCGAAGACCATCGCCTGCACTGTAACGGCCGTGCCCAGGTCCTCCGCGATGCCCTCCCGGGCGCGAAAGACGCGCGCGCGATCGGAGTTCCAGGAGCGGAATACGGCCTCGATCGCGCCGCGCAGCTGTGCCTTCGGCGCCTCCGGGATACCCGGCGGGGCGTGCTCCCAGGCCAATGCACAGATGCGATCGGCGGCGGCCCGCGCGCCTGCCGCGGTCCGATCGCCGCGCGCAGCCGCGTCGAGCGTGGGCCCTCCGAGCCCGAGGACGATTTCGGCGTACATCCGGCAGAAGCGCAGCCACGTATCGGCCGCGAACAACGGGTCGCCGCTTTCGGCGGCGAGGCGGTCACAGATTGCGGGCGTGATGCCGACGTTCAGGAGTGTGTCCATCATGCCGGGCATGGAAACCGGCGCGCCGGAGCGCACGGACACGAGCAGCGGCGCTGCCGGGTCGCCGAAGCTACGCCCGGTGCGCACGGCGAGGCGCGCCAGTTGTCCGTCGATCTCGTCCTCAAGCCTGTCGGGCCACCCGGCGGCGAGGTACCGCCGGCAGACATTCGTCGTGATCACGAAGCCGGGCGGTACGGGAAGGCCGAGCGTCTGCGTCATCTCCACCAGGCCGGCGCCCTTGCCCCCGAGCAGCGCGGGCAAGTCCACGCCCGGTACGAATGGGTCATCGAACGCAACGACTTCGGACTCAGCTTCTGCTGTCCGGGCCTGCGTGGACATGCTCACGAGACTCATCTCCAGCGCGGGATCAGGGGAGGGCGATGATGGTGACGGTGCCGGCATCCCCGTTGACGAGGACCGTTGCACCATCGGGGATGCGCCGCGTCGCGTTCGTGACGGAGGGAACGCACGGGATGCCGAGCTCGCGGCTGACGATCATCGCGTGGCTCTGGGCGGCGCCCACATCGACGATCACGCCGCCCGCCGCGACGAACAGCGGCGTCCACGATGGGTCGGTGATGGGCGCGACCAGGATGTCGCCGGGATCGAGGGCGGTGGGGTCGAGCGGGTCCAGCACGATGCGCGCGATGCCCTTGACGTGCCCCGGGCAGCCCGGGAAGCCGGTGAGCACATCGCCTTCAGCAACAGGGAGGACTTCCGCCTCGCCGCGGTGGGCCCAGGTTGAGGGGGCGGGTTGCTCGCCCGCGAAGACGAAGGGCTCCTGCAGCGATGCATACACCTGGAAGAGCTCGCGGCGCCGCCGGATCTCGTCCCGCAGTGATGCGGGGTCCGCCAGCCAGCCGTCCATCTCGGAGGCGAGGACGAAGCCGAAATCGCTGACGTCATCGGCTTGGCCGTCTGCGACCAACCGCCGGCCGATGGTGTGCAGCGCCATCCGGCCTTCGTGGATCAGCTTGATGGCGTTCGTCTTGGTCCGCTCGCGGCCGGCCTGGAAGAGCACCGCCGCGCGCGCCGCAGCGTTGAACATCCCCTGGGTCGCCGGGTCGCCGGCGAGGATTTCGGAAATCTCGGCGACGGCGCGTTCGCGCTCGGCCGCCATCTGCGCGCCACGCGCTTCCGGCGCCGCCTCGGGACCGGCGAGGCGCATGCGGTCGATCGCCGCCAGGGCCAGCTCTGGGCGCGTCTCCCAGGTATGGTTGCGGGCCTCCCACTCGTTCGGGCCGCGGGCGCCGTACTTGTAGAGGAAGCCGGAGAACTCGGTGAGGAAGGCAGTACCCGCCGGCCCCGCTGCCGCGACGCGGTCGAGCAGCCCCCGGGTCCCGGCGTTGAATGCCTCGGTGAGCGCCGCATCGGCGGCCACGCGCCGCCCTAGCCGCCACATCGCGAGCGACGGCGCCGCCGACTCGACGTCGCCGACGCCCGAAATGACGCGCATCGCATCGTCCGGACGCCCGACGGCCGCGCAGATCTGCGCCAGCGCGCCAACGGGGATCGGGCTCAGGAACGTGATGTAGATGTGTTCCGAGAACAGCTGGCGAAAGTGCGTCTGCATGAGTTCGCGGGCGTAGGCCCACAGTTCCGTGTTCGACATCGCGTCGAGGTTGGGACGCTTCGCCCGCACGTCATCGACGAGCGCCGCGCTCGCCGCAGGGATGTCGAGGCGCTCGGTGGTCATCACCCACTGGAACGTGGCGCCAATCGCAGCGGTCAGCTCCTCGTTCTGGTCTCCGGGCGCCGGTTCGTAGGGCGGGATGCCGGGCTGGGCGCCGAAGAAGAGGTCGTCCATGGCCTGCGCGGAGAGCCCCGGCGCTCGTTCGCCGAGGATGCGGGTGACGGCGGCGTTCAGGTAGCAGTAGCTGCCGAAGACCCCGAGCGTCTCCATCTCGTCCGGCACGAACTCATCGTGTGAAAACGCGCCCATGCGCACCAGCGCATCACGCCAGGCCGCTTCGACCTGGTCCCGCATCAGGAGGCTAAAGGTCAAGGGGGCGACGGGATCGGGGAACACTTCCCCAACGTTCGCGCGGGTCCACAGCGGGTACCGCTTGCTCGGTCCGCTGCCGACAACCCATGGCTCCATGCTGCCCCCCGAAAATCTGTTGTTAACCCGATTCGCGGAAGCCTACAGCACCAGAGCCGTTCGCGGCGAGAACAGGCCTTTTCCGGAGCTTGTCACCATCCGAGTGGTGCGCCGCGCGGCGCCCGCCGTTCCCGGCCGGCGCAAGCTTTCTGCGCGCCCACCTGTTCCTCGTCCGGGTAGGCAGGCGTTCGGTGTGGCAACAAAACTCGCAATATGGCTACCCGGTCCGGTCACGTACCATTCACAGCGGGAGGTGCCTGTGCCTGGAGCGATGACCGGGATCGGCGCTGAAGCGGAAGCCGCCACCGTCCGCGACGCGCTCGCGTCGTTGCGCGAGGCGGGGTACTTCGTCTGGCGCGGCGCCATCGCGCCGCATTCCCTGGCGCCACTGGTCGATAGCGCGCGTGCCCGTTACGACGTGTTGGAGGACCTGGTCGCCCGCCATGCCGTCGAGGCGGCGCGTGCGTATCTCCCCGCCGGGACGCGGTACCAGGGATCCGCCGCATCGATCGGTATTGATGGCCCCGGCCTGGCGGCGCTGCTCGCGGCGCTGCCGCACCGGTTGTGGCCGCTCGCCGAGGACCTCGCCGGTGCTGGCGCCGTGGTCGATATCGACATTTCGTGGCTGCGGCGGCAGTACCCGCCGAGCCTGCGGCAGCCGGGACACGCGCCCCACGCCCTGCACCAGGACGGCGCCTTTGGCCACGACTTCTCCTGCGGCGGCGACCGGTCTGGAGCTGCGCTGCTTTCGATGCTCACACTCTGGATCCCGCTCTGCGAGGCCGGCGCCGGCGCGCCCGGCCTGGAGTTCATCACCGAGTCGTTCCACGAATTGGTCCCGCTCGCTGAGCTCGGCGATGCATACGCCGAAGCACGTTGGCCCGTTGCGGCCCGGGTCCGCCCGGTCGTGGCGCCGGGAGACCTCGTGCTCATCGCCGGGCACAACCTCCACCGCACGCACGTGACGCCGGCGATGACGCGCGCCCGCACTTCGGTGGAGTTTCGGGTCGTTCCCTGCGACCCGCTTCCGGCCCGCCTCGCCGGCCACCAGGTCGTGCCACTGCCGGGGCGGTAGCCACCGTTCGTACGGCCGCGTTGCGACGCTCGTGCCTGAAGTCTCGCTACTGCCTATGAACAGCCCGGAGGGTTCCCATCCGGCCGCGGCGCCCACAGTTCCACCGGGGGCTCCCCATGGAACGGCGGAGTACCGGCAGGACCATTCCACGAGTCATTCGAGCCAATCGAAGCCCTGTTGCGCGGGCTTGCCCGCGGGCCATTCGGGGCGCGCCTGGAAGAAGCGCTCTTCGCCGAAGAACTGATCGCGCAGATCTGCGGGGATGCGCGCGAAGATGCTGTTTTCGCCGAACTGGCTGCGGTGCATCGCGGCGGCAGCGCGCTTTAAGGGGGCGTACGCGCGCACGTCCTGGAGCACGTGCACGGGCGCATCCGGTTCCGCCATGGCCTTGACGAAGCGTTCGCGGCGTTCGGGGTCGATGGCTTCGGGTAGCTGGCCTCGGCGTTCGAGCTCGAGGAAGATGCCCGCAAAGCGCTTCATCCCGAACGAACCCCAGTAGAGACGCTCGGACGCCCACGGCTCGCCGGCGGCGGGATACGCCTCCGGGTCGCCAGCGGCATCGAAGGCCGCGACGGTGTGCCTGTGGGTAGCGATGTGGTCCGGGTGGCCATACCCACCCGTGGGGTCCCAGGTGAACACCGCGGACGGGCGCACGTCGCGGATGATGCCGACGAGCTCGCCGACCACGGCCGCCTCGGGCGCCTGGTGTAACGAGCGCGGGTCATCGTTTTCGGGGGTACCTGCCATGCCGCTGTCGCGGAAGGGCAGGAAACGCACGTCGCGGAGGCCGATCTGGGCCATCGAGGCGCGCAGCTCCAGCTCGCGCGTGTACCAGAGCGTCTCGGGCGTGCTGAGCGCGGTGTCGCTGATCTCGCCGACCTCACCGCGAGTGGCACAAACGAGGGTGACGCCCACGCCGCGCTCGATCAGGTTCGCCAGCGTGCCGGTGACCTGGCCTTCGTCATCAGGGTGGCCGTAAACGGCAAGGACGTGTGCGTTCTTCATCGACCGATCGTAGCGGAGCGGCGGCGATCCGTAACCTGCGCGAACGGACAGGTATCGCGCGCCAGGCGTTCGGACGCCGTGTACTATCCGCGCATTCGAAGCGCCCGCGTCACGGGCAGGGGGAAATCAGTGGGCAACCTCGATGGCCAGGTCGCATTCATCACAGGGGCAGGTTCCGGAATCGGCCGCGGCACCGCCGAGCGGCTCGCGCGCGAAGGCGCGAACATCTGCATCGCCGACATCGACATGGATGGTGGCGAACACACCGCCTCGACGGTGCGCGAATTCGGCCGTGAAGCGCTCGTGGTCCCGTGCAACGTCGCTTCAATCGAGCAGGTGCAGGAAGCGATAGCGAAGTGCGTCTCGGGCCTCGGGCGGCTGGATGTCGCGGTAGCGAACGCGGGCATCGGGCGTGGTGGCACGGTGCTGGAGATGTCACTGAAGGACTGGCAGGACCAGGTCGACATCAACCTGACCGGCGTCTTTCTGACAGTGCAGGCGGCGGCACGGGAGATGGTACGGCTCGGGAACGGCGGGCGAATCATCTGCATGGCCTCCCTGGCGGCGGAGGTCACCGGTGCGATGTCCTGGTCGTACTCGGCGACGAAAGCTGGAGTGCGGATGATGGTGCGGGGCTGGGCGCAGGAACTCGGCCAGTACGGGATTACCGTGAACGCGATTGGCCCCGGGGTCATCGACACGCCGCTCGCGCATGGGCTCGCCGGGGACGAGGGCGGCCCGATCCGGACGGCATTGGAACGGCGGACGCCGGCCGGCCGGGCGGGGCGGCCAGCGGACATCGCGGGCCTCATCGCGTTCCTTTCCGGGCCGGACGCGGCGTTTATGACCGGCTCGTACCTGATCATGGACGGTGGCTTGCGCGATGCGCGGTCGCCCGAGCTAAACCCGCAGCTGGAAGAGGAGCGGATGAGGCACATGGCGGCGGCCGTGGAACGGCGTCAGAAGCTGCAGCCGTTGATCGACGCGCGCTAAGGCGGCGCTACGGCAAGGCAAGAGGCACGACGCGCGATTTGAGCATCCGCTCGTCGCGCGTCACCAGCGGCGCCCGGTGGAAGATGCTGGTGGCTGCGATCAGGTTGTCCGCGGGATCCGAGTGAAAATCGAGGCTAGCCAATTCCCGGCAAACTCCAATGGAAATCGGCCAGACCGGCAGGCGGTCCAACATCCTCATGATTTCCCGGTCACCGAGATCCAGTTCGATCCGATCCTTGCGTGCGAGCGTGTAGAGTTCCCAGAACACAATGGCAGAAATACGCCATTCGTTTCGATAAACAAGCGATTCTTCTTCGCGCGTTAGTTTGCCTATCAGGAAGTCGATGAGGATATGCGTGTCAAGATTCAGCATTCCACACTTCGCCGGTGGACATGATGTCGCCTTTAACCTTGATGCGATCCGCATACTTTCCGTACAGCGACCAGAGATCGTCCTCAAGGGGCATGAGCCGGGCGACGGGCTTGCCGCGCTTGGTAATGATGATGCCCTCCGGATCCACGTCATCGAGGATGGCGAGGCATTGCTCCTTGAACTTTGCCGCGGCGATTGTCTTCATGTCCATAATTTACGGCCAGTCACGAACGGTGTCCACTAGAGCGCCGGTCCGTCTTGAGGGCGACAGGCCGTTTACCATTCGGTAAACTCGGTGCAGCCTGGCAGATTGAGGGGTCGCCGCCATGGAGTTCAAGTTCACCGCCGAGCACGACGCATTGCGCCGGGAGGTGCGCGCATTCCTGGCGACGGCGCTGGCCGAGGATCTCGGCCGCTCGCGGCCGACGAGCCAGGAGCACTGGGCAAGCCAGCTCGGGTTCCTGAAGAAGCTGGCGGCGAACAAATGGGTGGCGCCGGCGTGGCCTGAAGCCTATGGCGGGCTCGGTTGGAAACACGTGAAACAGATGATCTTCAGCGAGGAGCTCGCGTACGCGGGCGCGCCAGACGCGGGGCGCGTGTTCAGCGTCGGCATGATCGGCCCGACGCTCATCGTCCACGGGAGCGAGCAGCAGAAGCGCGAGCACCTGCCGCGCATCACGAGCGGCGAAGCGATCTGGTGCCAGGGGTACAGCGAGCCGGGCGCCGGGAGCGACCTTGCGAGCCTGCAGACGCGCGCGGTCCGGGACGGCGACGACTACATCGTGAACGGCCAGAAGATCTGGACGACCGGGGCGCACCACGCGGACTGGTGCTTCCTCGTCGTGCGCACGGACCCGGACCGGCCGAAGCACAAGGGCATCAGCTTCCTGCTGGCGGATATGAAGACCCCGGGGATTACGGTGCGCCCAATCGTGAATATGGCCGGGCACCACGAGTTCAACGAAGTGTTCTTCGAAGACGTGCGCGTGCCGGTTGCGAACCGCGTTGGCGAAGAGAACAACGGCTGGTACGTCGCGATGACGTTGCTCGATTTCGAACGCTCGAACGTGGCGTCCATCGCGGCGAACCAGCGCGTGCTTGAAGAGCTGGCCCGGTACTACCGCGAGCGCCGTCCGGGCGGCGCCTACGGCAACATCTTCCGGCACCGGCTGGCCGACCTCGCGATCGCGAACGACGTCGGCCGGCTGCTGAGCTACCGCACGGCGTGGATGCAGGAGACGGGCCGCGCTGTGAACGTCGAGGCCTCGGTGATCAAGGTGTTCGCGACGGAGCTCGCGCAGCGCATCAGCAACTTCGGGGTGAACCTCCAGGGCCCTGGCGGGGCACTGGAACCAGGGTCGAAGCACGCCACGCTCGGTGGCGAGTTGGCGAAGGACCACGAGTCAAACGTATCGCCGACGATTTACAGCGGATCGAGCGAGATCCAGCGGAACATCATCGCCACGCGAGGGCTGGGGTTGCCACGGGATTAGGCTGCCGGTCGAAGATACGATCGTACGGGTCTCAAGTGGCGGGCGCAGGGGTTGGCTGCGAACGGCGGCCGCTGAGGGCCGCGACTACCGATCGGGCTCTGGCCCGAGCGCGCCCTGCCGGTATGCTACGTCGTTGCTGGAGGGGGCATGACGGCGAGCAAGCTCATGAGCGAAAGCGAGGCGATCGATCGCTTCGTCGAGGACGGCGACAGCGTGTATGTGGGCTACACGTCGGCGGCGTACGGGCTTTGCCAGGCGATCGTGCGTGCGGGGAAGCGAGACCTGGAAGCCATCGGCGGATCCGTGGGGCCGCAGGGCTCCTACCTGTTCCTGAGCGGCTGCGCGAACCTCGTGCGCTCGGGTTACGTCGCGGCCGCGCTGCGGCCCGGCATCGTGCAGGACATGATGGAAGACGGCTCGCTGAAGTTCGAGGACTACAGCAACCAGGCGATCGCGCTGATGCTTATGGCCGGCGCGCTGGGCATCCCGTTCATCCCCACGCGGTCGTTCCTCGGCACCGATTACCTGCGGGCTGAGTACCAGGAGCATCCCGGCGGCTTCCTTGGCGACAAGAAGTGGGCACAGATGGAATCGCCGTTCGACGGCCAGAAGTTCGTCGCCTTGCCGGCGCTTCGCCCCGATGTTGCCGTGCTGCACGCGCAGCGCGCCGATGAGGACGGCAACGTCCAGGCATGGGGCCACATGGGCGACGCGAAATGGGCGTACTGGGCGGCGAAGAAGGTCATCGTCTCGGTCGAGGAGATCGTGCCGCACGAGGTGCTCGCGTCGGACCCCGGGCGCACCGTGGTGCCGGGCTTCCGGGTGGCTGCGGTGGTGCACATGCCTTACGGCGCGCACCCCAGCGGCTGCAGCGGCTACTACGACTTCGACTACGGGTTCCAGGCACGGACGAGCACGCGCATCACCGGCTCGCGGGAGGCGTGGCAGGCGTTCGCGGATGAATGGATCTACGGCGTCCGGGACCGTGCGGGCTACATCGCCCATCTGCGTGAGGTATTCGGGCAGGACGCGCTCGACGGGATCCGCGCGGACGCGGGTCAAACTCCGGCCGGCGGAGTGCGGTACGGCTACGCTTCGCAGCTCCGGTTCCGGATGTGACCGGGATGTCGCGCCGGGTGGAGGCAAGCCGATGACGCACGCCGAGGACTACACGCTCGCGGAACTGATGTGCGTGGTCGCGGCGCGATCGTTCCCGGCAAAGGGCGTGGTTATGCTGGGGATGGGGCTGCCGGTGCTCGCCGGCACGCTTGCGAAGCTCATGCACGCTCCGGGCATCTCGCTCTGCACGGAGGTCGGCGCGTTCGATTGGACGCCACCCGAGGGCTTGACCCGCGCGCCGATCGGCATCCACGACATGCTCCTGAACGACGGCAGCGCCATGGTCTCGGACATGGTCGACGCGCTGGGGACGCTGCTGATGGGCGGCAACGTCGATCTCGGCGTGCTGGGGGCGGCGCAGGTGGACCGCATGGGAAACCTCAACACGCTGGTGCTCGGGGACTACCGGCAGCCGGAACGGCGGCTCGGCGGGACCGGCGGCAATACCGAGATCGCGTGCCTCGCCAGGAGCCTGCTGACGATGATGCCGCAGGAGCGGCGCCGCTTCGTGGAGCGCGTCGATTTCAACACGAGCCCGTGCTACATCACTGGCCCGGGCAGCCGCCGGCAGGCGGGACTGCAACCCTCGGGCCCGAATCGTGTGGTCTCGACGTTCGGCGTGTTCGGTTTCGATACCCCGGACGGCGGCGAAACGGGCTCGTGCGAGATGGTGCTCGAGGCGGTGTTCCCCAACATGGACCCGGACATCGTGAAGCTGGAGACGGGCTGGAACCTGCGCATCGCGGACGAGGTGTCCGAATTGGAGCCACCGACCGTCGAGGAGATCGCGCTGTTGCGGCGGCTGGACCCGCACGGGTTCTACCTCGTGCCGGGGCGCTACTGAGCCGCCGTGCGGAGTAGGCGCGAATAGGGCAGACTCGCGCCATGGAAACGACACTCAACGACACGATCCGATTCGAACGCAAAGGGCCGATTGGCTACCTGACGTTGTCCCGGCCCGAGCGCCTCAATGCCATCAATCACGACATGCTGCGCGCGCTCCGCGCGTTCTTCGATGAGCGCCACCGTGACTACCCCTGCCGCGTGATCATCGTCACGGGCGAAGGGCGCGGCTTCTGCGCCGGGCTCGACCTCAAGGCCGGGGACGAACAGGGTGCATGGCAACCGAACGTGGGGCCGGTGCAGAACTCCTACACGTTCCAATCGGACATCGCGGACCTGGTGGTGAAGATGCGGCGAGCGCCGCAACCGATTATCGCGGCGGTGAACGGCGCTGCCACCGGCGGCGGCATTTCGATTGCGATCGCATCGGACATCCGCATCGGCACCGAGAACGCGCGGTTCGCGTGCTCGTTCCTGAACCTGGGACTGAGTGGCTGCGACGTCGGCAGTTCGTACCACCTGCCGAAGATCGTTGGTGCCGCCCATGCCGCCGACATGATCTATTCCGGGCGCATCGTCGATGCGACCGAAGCGAAGGAAATGGGGTTGCTGACGAAGATCGTCCCGCAAGAACAGCTTCTCGCGACGGCCACGCAGATTGCCACTTCGTTCGTTACGCGCTCCAGCCCCATGGGCTTGCGTCTTTCCAAGGAAGTCTTAAACGAAACGGTCACCGGCATCTCGCTGGAGAATGCGCTAAAGCTGGAAAACCGCAACCAGATCCTCGCATCGGTCACGCAGGATTCGGCGGAGTCGCGGGCGGCGTGGTTCGAGAAGCGCGACCCCGTGTGGAAGGACGCGTAGCCGGCGCCTGATTGGTCGCCCTGGTATCAGTCGTGGCCGGTGAGGAACCGGCGAGGGACGTCGCGGAGCATGAGGTCGATGGTTTCCTGCGGGACGCCCTGGTCGCGCAGCGCGGGCACCGCGACGGTGCTCACGAACAGGTAGCGGGTGGGCTGGTTCGATGGTGGCGTGACCTGGCCGGCGAGCACGGGCGCCGGCGCGTAGTCGTGGCCGAGCATTAGCTTGTGTGCCCAGCCGCGATCGATGAGCGCCTTTACGGTGGCGTTGCGCTGGCGCCAATCGGGGCGGCCCATGGCGCCGGGATAGCGGTCCATGGAAAGCCAGACGCCCGCCTGCAGGAGCGATTCCAGGTAGGCGATGTCGGTGGAATCGGCGCTGTGGCCGATGCAGATGCGGTCCATGGGGGCGCCTTCCTCGCGGAAGATCTCGACCTGGCGCGTGCCGACCTCTTCGGGGGCCCAGTGGTGGGTGCTGATCGGGCAACCGGTGCGCTTCAGCGCGCGCGCCGCGCCGCGCAGGATGCGCTCGCCCTCCGGTGAGACGCCGCCCATGTCGTTCGCGACTTTGATCGCGCCGGCCTTGATGCCGGTGGTGCCGATGCCGACCTCGATTTCGCGAACAAAGATGTCGGCGATCTCGTCGAGGTCCCGTGTCCAGAAGGAGCGCGGCACATCGCGCCAGATGCCCGTGGCGGCGATGACGTTCATGCCGGAGGCACGGGCAACGTCGCGCACAAACTCGACGTCACGGCCGAGGTCGGGGGTGGTGAGGTCGATCACGGTGTCGACGCCGCCGGCCTTCGCCTCCGAAAGCTCGCGCACGGCGTTGGCACGGGTGGCGTCCCAATCGTAGCGCCAGGGGTAGTGGTGGGTGTCTTCGCCCATCCCGACGATAACGTGCTCGTGGCTCAGCACGACGCCGAGCTGTGATTCGTCGACAGGGCCGAGGACGGTCTCGACGGTTGACATGAGCGCTCCTCCGGTCGCAAACGAGATCCGAGTTCCGAGTTGAGGTACCACTTGCTATGAGGCGGGATGATACGAGGTTTGGGGCGCGGACGACGCGGCATCGTTTGTGGATCTGTAAGGCGTGAGGGTTCGGCGCGGTGCTACGGTTTACGTATCCCGATGGAGGTCAGCACCCGTGGCAGACAATCCTGACGGCATCGCGGCGGCACTGCTCACCCAGCCCTATGGCATCTTCCTCGTTGGTACGCGGGATGGGGAGCAGCGCAACCTGATGACGGCGAACTGGGGCACGCAATGTTCGTTCGCGCCGCGGCTCTACTCGGTTTTCATCGAGGCGGACTCGCGCACGCGCAAGCTCATCGACGGCGGCAAGGTGTTCACTGTGTGCTTCGTGCCGCCGGACAGCGAGGACGTGGTTTCGCACTTCACGCGGCCGGCGGAGGTGGCGGGCGACAAGCTTGGCGACCACGCGTTCTTCGATGCGCCGGCAACGGGCGCGCCAGTGTACGAAGGATCGGTGGCGTGGTTCGAATGCCGCGTGACCGAAAGCCGCGCGGCCGGCGACCACATCCAATACATCGGGGAAGTGGTTGGCGGCGAGGTCCGCACGGGCGACCCGGCCTGGACGTTGCAGCAGCTCGGCTGGGAGTACGGCGGGTAGGTAGTTCGCGCGGCGCGCAAGGCCCGAGGGCGCGATAATGCACAGTCGCCGGGGCAGCCGGCGCCGAGGAGGGTCACGTGGAGATTCGCGATAAAGGTGCGGTCGTAAGCGGGGCGGGGTCCGGCATCGGGCGCGCGATGGCAACGATGCTGGCCGAAAACGGCGCAGGCGTGGTGGTAGCTGATATCGACATGGAGGGCGGCAAGGAGACAGTTGAGCGGATCCTCGCGGCGGGCGGCAAGGCCGTGTTCAAACGCTGCGACGTGACGCGCACCGAAGATCTCGCGGCAGCGATGGCGGCGGCGGTCGAGCATTTCAAGCGGCTGGACATCGTCTGCAACAACGCGGGCATCGGGGGCGAGGCGCTCTTCGACGACGACCCCGGGCCGTGGGCGAAGGTGGTGGAGATCGACCTCACGGCGGTGATCGACGCGACGCGTATCGCGGTGCGGGAGATGAAGAAGAGCCGCGAGGGCGGCGTGATTATCAACACCGCCTCGATGGGCGGGCTGCTGCCGATGCCGGGCTCCCCGGTGTACGCGGCCTCGAAGGCGGGCGTGATCAACTTCACGCGCTCGCTCGCGTATCTTGCGCCGGAAGCGCGCATCCGGGTGAACGCCATCTGCCCGAGCTACGTGGACACGCCACTCGTACGGCGCGCGGGCGATGAGCGCGTCGAAGAGATGAAGCTGCAGGTCGGCGGCATCCTCCAGCCAGAGGACATCGCCAGGGGCGTCATCGAGCTCGTGGAGGACGATTCGCGCGCGGGCGCGATCATGCGCGTGACGGTACGGGGCGGGCGGGACTACGCACGGGAGATACGGCCGTAGTGGGCGTTGGGCGTTGGGCATTGGGCGTCGGCAGGAACGCGGCGTTGCTGCGGATTGCTGTGGGCCACGGGCTGGCGTATTCGGACGAGCTGCAGGTTTGAAGCCGTGGGAGACGCTGGCGATTGCGCGGACGCCCGACGGCAGCGAACTGACCCTGCGCCGGCATGATGGCGAGTACGTCATCCGGGCGGACGGCTACGACCTGATGACGAGCCGCATGCACGGTTCCGAGGACGCGCTGGCTGCACTTACGTGCAAGCCGGGGAGCGATGGGCACGTGCTCATCGGGGGGCTCGGGATGGGTTACACGCTTCGGGCGGCGCTCGGCATCCTCGGTCCGGGCGCGAGCGTGACGGTCGCGGAGCTCGTCCCGGAGGTGGTGGAGTGGAACCGGAGCTGGATCGGCGCCCTGGCGGGGAACCCCCTGGATGACCCGCGCGCGGTCCTCCACCAGGGAGATGTCGCGGGCGTTATCCGGGGCGGGGCAGCGCGCTTCGACGCGATCTTGCTGGATGTCGACAACGGTCCGGATGCGCTCACGCAGGCCGGGAACCGCTGGCTCTACAGCGGCTCCGGGCTGGCGGCGTGCTACGAAGCGCTGCGCCCGGGCGGCATGTACGGGCTCTGGTCGGTGGGTGGCGACGCGCCGGGGTTCGACCGGCGGCTGGCGCGTGCGGGGTTCAAGCCCGAAGTGCGGCGCGTCCGCGCGCGCGAAGGCGGCGGGCTCACGCAGGTGATCTACCTCGGGAAGCGGCCGCGGCGCGAGCGGCTGTCCGCGCCTGCCGGAGTACGGGCACCGGCGGGGCGGTAGGGAACACAGTCCCGGCAGGATCAGGCGGCTGACTCGGATTTCGATTGCCGGTGGAAGAAACGGTCGCGGGCGAGCGCCGGCACGGGCATGGCCTCCGGCGGGGGTATTGGCCCGGCCGAGGTTGTGGGGATCACGTGGCCGTCCGCGTCGAGCGCGGATGCGAGCGCACGGTGGGCGAGCCCGAGGTTGTGGGCGATGGCGCCGGCGCTGTCATCGAGCCGCCACGGCGACGACTTCGAGAGGTCCGGGCGCATGACGCGCACGGGCAGTTGCTGCGAGATGCACGATTCCATCGCGTCGGTGGTGGCGTGCGTGAGGATGGCGAACGACTGGCGAAGGACGCCGAGGGCGTTCTTCGGGCGGCCACCCGGGTGCGCGGGCGTGAGGTCGATGGCGAGGATCTCGGTGGCGCCCATGTCGAGGGCCGTGGCCATATCGACGGGCGCTGTCAGGCACCCATCGACGAACAGGGCGTCATCGAATTCAACGGGCTCGAACACGCCCGGGATGGCTGTCGAGGCGAGGATAGCGTTGCCCAGCGGGCCATCGCGGAAGATGTGTTTGCAGCCGAGGGAGAGGTTCGTGGCGACCACGCCAAGTGGCAGCTTGAGATCCGCGAAGGCACGCCCGGCGAGGTGTTCGCGGACGAGCCGGGGGACGATGTCGTTGGTGCAGATGCTGAGGCTCTGCCGTAAGACGCGGCGGGCGAGCCGCAGCGGGTTGAGGTTGACCACGCGCAGGCGGTCCAGGCCAAGCCAGATGCGGAGGAGCTCATCGGTGCCATCGGGGTGCAACGCCACCCAGGCGCCGTTCAGGGAACCCACGCTCGTGCCGACTACCAGTGACGGGCGAAACCCGGCCTCATAGGCGGCGTGCACATAGGCGGCCTGCACGAGGCCGAATGCGCCACCACCGCCGAGCACAAGTGCCGGGCGATTCCTCGCGGGGACCGGTTCCCCATCCGCAATCCCAGCCATAACAGTCCCTCGCTAGAGTTATCGACATCTTCCACGGTACCAGACAGGGCGTACCGGGCGGGGCAAGACCCCGGCTTCGGCACGGATCCGGAAGCAGGCGGTAGGATTGCGAGATGCACGCCATCTGTACCGCCGCCCTTGCCGTCGCGCGCGAGTCCATCGCCATGCTGGATGAGACGCTCGCAACGCTCCCGAACGCTTCGCTCGATTGGACGCCAATGTCCGGGGTCAGTTCGATTGCCGTGCTGACGGTGCATTGCATCGTATCGGCGGAATGGTTCGCGATGGCGGCCACTGCATCGCCGCGAGACCGGGCCGAGTACCGGGCGAACGAACGCGCCGAGGCGTTCCGCACGCAGGGCCAAACGGTCGAGCAGTTGCGGGCGCGGTTGGCGGACCTGGCGCCGCGCCTGGAGTGGATCCTCGCCGATGCGAATGATGCGACGCTCGATGCGCCATTGCCTTGGGCCGAAGACTCGGGACGCCACCGCACGGGGGCGGAGGCGGTCGTGGCGGGTGTCGCGCACTTGCGAGAGCACGTGGGTCAGGCGCAGCTGATGCGCGACCTGTGGCTATCGGCGAGCCGCGAAGGGCGGTGAGGGCGATGGCATCGCCGTTCATGGCGCGCGCGCTGGAACTGGCGCGGGGCGTCCGGGGGACAACGAGCCCGAACCCGTGGGTGGGGGCCGTGATCGTCCGCGAAGGCGCCATCGTAGGCGAAGGGGCAACCTCCCCAGATGGCGGGCCGCACGCGGAGGCGAACGCGCTCGCCGCGGCGGGACCTCTCGCTCGTGGCGCGACCGCGTATGTGACGCTCGAGCCGTGCTTCCCGTTCGAGGGCAAACGTACCGCGCCCTGCAGCGCCGCGCTCATTGCCGCCGGCGTGCAGCGAGTGGTGGTCGCGCTCGAAGACCCCGACGGGGGCGTCTCGGGTCGCGGCAACGAGGCGCTGAGTGCCGCAGGCATCGCCGTCGAGGTTGGCGACGGGCGCGACGGGGCGATCGCGCTCCTGCGGCCGTACCTGAAGCACCGGCGGACGGGGGCGCCGTACGTGATCGCGAAGTTCGCCGCGAGCCTCGATGGACGAACTGCCACCCGCTCGGGCGATTCCAAGTGGATCACGGGCGAGGCCGCACGCGAGTGCGCGCATCAACAGCGGGCGTGGGTCGATGCGGTGATGGTGGGGAGCGGGACGGTGCTCGCGGATAACCCGGCGTTGACCGCGCGGCCGGGCGGCGCGGAAGCGGCGCACCAGCCCGTCCGGGTCGTACTCGACGCGCGCGGGCGCGTGCCGGCCGGCGCACGGCTGTTCAAGGAGCCTGGGCGCGTGCTGGTCGCGACATCCAGCGCGGCGCCCGCGGGGTGGCGGCGGGCGGTCGCTGGGACGGGCGCTCAGGTGATCGAATGCGAGGCCGGCCCAGGCGGCGTGCAACTCGACCAGCTACTGACGACGCTCGGCCAGCGCGGCATTCTTTCGGTCTGGGCGGAAGGCGGCGGGACATTGCTGGGCGGGCTGTTCGAAGGCGGGCACGTGGACGAAGTGTGGGCGTTCGTGGCGCCAATCGTCATCGGCGGCGACGGGCTGCCGGCGGTCGGCGGCATTGGCGCCGGCGTGGTCGCGGAGGCGTGGCGGCTGCGGGAGACAGTTGTGGAACGGCTCGGGGAGGATATCCTCATACGTGGATACGCTGGGGACTGGTCTCCCTGAGCGCGAGGAGGACGGAATGGCACGCTACTGGATCGTGGTGGGTGGGCCGGAGGTGTTCGAAACGACGCGCGCGATGGGCTTCACCCGGCACGGCTTCAAAAGCACCCGGCGGGTAATGACGCAGCGCATTCAGCCGGGCGACAAGCTCGCCTTTTATGTCACGGGGCGAAAGCAGTTCGCCGCGCTGGCCGAGGTCACGAGCCCGGTCGAGGAGGAACAGACGCGCATCTGGTCCAACTCGAAGAAGCCGGGCGAGATGTACCCATACCGGGCCAACATCAAGCCACTGGTGACAGTGGACGAGGCGCGATGGCTCGACGCCGAGCCCTACCACGAGCGCTTCACGTGGACGCAGAAATGGCCACGCGCGCACTGGACGCTCGCCTACCAGGGCAACCTGCACGAGATCCCGAAGGAGGACTTCGACCTCCTCGAAGCGGACATGAAAAGGGCGGCGGCGACAGCGCCGGCACGCTAACGGCCGCCTGACCACCAATCTGGTACGTTCGAAAGCACGAGCGCCCAGCGGCGCCACAAATTGGGGAACAGCCGGTGAGCGACCTGGTGGTGGAGGCGCGGGGCCTCAAGAAGCAGTACGGCGCGACGGTCGCCGTGCAGGGCGTGGATGTCTGCGTCGAACGCGGACGGGTCTTCGGGGCGCTGGGCCCGAACGGCTCGGGGAAATCGACCACCGTCCGCATGATCCTAGGGCTCGCGCGGCCGGACGAAGGGACGGTGTCGCTCTTCGGGCAACCGCTGCGGGAGCGCTCAGCCGAGCTGTTGCGGCGGGTGGGCGCGGTTGTCGAGACTCCGGCATTCGTGCCGTACCTCTCGGGCCGCGACAACCTGCGGCTGCTGGAGAAGTACACGCCGGGAGCCGGGGCCGAAGGCATCGAGCGCGCGCTGCACCGCGTCCATTTGGAGGACGCAGCGCACCGGCGGTTCAAGAATTACTCGCTCGGGATGAAGCAGCGGCTCGGGATCGCCGCGGCGATCCTGAACAGCCCGGAGCTGATCGTGCTTGATGAGCCGACGAACGGGCTGGACCCACAGGGCACCCGCGAAGTCCGCGACCTCATCCCCGAATTGGCCGCGGAGGGCCGCACCATTGTCCTGTGCAGCCACCTGCTGCACGAAGTCGAGCAGGTGTGCGATGCGGTCGCGATCTTCCAGCGGGGACGCGTGATCGCGCAGGGCGCGACGAAGGAACTGATCGGGCGGGGGTCGCGATTGGAGGTGAAGGTAGCCGAGCCGGACGCGGCCCAGGCCATCTTGGACGCCAGCCGCTTCGGGCACGCGCTCACGCGCTCGAACGGGTCGATTTACATCGACGGCGCGGGCAACGACGGAGAGGAGGTCAACCGGCTGCTCGCGGCCGAGGGACAGTACGCGGCCATCTTGCGCCCGATCCAGCACAGCCTCGAGGACGTGTTCTTCGAACTCACAGGTGAGCCGCAACATGGCTGACGCGCTGCGCGCCGAGCTGTTCAAGGTGCTGCGCCGGCGCATGACGCACATCTGCTTGCTCGCCGCGATGGCGCTGGTGCTGACGTTCTACATCATCCTCTGGCTGCGCATCCGGGAAGGGCCGCAGCCGCGTCCGGACGGCTACCTCGAGTGGATCGAGCTGCGCGAGGGGATGTCGTTCCGCAACGTGGTGCCCTACGGGTTCGCGCTCGAACGGTTCTTCGCCACGCTCGTAAGCGTTGTGTTCGCGGGCACGATGATGGGCAACGAATATGACTGGCGGACGGTGGGCGTGGTGACGAGCCGCGGCGTCACGCGGTGGCATTTCATGTTCGCGAAGCTGGCCTCCGGCGTGGTGTTCACGTTCCTTACGGTGATGGCGTCGTTCCTCGTGGCGCTGGCGGCGAGCGCCTGGTTCAGCTACCTGTATGGCCTGCCGTTCGGGACGTTCGACGTAGCGCGGGTGCTCGACATGTTCGCCAGCATCGGCCGGACGAGCTTCGTGATCCTGCCGTTCGTGGTGATGTCCCTCCTGTTCGCCACCATCTGGCGGGCGGCGGGGCCGGCGGTGGGCGCCTCATTGGGGCTGTACTTCATCGAGGGCATCTTCACCGGGTTGCTTTCAAACGCACGGGGGTTCCTGTCGCACATCCCGGATGTGCTGTTCAACGTCAACGGCGATGCGGTGATGCGTGCCAACGGGCTGGTGGGCCGCGGCGATGGTGGCGTGCCGTTCCTCATCTCCGCGAGCGGCCCACCACAATGGCGCGGGGCATTGATCCTCGCGGGATGGATGGTGGTGATCCTGGTGGCGGTGTTCTGGCGGTTCCAACGGCGGGACATCCAGGAATAACCAGCGCGGCAAAGCCACTATGACAGTGTGTTTGCTCGCATCCGACATTGCCGGTGGTATCGCATGCTGATAGGATCCCGCCGGAGACAAGGGGGGTGGCGGGATGTATCAATTTCCGAAATGTCGTAAATGTGACGATGGGGACCTGGTGCCATTCTCCGATTTCGGGAGCCAGGGCGCGCCAATCCACTTCAAGGCGTGGGTCTGCACCAACCCGGAATGCGGCTACAACATTAAGATCCGCAACGGCGAGCTCTACATCGAGGAGCCCATCAACGACGGGCAGTACCACGTCGGGCGGGCGCGGTAACGGAGCCTGCGGCGTCGCGGCCGGCGGCGGGGGTCTTGTGATAAACTGCACGACCAATGCAGCCAGCGAATAAGGTCTACCATCCGCTTCCGCTCCACCTCGAGACCGATGTGGAGGAAGAAGTCCAGCAGACGATCCTCGTTTCGAGCGTCGATCAGGTCCTGAACTGGGCGCGGCGGTCGTCGCTGTGGCCGGCAATGTTCGGCCTGGCCTGTTGCGCCATGGAGATGATCGCGACGGCCATGCCGCGTTACGACATCGCGCGGTTCGGCGCGGAGATTTTCCGGGCTTCGCCGCGGCAGGCGGACCTGCTGATAGTGCCCGGCACGGTGACGTGGAAGATGGCGCCGGCGGTGCGGCGGGTCTGGCTGCAGATGCCGGAGCCGAAGTGGGCAATCGCGATGGGCGGCTGCGCGACCATGGGCGGGCCGTTCGCGTACGCATACAGCGTCACGCCGGGCGTCAACACGCTGCTGCCCGTGGACGTGTACGTACCGGGCTGCCCGCCGCGGCCGGAGTCGCTGCTGACGGGGCTGATGCTGCTGCAGGACAAGATCAAGGAAGACACAATCGCGAAGAAGTGGCAGCGGCGCGACGTGGAGCCGCAGTTCCACCGCTACCTGCCGGATGGCGACCCCATCCGCAAGGAGCTGGAGTCGCTCTGGCCGCCATACGTCGATTACGCGCAGCCGCAGCATGGGGACCCGTTCAAGAGCTGATGAGTCCGGCCGGCCAGCGAGCCGCGGGCGGACCGACAAAGGAAGACGATTTTGGCGAAAGCATCCTGGGATTCCATTGAGGCACTGGTGAGAGATTGGTTCGACCAGGGCCTGAAACCCGATCGCAGCGACTTGGTGGACCTGGCCTACCAGCAGAACGCCGACGACGAAGTGATCGACGCGCTCGATACGCTCGGGCCGCGGCCGGTGGAATCGCTCGCGAGCCTGCGCGAACAGTTGGAGAAGAACGGCGTGCTGTAGGGCACACTCGCTCGGCGAATGGGAATGCGGCCGAAGGATGGCAGCCCCATTCGGCCGCGATAAAGGGCAGGTAACCCCTGTAGGTATCGGCGCGAATGCCGTTGCAGCGCAGCGCTCGTGACACTCGCATTTCGCGTCGCGACTTCGGGCTCTGTAATCGAATTGAAGCTATGATTCCGACGCCCGCTTGCCGATATCCAATTCAGAGTGCGCACGTCAAAGAGCCCGAAAATCGTGCCGTCCGATCTCGTGATCGGGATCGTCTTCGCGCTGGGGACGCTCGCGCTCACCGCTGCCCTGCGGGCGAGCGGTGCGCACGACCTCCTGGGGCTCGCCGTCATTGCGACGCTGGCGATCGTCTGCGAACGGCTATCGGTGCGGCTGTACTTCGATGGCAGCCTCTCCATCGGCTTCATGGTGGTGGTGTTTACGGCCCTCTGGTACGGGCCCGCCGATACGTCCATTGTGGCGTCAACGGTCGCGGTGTCAGGGTTCTTCTTCGGCAACCGATCGCCGCGAAAGCTGCTGTTCAACTTCGGGCAGCAGAACATCGCGGCGCTGGCGGCAGGGGTCGCGGCGGCGGCGATGACCGCTTCCGACCGCGCGAGCGGGCCGTTGCTGTTCGTTGCCAGCGGCGCCGTCGTAGCGTCGATCATCTGGGCTCTGACGACGGTTGCTGTGGCGCTGATCATGTCGCTGACCTCGGGGCGCCCGGCGCTGAACATCCACCGCGAGAACTTCGTCTGGATGCTGCCGCACTACATCGCGCTCGGGGGCGTCGCGGGCGGGCTCGCGACCGTCTACGGGAAGCTGGGTGTGGTCGGCGTCCTGGTGCTCTCGGCGCCGCTGGTACTCAGCCGCTACTCGATGAAGCAGGTGGTGGATAAGACTCGGGAAATGGTGCTGCGGCTGGAGCACTCGAACGGCGAGCTGAAGCTGGCGCACGTCGAGATCACCCAGATGTCGGAGAAGATCCGCGAAGCCTACGACGGCACGCTCGAATCACTGGTGGCGGCGCTGGACCTGCGTGACCACGAGACCCGCGGGCACTCGGGACGCGTGGCGACGCACTCACTGCAACTCGCGAAGATGCTCGGGATCAAGGATGCCGACGAGCTGGAGATGATCTATCGCGGCGCGCTGATGCACGACGTCGGCAAGATCGGGATCCCGGACCACATCCTCCTCAAGCCGGGGAAGCTGACGGAAGAAGAGTGGGTGTTCATGCGGCGGCATTCGGCGATGGGATACCGCATCCTGGCGCAGGTGCCGTACCTGCGGCCGGCAGCGAAGGTGGTGCTCGCGCACCACGAGCGCTGGGACGGCGGTGGCTACCCGCGCGGCCTGAAGGCGGACGCCATCCCGCTGGGGGCGCGCATCTTCGCGATCAGCGATTCGTTCGACGCAATCATCTCGGACCGCCCGTACCGCGCCGGCCAATCGCCCGATGCGGCCCTGGTGGAAATCCAGAAATATGCCGGGACGCAGTTCGACCCGATGGTGGTGGAGGCGTTCGAGGCCGTGTACCCGGGCTGGCGCGAAGAGACGCTCGCCGCGCGGAAGGCACTGTACCTGCCCGACTACATGGAACAAAAAGCCGCGAGCTAGATGGCTTCGCGGCGGCGGAAACGCTGGAGGGTAGGGGAGCGAGCCTGCCAGCCCGCTCCCCCGGGGTTACCTGCTCCGTATTACCAGAGGACGTTGAGGAAGACCGCACTCCCGGAAAGGAGAGCGACACCCGCAAGCGAGCCGATGGTGAGGAGCGTCACGAGTCCACGCATGGACCGCCTCCATTGCGGACCGTATACCGGCCAGCAACGTATTAAATACGGGATTGCAACCTTGCAAGTCAATAAAAATCTCACATGGGACTTACCCGCTCAGGAATCTGAACCGATTCTCTTGCCACTGTGACGCGCAAAAACTCCCCGCCGAAGCTCGAATTGCTCGACGCAAGGATCCGCGATATGGGGGAGGCGGTGGATGCGGACGCCCGGGAAATCGAGCAGCTAAAGGAAGCGCTCTGGCCCGCCGGGCTATGGTCCTCTGCGGGCGGCGACCTCTGGACGTTCCATCACCGGCGGCCGGCGCCCCGCAAGCGCGCCTCCTGAGGGGATTCCTTACTCGCATGCAGCGCGGACGAAGCGCTCGACAACCGCTGGGGTCCATGAGGCATCAGCGGCCCGTTCGAGCTCTTCTATCATCGCGGGGAAGAACTCTTCAACCCGGTGGTTGTGTTCGACCACGTATGCCCACCACGCCCAGAGACCGGTCAACCGGCTCTGGAACCATAACTGGATGGCCTTCCTGGCCTCGTCATCCGCAAGGGTCACATGTTCGCGGTAGCCCGACAGGTAATCACCCATGAGCGGCGAACCGAGCATGCGCGAGAACGCGAGTGAACGGACAACTTCCCACGCACGCGCATCGCTATGCCAGATCTCCCAATCGACGACGGCGGTAACGCGGTCTCCATCGAAGAGAACCTGCTGGTCGTGAAAGTCACCGTGCAGAACCTGCGACGGAAGGGAAGAAAAGTGCTCAGGTGGCAGCACCTCGAATGCCTCGAGCAGTTCCCGCTGGCGGACAATGCCGGCGACGATCCACGGTGCGATGCCCTGTGCGCGGGCGTCACTCACCAGTTGCGCCAGCAACGTGAGCGACCTGCCCTTGTCCCAACGTTGTGGCATGACTGCGTGTTCGCTCGCGGGATGAGTCGCAAGCACGGCCTGGGTGAGCCCGTGGGCCCGGCCGAGTGCTCGGGCCTGGGCGGGCCAGAACGACCCCCGCGGGATTGTGGCGCCGCCGATCCACGGGAACACGGCCCAGCGCTCGGCAGCACGCGTCAGGATGGTGTTTCCATCGAACGTACGGCGAGGTAGGGGTGCGGGGACTCCGCGCGCGGCGGCCCATTCGAGCAGCGCGTGTTCGCCTGCGATGCGCTCCGTTTCCAGGTCCTGACGGTAGCAACGCAAGAAGATCGGCCCGCCGGATGTGGGGACCGAATAGTTCCAATTCAACGTGCCGCCCGCGACGGGCGCGGGGCGACCCGTCACGGTCAGACCCCAGGCTTGCAAGACATACGGAATCGCGGCGGCGCGGCGTTGATGCCCCGAACTGGACCCTGGCGTGTCTTCGCCCATCGACTGCCTGCGCTTTCACGCCCCCGTCCAGGTTCCTGGCGGATGGCGATTCTAACGGAATGTCGCCGAAACGCGGCGGCCTGGTTAGCGGCGAAATCGGCGGAGAAGCACCGCCGCGGCGAGCGACGCGACGCGGGCGAGTGCGTGGGGAAGGTTCGTGGGGTCCTCGCGCAGGGCGAACGCGAGCTGGCGGGCGCCGAGCCGCCAGTGGCGAGGATCGCGGGGCTGCAAGTAGGAGAACCCGCGCACGTAGGCGTTGCTGATTGCGCGCCGGCCCAGCGAGCGGTAACTGGCGGGAAGCCGAGGGTCGGCGAGCACCGCGCGGGTCAGTTCGACCTTTGCGGGCAGCACGAAGGGCGGCGCCATCCCCATGTTCGCGGCGTGGATGCGGCCGCTCGCGAACCATTCCGGCAGTGCGTCGAAGCGGCCCCCGGTGAGTGCCATCCGTAGCCAGAGGTCCTGGTCGTGCAGCCAGGTACGGCGCAGGCCGCCGGCGCGCTCGACTGCGGAGCGCCGCATGAACGCAGCGGGCTGGTTGATGATGTGGTCGCATTCGAGGACGGCCCGGCGCAGGTCCCAGGGCCTCGCGGGGCCAAACCAGACCTGCCGGCCGCAAGCGTCGATGCCTCGGCAGGCGCCGTAAACCACGTCCGTCTCCGGGTGCTCGGCCAGGTAGGTGGCGGCCCGGCGCAGGACGCCGGGCGCCCAGAGATCATCGGCGTTGAGCCAGGCGAGGATCTCGCCTCGGGCCATGGCCCAGCCGCGGATGATGGCATCGAAGGCGCCGGAATCCGGGCCCGAGAACCAGGTGATGCGGTCGCCGTAGGAGCGCAGGATATCGAGCGTCCCATCGGTGGAGCCGCCGTCGCCGACGATTACTTCGAGCGGCGGGTAGTCCTGGCTGAGGATGCTTTCGAGGGTTTCGCGCAAGAAGGCGGCGCGGTTGAGGCAGGGGACGACGACCGAGACGACGGGGAGGGCGCCGGGCTGCGGTGGCTGATGGCCCGGTGGCCCGTCTTCGGCGGCCACGCGGGGCCTCAGGCGAGCGGCCGGGCGGTGATCAGCAGATGCCACCCGAGGCGTTGTTCAAGCCACCGGAAGACCGGCCGTGGGAGGTAGCGGAAGTACCAAACCTTGCGGTATTCGTACCGTACGTACCGTTGGATTTCGTAGGGGAAGATGTGCTCTTTGCGCATGTCCGTGACCCGGAAGCGCCGGAAGAGGCGCCGGGCGTCGGCGAATGAGTAGATGGCCGTGACAGGGCAGCCAGTCTGAGCCTCGGAGTTGCGGGCGGCCTCCGCGTCGAGCCGTCTCGGGTTAAAGTGCGCGTAGCGCGCGAAGATCCAGAGCACCTTCCAGCTCCAGCGCGCGTAGACCATCACCCGGACCTCGCCATCAGCAGCGAGGTAGCCGGAGACCTTCTCGAGGACGCGGTCCGGGTTCGGGGTGTGGTGGATGACCCCAAAGCTGTAGACGAGGTCGAACTGCTGCTCTGGGAGGAATGTGTCGAGGTCCTCGGCGTTGCCGCAGTAAAAGGTAGCCTGCAGGCCGTAGACCTCGAAACGCCGCCTGCAAAGCTCCAGGCTCTCCGCGGAGAACTCGACGATGGTCAGGTCCGCGCCGGCGCGAGCGAAGTTGATGGAATCGGTGCCGATGCCGCAGCCGATCTCCAGCACGCGTTTCCCGCGCCAGCGTTCGAAATCCGCGAAGCCGGGGATGTGGGGCTCGACGAAATACTTGCGTTGCTCGACCTCATCGAAGTATTCGCGCGAGCCGATGGGCTGCCGGGAATGGCGGATGTTGCAGGGGCGCGAATCCCAGTAGGCGCGCACGCGTTCGAGCGTCGCTGCTTCCCCATCATGAAAGGGTTCGCGGGCGCGCCGGCCGACGGCCGTCATCAGACCGCCGCACCTTCGAACAGCGTCCGGGTGACGAGCGTGCGAAGCGCGTCGGCATCGGCGGGGTTGCCCTGGGCGAGGCCGATGGCCACGTAGTCAGCGTGCGGGAAGCGGTCCAGGTGTGCGCGCCAGCGCCGCCAGCAATCGAAGATAACCGACGGGCGTGCGGCGGCCGCCATTGCGAGCACGGTCTCGGAGTCGAAGGCGTCGTCGGCGTTGGCCAGGATAATGGCGTCGGCGCGAGCGAACGCTTCGGCCGGCGAGCCAGCGATCACCGCGCCCGGTGCGAGACAGCCGTCCGGGAGTTTGAGGTCGAGGGGGTCATACCCGACCGCTTCGTAGCCTTCGCGGGCAAGGGCATTGAGCAAGGCGAGCCCGGGCGACTCATCGACGATGTTACTGCCGGGCTTGTAGGAAACGCCGAGCACGACGACGCGTGCGCCGGCGGGCAGCCGCGCCGCGCACATCGATGCAAGGCGCCCGGCTTTCTGGCTGTTGAGCATATCGGTGGCCTCGGCGAGGCCGGGGTCCACGCCCAGGGTGCGGGCGAGGTGCGAGAGGGCGACGTTATCGCGCGGGAAGCATGGGCCGCCGTAGGCCATGGCGCCGGTGAGGTACTTGCGGCCGATGCGCGAGTCCAGGCCGATCCCGCGGGTGACAGCGTCAACGCTGGCCCCCGGGAGGCGCTCGCAGAGCTCGGCGAGCATGTTCGCGAACGTGATCTTCGTGGTGACGAAGGTGTTCACGGCAAGCTTGGCTAGCTCGGCTTCGGCGAAGTTCATGCGCGCGACAGGCGTCGATTCCGGGACGACCTTGCGGTAGCAGGCTTCCAGCACGCCGCCGGCGCGCCGGTCGGACTCACCGATGAGGAGGAAATCGGGGGCAAGGAAATCGTGGATGACGCTGCCGAGAGCGATGAACTCGGGGCTGTAGCAGACGCCGAAATCGACGCCGCAGCGCTTGCCGGACTCGCGTTCGAGGATCGGCACGATGCCGTAACCGGTCGAGCCCGGCATCACCGTGGAGGTGATGGCGACCACGTGGTAGGCGTCCTTGGTGGCGAGGGCGCGGCCGATCTCGAGGGCGGCTTCGCCGACGTACCGAAGCGAGAAGCCGCCTTCCAGCGTGGAGGGCGTGGGGACGACGACGAAGGTGATATCGGAGGCATGGACGGCCGCCTCGTAATCGTTCGTGGCGCGGAGGCGCAGCCGGTTCCGCGCGACGTAGGCGTCCAGCTGGGGTTCATAGATGGGGGCGGCGCCTTCGTTGAGGGCGGCGATGGTGGCGGGGTTTACATCCACGCCGATGACATCGAAGCCCCGTTCGGCGAAGCAGGCGGCCATGCACGCGCCGAGCTTGCCGAGGCCCCCCACCGAAACCGTCCCCGTCATGCCGTGCTCCTTCCTGCCCCGATGCCCGGTTCCCCTTGCGGAGAACTCCTCACCGCTCAGTCAACATGTGTTCGAGCGTCTGCGCCACCGCGCCGCGCTCGTGCGTCTGGAAATACCAGTCGAAGGTCTTGCGGAGGCCGTCCATGAACATGGTCTGCGGCTCCCAGTTCAGCAACTGCCTGGCGAGGGAGTTGTCCGCGACGCGATTCATTGGACCGGTTGGCATGTCGAGCTGGTATTCGATTTTCGGGCTATAGCCGGTGAGGCGGAGGACTTCGTGAACGGCGTCGATGACGCGCACGCGCTCCATGGTGCCGAGGTTCACGGCCGTGCCATCGTCGATGTTCTCGGCGACACGGATGGTGCCTTCGACGATGTCATCGATGTAGGTCCAATTGCGGACCTGCTGGCCGTTGCCCCACACCACAAATGGGTCGGCCCGTACGAACGCGCGGGCGATCATCGCGATGACGGCGTGATTTTCGATGCCGCGCGGCCCGTAGACCGTGAAGTAGCGGCAGGAAGCCGTCTTCATGCCGTACTGGAGGTGGTAGGCGCGCAGCGTGAGCTCGCCCATGAGCTTGGCGTAGCCGTAGAGGTTGTCGGAGTCGTAGGGCGGCTGGACGACGTCTTCGGTGAGGTAGAGCGTCTCGTTGGGGTCGGCCTGCAGGTGGTTCGGGTACACGCACCCGGAGGAGGCGAAGACAATCTTCTCGACGCCAGCCTCTTTCGCGGCCTTGAAGACGATCCCGTCGAGCGCGAAATTGGTGGCGCATTCGGCCTGGTGGAGGTCCACATAGCCGCGCCCGCCATGGTCGGCAGCGAGGTGGAAGACGGTGTCGATGCCCTTCGACGCCCGGCGCGCGAGGTGGAGGTCGCGGAGATCGCCCTCGATCAGGTCGATGGTGCCGTCCTTGAGGTGGTGCTCGATGTTGGCACGGCGGCCGCTCGTGAAGTCGTCAACGACGCGGACGCGGCTGCCGCGGCGCACCAGCGCATCGACGAGCGTGGAGCCGATGAACGAGGCGCCGCCCGTCACGAGGACGCTTCGGTCCTCCCAATCAGTCATTGCGCGCGTGTTCCTTTCTTGGAGTCATCGGGGTCAGGCCACATCGGCGAAGCTCGCTTCGGCCCGCCGGAAGTAGAACACGCCCGAGACGAGGATGAGCCACGCCACGGCCATCGCGGGGACAACGGAGAGCCCGGGTGCATCGGCGCCGAGCAGGGACCAGCGGAAGCCATCGACGACGCTGACGAGAGGATTTAGCGAGTAGATGGCCCGCCAGGGCTCGCCGAGGAGGCTGCTCGAGTAGATCACCGGGGTCACGAAAAACAGGACCTGGAGGAAGAAGGGTAAGGCATAACGCACGTCGCGGTAGCGCACATTGATGGCCGAGAGCCAGATACCGACACCGAGGGCGAGGACCACCACTTCGAGGATAAAGAAGGGCAGGGCGAACGCGGCGGGCCCCGGGAACACGCCGTATACAAGCATCAGGCCCAGGAGGATGACGCCGGAGATGGCGAAATCGAGGGAGCTCGAGAGGATGGGCGCGAGGGGCACCACCAGGCGCGGGAAGTAGACCTTGGTCACGAGGTGGGTGTTGTTGACGACGCTGTTCGCGGACTCGCTCATGGCGAGGCTGAAGTAGTTGAAGGGCAGCAGGCCGGCGTAGACAAACACCGGGTACGGGAAGCCATCGGAGGAGATGCCGACAAGCCGGCCGAGGAAGACGCTGAACACGGCCATGAGCGCGAGCGGCTGGAGGACGACCCAGGCGACGCCGACGAAAGTCTGCTTGTAGCGGACCTTGATATCGCGCCACGCGAGGAAGTAGAGGAGCTCGCGGCGGGACCAGAGCTCGCGCAGCCCAGCGCTCGGCCATCCCCCCGCCGGACGAATGAGGGTAACCGAGCCAGACGGCCGTGCCAGGGGGTAGCTCACACAGTCTCCCGGATTCCCTGTCGCTGGCCGAATTCTACGGCATGGCCTGCCTGCGGGCGAGCACTGGGAAGCCGTATAATCGCTTTACTAATTGCCATTTGAGAAACGAGGCGATCAGGCCTTGCCGCGAGCCGGACGGCGGGCGCCGGGGCGCTGCTGGCGGCGCGCCTCCGCCTGGGCCAGGCGGCGCCCACGTTCGATGTCCACGCGCCAGGTTATCAAGGCCGCGCCCCCGGTGAGGATCCACACAAGCCAGACCGACTTCTCGATGGGCTGCTTGATCCCCATCTCCGCGATGATTGGCACCTGCCAGTTCAACGCAAGAATAGTAAGGAACGCGGAGAGCGTGAACGTCAGCGACGCGGCGATAAGCCAGCGGCGGCCGGAGAGGAGCGCGAACGGCAGGTACCACAACTGGTACCAGTGGCGGAGGCTCGGTGAGGCGACAAAGGCGAAGAGGAACATCAAGAGGCCGATGGCAGCCACCAGGTCGCGCGGCGTCTCCAACCGGTGGCGGATGATGATGGTCGCGGCGATTATCGCCAGCAGGACATACGACACGGCGAAAAGCACACGCCTGGCCTGAAGGTCGGCATCGACGGCGTCCGCGATGCGCGCCCAGGGCGTGTTCTGGGTCAGCCCCGTGGCCGGCCCGATGGTGCCGGTGCCGCCCGTGGTGTGGACGATGACGAGCATAGCCGCCAGGGCGCCGCCCACGCCCACAAGCCCGGCGGCGGCGGGCCGCGCCCAGCGGTAGCGCCGGAACCAGTAGGCCGCGACCAGTGGGAGGGCCACGGCAAGGGCGTACTTGGCCGCGAACGAGGCGAGGCCCGAGAGGAGGCCGGCCGCGCGATCCCTCAGCGGGTCCCGGAGGACGAGAAGCAACGCGAGCATCCCGAAAGCGGCCATGATGGCGTCGTTGTGGCCATCGGCGGGGAACTGCCAGAGCATCAACGGATTCAAGCCCACGGCGGCGGCCGCGAGCCCGGGGTTGTAGCCGAGGCGCCTCGCAACGAGACCGGTAAAGAGTGCCGTGAGCACGAGGAAGGCGCCGGCGACGGCCTTCTGGCCGGCGATGTTCGCGCGGAAGTTGTCGCCGACGAAGGGCAGCGCGATGCCGCCGATGGCGTAGGCGAGCGGGCCGTAGCCACTGGGCGAGCTCTTGAACACGACCACCTGCCTGGCGACGGGGTCGTCGATCTGGTCCGGGGCGCCTTCTTTCACCGCCGGGTACTGGCCGTGCAGCCACAGTGTCCGGACATCGGCGGCGAGGTGCGTGACGTCCGGAGAGGTGAGCGGCGTTACTGGCAGCACGGCCAGCGCGGCAAGCACGCAGCCGGCCATGGCCACCGGAAAGGAGCGCGGAAAGCCGCGGCGCAAAGCCGCCAGGCAGCCGAGATAGGCGAGCGACACGATGACGAGCAGGAGGAATGTCGAGAAGAGGTCGCTAGTGCGGTCCCCGAAAATCCGGAAGAGGCCGGCGACCGGGATGATCTTGATGTCCTCCGACCAGATTGGCGCGCGCAGCGAGAAGAAACCGAACCACGTGCCAACAAGCACCACGAGGGAGATGCCGAAGAAGGTGAGCGCCTGGCGCTCGCGGCGGTTACCGGGCATTCGGGGCGTAGGCATCGCTCTCCTCCAACGGGTGGCGTGGCATGGCCTCCCATGTCCGGCGCCCGGGGGTGACGAGCGCCCAGAGGCCGATCGGGAACCAGAGCAGGCTGAGGAGGCCGTGACGGACCGCGGCCTCGAGGCCGCCGAGACTCAGCGGGACAAGGCGCGCGCGGATAGCGATGGTCGTGGGCAGCACCCATTCGCCGCCCATCGCCAGCAGCACCGGGAGGCGCGGCAACGCGATGGGCGTGCCGAGCACGCTGAGGAAGAACGAAACGGTTACGCCCGTGCGCGTGAGCACGCGCGTTGGGAAAAGGAGGTAGAGCCCGAGGTCGAAGGCGCGGATGTCGCCGGCGGCGGCCTGGCGCACCAGCGGGAGGCCGTAGTGGCGGAGGACACCGAAATGTCCGCGGACCCAGCGTGAGCGCTGCCGCAGCGAAGTGCCAAAACCGTGCGGCTCCTCGACCTGGATTTGCGTGGCCGAAACGTAGGTGACGCGCTGGCCGCGGGCGTAGAGGCGGGCAGTCAATTCCAGGTCTTCGGTGATGGTGTGGAGTCCCTGCAGGAGTTCGCGGAGGAGGGGCGGGGGGATGAAATAGCCGCTCCCGCTGAAGGTGGTCCCGAGGCCGAGCCGTTCGCGGGGGCGCCACCAGAACAGGTTGCGGGCGCGCCGGCCGAGGCCATAGCCGGTGGCAAGCCAGTCGTTCGTGCGGCGGGGCATGGTTTCCACCTGCAGGCACACCTCACCGGCGCTGACGCGGGCCACCGCCGCCAGGAGCCCCGGCGGGACGCGCGAATCGGCATCGAAGATTCCGACGAAGTCGATGCGGTCATCGATGCCTGCGAGGCCGGCGGCCATGGCGGCCGCCTTCCCGGGCGCGCCCGTGACCTCGATGACGCGGGCGCCGGTAGCGCGGCCGATGGCGGCGGTGGCGTCGTCGCAGTTGTGCGCGACCAGCACGACCTCCCGCAGGATCCCGGGGTACTCCTGTTCGAGCAGCCCACGGATCAGCCCTTCGACGACCGCCTCTTCGTTGCGCGCGCAGATGAGCAGCGCAAACGAGGGAAGCAGCGGCGGCGGGACGGGCGGCGAGGGCTTGCGCAATCGGCCCGCCAGCATGACCGCCGACTGGTAGAGCGAGACGGCAACGGACACGGCCTGCACGATGAGGAGCACCGCCCGTCCAAACCTGAGGATCGGCCGCATCGCCGTAGTATGGGGGGTTTGCCGGTTGGGCGCTCCCGCGGCCGGGGATGGTGGAGGGTGGCGCTGCGATGGAGCCGGTAAAGCAGTCCCGCGCATCCGCGATCGCCCATGACGCCACGGTGGTTCGGCAGCCGTGCCCGAACGAGATTGTCATGTATACGCAATGGTCATCGCAATTCCGTTACGTTTGACCGAACCCATCAGCGGAATGCTAGACGCAGATCGAGAAGGCCTGACCACTATTCCTCTTCTCCCTCGGGAGCAGCCAATTGGCCACCAGAGAACCTCTCGCCGACCGGACGGCCACCGCGGTATTCAGCCAGGAGGAACTGTGGCTTCTGCAATCGGTGGTGCGCCACGAAGCACAACAACACGAGCAGTGGCGCCACGCCCCGGCGAGCCACGACCTCAATGACCAGATCGCGGAGAGCATTCTTCGCTGCGACGAGCACGCGCTGGGCGAGGCGGCGCTGATCCTCACGTGGAGCGATTGCCTGGTGATCGACTATTGCGTGCCGCAGGCGGCGAAATCGCCGAGCGGGGCGCCGATCGGCAAGAGCGTGCTGCTCAAGTCCTACCGTGCACGGCAGGCGATCGCGGATGGGGAATCCGCGACGGCCAATGAGCCGCGGGCGATGACGCGCGATGAAGTGCAGGAACGCCTGCGCAAGATGAATGGAGGATAGGACCATGGCGAACCCAACGACGACACCGATCACGACAACGCCCGGCATCGCCCCATCGACGAGCCCGTGGCCGGAGCGCTTCACCGACCCGGCGCGCATTTGTCCTCAGCAGCGGCGTGAAGGGGCCTCGCCGGACGTGGCGCCCTAACATGGCCGGCCTCTGGTTCGAACCTGGCTACGGGCAGCAGGGGACTGCCCCGCCCGCGTTCGCGCCGCTCGCTGCGCGCCAGGTGAGCGCGTTCGACCCGAGCCGCGTGGACCCGAGCCCCGGGAGGCGGCTGCGGGTGTTCGCGACACTGATCCATTGCATCGACCCATCGACGGGATCGGTCGCGCTGCGCGACACGCACCAGCCATTCATCGCGGCAGGCCGGCCGATCGCCTACGGCGAGCTGCTGGCGCGCGTCGAGGGCGCGGCCGAGATGGAGGCGGTGCGGCAGACGCTTTCGATGCTGCCGCTGCGGCTGGGCCATCCGCGGGCGCTCCTGCGGGAGATCCCTCCGGAACACCAGTGGACGGCGCGGGACCCCGACCTGCCCCCGGCGCTCCAGGACCTCGGTGACGAAATCAACGAAGACATCCGCGAGGCGCTCGAAGCGTTCGATAACCCGGGGATGTACTACCCGGGCATCGATGCGGGGATCGAACCCGTCCCGGACGAGCACATCAAGCTCGTGATCTGGGCGCTGCAGCGCGAGCTCAACCGGGAGCTGCGCCCGAACGAAGGGCGCTATGGCGGGAGCCCGCCACTGCCCGCCGCGCCGCTGGAGCAGTTGCCATGGCACATCCAGCGGGCGATCGTCGAACGCCGCCGGCTCCGGTACCGGCAATGGGGCATCGGCAAGGCGCAGTGGGAAAGTGGCTACTGGAACCTCTGGGAGGTGCCGCTGGACCCTGGCTACGTGCCCCGCCGCAGCGCACGGCTCGCGCCGACCATCGCGGCGTGAGGGAGTGCTGAGTCGCCCGGCACAGGATAGAGCGAGGGAATTGCTGAGCAAGTGATCAGTATGGCATGATGGTCCTGGTGACGGGTGCTTGGAGGCGTTCGTGCGAGGTCGCAAGAAGAGCATTGTCCTCACCCTGACGGCGGACCAGCGCGCGGAACTTGAGGCCATTGGCCGTTCCGGGCTGGTGGAAGTACGACTCTGGAGACGTGCGCGGGCAGTCTTGCTGTGGGCCGAAGGCGCCACCGTCCCGCAGATTGAAGCGCAGGTCGGCCTCGGCGAAACGATGCTACGGGAGTGGGTGAAGCGCTTCAGGGCGCGCGGCCTGGCCGGCCTAAACGACCTTCCAGGACGGGGGCGAAAGCCCGTTTTCCCCCCCGGAAGTCGCCGTATTCACGGTCAAGCTCGCTTGCGAACTGCCTGAAGAACGCGGCGTCCCCCTCAGCCAATGGGACTGCCGCGAACTCGCCCGCGAACTCGTGGCGAGCGGGGTCGTCCGCAGCATCTCGCACGAGACCGTGCGGCGCATTCTCCGCCAACACGCACTCGCGCCATGGCGGGTGCACTCCTGGTTATCTCCCAAGGTGCCGCGCGACGAGGCCTTCAAAGCCCTGGTCACACTGATCCTCGACCTCTACCAACGCACCCTCCGGAGCGACGAGCGCGTCTTTTGCTTCGACGAGAAGACCAACATTCAGCCGCGACCGCGCTGTGCCCCCACCCTCGGCGCGGCACCGGGCCAGCCCGTGCGCGTCGAAGCGGAGTATGAGCGCGCCGGGGCCTTCAACCTCCTCGCCGCATTCGACACCCGCGAAGGCGCCGTCTATGGCTGGCTCACGCGACGCAAACGTGCAGTCGAGTTCCTTGCCGCCCTGGACGCACTCGATGCCACCATCCCGGACTCCGTGACGGCCGTCCACGTCGTGCTCGACAACCTGCGCGTGCACAAAAGCAAAGCCGCCGCCGCCTGGCTCGCGCTCCATCCCCGCTTCCACTTCCACTTCACGCCAATCCACTGCTCCTGGCTGAACCAGGTGGAGCAGTGGTTCGGCATCATCCAGCGCAAGCTCCTCCGCACCGCCAACTTCGCCTCAGCGGCGGCCATGTGCGAGCAGATCATCGCCTTCATCGCGCGGTGGAACGCCAACGCCCATCCCTTTAACTGGCGCTCCGCCTCCGTCGCCCGCATCATGGCGAATTCCCAACTCGACTCCACCGATGCCGCTTAATTCCCTCGCTCTATCCTGTGCCGGGCGACTTAGTGCTGAGGAAGCCGACCTCAGGACTCAGCACTTCCTCACCCGAGGCGCTCGAAGATGGTGGCGATGCCCTGGCCGCCACCGATGCAGAGGCTGACGATGCCGAAGCGGCCCCCGGTGCGTTCGAGCTCGTGCATGAGCTTGACTGTCAGGATGGAGCCTGTGGCGCCGATGGGGTGGCCGAGGGCGATGGCGCCGCCGTTCGGGTTCGTCTTGTCCGGGTCCAGCGAAAGTTCGCTGGCGCAGGCGCAGGAGACGCTGGCGAACGCCTCGTTCAGTTCGATGACATCGACCTGGTCCATCGTCATCTGCGCTTTTTCGAGCACTTTTCGGATGGCCGGGATGGGGCCGCTGCCCATGATCGCCGGATCCACGCCGGCTTCGGCGCGGGCGACGATGCGCATGCGTGGCGTTGCGCCCAATTCCTTCGCCTTCGAGGCGCTCATGAGGACGACCGCCGAGGCGCCATCGTTGATGCCGCTGGCGTTGCCGGCCGTCACCATGCCGCCTTCCTTGAAGGCCGGGCGCATTTTCGCGAGCGCCTCGACGGTGGTCGCGCGGGGGTGCTCGTCGGTATCGAAGACCTTCTCTTCGCGCCCGACCTTGACGGTGATTGGGACGATCTGTTCCTTGAAGCGGCCTGCTTCGATGGCACTGATCGCGCGGCGTTGGCTCTCGGCGGAGAACTCATCCTGGGCCGCGCGCGTTACTTCGAACTGCTCGGCCAGGTTCTCAGCGGTGATGCCCATGTGGTAGCCCTTGAAGGGGTCGCTGAGCAGATGGATGATGCCGTCTTCGATGGCGTCGTGGCCGAGGCGGTAGCCGGTGCGGGCCTTGCGCAGGTAGAAGGGCATGCGCGTCATGTTTTCGGCGCCGCCGGCGACGACGACATCGGCGTCGCCGCTCTGGATGAGGCGGGAGGCGGTGTTGATGGCTTCGAGGCCGCTGCCGCAGATGCGGTTGACGTTCATCGCGGGAGTGCCGATCGGGAGGCCGGCCTTCACGGTTGAGTGGCGGGAGAGATAGGCGTCTTCGGCCACCTGGCCGACGATGCCCATGACCACCGAGTCGACGCGGTCGGGGTCGATGCCGGCGCGCGAGACGGCTTCCCGGATGACGGTAGCGCCGAGATCCGAGGCGGGGACATCGGCGAGCGAGCCCTGGAACTTGCCGATGGCGGTGCGCACGCCGCTGGTGATGACAACGTCTTCCACGAGAGAATCCTTGGTCCTTGATGCATCGAACTGAGGGACGAGCCGGACGTGGTAGGAGTGTACTGTGGGCTGCGAGTGCTGTGAAGGTTATGGGAGCCGAGGAAGGCATAGACGGACGCTATGCTCGTTCGGCCGGGGTCAAAAATGCAGAGCGTGGCGGCTGTGTGCGTAGCTGCTTAATCCTTTATACTATTGTGCTGAGATGGCTGGCGACCCGATGCTGCGGAAGGCCCAGGCGGATGTCGTGCTCGAACGCACGGCGCAGCAGCTTCGGCAGTTGTTGCAGGAAGCCTGCGCCGAGCTTGACCCGTTCCCGCCGTTCCCGAACGCGCTCTTCACGAACGCCATCGAGTGCGAGGAGGGCGTCGCCGCCGATGTCGACCGGGGCTGCGTGGTGGTGTGCGAAGACGGCGAGCTTTACGAGCTCGAGATGGGCATCGACCACGACGCGATCGAGCTGACCGGCTCGTGGGACCCGGTGACGGCGCGCAAAGAGACGAAGAAGAAGCTCGACCTGCACCCCCGGGACTACATCGTGTACGCCTACAATGGGCTCGTCGCGGTGACTGAACATCTATTGGAACGCGAGGACACGTGAAGAAGTTGCTGCGCATCCTGCTGCTGGTGGCCCTGGTCTCGGCGGTTGCGGCATTGATCGTGCGGATGCGGAAGCGGGCGGAACCGGCCACGTGGGATTCGACGCCGGTGTGGCACCCCCCGGCGGTCGAACCCGTCGCGCCGCCGGCGGCCGAGGAGCCAACGCCCGGAGACGAGCCCATCCCCGCGGGCGCGGAGGCCGTCGATATGCCGATGGCGCCGGAGCCGGAACCGGTGGCGCCAGGCGCAAGGGACGTGGAAGTCGAAGAGCCGGCCGTGGAGCCGTCAGCGGGCTGGTTCGACCCGGCAGTGCCCGCACCCGCCCCGCACTTCGCCCCCGTCACCGAGCGCCCATCGCCTCCGGAGGCAGCGGCCGCAGTCCGAGGCAGCTCGCCCGGCGAGACGCCGATGTTCGACCCCATCGTCGAAGCGCTGAAGCCGGAACCACTGCCTACGCCAGCGCCACCGGTCGGAACGTCGCCGCCGCAGGTGACGGCGACCGAGGACACGCTGCCCGAGGTGGTCGGGCGGGCCATCGAAGGTGAGGTGGCGGCGGCCATCGAGAGCGCGGCCGCGCCCGCCGAACCGGAGCCCGTCGCGACCGCGCCCGCGGGGTCGCTTCCGGGGATCATCGAGGAGGCGCTGGCCGACGTGATGCCGCAGCCGGTGGCGCCGTTCGCAGGCCGGGATGCCGAATCATATCTCGACGAGGGGAACGTCTACTTCAACGTCGGGCAGTACGCCCTGGCGATCGAGCGCTACACGCGGGCGCTGGAGACAGACCCGCGGCTGACGGCCGGGTATTACAACCGCGCGAACGCACGCACGCGCGCCGGCGAGTACGACGCCGCGCTCAGCGACTACGACCAGGCGTTGCTCCTGCAGCCGAACGACGCCGACGCGCTCAACAATCGCGGCATGCTGCACCTGTACCGGGCGAACTACGATGCGGCGTTGCGCGACTTCGACCAGGCGCTCGCCGCCGACCCGGCGGATACGACGGTCATGGTCAATCGCGGGCTGGCGCACCTCCACGGAGGCGACCCCTCGGCGGCGCTGGTGGACTTCCAGGAGGCAGCGTTCCTGGATGCGGAGGACGCGGCCGCACACTATGGCGCAGGCCAGGCGGCGGCAGTGCTGGGCAACAAAGCCGAGGCGTTGCGGCGACTGCGTCGGGCGCTGCAGATCGACCCGCAATACGCACGCGAGGCCGCGGGCGACCCCAAGCTGGAAGCGCTGCAGGGCGACAACGAGTTCCTGAAGATGCTGCGGGACGCGGGCGCGCGTTGAGGCGCCACTGCGCGCGGGCGATTCACCATTCACGATTCACGGTTCAGGGCATCGCGTCGACCATGACCGTGTCGGCGGCGGCGGGGCGCATGCCGGCGAACGGCTCCAGGTAGCGGCGCATGCCGAGCGCGGCGGCGGCGCCTTCGCCCGCGGCAGAGGCCGCCTGCTTGGTGCTGCCGGCGCGCACATCGCCGGCGGCGAAAAGGCCCGGCGTGCTGGTCTGGAGGTCCGGCCCGGTGGTGATGAATCCGGCGCCATCGAGTGCGACGAGACCCTGGACGAGCTTCGTGTTTGGCGAGAGGCCGATGAAGACGAACACTCCGCCCGGCTTCAGCTCAGTGCTTTCGCCTGTCTCGCCATTCTTCACGACGACCGACTGAAGTTTCGAATCGCCCCGGAACTCGACCGGCGACGTGCCGGTCATGACGGTGATGTTCGGGTTCTCCGCGACTTTTTCGACCACGACTTTGCTCGCACTCAGTTGCGGGTCGCGGGTGATGATGGTGACTTTGCTCGCGAACTTCGTGAGGAAGATGCTCTCCTCGCCGGCGGAATTGCCGCCTCCGATGACCAGCACTTCTTCGCCGCGGTAGAAGGCGCCATCGCAGGTCGCGCAGAAGTGCACGCCGGCACCGATGAAGTCCTCTTCGCCGGGAATGCCGAGACGGCGGTAGGTTGACCCGAGCGCCAGAAGCACGGCCCACGAGCGATATTCGTTGCCGTCGGCCGTGCGGACGCAGCGGTAATCGCCATCGAGTGCGATGCCGGAGACTTCCTGCGCCGCGAGGATCTCCACGCCGAAGCGCTCAGCCTGGGCGCGGAGGCGGTCGGCGAACTCGGAGCCGGTGATGCCATCGGGGAAGCCGGGGAAGTTATCGAGCCGCTCGGTGATGCCCGCTTGGCCGCCCACGCCGCCGCGCTCGATCACCAGCGTTTCGATGCCCTCGCGCGCGGCGTAGAGCGCCGCAGTGAGACCGGCGGGGCCGCTGCCGATGACGATGAGGTCGTAGAAGCGGCTCTTCGCGGCCGTCTGGACGCCGAGCTTCGCGGCGAGCTGGGCGTTTGATGGCTCGACGAGCGTCGAGCCGTCTTCGAAAACGAGCACGGGGATGATGTGCTTGCCGTTGTTCACCCGCTCCACGACGGCGAGGCCCTCGGCGTCGCCATCGATATCGATGAAGTCATAGTGGACGCGCTGTTCGCCGAAGAACTTCTTGGCGCGCTTGCAATCGCTGCACCAGCTCGTCCCGTACATCTTGATGTCGGTGTGGGTCATCCGTCCCCTCTCGCAGCATTTGTGTTCCGCTTTGTCCGGCGGCACACGGGCATTGTCACGGTAGCCCGCGATCACGTTACACGAGGCGGCTCGGCCGGCGGCGGCAGGGTGGGGCCCGCCCGAAAAGAATTCTGCTCCCATCCGGGAAATCAATATGAATCAGCGGAAACCTTTTTCATTGGATTTACGTTAGTAGGGGTGAGCACGCGGAAGAGGTAGGGAGATGGTCACCATCATGCACACGGCGGCGTTCCTGGCGACGCTTTCGGCGGTGGTGCTGCTCATGCGATTCGTATAGCCCCAGGACGCGGCGGCGGGCTAGGCTTTGCCGATGGTCACCGTCCTCGAGACCCTTGCCGAAGAGTACCCCGCCTGGTGGGTGGACCTGCTGGGCGAGCACAACCACGTCGGCGGGGTAGAGAGCACGCGCTGGCTGTTGGAGCGCGCCCGGCTGCAGAACGGCGACCTCATGCTGGACGCGGGGGCGTTCATCGGCGCGGCGGCGCGCCTTGCGGCGGGCGATGGCGTGCGGGCCGTCGCGGCGGATGTCGCGGCGGACTTCCTGAAGGCCGGGCGCCAACTGGAGCGAGGGCACGACGTAACCTGGGTCGCGGCTTCAACATCGCGGCTGCCGTTCAAGGACGGCGCGTTCGCGAGCGTATGGTGCCTCGAAAGTTACCTTGCGCCGAGGGAGCTGAGCCGCGTGTCGGCGCGCAAGGCGACGCTCTGCCTTTGCTGCGAAGTGCCGGAAGACAGCCGCGGCGGGGTGGAGTCGTTTATCGATGAGTGGGCGGAATACGGCTGGGAGCTGGCCGCGCACAAGACGCTCACACTCGAGGCGACGCAGCTCTGGCGGCGTTGCGAAGCGGAGCTCGTGCGGCGGCGGCCGTTCTTCGAGCCACGCTATGGGAAGCGCGGGTATCTTCGGCAACTGGACCACGTCGCGGGGCTCCTGCAGCAGTACGAGCGCGGGGGCGTGGGCCACGGGCTCTTCGTGTTCGCGCGACAGGGCTAATCAGGACGCGCCGACGCGCCGACGTGCCCCCTACGGGCGGAACGAGGCGACGGTGAGGCGGATGCCTTCTTCGAAGGGGACTTCGGGACGCCAGTTGAGTTCAGCGGCGGCGTGCGACGTCTCAAGCCAGAAGTCGCGGACATCGCCGATGCGGGGTGGGCCATGGTGGGCGGGGGTGGCGTCGCCCGTCTCCGCCTGGAGGGCCTTGAAGATGGTGTTGACGGACGTGCCCTCGCCGGTGCCGATGTTGTACGTGCCGTTGGCGCCGGCTTCGAGCGCGATCACGTTCGCGCGGGCGATATCGCCGACGTAGATGTAATCCTTGCGCTGGTCGCCGTCGCCATCGATGGTGCACTGCTCGCCGGCCAGCATCTTGCCAGTGAAGATCGCTACAACGCCGGCTTCGCCGTTCGGATCCTGGCGGGGGCCGAAGGCGTTCGAATAGCGCAGCACGGTGTATTGGAGGCCGTGCAGGCGATGCATGAGCCCGATGTACTGTTCGCCTACCAGCTTCGACATGCCGTAGGGGGAGACGGGGCGAAGGGGATGGTCCTCGCGCACGGGCAGGCTATCCGGGTTCCCATAGACCGTGCCTCCCGAGGAGGCGTAGATGAGCTTCTTGACGCCGTTTTTCACGCAGAGGTCGGCGATGCGAGCAGTGCCGCCGCCGTTCACCTCGAGGTCAAAGACGATGTCGCCGGTGCTGACTTTCACGCTGGCCTGGGCGGCGAGGTGGTTGACGATGTCGGGCCGAAAGTCGGCGAAGATGCGTTCGGTTTCGCGCGCGTGGATGTCGACTTCGTGGAGGCGGGCGCCCTCGGGGCAGTTGGCGCGGCGGCCAGTGGCGAGGTTATCGATCACGGCGACGTCGTGGCCGGCGACAAGGTAGGCCTCGACAATGTGGGACCCAATAAAGCCGGCGCCGCCGGTAACGAGGATCTTCATGGTTCACTCCAGGGCGGCGATTCCGTCCGCGCGGGGGCGCGGGCGGCGCCTCCGATCCGAGCATCAAGGGCGCCGGAACTCTGGACAAGATCGGCGGCATCGCAGAAGTTCGGAGGCTCTTACCGTTCGCGCAGCCGGGCGAGCCCCCAGCCGATAGCGCCGCACGCGGCGCCGGCGACGATGCCGCCTATGAGCAAGGGCGCGACGAACTGGCTCATCGGTGCGCCGGAGGCCAGCTGGGCGTACTTCGCGAGGGCGACGTTCGCGGCGAAGCCGCCGGCGAACCCCCAGAGGGCCCAGTGCAGCTGCAGGGGCGAAGCGCCGAAGCCCATCTCCCGGAGCACTTCCTGGACGGGGCCGGGCGCGGCGCCGGGGGCCGCATCGCGCGCCGCTTCCGCTTCGAGGGCGGCGATGAGCTCATCGACCATCTCATCGGGGATGCCAGCGAGCAGGCGTTCGTATTCGTCGAGTTCGGCGCCAGCGGACGGTGGCGCCGGGGGCACGGCCACAGGCGGGCGCGGGCCGCGGACGAACGTAGCCGCGGGCGTGGCATCGAAGGAATCGCAGGTAGCGCAGTAATCGGAGCCGTTCGACCACTCATCGAAGCCGAGGCCGGCACCGCAGCGGCGGCAACGGGCGGAGATGCCCGGGCCCGCTGCGCCCGCATAGGCGCGATAGGGGGCGGCGGCAGTATCCCTCATCGCACCATCATTCCGTTGGCGGGGTGCCTTCGCTGGGCGGGCTGGGCCGCGGCGTCGGGGTCAGGGTTGGCGTGGCGGTTGCGGTCGTCGTCGCTGTGGTCGTCGTGGTGGCGGTGGCGGCGGCGGTTGGGGTGGGGGTCGGAGTACCGGCGGCAGCCGTGGGCGTCGCCGTGGCGGCCGTGGTGCGGACGGGGGTGGCGGTGGCGCCGGGCCGCGGGGTATTCGTGGGATTCACGACCGCGAGTGACGTGGGGGTCGTGCCCGGTGTCGCGGAGGTGGTCGCCGTGGCGGCCGGCGTGCCGGTATCGGTGAACTTGCCCTGCTGGTCCTGCGCGCCGAGCACCTGGCTCGATGGGGAGTCCATGAGCTCGAGGCCGGCGCCGGCGCCCTGGAGCTGCGAGAGCAGCTGGGGCAGGCGCGAGGCCGCGCTCTGCGTGGGGGCCGCGGGCGTCGTGACGGTGCCGGCAGCGGGCTCTATGCAGGCCACCCCGGCGAGCGCAAGCGCGGGCGCGGCGAGGATAACGAGCAGGGAACGCCGGAACCGGTTGCGGCTCATGAAAGCAGCGTAGGGAGCGTGGGGTCCGCGGCGTATCGGGAGGGCGCCGATAGGTGAGGGGTGGGGTGCGTAAGGGAAGGCCCGGTGTCGCGTATCGGCGTACCGGTGTGGAGGCGTGCCGGCGTGGAGGCGTAACGGCCTACCGGGGCAGGCAGCCCACGCCGCCACGCGATACGCCCCTACGCCGACACGTTGCAGCCGATGTGGGGAGAGTGACAGTAGCGTGATGCACGCTGGTTGTGCTACGTTACCCGTCCGGCTGAAAGGGAGGTGACTGTCGGCGGGGTACAACGGGCGTCGTCGAGGCTAATAAAGAAGGGCTTGATGCCATCTCCCATTGCATCAAGCCCCATTGCTCCCCGATCGCTTCGGGTCAGCAGTCCTTCCGGACTTAGCGCGCTCGGTTAGACAGTTACCTCCTTTCAGCCAGTCTAGCCACTGCCGATTCCTCCGCACGGGCCGTGTTTAGCGACCTGATGTTGCGGCGAAGGAACGCCGGCAGTTCAGCATCATCCATGCTCATGACACCTGGCAGGCCGATATCCGCGATGCGGCTGACCGTGCGCGGGTCCGGCATCGCCTCGAGCTTCGGCGGGAAGCCGGTCGCGATGACGGTCATGAGGACCTCCTGGTCCAGGTGCGTGTCGATGACGGTGCCGAAGATCAGGTTGACCTCGGGGTCGACGATCTCAGCGATGACGCGGGCGCCCATATCGAGCTCCCGCAGGGTGAGGTTGCCGCCGTGCGCGATGTTGAAGAGCACGTTGTGGGCGCCTTCGATGGACTGATCGAGCAGTGGGCTGCTGGTGGCGGCGCGCGCGGCATCGGCGGCGCGGTTCTCCCCGATGCCGCGGCCGACGGCGAGGAGCGCGGGGCCGGCTTCGCTCATGACGGTGCGCACGTCGTTGAAATCGAGGTTGATAGAGCCGTTCTGGCTGATGATATTCGAGATCGACTGGATGGCCTGGCGAAGTACGTCGTCGGCAGTTTCGAAGGCCTGGTCCATCGTCGCATCGGGCGGGCAGATCTCGATAAGCCGCGAGTTCGGGATAGCGATCAGGGTGTCGACCTTGTCCTTGAGGCGAGCGATGCCCTCTTCCGCCTGCTTCATGCGGCGGGCGCCTTCCCACTGGAAGGGCTTCGTCACGACGCCGATGGTGAGGGCTCCGCAATCCTTGGCGATCTCGGCGACGACGGGCGCTGCGCCGGTCCCGGTGCCGCCGCCCATTCCAGCGGTGACGAACACCATCTCGGTGCCGCGGAAGAGCTCGTAGAGCTCGTCGCGGCTCTCATCGGCGGCACGTTCGCCACGCGTGGGGTCTCCGCCGACGCCGAGGCCCTTGGTCAGCTTTTCGCCGATGCGCAGGCGGTTGGGCGCCTCGCTAGACATGAGCGCCTGGGCGTCGGTGTTGAGAGCGACGAAGTTCACGCCGGCGATCCTCGCGCGGACCATGCGATTGACGGCGTTGCAGCCGCCGCCGCCCACCCCGACGACCTTGATATCCGGGAGGAGTTCGGATTCGTAACGGATGCTCAATGACTTCTCCTTTCCTTCCGTGAAGGGCAGATCTTGCTGGATGAATTCCGAAAGGCTCATGCGATCTCCTCCTTTGCTATTGGGGCATAAGCGCCCGTCCAAACGATGCGATGCGACGGAAGAATCCGCCGCCGATGTTCGGCATGTGGAAGTCCGGGGCCATGCCCGCGGGCGCTTCCGCCACGCGCTCACGTCCCTGGAGGGCGTATTCCACAAGGCCGATGGATGTTGCATACGCGGGCGTCCCGATGAGATCGGAGAGCCCGGAGTAGCCGTGGGGGCGGCCGACGCGCGCGGGAATGCCCAGGCGCGATTCAGCGACTTCGGCGAAACCACGGAGCTGGCTGCTGCCGCCGGTGAGGACGATGCCGGCAGCCAGGCGGTCGAGGTAGCCGGCGCGCTTGAGTTCGAGCGCGACCATCTCGAGGATCTCCTCGCCGCGCGCCTGGAGGATCTCGCAGACGTGCATAAGCGGGACGACCTTCAAGCTCTGGGTGCCGAAGGCCTGGATTTCGACGGTCTCGTGGTTCATCGAAGGGTCGGCGTAGGCCGCCCCGTAGGTGCATTTGACCTCTTCGGCGCTTTCCCACGGACAGCGAAGGACGCGGGCGAGGTCGTGGGTCAGGTGCGTCCCGGCAATGGGGAGGCACGCGGTGTGGGCGATGGTGCCCTCGTCGTAGACGGCGACCGAGGTGGTGGAACCGCCGATATCGACGACAGCGACGCCCTGCTGCCTCTCCTGTTCCTGGAGGATGCTGGTCGCCGAAGCGACGGATTCGAGCACGATGTCATCGACCTGGACGCCGGCGCCTTCGACGCACTTGGCCAGGTTCTGCACGGCCGAAACCGCCGCGGTGACGATGTGGACCTCGGCATCAAGGCGTCCGGCGTGCATGCCGATGGGGTCCTGTACCGGGTCCGTCCCTTCGAGCCAGTACCCGCGCGAGAGGACGTGGAGCACCTGGCGGTTCGTGGGGATGGCGATCTGGCTGGCGCTTTCGAGGACACGGGAGCGATCGTCGGCGCTGATTTCGCGGTTGCGGTCCGGGATGGCGATGATGCCGCGGTTGTTCTGGGATGTGATGTGGTTGCCGGAGATGCCGACGACGGCGCTAAGGATACGCATGCCGCAGGCGTGCTCGGCCTTCTCTACGGCCACCGCCACCGCTTCGCGCGCTGACTGGATGTTGTCGATGACGCCGCGAGAGGAGAGCCCCGCGGCGGGAGCGACGCCCACGCCGAGGATGCGCACATCTCCGAGATCGCCAACATCGCCGACGATGACCGCCACCTTCGTCGACCCGATATCGATTGAAGCCACTGTGCTGCGCCGTTTCATGAGCCTGCTCCCCCGTCCTTATTGAACTACCGGCCGGTTCCCAAACCGGAGGTCGATGGTGTTGTATGCGAGACCGCGCTCCTCGGATTTCTTTGCGATGGCGGCCCACACCGCGAGCTTGTAGGCGATGGAACTGGAATCCCCGAGGAGCGCGGTCTGGCCGTCGGCGGTCGTAACCTGGACGCCCTTGCCGGCGGCGAAGGCGACCTGCGTCACCTGCGTGTTGAGCTGCTGGGGCAGCTTCTCGTAGATCTCGGCCGCGGCGTCCACCGCCTGGTAGTCCACGCGGTCGCCGGCACGGGGCGAGCCCGCCTCCGCGCTGCTGATCACCGGGCCGCCATCGGGGGCGGGGAAGGCGCCGAGGACGACCCCATCGCGGTCGATGGTGTAGCTGACGCCGGACTGCACCCAGGCGCCCCAGGGCTGGCGCTCTGCAACGACGATCCGCACTTGGCGGGGCCACTTGCGCTCGATCTGGACGTCCTTCACGAGGGGCAGCGCCATGATGCCCGCCTGGGCCTTGCCGAGGTCGGCGCGGAACATGCTCTGCCCGGCGAGGCCGGAGACGGTGGCGATGTCCTCGGGCGCGACGCGATCCGTCCCTTCGACCTTGACCGTGGCGATTTCGAAGTAGGGCGACTGGACGACCCACCAGCCGCCGGCGGCGAGCCCGAGCACCACCGCCACGGCGCACAGCGCTACGACAGTCTTCAGTCCGATTGGGAAGCCGCGCTCGCGCCGTTCCTCGGCAACACCGATGACGCCGCCATCCCCATTGCCGTTGCCGCGGCGGCGCGGCGGGCTGGGACGCCGCTCGCCGACGGTGACCACCCCGGTGCGGCGGACAATGGCCCGCGGCAGCGTACGCATCGGCCGGGAGCTCCTGTTGCGTTTCACGATCACGGCCGGGCCCTCCGCTGGTGGCGTTCGAGGGCGAGTTCGAGGATCCGGGTGAGGAGGTCGCGGTAGCTGACGCCCGTGGCCTCCCACAGCTTCGGGTACATGCTGATGCTGGTGAACCCGGGGATGGTATTGACCTCGTTGGCGATGACCTCGGTGACGTTGCGCACAAAGAAGTCGACGCGCGCATAGCCTTCGCAACCCATCACCGTGTACATGCGAAGCGCCAGCTCGCGCACCTGGTCTGCCGTCTCCTGTGGGATGTTCGCCGGGATGTTGTGGGCAGTCCGCGAGCGCGGGTCGTATTTGCTGTCGTAGTCGTAGAACTCGCGGTCGGGGACGATTTCACCGGGGATGCTGACCTCGGGCGCCTCGTTGCCGAGGACCGAGCACTCGACTTCCTGGCCGGAGATGGCCTCTTCCACCACGGCCTTGTCGTCGTAGGCGAAAGCGGCGTTGAAGGCGCCAGGCAGGTCTTCGCGCGAACGCACCTTCGTCACGCCGACGCTGGAGCCGCCGTTGGCGGGCTTCACAAAACAGGGGTAGCCGAGCGTGCTTTCGATGTACTCCTGCGCCTGGACCCCGCCCGCCGTCAGCTCCCACGAGCGGACCACGGCGTAGCGCGGGGTGCGGATGCCGGCCTCGCGGAAGAGCGCCTTCATAAGCGCCTTGTCCATCCCGATGGCGCTGGCGGCGACGCCGGCGCCGGTATAGGGCATAGCGGCCATTTCGAGGAACCCCTGGAGGCAGCCGTCCTCGCCGTAGGTGCCGTGGACGAGCGGGAACGCGACCTCGCAGGTGGCGAGCGCGGCCAGCGCCTCGGAACTCGAAAGAAAGGACGCGCCACCCCCAACGAAGGCGCGCTGGCCCGCGGCAAGGGCCTGGCGTGTCTGTGCCGGCGTGAGCCAGGCGCCGCTGCGGGTGATGCCAAATGGCACGACGTCCCAGCGATCAGTATCGAGTGCCTGCATCACGCTGCGCGCGCTGAGGATGCTGACCTCGTGCTCGCCCGAGCGCCCGCCGAAGATGGCTGCAACGCGCCGCCTCACCATCACCACTCCCCCACGAATGCGACTTCGCGCTCGAGGCGCACGCCGAATTGTTCCTGTACGCGGTGCTCGGCTTCGTGCACGAGCCAGGCCACATCGGCGGCGCGGGCGTTGCCGTAGTTCACGAAGAAGTTGCAGTGCTTGTCGCTGATGGCGGCATCGCCACGCTCGGCGCCGCGCAGCCCGACGGCCTCGATCAGCTTCCAGGCGGGCGATTGGGGCGGGTTCTTGAACATGGAGCCGGCGTTGCGGCCGCGGGGCTGGGCGCCGAGGCGCTTGCCATCGTTCGCGGCGGCGCGCGCCAGCAACGCGACGGGGTCCGCGGGCTGCAGGCGGACTTCGACTTCGAGCACGGTCTTGCCGGCGAACTGCCCACGGGTGAAGACGCTGCCGCGGTATACGAGCCCGAGGTCGGCGGCTTCGATCCAGTGGTCGCCGTTGTCGTGGTCCTGCAGGCGGACGCGGGTGAGGACGTCGCCGAGGCAGCCGCCGTAGGCGCCGGCGTTGTAGACGACGGCGCCTCCCAGGGTGCCGGGGATGCCGACGGCCCAGGTCAACCCATCGAGGCCGAGGCGGCACATTTTGCGGGCGAATCCCGCGAAGCTCGCGCCGCTTTCCACGCGCACGAGAGCGCCGCTGCTGTCGGCGGCCTCGGCACGCGCGCGGTTATCGATGACGACGCCGCGGATGCCTGCGTCTGCGACGAGGATGTTGCTGCCGCTGCCGAGCACGAACTGCTCCACGCCGGCATCGTGGGTGGCGACCGTGACGGCGGCGAGCGCCGCGGCGTCGCGCACTGTCACGAAAAGGTCCGCGGGCCCACCGACGCCGAAGGTGGTGTGGCGCGACAGGGGCTCGCCAGGCTTGATGTCGCCGTGCGGCGCGAGCGTTGCGGCGAGCGTATCGAGCACGGTCATCGCAGCAACTCCAGGATCTTCGGGCCGACTTCCGTGACGTCGCCGGCGCCGATGGTGAAGACAACGTCGCCGGGGTGCGCGAGCGCCACTGCCTGGCGCGCGGCATCATCGAAGTCGCGGGCGTAGGCGGAGGGAGGGTCGGTAATGGCGGCCGCAAGGTCGGCGGCGCCGCGGCCGGGGAGGGGAGCTTCGCGGGCGGCGTACGTTTCGAGCACGACGAGCGCGTCGAGGCCGTGCCAGCAACGTGTCCATTCGTGCCAGAGGTAGGCGATGCGGCTGTAGGTGTGCGGCTGGTAGACGCCGATGAGGCGGCGGCCCGGGAACCGCGTGCGCGCGGTGGCGATGGTCGTCCGCACCTCGGTGGGGTGGTGGGCATAGTCGTCCATGACGACGACGCCAGCGGCTTCGCCGACCCGTTCGAAGCGGCGGCGGGCGCCGCGGAAACGGGCGACGGCCGGCGCGACGGCGCCGAACGGGACACCGACTTCGAGGCAGATGGCGCTCGCGGCGATTGTGTTGAGGACGAAGTGGGCGCCGGGCACCTGCACGTGCAGCTCGCCCAGCGGTGAGCCGCCGCGCGTCAGCGTGAAGGCGCCGCCGGCATCGGTCAGGGCGATGTCCGTGGCCGACCAGTAGCGCGTACCCTGGATGCCGTAGGTTTCGTGGCGCAAGGGGTCATCGCCGAGCTCGTCGCTGATGCGGCGGGCGCCGGGGTCATCGGCACAACAGAGCAGCAGGCCGCCCGGTTTAACCTTGCGGCCGAAAACCAAAAAGGCTTCGTGGTAGGCCTCGGGGGTCCCGTAGTAATCGAGGTGGTCCGCCTCCACGTTCGTGATCACCGCGAATTCGGGGCTGTATTCGTGGAAGGCGCGCTTGTACTCGTCGGCTTCCACGACGCAAAGGTCGCCTTCGCCCCAGGCGGCGTGCCCACCGAGATCGATGCTTTCGCCGCCGAGAAGGTACATCGGCTGCAGCCCGGCCTCGGCGAGGATGAACGCGATGAGGCTGGAGGTGGTGGTCTTCCCGTGGGCGCCGGCGACTGCGATCACGCGTTTCGCGGCGATGAGGCGCGCGACCATCTCGGCGCGGAGGATGACGGGGATGCCGCGGCGCTTCGCCTCGGCGATCTCGGGGTTGTCGGCCGCGGCGGCGGCGGTCGTGACAACCAGCTCGGGGTTGCCAAGGTTGCGGGCGTCGTGGCCTTCGATGACGGTGGCGCCGAGCGCTTCGAGGCGGGCGGTGAAGGCCGAGGGGCGCTGGTCGCTGCCGGTGACGGGGATGCCGCGCTCCAACAAGAGCTGGGCGATAGCGGACATGTGCATGCCGCCAATGCCAACGAGATGGACCGGGCCGGAAAGCGGTTCGTTCATCTCTTTGCGACCTCCAACAGGAGGTCGGCGATGGCATCGGCGGCCCGTGGTTTCGCGAGCGCGGCGGAGGCGGCGCGCATCGCGGCGAGGCGCGGCACATCTTCGATGAGATTGAGGACACGCTCGGCAAGGCCGGGCAGTTCGGGCTCTTCGAGGACAACCGCGGCGCCCTGGCCTGCCAGCCATTCCGCATTTGCGGCCTGGTGGCCGCCGGCATAGGTGCCCGGGACGAGGATCGCCGGCAGCGCGGCCGCGGGGAGCTCGCCGAGGACGCTGGCGCCGGCGCGGGCCACGGCGAGGTCCGCGGCCTGCATGAGTGCGGGCAGGTCTTCGCGGAATTTCGCCGGGTGGTACCGGGCGGACAGGCCGCCGAGGACGCTATCGAAGCCGGCGGCCTCGTCGTAATCATCGGCGCCGGTGATGTGGAAGACAGTCATCACTTCGACGAGATCGCGGAGCGACTTGAAGACGGCGGCGTTGATGACCTTCGAACCCTGGGACGAGGTGCCGACAAGCAGCACTTTTTCGTCCGCGGCGAGCCCGAGCGCGGCGCGCGCCTGTTCGCGCGTCTGGGCAAAGAACGCGGGCCGTACCGGGTAGCCGGTAACGGCCGTCTTCTTCGAAGGCAGAAACGCGAGCGCGGCCTCGGTGGTGGTGGCGATGCGCGTGGCAAGGCGCTTTTCGGCGCGCACCGCCCACCCCGGACTGACATCCGGGAGAAAGACAACGAGCGGGCGGCGCAGAGCGCGCGCGGCGAGGCTCGCGGGGAAGCTGCCGTAGCCGCCCGTGCTGAAGACGGCGTCCGGGCCGAAGGCGCGGAGTTTGCGGAGGGCCACAGCGGAGCCGCGCCCAAGCCGCAGCATGCTCCGGCCGAGCGAGAGCGGCCCGCGCCCGCGGATCGCGCCGGCGGGCACGGCCTCGAAGCGGATGTTGCGCGCCTCGATGCGCGTTCGCTCGCCGCGGTCTTCTGGCCCGAAGAAGCGCACATCGACCGCGAGGCCCGGCCGGGCGCGAAGGGCGTCGCAGACCGCGAGCGCCGGCTGGATGTGACCGGCTGTGCCGCCAGCGGTGAGTGCGAGTTTCATGCCCGCCTCCTGCTGATGACGCGGCGGCGCCGCGCGGCGCTGTGCTCGTCGTTGTAGCCACCGCGGTCGCGGCCGTAACGGGAAATGTTGATGAGCACGCCCATCGCGAACATGACGGATGCAAGCGCGGTGCCGCCGAAGCTAAGGAACGGCAACGGGACGCCCGTCAGTGGGATGATGCGGGTGATGCCGCCGATATTGAGCAGCGCCTGGGACGCGATCCACGTGGCGATGCCCGTCGCGACCAACATCCCGTATTCGTCGCGGGCGCGGCGCGCGACCTGGAAGCCGCGGAACATCAGCAGCATGAACAGGAAGAGCACCGCGACGGTTGCCACAAGCCCGAGCTCTTCGCCGATGATGGCGAAGACGCCGTCGGTGTGGCTTTCGGGGATATAGAAGAACTTGCCACGGCTGGCGCCGAGCCCGAGGCCGTGGATGCCGCCATTCCCGATCGCCATGACCGACTGGAGCGTCTGGAAGCCGCCGCCGGCAGGGTCGCTGGCGCCGTTGAAAAAGCCGGAGAGGCGGTCGGCGCGGTAGCCGGAGACGGACGCGAGGAGGCCGATCGCCAGCGCGCCGGCAAAACCCAGTGCGAGCATCTGGGTGAAGGAAGCGCCGGCGACCCAGAACATCGTCACGGTGATGACGAGGATGGTCATGGTCGTGCCGAGGCTTGGTTCGAGCATGATCAGGCCACCGACGAGCCCGATAATGACGATGAACGGGAAGAGGCCGTGCTCGACGCTGCGGATGGCGCTGTTCTCCTTGCTCGCGAGCCACGCCGCGAGGTAGAGGATGACAGTGAGCTTCGCGAACTCGGCGGGTTGCACCGTGAGCTGGCCGGAGCCGAGCCAGCGGCGCGCGCCGTTGACTTCGACGCCGACCAGCAGGACGGCCGCCAGGGTAGCGATAGTGCCGGCCATGATGACGACCGAGTACTTCCGGTAGATGCGGTAGTCGGTGCGAATGGCAACGGCCATGAGGACGAGGCCGAGCGCGGCCCAGGCGACCTGGCGGACGATGAAATAGTTGGCATCGCCAAAGGTGGCGAGGCCGATGACGAAGCTCGCGCTCCACACGGCGACGAGCCCGGTGATGGTGAGGACGGCCGTGAGCGCGAGGAGCGCGAAATCGGGGCGGCCCGGCGCCCATTCACCGGTGCGCGATGCAGCGGTCATCAGCGCACCTCCGTGAAGCCGGGCAGCGCGCGCACGAGCTGGCGAAAGGCTTCGCCCCGCGCTTCGAAGCTGGGATAGACATCGAAGCTCGTGCCGGCGGGCGACAGGAGGACGACATCGCCGCGCTGCGCCAGTGCGGCCGCCGCGTCGACCGCGGCATCAAGGGTCGGTTCGCGCCGGGTTGGGACGGCGGTGCGCTCCATCGCTTCGCAGAAGAGGTCGCCTGCCTCGCCGAAGCAGATGACCGCGCGGCAGCGCTCGCGCACGAGCTCTTGGAGGCCGTCGAGAGGGAGCTTCTTTTCGCGCCCGCCGAGCAGGAGGACGACGGGCTCATCGAAGGAGCGCAGGCCCGCCATCGTGCGCTCGGGCGAGGTGGCGATACTGTCGTTCACCCAGGTGGCGCCGCGCGCCTGCCCGACGGCCTCGAGGCGGTGGGCAACGCCGGTGAAGTTCGAGATCGCTGCCGCCATGGCCTCGACGGGGAAGCCGGCGGCGTCGGCGATCGCGGCGGCCATGACCACATTGGCGAGGTTGTGCTCGCCGCGCAGGCGGACCTGGAGCCGGCTGCAGACCTCGCGGGCGTAGTGCCCGCGGCGGACGTAGATCTCGTTGCCGTCCAGCCAGGCGCCATCAGAATCGACCTCACCCCGGAGCGAAGTGCGGGCCAGCCGGCCGCGGACGGAGGCCATGAGCGCCAGGCTCGTGTGGTCGTCCGCGTTCATGACCGCGACGTCGGTGCTGGCCTGGCGCGCGAGGATGTTGCGCTTCAGCCCGACGTATTCGTCCCAGGTGAACTGGTCAAGATGGTTCGGTGTGACGTTCGTGACCGCGGCGATGGCGGGCGAGCGGTCGGTGTACTGGAGCTGGGTGTGGCTGATCTCGAGGATGACCTTCGTCTCGGGGCCGATCTCGGCGAGGCGGCCGAGGAGCGCCTCGCCGATGTTGCCGCCGATGGCGTAATCCGCGCCGGACTCCGAGGCGATGGCGCCGACGAGCGCGGTCGTCGTGGACTTGCCGCTGGAGCCGGTGATGCCGATGACCGGCGCGGGGCAAAGCTGCAGGAAGAGCCGCATCTGCGACGTTACCGGGATGCCCAGCGCGCGGGCGCGGGCCAGCGCCGGGTCGTAGCGGAGCACCGACTGGGACACGGCGACAAGGTCGAAGCCCTCGGGGTCGAGCAGTGCGCCACCGGTGACGGCGCGCTCGACGCCGGCGGGGGCGGTTGCGCGCGCCGCGGCGAGCTGGGCATCGCTGCGGGTATCGGACATGACGACGGAGGCGCCATTGCGGACCATCCACGCGGCGAGGTCGCGGCCTTCCATGCCCATCGAATAGACGAGCACGCGGCGGCCGCGGACCTCCGGCACGCCTCCGTTCGCGGCCATCACCTGGGCGGTCATGCGGGCACCGCCAGGGCGAAGGCGACGCCGAGCATGGCGGCGCCGATGCCGACGATCCAGGCGCGCGTGACGACCTGGGTCTCGGCCCAGCCGCTCTCTTCGAGATGATGGTGGAAGGGGGCGCGCTTGAACACGCGCTTGCCGCCGCTGAGCTTGAAGTAGCCGATCTGGATGACGTTGCTGATCGCTTCGATGACAAAGACGATGCCGATGAGCGGGAGCAGCAGCCACTGGCCCGTCATCAGCGCGACCACGGCAAGGCTCGAGCCGAGAGCGAGCGCGCCCGTATCGCCCATGATCACCAGCGCGGGATGGGCGTTATACCAGACGAACCCGAGGTTCGCGCCCGCGATGATGAAGGCGAACGTGGCGACGAATTCCTGCCCCTGGATGAAGGCGATGATGCCGTAAGCGATGAACGCGATGAGCGTGGTGCCGCCCGCGAGGCCATCGAGGCCGTCGGTGACTGCGACCGCGCTGGTGGTAGCGACGATGGCGATAACGGCGACCGGCAGGTAGAAGAGCCCCAGCTTGTGGCTGCCTTCCCAGGGGATGTGGATGGACTGCACACCGATCTGGTCGTAGAGCACCCAGGCGGCGCCAGCGGCGAGGAGCGTGGTGAATCCGATCTTGAAGCGCCAGCTGAGGCCGCCCTGGCGGCGGTGCTGCAACGTGCCCAGGTCATCCACGAAACCCGCGGCGCCGGTGATGGTAATCATCGCGAGTGGCAACAGGATCGACTGGTTCTTCCACCAGTCCACGGCGACGGCGGTGACGATGAAGGTAGGCACCCAGATCATAAACCCGCCGAAGGTCGGCGTGCCGGCCTTCACCTGGTGGGTCTGCGGCTGGTATTCGCTGATGCTCTTGCCCACCTTCTGGGCGCGGAGGTAGTGGAGGATGGGCCAGCCGAGGGCCAGCGCGATCCCGAAGCTGATGACGCCGGAGATGAGCGCGTGGATCACGGCGCCACCTCCAGCAGAGGGATGACGGTTTCGAGCGCTTCGCTGCGGGAGCCCTTCACCAGCACGGTGTCGCCTTCGCGGAGGTGTGCAGCGATGAACTCCGCGGCGTCTTCCTTTGCCGCGAACCAGTGCGACTCGGCGAGGCCGGCTTCGCGGGCGGAATCGGCGACGATGCGGCCCAGGTCGCCGAAGGTGGCAAGCACGTCGCAGGAGGCGGCGGCGACACGGCCGACCTTGCGGTGCTCTGCTTCGGATTCGGCCCCGAGCTCGGCCATCTTGCCGATGAGGGCAAAGCGGCGCGGGGCGAGCCCGGCCAGCATGCGCAGGGCGCCGCTGAGCGATGCGGGGCTGGCGTTGTAGCGGTCATCGATGATGGTGGAGCCGTTGCGGCCGGGCAGGGTAGCCGCGCGGCCGGTGGCGCCGCTCGCGCGCACGGCGTTCGCCGCATCGAAGAGCGTCATGCCGAGCGCCATGGCCGTGCAAATCGCGGCAAGGGCGGCGGGGACGGTGTGCTCGCCGAGGAGCGGCGAATCAACGCGAGCCTGCCTGGTGCGGGTGTGCACGAGGAAGCGCGAGCCGGCGAGGCCCTCGCTCTTGTAGTCGCTCCACGTGAGCGTGGCCGCGACTGAGGTACCAAAGGTGATGACCCGGCAGCGGAGCTCGTGCACGACGGGCGCGATCCGGGGGTCGTCGATGTTAAGGACGGCGGTGCCGGCGGCGGGGAGGGCGCGCGGGAGGGAGAGCTTCTCCTCTGCAATTGCCTCGATGCTGCCGAGCTTTTCTGCGTGCGTGAGACCGATATTCAGGACGACGCCGATCTCGGGCCGGGCGATCTCGCAGAGCCGCATGATCTCGCCAGGGCTGTCCATGCCCATTTCGAGCACGGAGACGTCGTCGTCGCGGCGCAGGCTGAGGAGCGCGAGCGGCAGCCCCTCGCGCGAGTTGAAGTTGCCGCTGCTCCTGTGCGTGCGGAAGCGAGTGGCAAGGACGGCCGCCGTCATTTCTTTGGCCGTCGTCTTGCCGACGGTGCCGGTGATGCCGACGACGCGGGGGCCGCAGGCTTCGCGCCAGGCGTGCGCGAGCTCGCCGACGGCACGCGTTGGGTCGGGGGCCACGACGATGGTGGCGGCCGGCCAATTGCCTTCGGGCGCGCGCGAGCAGATGGCGGCGGCGGCACCATTCGCGAGTGCCTGCGCGACGAAGAGATTGCCGTCGGTGTTCTCGCCCGGGAAGGCGGTGAACAAGTCTCCGGGACGCACGTTGCGGGAGTCGGCAGCGCCGCCGGCGATGGCTGTCTCGGGGCCCTCGTTCACGTCGTAGCCGCGGGTGCGCATTTCCCGGGCGACGAACGCGGTGGTCAGGCCGGCGGTCATCGCGACACCCTCTTCGGCGCGTCCGGGAGGACATTCAGATAATGCAGCGAGTCGTCGGCGAGCTTCGAGAAGATGGGGCCGGCAGCCTGCGTGCCGGTAAGAAAGTCCTGGTTCTCATCGAGTTTGACGAGGACAAGGATGCGCGGATTATCCAGCGGCGCGAAGCCGACGAAGGAGGCGATCTGGGTATCGTCGTAGCCGTTGGGGATGGCGACATTGGCGGTACCGGACTTGCCGCCGGCGGTGTACTCCTGCGGCTTGCCGGGGTTGTATCCGCCGACAGGGTCCACGACCGCATTCATCATCTTGCGGATGGTCGCGCTGGTGGCCTCGGATATGGCGCGGTCGACGATCTCCGGCTGGATCTCGTTGCGCGTCCCGTCGGCGGCGATCGTGGCTTTGACGAGATGCGGCCGCATGAGGTTGCCGCCATTAATCGCCGCGGCAATGGCCGAAATCATCTGGATGGGCGTGACGCTGATGGACTGGCCGAAGGCCTGGGTCGCGAGGTCCACCGGCGACCAGGGCGGGTCCCAATTCTTATCGGGAGTGCGGATGACGCCGGTGGCTTCGCCCTGGAGTTCAATGCCGGTGGGCTTGCCGAAGCCGAAGGCGTCGAGGTAGCGGTGGAACTTCTCCTGCCCGAGCTTTTCGACCATGAAGACCGCGCCTGTATTGATGCTGTGCTGGAGCACGCCCGTCATCGTCTGCTTCCCCCACACTTCGCCCGACCAGTTGCGCAGTTCGATCCCGTAGATGGAGGCGACGCCGGTATCGACGTAGGTGGTGTCGGGCGTGACCAGACCCTGGTCGATCGCGGCGGCGGCCGTGACGATCTTCATGACACTACCGGGTTCGTACATGTTGGCGACGGAAGCGTTCTTGAAGAACTCGGTTTGCTTCGGATCTGAAAGGTCGAGGGTGCTATAGCTGAACGAGGGCTGGCTCGCGCTCGCAAGGATCTCGCCGGTCATGGGGTCCATGATGGTGATCGAGCCCCCGCGGGCGTTGTGCTCCTTCATGCCCTGTGCGAGGCGCTCCTCGGCGAGCTGCTGGAGGTAGCGGTCGATGGTGAGCACCACGTCGCGGCCGGCCTGGGGCTGATCCACCACATAGCGGCCAAGCGGGATGGGCTCACCGACCGTATCGCGTTCGTAGACGGCCTTCCCGGGCTTGCCCTGGAGGATGTCGTTCTCCGCGGCTTCGATGCCGGCGAGGCCGGTGTTGTCCTGGCCGATGAACCCGAGCACCGAGGCGGCGAGGTCGCCTTCCGGGTAAACGCGCGCGGTGTTTGGCATGAGCACGACGCCATCGAGGTTGAGGGTGGCGAGGGACTTGCCGGCCTCGTACTCGAGGTCGCGCGTGATGATCACATCGCCGGTACGGCCGGTGACTTTCGCCTGGATGGCTGCAACGTCCGTGTTGAGGGCTTTTGCCAGGGCTTTCGCGGCGACGCCGGCCTTCGCAGGGTCCTTCCAGGCACGGGTGCTGACGTAGACGTCCCAGGTGTCGACGCTGGCGGCGAGGACGTTGCCGTTGCGGTCGAGGATGGAGCCGCGGGCGGCGTAGATGGTGTTATCGGAGATGAGCTCCTGGTTGGCGAGCTCGGCGTAGCGGTCGTGTTGGAGCACCTGGAGCTGGACAAGGCGGCCGAATACGAGGAGCGCGAATGCCCCGAGAAGGCCCGCGGGCAACCAGACCCGCCGAGTGCCATGCGCTCGCTGATGCGCCATCCGAACGCGCCTCCAGCCGGGTAGCCGAGCCACCCGGCGCCAGGGTTAAGGCCTGAGCGACACCCACCGCAACAGCGAGCGCCACCAGGAGTCGGGACTGTCCGGGTTGGGGACGGGCCCGGGGAGATACTCCGAAGGGATCTTGGCGGGCGCGGGGCCGGGCTCGCTCACCTGCACGAAGATCGGGTCATCGCCGGGGATCAGGCCGATCTGCACGGCCCGGCGCTGGATGCGATCCAGCGACGAGAGCCGCGCAACATCGGCTTCCATCAGCTGGATATCACCGTTGAGCCGGGCCTGCTCGGCCTGCATGCGCTGGACATCGAAGCCCTGGCTCGTAGCGAGGCTATTCTGGAGCACCGGCAGCATCGCACCGATCCCAACAACGACTATGCCCGCGAGTACCCAGCCGTTGATGCCGGGCAGGCGCACGTGTGGCGCTGGGATGGGGCGGCGGACGCCGAAGGGGCGGTTAATCGTGGCCATGGCGATGCCCCCCGTCGTGGAATGCGTTCGCGGCGCGCGCGATCGGTAAAGCGATGCGTGGTGCTTGCTGGCCACACATGGCTAACGGATCCGCTGGGCGGCGCGGAGGACTGCGCTCCTCGCGCGCGGGTTCGCGGCGACTTCGGAATCGCTGGGGCGCACGGCGCGCCGGGTAAGGTCGCGCAGGGTGGCGACATGGCCGCACCGGCAGACGGGGATCTCAGGCGGGCAGACGCACCCCGTGGATTCGCGGCGCAGGTACTGCTTCACGATGCGGTCTTCGAGCGAGTGGAAGGCGATGACGACGAGCCTTCCGCCGTCGTGGCCGGTTCCAGGGCCGAGCAGGCTGTGGGCTTGCGGGAGGGCCGCGTCGAGGCTGTCGAGTTCGCCGTTGACGCGGATCCGGAGCGCAAGGAAGACCTTGGTGGCGGGGTGAATAAGGGTTCGGCCCCTTGCGCCCCCCACAGCCTGCTCGACGGCTCTGGCTAGATCCCACGTCGTCCGCAGGGGACGCGCGTGGACGATGGCGGCGGCGATGCGGCGCGATTGGCGCTCTTCGCCGTAGCGGTAGATGAGGTTCGCCAGCTCGACCTGCTCGAGGCCGTTGACGAGGTCGGCGGCAGTTGGGCCGCCGGCGTCCGGGTCCATGCGCATATCCAGCGGGCCTTCCTGGCCGAACATGAAGCCGCGCGCGGGGGCGCCGAACTGGAGCGACGAGACACCGAGGTCCATCAGGATGCCATCGGCCGCGGCGAAGCCGGCTTCGGCGGCGATGGCGGCGAGACCGCGGAAGTTCCCGTGGACGAAGCTGACCCGTCTCCCAATCGGAGCCAGCTTCGCCCGCGCGAACTCCAGCGCCTCGCGGTCCTGATCGATGCAGAGCAGGCGGCCGGCTTCGCCCATAGCAGCGGCAATCCGGGCGCTGTGACCGCCAAGGCCCGTGGTACAATCGATGTATGTACCGCCTTCGTGCACGGCGAGATAGTGCAGCGACTCTTCGAGCATCACGGGTGTGTGGACGGGGGCGATTGCCATGACAGTCACGTTACCCTCCTCACCCTTCGAACGCCGCGAGCTTGTCGCGGTCCCAGATTTCGAAGTGGTCGTCCATCCCGACAACCACCACGTCGCGGCCAAGGCCGGCGTAATCGATGAGCCGCTGCGGGACGAGCAGGCGACCCTGCGCATCCTTCGCGACGGGTTCGGCGTTGCCGAAGAACTTGCGGCGGATGCGCCGGCCGTCTTCGTCGTTATTGGTGCGGGCCGTAACCTCGGCGCCCGCGGCATCGAAACCGTCCTGCGTGTAAACGGAAACGCAGGGGTCCTCACCGGTGGTGAGGATGGCCGGGGCATCGAAGGACACCCGGTACTTGGGCGGCATTGGGACGCGCTTCTTGTCGTCGAGCAGGTAATCGGCCCGGCCGAGGAAGCCCATCCTGCACGCCCCTTGTGTCGAATTGGGCGGCGGGGCCGAACGAACGGTTCCCGGAGAGGTTGGCGTGGGATTTCTCCCCACTAGACCCCAAATTCACCCACACGGAGAGTAGTCTTCCCCACGTTGCCCTGTCAATAGCGTTTATCAAGTGTGGGCGGAGATTGCCGTAGGATGTCGGAGTGGTGCGTGTCGCGATCCTCACCGCTTCCGACAAGGGCGCTGCCGGCGAGCGGCAGGATGCCAGTGGCGACCTCGCCGAACGGCGGCTGCGCGAAGGCGGGCACACGGTCGCGGCGCGCGCCATCGTGGCCGATGACCGTGAAGCGATCGCGGCGCAGCTTCGCGCCTGGGCGGACGGTACCGTGGCGGAAGTGGTGATAACGACGGGCGGCACGGGGCTCACCGAACGGGACGTGACGCCGGAGGCGACGCGGGACGTGGCCGAACGGGACGTGCCGGGACTGCCCGTGGCGCTCGCGTTCGAAGGGCTGAAAAAGACGCCGTACGCCGTGCTTTCGCGCGGGATTGCGGTGCTGCGGAAGCGGACGCTGATCGTGAACCTGCCGGGTAATCCGAAGGCGGTCGATGAAGGGCTGGATGTGCTGATGCCGCTTTTGCCGCACGTCGGGCAGTTGCTGGCGGGGCCGCACGAACACCGCGGCGATGCCGACACGGGCCACGGGGGCGGCTGATGCGCCCCACTTCGCCCCACCGGCGATTCGCGATCCACGATGTGCGATTCACGATTAAGCGGAGGGCGGCCGCGTGAGAGTGGATGTTCTGACGCTGTTCCCGGATGCATTTGTGGGGCCGCTGGATGTCTCGATCATCAAGCGGGCGCGGGCAGACGGGCTGCTGGAGCTCGCCATTCATGACATCCGCGAGCAGGCAACCGACCGGCACCGGACGGTGGACGACTACCCGTTCGGCGGCGGCCAGGGGATGGTGCTGAGGGTCGACATCCTCGACACGGCACTGCAGCACGTGCGCGGGCTGGCAGGGGAGCCGGGCCTCGTGGTTTACCTGTCGCCGCAAGGCGAGCGCCTGACCGATGCAATCGTGCGCGAACTGGCGCAAGAAGAGCGCCTGATCCTCGTCTGCGGGCGGTACGAGGGGGTCGATGAGCGGTTCGTGGAGCACTGTGTGGACCGCGAGATCAGCATCGGCGACTACGTTCTGACGGGTGGCGAGCTGCCGGCAATGGTGCTCATCGATGCCGTCACGCGGCACGTGCCAGGCGCGCTCGGCGATGCCGCTTCGCCCGAAGAAGAGTCGTTCGCGGACGGGCTGCTGGAGCACCCGCAGTACACTCGCCCGGCGGAATACCGCGGCTGGGCCGTGCCGGAAACGCTGCTGAGCGGCCACCACGCGAAGATCGAGCAGTGGAAACGGGAACAGCGGCTGGCGCGGACCCGTGAGCGGCGGCCCGACCTGCTTCCGGGCGACGACAACTCCTGACCGCGTTCCGGTCCACGGCTCGGTAGTACGCGGCGAATCTGCGATTATGGGCGCATGGGCGATTCGCTTGCCGGGAAGCTGCTGGTCGCGACGCCGTCGCTGCTCGATGCGAACTTCTACCGCAGCGTCATCTTCGTGTGCGAGCACGGCCCGGGTGGGGCGCTGGGCCTCATTATCAACCGGCCCGTGTGGGCGGCGGATGTGGCGGAACACCTGGCAATGTGGGAGCCGCAGACGTCCTATCCACGCGTGCTGTTCGCCGGCGGACCGGTGGAGCCGAGCTCGGCGCTCGCGCTTGGACGGGCGGCGGGCCAGCCGGCCAGCGACAGCTTCGCGCCGGTGGCGCATGGCGCCGGGCTGGTCAGCTTGAGCCGCGAGCCGGCGGAGCTCGGCTTCGAGTTCACCGACCTGCGGGTGTTCACGGGCTATGCCGGGTGGGGCGAAGGGCAGTTGGAAGAGGAGATCAAGCAGGAGTCGTGGTTCGTGGTGAACTCGGAGCCCGGGGACTTGTTCGGTGGGGAGCCGGAGTTCCTCTGGCGGACCGTGCTGCGCCGGCAGCCGGGCGCGCTGGCGATGTTCGCGTACTTCCCGGAGGACCCGAGGGCGAATTGAGGGGCTCAGGGGCTCAGGGGCTCAGGGACGTCGGCGAGGGCGGATTGGCTGGCAGGGGCGGCGGCCGCCTGGAGGCCGTGGCGGCAGGTGCCGGACCAGCGCTTCCGTTAGTCCACCAGTTCGGCGAGGACGACGGTGCGCTCTTCATAGCCGCGTGCGCTGGGCAGGCCGCTGCAGGTCATCAGCGTGAGGCTTTCGACGCCTTCGCGGCCGGCGAGGAGAGCGCCCATGTCAATGGCATCGAGCGGGTAATCGACGACCGACGTGACGCGGTAGCGGTAGCTGGAGCCATCGCTGAGGGCGACGCCGACTTCGTCGCCCGCGACGAGCGTGGAAAGGCGGTTGAAGACGCCGGGCGCGCCGGCGAACACGACGTGCGCGGCGAAAAAGGTCGAACCGCCGGTGCCCGGGAGGGCGGTGTAATCGGGGTTCCAGCCAACGGTGCTCGCGTCCTGGGGGATATCGAGGCGCCCGAAACGGTCCACACCGTACCGCTGGACGGCGGCATCAACCTTGAGGGCCGGGATCGTGAGGCGAGAGACGGTGGCGCCGGCGGCGGGCGAGGGCGGCACCGGCTGCGATTCCTCGGTGCCATACAGCGCGTAGGAGCGCTCGACTTCGGCGATGAAGCGATCGTTGACGGTGGTCGCCAGGCCGCTGGTCCAGTCGCGGCCGATGTAGCGGAGTTGCTCGGCGGCCGTGGGGCGGGCGCCGGGCAAGTCGCCGGCGGCATGGCCACGGAAGGGCTGGGCGATGGCGGCAAGGGACGCGCCGGCAATCAGCAGCGCGCCCGCCCCTCCCCACATCCACGTCCTCACGCTAGCAGCGTACATGCGCGGAGATTATCGGCATCTGTCGCGGAAACGATATGGAAAGGAAGCGGAATGGCCACGCCGGTGAAAGGCCGGGGCGCTTAGCGGACCCCGCGGAGGCGCGGGTCGAGCACATCGCGGAGGGCGTCACCGAGCATGTTGAAGCCGAAGACGGCGAGGAAAATGGCCATCCCTGGAAAGAGAGCAAGGTACATGTAGTTTTCGGCGAGGATCCGGGTCTGGCCCGAAAGCATCTGGCCCCAGGTGGGGAAATTCGTGACGCCCACGCCCAGGAAACTAATGGTCGCTTCGGCGAGGATGGCGGTGCCGAGTTGGAGCGTCGCGAGGACGATCACCGTCGGCATGATGTTTGGGAGGATGTGGCGAATGATGATGGTGCGGTTGGGTGCGCCGATGACCACAGCGGCCTCGACGTAGGGGTTGGCGCGCGTGGACAGGGTGGCGCTGCGGACGACGCGAGAGGCGCCCCCAGCGAGCACCAGCCCGAGCGCGACGATGACGATGGTGGTGCGTGGCAGCGTATTCCAGATCCAGTCGCCGCCGGTGGGCGAAGGCCCGACTTCCGGTCCCCGGCCGAGGCCGAAGAAGCCATAGCCGTTGGATGTCTGCAGCACCGCGACGAGCGTGAGGATGAGGAAGATGGCCGGGAAGCTGAGCCAGACATCGACGAACCGCTGGACGATGAAGTCGAGCTTACCGGCAAAGTAGCCACTGATGACGCCAACCAGCAACGAAAGCACGGTGACGAGGATGACGGTGCCGATCCCCACAAGCGCGGTCACCTGGGAGCCGTAGACGATGCGGGCAAATACGTCACGACCGTTCTGGTCCGTGCCGAACCAGTAGGTGCTGTTCGGGCTCGTGAGCGCGTCGGAGAGGTGGACCTGTTGGGGGTCGCCGGCAATGAGCGGTGAGAATACGCCGACAACGATGACGACGACCAAGACGAACGCGCCGAAGGCGCCGAGCGGCTTGTAGCGGCAGAAACGCAGGGCGTTGCGCGCGATGGCCGCGTAGAACGGGCGTTCTACAGCCTTGAAATAGTCGCCGCCTACGATGGTGGCCGAACTCCCCGCAGTGGTCATACCTGTACTCCAGTCACGACAGCCGAACGCGCGGGTCGAGGACCGCGTAGCTGACATCGACAGCGAGATTGACGACGACGATGACGACGGCCACAACCATGTTTACGGCGATGATGGCCGGGAAGTCGCGGTTATTGATGGCTGAAAAGAGATAGTTGGCGACCCCGGGAATAGCGAAGATTTGTTCGAGCACGAGGGAGCCGCCGACCAGCACCGGCACCTGGAGGCCGATCACCGTAACGACCGGCACGAGCGCGTTGCGGACGGCGTGCCGGATGATGACGTGTCGCGAGGAAAGCCCTTTCGAACGCGCAGTGCGGATGTAGTCCTGGCGCAGGACTTCCAGCATTTGCGCGCGCGTCAGGCGCAGGAGCGTCCCGGAGAGCCCGACGCCGAGGATGATCGCGGGCGTCACGACCAGCTGAAGGTTGGTTGAGGGATCGTCCCAGAGTTCTCTGTAGTTGATTGGGAACGAGTAGCCATAGAAGCGGATGAGCAGTGCGATGATGATCGTTGCAACGAAGAACGAAGGGACCGAAAGAAACGCGATCGCAAAGCCGCGGAGGCCGTAATCCACCCAACTGTCCTGTTTGACAGCAGACGCCACGCCAAGCGGAACGGCGATGACGATCGAAACGAGCATGCCCAGCACGCCCAGCTCGACACTCACGGGGATGCGCCGCTTCAGCTCGGAGCTGACATCGCGGCTGCCGATGAGCGAGGTGCCCAGGTCCCCGCGGACGGCATCCCAGGCCCACGAACTCCACTGTTCAAAGTAGTTCTTGTCGAGCCCAACGCGCTGGCGGATCTTGTCCTTGAAGGCGTCTCGCGAAACGGTGTTGCGGGCGGCTGTGCGTTGCGAATCGAGCGCGGTCTCGGGGTTGATGCCTTCCTTCTTCAGCTGATCGTCGACGACGGCCTTTTCCGCACGGAGGCGGTCGCTGTTGAAGCCGCTGATCGCGGCCGGGTCCTTGCCTTCGGCGGCAAGGCGCTTGTTGACGATTTCGTTGAAGGATTCGGGGCCGCCCTGGACTTCGCCACCGGCGACCAGGATATCGACGGCGTCAGCGGGGAGCAGCCTCAGCAAGGCGGTGACGAGCAGCGACACGCCGATAAGCGTGGGGATCATCAGGATGATGCGCCGGATGATGTACTGCAGCACCTTCGGCCTCCGATCCGCAAGGTTAGGGCGCCAGGCAGGTGCCAGGCGCCCATCGATTGAACGGAGTCCTGGCTAGCCCTTCTTGATCCGGTCCGCGGTGAACCAGGACTTCATCGTGGAGTCGGTCGCCGACGAGTACCCGGCGCGGTACCACCAGTTCCTGACCCAGGGCTGCATGTAGATGTACCCGGCCGCCCCGTGGTAGGGGACCACGAGGAAGGATTCAGACATCTTCCGCTGGATATCGCCGAGGTAGCTCACGCGCTCCTTGAGATCGAGGAGCGTGCGTTGTTTTTCGAACATGGCGTCAAGTTCCGGCATCTCGGGGATCGGCGTGCCGCCCCAGTTGTGGCGCGCGGACTTGGACCAATAGTTGCGCATGAGCACGTCGTCGGGGTCCCTGGGCGAGCCGATCAGCGGGCCGAGGGCGATGGTGTTCTCCGGGATCTTGCCGAGGAATGTCGACTGGATGTACTGGGCGTACTCCTGGAAGGAGAGCTCGTTGTCGAAGCCGGCTTCTTTGATGGAGGCCGAGATGAGCTCCCAGGCCTGCTGGGCTTCAGGCCCGTAGACGTTGACGCTGCCGACGAGCTTGAACTTGATGGTGTCGGAGCCAGTCGCCGCCTTGAGCAGGGCCTTCGCCTCGGTGATGTTCCGCTTCCAGTACTTGCCCGCGGCGCCGTAGTCGGCGTTCTTGTCGCGCGGCGAGATGTAGTACGGCGCGTGGCCGACGGGGATGAAGGAGTGCCAGTTCCCCTTCCCCGTGCCGTCCTGGACCTTCAGATAGCCATCGCGGTCGAGCGCCATAGAGAGCGCCTGGCGGACGCGTGCATCGTTCCAGGGCTTGTTGTCGAAGTTGAAATACAGGGCGCCCTCGACCACGTTCTGGACGAACGTATCCTGACCCTTGGCATCGAGCTTGGAGCGGTTCTCCTTGTAGAGGACGCCGCTGAGACCTGACCCGTCAAGGTCCCCGGACTGAAGGCCGGCGATGATGCGCTGGGCATCGTTGATGAGGCTGGCCTCGAAGCGGTCGTAGTACGGCATCGGCGCGTCGAAGTAGGTCGGGTTCTTCTTGCCGGTGATGGTGACGCCAGATTCGAACTTCTCGAACAGGTAGGGCCCGGTGCCCACGGGATCCTTCTTGACCTGATCGTTGTCGATGGTTTCGACGGGGATGAACCAGACCGCTTCGGCGGAGGAGGCATGGGTGACAAGGAACGGCGCGAAGGCGGACTTGAGCGTGATCCTCAGCGTCTTGTCATCGGTCGCTTCGACCTTGTCGACGACGTTGGTCCAGCCGGGGGCGTTCTGGGAGGCCTTCAAGAAGGCCTGGTAGGTCTTCACCCAGTCGCCGGCAGTGGCTGCGCGGCCGTTCATCGGCGCCTTGTCCTGCCACTTGACGTTCGGCTTGAAGGTGAAGACGTAGGTCAGCGGGTCGACCGGCTCCCACTTGGCAGCGAGGTCGCCTTCGATCGAGGTCTGGTCGTCGACGCTGATGTCGCGGCCAGTCTTACCGCGGATGAGCCGGCTGTAGTAGTAGTTGGCCGGTGTCTGGGCCAGGTAGGTAAGGTTCTCGAACGGGTAAAGAGTGGGCGGGTTGCCCGAGGAGATACCCGACAGGGGGAACTTGACGGTCCCACCAGGGTTTGGCTTCTCAGCTGTGGGGGCGGCCGTTGGGCTGGTCCCCGCGCCGGGCGTCGTGCCAGAGGGCGCCGTTGTTGCCGTCGCCTTGCTGCTGTCGTCGCCACCGCCGCAGCCCACCAGAGCGAGGCCCGCCGCGCCGGCCCCGAGGACGCCCGCCGCGCCAAGCACACGCCGCCGCGAACTCCTCGCGGACCAGTATCTGCTCCAGTATTCGTTCGCCATGTGTGTTCCCCTCCTGCGAATAGCGCCTGCTGGTGATACGCCGTTCCAGACCCACCGGTTTTCCCGCGCTTTGTACATGGGGCCGCCGGTCTGCTGATGCGGGATTCTAGGCGCAGCGGATTGAAGCTACAAGTGCCAGCCATAGGCTCGACAGGCGGCGAGTCCGGGCTGCTCTACACATTGCTTATGGCTCGCGCATTATTCGTTTCGCGGCAATCAATCTGGCGGAGGGGACGAGGGATGTGGCACATCTGTTGCATGTATCGAACGATAGGCATGGGAGCGAATTGGTTGGTAGCATTGGCGCAGCGGCGTTGATGGCGCCCGGCACCCACCCGGTGTGAGAGGAGTCCAGCCCGATGACGGCAGTGCGGCCACGCCGCGTCCGCTCCCAAAAGCCAATCGACGACCTCCTCCTCAGCGAACACCAGTTGGAGGAGATGTACTCTTACATGCTGTTGGCGCGCCGGATCAACGAGCGCAGCCTCGCGCTCAACCGCCAGGGCCGCGCCCCGTTCGTGATCGCAGGGGTTGGGCAGGAGGCGGCGCAGGTGGGGGCCGCGATGTCGCTGCGCAAGGGGGTCGACTACCTCGCGCCGTACTACCGCGACCTCGGGATGAACCTTGTGCTGGGGATGTCCGCGCGTGAAGCGATGCTGAACCTGCTGGGAAAGCGCGACGATCCGAACAGCTACGGCCGCCAGATGCCATCGCACTGGGGCAACTCCAGCCGGCACATCGTGACGCAGTCCAGCGTGGTGACGACGCAGTTCCTGCACGCGGCCGGGATCGCGCTGGGAGCGAAGATGCGGAAGGACCCCGTGGTGGTCATGACGTGCTGCGGCGAGGGCAGCACGAGCAAGGGCGATTTCCACGAGGCGCTCAATTTCGCGGCGATCCACAAGCTCCCGGTGGTGTTCTACGTGGAGAACAACGGCTACGCGATCTCCGAGCGCACCGAGAAGGAGATGCCGCTGGAGCACGTCGCCGACCGCGCGCGCGGGTACGGGATCCAGAGCGCCGTGGTCGATGGGATGGACGCGATCGCGGTCTACCAAAACGTCCGCCCGGCGGTGGACCAGGCGCGGCGCGGCGGTGGGCCGTTCCTGATCGAGGCCAAGTGTTACCGGCTCTGGCCGCACTCCAGCGACGACGATGACTCGCGCTACCGGCCGAAGAAGGAGTTGGAGGAGTGGGCCCGCAAGGACCCGCTGAAGCTCTTCCGGGAGCGCGTCGAGAACGACGGGATCTTCCCGCGGGCGGACCTCGACGAGATCGAGGAGAAGACCGAGGCGGAAATCCGGGAAGCGACGCAATGGGCGCTCATGCAGCCGGACCCGGCGCCGGAAGACGCCCTCGGGTTCGTGTACAAGGAGGCCTGACGGTGGCTCAAGCGTCGGTGATCGAGGCAATCAGGTCGACGCTCGACGAGGAGCTCGCCGCCGATGAACGGATGTTCATCCTTGGTGAGGACGTGGAGGCAGGGGGCGTGTTCCGCGCGACCGACGGCCTGGCCGCAAAGTATCCCGGCCGCATCATCGATTCGCCCCTGGCGGAGTCGTCGATCATCGGGCTCAGCATCGGGGCGGCGCACTACGGGATGCGGCCGGTGGCGGAGATTCAGTTCGCGGACTTCATCCACTCGGGCTTCGACCAGCTCTGCAGCGAGGCTTCGCGCTGGTGCTATCGCACCAAGGGTGACGCATACCTGCCGATGGTGGTGCGGACGCCATGGGGCGGGGGCGTACATGGCGGCCAGCACCACTCCCAGAGCATCGAGGCGTACTACACGCACATGCCCGGGTTGAAGGTGATCGCGCCGGCGTTCCCGGCCGACTACCGCTCGTTGCTGAAGGCGGCGATCGCGGACCCGAACCCGGTGCTGTTCCTCGAACACAAGCGCACCTATCGCATGGTGCGCCAGGAGCTGGAGGGCGCCCCGGCGGAGAGCGTTATCGGGCGGGCACGGGTGACGCGCCGCGGGGGCGACCTGGCGATCTTCGCCTACGGGCTGATGCTGCACGAATCGCTGGCGGCGGCGGAGAGCCTCGCGGGGGAGGGCATCGAATGCACCGTGGTTGACCTGCTCACGCTGCTGCCGCTCGACCGCGAGACGATCCTCGAAGCGGCGAAGGCCACGGGTAAGGTGCTGATCGTGCACGAAGACACGCTCACCGGGGGCCTCGGCGGCGAGATCGCGGCGCTGATCGCGGAGCACGCGTTCGAGTACCTCGACGCGCCCATCCGCCGGGTCGCGGCGCCGGACATCCCGGCGATGCCCTATCACCACGCGATGGAGTCGTTCTTCATGCCGGACGCGGCGAAGATCGCGGCGGCGGCGCGGGAGCTGGCGGCGTACTAAGGAGTTTCGAGGTCCGAGTTCCGAGTTCCGAGTGAGGGTGTTATGGCGACGGTGACGATGCCGCAACTTGGGGAGAGCGTGACCGAGGGCACGATCCTCGCGTGGCTGAAGCAGCCGGGGGACGTTGTCCGGCTCGATGACCCGTTGTGCGAGATCGAGACCGAGAAGGTGACGGCCGAACTCCCATCGCAGTTCGAAGGGACAATGGGGGCGATCCTCGTGCAGCAAGGCGAGACGGTGGCGGTGGGTGCGCCGCTGTGCGAGGTGGAGGAGGGTGCGGTCGAGGGGAAGGCCGCGCCTGTTGCGGCGGCTGGCGGCTGGAGCGGCGGGCCGATGGCTATCCCGCCCGAGGAACGCGAACTGCCGGCGGCCCCGGCCGCCGCCGCTGTCGGGACAACCGAGATCGTCCGGCCGAGGCAGGCGGCCGCCACGATGCGCAACGCCGCGACCGGCAACGGGCGCAGCGGCGGCCCGGAGGATCGGACTCGCTTCTACTCGCCGGCGGTGATGCGGCTGGCCGAGGAGCACCACGTCGATCTCGCCGCGATCGAAGGCACGGGCATCGGCGGGCGGGTCACGCGGAAGGACGTGGAGGCCGTGTTGGCGGGCGGCGGCGCGCCTCCGGCGGCCCCGGCGCCGGCACAGCAGGAGAAAGCCGGGATGCCTTCGGCGGCCGCGCCCGTGGAGCCGATCGCGGGTACGGCAGCTGCCCTGCCGCCGGCAGTGCGAGGGGCGCCGGACTCCCCGTGGGAGGCGGTGACGTTTTCTGCAACGCGGCGGACCATCGCAGAGAACCTCAAGCGCTCGAACCTGGAGGCGCCGCAGGCATGGACGATGGTCGAGGCGGATGTCACGGGCCTCGTGCGGCTGCGCGAACGGGACAAGGAGCGGTTCCTGCGCGAGGAGGGGGTCGAGCTGACGCTGCTGCCGTACTTCACGGCAGCGGTCTGCGAATCGCTGCGCGAGTTCCCAATGCTGAACGCGCGCTGGGAGGGTGACGAGTTGCGTCGCTACCACGCGCTCGACATCGGGATCGCCGTGGCGGCGGAGCAGGGACTCGTGGTGCCGGTGGTCCACGGCGCGGGCGACTTGAGCGTTGCCGGCCTCGCGAAACGGATCGCCGACGTGGCGCAGCGGGCGCATGCGCGCAAGCTGCGAGTGGAAGACATCGAAGGCGGCACGTTCACGGTGAACAACACCGGGTCGTTCGGCTCGATCGCGTCGAAGCCGATCGTGAACTACCCGCAGGTGGGGATTGTCACGATGGAGCGTGCCGTGCGGCGCCCGGTCGTCCGTGACGACGACGCAATCTCGGTGCGCTGGATGATGAACGTCTGCCTGAGCTTCGACCACCGTGCGCTGGACGGGCTCGCTGCGGGCGGGTTCCTTGCGGCGTTGAAGCGCCGCCTCGAAGCCATCGCCTGAGGCGCACAGCCGGGCCGGCAACCGACAGTCGCCGTGGCATACTGCGGGGATGCCATTTCTCGCGCCAGGCGAATTCGAACGCGTCCGCCCGCTGGCGCCACCGGCGCACCTGGCCGGGCACATGGCGTTCGTGCATTCGGTGCTCGATGGCGAAATGGACGGGCATGTGCTCGCCGACCGGCGCGACGCGCCCCGGTCGGCGGTGGTGTGCAACGACAGCGGCTTCTGGCTCGCGATCGGGGAGGCGGATCGCCGGCTCGTCGCGGCGAACGTGCCGGAATTGCTGGGCCGAATCGCCGAACCAACGGTACTGCTGGCGACGACGCCCGCGTGGAGCGCCGCGCTCGGCGCCATATTTGGCCGCGCGGGGGAGGCGCGCCCGGAGAGGGCGCTGTCGCGGAAGGAGTTTCATTTTCGGCCGGCAGCCGTCCCGGCGCCGCCCCCGGTGCCGTCCGGGTACCGGGTCGTGGCAATTGACGCACAGATCGCGGGCGAGTTCGACGGCCGCGTCGACCCGTGGGTCGTGCGCATCTGGGGCGGGCCGGAGGAGTTTGCCCGGCGCTGTTTCGGGACGGCAATCATGAGAGACGGGCAGGTGGCGAGCTTCTGCACGGCCTGCGCAATTGGCGGCCCACCCGGGGCGATCGAAGCGGAAATTGAAATCGGCACTACCGAGGGAGAACGGCAGCGGTCACTGGCAACGATCGCGGCGCTTGCCTTCTTCGAGCAGTGCCGGGCGCGCGGCCTGACGCCGGCGTGGACCTGCGCCGCGGACAACGTGGCATCGGCGAAACTGGCGGCTCGGCTCGGATTTCAAGAGTTTCGGGAGGTTGCGGCGTACTCGCTAAGCAACAATTATGGTGCGTAGCACGACCATGAGGACGGCGCCGGCGCGAGGCGCACAGCCGGCGTGACGGGGGCGGCGTGCGAATTTCGCGCAGGTTGACGTACCAAACAGGGAAGACCCCTACTAGACCCAAAGGGAGGGTGCGCGCACCATGCGCGGGCGAGAATCGGGGGCCGCGGCATCGGAGTTATGTTGGGCACGGATGACGTTTCGTGATTTCGTCCCGTGACATGATTCTTCACATTTGCGACCTCCAATTTTGTGGACATGCCGGATCCTGCCTGACTATGATAGCCCGACCCTTGAGCCCCAATGCCCAGACCTGAGGTGAGCGCCGATATGGACGAGTGTATCGCCCAGTTTTTGAATTTCCTTGCTGTGGAAAAAAATGCGTCCAACAACACCATCGCCGCCTACCGGAACGATCTCTCCCAGTTTCAGATGTATGTGGGCATCGACCTAGGCCGAAGTAATCCCTGGAAGGTCATCGATGGCGAGCGAGTGGTAGGCTTTGTCGAGGACCTTCGTGCACGCCTCTATAAGGACGCGACGGTCGCGAGAAAGATCGCGGCGGTGAAATCGTTCTTCGGGTTCCTGGCCGCGGAAGGCCTCGTCGAACAGGACCCGACGGAGCAGTTGAAGTCCCCACAGGTGGGGAAATCGCTGCCCCGCGCGCTCACCGTGAAGGAAGTGGACGACCTGCTCGAGCAGCCGGCGCGGCGCAACACACAGGAATCGCGGCGCGATAAAGCGATGCTCGAGCTGCTCTATGCGACGGGCCTGCGTGTCACCGAGCTCGTGTCTTTGAATGTCGCGGACATCGCGCTGGAGAGCGACCCCGTCACTGTGCGCTGCATCGGCAAAGGTGAACGCGAGCGCGTGTTGCCCCTGTACCCCCGCGCGGTGGACGAACTGCGCCAGTACATTTTTCACGTTCGGCCGCGGCTCGTCCGCAACCGGCGGGAGCCGGCGCTGTTCGTGAACCGCCGCGGGGAGCGGCTCACTCGCCAGGGCTTCTGGCTGATCCTGAAGAACTACGCACGAGCCGCGAACCTCGATAAGGCGATTACGCCGCACACGCTGCGGCATACGTACGCGATGCATATGCTCTCGGGTGGCATGCCACTGCGTAATGTGCAGGACGCCCTCGGCCACGCCAGCATTTCGACGACCCAGATCTATACGCAGCTGACCGACCAGCAGAAGCGCGTCGAGTACGACAAGGCGCACCCGCGAGCGTAGGCGGCCGCCGGCGGTACGGGCGCCAGCAGTCCGGTAGAGTGGCGTGGTGGGAATGCCATCGGAGTTGCTGGCGGCGCTGACGGCCGAGGTACCGGTCGCGGCTTTGCGGGCGATGGACGCGACTGGCGAGCTGACCGCGATACTCCCGGAGCTCGAGGCCGGGCGTGGTTTCATCCAGCCGGACAAGCATTGCTTCACGGTGCTCGAACACAACCTCGCGGCGGTCGAGGCGCTGGACAACGCCACCGGCGATGGCCCGGCCGGGGACGAGCTGCGCGAGGTCCTCAGCTGGATCGACTTCCGCGAATCGCTCGAACGGGACATCGAAGGGACGCCGTTGATGGCGCTCCTCCGGCTCTCGGCGCTCGTGCACGATGTGGCGAAGCCGGCCACGGCCGCGATCGTCGACGGCGCCCTGCGGTTCCCTCGCCACGGGCCGCGCGGCGCCGAGATGCTGCGCGGGCGCTTGCCGCTCCTTGGGCTGGGCGAGGAGTCCACCAACTTCGTCGCCACCATGGTGCGCTACCACTTGCGGCCCGGGGAGCTTGTCCGCCAGTGGCCGCCGACGGACCGGGCGGTACGCAAATTTGTTGGCGACCTCGATGGGCACGTGCTTCCGCTGATGCTGGTCAACGTGGCCGACGGTTGGGCGACGCGCGGGGCTGGGTATTCGCGCGAGAACTACCGCCGCCACCTGGGCTTCCTCAACTACATCGTGGCCCGCTCGTGGGCGGTCCTGGACGAAGGCGAGGCGCCGCTCATCACCGGGGAAGACCTGATCGAGCAGCTTGACCTCGAAAGTGGACGATTGTTGGGGGCTGTCCTAACATCGGTGCGCCGGGCCCAGTCGGCGGGTGCCGTGTCGACCAGAGAAGAAGCAATGACGCTCGCCGGCACGCTCCTGGCCAGCATGAGGGCGCAGACCAACTAGAGGCGCCGGCCCGGTCCAGGAGTTCCCATCATGGCCGTCATGTGGAGCGTGATCTTCTACACCGTGCTCGCGGTGCTGGCGTTCTATTTCATCCTCCTGCAACCGGTGCTCAAAGGTCAGCGGGAACAGCGCAAAGCGGTGCAGGCCCTGCAGATCGGCGACGAAGTGGTGACGACGGGTGGGCTGATTGGGGAAGTGAAAGATATCATCCAGCCGGCGAACGGACCGACCGAGGTCATCCTCGAACTGGCGCCAGGTGTGCGCGTGCGTGCGGTGACGGACGCGATCTCGCGGCGCCTGACGACGCTCGAGGCGGTCTCCGATGCCACCTCGGGACCGGAGGTAACCCAGCCCAGTGCGTAGCCCTTCAACGCTCCTCCTCTTCGTGTTCGTCCTGGCGCTGACAGTGTTCTCCGTCATTGTGGTGTGGCCGAGTGACCCGGACCGCTACCTGCCTGGCAACTTCTGGCCGAAGGGCCAGGGGCTCAGCATCGGCGGGTGGGATCGGGCGACCATGCGCCTCGGGCTGGACTTGCGCGGGGGCTCGTACCTGGTGCTGCAGGCGACGCCACCGAAGGACTACGAAGGGGACATCAACCAGGCGATCGACGTGGCCAAGTCTGTCATCGACCGGCGCGTCAACGCGTTTGGCGTGAGCGAGCCCGAAATCCAGAAGACCAACGGCAACCGGATCACGGTGCAGGTGCCGGGCCTCTCGCTGACCGATGCGACGGACCTCATCGGTAAGACGGCGCAGCTCGAGTTCCGCGTTATCGACGCCAGCGGTAACCCGGTGCCGGCGCAGGGCGTCGTCGATGGGAAGACGCTGACGATGAGCGGCCAGTACCTGAAGAACAACACCTACCCCTCGCAAGAAGGCACGACGTATGCCGTGAACTTCGAAACGAACTCGACCGGCTCCCGACTGATGGAGCAGATCACAACCAACGCGCTCCGCTTCCAGGAGACCGACGAGCGCCGGCTGCTGCTCATTTATCTCGATGACAAGGTTATCTCGCAGGCGACCGTGCAGAGCGTCATCTCGAATAAGGGCCAGATCACCGGGCAAGCGAGCTTTTCGGCGGCGAGGACTCTTTCCAAGCAGCTGAACGCGGGCGCGTTGCCCGTCCCGCTGACGGTGATCCAGTCGCAAGAGGTGAGCGCGACGCTGGGCGAGGACTCCGTCCGGGCCTCGGTAAACGCCGGCCAGATCGGCCTGCTGGCCGTCGCCCTCTTCATGATCCTGTATTACCGGCTACCGGGGGTGCTCGCCTCGCTGGCGCTGATCGTCTATACGTCGGTGACGCTGATGGTGTTCAAAGTGTGGCCGGTAACGCTGACGCTCTCGGGCATCGCCGCCTTCGTGCTCTCGGTGGGCATGGCCGTGGACGCGAACATCCTCATCTTCGAACGGATGAAAGAGGAGTTACGGCGCGGCCGCACGCTGAACACGGCCATCGACCTCGGGTTCCGGAGGGCGTGGACGTCGATCCGGGACTCGAACATCTCGACGCTTATCACGTGCCTGATCCTGTACTACTTCGGGAACCAGTTCGGCGCCTCGCTGGTGAAGGGCTTCGCGCTGACGCTCGCGCTGGGCGTGACGATCAGCATGTTCTCGGCGATCACGGTTTCGCGGACATTCCTGAAGATGGTCGTCGGCACGCCCCTGGCGCGGAGCCACTGGCTGTTTAACGCCGAGGAAACGAAGGTTGCGCCGCGCGTGCGCAAGCCGGTGGAAGCGGCGGGGGGCAAGTAGATGCTGGACTTCGCGGGTAAGCGCTGGTGGTACCTGTCCGTGTCGTTCGTGTTGTTCACGATCGCCGTGACTTCGCTTGGGGTGTTTCGCCTGAAGGCGGGCATCGAGTTCACGTCCGGGTCCTCGTTCACGTATGAGTTCACCGAGAAGACGGTGAGCCAGGAGGACCTGCGCAAGGCCATGGCCGATCTCGGCCACGGCGAAGCGCGGATCCAGGGGGCGGGCTCGAACACCTATCTCATCCGGACGAATGAGCTCAAGGGCGCCCCGGCGCAAACCGACCCCGAGGTCATCGGGCCACAACAACCGGCGACCGGCGAGATCGACACGATCGAGACGGGGCTGAAGGAGCGCTTCGGCGCATTGAACCGCAAGGACTTCTCGACGGTCTCGAGCACGGTGAGCAAGGAGATCGCGCGGAACGCGACGCTCGCGGTCGTTGCCGCCTCGGTGTTCATCCTGCTCTACATCTGGTGGGCGTTCCGCCACCTGCCGCGAGCATACCGGTTCGGGACAGCCGCGATCGTGGCGGTGCTGCACGACGCTTTCATCATCCTCGGGCTGTTCGCGCTGCTTGGCGAGACGCGTGGCACGGAGGTCGACACCGCGTTTATCACGGCGCTGCTGACGGTCATCGGCTTCTCGGTGCACGACACGATCGTGGTGTTCGACCGCATCCGGGAGAACATCTCGCACGACCCGTACATCCCGTTCGAGGAGGCGGTGAACGCGAGCATGATGGAGACGATGGCGCGGTCCATCAACACGTCGCTGGTGGTGGTGCTGACGGTGGTGGCGATGCTGCTTATCGGCGGCGTCACCATCCGGAACTTCCTGCTCGTGCTGCTCGTGGGGATTATCAGCGGGACGTACAGCAGCATCGGCATCGCGAGCCAGCTGCTGGTCGCCTGGGAAAACAACGACGTGGGGCGGTTCATCCGGCGGCTGCGCGGGCAGGGCGACGCGTCGGGGACGCCAGAACCGGTCTAGGCCATTGGCCATTGGCGCTGTTGGCCATGAGCGAGAACGGTGTGCGGCGTTCCCAATGAAGGCCGGGACGTTGTAACGCCCGCTGCGGAGCGAGGGTCGCGGGCTCAGTTAGCGCGCTGCGTGGGTGGCTGGATTCGAGCGGTACTCGGCCGGCAATCCAGCCATCGCAGCGAGCCAGGCCTCGGCGATGAGACGGCCTTCGATCTCGCCCTGGGCGCGCTGACCCGCTTCATTGGTGTGTGCGTCGTCGCCGGCGAGGTGGTCCCTGCGGAATGCCGCGTCGGGGGAGGCGTAGGTGATGCCGAGGCGGCGGGCCATGTCTGCGAGCGCGCGGTCGAGGCGGCGATTGCGGGCCTGGGCGCGTCGGAGCCCGCGTTCCGTGCCTGTCGCATCTCGCGCGAAACCGGGTCCGCGCAGCACGGGGATCACGCTCTCGTTCGAGAGCACGCGGCGAAACACGGCTTCGACGTTCGCGGTGACTTCGGCGGGCTGGAAATGCACGTCGCCGCCGATGGCGCGGAGCGCTGCCCGGCGGGCCGCGCGAAAGACCGGATTCGTCGCGAACGCGGGCGCGCCCGCTACTTTGAGGCCGAGGTTCGCGAGGTGCTCGCCGCCGATGCGCGCGAGCCGCCGCTGGATGCGCAGAGGGACTGATTCGTATGAACACCAGAACGCGGACGCGCGCATGAAGACGACATCGGGCTCGAAGCGCGTGGCCCAGCGGTGGACGATGTCGGCGAGCTCGGGACCCGGCCAGCAAACGCGCATCATCGTCTCGACGGGCTCGCCCGTGAGCTCGGTGATCATCTGTTCGGTGACGCGGTGCGCTCGCAGCGGCTCAGGAATAGAGCCGAGGATGTCGCTGCTGTTGGTCAGCCGAAGGATGCGCACGCCTGAAGCCTAGATGCGCGGGCGCGTCCGCTCCAGCGAGGCGCTACGGTGGTAAGGCGCCGGCGATGCCGGCTGCGCGGAGGGCCGCGATCGCGGCGGCATCGTAGCCGGCTTCGCGCAGGACCTCGTCGGTGTGCTGGTCGAGGAGCGGCGAGGGGCCACGGACGGCCGTCGGCGTCGCGTCCATGCGCAGTGGCGGCGCGAAGGTCTGGTACGGGCCGAGCAAGGGGTGTTCGATTTCGACGACGAACTCGTTTGCGAGCACCTGCGGGTCGGAGAAGACTTCGTGGGGGAAGTTGAACGGGCCGCAGGGCACGCCGCCGGCGCGCAGGTCGCGGATCCAGTCGGCGGTGGTGCGTGTGCGGAAGAGGTCTTCGGCTTCGCGGAGGAGGGCGCTGAGGGCGTCGTAGCCATCGGGTGTGCCCATATCGAACTCCGCATCATCGACGCGCGGGTCGCGGAGGCCGGTGGCAGCGCGCAGGCGGGCGTTGAGGGCGGGGCTCAGGCAGCCGACCGAAACGAATCCATCCTTCGTACGGTAATGGCGAAAATAGATGTTGCCGTGCGCGCCCGCGAGCATGCGCCGTTCGTAAAGCCTGCGCTGGGCCTCGTAGTCGCCGCCTTCGGCGCGGATGGCCGCGAGCTCTTCGGCGAAGCGCTCCCACACCGGCGGGTCGATGGCGGCGAACCAGTTCACCAGGTTGTTGCCGAGTGCGAGCGCCGTCAGCAGGAGCGATGTCTCGACGCGCTGGCCTTCACCCGTGAGGTCGCGGTGGCGGAGGGCTGCGACCACGGCGAGTGCGGAGAGGAAGCCGGTCCCGACATCGGCATAGGCGGGGCGGACGTTCACGGGCGCGTCGCCATTGCTGCGCGCGGTGATGGCGCCGATGCCGGAGATGCCCTGCACAACGACGTCGTAGCCGCCATCGCCACCGAGCGGGCCCTTTGCGCCCAGCGGGACGTGTTCGAGCACGATGATATCGGCGCGGACGGCGCGGAAGTCGGCGTAGGTGAGGCCATAGCGGGGCAAGTCCGAGGGCTTGAGCGACATCAGGACGATGTCGGCGCTGGCCGCAAGGCGGAGGAGGAGTTCCGCGCCTTCGGGACGGGTAACATCGACGCAAATTCCGCGTTTGCCGCGGTTGAGCACGGTGTAGCCGCGGCTCTCGCCGGCAGTCACCGGGTGCTGGTTGTGGCGGAAGGCGTCGCCGGCGGGCGGCTCGACCTTGATCACATCGGCGCCCATATCGGCAAGGACCTGGCCGGCCATGGGGATGGCCATGGCCTGGGCGACTTCGAGCACGCGCACGCCCTTGAGGGCTCCACCGGACATGGGCCGGACGATACCAGTGGCGGCGGGGAGTGTCGCGCCGTGTGGGCGTGTGCGCGTGTGCGCGTGTGCGCTCTTCGGCGTTTCGGCGGCAGGGGCGGCATGGTCAATGAAACGCCAAGAAACGGCTCGGCCCGGCTGCGGGTGATTTCCGTGGGTTCGGGATGAGGCGGACAATGGCGGTGCAGAGGTGATTCACGATGATTGGCGACCTTGGCGCACCTGAACTGCTCATCATTCTGGCACTGGTGGTGCTGCTCTTCGGCGTGGGGAAGCTCGGCCGGCTGGGAAAGGACCTTGGCAGCGGCGTCAAGGAGTTCCGGCGCGCGATCAAAGACGACGAGGAGCCCGCATCTCGGGTCTCGCCGGTCGAGAACGTGCCCGAAGCACCGAAATCGCGGCCGGGGGACGGACCGGCCATCTTCTAGCAGGCTGCGCGCCTCAACCGTGCTCGCTGGTGTTGACCTTGCGAAACAAGGACCAGAGGGCGAGGTCGTAGCCGCTCTTCAGCGCCGCGCAGGCGACGAAGGGCGCGCCGGCGGCGGTCCCGAGCAGGGCGCCGCCAATGGAGGGCCCGACGGCGCCTGCGACACTGCGCGAGAGGCCGGTGGCGGCGGCGGCCGCGGCTCGCTCGGGCGGTGTGACGACGGACAGCACGAGCGTCTGGCGCGGCGGGACATCCATCTGCGAGAGCATCGAGCGCGCGAGCAGGAACGCGACCGCGAGCCCGGGGCCCGAGGCAAAGGCCACGCCTACCAGGAACAGGTTGGAGGGCAGGTGTGTGAACACCATCGTGTTCACGAGCCCGAAGCGCATGGACAGCCGCGCCGAGACGAGGAACGATACCGCCGAGAGCAGGTTCGTGCCGAAGAAAACGGCGCCCGTGAGCGCCGGGGCCAGGTCGAACTTTCGGAGCAGGAAGAGGGCGACGATGCTCTGCACAACCATGCCGCCCGCGAAGGAATCGGTGGCGAACAGGCCAGAGAGTGTGAACACTCGGCGGCGGTTTGGACCAAGGCCGCCGCGGGCGCTGCCCTGGGGGAGCTCGGCCGTGCTGCCCAGCCGAAGCACGAGCGCAAGCGCCGCCAGCCCCAGGAACGAGTACAGCACGAAGAGCAGCCGGATCGCGGCTTCGTGGCTGAGCGAGGGCGCATTATCGAGGAGCGAGGTGGAGCCGCTGACGAGGGCGCCTGTGGCGCCGGCGAGCGCCCCAATCACGTTGAAACGGGCGAACGTGGAGACGCGCGTGGCGGGCGAGGTCTCCTGGGCGAGGATGGCCTGCTCGATCGGGAGGAATGCCGAGACATCCCCGGAGGTGGGATTCACCGTGCCGATGAAGGCGACGGCAAGCAGCAGGGGAAAGTGCGCGCTGGCGGCGTAGGCGATGCCCGTCGCGGCGGTCAGCAGCGAACCCCAGATGAGGAACCGCCGCCGGCCGAAGCGCTCGACGAACTGGCCGACGAGCAGGGTCGCGACGGAGGTGCCGACGAGCGCCGCCGAGGCGACGAGGCCCGCCTGCAGCCCGGAAAAGCCGAGCGTGTCCGCGTATTGGGCGAGGAGGATGCTCATCATCCCATCGCCGAAGGTGCGGAGGGCCTTGGTGCCGAAGAGGATGTCGCGGGTGCCGATGCCTGATACTGGCGCAGCGGGAGGCAACGGGCCACGGGAGCGGGGCGAGCACCGGCCGGCCCGCCGGCGCGCTGTTAGCCAAGCACCTCGAAGAGCTTGTGGCCCTTCATGAAGGGGTTGTCCTTGTAGCTTTCGTAGCTTTCGCCGCGGTGGCCTTTGGTGAAGTTGTCGGAGGTGATCCAGGCTTCGAAGGACTTCTCATCCTTGAAGCGGGTGAGGACGACGTATTCGCCCCGGTCCGGGAGCGCGAGGAGCTCGGTGCTGATGAATCCCGGGAAGGTGTCCACGGCGCCGACGCGCGTCTGCCAGGTCCGTTCGAAGCCTTCGCGCGCTTCCGGCGGCAGGGAAATGGGGAAGTACGAGACAACGGCCACGATGGGCCTCCTGTGTGTGGTCCTGATGGGGCGATGATACCGCAGCGCGGCCGTTGGCTCTCACGGCGAGTACGCTCATGGGGCTACGCTGGCGGTGTGCCCTGGTACGGATGGCTGCTGTTGGGGTTGGGGACGCTTATCGCCATGCTGGCGATCGCGCTCCGCCTGTTCCGCGCGAGCCGCCGCGGCCGCGGGTTCCTCGCGCTGCCGATGCGCGGGAAGGTCCGGTTTGGGCGGATCTTGCTCGGCGACCCCCGCGTGCCCTGGCCGGCAAAGGCGGTGCTCGTCGTGCTGGTCGGGTACCTGGCACTGCCGTTCGACCTGATCCCGGACTTCATCCCGGTGCTGGGCCAGCTCGACGACCTGTTGGTGGCACTGCTCGCTATCGGGCTGTTGATCGTCCTGATCCCGCGGCAACGGTTTGAGGCGGCGCTTCGCACGGCGGCGGCCGAGCAGGAGGCGCGGCGCACCGCGCGGGCGCCGGGCGCGTGACGGCGGGACGGCGTTAGCGGATAGTTGCGCCTCATGGATGGCCGCGGATGCGGTCGGAAGGAGCTCTCATGCAGATTGGCGTCGTCTTTCCCCAGACCGAAATCGGCAACGACCCGGCGGTCATCCGCGACTTCGCGCAGGCATCGGAAGGCCTCGGTTATTCGCACATCCTTATCTACGACCATGTGCTTGGCGCTCACGGTCAGCGCGAACCGCGCCTGACGGGGCCATATACCGACGAAACGGCGTTCCACGAGCCATTCGTGCTGTTCGGGTACCTGGCAGGGCAGACGAAGACAATCGGGCTGGTTACGGGCATCATCATCCTGCCGCAGCGGCAGACGGCGCTGGTAGCGAAGCAGGCGGCGGAGGTCGACATTCTTTCCGGGGGGCGGTTGCGGCTGGGCATCGGCACCGGGTGGAACTACGTCGAGTACGACGCGCTCAACGAGGATTTCCACAACCGCGGCCACCGGCAGGAGGAGCAGGTCGAGCTCATGCGAAGGCTCTGGACGGAGCCGGTTGTCGACTACACGGGGAAGTGGCACCGGATCGACCGCGCGGGCTTGAAGCCGCTGCCGGGCCGGTCCATCCCTATCTGGTTCGGCGGCTCCGATGAGCGCGTGATGAAGCGCGCCGCCCGGCTCGGAGACGGCATGATCCCGCAGTTCTTGCCGAACGACGCCGGGAAGGCCGCGCTCGCCCGGCTCGACCAGTACCTCGCGGACAACGGCCGCGACCGGTCGTCCTTCGGGATTGAAGCGCAGGTGAGCCTCGCGGCGGGCGAGGAGAAGTGGGCGTTCCACGCGGATTCGTGGCGCCAGCTGGGAGCGGACTACATTTCGGTACGGACGATGAACGCCGGGCTCGTGTCGCCGCAGGACCACATCGACGCGATCAAACGGTACAAAGCAGTGGTGGGGTAAGGCCCCGGATCACGAGGGGGCCGGGCCGTCGGTGGGATGGCCGTCCTGGTGGTCGTGCCCGAGGGACTCGGCGAGCTGCAGACGTTCGATCAGTTCGCGGCGGGTGATGAGACCGATCATGCGGCCCTCTTCGAGCACCGGCACCTGGTTCAGGCGGCGCTCGCCGAGCAGGTGCAGGACTTCGAGGGCGGGCAGGGCGGCGGTCACGGTGACCACCTTGTCCCGCGGCGTCATGATGCCCTGGACAGGGGTATTCGCCCACTCGTCGCGGGAGAGGTGGCGGACATCGCTGACGCTCAGGATGCCGAGGACGGCGCCATCGCGGGCAACCATCGCGGCTCGTTCGCCTTCGCCGATCATGTGGCGGTCCACCACCTCCTGCACGGAGACGCTGGGCAATACGGTGGGGTAGGTTTCGCGCATGATATCGCGGGCCTTGAGCTGACCGAGGATCGAATCGAGCTGGAGGGCCTGCTTCTCGCCGCGCGCGGCCCCGGTGAGGAACCAGCCGATCAACATGAACCAGAGCCCGTTGATCGCATACCCGGAGAGCAGCAAGGCGGCGCCCGAGACCATCAGCCCGTAGCCGAAGACCTCGCCCACGGTGCCGGCGATGCTCGTCGCCTTGCGGAAGCTCTTCGTGCGGCCCCAGGCGATGGAGCGGAGGACACGCCCACCATCGAGCGGGAACCCGGGCAGGATGTTGAAGACGGCGAGGAGCAGGTTGACGGTCGCGAGATAGATGGCGATGGCCGCGACATGGCTTTCGACGTGGCGCAGCCCGAGCCAGGCGACGAACGTGACCACGGCGATGATCACGCTCGTCGCCGGGCCGGCGATGGCAATCGCAAACTCTTCGCCGGCGCTCCTGGGCTGGCGCGAGAGGTGCGACACGCCGCCGAAGATGAAGAGCGTGATCTTCGGGACGGCCAGGCCGCGGCGAATCGCCACAAGTGCGTGGGCGAGCTCGTGGATGAGGACCGTGACGAACAAGAGGACGGCGGCAGTGCTGCCAACGATCCAGTAGGCCGCGGTGCTCCAGTTGCCGTACTCCTCCGGGAACACGCCATCGGAGAGGCTCCAGGCGAGGAAGACGACGATGAGCAGCCACGACGGGTGGACCTCGATATCGATGCCACCGATGCGGGCGATGCGAAAGGATCTCCCGAACATGGCACTACGCTAGCGGAAGTTTCGTGGACTGTCAGTGGCCGGCGCGTCGGACATCGCCCCGCCGGTAACGCAGCGACAAGAACTGACGCCATCGGCAGCCAGCATGGCGCGAACCAGACCGGCGGAGTGTGCGCGGCGTGGGACAAGCGGAGGAGCCGGGGCGAAGCCCCGGCATGTGGGACTACTTCAAGATCGGGCTGCTCGCGGGGGCGGTCTACAGCCTGTTGCGCAACCCGCAGGGCGTGGGCTGCTGCCTGTTCCTGCTGGTCATCATCGCGATCGTGGTCGTCGTGCTCCTGATCGCGCTGGTGCTGGCGGCGTGGAAAGTGCTCGCGGCGCTGGCGGTCGCGTGGGTCGTGTTGCAGTACGTGGTCGCGCCGTGGATCCGGCGCCACCGGGACGCTCGCTCCTAGAGTGCACCGGCCGCCAGCCGGCGGTCCATCTCCGAATCCAGTTAACCCGAAATCGGGCGCCATCGTGGGTTCACGGCCAATCTTCCGGTGGCGGGTGGGCCCGTGGCGTCCGGCCAGCGTTCGCGCGAAGGTCGAGGGCGAGGCGCCTTTAGCCCCGTGGTTTCCGCGCGATACCCGCGATCATCGGGAGGCCGTTCACCCTGCGGCGCTGCATCGATTCTATTTCGAAGCCGCCGGCCGCAATGGTGGCGCCGGTGAGGCGGTTGGGATGGCACCCGGCGGCGGCGCGCCGCCACACGGGTGTGATTCGATCCATCACCCAGCCGCCGACTTTGCCGTCGGGCCGGACGTGTTCGACGAACACGAGCTGGCCGCCAGGTTTGAGCACGCGCGCAGCTTCGCTGATTGCCTTCGCCGGGTCCTGGACGGTGCAGAAGGTGAGGGTGACCAGGACCGTGTCGAATTGGGCGTCATCGAAGGGGAGGCTCTCGGCGCGCGCCTCCTGGACTTTCATTTCGCGGCCCAGTTTCTTCGCGCGTGCCTGGGCGCGCTGCAGCATGAATTTGTCTGGCTCAATGCCGGTGTAGTCGGCGCCAGGGGCGAGGTACGCCCAATTGGCGCCGACGCCGATGCCAAGCTCAAGGATGCGGCCGGAAGCGGACTCGGCCGCGGCGCGGCGGAGTGCCCGTTCGGCCTTCGACTCGTGCTTCGTCGCCCAGTCCCAGATAGCTGCGAACCGGCGATGCGAGCGGAACTCGTCCATGGTAGCGGCCCTCGATGGCGCCTCCCGTGTTGGCCGGACGGCACTGGCCCCAATTCTATGGATGCGCGCAGACCGCGTACAGCGGTTCGAAAGCGACTGTCGCGCGTTCAAGGAGGATCCGGGCGATGCCTGCTGCCATCGTTCGCGACATCGCCGTACGATTGCGCCAATGACCACCGGCCCGATCCCAAGCCTGAAGTTCGAGCGGGAGGCGTGGAAGCTTGGCGCTCATTGGGTCGCGGGTGTCGATGAGGTGGGAGTCGGGCCGCTGGCGGGGCCAGTTACGGCGGCGATGGTGGCGCTGCCGCCGGGGCGGCGATTCAAGTGGTACAAGACGGTGCGGGATTCGAAGGTGCTCCCTGAATGCACGCGGGTGGAGTTGGCCGAGGAGATAAGGCAGAGCGTGCCCTGGGCTATCGGCTGGGCATCGCACCTCGAAATCGACCGCATCAACATCTACCAGGCGCGGAAGCTGTGCATGATCCGGGCGTACGAAGGACTTGGGGTGACGCCCGACCACATCATCTCCGATGCGCTGCCGTTGCCGTTGCCCAACGTGCGCCCGGTGATCGATGGCGACGCGCTGAGTGTGGCCGTGGCGGCCGCCTCGATCATCGCGAAGGTGGCGCGGGACGCGATGATGTGGGAGATGTGCGGGCGCTTCCCCGGCTATGGGTTCTGCCACAACAAGGGCTACCCGACGCCGGAGCATAAGCGGCTGCTGGCGGCGAAAGGACCGTGCGAAATCCACCGGCGGAGCTTTGCGCCGGTAGCGCAGTTCCACCTCCCGCTGTGACCGCACGGAGGGACCTCGGGGACTTCGGCGAACGGGTGGCCGGACACCGGCTGGAGGCGGCGGGCATGACCATCGTGGCGCGCAACGTGCGCACGCGCGGCGGCGAAATCGACCTGCTGGCGCGGGATGGCGAGGAGAACGTGTTCGTCGAGGTGCGGACGCGGCGGTCGTCGCCGGGAGCGGCGGCAGAGTCCATCTCGGCGGCGAAGCTCCGGCGCATGTGGCAATGCGCGATGGACTACTGCGAGACGAACGGACTCGACCCGGACCACGTGCGAATCGACCTGGTGAGCATCGACCTGCGGGCGGATGGAGTGGTGGGGACGGTGGAGCACTTCCGGGCGCTTGAGGTGCCGGAGTAAGGCCGGGCCGCACGTCCACCCGGCCGCGGAGCCAGCGCGGCTGTCCGCTGGGGGGATCGGCGGATAGCCGTGGGTCAGCGGTATAGTCGGGCCATACCAATCGCGGGAGCCTTGCCTTGTCTCTGCTGAATATCGCCACGGACGGACACGTCCGGACCATCGCGTTGAACCGCCCGGAGCGGAAGAACGCCCTCTCGGATGCGCTCGCGTGGGAGATCGTCGGGGCCGTGGACGCGGCCGCGACGGACGACGATGTCTGGGTCATCGGGATCACCGGCACGGGCGACGCATTCTGCTCGGGGCTTGACCTCAGCGGCCCCGGCGAGAGCGGATCGCCCCTCTCGAAGCAGAGCCAGCAACTCGACGACCTGAGCTGGATCAGCCGCTTCGTGCTCGGCATGCGGCAGGATTGCGACAAGCCGGTGGTGGCCGGCATCAACGGCGTCGCGGTGGGGGGCGGGCTCTCGCTGGCGATGGCCTGCGACATGCGGCTGATGAAGCGCAGTGCGCGGCTGATGGCGGGCTACCCGCGCATCGGCGGGTCGCCGGACGGCGGGCTGACGTACACGTTGCCGGAGGCGATGGGCTACGAGCGCGCCATGCGCTTCTTGCTGGAGAACCGGACGGTCGAGGGTGACGAGGCGCTGCAGCTCGGGATGGTCGGCGAGGTGGTCGATGACGACCGCTTCGATGCGCGCTTCGCGGAGTACCTGCAGTTCCTTTGCGGGCGCTCGCCGATCACGATGCGGCTGACAAAGCGCGGGCTGCAGAAGGCAACCACGGCGATCGATGTCGAGCAGCAACTTCGCTACGAGATCCAGAACATCCGCATGGCGTTCAGCAGCCGGGACGGGATAGAGGCGCGGAAGGCGTTCATGGAGAAGCGGCAGCCGGTGTTCGAAGGCAGGTAGGGTTGAGGGCTGAGTCCTGAGTTGCGTCGCGGCCGGAAATCGTCAAGGGGCGGGCGGGCGATCGCTACCTGATGTAAAGAACGTTGGGTCCGCAGCGCGGGCGGCTCGCATTATGGGACGTTGAGGTCGAAGTAGAAGGCCAGGTAGGCTTCGGGATCGCCGACGCGGACGCCGGTGGAGACCGCCTTGCCATCGACGAGGAAGCCCATGATGGAGCCGACGACGTTCGCGCATGGGGGCTCGTGGCCCTGGCCGCCAGCGGCGTAATTGAACTTATAGCCGCCGGGCTCGCGGGTGTAGATGGCAGGGCCGAGCTCGCCATCGAAGGTGAGCCACACAAGCGTGCCGGCCGGGGCGGGCTCGCCACCGATCGTGAATAGCCCAAAGATGGCGTTCGGGGGCGACGGCGGGCCGAGTGAGGGCCCACCGCCGCAGTAGTTCGGGCCAGGCGGCGGTGGCGGAGGGAAGGTCGCTGGAGTGGGCGTCGGCGCCGGCGTGGCGGCGTCGTTCGAGACGAAGGGGACGACGGCGCGGGTCGGCAGCTGCGACGGCTCGGCGAACCCGGTCCCGATGATCGCAGCGCCGCCAATGGAAGCACCCAAGAACATGAGCGCGATGGCGATCTTTCGCACGCCTGGGACGCCAGCTCGCCGAGAGCGTGCGGTGCCAGGTGTCGAGACATGGAACTTGCGCATCGTATGGCCTGGGCGCGGCGGCGCGGTCGCTCCTACCGTAGGTGGGACGGAGCCATCGCGCATCCTTGGTCCGCGAGGTTTATGTAACTGCCGCGGCGGCGGCGAGGAGCAGCCGCTCGGCATCGGCGGCGATTTCGCGGACGAGCTCGCCGGCCGGGACCAGGGCGTTGACGAGCCCCGAGGATTCGCCCGCCCAGTTCGCGCCCGAGGCAGGGTCCTGGGCGAGCTGCATGAGGAACTCCCGCGGCGGCAAGGCCGCGACGGCGGCCTTGAGCGCTTCGTCGCGGCCTTCCCACTTTTCGCTGAACTGCCCGCGGAGCGCACGCCCGACGATGCCATCCGGGAAGGCGAAGGGGATGGGGCGATCGAAGATGAGGTCGGCGAGTGTCCCGTCGCCGGTGCTGGCGACGATCGCCTGCTTCTGGACATCGGAGCCGTGAAACTCCGGAGTCGCCTTGAAGCGCGTGCCGAGGACTGCGCCGGCGGCGCCCATTGCCAGGGCAGCGGCGAGACCGCGGCCGTTGGCCACACCCCCCGCGGCGATCACCGGGGTATTGCCCGCGAACTCGAGGACCTCGGCGACGAAACTGAGCGTGCCGCGAAAGCCGGTATGCCCGCCGGCCTCGTGGCCCTGGACGATAAGGGCATCCACGCCTTCATCGAGCGCGCGGTGCGCGGCTGCGAGGTCCTGCACCTGCACGAGCACGGGGATGCCCACGTCGCGGAAGCGGCGAAGGTAGCGCGCGGGCTCGCCGAAGGAGAGGGTGACCGAGGGAGGACGCTCGGCGAGCACCGTCTCGATGTTCGCTGCCGCGAACATCGCTTGTTCGAATGCGACCACATTCACCGAGAAAGGCCGCGCCGTGAGGTCGCGTAGACGGCGGATAGCGGCGGCTACGGCATCCGGGGGCGTGGCGATCGTGCCGAGCGTGCCCAGGCCTCCGGCTTCGGAGACGGCGGCTGCGAGCTCGGGACCGGCTTCGGCACCCATGCCCGCCTGGATGATCGGATGGTCGATGGCGAAGCGGCGAGTGAGGGCGGTGGTCAGCATGTGCGCGCACCCCCGGTGAAGGTTGGCGCAAGTCTACGCCGCTCCACAGGGGACGATAGCTCAGCGCCTGCGGCCGCCAAGCTGGCCGCGGATGCGGGAGAGAAACGCCCCGAAGGAGCCTTCGGCGCTGGCGGCGCGGTTGAGGTCGCGGGCGCGCTGGCGGATGAGCACCCGGACGCGCTCCTCTTCGCCGCCATCGAGCCAGTAACCGTGGCCATCGGGGCAAACGTCAACCTGGAGGGGGTTACCGCGGTAATCGAATTCGTACATCGGCTTGTGGCAAACCACGCAGGGACGTTGGCCGGGGTTCGGCTGGTATTCGATCATACCGCTGAGGACGACGGAATCGCGGACGGTAGCCGATTCCATGGCCTGCAGCTCATCGGGATCGAGCCATTCGCCGCCACAGACGGCGCAAGCGTCGACTTCGATGCCGGTGTGGATTTCGGTGTGGAGCTCGCCGTGGCCAAGGGGGCAGTTCACGGACTCGAGTGTACATCGCAGACGAGCGGGCGGCGGTTTGGGGCCGCTAACCTTCGCGGCGCGATTCACAATTGTGGGATGTGGTTGGCCGCCGTGGAGGTCACGCCGGGAGGTCGCCGCTCATCGTGGATGCTACTGGTCGCAGAGGGCGAGGACGGCTTCAGCGACGTTCCAGTAGCGCGTGGTGCTGGGGACGCCGAGCTTACGGCCGAGGAGGCCGTTGATATCGACGCCGCCGGGTTCGCCCATGGGCACGACCGTGAAGACTTCCCGGAGGCAGACGGTCACGACGCCGGCGGCCGAGCCGGCGACAGTTGCGCCGAGCGGGCCGGGAACGGGCGCACGGAAGAAGGTGACGTAGCGGCGGAAGCGCTCGGGCTCGTAGGCGTCCGAGGGGCAGGCCGCCAGGATCTCCGCAAGCTCGTCGCGGGCGCGGACCATGGCCGATGCGTTCTTGAGACCGCGGCCCGCGAGCGCGTCCTCCAACCGCGCGGCGACGGCTTCCTCGGGGTCGGGGGATTCGAAGACGAGGTTGCCGCTCTGGAGGTAGGTGCGCACGTCACCGAAGCCGGCGGCGGCGCAAACCGCGCGGAGGTCGTCCATACGGATGCGGTTGGCAGTGCCGACGTTGATGGCGCGAAGGAAAGCGGCGTATTGCACGGGATTGAGTGTAGCGAAGGCGAGGGGCGGTGGGGCTAAGGCTGGTGCGGGCGGCGCGTGCGTGACAAACGGCGGCGTGCGTTACAATCCGGGCACTTTCGGCGAGGGGTCTGGTATGACGACGGCGATGGTGGGGGTACGCGATATCTTCGTGCGTGCGAACGGCCTGCGACACCACCTGATCGCACGGGGGGCGCCGGGGGCGCCGGTGGTGATGATGATCCACGGCCTCGCGGGACAGGCGCACACGTTCGACGCCATCGCGGCCCGGCTGGCGGCGAAGTATCACGTGTACGCGCTCGATGTGCGCGGGCGGGGCGAAAGCGAATGGGGGCCACCTGACGGGTACCACGTCGACAACTACGTGGCCGACCTCGAGGCGGTGCGCGGGGCGCTGGGGCTGGACCGAATGGCGCTGGTGGGGACCTCGATGGGTGGCATGATCGCGATGAATTACGCGCCGCGCTTCCCGGAGCGGGTGACGCGGGCGGTGCTCAACGATGTCGGCCCGGAGATCGACCCGAAGGGGCTGGCGCGCATCGTGCAGTACGTGGGACATGCGCCGGACGCTTTCGGCGACATGAAGGCCGTGGTGAAGTACTACAAGGAGAACTACGGTCCGATGATCGAACGCCTGCCGGAGGACCAGGTGGCGGAATTCGCGCGCTGGAACGTGCGCAAGTCCGACAGCGGCGTGTACGTGTGGAAGATGGACCCGGCGATCCGGACGATGGCGCCGGTGCAGCCATCGACGGCGCCGTGGGACGCGTTCAGGGGAATGAAGTGCCCGGTGCTGGTGCTGCGCGGCGGGGAAAGCGACATCCTCAGCCGGGAAATCGCCGGCCGGATGGTGGCGGCAATCGCGGATTGCCGGCTCGTGGAGGTGCCCGGTGTGGGCCACGCACCGCTGCTCACGGAACCTGAATCGGTGGCGGCGCTGGAGTCGTTCCTGGGGGCATAGCGGCGTGCCGGCGTACCCCGGGCAACTCCAGCGCGAGGACCCCGGATGCGGCAGAATGGCGGGCGACGCCCCGGCAGGTGGCGAGAAGGAGCAGAGCATGCCGAGTTCGTTGACGTGTGTGAAGACCGGGGAGCGCCAGGTGGCGATGACGCAGATCCCGTACCCGGACGCGCCGGGGCCGGGCCAGGCGCTGGTGCGCACGACGCTAAGCACCATCTGCGGGAGCGACATCCATATCGTGGATGAGCTGCCGGTGCCAGCGGGCGTGCCAATGGGCCACGAGGCAGTGGGCGTGGTGGAGGCAGTCGGCGCGGGCGTGACCGCCTTCAAGGCCGGGGACCGCGTGGTGACGAGCTGCCTCGTGTGTTGCGGGACGTGCGCGCGCTGCATGGAGGGCGACCAGCAGGTCTGCGAGACGTTCAACTCGCCGGGGAACCTGCTGTTCGGAGCGCAGGGTGAGCTCTTCCTGGTCAACGGCGCGCAGACCAGCATGGCGAAGGTGCCGGACAACCTCGAAGACGAGCAGGTGCTGCTCGTCACGGACATCATGTCGACGGGCTTCGGGGCGATCGAACGCGCCGGGATGAAAGCGGGCGATACGGTGGCGGTGTTCGCCCAGGGGCCGGTCGGGCTGTGCGGAACGGCGGCGGCGCGGACGCTGGGCGCGGGACTGATTATCGCGGTGGAGGCGATCCCCGAACGGCAGGCGATGGCGAAACGCATGGGAGCGGACATCGTGGTCGAGCCGGCCGACGCGGTGGCGCGAATCATGGAATTGACGGCGAACCGCGGCGTGGATGTCGCGGTCGAGGCGCTGGGGCAGCAGGCAACGTTCGAGAACTGCTGCGCGGTAGTCCGCAATGGCGGAACGGTGAGTTCCGTCGGGGTGTACGGGGCGTTTCCGGTGCTGTCGCTGCCGACATCGGGCTCGTTCATGCATCGGAAAATCGTGACGACGCTCTGCCCCGTGGGCACCGAGCGGATGAACCGGCTGATGGGGCTGGTCGCCAGTGGGCGCGTGGACCTGCGGCCGCTGTTCACGCATTCGCTAAAATTGAGCGAGACGGTGGCGGGGTACGACCTGTTCCGGCAGCGGAAGGGCGGAGTGCTGAAGATCGCGCTGCGACCATAGGTGGGCGTGTCGGCGTAGGGGCGTGCCGGCGTAGGGATGTGACGGCGTGACGGCGTAGGGGCCGAGGGCTGCCGCGGCACGGAGGTGGTGGGAGTTCGGTTTTGGCCGCTTGCTTACGCGCGCGGTTCCGTTACAGGGTTATAGGGTTACGCGCGCTGGGGGCGGAGGTAGCCAGCCTGGAAGAGGATGCCGAGGATGCGGTCGCGGCCGATGACCCCGACGACCTGGCCGTCGTTCACGACGGGGAGGTGGGTGAGGTCGCCGTTCTCCATATCGAGGAGGACTTCGCTGGCGAGGCGGTCGGGGGCGACGGCGTGGAGAAGCGCGCTCGGGACCATGGCGTCGCCGGCGGTAGTGGAATCCCAGAGGCGCTCACTGACGGCGCGCATCTGGTAGGAGCTGATGATGCCGATGAGGCGGCCGGCTTCGCCCACGAAGTAACAGACGCGGGGGTTCAGTTCGAGCACGCCGCGGGCAAGCGTGGCGAGCGACATCTCAGCATCGACGACGGGTGGGTCGCGCTGCATGAGGTCGTCGGCGCGGTATTGCTGGAGCTTCCGGACGACGCGGTTCTGGAAGAGGCTCTGGCGGGCGGCGGATTCGAGGAAGAGGCCGATGAGGATGATCCAGGCGCCACCGAGCCAGTCCCTGGCGATGTACACGTCGACGCCGAGGACGGCCAGCATGCCGAGCGAGAGGAGCAGCCAGGCGAAGCCGCGGCCCGTCCACGCGGCGGCCTGTGTGGCGGCGTGGTAGTTGCCGCTGATCATCCACATCAACGAGCGGAACACGCGCCCACCATCCATGGGGAAGGCGGGGATGATGTTGAAGACGGCGAGGCCGAAGTTCATGAAGGCAAGCCAGAAGATGACGAGACCGATGGGGCGCGAGGTATCGGCGCCGATGAGCCAGAAGATGCCGAGGAAGACCGCGCCGACAGCAAGGCTGGTGAGCGGCCCGACGACGGCCATGAGGAGCTCGGCGTAGGGCCTGGTGGCTTCGCGCGTGATCTGGGCGACGCCGCCGAGCATGAAGAGCGTGATGCTCTTCACCGGGATTCGATAGGCCTTCGCGACGAAGCTATGGGCGAGCTCATGGACGATGATCGAGCCGAAGAAGAACCACGCACTGGCGAGCGCCATGAAGATGTAGACGGCGGTGCTCTGATCGTCGATCAGGCCCGGGAGGATTTGCGTGGCAAGGATCCAGATGGTCACGCCCGCGAGGAGGAACCAGTCGGGAGTGACGAGCAGGGGGATGCCCATGACGGAGCCAATCTTGATGCCTTTGCCAAGCATGGATTCAGTCTACAAGGTTATCCCGCAAGGAGAGGGAAGAGCCTCCGTCCGAAGGTGGCGGCGCATCGCGCTGGCGGGCACGAGCGATGATGCGCACGGGCCGATCGGAGCGGACGTAGTTCCAGGCCCAGCCCATGAGCACGGCCAGCCGGTTGCGGAAGCCGATGATGTAGTACAGGTGCACGGTGAGCCAGGCCAGCCAGCCAACAAACCCGGACAGGTTGAGCGGGCCCAGGCGAGCGACGGCGACGCCCTTGCCGACGGTGGCCATGGAGCCTTTGTCACGGTAGCGGAACGTGTCGAGCGGTTCGCCGCGGACCGAGTGGAGGATGTTCGCCGCGACCAGGCGACCCTCCTGCATCGCGGGCGCTGAGAGCATCGGCACCTCATGGCCGTCCTGCGTGAAGGAGGCGATATCGCCGATGGCGTAGACGTTGTCGAGACCGGTGCAACGCAGCTGCGCATCCACCTGCAGGCGGCCGCCGCGGGCCCGGGGGACATGGATCGCAGAGGCGAGCGCGGCGGGCTTGACTCCCGCTGCCCAGACCAGGGTCTTCGCTTCGAGCCGATCGCCGCCGGAGAGCACGACGGTGTCGCCCTCGACGGCGGCGACGCGGACGCCGGTGCGGACTTCGATGCCCTTCCGCTGGAGCTCGCGATGCGCGAGCGCGCCGAGCTCTGGCGGGAATGGCGGCAGCACCTCCGCCAGCCCTTCGACGAGGATAATGCGCGTGGGCCGGCCGGCGAGCTCGGGGTATTCGTGCGGGAGCACGAGCCGCATGAGCTCAGAGAGCGCGCCCGCGTACTCGACGCCGGTTGGCCCGCCGCCAACAACCACGAACGTGAGCCAGGGACGGCTGCCTTCGGCGTCTGTCGTGGAGGCCGTCTCGAGGCAGCGGAGGATATGGTTGCGGAGTTCGAGCGCCTCGGAAAGGTCCTTGAGCCCGAGCGCCTGCCGCTCCGCGGCTTCAATGCCGAAGTAGTTCGTGGTGCTGCCGGCGGCGATGACAAGGGTGTCGTACGGCACAGCGTCGCCGTTGGCGGTGGCCACCGTGCAGCTTTTGAAGTCGATGCCCACGACCTCGGCCTGGCGGAAGGCCACGTTGCGGGCGTGGCTGAAGATCGAGCGCACCGGGCGTGCGATGTCGCTCGGGTTCAGCAGCGAGCTCGCGACCTGGTAGAGCAGCGGCGTGAAGAGGTGGTAGTTGTTGCGGTCGATGAGGAGGACCGCGACAGGCCTGCCGGCGAGCTTGCGGGCACATTCGAGCCCACCGAATCCGGCGCCGATGATGACGACTCGCGGGGCGGCCATGGATCGAGCGTACGACAACCTCGGCAGGCGGCGGCAAGCAGTGGTGGCCGGCCAAAGCCCCCCGGATCGATGCGCTACGATGGCGTGGGAGGCGGCTTGTCCGAAAGCTGGGTCATCACCATCGGGCTGGGCGCGGTCATCGTGCTCATCCTGATCAACGCGTTTTTCGTAGCCGCGGAGTTCTCGCTCGTAGCTGTACGCCGGTCGCGTGTGGAGCAGTTGGCGAGCACGGGGCAGGGGCGGGCGCGGCTGCTCCTTGTGTCGCTGAAGCGGCTGGACCGATCCATCGCCTCGACGCAGCTCGGGATAACGATGGCCGGGCTGGCGCTGGGCTGGCTCGGCGAACCTGTGCTGGCGAAAGTGATCGAACCGCCAGTAAGCGCGGCGCTTGGCGGCTGGGCGGGCGAGACCGCGAGCAGCGTCGTCTCCGTGGTGGTTGCATTCACGCTGGTGACGTCGCTGGTAATCGTGTTCGCCGAACTCGCGCCGAAGTCTATCGCGCTGGCCAAGACGGAAGGTGTGGCGCTGGGCGTGGCACTGCCGTTCGCCGCCTTCAGCCGGGTGTTTAGCCCGTTCATCTGGCTGCTGAACCAGGCGGGGCGCCAGGTGGTGCGGGCGTTCGGTGTGGAAACCGCGGGCAGCGAGGAAGAGACGCTGGAGCCAGAGGAACTGGAGCTGGTCATCGAAGCCAGCCACCGGGCGGGGCTGCTTTCCACCTCGGAGCTGCTGCTCGCCCGGCGTGCGTTGGAGTTCAGCGCGATCCAGGCCGACCAGATCATGGTACCCCGGACGGAGCTCGTCGCGATCGATGCGGAGGCGTCGCTCGAGGAAGTGCTGGCGGCCGTCGAGCGCCACCAGCACACCCGCTACCCGGTGTTCGAAGAGGACCTCGACCACATCCTCGGGATCATCGATGCGAAGGACCTGCTCGGGCTCATACGGCGCGACGAGGCCGGCTGGCGGGCGCTCGTGCGGCCCGCGGTCGCGATCCCGGAATCGGTGAGCGTCGAAGTCGCGGTGGCGGCGATGCGCGCGAAGCAGGTGCAGATCGTGATCCTCGTCGACGAACACGGTGGGACGAGCGGGATCCTGACGGCGGACGAGGTGCTGTACCGGCTGCTGGGGCGCTGGCTGGGCGGGCGCAATGGCCAGGCAGGAGAGGCCGTCCGGACACTGCCCACGGGGAATCTGCTGCTCAGCGGGCTGGCGCTGATCGCGGACGTGGAGGATGCGACCGGGGCGGAGCTCGCGGACGAGGATTATGACACGGTGGGCGGTTTCATCATGTCGCGGCTGGGGCGCATCCCGCGCGCCGGCGACAAAGTGGACGTGCCCGGCTACCAGTTCCGGGTGATGGCGATGGACGGCCGGCGCGTGGACCGGGTGCTGGTGGTTAAGGCGAACGCGGAGCGGGTGCCGGCGGCAGCGGCAGCGAATGGAGGCGAGACGATCCTGCCGTGACCACTGGCCAGACCGGGTAAAGGCGGACGAGCGGGCGGCCTTTCTGGCGGACGGCGCGTGCGAAGCGGCTGTCGGACGTCCAGAGCTCGCAATCGAGCGCCTCCGCGGCGGCGGGGTAGATGGAGTCGTAGATGGCTGGCAGGTTGTGGTGGTTTGTGAGCTCGAGCGCACAGAAGGTCAGGTCCCGGGAGTCGATGTACTCAATGCCCAACGCGTCGAGATTCCTGGTCGCGCGCTGTATGTCCTCAACGGTGATCCGCCAGCGTCTTAAGAGTTGGCGAAAGGCATTGGCAATCTCGTGCCGGAGAAACTCCGGTGCCACGACAACCGCGGTGGGACTGAACAATTGGACTGCTTCCGGGACGCGTTGTGATTCGATCAGCGCGCCCGCGAGGACGGAGGCGTCGACGACGTGACGCTTCACTCCGCCAGGTTTTCGAGACAGTCAGCCTCGCCTGGTCCAAACAGTAGGCTGAAGAACTCTTCGTCGCTCAGTGGCCCGCCCCAACGCCGCGCCATTTCTTCGCGATGCAAGCTGATTTCCTCCAGCGCAGCGATCCGCTCGTTCGGGGCCTGGTGGCGGGAGGTTCTTGATCTCTTCGACCGTAAGGCTCCGTTTGCGCTCTTGCATGACCAAGAGCCGATTGTAGCGCATGGCGATGGGCGACGACCGATGCGACAGCGCCATTCGTTTAGTTCAGGGTGATGCCGAAGTAGTCCCTGAGGGCAGCGGCGAACTGGGCGTCGTCGAGGCGCTGGAGGATGCGCTTCCCGTTCTCCACGAGCGTCAGGCGGTTGCCGCTCAGGGTGATGCGGCCTGCGGCCGTGGGGAGCGAACACACGCGGTTCTGAGTGAAGGGGGAATCCGGCGACACCTGGTGGTATTCGCACATGCCGGCGAAATCCTCCAGCGGGTGCGGCGTGAGGGTGAAGCGATACCGTTCGAGCCACTTCTGGCCGGCGCCGCGGCTCCACATGGACCAGACGCCGGCGCCGTCATGGGTGAGCTTCCAGCTGCCCGCCGGCTCGCCCTGGGGCTCCGGGTTGTCGAGCCGCAGAGGCGTTATCGAAGAGTCGCCGAAGCCGACGTCGGCGATCCAGCGCTCTTCGAGGCGTACCAGCAGGAGCATGTGGTCGAAATCGGGGCCGAGCTTGCTGCCCTTCATCACGCGGCCGGAGAGCATCGAAACATCGAAGCCGACTTCGCGCAGGAGGGCGCCGAAGAGGCCGTTGAGCTCGTAGCAATAGCCGCCGCGGCGCTCGCCCACAACTTTGGCGAAGAACGCCTGTTCATCGAGCGAGAGGTGGCGGCGGGCGCCAAAGATATCCAGGTTTTCGAACGGGACGGTGAGCATGTGGGCGCGGTGCAGGCCGATCAGCGTTTCAGTGGTGGGTTCGAGGCTCCCGCTGTAGCCGATGCGGGCGAGATAGGCGGCGACATCCATCGATCCCATTTTGAGGCGCGCCGCCGTTCCGGGCGACGCCGCGGGGCCGCTTCACGCGTTGACATCCTCCCGGCGTCCGATAGGATCGCTGGACACTACGAAGAAGGAACTGGCCGGGACTGCCGCGGATGTGTTCGCGCATCCCGGGCGTGGTTGACCAGCACCATGACAAACCCTGTCGCCCGGCGCCTCGCCGTCTCGGTGCAGCCCGTCCCCAAGCAGGACGCCGAGACGCGCAAGCGCAACTTCAACGAGACCTACATTGGCTTCGATATCAACGCGGCGAAGATCGAAGCGTCGCGCTGCATCCAATGCCCGTCGGCGCCCTGCCAGGAGGCGTGCCCGGTATCGAACGACATCCCCGGTGCGTTCGCCTTCCTGGAAGTCGGCGACATCCTTGCGGCGGCCGACAGATTTCGCGAAACGAGCAATCTGCCAGAGATGTGCGGACGGCTCTGCCCGCAGGAGAAGCTGTGCGAGGGCGCGTGCGTCGTCGGCTTTGCGATCCGGCCCGACGGACGCAGCGAGCCGCCTGTGACCATCGGCAAGCTCGAGGCGTTTTGCACCGATTACCAGCGGCAGGAGGTGGGCGGCTACCCGCTGCCGCGCTACTTGCCGGAGCCCACGGGCCGCAACGTCGCGGTGGTTGGGTCCGGGCCGGCGGGCCTGGCCGTGGCGGAGCAGGTGGCGCTGAAGGGGCACGGCGCAACCGTGTACGAGTTCTGGCCGGAGCCGGGTGGGGTGCTCGTTTATGGGATCCCGAATTTCAAGATGCGCAAGAGCATCGTCGATGAGTACATCGCCTACCTGCAGGCGCTGGGCGTGAAGTTCGAATGCAACGTGTACGTGGGCAAGGACGTGACGGTTGACTCGATGCTCGCGGGCGAGTTCGACGCGGTCTTCCTCGGGACGGGCGCCGGCGTCGGCAACGTGATGGAGATCGAGGGCGAGGATCTGAAGGGCGTGCATAAGGCGACGGACTACCTGGTGCGCGGGAACCTGCGGCCGGACCAGTTGCCGGAGCATCTGCGCGAACCGCTGCCGCCGCCGAAGAACGTCGTGGTGATTGGCGGCGGCGACACCTCCATGGACTGCGTGCGTACGGCCATCCGGCTGGGGGCGGAGAAGGTGAGCTGCGTCTACCGCCGCACGGAAGCCGAGATGCTGGGGCGCGGCGAGGAGCGCAAGAACGCACGCGAGGAGGGCGTGGTGTTCGAGATGCTGACCTTGCCGACGCGCATCATCGGCAACGAGCAAGGGGAGGTGGTGGCAGTCGAGTGCCAGAAGATGAAGCTCGGCGAGCCGGACGAATCGGGGCGGCGCAAGCCGATCCCGGTGAAGGGCAGCGAGTATCTGATCCCGGCGGACACGGTCGCGATCGCGATCGGCTACGCGGCCGACCCGCTGGTGCCGCAAACGACGAGTGGGCTGAAGGCGGACCGCAAGGCGCTCGTGCAGATCGACCCGCTGGGTCGGACATCCCGCCCGGGCGTGTTCGCGGGCGGCGACAACGTGAACGGTGCGGACCTGGTGGTGACGGCGCTGGCGGATGGCCGGCGTGCGGCCGAGGGGATCATGGCCTACCTGGATTCCTTGCCGGCGACGCGGCGCTAACCCCGAGGCGCAGCCGGCGGCCGGAATCGCGGTGCTCCCAGGCGCGCGGCACGCCTGGCCGTGAAGGCACGCGCGGAGGACCGCGACCACCGAGGACCCGCTACCGCGGACGGCCAAAGTGAGCACGGCGCGGCACGCCGGGACAGCCACGATTTACAGACAGTTTACAGGTGTTCGCTGTCGCGGCTGGCGGCGGCAACCGAAGTTGCAGGTGAGACCGCTGAGGAGCCCACAGGTGAACAAGCCGCCGGCACTAAACGCCTTCCTGTTCCCGACCAACGAGACGAGCATCATGGGGTCGGTGGAGACGCCGCCCGTGGTCAAGGTGATGCGGCCGGCGACGTTCGCGCTGTGGTTTGTCGTGTTTACGGTGCAGGCGGTGAGCATCGCCGCGACGGGGGAGGGCGGCAGCTGGGTGATCCTGCTGATGTCGACGCTGCTGTTCGCGGGGGTGCACACGCAGTTCTGGTACGAGGAATCGGAGCAGGGCCGCAAGGTGCACCACACGCTCGAGCGCATGCGAGGCCGGATGTACGAGGACGAAGTGACGGGGCTACCGAACAGCCGCCACTTCGTCTTCGAACTGCGCCGCCAGATGATGCGCTCGGTGCGCAGTGGGCGCGGCTTCTCGCTGGTGCTGACGGACCTGGGAGGATTCGAGCGGAACGCGAAGGAAGAGGCTCGGCTGCTTCCCAGCACGGGACGGTCGCTGCGGCACGCGGCATCGGACGGGGACTTCCTGGCGCACCTCGAGGGGCCAGTGTTCGCTGCCATCCTTGTCGACGACCGTGACCGCTCGACGCGCGAGAAGGCCGACGCGCTGCTGTTGGCGCTGGGTTCGTGCATCCCGCTGGAGAAAGCCGCATCGATAAACCCGGTGGTTTCGTTGACCGGGTACGAAGGCGAGTTGGAAGTGCGCGATTTCCTGCGGCGCGCCCAGCGGGACCTCGTTGGGGCGCGCTCCCGAGGAGCGCTTTCGGTCCCGTTCACGCCGGGCCGCCCCCAGGTGGTCCACGCCGCCTGAAGTTTGAGGTTCTTACCCCTTCCGCTCTCACGGGAGCACGGCGCCCGATGGTCTGGCCACCATCGGGCGTTTTCGTGAAGACGTGAGAGCGCCCGGAGAAAGCAAAGCGACGCGGAGGCAGTAGGCGGACCCGCCGGTCTCACGCAGTCACATCTCTTGTGCTGGCCACGGAAGGGAACCTCAGATGCACCAGGCTCCGCTCGCGTCCGGCCCGTCTCTGTGGCTTAGTTGGAGCGGGCGAAGGGAATCGAACCCTCGTCTCAACCTTGGGAAGGTCGCGTTCTGCCATTGAACCACACCCGCGTGGTGGCGGCGGACATCGTATCATGCCGGGCACTCTCTGTTCGAGGTCACTCATGCCCATCCCGAAGGAACTCGCGCTGACCGCGGAGCAACTGGACGAACTGATGCTGAGCGCGTGGAATATGCGCATCGCGACGATTGGGCCCGGGTCGCGCGTCAACCTGACGCCGCTGTGGTTCGGCTGGGCCGGCGGCAAGGTGTATGCGTTTTGCCGCGGCCAGAAGGTCACGAACCTGCGGCGGAACCCGGTGGCGACGGTACTGGTCGACCGTAACGAGCGCTTCCCGGAGCTGCAGGGGGCGATGTTCCAGGGGCGAGCGACTGTGCTCGAGACGGCGGATGACGAAGCCGCGGACCCCGACCTCGAGACCGTGCGGGTGCAGATGGGCGCCAAGTACGCGGGCGGGCACGGCGAGCCGCGCGAGGCCAGGCGCAACGAGGCGACGGCGCGCGGCCGCCACTGGCGCTGGGTACGCTTCGAGCCTACGCACATGGTTACCTGGGATAACAAGAAGATCCGGCCGCGGTAGGCTGCGTGAGCCGGCAGCGGCCCTCACCCGGAGCGGCACACACCACGCGGCGACCGGGCCTGCGACCGGCCGCTTGTTCACGCGCGCGCGGCCAGCCGCCTGGTGGGACGGCGAGGCGACGCCACGGGGAGCGACGTTGCGTATTTGCCATCCGGTTGAGTGATGGTCCGCATCGGGTTGTCTGGACAGGCGGAGTAGGATCGGTTGTGGTGGCGCGCCGCGCGTACGGAGGAGGGCGTTATGTACGGGTTCGTTAGCGACGTTTTGGCGGACAAGGGCGACCAGGTCTACACGGTCTCGCCGATGGCGACGGTGCGGGACGGCGTGCGGGCGATGAATGAGAACGGCGTCGGCGCGTTGCTTGTGGTGGAGCACGGCCGGCCCGTGGGGATTTTCACCGAACGCGACGTGCTGAGGCGAGTGGTCGACGAAGGCCGCGCGGCGACGTCGACCCCGATCCACGAGGTGATGACGACGGAGCTGCTCACGATCGCGCCTTCGACGAGCGTGAACGAGGCGATGGCGCTCATGACCAACCGCCGCTGCCGCCACCTGCCGGTGGTCGTGGGCGACCGTGTGGTGGGCATGGTATCGATCGGCGACTTGCTGCGGCGCGTAAGCATGGCGCAGGAATCGCAGATCGAGCAGTTGGTGGGGTACATCTCGGGGCGGGACCGGGCGTAGCTCGCGCGTGCCGGACAACGAAAGAGGCGTCCCCGGCCCTTGCGGGCGAAGGACGCCTCTTCGTGGCGTTGAAGTCGATTGTCGGTGCCCATGGCGGCTACGCTGGCGGGGCGTAAGCACACCGCCAAGGGCCGCCGCCCCTCCCCGGATTAACCGGTTTCGAGGTCCGGAACCGCAAACGGCACACGTCCGAAGACCTGAGCCGGAGCGGGCAACTCCTTTCGGAGCCGCACCAGAGAGGACCAGCTCGAAGGCCGAAGCCCCCGGCGGTCGGCGGTGTTTCCGGGCCCGAGAGCCCTTCCCCACCGTCGGTGGCCTCCCGACCACCCCGCCTCCAACGAGCGGAAATGTATGCGTTCGAGAACGGGATTTCCAGCATGTTATGACGTGCCGAAGCGGGCTTCACGAAGGCTTGATGGACGCGGCCGATTATCGTCGCGGGCGGGTTCGGGAAGGCGAACATGCACCAACTTCGGGCCAAAAGCCTTATGTCCGCGCCGGGCGGACGGCCTCAGCGGTTGAGATAGGCACGGATAACCGCGACCTGCGCGACGTGTTCGTCCACGTGATCCACCCCGAGGGCGAGCATGTCCCGGAGGGTGATCACGCCGCGTCCGGCATGGACGGCCTCACGTTTCCAGGCGGCCGCATCGCACTGCGCGAGGATGGAGGCTGTTTGGAAGCGCGTGAGTTCGAACTCGGCGAGGGCAGCCTCGGGGTCGCGCCAGAGGTAGTGCAGGCGGCGCTTCCAGAGGCGCTCGTCGTACGTTTCAAGCAGCGGGCGGTCTTCAGCAATCACCTTCCGGATGCGGACGGCACGGACGAGTTCGGTATCGGCGAGGTGGATGATGATGTCGCGGACCGACCAGTCATCGCCGGGCCGGCGGCCGTTGAGGGCGCCCGCATCGAGGCCGAGGATGGCCTTGCGGACGGCGGCGGGGCCACGGGTAAAGCGGTCGAAGAGGGGGCGGATCTCGGCCGGGAACGAGGGCATCCGGGGGATTGTACGCGGGCAACGGGTTGACGTGGCCGGGAGGTAAGGGCGGTAATGATTGGGTGCGGTTCAAAGTTTTGCGCAGGTGAGTAAGCGGTAGCACGATAGGTGCGGTGGCAGAGAGAGAGACAGGCGGTGAGGTCGAAGCAGCCGGAGTGGATGCGCGCGTTGTTGGAGCGCGCGGTTGCGGAAGCGGGGCAGTGGCGCGAGGCGCCCCGTGACTCCTTCGCCCGCCAGGCTCAATTGTCCACTCGCCTACTCCTTTTACGCAATAATATAAGTCACACCGGCTTCACGCGGTTGGTGACGCTTGAGACGCACCGGCGGGGCGTCGCACAGGCAGGCCACCGCCTCGACCGTTGCCGGGCCCGCCGGGCCGCCCGTCGCCATCGAGCCAGCCGCCCACCGGACATCCTCAACGGCCGTCCCACCGCCCACCACCCGTGGAAGCGCTACCCTGCCGTCGCCACCCATCACGCAAAACTCTGAACCGCACCCGACCGGACCGGCCATGTCAGCGGACGCGGGAGATGCGCAGGGCGGAGAACGTGGAGACGCAATAGGGGACGCTGTAGGTCAGCGGGATCTTCCATGCCAGTTGGGCCGGGAAGTGTCCGCCGGCGAGGAGATTGCCCTGGTTGATGATGGTCAGGATGGTCCCCACGACGGCGGACATGGTGAGGGCCGTTCGGAGCACTTGCGGCTGGACGAGGGCGTGGCGGAGGCAGCGCAATTCGATCGCGGCGCCCTCGCCGAAGCGGAACAGGAGGCCGGCCGGGTGGCCGCGGACGCAGTGCGCTTGCACGGGCGCAATCCTGCCACGTCCGGGCCTTGTGGGGGCCGCGGCCTGCGCCAACTGTGGGCGTCCCGTACCATCTATCGCAATGGGCACCAAGTTCGCCGTCGGGATCGACATCATCGAAATCGACCGGGTCGCAGATGTCATTCGCCGCCATGGCGACCGTTTCCTCCAGCGTGTGTACACCGAGGACGAGATCGCCCACTGCCGGGGGCGCATTTCCGAGCTCGCGGCGCGGTTCGCAGCCAAGGAAGCAGTGATGAAGGCGCTCGGGACGGGCATCCGCGGGGTCGGCTGGCGCGACATCGAGGTACTACCGAACCGCCGGGGAAAGCCGCTCGTGTTCCTCTACGGGCGCGGGGCGGCGCGGGCGGAGAAGATCGAGCTGCGAGGGCTGGAAGTAAGCCTGACACATTCGAAGGAGTACGCTATCGCATCGGTGGTGGGCGAACGGGCGCTGCAGGAGTTCGAAGACACGCCGCGGCGGGGAGAGAACGCGCTCCGCTTGATCCGCGAGAAGGGCCTGCGATGAAGCTTGTCACGACGGAACAGATGCGCGGGCTGGAGCAGGCGGCGATCGCGGCCGGCGTCTCCGAACAGCAGCTGATGGAAGAGGCCGGCCTGGCGGTCGCGCAGGAAGCGTGGATGCAGCTCGGCACGTTGGAGGGGCGGCGGATCGTGGTGCTGGTGGGGCCGGGGAACAACGGCGGCGACGGCATCGTGGCGGGGCGGCACCTGTTCGATTGGGGCGCCGACGTGAACCTCTACGTGCCGCGGCAGCGGCGCGACGCGACGCTCATCGATGACCTCGCGCCCCGGGAGGTCGCGATCGTCGCGGGCGAGGAAGACCCGGGGGGCGCAGCGCTGGAACAGCTCCTGGCGGGTGCCGACATGGTGATCGACGCGCTCATGGGCATCGGCCAGAAGCGGCCACTGGACGCAAATGAGCCGTTGGGGGTGGCGCTCACGAAGCTGAAAGCGGCGCGCGCCGGATATTCGCCGCCCAAGCTCATCGCGGTGGACCTGCCCACGGGCATGGACGCGGACTCCGGGGCGATCGACCCACTGATAGTGGAACCGGACCTGACCGTGACGTTCGGTCTGCCGAAGGTTGGCATGTACCAGGCGCCGGCAAGCACCCTGGTGGGGCGGGTGCAGGTCATCGACATCGGCATCCCGAAAGCAGCGCAAGAGGCGGTGCCGCTCGAGCTTTTGACGTCCCGGTGGGCGAAGGCGGCGCTGCCGGCGCGCCCGGAGGACGCGAACAAGGGTACCTTCGGGCGCGTGCTCGTGGTCGGGGGCTCGAGCCGGTTCGTGGGGGCGCCGGGGCTGGCTGCGACAGCGGCGTACCGATCGGGGGCGGGGCTCGTGACGATCGCGTGCCCGCGCGAGCTGATGGCGGCGCTGGCGCCTGGTGTGGCGGAGGCGACGTGGCTGCCGCAGCCCGCGGCGGAGGACGGTGGGTTGCCGGGTGATACAGCGATCGCGCTGCGGGGCGAATGGCGCAACTTTTCGTCCGCGGTCATCGGGCCGGGCCTGGGAAATACGGATGAGACGCGGGGATTCACGTGGGCGATCCTGCCGGACCTTGCGGAGAGCCTTTCGGCGGGCGTGGTGATCGACGCGGATGCGCTCAACGCGATCGCTGGGATGCCGGACGCGGCGGGGCGGATGCCGCCGCGCGCGGTGCTCACGCCGCACCCGGGCGAGGCGGCGCGGCTGCTGGGGACGACCGTCGCCGATGTCCAGGCACGGCGGCTGGCGGCGGCACAGGAGCTCGCGCAGCGGTTCGGCTGCGTGGCCGTGCTCAAGGGCGCGCACACGGTGATCGCCGAGCCCGGCGGGCGGCTGAGCCTGAGCCCATTCGCGAACCCGTTGCTCGCGACGGCCGGCAGCGGCGACGTGCTCTCCGGGATCATCGCAGGCTACCTGGCCCAGGGGCTGGCGCCGTTCGAGGCGGCGTGCCTCGGCGTGTACGTCCACGGGGCCACGGGCGAGGCGCTGCGCGAGGAGTATGGGGACTCGGGGTTGCTGGCGGGCGAACTGGCGGGCCGGCTGCCGAAAGTGGTCAAGGAGATCCGCGGTTGATGCTATACTGCTCGTACACTTTATCCATTCCCGAGGTTCGTCGTTGAGCCGCCGTGTGGTTGTTACCGGGCTGGGGATGGTCACGCCGCTGGGCCACAACGCCTGCGACACGTGGGCGGGGTTGCGCGAAGGCAAGTCCGGGACGGGGCGCATTTCGCTCTTCGACCCGCAGGAGTACGACTCGCAGGTGGCCGGGGAGGTCAAAGACTGGAACCCCGCGGCCTATATGGACCGCAAGGAAGCGCGTCGCACGGACCGCTTCATCCAGTTCGCGATCGTTGCGGCGGAAGAAGCGCTGGCGGCGGCGAAGTACACGATCGACCCGGCGGACGGCACGGATGTGGCGTGCATCATCGGCACCGCGATTGGCGGCATCACGACCATGATGCAGGAGTACGACACGCTGCTGGCGAAGGGCCCCGGGCGCGTGAGCCCGTTCCTGACGACGATGATGCTGCCGGACATGGCGAGCGGGCACCTGAGCATCCGGCTGGGAGCGAAGGGCGTGAACTACTGCCTGGTGAGTGCGTGTGCGAGCGGCGCCGATAGCCTCGGCGAGGCGGCGAACATCATCCGCCGCGGCGATGCGGATGTCGCCATTGCGGGCGGGACGGAGGCCGCGGTGGCGCCGATCGCGGTCGCCGGGTTCGCAGCCGCGCGGGCGCTTTCGACCTCTAACGCCGAACCCGAGCGCGCATCGCGGCCGTTCGACCTGCGCCGGGACGGGTTCGTGCTGGCGGAGGGTGCGGGCGTGCTGGTGCTCGAAGCGGAGGAGCACGCCGTCGCGCGCGGCGCGCGGATATTGGCGGAACTGGCGGGGTACGGCGCGACGAGCGACGCGTTCCACATCACGCAACCGGACGAGCAGGGCGCCGGCGCGGCGCGAGCGATGCGCCGGGCCATCGGACAATCGGGGCTTGCGCCGGACGATATCGGTTATGTGAACGCTCACGGGACCTCGACGCAGATCAACGACCGGCTGGAAACGCTGGCACTGAAGAAGGTGTTCGGCGAGTACGCGGCAACACTCCCGGTTAGCTCGACGAAGTCAATGCTCGGGCACGCGCTGGGCGCCGCCGGGGCGATCGAGGCTGCGATCGCGGTGATGGCGCTGCAGAACGGCATCATCCCGCCGACGGCAAACCTGGAGCAGGTGGACCCCGACTGTGACCTCGATTACGTGCCCAATGTCGCGCGCTCGGCTGCGCTGGAGGCGGTGATGAGCAACTCGCTCGGGTTCGGTGGCCACAACGCCAGCCTCGTCTTTCGCCGCTACGAGCCCGGACGATGAGCGCCGCTCCCGTGCTTGGGCGGCCGCAGGCGCGCTGGCGCTTGCGTGACCCAATGGCGGGGCAGAAGGGCATCCCCAACTTCCCGCCGGTCGTGGCGACCGTGCTCGCCTCTCGTGGGATTACGACGCGTGCACAGGCGGACCTCTTCTACAAGCCGCACCTCGCGCCCGATAGCGACCCGTTGCTGTTGCAGGGGATGCACGAAGCGGTCGCGCGCACGCGAACGGCGATCGCTGAGCGGGAAACGATTGCGCTGTACGGCGACTTCGACGTCGATGGGGTGACGTCGATCGCCGTGCTGCACATCGGGCTGCGGCGGCTGGGCGCGGTCACGATGAACTACATCCCGGACCGCTTCACCGAAGGGTACGGCCTGAATGTGGGCGCGGTGAGCGCCTTGCGGCAGCGTGGCGCATCGCTGCTGGTGACGGCGGACTGCGGCATCAGCTCCATCGAGGAAGTGGCGCATTCGAACCGGCTCGGGCTGGACGTCATCATCCTCGACCACCACGCCGTACCGGATGAGCTGCCGGCGGCGATCGCGGCCGTCAACCCCAAGCGGCTGGATTCGCCGTATCCGTTCGATGAGCTGGCCGCCGTTGGCGTTTCGTACCGCTTCCTGCAGATGCTGTACGAGTCGTACGGGCGGACGCTCGACGAAACCGAGTTCCTGGACCTGGTGGCGCTGGGGACGGTGGTCGATGTGGCGCCGTTGCGCGACGAGAATCGCGGGATCGTGACGGCCGGGCTGGCGCAGATGCAGCGTGGGCTGCGGCCCGGGCTGGAAGCGCTCGCGGCGATCTCCGGGACGAGCGCGCCGCAATTCAACGCCGAGACGCTTGGGTTCGCGATCGGGCCGCGGATGAACGCGGCGGGGCGCCTGAAGCACGCGTTCATCGCGCTTGACCTCATGCTCGCCGAAGATCTGGTGAGCGCGCGGCCGCTGGCGGCGCAGCTGGACCTGCTCAACCGCGAACGGCAGGCGCAGACCATCGAGGCGTGCGCGCTGGCGGACGAGCTGTGCGGGGCGGCCGATGACCCGCTGATCATGGTCGGGAGCGACCAGATCCATGCCGGGATCGTCGGGCTGGTGGCGGCGCGGCTTGCCGAGAAGCGCCACCGGCCGGCGATCGTGTACCAGCAGGGGCCGGAAGAGAGCCGCGCCAGCTGCCGCAGCATCCCGGCGTTTGACATGGTCAGCGCCATCCGGCGGGAGAAGGACCTGCTCGTGCGGCACGGCGGCCACCGCGCGGCGGCCGGGTTCACGGTCCGGACCGCCGATGTCGCGCTCCTGCGCGAACGGCTAATCAACACCGCCGCGGAACTGCTCACGGGCGACGAGCTACGGCCCGTGATCGAAATCGATGCCGAAACGCCGCTCGCCGGGCTCACCGGAATCGAAGTGAAGGGACTGATGCGCTTCGAACCGTGCGGGCAGGGCAACCGCAAGCCGGTGTTACTGAGCAGGAACGTTCGGTTGGCGAATTTCAAACCTGTCGGCGCGGCCCAGGACCACCTCCGGCTGACGGTGAAGGACGGGCCGCTGACGTGGCCGGCGATCGCGTTCCGCCAGGCCGATGCGGAGCTCGCGGACCGGGTGGACGTTGTTTATTCCCTCAGCCGCGAGTTCGGACGGGAATCGCTCCAGCTGGAAATCCTCGACATCGCCCCCAGCGCCGAGCGCCGCGGGGTAGAATTCGGCCGCTAATGGCCGAGGTATCGCTCACGGAAGAAGGCGGGCGCGTGCTGCGCGAGGCGGAGCAGTTCTGCTGGCGCACGAATGTCGCCATCGTGGCGCCGGAGCACCTGCTCGCCGGGGCGCTGCTCGTGCTGTCGCAAGCGGGGAGGCCGGGCTTGCCACCGCCGGAAACGCTGGAGGCGGCGCTGCTGGATGCGCAGGGCTCGGGCGACACGGAGCTGACGAGCAACGTGATGTTTGGGTCGGCGGCACGCGAGGCGATCAATGGCACAGCGCTCGCCGTGCGACAGGCCGGGGGCACCCTCATCGATGCGCGTATCCTGGCGATGGGCGTGATCGCATCGGGCGAGGTGACGCCGATGTTCTTTGGCGCGCTGGGGACAACGAGGCAGGAGTTGATGGCGGCGCTGGGGTAGCGCCCGTTTGCGCGGGGGCTACGGGAGCAGGCGGGCCGGTTCCGGGTCCGGGACGAGCACGCGGGGATCGTCGTTCTCGACGCTGTTCACGCGTTTCGAGACCGGCTCCGCCACGAGCGACCCGGCGGGCGCGGGCACGAGGAGCGCCTTCAGGCGCTCCTGCGGCGTGGTGGCGAACATCCAGAGGTCGGCATCGCGCTCATCGAAGACGACGGGCATGCGGTCGTGGATTGGCTCGACGATCTCGTTTGGGCGCGTGGTGACGATGGTAAAGGTCCGCTGCCACTCGTCCGGCTTCGGCTGCCACGATTCATACAGGCCGGCGAAGTAGAGCAGGCCGCCCCTGGGGCGGTGAAACCAGATCGGCTGCCGGTCGTTCTTTGGGCCGGTCCACTCGAAAAAGCCATCGGCGGGGACGATGCAGCGGCGCTTTTCGAATGCCTCGCGGAACGGCGGGCGCTTTTCGATACCCTCGGCGCGGGCGTTAATCTGCTTGAAGGCGGACTTCGCATCCTTCGCCCAGTAGTTGATGAGGCCCCATCTCGCAGGCAAGAGCTGTCGTTCTTCGCCCTTGACACGAAGGATGTAGTGCATGTCGGTGGGGGCGATGTTGTAGCGGGGCCGGTAGTCCACGAGCGCGAGCTGCGACACGCCCAGGTCCTCGGCGAGGAGCTGGGGGTCCGAGTAGGTCATCGTGAAACGGCCGCACATCGCCTCAGGATAGCGTGCCTGGCGCGGGGCGAGCGAAGGCTGCCGCGCTACTCGCCGTCGTCGCCGTCATCATCGTCGTCATCGTCGCCGTGTTCGTGGTCGCCGGCGGAAGCGGCCGCGGGGACCATCGCCATCTCGCGGCCGTCGCGGCCTGCACGCTTCGATGGCGGCACGGCCTGCAGGGCCTCGCCGAGCGTGGCGATTTGCCCCGCGGTCGTCCCGGTGAGGGCGACGACCATGGCGGCGCCGGAATCGCGCAGGACGCGCAGCGCGGAGACGGCCGTATCGGCGGGGATGGTGACGAGCAGCGGCGTGCTGGCGAAGGAGGCGATGCGCACAAGTTGGAGCTGATTCGCGAGCGTCATGTCGCCCCCGGCACTCTGGACGAAGAGCGCATCGAGGCCGAGGGGTCCGAGCGCGCGGAGGGTGGTGTCGTCCATGGCGCTGTCCGCCACGACGACGTGGCCCATGCGGTCGGTATCGACGGCGCTGGAGGCGGTGCCATCGAGGGTGCAGACCACGAAGTCGCAGCCAGCCTCCCGGAGCGCGGCGGCGCCAGGCTCATCGAGCGACGGGAGGCGGGCGCCGGCGGTGGCTTTCGCGCCATCGAGGGGCTTGAGCGCCTTCACGGCGGCGGCGGCGCTGGCGGCATCGATGATCGCGACGTCGGCGCCCGCAGCGATGGCGGCTTTGGCCGCCGCGCCATCAGCAACGAGGACGCCGAGGAGCATCGCTCGGGGCTTCGGACGGGCCGCGGCGCCGAAACCGAAGCCACCCGTGGTCTCACGCCGCTGGATGCGGCCGATCTTCTTCTGCAGCTCACTCATGAGGTTCTCCTGTTCCAGGCCGGCGGATCGCCGGGTGCGTAACGAAGCGTGTCAGCCGGCGGGTGCAATGGCCAGCGCGGGGGATGAGCGGACAATGCGGCCGCTGCGAATGACGGCGGCGAATTCGCCGGGGCGGGCGAGTATTTCGATGTCGCCGAGTGGGTCGCGGGGGAGGACGACGAAGTCGGCGCCGAGGCCAGGCTGGATGCGGCCGGCAGGCGCCTTCAGCAGGTCAGCGGCCCAGGCGGTGGCAGCGAGGATGACGGCCGCGGGCGAGAGCTTGTGTTCGGCCATGCGCAGGAGCTCCTGGGCGTTCTCGCCGGGACGGTTGAGGGGCGTCCCCTGGTCGGTGCCCATGGCGATGTGGACGCCGGCATTCACGGCGGCTTCGAAGCTGGCGATGTGGTCTTCGCGCACCTGCTTCGACTTCTCGATCGCGTATGGCGCGACGCCGGCGTCCGCGCCGCCGGCGACCATCACGTGCGGGGCGGTGAGGGTGGCGACGAGGCACGTGCCCCGCTCGAGCATGAGACCGATGGCTTCTTCATCGAGCCAGACGCCGTGCTCGATCGAATCGACGCCGGCGCGGATGGCGTTCTTGATGCCTTCGGTGGCCTGCGCGTGGGCGCCCACGATGCGGAACGCCTTGTGCGCCTCTTCGACGCCGGCGGCCATCTCCTCCTGCGTAAAAGACGGCGAACGCGGGTTGACGCCGGGCGTGAGGACGCCGCCGCTCGCGAAGAGCTTGATCGCAGTGGCGCCGGCGCGCAGCTGCTCGCGGACGGCCTTGCGGACATCGTCGGGGCCGTCGGCCTCGCGGGCCATGAAGCCGTGGCCGTGGCCGCCAGTCATGGTCACGCCCATCCCGGCGGCGAAGATCGTTGGGCCTTCGATGAGGCCCTGGTCAATGGCTTTCGCCATGTGGATGTTCAGGTGGGCGGCGGCGCCCAGGTCGCGGACGGTGGTGAAGCCCGCGTGCAGGGTGCGGCGGGCATTCGCGGCGGCCTTCCAGGCGCGGACCGGCGGCGCGTCGGTGCGGGCGTCGCTGAGGTCGTTCGGCTCGCCGGTGCTGGTGATGTGCACGTGGCAATCGATGAGGCCGGGAAGGAGGTAGTGGCCGGTGAGATCGAGCACAGTGGCGCCCGCCGGGCGGGGCGCGTCCCCCGCGAGCTGCTCGATCAGCCCATCGCGGCAGACGACGTCGACGCCTGAGCGGAAAAGGCGGGCCTCGGAATCGAAGACGGCGCCGCCGGCGAGGACGAGCGGAGGATTGGTCACAGGGTTTCCATTGTATTGGCTGCTGGCCGTTAACGGTTAGCCGGTCGCGGTGGCCGCTATCCTGGTTCCGTCGCACCGAGGGACCAGGGCCAGGCTGCCGGGAGCGACAGGAGGACAAAGGGAAGCGCGATCACCGAGAGCGATAGCAGCGGAACGAAACCCGCAATCATGAGCACCAGGCCCACGACGCGAGCCAGCCAACGGCGCCGCCCGTTCCAGCGGCGCACGCCCCAGGCCACGGCGAGCGGCCCGGCAACCCCGGGCGATCCAAGCAAGAGCAACTTTGCAGTATCGGCCGGGTCTTCGCTGATCCCGTTGCCAATCAAGAGAATCGCGCCTGCCAGGTAGAGCGCCGCCGTCAGGAAGACCCAGCATCTGAGCACCGTAAGGAAGCCAGAGCGCCATGCGCCCCCGCAGAGCACTATGATGCGCTCCGGCGCTTACAGGACATCTTAGTTTTGCGTGCGCGCAAGCTGAACGGTCGGGAAACTAATTAGGCTCTGACACGAGGCCCCCGACTTGGTCCTCCAAACCTCCCCTGCCAAGTAGCCGGACTTGTAACCGTACACCGTCTGTGGCGCGTAGTACACATTGACCCAACTCCCGAAACACGCCGGAAACGAGCTGTTGCGAAAGTGCGTATACGAAGAATTGTACGCGTATTCGTAATTATTGAAATTGCCGTAGCTCACGCTGCTGTATGAAGAGTTGTAGTCCCATCCAGTACCGTTTAGCCAAGCGCGGGTTAAGCTCGTTGTCGTATAAAGTGCGTTAGCTCCGTCCCAGTCCCACGTGATCTCACTCTTCACGGAATTCACATCCGCATTCACGGGGTCCTCGGCGCGGGACCTGATGTAGCCGCGGGAAGTTCTGACCCCAGACGGCGGGCTCGGAGGTGGAAGTGATCCCGAGCCGTAGTCTTGGGCTCGTTCTGGAAGGGGTCCTCGAGAGTCGGCGCCAGCAGCGTCATAATTTTCGACGAGAACCGACCCCTTGATCGAGTTCTCTTCCGGGCGACTCAGTTCGCCAACCTCCTCGAGGAGCTCGCATGTCGATGGGTCGTAAGCCAACTCTTGATGAGTCAGGCCTTGCTTGCCGGGTGCCAGAACCATCGCAATGCGAAATGTGCAATCACCGGTCCGAGTGCGTGACCCGCGGTTAACGGACCGCGTCGCATTGACCAAAGTCAAAGGTCTTGGGTTCCGCACGACGTTCGGACCGGAGAGAGTCGGCGGCATTTGAGCAGAGCTTTCGTCGGGAACCTGAGCATTCGCGGAGTCTCCTTGAACTCTAAATGCGGCAAGCGCGATCAAAATGGGGATTGCCCAACGAAGGGTATTCCAATAGTTGGTTTGCAATGTTTCGCTCGCTGTTCACCAAGATGCGAGCACTACACATGCCAGAAGAAGCGATGTCAATGGTTTGATTCCCAAAGTGGAATTAGAGAATTGAACGCGTCACTTTGTGTCGCGACACAGGTCAATGGAAGAGAGTCGCGTACTCACCAGCTGCCGCCGCCACCACCGCCGCCGCCGCCGGAGAAGCCGCCGCTGAAGCCGGAGCCGCCCGAGCTGGGGCTGCTGGCGATGGTGGCGCCGACGCTGGAGGAGAAGCCGCGGAGGCCTTCGGAGAACGCGACAGCCTGGAAGGCGCCGATGCCGGTGTACCAACCGCCCGTGGAGGCTTCGGCCTGGGCTTCGAGACTCTTGAACGCTTTTGCCCACTTGTCCACGCAACCGAACACGATGGCATACGGCAGGTAGCGCGCGAAGATGTTCTGCTGCTCGTTGAACTCCTGCGGGCGCGTTTCGGCGGTGGCGATGTAAAGGCGGAAGCCAAGCACGCGGCGGAGCGCTTCGCTGCCGGTGGCCGTACGGCGAGCCATGGCACGCGACAGGGGCAGCAGGACGATCCCGGCGAGGATTACCGGCACGCCGATGAGGGCGCGGCCAAAGACGATGGCGGTCAACACTGTCGCGCCGACGCCAACGAAGATGACCAGGGTGGCCGAGAGCAGGGCGAGTCCGCGCTGGCTCTCGGGGCTCTTGCTAAACCACTTTCGCCCCACGGCGTCCACGTAGAGCGACTTCTTCACCGCGGAAAGGTCGCTGGCGAAGGTGTTTCTCAGGTCGGAAATCTCTACTTTGTCTTTCGAGCCCTTGAAGAGCGCGCGGAAGAGGTTCCCCTCGAAGGGCAGCAGACCATCGGGCTCCTTGAGCTTCGCCAGCTCCCAGTCCTTCTTGCCGAAGACGCCCTGCTTCGGGATCTCGGTGATGTGGATGTAGCCGCGGACAGCGAGGTCGACGATGGTGGCGGTGACATCGAGCGTGTCGGCGCGCTCATCGAGGATCACCCCCATCTCCGCGGGACGGAGGTCGTCCGGCGGCAGGAACTCGACCACGACATCGGTGCGGCCGAAGAGCGGCTTCGTCTGCTGGGTGGGGTCGTTGGTGAGGTAGTAGAGCGTGCGGTAGCGGCGGTCGCGGCCGGTTCGCCACCAGAGGGCGACGATGGCGGCCGCGGGGGCGATGGCGACGGCGGCCATCGAGCCAAACTCAATCGCATCGAGGGCGAAGAAATCGTCGACGCTGACGCGGTCCGTCACGATGGGCGGAGGCACGGCGACAATGCCGGTTGGCCAGCCGAGGACGATGGTCAGCTCTTCGTTGGGGTAGATGACGCGCGTGGAGCGGAAAACGGTTGGGTCGCTGGTGGCGGGATCGAGCTTGCACGGCGCCGTGGACTTGTAGCCCTGGAAGCAGGTGGCCTGGGTCTCGGCTGCAGCCGGCAGGCGGACCGCGATGGAAACGTCGTCGATGGGGACGGTCCAGGTGCCGAGTGCGTTCCAGTAGAGCTCATCGTGCGACGGGTACGCATCGAGCGCGTTCTTGAGGGTGTAGCGGACCTCGTAGGTCTGTTCGCCTGTGACGGTCTTGTTGGCGTCGCCGATTGTGATGCGGATGCCGTCGCCATTACCGGATATGTCGTAGGGAATGGGCTCACCGGCGGGCGCCTGCACACTCTGGACGGTGATGTCGTACTCGCGGTCACTCCCGGAGGGGCAGGGATACATGCGGGCCTCTTGCGTGGCCTTCGAGGCGGCCGGGCGGTCACCGCAGCCCTGGCGGGTGACGAGGTCGCGGAAAATTCCATGCTTGCCCGGTTCGGACCCAAAGTCCCAAACGATCTCCTCGTTCACGACAATCGAGCCATCGGCCTGGATGTCGTATTCGGCCTTGAACAGGCGCATCTCCTCCTGTGCGGACGCGAGGCGCGGAAACAGGGCAGCCGCAACGGCGAAGGCGGCGACGATTGCCGCGAGCGGCATGGTGCGCGGGCGGGTGGCGCGGCAGACAAGTGTCGGCGGGGTGGTTATCATTCGTGGCACTCGCTGTCCGGCCCTGAATCACGCTGCGGCAGCACCGTCAGCCAGTCCAAAGGATGATGCATGGAAGCTTTCGACTACCTCGCGCCCCACTCGCTGCTCGAAGCATACGCTGCGTTGGGAAACGGGCGGCGCAGCCTGATGCTCGCTGGCGGCACCGACGTGATCGTGCAGTTGCGCGAAGATCGGCGGCACTGCGACCAGCTTATCGACCTCAAGCACATCCCGGAAATGATGTCGATGAAGCTTACGCCGGAGGGCCGGCTGGAAATCGGCGCGGCAAAGCCGCTGGCCGAGATCTATGAAGACGGCGAAATCGCGCGGCGCTTCCCGGCGCTGATCGATTCGGCAACGATTATCGGCGGGACGGCCATCCAGTCGCGCGCGAGCTTCGGAGGGAACCTCTGCAACGCCAGCCCCGCCGCGGATTCGGCGCCGGCGCTGATGGCGCTGGCGGCTCGGCTCGTCATTGGCTCCAGCAGGGGGACGCGTGAGATGCCGGTGGAGGAGTTCTTCCTCGGGCCGGGACGAAACGCGCTCCAACCGGACGAACTGCTGCTGCAGGTGATCGTGCCGGCGCAGCCCGCACACTCGGGCGCGTTCTACCACCGCTTCATCCCGCGGAACGAAATGGATATCGCTGTGGCAAGCGCGGGCGCGCGGATCACGCTCGACGCCGCGGGCGAGCGGATCGAGTCCGTGCGGGTGGCGCTGGGGGCCGTGGCGGCAACGCCGCTGATGGTCGCCGGCGCGAACACCGCGGTCGTTGGCAAGCCGCCGACGGCGGAGACGTTCGCGCTCGCCGGGCAGGCGGCGGCCGAACTGGCGACGCCCATCACCGACATGCGTGGGTCGATTGCACAGCGCAAGCACCTCGCCTCCGTCCTCACCGTGCGCGCCCTCGAAGGGGCGCTCCTACGTCTCAGGGAGAACCACTGACCCATGGCACGAACCCAGGTCCAGTCCCGCATCAACGGGGTCGATACCGACTTTCTCTGTGAGCCACGCCAGAGCGTGCTCGAAGTGCTGCGCGATGAGCTCGGCCTCACAGGTAGCAAGGAAGGCTGCAACAACGGCAATTGCGGAGCGTGCAGCGTGCTGCTCAATGGGCGCGTGGTGAACTCGTGCTGCGTGCTCGGAGTCGAGCTCGAAGGCGCGGAGCTGACGACCATCGAGGGCATCGGCAACCCGGACAAGCTGCACCCGCTTCAGCAGGCGTTCCTCGAAGAGGCGGCACTGCAGTGCGGCATTTGCACGCCGGGCTTCATCGTCTCGGCGAAGGCGCTGCTCGATGCCGAGCCGCACCCGGATGAGCACCGCGTGCGCTTCTGGCTGGCCGGTAACCTCTGCCGCTGCACGGGCTATGACAAAATAGTGCGGGCGGTGCTAAAGGCGGCAGACCAGATGCCGGAGAAGGTGTAGCGCCGCCGGCGGCGTTCGAAATCGCGTTCGACATCGATATGACTGCGGCTCCGCCGCGGCCCAGAACTCCCGCAGGAGGACCAGAAGTATGACCACCACCGAACGTTCGCCCTACAAGGTCATCGGCACCCGCCCCATCCGCCCCGATGGTGTGGAGAAGGTCACGGGGAAGGCCCAGTACGGCGCCGATGTACGGCTGCCGGGGATGATCCACGGCCGCCTGCTGCGTAGCCCGCACGCGCACGCCTATATCCGCCGCATCGATACGAGCGCCGCGGAAAAGATGCCGGGCGTGCTGGCGGTGCTGACACACCACGACTTCCCGGCGGCAAGGGATGAGATGCAGGAGCTCGGCGAAGGCGCCGTGAACCTGAAGGAGCTCAGCGACAACATCCTCGCCTCGGACAAAGTGCTGTACCGGGGACATGCAGTTGCGGCGGTGGCGGCGCTCAGCCCCCACCAGGCTGAAGAGGCGCTGAAGAAGATCGTGGTCGAGTACGAGGTGCTGCCGCCGGTGCTCGACGTGATGGACGCGATGCGGCCGGATGCGCCGCTCCTCAGCGAGACGCGTTTCACCCGCGAGATGACGGGCCAAAAGAGCGAGAAGCCCAGCAACATCGCGAGCCACCTGCAGTTCAAGTCGGGCGACGTCGAGGCGGCGTTCGCGGAGGCGGATGCGATCGTGGAGCGCGACTACACGACGAAGATGGTGCACCAGGGGTACATCGAGCCGCACAACGCCACGGCCAGCTGGAACGCTGATGGCACGATCACGATCTGGACGAGCACGCAGGGGCCGTTCGTGGTGCGCGCGCAGGTGGCGGAAGTGCTGCGGCACCCGATTTCGACCATCCGCGTTATCCCGATGGAGATTGGCGGCGGCTTCGGCGGAAAGATCCCGATCTACCTCGACCCGGTGGCGGCGCTGCTTTCGAAGAAGAGCGGCCGGCCGGTGAAGGTACTGATGAGCCGCACGGACGTATTCGAGGCGAGCGGCCCCACCAGCGGGACGCACATCGCGCTCAAGGTGGGCGTGAAGGACGGCGTGATAACGGCGGTGAAAGCCGACCTCGCCTACGAGGCGGGCGCCTATGCGGGTTCGCCGGTGGGCGCGGGCGCGCTCATGATGCTCTCGCCATACAACATCGAGAACTTCCAGATCGACGGCTACGACGTGGTGGTGAATAAGCCGAAGACCTCGGCGTACCGCGCCCCGGGGGCGCCGGCGGCGGCGTTCGCGATTGAATCGGCGCTGGACGAACTCGCGCACAAGATTGGCGCGGACCCGCTGGAGCTGCGGAAGAAGAACACCGCGCGGGAAGGCACGCGCCGCGTCGATGGCACGGCCTTCCCGCGGATCGGCCACGAGGAGTGCGTGGACGCGGCGCTGAATTCTGCGCACTACCGGTCGCCAATCGAAGGGCCGAACCGCGGCCGCGGGGTGGCATCGGGGTACTGGATAAACGCCGGCATGCAATCGAGCGTGGTGGCAGCAGTGAACACCGACGGCACGGTGAACCTGATCGAAGGCTCGACCGACATCGGCGGCACGCGGGCATCGCTGGCGATGCAGCTGGCCGAGACGCTCGGCCTGCCCTTCGACGTCATCCGCCCGACGGTCGCGGACACCGACTCGGTGGGCTACAACGACGTGACCGGTGGTAGCCGGACCACGTTCGCGAGCGGCATGGCGGTACACGAGGCGGGGCTCGATATCCAGCGGCAGATGCGCGAGCGTGCCGCCAAAGGCTGGGGCGTGGCCGCCGACGCCGTGAGCTATGCCGACGGCAGGGTGACTCTGAAGACCGACAGCGAGACGAAGGAACTCTCGTTCGCGGAGATCGCGAAGAAGGCGGCGTCCACGGGCGGGCCGATCGTGGGGCGCGGTTCGCTGACGGCGCGCGGCGCGGGCGCGGCGTATGCGACGCACATCGTCGACGTGGAGGTCGACCCGGACACGGGCAAGGTCACCATCTTGCGCTACACGGCGGTGCAGGATGTGGGCACGGCGATTCACCCGTCCTACGTCGAGGGGCAGATCCAGGGTGGCGTGGTGCAGGGTATCGGCTGGGCGCTGAACGAGGAGTACTACTACGACGACGACGGCCGCATGGCGAACTCGAGCTACCTCGATTACCGCATGCCGACGGCGCTCGACGTGCCGATGATCGACGCCGTCCTTGTTGAGGTGCCGAACCCGGGCCACCCGTACGGCGTCCGTGGGGTGGGCGAAGTACCGATCGTGCCGCCTCTCGCGGCGATCGCAAACGCGATTGCAGACGCGACGGGGCACCGCTTTACGAGCCTGCCGATGTCGCCGCGGCGGGTCGTGGAGGAGCTGCACGGGTTGTCATAGAGCAGCCGGAGTTCCAGCGAACAAGTGGGCCCATCGCGTTGCGGTGGGCCCATTCCATACCCCGCGAAGAGGTAAGCACGTGGCCATGGTGATCGTGCCGGCGCCGTTGCGCGACCTGTGCGGAGGCGCGGCCCGCCTCGATGTCGCGGGAGCGACGTTGGAGGAGCTCCTGCGGAACGTCGACGCGCTGTGCCCCGGGTTCTACGGGCGCGTCATCGAGAACGGCCAGGTGCGGCCGGAGGTAGCGGTCGCGATCAACGGCGAGGCCGCGAACTACCCACTGTTCGAACCACTGTCGCCGGGAAGCGAGGTGACGATCATCCCGGCGATCGGGGGCGGTTAGCCGCGCGGCAGGCCGAGGCCGCGGGTGGCGATGATGTTGCGCTGGATCTCGCTGGTGCCGGCGGCGATGGTCGCGGGGACGGTGGTCATGTAGTCGCTGGCGGCCTGGATACGATGCTCGGCGGCGAGGCCAGTGGCGCGGCGGTACTGGCCGGCCATGCCGGTCACGTGCATCTCGGTGTAGGCGAGGCGCTGCGATAGCTCGGAGCCGTACATCTTGTTCATGCTCGCTTCCATGTTCGGGACGCCGCCACGCGCCTGCACGGAGACGACTTCGAAGGAAAGCAGCTCGCAAATGGAGGTCTCGACGGCGCGCTCGGCGACCTCGATGCGGTAGTCCGCGGAGACGGGGTTGCCGCCCTTCGCCCGGTCGCGGACGTAGCCTGCGAGGCGGTCGACAGACTTTCGGGCCTGGACGGCGCGGGCGATGTTCGAGCGCTCGAAATCGAGGGTGGTTGTGCCGACGTACCAGCCGCGGTTCTCCTCGCCGATGCGATTGCGGGCCGGCACGCGCACGTCTTCGAAGAAGACCTCGTTGAAGATGTGGGTATCCGCAAGGTTCACGAGCGGCCGTACGCTCACGCCGGGCGACTTCATATCGAGCAGCAGATAGCTGATGCCGCGATGCTTCGGTGCATCCGGGTCGGTGCGCACGAGGATGAACATCCAGTCGGCCTTGTGGGCGCCGGAGGTCCAGATTTTCTGACCATTGACGACGTAGTCGTCGCCGTCGCGGACGGCGCGCGTCTGCAGGCTGGCGAGGTCCGAGCCGGAGCCGGGCTCGCTGAAGCCCTGGCACCAGGCGACTTCGCCGCGGAGCATCGGCGGGAGGTGTTCGGCCTTCTGCTCGTCGGTGCCGTGCAGCATGATCGTCGGGCCGACGAGGTTGAGCATCTGGCGGCTGACGGGCGCGCCGGCGCGGTGCAACTCCTGGCTTAGCACGAACTGCTCCAGCACGCTCATGTCCGCGCCGCCGTACTTCTTCGGCCAGGCGGGGGCGAGCCAGCCGTTTTCGGCGAGCTTATCGAGCCACCGCTGGCGGCGCGCCTCGTCACCTTCAAGTTCGTTGAACTCGTCGAAGTCGGTGACGTCGCCTGGGCGGCGCCAGTTGGCATCGACAAAGCCGCGGACGGCCGCGCGCCACTGTTCGAGTTCGGGCGAGTCGCTGAATCGCATAGAGACCTCCGGAGACGTGCCGCCGATTCTACACGTCGCGCGGGCGGAGTCATGTGGCGCTGTGCGGGTTCCGATCTCCGAGGCGGAGGGAGGATGAAAATGTAAGGCACGGCATCTTTCCGATATGGCTTTGTACGTATCGCTGCTTCCGGCTACCTTGCGCGGGCGGGGAGTGTGGAAGGCGCGGCAATGCGCAACGTAGTGGTGTCCCGGGGCACGCTGGTGGGCCTCGCGGTCGGGATGGTGATCGGGCTGGCCGCCTTCGGCGCGCGGCCGGCAGATTCGCACGCGGCGGACTCGGTGGCGGCACAGGTCCCCGGCTTCGATATCTCCTGGCCGCAGTGCGGGAAGCTGTGGCCGCCGGGCCCCGTCGCGTTCGCGGTCATCGGGATTAACAACGGGCGGCCGTACACGGCGAACCCGTGCTTCCTCGACCAGTATCGCTGGGCGCAACGGCTGGAGGTGAACCCCGCCGTGTACGTGAACATCGAGTATCCCAAGCCGGACCGCGTGGAAGCGGCGACGGGGCCCTACGGCACCTGCACGGACAAGGACAAAGCCCCGGACAAATACGAGTGGTGCCGCGCCTACAACTACGGGTATGGACTGGCGAAAGAAGTGCACCTGCGTGCATCGGCGCTCCGCATCACGCCCAGCACGTGGTGGTTGGACGTGGAGACGGGGAACTTCTGGTCGAACGACCCGACCTACAACGCGCAGGTGATCAGAGCCGCGATCGACTACTTCAAGGAGAAGAAGCTGCCGGTGGGGATCTACGGGACGGGCTACCAGTGGGGGATCATCGCGGGGCCGTATGCACCAGGCCTGCCTATCTGGACGGCGGGCGCGCAAGGGCTCGACGGCGCGGCGATGCGCTGCATGAGCCCGACTGCCGGGTTCGCGGGCGGGACAGTGAAGATGGTGCAGTACTACGATTTCGGGTTCGACACGAACTACATGTGCCCCGCAGGCCATCCGCTCTCGATGTTCCCCATCGCGGACCCGCTGGGCCGGGTGGGGCCATCGGGGCGAAGTGTGGCGCCGAGCGGCGCGCAGCTGCCGTACTGGCGGGCGCTGCCGATGCTTTCGAACTAAAGGCGTCGTAGCTTTGGCCAGCGGCTGGGCGGTGGCCATGGCCCTGGCTGCGCGGCGTAAGATACGGCCGCAAGCGAGGGCGGTGCGTGAGTTGGAGGGGTGCTGTGCGCGTGCTCGTGCTTGGCGGGAACCGGTACATCGGGCGGCACCTGGTGGAGGCGCTGGCGCGCCGCGGCCACGAGGTCACGGTGTTCAACAGCCACGAATCCGCGCTGCCCGAAGGCGTGCGGCGGCTCCACGGCGATCGCCGCATGCCCGGAGTCATCGATGAGGTGCTTGGGCCGAGGCGCGACCAGTTCGACGCGGTGTTCGACAACACCTCGTACCAGACGACCGACGTGACGCCACTGGTCGAGTTGTTCCGGGGACGGGTCCGGCATTTCGTCTTCACGAGCTCGACGGCGGTGTACCTGTGGTCCGACGTGCAGCCGGTGACGGAGGAGTTTCCCGTTTCGGACGACGAGGCGCGGAACCCATCGAGGGCGTACGGCGCCGGGAAGGTGCGTTGCGAGCGGCTGTTGCGGGAGGAGTACGTGCGCTCGGGCTTCCCGGCGACCAGCCTGCGCGTGGGGCACACGCTCGGTCCTCACAGCCCGCTGCCAACGCGCGAGCCGGGATTCTTCGCGCGGCTGGAGGCGGGACGGCCGATCCTGGTACCGGGCGACGGCATGGCGGCGGTGCACCTGGTCCACATCGACGACGTTGCAGCGGCGATGTGCGCCGTCATCGAAACCGATGCTTCCGCGGGCCAGGTTTACAACGTGAACGGCGCCGAGTTTTCGAGCATCGTGGCCTACATCCGGCTGATGGCCGAGGCCGTTGGCGTCGAACCGGAGCTCGTACATGTGCCGCGCGACATCGCGAAGCGGCTGCGGCCACCGATCCTGCACTGGGCCGAGTGGTACCGGGGCGGGACGGTGTTCTCCATCGAGAAGGCGAAGTCGGAACTGGGCTGGCGGCCGGCGTTCGGGCTGAGGAGTGGGCTGGCGTACGCGTACCGCTGGTTCCAGGAGGAAGGCCGCAGTTGGTACACGTTCGACTTCACGCGCGACGACGAGGTGCTGGCCATGGTGCAGGCCGGGGTGTGACCCGGCGGAGGCGCCGGGTCAGTCGTTGCGCGGCGGGATCTCCGGGCCGGCGGTACGGCGCTGGGCGAGCGCGGCAGTGATGCTGCGGCCGATGACGCCTTCCTCGTCGTAGAGCATGCATTCGCCTACGGCGACGCCCTCGGCTGCGTGGTGTGCGATGGTTTCGAAGCCGAGCCATTCGCCCGCGGGCAAGCGATGGAGATACAGGGTGATATCGGTGTTGATGTAGGCGAGGCCGCCGGCGCCGCTGTTGGAGAGCGGGCTGGCGAAGTCGGCGGCGAGGGCGGCGCGCTGGAACGGGGTAAGCGCTTCGCCTTCGAAGAGGCCGCGCACCTCGCGCATCCAGACGCGCTTCTGGGCAGCGACGCCCCATTGCGGGCCGATGGGCCGCATCTCCCACATGGGCTGCCAGTCCGTGGGCCGGTCGGCAGGGAGGCTTTCCGGGGGCACGCGCTGCGGGGGAGGGACGTTCCAGGGCGGCGGACTCCAGACCTCGGTCTGGGGCGGGACGCCGCGGCGCAGGAGTTCGGCGCTGGCGCGGCCGATGGACTTGCCGCCGGCGAAACACTCCGCATCGACGACCTTGAGGCGGCCACCTTCGCGCACGAGCGTCGTCGTGACCTCGATCGGGGTGAAATCGGGGAGGCGCCAGAGGTCGACGGTGAGACGTGCAGGCTGGAACCCGGGATCGCCGTACTGGCGCTCGATCTCGGCGGCGAGCAAGCCGGCGACGACGCGCCCATGGAGCGACTTCGGGTCCCACGGCCCCCGGCAGACAGGGTTGGGTACGAACGTGGCGCCGTCGCGCCGGAAGAAGGCATCGTCAGTCATGGTGCGATCATGCCGGGGTGGGGGCGAACGCGCGAGGCGAGGGGTTGAGGGGCTGAGGGGCTACCGGCGGGCGAAGGAATCGGTGGCGCGGACGAGCTGTTCGGGGATACCGGTGTCGGTGTTCGCGTGGCCGGCGCCTTCGACGAGCACAAGCTCGGCGCTGGGCCAGGCCTGTTTGACCGCCCACGCGGTCGCGAGCGGCGCCTGGAGGTCGAGCCGGCCCTGGACGAGGATGCCGGGGATGTCCGCGAGCTTGCCGGCGTTGCGCAGGAGCACGCCGTCTTCGAGCCAGAGGTTGTGGCGGAAGTAGTGGGTCACGATGCGGGCGAAGGCCATGGCGTAGGCGGGATCGCGGAATCGCGGCGAAAGCGCGGGCCCGGGTTGGGCGCTGATGCTGGCCGATTCCCAGGTGCACCAATCGGTCGCTGCCTTCGAGCGGACGGCGGGGTCCGGGTGGTTGAGCAGACGGTAGTAGGCGTCGACGAGGTCGCCGTCGCGTTCGGCTTCGGGGACGCCGGCGCGGAAGCGCGCCCACTGCTCGGGGAAGAGCGGGGCCACGCCGCGGTACAGCCAGTCGATCTCCTCGCGCCGACCGGCGGTGACACCGCCGAGGACGATCTCGCTGACGTGATCCGGGTGCGTCTCGGCGTAGAGGAGGGCAAGCGTCGCGCCCCACGAGCCGCCGAAGAGGAGCCAGCGCTCGATGCCCAGGTGGACGCGCAGGCGCTCGATATCGGCGAGGAGGTGCCAGGTGGTGTTGGCTGCGAGGCTTGTCTCGGGGTGGCCGGCGTGCGGGGTGCTGCGCCCGCAGCCGCGCTGGTCGAACAGGATGGCGCGGTAGGCCTCGGGGTTGAAGAAGCGGCGCTGCAGCGGCGTGCACCCGGATCCGGGGCCGCCGTGGAGGACGACGGCGGGCTTGCCATCCGGGTTGCCGCACGCCTCCCAATAGATGCGCTGCCCATCGCCTACATCGAGCATGCCGTGGTCATAGGTTTCGATCTCGGGGTAGAGGTTGGGCATGGCGATCCTGCCGCAGGAGTGTAGGCGATGGGTGGCGGGAGGAGGCGCGCGACCGACCAGGACCTCGGCTGACCGAGGACGGCAACATCGGCACCTATTGCCGCATTGGCAAGCGCACCGAGTCGCAGCCGGTTCGTGGCTATTTGCCGGCTGGGCTACGCACGTCAGTCGCATCTGGGGCGGACCCATTTGCGCTTGAAAAGGTGGCTACCGCCGATCTGGAGCCAGACGCCGCCGATCGCGTGCTTGACAGCGAACCTGGCAGTGCTGTTAGACGGCCGCGTACGACGGCCTCGTAGCTGCGGGGCAGCCCGGCCGCGAACGCACGCACCTCATCGACGGTGACCATACGGGGCGGGTACTCCACCGGGCGGACCTTGCGTGCGGCGCCCGCGGTCAGCCCGGTCCGAGGAGATCCCAGCGGTTGCCGGCCACGTCCAGGAACACGGCGAGGCGGCCGTAGGGCTCGGTCCGCGGCGTGGTCACGAATGTGACGCCGGCATCGGCCATGCGGCGGTAGGCGGCTTCGAAGTCATCGACCCGCAGGAAGAAGCCGACGCGGCCGGCGAATTGGTGACCAACGACGGCCTGTTGGGCTTCGCCATCGGCCTGGGCAAGGAGGAAGCCGGTTTGGGCGCCGGCGGGCCTCACGACGACCCAGCGCTTGGGGCGGCCGTCATTGGTGAAGGCGGGCGAGTCTTGGACGAGCTCAAAGCCGAGGGTTTCGACGAAGAAGTGGATGGCGGTGTCGTAGTCGTCCACGACGATCGCCACGAGCTCGACGTGAGACATCGGGCGATTCTACCGGCGCCGGCGCATTGTGTTCAGGCGGACGAGGGGATGTTGCCCGGCGCGGATGGCACGTAGACAAGCATGGCGCTGCTCAAGGTGAACTGCGCGACCTGGAAACCCGAGACGAACCGTCGTGCGCCGCCAGATGGATTGCGGCGGCGAGCTATCAACATGATGACCGCGGTGGCCGGTACGGCTGACCGCTCGTGTCGGTGAGCGTGACATCTGGCAGCGCCAGTGGCGGCAGTTGTCCTGCTCCGCGGATTCCGCCGATCCGGACAGCATCAGCCCCGTTTTTCCATTCCCATCTCCGCCCGCGGGAAGGCAACGCGACCGCCACGCTAATCGCGACGACCATGCCCAGAGCAGCCACGCCAGGAGATAGGCGTTCGGTCAAGCTTCTGCCCGCTTCCCTCGCTCGTTACTACCGCCGGCGTAGTATGTGGCCTCGGAGGCGATTCGATGAAGTTGATGGTGGCGATGTGGTTCAACTGGAAGGCGCCTGGCAGCCCGGGCGCTGTCGCGGAGTCATCGTGAGCACGGGCCGGTCCCGAGCACGCGCGAACGCACAGCGCGGTGCGGCGAACCGGAAGGCCCAACAGCCCGCGCGGCGTCCCAATTGGATGCTCTGGGGTGGGGTCCTCGCTGCGGCGGCTGTCGTTGCGATCGTCGCGACAGCGCGGCTCTCAGGAGGCTCCGGCGGGACAGCGGCCACGGGCCAGCCCGCGAACAATGCCGCGGCCGCTACGGCGAAAGGCGCGGAGCTCTCCCAGATTAAAGCCGCGGATTTTCACTCAATGGCGGTGAGCCCCGCGGACCCGAACGTTATCCTCTTCGGTCATCATGCCGGTGTCCAGCGCAGCACGGACGGCGGGCGTACGTGGAACACGGTCAGCGTTAGCGGCGATGCCATGGGGATGGGTTTCGCCGGGGCCGACGGCAAAGTCGTCTTCGCGGCAGGTCACGACACCTTCGTCCGCAGCGACGACGGCGGCCAGACCTGGAAGCCGGTCAGTTCCGGCCTCCCCGGCACAGATGTGCACGGGCTCGCAACGGCGCCGGACGACCCGAAGGTGGTGTATGCCTACGTTGTCGGCGCCGGCCTCTTCCGTAGCAACGACGGCGGCGAAAAATGGACAAAAGCGCCGGGGAACCTCCCGGGGGACACCATGACACTGAGCGCGGGCCCCGGCGGCCGGCTGTATGCCGCGGGCATGGGGGGCAACATCCTGCGTAGTGACGACGCCGGGGCGACCTTCAAGCCGGCCGGGAAGCCGGCCGCGTCCCTCGCGATGGCGGTCATGGCGTCGGCGGTCCCCGACGTTGTGTATGCCGGGGCGCAGGGCGCCATCCTGTTCTCGAACGATCGCGGCGCCACCTGGGAAAAGCGCGCGGTGCCTGGTGGCGGCCAGGTACTGCTTGGAGCGGTGAATCCCGCTAATCCGATGGACGTCGCGGTCGTCTCCATCCAGGCGGACAGCGCCGGACATGTTTTCCGCAGCACCGACGGGGGCGCGACGTGGGGGCCGGGCTAGGATGGTTGCCGAGCCTGAGGACAGCGATGACCAGCCTGTGCCGGAGGGGTTGGCGCCCCAGGTAGTCAGAAAGCGCGGCGCGCGGGATCCATTCCGTGATCTGGTCATCCCGTTCCTGGCCATCGCCGCGGTGGTCGGCGCCATCGTGCTCGTGCAACTATATCGCGCGCGCGATAGGGTGCCGGCTCTCGATGCGAGCTTCGCCCCCGGCGCTTACCAGGCGATCGATCTTGGGCCCGCTGGCGGTGGGAAGCCCAAACTGGGTGAGCCGGCGCCCGGGTTCCAGCTTCTCGACCCCGAAGGCAATCTAATCCGGCTGGACGACTTCCGGGGCCGGCCCGTTGTGGTGAACTTCTGGGCCACGTGGTGCGTCCCTTGCCAGAGGGAGTCACCCGACCTGGTGGCTTTGCAGAAGGAGTGGGGGGACTCGGTGCGGCTGCTCGGCGTGGACTACTTCGAGTCGGCCGAGGCGGTGAAGGGATTCGCGCTGAACTTCTCGCTCAACTATCCGTTGCCGCTCGATAGCGACGGCCGCGTCACGGGTTCGTACAAGCTCACCGGCCTGCCGGAGACTTTTTTCCTCGATGACGCGGGTATCATCCGCGACCACCGCATCGGCCAGCTTCGCCCGGAGATCGCCAGGTGCATCGTCGCGGGCATCCAGGCCGGCAACCACAAGCCGGAGGCGTGCCGCTGATGGAATGGGCGTTGAGCTTCGACCGCGCGGCCCCGGGGCTAACGCTCGCGTTCGTTGCGGGGATGGTGAACAGCCTTTCCCCCTGCTGCCTCGCAATGACGCCGGCCTTTCTCGCTCACCTCGCCGGCGTCGAGGCGGAAGCGCACTCAAGACGCGCTCGGTTCACACACGCCGTCCTCTACGTGCTCGGCTTCTCGCTTGTATTCGTCGCGATCGGCGCGGGGCTCAGCCTCGCGGGATACGCGCTAACCGACGTCCGGACGCAGCTCTGGAAAATCGGGGGCACCGTTGTGATCGCATTCGGCCTGGTCCAGATGGGCCTGGTCCGGATCCCCGTGCTGCAGCGATCGTTCGAGCTTCGCCTCGCCGCCAGCCCCCATCCGGGCTACGCACGGTCGTTCGTGGTGGGCGCCACCTATTCGGTCGCCTGGACGCCCTGCATCGGGCCAGTGCTCGGCGCCATCCTCACCAGCGTGCTCGTGTTCGGGGATTTCTGGCAGGGGGTTGCGCTGCTCTCGGCCTTCGCCGCGGGCATGGCCCTTCCCCACCTTGGCGCCGCGCTCGCCTTCGAACGCCTCAACCGATTTCGTCGGTTCCTCACCCGGCACTACGTTGCAGTCGAACGTGTATCCGGCGGGGTCATGGTGGGGATGGGCATCCTTATCTTCACCGGAGCGCTGATCGACATCTTCCGCTACTTCCAGGGTTTCACCCTGGTGCTCTGACGATGACGACGAACGAACCCGATATCGGCGCTTCGCTCGGCGACCTCGAGCGCCAGGTTTTCCTCGTGGTCCGTGCCAGTGGACGATCGAGCGTTGCGGAGACGGTGGCGCGGCTTGGCGACGACGGCCGGCCTCTGGCCTACACCACCGTGATGACGGTCATGACAAGGCTCTGGGAGAAGGGCTATCTCTTCCGGCAGCGGCACGGCAAGGCGTACCTGTACGAGGCGCGGGACCAGATGGAGATAGCGGGTGAGCTTGGAGGGCGGGCCGTGCGCGAAGCGCTCGAAATGTACGGCGCGGCGGCGCTCGTGGGGTTTGTGCGTGATCTCTCCCCGGAGCAACGTACGATCGTCGCGCGCCTCCTCGACGACGAGACCCGCACAATCGAGATCAACACATGGAGGCCCGGCGGCAATGGCCAGTAGCCGGCGAAAGAATCCATTGGCCCGACCCACGCGGCCACCACCCGCGCCTGTGCGGAGTGGCGGCCGCGTGGTCCCGCGAAGTGCCTTGGTGCTCGACTCCCTGACGGATGACGATTGCCTTCCCGGTGAGCAATGCAGGGCGCGCATCGATCCGAACACCAAGGATCTGGAGCCCCGCACGAAGACAGGCACGTCGTGCGCGAACTGAACGTCTACTTGTGGACATGGCCGGCATCGAGCCAGCGATTCTGGCGCCGCGACGGCCATCTCATCGAGCTCGGCGCGGCCGCCGGGATGCTGGCGGTGATTGCCGCGCTCGCCGTCCCGCTCTGGCTTGCCATCACGATGACTCCCGCCGCCCAGCCGGTGGACCGCCTGCTCCAGGCATGCCAGCAGGCCCTGCGCCGGGGCCCGTTGGTGGTCGCCGGCTATGGGTCCATGGCGGTGCTGGCGGGCTGGGCGACCCTCGCGCTCGGCCGCGCACTCTGGCGTGGCGCGCGGGACCTGGTTGCCATCCGCCGCCAGGGACGAAACTTCGGGCAGTCCGAGGAGATCGAGCTCTACGCCGGCGGACGGGCGATCCCCGTACGCCTGGTGGCCATGGACGCCGCCGTCGCCTTCTCGGCCGGGCTCCTTCGTCCCCGGATCTATGTGAGCCCTGCGCTTCTCCGGCGCATGTCGTCCTCCGAGATGGAAGCCACGCTGCTCCACGAGATCGCACACGTGAGGAGGCGGGACCCGCTCCGCTGCTGGCTCGTCGAACTGATCATTTGGTCGCTCTGGTTCCCACGGACGTCGTGGCTCGGTGTCGCCCACCGGGCTGCGCGCGAGGCGCGAGCCGACGCCCGCGCCTCAACCGAGATGGGCGACGATCGACCGCTGCTCCAGGCGTTGTTCAAGGTCGATGTCCTGGCGCCTGTGCCACCGGGCTCGTGTGGCATGACGAGCGAGCGGGAACGGGCGCTGCGCAAGGTCCGGCACCACGGCCTTGCCGTGGGAGCGGGGGAACGGGTGGCGCTGGTGCTCGGCCTGTCGTTCGTTGCAGCCATCATGGCGCTCGCCTTCGCCGGACTCACGGACTCGCAGTCCTACTGGTTCTGCCCGGATGGGACGAGCATGCAAGCGTAGGCTCCCGCCATAGCGGAAGCGATGGCCGGCTGCAAACGGAAGCGGCTCGCAGCGATGGGCCGGCACGGGCGATCGCCGTGGCCACCTTTGCGGCCATCGCGGCGCGCAAGATTCTCCAGCGGCGATGACCGCAACGACCGGCTTCCGTACGACAGCCAGTAGCAGTAGGCTGAGTTACAGCCCCAATCGATGGTACCGGCATGACTCGATCGGCCAAGCGCTCAAAGCCTCAACCGCGCCAAACCACCTCCTCGGACCGCTCGGGGGCTGAGCCCCGGGCGGGCTGGGAGCCAGAGAGTGGCGTGCCGCGCTACATCGAATTCCCGGCCCAGGCGGAGAGCGGTGGGACGGGGCCGAGCGTCGCCAGCCTCGTCGCGGGGTTCGCGCTGCTGATGGCCGCGTACTTCGTGGCCGAAGCGACGCTGGCTTCCTACCCGCACCCACTCCACTGGCTCGCGGCGGTCGCCGGTGGGCTCGTCGGCGGGGTCACGCCGGTCGTTGCTGCCAGGGTGTTCGCGCGATCGCGCTAAGGCGCCGCGGCCGGCTGCGCCCATGCTGCCGGCCGGAAGCCGGGTGACGGAACGCGACCGTTCGGCCGGGCACAACGACGGGTAGGCCCTGTATTCGCACACCTCGCCGGACGACGGTACAGTCACTACGACAGAGGTGAATGAGGTGACCGAGCACCAGGGCCACGCAGCGGCCGCACCCCACGGTGACGCAATGGGCGCGGCAGGGCTGGTCTCTCTGCGCGCCATCCACCCGCGGCTGATGCGCCACGGAGGCCACCACTGAACCTGGGGGCCGCGCGGGCATTGGCGATCAGACGGCGCCGCTCGAAGAGCGGCCCCGGGCCGGATGGTGCTCGCGCGGCGCGCCGCGATGAGGGGCGCCCGTGATCGGGGGTTCGAGCACGCGGCGGCGCCGTTACCGTGAAATCCTGAGCGTGCTTTCACGCCATGGACTGGGCGCATTCGTGAACGAGGCCGGCATCGCCTGGGTCGTACCGTTCCAACGCGGCCTCATGGGGCACGCGCGCCGTGAGCGCCGCTACACAACCGCCGAGCACGTACGCCTCGCGATGGAGGACCTCGGGACCACGGCGATAAAGCTTGGGCAGATCCTCAGTACCCGTCCCGACTTCGTGGCGCCGGAATACATCGCGGAGTTCGAGAAGCTTCGCGACCGTGTCCCGCCCGTCCCGGCGGACGCGATCGTGGCCATCATCGAGCGCGAGCTGGGCGGGAAGATCGATGAACTCTTCGCGGATTTCGAGCGAGAGCCGATTGCCGCCGCCTCCATCGGCCAGGTGCATGGGGCGGTCCTCCACGACGGCGCGCGCGTGGTCGTGAAAGTGCAGAAGCCGGGCGTAGCCGAAACGGTCGCCCAGGACCTCGCCATCCTTGCCGACCTCGCCCGGCGTGTTTCGGGTGGGCGCCTGGCATCCTTCTATGACCTGGAAGCCATTGTCGACGACTTTAGCTGGACGCTTCGGTCCGAATTCGACTACATCCGCGAGGCGCATAACGCAGCACGGCTCGGGGAGGTCCTCGCCAAACGGCAGGACATCCTGGTCCCGGCGATCTGCTGGGACCTGACAACGAAGGCCGTCCTTGTCATGGAGCGGGTGGATGGAACCCGGCTCGCCGACCTTCCGGCCGGCGTGGACGCGGCGGCGATGGCGAACGTCGGCGCGGAGGCGCTCCTCGTCCAGGTCTTCGAAGCGGGCTTCTTCCATGCCGACCCCCACCCGGGAAACTTCATCGTCACGGGGGACGGCAGGCTGGCGATCCTCGACTTCGGGATGGTGGGGAACCTCGATGACGAACTGAAGTACCAGTTCTTGCTGCTCCTCGACGCCTGCGTGCGGCAGGATGCCGACGACGCCACGTGGGCGCTGGAGTCGCTCGGCGTGCTCCAGAGCGCTGCCAACCGCGCGGCCGTGCGCCGCGACCTCCAGCACCTGCTGGAAAGCTACTACGGGCTGTCGCTGCGCCAGGTGAATGTCTCGGCATTCCTGCACGACATGCTCGGCGTCATCCGGCGCAACCAGCTGCAACTCCCGACGGAGCTCGCGCTCGTGTTGAAGACGATCGCAATGAGCGAGGGGCTCTGGCGCCGCCTCGACCCCGACTTCAACATCGCCATGGTGGCCGAACCCTTTGCGAAGCGGGCCCGGTCCCGCCGCTCGTCCGTCCGGGCCATGCGAAGGCGGATGGTCGATGCCGGCCGGCAATCCGCATTCGCGGCGGTCGCTTTGCCGGGACAGGTCGGCCGGATCGCGTCGCGGCTGGACCGCGGGGAGTTCGAAGTAGCGCTGCGCCACCGGGATCTCGACGAGTACCTGGACCGCGTCGGCGCGATTGTCGGCCGGCTTTCGACGGCCATCCTCGCAAGCTCCTTTATCGTCGGCCTGGCGATCATCGGCGCCGCCGAGCGGCCGCCCGGCTGGGGAGTGATCGCGCCGGCCTGGTTTGTTGGGGGCACGATCGCCGCAGCCGGCCTGGTGGCGAGGTTCATCATGCTCGGCCGCCACCGGAACCGCCGCTGAAGCATCCAGCCGCCTCCGACACGCCTGGGGCTGAGCGGGCTTCCTGCCGGGAGCGTGCGTCGCGGCCGAGGTTCATCAGTTGGGCGTTGAACCAGTCATGGATTGCAGCCACGAGCACGCCATCGCCGCTCGCGCAGAAAATCTTCGCCCCCGTGAAGAAGGTCGGGACGCCCGAAATCCGGGGCAGCCCCCCGACGTTGGAGACTGCCCCGGACTGAGCGGCGTCCGCCGCCGCCATCGACCGCTGGTCAATCCTGGCCGGACATCATGCCGCCGGACATCGTTCCGCCGGACGTCGTGCTGCCGGACATCATGCTGTCCGACATCATCCCGCCGGACATCATGCTGCCGGACGTCGTGCCGTCCTCGTTCGCGATGGCTGCGTGCGCTGCCTGCATCGCCGACCGCACCGTCGCCATGTCGATGCCCTTTTCAGCTGCAATCTGGGCGACCGTCTTGCCCGCGGCCAGTTGCGCGTTCAACTCATCGACGCTGATGCCCAGCGCCCTGGCCACAGCCTCGTGCATCTGCCCCATTCCGGAGGCGGTCATGCCGTCCATTGCGTCGCAATCCATACCAGCCTGGCCACTCATGTGGCCAGAGCCCATACCGCTCTGCATGTCCGAGCCGCCGGAGGTGCTCTGGGCAACTGCCAGGCCAAACGTGCCGAGCGTGACGATGGCGGCGGCCGCGAGGACGCCGGCGAGGACTACTTTTCGTGTGTTCATCGCTGATTCTCCTTCAGTTGTTGTTCGAGCCTTGTGAATTCAGCTTCGGCGCAGCGCGCGCCGGGCCGATTCGAATTCCTGGTCGTTGATTTCTCCGCCGGCGTACCTGCGGCGCAGCACATCTTCGGCGTCCTCTGTCCGGGGCCTGTCTCGGCCCACCTGGGCAATCGCCCAGGCGCCAAAGGCGATGATGGCGACCCAAAACACGAGCCCGAATGCCATCCCCGCCCAGCCGAAGCTCCCCATGCCTCCAACGTCCATCATGACTGACCTTCCTTCCGGCCCTCCGAGGGACCGCAGGTCGATCATCGCGTTTGAACCTCAAGAGAGGCGCAGTGCGAAGTTCAAGATTTGCTCAAGCGCTGCCGGCCAGATCTGCCGGCGGCAGGGCCCCGCGAGCGGTGGTTCGCCGGACTACGACGCAACCGGCAACACAATCGTGAACGTGGAGCCGTCGCCTGCGCCGGGCGATTCGGCCCGAAGGGCGCCACCCATGGCCGTCACGAGTGCGCTGGCGATGGTCAAACCAACGCCGGTGCCACCCGACGACCGCGCCCTGGACCGGTCCACGCGATAGAAGCGCTCGAAGATGTGGGGAAGGTGCTCGGCACTGATCCCAATGCCGGTGTCGTGCACGGAAATCTCGATCGCGGCTCCCACGCGCCGGGCGGCGATGCTGACGGCGCCGGGCGCCGGGGTATATCTCAGTGCGTTGGAGAGCAGGCTGGACAGGACCTGGACGAGACGCTCCGAATCGGCCAGGACGTTGGGAAGACCCGGGGGCGCGAGGACATCGAGGCGCAGGCCCTTCTCCGCGAACGCCGGTTCAAGCCGCCCCGCCGCGCTACGGATGGCACCGCCGGCGCTCACCGCCGATATGCTTACGGCCAGCTGGCCCGCCTGGGCGCGAGAGAGATCCTGCAACTCTTCGGCGAGCCTGCCCAGGCGAGACGTTTCCGCTGCGAGCTTCGACCATGTTTCGGCTGAGGCCGGAAAGACGCCATCGGCCAGTGCCTCGACGTAACCCTGGAGAACCGTCACCGGCGTCCGCAGCTCGTGGGCTACGTCGCCAATCAACTCGATACGGCGGCGCTCGGCTCCCTCGAGCGCGACAGCCATCAAGTTAAAGCTGCGGGCCAGCTCTTCCAGCTCCGGGGGGCCTTCGACCGGGACCCGCTGCACGTAGTCCCCGGCGGCGATTCCGCGGCTCGCAGCCGCCAACGACCGCACCGGCCCCGCGAGCTGCCGGGCCGCGAGCAGACTCACGACGACGCCGAGCGGGAGCGCGACTGCCGCCGCGAGGAGGAACCCTTCGTTCACGGAGCGCGCAAGGGCGTCATCCAGCTGCCCCGCCTCGGCGGTCATCATTGTGCCTTCGGGGCCGCCCATCATAGCCATGTTGCCAATATGGGAGTCGAAGAAGTTCGGCGCTGTCGCTCTGACTGTCACGAAGAGGACCACGATCGCGATGATGATCACGCCAATGTGACTGGCGAGGAGACGTGTGCGCATGCCTACCAGCAACGGCCTTCGCCCATTCACGGTGCACCCTCCACGGCACGGTAGCCGACGCCGCGGACAGTCTCGACATACCGCGCCGGGTCGCTGCCGAGCTTGCGGCGGAGGTTGCCAATGTGGACCTCCACGACGTGGTCATCGTAGAACTCGCTGGCCCAGATGCGGTCGAGGATTTGCGCGCGCGTAAAGACGCGCCCGGGGTGCTCGGCAAGCATGACCAGGAGATCGAACTCCCGCGCCGTGAGGTCGAGCTGTTCCCGGTCTCGGGTTACCGCACGGCGGCCAGGGTCGATGGCGAGGTCGCCAAGGCGAAGAAGCCCCTCCGGCTGGCCGTCCCGCGCTGCCGAAGTCCGGGGCCGCCGGAGCATGGCGCGTACCCGCGCGACCAACTCCCGCGGGCTGAAGGGCTTCGTCAGGTAATCGTCGGCGCCGACGGTCAGCCCCACAATCCGGTCCACCTCCTCGGCCCGGGCGGTGAGCATGAGGACGTAGGCATCGGAGAATCGGCGCAATTGCCGGCAGACCTCTATCCCATCGATGCCCGGAAGATTGACGTCGAGCACGACGAGATCCGGGTCCAGGTCTCGCGTGAGGCTGAGTGCGGCCGGGCCGTCGTACGCTGCATGCACCTCGAAGGCCTCCCGCTCCAGGTAGCCGCGAACCAGGTCCACGATACTGTGCTCGTCATCGACGACGAGGACTTTCGTTGCCATACGCCCCCTTCCGGTGCTTCCGTCCACACAAGGGTAGCGCGCGGCTGCCCGCCACGCGGGCCAGGTCCCGCCCGCCACACTCAGCGGCCCGCGTAACGCCTGAAATCGGCGTTGAAGACCTCGTGCCGGGCCTCAAAGCAGACGTACCCGGACGCTGCGCTTCCTGCCGCGCTCGCCGCTGCATGGTACGGCGTCGCGGTGAGCCGCCGGGCGGGCCGGGCCTCTGAGGCTATGCTTGTTGAGCGGTGCCAGCTTGTTTTGACCCGTCCGCGGACTCCATGCGGAGCTGGCGTTCGGCTTCTATCCAGTCATCAAGGTCGTGACCATGCTCGCCGCCGCGGGCACAGTAGATCTCGTACGCCTTGATTGCCAACTGTTCCCGCTGCCGGGATGGTTCGGCCGGCACGTTGACATCGCCGATCAGGATGCTGGCAGGGCGGGTTTTGCCGATGAGCTCTGTTGCCATGGATTGCCTCACTATCTCCTGGTACCCAGCGTCATGTCTCTCAGCTCCAGGCTGCGCTCAACTGGCGCAGGCACCACGACTACCGCCCTGAGCGCGGTCTCGCAGGAAACACAGGCCGCGCGGATCACGCGGCGCGAGGCGACATCAACTATCCAGACCGCGTCGTGCTCGCAGGCCACGCGGGTGGTGTCCGTGGGGATCGGGCCATGGAGATCACGTTCGCTCATGAGAATCGCCTGCGCCATCGACAACCTCCTTCCCGAGGGTGGCTCACATGACAAACGTAGTCCTGCCGCGGAGCGCGCGGTACGTCCGTTAGGCTCGATATTTGCTGCCAATCGATCCCTCGGGCAGGGTGCGGGAAGACGGCGCCGATAGAACCTGGCGCCTTCGAGAGCGAGCGAATTTTGGGGCCCAATCGGGCACGCCGAGCGGTCCCGTTCGGCCATCACGGGGTGGCCGCGTGAGCGCATAGCCTGAGGGGTACGAACCCCACGCGTCGTACCGGATGGTCGCTCCGACGATCAGGTGCGTGGGTCCTGGCGAAACGGCGACTTCCACCACTGTTTCGGTGCACGGCGGAACTCGGGACGGAGATTGAAGGAGGCCCGGCGATGAAAAAGACCCGGCTCGCGGTGTGCCCCATGGCGAAGAAGGACGCGGCGGGGAGAACCGTTAGCTCGCGAGCCACGCCGAGCACCGGCTGGCCGTCCTGGAGGATGAAATGACCGTGGCTGCACTCTCATTCGGATCGGCGCCCCGGCTGGCGTTCCTCAACCTGGTGCAAGACAAGCTGAGGCTGATCCTAAGCGTCGTGGGCATCGCCCTGGCCGTGATGTTGATCCTGTTTCTCCTCGGCCTGCGCGCCGGGCTCTTCGAAAGCGTCAGAGCCTACATGGCGAACACGCCGGGGTCGGTCGTCGTGCTTCCGCAGGGCGTCAAGGGCACAGTCGCGGCTGGTTCCGGGGAGTACTTGCCGGCCGGGGCCGCCGAGACGATCGCCGGCACGGCGGGAGTGGCGCGGGCCATTCCTATCCTGCAAACCAGGGCAATGCCGCAGTTCCACAGCAAAAAGGAGGCGGTGTACCTGGTGGGCTACGACCCGGCGCTCGGCGGTGGCGCGTGGGACCTTGCAAAAGGACGCGAGCCCTCCGCCGACGACGAAATCGTCCTCGATCGCGTGCTGGCCGACCGCCACAACTTCGCCATTGGCGACACCCTCATGATGAGCGGGGTGGCGCTCAAGGTGGTGGGGCTATCGAAGGGCACAAGCTCCCTCAGCGGCAGCTACGTCTTCGCGCGAAAATCCATGGTCGAGACGCTGACCCTCTCGCCTGGCGCCTTGAGCGCCGTGGTCGTGACTCCCGCGCCGGGCACCGCAGCAGGAGACCTCACCGCCGCCCTCCAGCGGAGCCTGCCGGAGGCAAGCGTGCTCCTCAAGAGCCAGGTTATGGACAACGACCAACAGACGTTGGCGACGATGATCGACTCGGTCCTGATGCTGATGATCGGGGCGGCGTTCGTCGTGGGCGCCCTGGTCGTTGGCATGGTGCTGTACACGGCGACCATTGAGCGGCGCGCCGAATACGGAATCCTGAAGGCAATCGGCGCCCGCGGTGGCGCGCTTTACCGGGTGACGCTCTCGCAGGCGGTCATTGCCGCCGGGCTCGGGGTCCTGGTGGGGATTGGCTTCGCCTACCTGATGGGTTCGTTGGTCCAGACATTGAAGCCCTCGTTCCCGGTCTCGATCGGACCATCGGCAATTGTGCTGGCGGTGGGGGCCGGCCTGGTGATGGCCTTGCTCGGCGCACTGATCCCCGCGCGCTCGGTGGTGCGCCTGGCGCCGGCAGAAGTCTTCAGGAGGTAGTGCAATGCTTCGCCTGGCGATCAAGAACCTGGTGCAGAACAAGGCGCGGCTCATCGTTTCCGTCGGAGGGCTGGGGCTGGCCCTCACGCTCATCCTGGTCTTCGGCGCCGTCTTCGACGGTGCGAAGAGCCGCCTCACCGTCTACATCGATAAGGCCGGCGCGGACGTCTGGGTCGCCCAGGATGGCGTCGAGACGATGCACATGTCGAACTCGTTCCTGCCCGCTACGGTGACCGATGAAGTGAAGAGTGTGCCGGGGGTCCAGGAGGCCGTGCCCATCCTCTATGCCACGGACATTATCCAGGCGAACGGCAAGGAGACCCTTTCCTACGTCTTCGGGGTACCGGACAACGCTCCCCTGGGAAAGGCATTTGCGATCGTCGAGGGTGCGTCAATGCCGGGGCCGGGCGAAGTCATCATCGACCATTCGATCGCCGCCTCGTCGGGACTGAAAGTCGGCGACGAAGTGACAGTCCTGGGCCAGATGATGAAGATCGTTGGCCTTACCTCCGACACATCGAGCCTGGCGAGCTCCGTGGCCATCGTGCGCTTCGACGACTTCACGAAGGCTCGCGGCGGCGACAACGGGACGATCAGCTTCGTTTTGGTGAAGGTGAGCGCGGGAGAGTCAGCGGCAGCTGTGGCGTCGCGCATCAGTGAGGGCGTCAGCGGTGTTACCGTACAGACGCGCGAGCAGTTCGCCGCCCAGGAGCGCAAGCTGGTCATGGACATGAGCGGTGACATCATCAACATCATGAACATCGCCGGCTTCCTAACCGGCTTCGCGGTGCTGGCGCTCACGGTCTACGTTGCGACGATCGCGCGGCGCAAGGAGTACGGCGTGCTCAAGGCCATAGGGACACGCAACCGGCTCCTGTACCTGGTCGTCCTCGTGCAGGCTTTGCTCAGCGTGGCGCTGGGGCTGGTGGCCGGCGTCGCGCTCACGCTCCTGCTCTCGGAGGTCGTCCCACGCTTCAACGAGAGCATGGTGCTCACTCTCAGCTCTGCGTCCCTGCTGAGGGTCGCAATCGTCTCGGTCGTCATCGCGGGGCTGTCGGCGCTGCTGCCAGCCCGCCAGCTGGCCGGTCTCGAACCGGTCGCCATCATTCGAAGGGGTTAGTGCCATGCCCAACGCAGGTTTGCGCGTCAGTCATCTCACCAAGCGCTTCGGCAGCGGCGACACCGAAGTGGTGGCTGTACGCGACGTCTCCCTTGAGGTTGCGCCGGGCGAAGTGGTGTTGATCATGGGGCCATCTGGCTCCGGTAAGTCAACGCTGCTCCTCATGCTCGGGGGATTGCTCAAGCCGACGGAGGGCACGATCACTCTCGACGGCCTCGAGTTGAGCAGCCTCTCCGAGAATCGCCTGCCGGATATCCGCCTGCACAGCTTTGGCTTTATCTTCCAGGACTTCAACCTGCTTTCGGCGCTCAACGTCCAGGACAACGTCGCCATCGCCGCCGAACTCGCCGGGGCCGGCCGCAAAGCGGCGGTCGCCAAAGCTGCCGCGCTTCTGACCGAATTGGGACTCGGCCGGCGCCTCCACTTCAGCCCGGAGAAGCTCTCCGGCGGGGAGAAGCAGCGTGTCGCCATCGCCCGCGCGCTGGTGAATAACCCGGCGCTGATCCTGGCCGACGAACCGACTGCTAACCTGGATTCCAGCCACGGCCACGAGACCATGCGCCTGCTGCGGGACATCGCCAGTGAACGTGGCCGCAGCGTCGTCATCGTCTCGCACGATGCCCGCATCAAGGACATCGCCGACCGCGTGCTCTGGCTCGAGGATGGGCAGTTCAAGCGCGTCGTTGAGATGGCCACGGACCCCGTCTGCCGGATGTCAGTCGAGCGCGAGCTCGCAGTCACGGGCGTGCGGGACGGCGAGACGTACTATTTCTGCGCCAACGGCTGCCGCGACGAGTTCCTGGGGGCGAAGGCTGTTCCAGTCTAGTGGCGCGCGTCCGGAGGGCCCGGGCGACGCCGGCCCGCGCCGGCCGCCAGTTTCATGGGCGATCGGCGGCAATTTCTGGGCCAGAGGGACGCACCGGCAAGACGGCGGCCTGTAGTAAGTTATTGACAATACGTCAGGAGTCGTCCACGTGAGAATACTGAGCGTCCGGGTGGTGGGCATCCTCGCGGTTGTAGTGTTGGCGGCTATCGTCGTTGCCGTGGTGGTTGCCTTCACGGCCGGCGGGGGCCACGACGAGCCTGCGAACGCCACGCCGAGCCCGGACACCACAAGCCCCGAGGCTGTCACCGAGCGCTTCTTTCACTGGTACGCGACCGAACGCAGCCTCGGGCGCGACCCGATGGCGGCTGGCGCGCTCGACGCCAACCCCGACGTTACGAAGGACTTCGTGGCGTCCATGGCGTCCGCAAGCGCCATGGCGCAGCCGGGCGTCGACGCGATGTGCACGACCGCGATACCACACGACTTCACGCAGGAGAAGGCTACCGTGTCGGGTGATAACGCCAGTGTGAAGGTGGCCGCCACCGATTTACATTCAGCCTGGAAGGTGGACTTGAAGCGGGAGGGCTCTTCCTGGCGGATCAATGCCGTCACCTGCGCCACGGGATGAACGGCCGCGCGGAGGCAAGCGGCATGCGTAGGGGCAGCTCAACGTCGCCTGCGTGACACGGTGACGCACGTAGTCCGCGGCGAGGGAGGTTGAGACCGTGAACCGGTTCCACAACTGGTACTGCCGCTCGATCCTGTGGCGGCGGACCGTTCAAAGGTCACTCCTCCCCTGGACGTTAGACGGCATCCTCCTCGGAGACGATGTGCTGGAGGTTGGGCCGGGCCCGGGGGTGACCACCGATGTCCTCAAGGAGAAAGTCCCGAAGCTCACCGCCATCGAGTTTGACCGCCGGCTTGCAGCCCGGCTCCGCGGGCGGCTGGCGGGCACCTATGTGACCATCGTTACCGGGGACGCCACGAAAATGCCCTTTGAGCCGAACCGTTTCAAGCGCGGTTGCGTCGTTCACCATGCTCCACCACGTGCCATCACAGGATGCGCAGGACGCGTTGATACGTGAGGCCTTCCGGGTCCTGCGGCCGGGTGCGATCTTCTTCGGTTGCGACAGCCGCTCGAACCTCATTTTCCGGGCCGCCCACCTCTTCGACACCATGGTGCTGGTGGATCCCGGCGGATTTGGGCGCAGGCTTGAGGACGCCGGCTTTGGGGACGTGCGGGTGGACTCGCGCAGGAGCGCGTTTCGCTTCTCGGCCAAGAAGGCTCCGGGCGGGGATTAACCGCGGCGAATTGAACCGGCCCTGCGTCCACCAGCGGGGACATCCCGCCGGGCGGGCATCATCTGCTGAGTGCAACCGCCAGGACGATCACGGCGACCATCGGGATGCAGCAGAGCACCATCATGCCCCAGCCGCCGTGGCCGCCCGTGGACTCGGCCGCGGACGAGTGCTGAGGGTTCGCCGGGTCATCGCTCGCCGGCGGGCCGGGGCGATGGTTCACGGCGCCAACCTCCTGGCGCGCCGCCGGGCGAGCCATGCGTAGAGGGGGCAGTATCCGCGTGCCCCCGTGACGACGAGGTCGATGCCGGCCGCCGCGAGGAGCACGGCGCCGGCGGCGACCACCGCGGATGGGACGAATGCAAGCCACACGACCGCGCCGATGGCACCGGCGGCGCCGGCGGCAACGCGGGCCACGCGCTCTATGGGCGTGAGGTTGACGGTGGAGTGCTTGACGATCGTGGCCATGCGTTGGCCTCCCTCAGAGTGCCGCTCTTCAGGTAGTATCGAGTGCCGGCCGTGGGCACGAAGCGTTCGAATGGCCCGTGCTGGCGGGTCTACCGGCCCTTCGCGCGTCTCGAGAGACCCCGCTCGATGGCGAGCCGGCGCCGGGCCACGAGCCGCTGCGCGCCGATGAAAAGCCAGAGCAAGCCGGTTGGCACCGTGAAGATCGCGGACACCGTCAGACCGAGCGACGCGTACGTGATCGAGAAGAGGATGAGCAGTGCGCCGGTGGGCAGGCTCGTGAGTACTGGCGGCTTCTCCTTGCCGAGGGCCGTCGGCACAAGCGACGCGAAGAAGACGATAGAGCCGAGCGTGAACACGAGGTCCTGCCACGATGCCAAAGGGGTCCTCCATTGCGGTCCTGGGCGCCCTCCGGGCACCGAGCCATCCGGGAGTGGCTCCTCAGAGAGGTTACTCAGCCGGGGCCGGGAGGGGCGCCCGAGGGAGCGAATCCACGTACCCTGAGAGTCCGCTACATCACCAGGTGCGAGGTCCCCACGGCGGCGGCGATCGCGAGCACATGCGCGGCGGCGGTGGGCAGGGCGACCCCGGCAGTGAGGGTGAGCAAGCTCCGCGTGGGCCGGCCCGGGAGCGGCATTTCAGGGTGGACCAGGCGCGTCAGCCTGAACTCGATATCTGCGCCGGTGAGGCCCGCCGCGAGGGAGCTGGCCGGCGCGCCCGATGCGGAGACGATCGCTTCGAAGAGGTCGAGGCGGCGTGCGCCGCCACGAATGGCGTAGTCATCGGCCGCACACTCGGTCCGCAGCGTTTCGGATTCAACGAGCTCGGTGATCCGCGGCACGAACGCAAAGCCGTGTCCGATCGCTCGCAGGAGCAGCCGCCAGATAACGTCCTGGCTATGGCGGTGCGCCTCCTCATGCAGGAGCGCGGCGCGAAGGCCGGCCTCCCCCAGCGAGCGTTCCGCTCGCGTGCTGACGAACGTGACGGGTCGCAGGAGGCCAGCCGTGAACACCAGGACCTCGTCCGCCGGTATGACGCGGTAACGAAACTCGGCCGTGTGGGCTGGTTGACTGCCGCGCATGAGGTCGCGCAGGTGGCGCATCCCACGCGCAGCCCGTGCCATGGCGATTGTGAACCCCGCGGCCGGGAGCGCGGATGCGAGAGCGATGCCCAGATACGGAAGGACCCGGAGATGCGTCAGCGCGCTGAAGAGGTTCGAGAATCCCGTCGCGTGCAGATGTACCACCACGGGGTGAACCGCGATGGCCGGCGCCAGCACGAGGGCCGCTGCCAGGATGACAAGCGCCAGGCGGCTGCTACGGCTCACGTGCCGGAATCCCGCAGTTGCGTCCGCAACCTGTCCATGAACTCTGGATCCAGGCGTCGGGCTTCGGCGAGGAACGCGGAAAGGCCAGCGCTGCCCAGCCCGATCATCGCGCCCGCCAGGAACTCGCCCCGGCGCTCGGAAAAGTGTTCGCGGGACAGGGCAGCCGAGTAGATGTGGGCTTTCCCTTCGCCCCTGCGAGACACGAGGCCCTTGCGGTGGAGGCGCTGCAGCACCGTCAGGATGGTGGTGTAGGCGAGACCCTTCGGCCGTCCCACGTGGTTGAAGACCTCAGGCGTCGCGAGCTCGCCGCCCTCCCAGAGGGCTGTCAGCACGCTTGCCTCGAGCTCGCCAACCGACGTGGACTGCGCCGCCGGCCCCGATTGACTGTTCATGGCGCCATCGTAGGACATCGCGGCCTCCCCCGCGCGGCCGTTCGGTCCCCGAAGACGGGCCAGTTAGCCATCCCGCAAGCGACCGGCCCACACGTACCTTGGAAGTGTAGTACGACCAAAGGCAGTAAAGAATGAAGCAATGGACTCGGACCGGCCGGCCGAGCGCTGCGAGGTTCGCGCCTCGCACCGTGGCAGGCCTGGCGATCTTCACAGGCATCTTGCTGGCCGCCGCCTTCCTGGCGGCCAGCTGTTCCGGCTCGGCCGGGAACAGCAAGGCGGCCTCGGGCGGCGGGGACCGAAGCTCCGACGCGGGGAGCGTGAAGGTAGTACTCAGTTGGGACGGCCCGGCCTCCGGCCCCGTCTTTAAGGTCGTCATGGACACGCATTCAGTCGATCTCGACGGGTTCGACCTGTCAAAACTCGCGGCGCTCCGGACCGACGGTGGCGTCGAGGTCGCCCCGACGGGCTGGGACGCCCCGAAGGGCGGCCACCACCGGGAAGGCGCGCTCACCTTTCCCGCGACGGTCGATGGCAGGCCGCTCCTCGGTGAAACCGTCCGAGGGATAACCATCGTCCTGAAGGACGTCGCCGCGCCAGAACGGAGCTTTCAATGGACCTGGTAATCCGTAACCGGCAAGGGAGCCGCGAGCAGCCCACGGCTGCGGCTGGCGGTCGCACCGCGTGGCTGAAGCCGTTGGCATGGGGGCTTGTGGCAGCGAGTCTGCTGGTGGGCTTCTACCTGGCAATCATCACGGTCGCCCAGGACTGGACACACGCGCGAGAGCAACTGCAGACGGACCGCTGGTTCGTCGCTGCCATTAGCATCGGCTTCGGCGTGCAGGTGGGGCTGTTTGTCCACCTCAGGGCGCTCCATGCTCGAAGCAACGCCGGGACCATGGCAGCGAGCACGGGCACCAGCACCGTCGCAATGCTCGCCTGCTGCGCGCACCACCTCGCCGATGCGCTCCCGCTCATCGGCTTGTCGGGCGCCGCCGTGTTCCTGAACGACTTCAAGGGGCCGATCCTGTGGACGGGGATCGTGATGAATGGTCTCGGTATCGCCTACCTTGTCCGCAAGATCTGGCAACAGCGAGCGCATGTCCTCCGCTTCGAGGCTGCGCTGGAGCTGGCTCCGCCGCACTGCGAGCCGCTAGAAAGGGGATAGACCATGTGGGAAGTAAACGAAGGGATGGGCTGGTGGATGGTCTTCGGCGGGATCTTCTGGGTCCTCTTCATCGGCGCACTGGTGTATCTGTTCGCAACCGCATTCGACCGCGGGACGGGCAGCCCCCAGGCCCGTGCCGAGACTCCCTTCGACATCGCGAAGCGCCGGCTCGCGGCCGGCGAGATCTCGCACGAGGAGTACGAAAAAATCCGCGAGACACTTAGCCGGTAGGAGCGAAAAAACGGCTCGCACGAGGCGAAACGCCCAGGAGGAGGCAGCATGTTAAGGCCGAACGGCGCTGCGCCGCCACGAGTGCTCTTCTTGTTGTTCGCGATCGGCGGCCTCGGCTTGCTCGGCACGCTGGGCACGTTCGCGTGGATGGCATCCTCGTGGGGGATGGGCGGGATGATGGGGAGCGACCATATGGGCGGGATGATGGGCGGCGGACGAGACGCGTCCGGAGATCCGTCTCGCCAGGGGACCGCCGCCGAAACCGTCACGATTCAAGACTTCGCATTCTCCCCCGGGAACCTCCAGGTGCCCATCGGCGCGCGGGTGACGTGGACGAACCAGGACAGCGCACCGCACTCCGCCACCGCGAATGGTGGGGCATGGGACACCGGCGTGCTCCGCCAGGGTAAGAGCGCGACGATCACGTTCACAACCAGCGGCACGTTCGATTACTACTGCACCGTGCACCCGAACATGAAGGCGCGGCTGGTCGTGCAATGAGCTGCTACCCCCGCTGCGGCTTGGACTCGGGCGAGCCGATGCTGGTACGCTGTGAGAGACTTCGCAGGGGGATCGTCACGTGGGCGTAGAGCCGGTATTTCGTCTGGTGGACGGCGAGCACGGTCCGGGCGTGACCTATGACTGCGGATGCCCGTGTACCCCCACCGCTACGCTCGCCGTGGACGGCCAGCCAGGGTTCGAACATTGCTGTTGCGGCAAGGTGCACTTTGCTGGCCCGGGGGCCGACCCGGCCATGACTGCATACCTCGCGGAGCGCGCCGCTCGCCGGAAGCGGGAGCCGCGATACGTGCGCGGCTCGGGATCGCTGCAGACGGCGTCCGGGCCGGTCGAGATCGCGTGGGCGTTCCCCGCCGAATAGCCTGGTAAAGTCGGCACAACCCCCGGCAGTTTGTTTCGTGAGGCGGTCCCAGCTACGCTGGGATAAGTACGACGTTCGTAGTAGGGGGAGGATTCATGCGGGTACGCATTCTCATTTTGGCAGCCACTCTCGCCATCGCCGGGCTCGTCGCGGCGTCCTGCGGCGGCGGCGGTGACGACAACACGAGCATGGGCGGGATGGACATGAGTGGGGCGACCCCGACAATGGCCTCCGGTGCAGATGGGTCGACCGAGATGGTGACCCTCAGTAACTGGGCCGTCGAGCCGTCATCGAAGACGCTCACCGCCGGGAAAATCACGTTCATGGCCACGCACGCGATGGATCACAGCGCGGCCAACATGACGGGCCAGGAGGGGGCGACACACCAGCTGCTGGTGGCGCCCTTGCCGGCGGGCGCGAAGGCAGGCCAGAGCAAGTTCGGGGCCCCGGTGGTCAACCTCACCGACATCAAGCCGGGCGAATCGAAAACCGCGCAAGTCGAGCTCGCGGCAGGGACCTACGAGCTAGCTTGCCTCGTCGTGGAGCAAGTCAACGGCCAGACCGTAAACCATTACGAGAAGGGCATGTTCACCCAGGTCACAGTAAACTAGAACGCGATCCAGGCCTGGCCCGATCGAAGTTGGGAGCGATGAGCAAGATGACTCTTCATGCGGCTGTGCCGGCCGCGGTCTCGCCCGTGCAGTCCAGCGTGCGTGCGCGCCGGGAGGCCAGGCCGCACGCGCCGAGTTCCCGGTGAGACGCGTCGCCGTACTCACCAGCGGGGGCGACGCCCCCGGCATGAACGCCGCTATCCGTGCGGTGGCGCGCACGGGTATCGACAGGCACTGGACAATCGTAGGCGTGCGGCGTGGCTACGCCGGCCTCATGTCCGGCGATTTCGTGCCGCTGGGCGCCCGCGACGTCGGGGGCATCATTCATCAGCCCGGTACGTTCCTGCGAAGCGCGCGCGCGCCAGAGTTCAAGACCGAAGAGGGACGTGAACGGGCCCTCTTTCACCTGAATCGTGAGAAGATCGACGGGCTGGTGGTGATTGGAGGCAACGGCTCACAAACGGGCGCGGCAGCCCTGAGCAACCTGGGTGTTCCAGTGGTTGGGATTGCCTCAACGATCGACAACGACCTTTACGGCTCCGATATCAGCATCGGCGTCGACACCGCACTGAACATCGGGCTCGAAGCAATCGACCGTCTCAGGGCCACAGCCTCATCACATGAGCGGGCCTTCCTGATCGAGCTGATGGGTCGAGACTGTGGCTACCTGGCATTGATCGCGGCGATTGCGGGCGGCGCCGAGGCGGTTGTCATCCCAGAGGTTGCAGCCGATCCCGATTCCGTAGTGCGCGAGCTGCAAGATGCGCACCGGCGGGGAAAGTCACACGGCCTGGTGGTCGTCGCCGAGGGAGCAGAGTACAACGCCGACGCGATCGCGCGGCATGTCATCGGACACCAGGACCGCATCGGATTCGAGCTACGCGTGACGAAGCTCGGGCACGTCCAGCGCGGGGGAATCCCGTCTGTTGCAGATCGGCTGCTCGCCACGCGGCTGGCCGCCGGGGCGGTCGAACAACTCGCCCGGGGCGAAACCGGCACACTGGTCGGGTTGCGAGCGGGCGAGGTCGCGGCCACACCGCTGGCCGAGGTGGCGAACAGGAAGAAGGAACTCGACCCTGCGCTGCTCGAATTCGCCCGGATCCTGGCCAGGTAAGCGCGAGCCTGGCTGGGGGGTGGCCGGGGCTGGCCACGCTGGATGTCTGTGAGGTTCCAGCCGGATCCGGCCACGCCGCGGCGCTAGCCGCTGTACGTCCAGCCGGTCTCGAGCGAGGTCAGCGGGTCCGCGGATCGGAGGAGCTTGCCATCGAGGACGCGGGCGATGACCAGCGTGTGATCCCCTGCCTCGATAAACTGTTCGGCGCGACACTCCAGCCAGGCCAGGGCGCCGGCGAGGATCGGGAAGTTGCCGGCCGTACGGGTGTGTGGGACGCCGGCCAGCTTGTGGTGGATGGCGTCGTGGCCGGCGCGGCTACGGCCGCCGACCTTTGCGCCATAGTAGGGCTGCGCGAAGCGCGCGGCCAGCTTGCGTCCCTCTTCGTCGGCACAGAGGAGGTTGACCGTGAACCCGCCGGCCAGGCGAATGTTCTCGAGGGTGTGGGCATCGTTTTCGAAGGCGACGGACAGCAGGCGGGGCTGAAACGAGACCTGCATCACCCAGTCCGCCATCATGCCGTTGCCCTCACCGGCAGCATCGGAACTTCCGACGATGTAGAGGCCGTACGGCATCAGGTCCATGACCTGCGCCACGCCGGGCCCGGTCGCCGCTGCTATCACAGAAGACCCACTCATGTTTGTTCTCCATCTGCGTGCCGGGCACGCGTGCTACGTTCGTCCCCACCATGATCACGGCCTCACGCGGGGGCGTCACGGCCCAACCGGCCCACGAAGGCTGGCCGTCTGTTCCTGGTTGCCGTGATCGCTGGCCGCCCTTGTAATGCAGCGAGGTCTCTGGGATGCTTGGGCGACCATGGCATTTCTGCAGCAGTTCCCGCGGTCAGTGTTGCCCTCGCGCCAGGACCTGCCGTTGCTGGGGACGATGATCCGCGCCTTTACGCCCGGCGCGTGGCTCGCGGCCCTGCTGGCGGCGCTCTTCGTGCTCGTGGCCGTCGGTGGTACAACGGCCATCTTCCAAAATGACTTCTTCCAGCGCATGACGCCGGTACGTCCGCAGGACTATGTGATCTGGCTGGCCACCGCTCTCCTCGTGGGCCTCCTGGCGGGCACGTTTGTACTGTCACGCGCGTCGGAGCAGGCGGGGAAGGCGGTGGCCGGGGGCTTCTTCGCCGATGTGGCCATCGGTTGCCCTATCTGCAACAAGGTGGTGGTGGCGGTCATCGGCTCCTCCGGCGCGCTGACGTACTTCGGCCCGCTGCAGATCTTTATCGGGATCGGCTCGCTCGGGCTGCTGGCGCTGGCGCTCATCCTGCGGGCGCGGGCAATGGGGGGCGTCTGCCCGATCCTCGCGCCTGCCGTGTAGCTGGAATCGCGCGGCGGGCGGGGCTCGCATACCGCGGCGGGCCAGGCGGAGGAACTTCGGCCGGGGCATCGCCGCTACTCCACGGAAGCGAGCGTGATCGCGGCCGGCAGTCGATCACATTGGGGTGGGATGGAGAACAGCCTGCCCTGGTCAGCGTGCGTGGCCAGGACATCACGATCCCTGCCGGCGTGGACCTGACGGTCGCGCTCGCAGGATAGCCCGCCGCAGACAAAATCCGCGCCCGGCGGGGGGAGGGAACGCCGGGCGCGGACTCAACGCCGGGGCGGCCGAAACCGCCCGCAACTATGTCACTTCGATGACCGTGATCAGGCCGCCAGGTTCGACGTTATCGTTCGTGACGTGGTGGAGCACGTGGCAGTGCAGCACCCAGGTCCCCGGGTTATCGGCGACGAACTCAATGTCATACCGCTCCCCCGGGCTGATGGCGATGGTGTCCTTGGTGAGTTGGGCGGCTTCGGGCACGGGGTTGCCGTCCGTCGCGACAATCTTGAAGGAGGCGCCGTGAAGGTGCATGGGGTGGGTCAACTGGCCGACGTTCTCGAGGCGCAACCGCACAACATCGCCCCGTTTTACCTGGATCTTCTCGGTGTCGGGGAAGGACTTGCCGTTGATGGTGAAGTAGTTCGCTTCAGCGCCCGCCATCGGCATTGCCGCGTAGGTCTGGCCGTCCGCCCCGATGCGCACCTCGCTCAACATCAGCGTCTTATCCACCGCCGGTGCGGCGGCCGGGGCCTCTTTCGGCTCGATGACGAAGGGTGCGTAGAGGCCGAGCGGGATCTGCTTGTCGGTCTCGACGTGCGAGTGGTACATGTATGAACCCGCGGGCGAGGCCGTGAACTCATAGGTGAACGACTGACCCGGGGCAACCGCTGTTTGCGTGAATGGCGGGACCCCGTCCATCGCGTTGGGTACCGGGATGCCGTGCCAGTGAATGCTCGTGGCTTCCGGGAGATCGTTCTTCAGAGTAATGCGGACCCTGTCGCCTTCCGTCACCCGGATCGCGGGCCCCGGGACGGTCCCGTTGTAGGCCCAGGCGGTCATGGTCGCCTCGCCCGTCAGTTTCCACCGCACTGGCGCGGCGGTAAGGTTGAAGACCTTCACGCCGCCGTCGAGCACGAAGGGAAGGGGTTGAGCACCCTGGGACTGGGTGGCGGCAGGTACGCCGGCGGAGGAGATGGGCTCCATGCCGGGCATGGCGCTCATGGCCGTGTCGCCCATGTCCATGCCACCCATGTCGTCGCCGCCCATGTTGTCCATGGCCTGCTGCATTTCGTCCATGCCGTTGTCGTCCCGGAACCCAATCGCGGCCACCGCGGCAACGCCCAATGCGATCAGGGCGACCGCGGCTAAGACAGACCAGCGAGCGGCGTTGGGGATCCGGCTAACGAAGCCTTTCATCCTGGGGAGCACCTCCGGCCGGCTTCCTCCGGCCAACTAAGGATTCGTGCGGCCCGCACTCTCAGAGCGAGAGCCGGCGAATAGACGCCTACGGCGGCCGAAGGCTTCGCGAGCCGATTGCTACTACATGGTGTCGTAGATGAAGGGCAGCGGCAACCGGCCGAAGGGCCCATTTTGAGTGGCCGCTTGGGCGGCGTTGAGCGGCGGCATGGGCGAGCTTTCGGGAAGGCGAATCGACTGCCATCCAGTCCCGGCCTGGCGGCGGCCGAACTGCGCGGCGAGCTGGCCGGCCGCTCACACGGAGCTCGGGTCAGCCCCGCGCGGCTCGCTGCAGCCTGCTTCAGTTCGCGGAAGCGCCGACCATGGCCCGCACCTGCTTCACCACGGCGTCTCCATCGACCGACATGGACGGATAGTCTTGAGACCAAAGGATCGTGCCGTCGCGGCCGATCAGGACGAACTTGTGGTCCGGCTTGCTGGCGTGCATCCCACCCAACGCGTCGTAAGACTTGGAGACCTTCGTGGTTTGGTCCACGAGGATGGGTATCGTCTTCAGTCCCCACCGGGCCATTTCGCTCTTGATCAGCGAGGGCTGGTCGACCATGACTGCGTAGACCTCGACGCCCATGTCGGCGAAAGTCTGCTGATCTTTCTGGAGTTGCGCCGTCTGCTGCCAGCACGGGTCGCAGCCGTATCCTTCGTTGAAGAAGAGCAGGACGTTGGTCTTGCCCCGGAAGTCGCTCAAACTGACGTCGCGCCCGTCGGTCGTCTTGAGCGCGAAGTCGGGCGCGGGTTTCGCGACCATTTCCGGCGACGATGAGGCCTTCTGCGGGCCAGCAGCGCGGTAGGCGAAGATCAGGAGCGCTGCGACCGCGACGACGCCGATGACCGTCAAGCTCTGCCAGGCGAACCGGGTGAAGCGCGGGCGAGGCCGCCGGCCGCGATCGCCGTGCGCTGCAGTGCGGCGCCCGGTGGATTGCGGCGCTGTTGCTCGCGGCGCGGTTGGTCTGTTCGTCGTGGGCCTATTCATGGTCGTACCTCCTACGAGCTCGGAAATGGCGCACCCGGTCCAGCCTCCAGCCGAAGGCCCGGGCGACGAGATAAAGGACGAGGCCGGCCAGGACGATGCTGAAGACGACGCTGGGAGTGCCGCGCGTCGCGTCGATCAACACCTGGGCCGCGCGGCGCAGATATTCGCCGAGCTGCGTTTGCTTCTGTGACGTCTCGAGGCCGCCGGCGAAGGTGCTGACGATGACGAACACGCCAACGGCGACGAAGAGGACACCGGCGAGCAGGTTCGTGGAGTGGACCCGCCATCTCAGCCGCCCGGCCCGGAGCGCGACCGGCCGCCCACGGACGATGATGTTGTTCGACAGGTTGAACTTCTCCCACAGGAGCGCGATGACCACCAGCGGCGATACCATCCCCGCCACGTAGGCCAGGCCAAGGCCCGTCGCCTGTGGCAACGACGACGACATCGCCGAGAGGGTGAGCACGCCTGCGAGCACCGGCGCGCAGCACGAGCTCGCGGCGCCAGAAAATACGCCGAGTGAGAAGACCGAGACGACCGTTGGGCGATCGCCGAGCTGGCCGCGGTGGATGGGCAGGTTCAAGTTCCTTCCGGCGAGCGACCATATCCCAAGGATGACCAAGAAAAGCCCGCCGATGAGGAATACCTCCGAGTGATAGCCGGCGGTCAGTCGCGAAACGGCGGCCACCCCGAGGGTGATCGGCAACAGTACGACCGCCACGCCGGCCGCGAAGACCAGCGTCATGGCGAGGAGCGCGTAGCGTGCGCGGAAGGCGCTCGCCAGGTAGGCAGGCAGCAAGAAGGTGACGCAGCAGGGAGCGGCCAGGGCGATGACGCCGCCCAGGAAGGCCGCAACGATCGAGGCTTCATAGAGTGTCGGGTCCATCAGGCTTCCGGCACCAGCGCGCGCCGCGCCTGTTCCAGCCGTTCGCGCAGCAACGCTTCCGAGACGTCACCCACCAGCGCCATCCGTCCGTTGACCAGGATTCCGGGGAGGCCAACGAGTTTGTAGCGCAAGGCGATGGCGGTCCCCTGGTCGCTGCCGACGTCGAACTCGGTGACCAGCAGCTCCGGGAACTCCGCCCGCAGTCGCTGAAGACGTTGCTTGACGTTCTCACAGGGCTTGCAGCCGAACCCGGTAACCACCAACACCTCGAGCGGTTGTGCCACGTTTCACTCCTCGCCGGGCCGCGGCAATCGTTTCGCCACGACGGGTTGCGTTGGTAACGGCAACCCGCCGGGTGAAGCCCGCCTCGGCCCGAGCGGCGTACTACTGACCAAATAGTCCGATGCGAGTGCCCGGCGCGTGACGGCCATAAGCCCAAGGAATCAGAGCCGAGTGGGCCCCAGCATGCTGTTCTGAGTGCTCCGGCGGGTGCTCCAAACTTTGGCGAGGTCCGATGGCTTGCCGTGCAGGAGGGTTCGCAGACAGGGAGCCAGCGCGCCGCTTACGCGTGATGGCCCGGTGACTCCCGGCCGGCCGGACGGCTCGCGCCCGTGACATCCACGTCTTACGCTCGCGGTGGAGCAGGTGAATGCGTTAGAGTGTCCTTCCGGGGTGTCGCGAACCGGGCGCCTGTACTAACGTTAAGGGGCCCTAACCGGTGGCGGCGACGGCCGCACATCGCGCGAGGCGCCAACCGGGACGAATGTGCCGTTGCAGCCGAGCTAAACCGGCAGCAACGTCAGCGATGCGATCCGTATGGAGGCGGCCGGTATGGCAGAACTCGCAAGCCCCCCTCGCCCAAGCGTTCAATCCAGGGTATGGCGCTGGATCGATTCCCGGCTTGGGCTCGATAGCCTCGCGTATCCGATCCCCGCGCATGCCAACAACGTGCTCTACACACTCGGCGGCATCACGCTCTTCGGGATCGTCGTGCTGGTGGGGAGCGGCATCTACCTCACCCAGTTCTACCACGCCGACCCAACGCAGGCTCGCCAGAGCATCGACTACATCATCACGACGGCCGCGCTCGGTGAGTATGTACGTGGGCTTCACTTCTGGCTGGCGAACCTGGTTGTTGTCACGCTCCTCCTCCACGCGGTGCGAGTCTTCGCCACCGGGAGCTACCGGGCGCCGCGTGAGCTGAACTGGGTTGTGGGCGTAGGGATGCTCAGCATCCTGCTCGGCCTCGTCTTCACGGGCACGGTCTTGAAGTGGGACCAGGAAGGCTGGGAAGCGCTCCAGCACAACCAGGAGATCGGCGAACTTCTCGGGGGCGCCGGAGTCTGGTTCACGCCGGAGTTTACGGACAGCACCCCGATTCTCCAACGCCTATTCATCGCGCATATCGCGATCCTCCCATTCCTCCTGTTCGGCCTCGCGCTCGTCCACCTGCTCCTGATCAAGCGCCACGGGATCTCGGCCCGGCCCGGTGAACCCATCGAGCATCCGGGCCACACCGACACCCGCGAGGCGATGGAGCGTGAAGGTTCCCTGCCGTTCACAAGCCATCTCGTGCATATCGTTGGCTGGGGGCTCCTGGTAACCGCCGTGGCCAGCCTCCTGGCCTTGCTGGTGGGGGCGCCCCTGGGTGACGTGATCGACCCCGGCGTGGAGAAGACAAAGCCGCTCTGGATGTTCTTGCCGCTGTACCCGTTCGAAGACTGGTTCAGCGTCAAAGCCCTGCTCTGGATCCCCTCTATAGGCGTTCCCGTGCTCGCGCTGGTCCCGCTCATTGACCGCTTTCGGTCCAGCGCCTACCGGGCCCGCGCGCCCCTGCTGGCCGCCGGTGCGGTGGTCTTCGTGGCGCTTGTTGCGCTCGGGATCTACGGCCGGTTCGAGAAGACGGCGGAGCACGTACCGGGCGTTGAAGAGGAGATGAAATGAGGCTGCTGGCAACGTTCGTCGCGCTTTTGGTGCTTGGCAGCGCGGCTATGAGCATTTCCTGGGACGGCTTCGGGCTGGCCCGGGATGGCGAGACCGGCGCGCGCATCGCCGTGCTCGTAAGCGGGGGCGTTGCGTTCCTCTCGCTTGTCCTGCTCGCACGCATTGTCTATCGCATCTCGAGGCCCCGCGGATTGGGAGAGGACAGCTAAAGCTATGCGAATTTTGACGATTGTGGTCATGGTGGCAGCCCTTGCTCTGGTCCCACAGTTCGCCTTTGCCCACGGGGGTTCGGCGGTCGCGGTCGCCGGCCACCCCCACTCGGATGGACCGATCGAAATCAAAGGGACCGATTTCGATCCGGGCGAGGTTGTGCAGCTCGAGTTGCGTAAGCAAGGCGCGGCGAGTGTGCCGCTCGGTCCCGCGCCGGCTGGCGCCGACGGCGCATTCGACATCACCTTCTACGTCCCGGCCACGGTTGAGCCGGGCCTCTACGAGTTGGTAGCAACCGTAGGAAATGAGACGTTCTCCGCCGAGGCCACGATCCTCAGCGGGCCCGATGAGAACGCCCCGAGCGCTGGCACGGCGGCGGGCCAGAACGTCAACAACGACCGGCCCACCGGCGAGACGGTCGGGCTGGCGATCGTGACGGCCCTGCTGGCGGCTGCGGGCGCCACGATCGTGCTTCTCGAACGGCGGCGGGCTGCCAGGCCGCTCCAGGCGCATTGACTGCGCCCCGCTCAGCCGATGGATACACGTGAGCGTAACGTGCAAGCTCTCCTGAGACGGCCAATGGCCTGGGCCTTCGTGGCAACCGCAGCGCTGGTCGGCATGGTCACGGCGTTGAGCTATCTCGGCGGCTTCGTCAATCCTGCCGGGAATATGCGCGACATGCCCCTCGCCATCGCCAACGAAGACCGCGGCGTCACCATCAACGGCGCAACGGTGAACCTCGGCGACCAATTGGTCCAGACGCTCACGGGCCCCGACCGGCCGCTCGGCGCCTCGTTCAAATGGACGGTGCTGGCGAGCCGGCAGGAAGTGCTCGACGGGCTGGCGAAGGACGACTACTACGGTGCGCTCGTTATCCCCTCCGATTACTCGGCGAGGCTTGCGGCGATGAGTTCGCCCGCCACGCTCGAAGGCGCCGGCGCGGCGCAACTGGAGGCCCTCACCAGTCCTGCTTCCGGCAGCATTTCCGGTGCGGAATCCCAGGCGGCAATCGTTGGCGTCATTACGCAGACTTCGAAGAAGGTCCAGGAGCAGGTGCTCGCCGCCGCCCGCGCCGCCAACGCCAGCCTTTCACCCACCGCCGCAGCGGTGATCGCCGAGCCGGTCCGCGCGAAGCTCACCGTGGCGCAGCCAGTCGGCTCCAAAAGTGGGCGCGGCCTGGCGCCGTTCTACTTCGCCGTCGTCCTGACTATCGCCGGGTTCATCGGCGCGAACCTTGTGGACCGGGCCGCGCTGTTCATCACCGGGCACGAAGAGTTCGACATCCTTGGGCGCGCGCTTGCCTCTCCCGCGGTTGCGCTCTCACGGCAGGCCCAATGGTGGCTTCGCTTCATCCTGACCGTCCCAATGGCCACGCTGACTGCCGTCCTCGTCACGGTGGCGGCCGTCCCGATCCTGGGGATGGATACGCCGAACGCCTGGTCGCTCGGTGGATTCGCGGTGGCCAGCGTGCTGACGACATCGCTGATCACGCTTCTCTTGATCACCGCACTCGGGACGCCCGGGATCCTCGCCGGTGTGCTCTTCACCACGATCTTCGGCGTGCCTTCGGCGGGAGGCGTCTACCCGCCCGAGATGCTTCCGGGCTTTTTCCAGTTTCTCGGGACCTGGCTGCCGCTGCGATACATGACCGACGGCGCGCGCGCCCTGATGTTCTTCGATGGCCGGGGCAGCGCGGGGCTCACCCTCGCGCTTGAAGTGTTGCTGGGGTACATCGCGGGCAGCGTCCTGGCCGGATGGGCGGTCGCGGCGTTGCTCGACCGCGTACGCGGCGGGCAGCGTGCGGAGCCGGTGACGGTGGCGCCTTCGCCTCCCTAGCCCGCACTCTGACGCGGTAATCCACCGCCCGCGAGCCAACTCACGGTCCAGCATTCGCGGCGCGACCGCGGCCAGTGGCTGCTTCCGGCAGCGACGCAAAACGCGCCAGTTGTGGGCCTCTTTACTACGGGGAACTTTTCGTCTCGCGCCTACGTCTTTGGTTTGGAGGTTCCCGCGATGAAGAGGATTTCACTTGGGCTCGTCCTGCTCGTCATGCCGTTGATCGCGGTTGCGTGCACTGGCGGAGACAAAAAGGACGCGGCGACCGGCACCGTGCCAGTTCCGAGCGGCGCGGCGGCGTCCAGCGGTATGGTGGCGCCGAACACCTTCCTGACGTTCGAAGGAGCGCGGTATCGACTGGCCGACACGCTCCAGGCGAACCTGGTCGGGCAGGACGGGTTTACGCAGGTGGGTACCACCCGCGAGGCCGATATCGAATTCGAGGGCGATCTCAAAGTCTACCGACGGGACGGCGATGGGCAGAGCCTCTACACTCTTTCTCCGGCAACGGGCGAGGGCGAGCGCGCTGTTCCGGCGCTCTGGTTGCGCTGGATGCCCTGAGCCGGCGGGCGGCTACTTCCGGCGGCGAGGGTCAACCGCGTCCGCGAGGCCCGGCGGCAGGCAAGCCGCGCAGGCGCGGGCCTGCTCCGCATCCATGCGGCGCCAGAGCTCCTCGAGTACCAGCTGGACCCGGTAACGCGCTTCGTCCGCGGCCAGGCTGGCGAGCGGGTCTTCGCCACCCAGGGTTCGGTCGCTGCCTCCCGTCGTTTCGAGCGAGGACATCACCCAGCCAAGGAAGAGTTCGCTATCGATCAGCGGATCCGGTGTGGCGGGCCCGCAGCGCAGGCACCAGTGCAGGTCCCCCGGGAGGCAGGCGCAGGCTGCCGCAATCTGCTCGGGAGGGAGGACATAGGCGAGCGCCTGAAGGACGCCCTGGACAAGTTCGGTCGCCTCGGCCTTGCCAGGCAGCGAAGCGCGCCCTTGGACGGCGTCGCAGATGTCATCATCAAGCTGTGGCTGCACCATTGCTAACGGAACCTCGCGATCAGCTGTTCGAACCGCGTTGCGGAAGGCCCGGCCCTGGCGGTGAGCGGCCCGGGCTGGAGCGCCGGGAGCTGCGCTTCGTATGCGGGCACGCCCTCCTCCGCGTAAATGACGCCAATGGGGATGCGCTCTTCCCACTCGCGCGCGACGGTCCCGGCGGCGGCAGGGTCGCGCGCGTCGTGGCCAGTTTCTTCGAGCTTGTAGATGCGCTGGCGGTACCAGTCGTAGGACTGGGCCCGGTTAAAGACGACGCAGGGCTGGAGCACATCGACGAGTGCGTAGCCCGGATGCCGGATGGCCAGCTGGATGAGGCCCGAGAGGTGGTGTGGCTCGCCGGCGAAGCCCCGGGCGACGAACGTCGCGCCCATCGCCAGCGCCAGCGCCACGGGATTGACAGGCCGCTCGATCGCGCCTTCGGGCGAGGTGGTCGTCACCTTGCCCTGGGGCGTGGTCGGTGAATACTGGCCTTTGGTCAGGGCGTAGATCTGGTTGTCTTCGACGATGTGCGTGATGTCCGGGTTCCGGCGCACCGTGTGGATGAAGTGGTTGCCACCAATGCCGTAGGCGTCTCCGTCGCCATCAACGACGATCACGTGGAGGGCGTGGTTGGCGAGTTTCGCACCGGTGGCAACGGCGAGCGGCCGCCCGTGCAGCGTCATGAATCCATTGGCGTGCATGTAATCCGGGAGCTTGCTGCCGCAGCCGATGCCCGAAACCACGAGGGCTTCGTGCGGCGAGATAGCCAGCGTGGTGAGGGCATCTTTCACGGCGCTGAGGATGCCGAAATCACCGCAGCCGGGGCACCAGGTCGGCTTCAGCGCAAGGTCGAACTCGTCCCGTGCGTCAGACATTTACGCCCACCTCGGTTTCCGCAGGGAGCCGTTGCTCGCCCGGCTCGATGTGCACGTCCGATTCACCGGCGAGCACGCGGTGTACGGCCTGGACGATGTCGGCGGGCGCGAAGGGCCGGCCATCGTACGCGAGAATGCGGCCATCAAGCTGGCGGCCCGTCATCATCCGGATCAGCTTCGCCAGCTGGCCGGTGAAGTTTTGCTCTACCCCGATGGCCAAACCCGCGGATGTCAGCGCCTCCGTCGCGGCCTCGACGGGGAAGGGCCAGAGGTCGGGGAAATGCAGCACGGCGGCCGGCTCGCCGTCCGCGCTGAGAAGCGCAGCCGCCTCGCGTGCCGCGCCAAGGGTGGATCCCCAGCACACGAGTGTGATGCGAGCGCTCTCCTGCCCGTACCGGGCCGGACCACGGATCGAGTTGCGCAGGGCCGTGTCCTCCTTTCGCATACGTTTCTTCATCATGGCGACGCGGTTGTGGATCTCCTCGGTGATGTGGCCATCTTCGGTATGCTCATCGCTCGGCGCCGCATAGACGGCCGCGGGACTGCCCGGCAACGCCCTGGGCGAGATCCCGGACTCGGTAATCGCGAACCGCCGGTACCCGTCCGCGTCCGGGTCCAGCGCCCCTCCGTCGATGAGCTCCCCGCGATCAACCTCGACTGAAGCCCAATCCAGGCTGACGGGCTCCACTGTCACGAGGCTTCCCGCCAGGTAGAGGTCGCTCAGGACGATTACCGGGCACTGGTAGCGGTCGGCAAGGTTGAAGGCACGCCAACCAGCTTCGAAACACTCGGGGACCGTGCCTGGCGCCAGGACGATGCGCGGGAACTCCCCCTGGGAGGCATGGATGGCGAAGAGCAGGTCCGCCTGTTCGGTGCGCGTCGGCAGGCCAGTCGATGGTCCGCCGCGCTGGACATCGACGATCACGACCGGCACTTCTGCCATGCCGGCGAGCCCCAGCGCCTCGGCCATAAGAGAGAAGCCGCCGCCAGAGGTCGCCGTCATGGCGCGAGCGCCGGCGAACCCGGCGCCGATCGCCATGCAGACGGCGGCGATCTCGTCCTCCGCATGTTTCGCGACGATGCCTTCCTCCGCACCAATGGCCGCCATGTATTCCAGGATGGTGGTAGCGGGCGTCATGGGGTAGGCAGCGATGAAGCGGCAGCCGGCTGCCACTGCGCCCAGGGCGAGCGCGTGGTTGCCGTGAAGCAGCAATCGCGGCCGGGCATCGCCGCGTGGCACGCGGTGGACGAAATCCGGATACGTGGTGGCCGCGTAGCGGCGTGCCGCTTCCGCAACCGCCAGGTTTGGCCGCACGACCTCTGGGCCTTTGGCCGCGAACTCCTCGCGGAGCACGGCGTCGATCCGCGCGAGCGGAAAGCCAACCACGCCTGCCAGCGCACCGAGGCCGGCGATATTCGTCATCACCCGGCTGCCATGGTCGGCGGCGATCTTCGTGAGCGGTACCGGCATTGGCGCGAGGCCGCGCGCGTGGAGCGCGCCGGCATCGACCGGCAGAGAGGCGTCATACAGGATCCCGGCCCCCGGGGCCAACCGGTCGATATGGATATCGACCGTCTCGCGGGTGAAGGCGAGCAGGACTTCCGGCGGGTCCCGCTGCGCCTCGACGGCGGCCTGCGCCGCCCGCACCTGGTAGAAATTGTGGCCGCCGCGAATGCGGGAACGGTAGTCCTGGGTCGCGAAGACATGCAGCCCGGAACGGGCAAAGGCACGGGCCAGAGCCGCCCCCGCCGATTCGATGCCCTGGCCGGCGTCGCCGCCGATGCGGATGCTGAGGTCACTGGTCATAGATCCCTCCGGGGGGCGGGCGAACGCCGGGCGACTGCTCCGCACGGGCGGGCGCGGGCATTAGGCTCGATGCAAGCCAGGGTTTCATGCCGAATGGCCCTGGTGCCCGCTCTGCGCCACCGGGGCCACGGGGGGCGCCGTTGTGCCTTCGCTTCGCATCCGCCGCAGGCCGGACAGCCGCGTCCGCTTCAAGAGAAGTGCGTTGATCGCGACCAGGAGCGAGCTGCCGGCCATGGAAAGCGCGGCAATCTCCGGGCGGAGCAGGAGCCCAACGGCGGGGTAGAACACGCCCGCGGCGATCGGAAACGCGACGGTGTTGTAGCCCACAGCCCAGACGAGATTTTGCTTCATCTTCCGGACCGTGGCGCGGCTGAGTGCGATCGCTCCGATCACGTCGAAGGGGTCGCTCTTCATGAGGACGACATCGGCGGCCTCCATGGCGACATCGGTGCCTGCGCCAATGGCGACGCCGACATCGGCCTGGGCGAGGGCGGGCGCGTCGTTGATGCCATCTCCGACCATCGCCACGAGCTTGCCCTCGCGCTGCAGCTCCTGGACTTTTTCGGCCTTCTGGCCCGGCAGCACCTCAGCGAAGACTGTTTCGATCCCGAGCTCGGCGGCGATGCGCTCGGCCGTGCCGCGGTTGTCGCCGGTCAGCATCGCCACCTGGACGCCGAGTCGCGTCAGCTCGGAGACCGCCTCGCGCGAGGTGGGCCTGATGGCGTCGGCAATAGCGATGATCCCGGCCGGCTGGCCGTCGATGGCTGCGTAGACCACGGTGCGCCCGGCGCCTTCGAGAGCCGCGCCGCGCTCGCCGAGACCGTCCAGTTGAATTGCGTTGTCGCGCAGAAGCTTGCGGTTGCCAACGAGCAGCACGTGACCATCCACGGTCGCCCGCAGGCCGTGCCCCGGTATCGCTTCGAACGCGGTGGGTTCCGAGACGAGGAGGGCCTGTTCCTTCGCGTGGTCCACGACGGCCTGGGCCAGCGGGTGCTCGCTCGACTGTTCGGCCGATGCGACGAGGCGCACCAGCTCAGCTTCGGGGACCGGATTCCCCGCGGTCGCCACTTCCACCACCCGGGGCTGCCCGACCGTGAGTGTCCCGGTCTTGTCGAAGATGATGGCCTGGATTTTGCTTGCCTGTTCGAGCGCCGTCGCGTTCTTGTAGAGGATCCCGTTCAACGCGCCGAGACCGGTGCCGACCATGACCGCCGTGGGCGTGGCAAGGCCCAGCGCATCGGGGCAGGCGATGATCACGACGGTGATCGCCAGGGTGAGCGCGAAAACGAAGCTCTCGTTCCCCGGGTAATACCACGCCACGAACGTTGTCACGCCAAAGAGCACGGCGGCCGCGACCAACCACTGCGCGGCTCGATCGGCGAGCCGTTGCGCCGGGGCCTTGGAGTTCTGGGCGACCTGGACGAGCTTCACGATCTGGGCGAGGGCCGTCTCGGCGCCGACGCGGGTCGTGCGGAGGCGGAACGTGCCCGTCTTGTTGATGGTCGCACCGATGACCGAGTCTCCGGCGGTCTTTCTCAGGGGGAGGCTCTCGCCGGTGATCATCGACTCGTCGACGCTGGATTCGCCCTCGATGACCACGCCATCGACCGGGATCTTGTCGCCCGGCCGGATCAAGACGATGTCATCCAGGACGACTTCGGCTGTCGGCACTTCCACCGGCTGCCCGTTGCGGATCACGGTGGCCTTCGGCGGCGCGAGGTCGAGCAGGGCGCGAATGGCATCGGAGGCGCCCGAACGGGCACGCATCTCCATCCAGTGCCCGAAAAGGACAAAGGCGAGGAGCACGACCGCCGCTTCGTAGAACACCTCGGCATCGAACACGAACGTAGCGGCAACGCTGAAGACATACCCGGCGCCCACGGACAGTGCGACGAGCACCGACATATCGAGCACGCGATTGCGCAAGGCGCGGTACGCCCCCACGAAGAACATCTGGCCGCCCCAGAGGACGGCCGGCGTCGAAAGGACGAACAGGAGGATGTCGTTGGCTATGCCGAAGGGCGTGGGGATGTCCAGGTTGAAGACATCGGTGGCGAGCGGTGAGTAGAGGAAGACGGGAATGGCGATGAGGAACGTCAGAAAGAAGCGATTGCGCATGTCGCGCACCATCGCTTCCATGCTCATGCCTGCCCCATGGCCCATCCCGTGTGCCATCTGGGCCATCTCGCCAGCCACCGCGCCCGCTTCGTGGCCGGCGTGGGCCATCTCCATGGGGGCCGGCGGCGGGCCGCCGGCGATCTCCGGTTCGGCCCCCGGCGGCGCGTGCCCCGCGTGTCCGGCGGGAGCTTTCATTGCCATTGCGCCGTGAGCTGCCGCCCCCTTCGGCTCTTCGACGACCTGCTCACCGGGCGCGCATACGTGGCGCGGCACGACTTCGCCGCCGCAGTGATAGCCGCACCGCTCGACGAGACGCCGGACTTCAGCCTCGGTGATCTGAGACTCATCGAAACCGACAACGACCGTGCCGCTCATGGCGTTGGCGTGGGCGTGGTGTACCCCGGGGGCGCGCCGGAGAACCGCCTCCAGCGCCGGGCCGGAACTGCCGCGGAGCAAGCCGCGTGCTTCGAGGACGGCCTCTTTCATTACACACCACCGTGCTGCTGCTCGGCCGTCGCAACAGGCTCGGCGGGTTCTTCGGCGCCTTTGAAGCCGACATCCATGAACTCGGCGCCTGCCGCACGGGCGGCCTCCACGGCCGGATGACCAATCTCGGGCCCGAACATGTGGGCGATGGGACGGGTGGTGGCCGGCAGGAAGGACTTGACGATACCAAGGGCGGCGTCGGTTCTCGCCATGGAGACTGCCCCATCACGCTCGAGGCTGGTGAGGGCACGGATGCAGTCGATGGTCTCCGGGATGACGATCGCCTCGTTGTGCACCTGGTAGGTGAGGTACACCTCGCGGTCGTCGGCCGCGAGCGCATCCTCCCAGACCGCCACTTCCCACATGTCTCCGCGCGGCCGCCCAAGGTCGCGCATGAGCTCGATCACCGAGTTGAGGGCGACCACACCGTCCGCCGAGCGCACGAACGCGATGCGCGGCTCGTCCCAGAGCGCGTCGCGCAGCTCGGCGAGCGCCACAGGGCGTGTGGTCTCGACCATCGCAAAGTGGATGTGACTGAGGTTGTATGGTCCGGCGCCCGCCAGCGTGGTGATGTCCAGGTCGGGAATCACGGTCTGGGCGTCCGGGCCCTGGTGGCTCGGTACCCGTGTCTCCGGGATGACGGTGTTAATCATCCCGGTCTGATGGGACTCCCAGGGGTCGGTGCCGCGGCGGAGGAGGACTACGCGTGCCCGCTTCACCCAGCCGTGGCGGTGGAGCGCGTGCATCACGCGGCTCACGGCGGTCGTGTTGCAGGAGACGACACGCGCGAAATCGCGTCCGACCGCCCCTGCGTAGTTGACCTGGGCGACGAACGAGTAGCCGGTAAGCTCGTGCTTCTCCCCACCCTGGAAAATGGCCTTCACACCTGCGGCTTCGTAGCTCGCTTTGTTCGTCGCGGCCACCTTCTTCGGCGCGCAATCCACCACTATGTCGCTCTCGCGAAGAAGGTCGTCGAGGACACCAGCGACCGGGATGCCCGCGGCTTCCATCTCCGGCCTTCGGTCCGGTGACGATGCGTACACCGGGTACCCACGCTCGACGGCCATGCGGACGCGGTAGTCGGAGACGATGTCGGCCACGCCCGTGAGGGCCATGTCCTCCTGCAGCGCGACCGCATCCGCTACGCGTTTGCCAATAACGCCGTAGCCGTTGACGGCGACACGTGTACGATTCTGCATGGTATGTGTCCTTCCTTGGGGCGAAGGAAACCTCCGCCGAACTGGCCGCCTGGAGTTCGAATGTACAACAGGAGTCTATGCATCGGTTAGCATGCCGCCGCGCCGGCCATCGCGGCAGGGCGAGTGGTCCCCGAATCGGCGGGTCATCCGACCCGGAAGGGTTAAGGACGCTGGAGGTTCGCCGGCCCAGGGCGGGCCCGATCTCCGCCTTAGCAAAAACGCTTGCGACACCCCGCGATGGACCCGAGACAGGACCCGTGACGGGTTCAGCACGCCGCAGGCACAGTCGCCGGCGGAAGGAGGCGCGTGGGCGATCGATACCAGCCCCCATCACGGGGCGCCGAGGTGCGCGCCGAGCTGGTCCGCAATGAGCGTCCATCCCTGGAGATACCGCTCGATGAGGTCGGGCGGGACTTGCGCGTGCTCGATGGTCATAAGCGTCTCATCGTCGCCATGCGGTGCGAGACGGACCGTGACAACACTCTGCGGTGCGCTCGAGGCCCAGGTTGAGGTCCGCCACGTGAACTGGAGTTGGGCCGGGCGGTTAAGGACGAGGAAGGTCCCGGCGATCGAGACCTTTGTCCCCTGGTCGTCGAGGTCGATGAACAGCCTCCCGCCAACCCGCGGCTCGAGCTCGATCCCTTTTTGGTCTCGCCGGACGGGACACATCCAATCGAGCATCCCCTCGGCATCAAGCCACTCGTCGTAAACGAGGTCCGGTGGTGCCGGGAGGACGCGCCGACCCACGGCTGTGGGCGATGGGTCGGTCATCGAACGTTCCGCTTCCGCTCAAGACGCGCTGCAAGCGCATCGGCGCGCGTGGACCAGAAGGCCGCTTGCTCGTCGATCCACCTCGCCGCGATGCGTAACCTCGACCTCGTCCCGAAAGGCCGAGGCGAACCACCGGGTGAAGCACAGTATTGGGTTCGCCGCCACGACGAGTACGAACTCAACAGGCCCACGCCGTAATCGCTGGCGGCGTGGTGGCGCTGAAGCTGTTCGCGTCACACCCCGACGCCAGCTTGCGATGGTCATCGCCTTGACCATCACCTGGAGCGGAGTCCCTACTCGCGAACGTGAGTCCGAGGTCATGGACACGCGCGGACGCGGGCCGAGGTTTGCTCTGGGCTGCAGCCACTTACGGGGTGCTTGTTGCCTGGATCGCCGCCATCAACCTTGCCGGACTCAAGGCGCTTCTTCGTCAGAGGACGATCGGCGAAGGGCACGGTGATCGGGGTGATGCGCGCGTGGCTGGCCCGATCCGGAGCTGGGCGCGCCAGCCGATCGTGTTCCACGCCGCTTTCCATGCTGCGAGCTTCGTCGCTCTGTTGCTCTGAGAAGCCTCGCTGGCAGTAGCTGATACCGCATCTCACAAGTTGAACAGTTGAGCAACCTTTGAACTGTACGTATAGTGATCGATGTGGAAGATATTGCGCCGCCCATCCACCAGCACGACGCGGAGACCATGGAGATGGTCCGCGAGCACCTGCTGCCAGCCGAGATCGCGGACCGCGTTGCGGGCGTCTTCTGGAGCCTGGCCGACCCGACCCGCGCGCGGATCGTCCATGCGCTCACGCTCGCAGAGCTGTGTAACGCCGACATCGCCGAGCTGGTTGGCCTGACGGAATCTGCCGTCTCGCACCAGATGCGCGAGCTGCGGCTGCTCAACATCGTCACGGCTCAGCGGCACGGCCGGATGGTGTTCTATCGCCTCAACGACACGCACGTCCGCCACATCTTCGAGGACACGCTCCGCCACGTGCAGGAAGCGCTGGAATGAGCCACGACCAGGGCAACGGCGAAAACCAGTGGCCCTGGCAAGGCGTCCGTGTCCCTCTGGCGGCGACGCCCCGCTCTCACTCGCGGGATCTAAAGGAAGGAAGAGCAGTATGACCAGTCCGACCGCCCAACCGCCGACGCTCACCTGCCCGAAATGCCAGGGCGCAATGCGCCCGTATGAGCGCAACGGCGTGACTATCGACCAGTGCGCCGATTGCCGCGGCATCTTCCTCGACCGGGGCGAGCTGGAGGCGCTCCTCGGCGCGGTCGAGGCGTATGAGGCGAGCCCCCGTACATGGCAGCCTGAATCGCGCTCCGTGGGCGGCGGTCATGGCGGTGGCGGCCACGGGGGTGGACACGGGAGCGACGACTATGGGCAGCGGGGGAAGAAGCGCCGCGGCGGCTTCCTCGGAGGGTTCTTCGACGATTGAGTACGCACCAATCACGCGGCACGCGGGCCTTCCGCGCTGGTCCGGCGATGCGCGCCTTGAAGCCGTGGGACACGGGGCGACTGATATGCGTGTGACTGTTGAATTCGCCACGCTCCCCTGGGCGGGAGATGGCCTGGAGTGAGCGAGCAGGCGCTGCGGAGCGAGATTGAACTGAGCGTTGACCTCCTGCTCCCGGAGGTCGAAGACGATGGCGACGCCTGCGTCGTCCGGCTCCAGCGGCAACTCGAGGGGATACGGGGCATCAGCGAGGCGCACATCTCCCGGCAAGACGGTGGTGCGAACCTCTGTCTCCATTACGACCCCGGCCTCGTGAGCCTCGACACGGTCCAGCGGCAGGCCCGGCGGCTCGGCGCGGAGATGACAGACCGGTTCCGGCACGACGCCGTCGCCATCGAGGGCATGGACTGCTCAGAGTGTACGCGGGCCATCGAGCATGCCGTCCGAAGGCTCGATGGCGTGCTCGCGGCCAGCGTGAGCTATGTCGGTCAGCAGTTGCGTGTGGAGTACGACGCAACGGAGGTAGGGCGGGCGGAGATCATTCGCCGTGTTGAAGGGATGGGTTACGCGGTCCCACGGACCGGCGTTCGATCGTGGCTGAGGAAGCGCCGCGAGCTGGTCTTCGCGATGCTGGCCGGCGTCCTTGTGGTGGCGGGGTGGGTGAGCGGCGCGGCCTTCGACGCGGCTCCCCTGGTGAGCAATTCGCTCTACCTGGGCGCCTACCTGCTTGGCGGCTGGGATGTGGCCCGTCATGCCTGGTCGGCTGTCCGCGAGCGGCACTTCGACACCGACCTGCTGATGGTAACCGCCGCGCTCGGGGCCGCGGCCCTCGGCGAGTGGTTCGAGGGCGCCCTCCTTCTGTTCCTCTTCAGCCTCGGACACGTCCTCGAGGAATTCGCGCTGGACCGCGCGCGGAATGCCGTCAGACAGCTCGCGGGTCTGGCGCCCAGGACGGCGACCGTCCGCCGCGGGGATGCCGAGGAAGAGGTGAGCGTCGATCAGCTCGCTCTCGGCGACGAACTGATCGTGCGTCCCGGCAGTCGCATTCCGGCCGATGGGACGATCGTCAGCGGGCAATCGGCGATCGATCAGTCGCCGGTCACCGGGGAGAGCATCCCGGTGGAAAAGGCGCCAGGTGATGCCGTCTTCACCGGGACAGTCAACGGAGATGGGCCGTTACTGCTGAACGTCACGCGGCTGGCGAAGGACAACACGCTGGCCCGCGTGGTCAAGCTGGTCGAGCAGGCACAATCTCAGAAATCGCACAGCCAGCAACTCACCGAGCGCTTCACGGCGTGGTTCGTGCCGGCCACGCTCCTTGCCGCCGCCTCACTCGCCGTGCTTCCGCTCTTCTTTGGCATTGCCTTCAGCGACTCGTTTCTTCGGGCGATGACCCTGCTGGTCGCGGCCTCGCCGTGCGCGCTCGCACTGGGCACACCCGCCGCGATGCTGACGGGCGTCGCCCAGGGGGCGCGCAACGGGCTGCTCATCAAAGGCGGGGCCCACCTTGAAACCCTTGGCGCCGTGAAAGCGATCGCCTTCGACAAGACAGGTACGCTCACCCAGGGCCGGCCCGAAGTCGTGGACATCGTCCCGGCAGGAGCTGTCGATGAGGCGCAGTTGTTGACCGTCATGGCGGCGGTCGAACGAAGGTCCGGCCACCCGCTTGCCCAGGCCATCGTCCGCGCGGCCGAGACACGCGGGCTCGAACTGCCGGAGGCCGGCGAAGTCGCCTCGGTTACGGGCCGGGGACTCAGCGGCGCGGTCGGGGGCCGGGCGGTGCTGATCGGGAGCCGCCGGCTCATGGACGAGTCGGGCGTCTCGCTCCCGGATGCGGTCACGGCGCGCGCGGCCCAGCTCCAGGAGGACGGCAAGACCACGATGATCGTGGCGATCGATGGTCAGGCAGCAGGGGTCATCGCCGTCGCCGACACGCTTCGCCCCAACGCCGTGACGACGATCCAGCGTCTCCGCCGATCCGGCATCAAGCGGCTGCTCCTGCTCACAGGTGACAACCAGCAGGTGGGGGAAGCGCTCGCGCGGTCGCTCCAGCTCGATGCGGTCCGGTCCAACCTCATGCCTGAAGACAAGGTGACGGCCATGCGGGAGCTGGCCGCGGGCGAAACAGTGGCGATGGTGGGCGACGGCGTGAACGACGCCCCGGCGCTCGCCACGGCCAGCGTCGGCATCGCCATGGGCGGTGCTTCCACCGATGTGGCGCTGGAGACGGCTGATGTTGCCCTCATGGGCAACGACCTGAGCGCCTTGCCCTTCGCCGTGGAGCTTGGCCGGGCCACGCGACGGGTCGTGCTCCAGAACCTCGCGGTGGCCATCGGGGTCATCGCGATCCTCGTCGCGACCTCCGTCACCGGGCTGGTGAGCATCAGCGGGGCAATTGTCTTCCATGAAGGCAGCACGCTCCTGGTTGTCGCGAACGCCCTCCGCTTGCTTACGTTTCACGCGAGCGCGGCGGCTTGAACCAGGGCTGCTCGCAGCGCGGGTGGCCCATTCAGGGCAAGAGGGGGCACGAAAGTGGCGACCGGCATTCGCCGCCGGCCGCCTGAAACGGCGTCCAAGGACACCTGAACAACCCCTCCGGGAAAAGGAGAAGCCGATTGAGCAACGACCACGCCAGCGCCGGCGGACGGAACGCACGGCGCCTTGTCTTCGCACTCTTGCTGACCGGCGGCTACATGATCGTCGAAGCCGTGGTGGGCTACCTCGCCAACAGTCTCGTGCTGCTGGCAGATGCCGGGCACATGCTCACGGACGTCGCTGGCCTAAGCTTCGCACTCATCGCCATCTGGTTCGGCCAGCGCCCGGCCACGGCCGGCAAGACCTACGGCTACTACCGCGTCGAGATCCTGGCGGCGCTTTTCAACGGTGTCCTGCTGCTCGGCGTCTCCGGGTACATCCTCTATGAGGCGTACCGGCGGTTCACCGACCCTCCCGACGTCAGCAGCGTGCCGCTCCTGATCGTGGCCAGCATTGGGCTTGCGGTGAACGTCGCTTCGGCAGCGATCCTGATGTCGGGGGCGAAGGAGAGCCTCAACGTAAGAGGCGCGTTCCTCGAAGTCGCCGGCGATCTGCTCGGCTCACTGGGGGCGATCGCGGCGGGGATCATCCTGCTGACCGCAGGCTGGCAATATGCCGATCCCCTCTTCGCGGCGGGCGTCGGCCTCTTCATCCTCCCGCGGACATTCCGGCTGATGAAGGAGGCGGTAGACGTGCTGCTGGAAGGCACCCCGCGGGGTCTGGATTTCGATGACATCGCAGTCGCGATGGCCGGGGTGGCCGGCGTGCAGTCGGTCCACGACCTCCACATCTGGTCGGTGACGAGTGGGTTCACCGCCCTCAGTGGCCACGTCGACGTGCCGGAGCAGTTAGACCGCCAGCGGATCCTCGTTGACCTTCACCGCGTGCTCAGGGAGCGCTTCGACATCGACCATGTGACCCTCCAGGTTGAGACCGGAGAGATCGAGCGGGCACTGGGCCAGCCCTGCCTCCCGGGGTCGGCGAACTGCTTCGCGGGGCCGCTCGTCCCGCAGGGGGAGACGGCGCCACCGGCGCGGTAGGTATCGGGGGCCGAAATCCTTCGGGGGCGATGTCAGGGCCGATCGTGTTTGAAGAGGTAGTCGACCCTCCACTCGGCAACCTGCAAGAGAAGGATTGCCAGGAATCCGGCGCCAGCCATGAACGGGATGGATACGAACCGGAACTCGTCGACAAACTTGACCGTGCAGGACACCACCTGGCGCGTGCACACGTGCGCCTGGCCCGGGATTAGTTGCAGCATTCGCCGTGATCACGACCTCCGGGCAGCGATCGCAATCCGGGCAAAGGTTCACGCGAATTCCCATGGCTTACCCCCTGAGCCAACCGTAAACCCGCCAGGGTGCTTCACGGTCAAGCCCGGGGCCGTCATGAACTGCACGGTCGGCGTTAGTCCTCCGACGCGTCACTGACCAGCCGAATGCACTCGCAAGGCGCCATGCCCGGAACCGTGGTGTCCGTCGGATCCATCGAGGTGAGGCCCGCCAGGATGAGGTCCAGGTGGTCGCGGACGTGGCTGAGCTCGCTCAGCCGTTGCTCGGTTTCGGCCAGCGCTTCGCTCAGCGCTTCGGCCAGGTCGCCACGGACTTCGCCGCAGGTCCCGCTGTGTGCGACGGCGACCATCGGCGCGACCGCCTCGAGGGGCACGGCGAGGTGCCTCAAGCCTTTCGCCAGGCGAAGCGTGCGTACGTGGTCGGCGGTGTAGTTGCGGTAGCCGTTCGCCTGGCGAGGAGGGCGCGGAAGGACGCCCTTGCGCTCGTAGAAGCGAATCGTGTCTGCCGTCAGACCGCTTTGTGTGGCTGCTTCCTGGATGTTCATGGCACACGTGCCTGCGCTGTCGCCGGGCGGGTTTTGGGCGGTAGCCCACCGCCTGACGGCCACACCTGCCAGACCGCCTCGATCACCCCGAAGGGCCACGTCCCCGCGAGGAACCCGTACACCGATGACGCGACGCAAGCCCCGGCGAAGGCAAGCACGAACTGTCGACCGCGTCGCTCAAGTGCGTAGAACACGAGCATTGCCGCGACCGCCACAGCGCCGTAGACCGTCAAACCGTCCATGCTCACCTCCTGTGCCGGGTCATGTTGACATTGGAGCTGCTCCAAGCGCTAGCGTAGTTGCCAGTGAACCAGAACGCGATCGTCGACACTAGCGCAGCCTCGCGTGCCGCTCAAGCTGCGATCCGCTCCGGCGAACGTCCCTCCGCGAGAGGCGCTGCCAGATCGATCGTAGCGCGCAGGTCACCGCGGTCTTTCTCCTCCTGGGAGGAGCGTACCTGACCGCCTACTGGTACTACGTGGCACGAGACCTGGCCTGAGAAAACGGGAGTACAAGGAGTCCAGCATGAAAGACCTCATCATCATCGGGGGAGGAGCAGCCGCCTTCGCAGCGGCCACGAAGGCGAACGACCTCGGTGCTGCGGCACTGATGATCAACGCCGGGCTACCGTTGGGCGGCACCTGCGTAAATGTCGGGTGCATGCCCTCCAAGCACTTGCTGGCCATTGCCGAAGCGCTGACGGCAACCAGGCGTTCCGCGTTTGACTCGGTGCGTCCGCCGGGCCCGAATGGCCGCTTCTCGGTCAAAGCCGTTCGTGAGGAGAAGGACGCGCTCGTGGCGGGCGCTAGGCGCCGCAACTACGAGGGGGTGCTCAGCTCTCTCGAGCACGTGGACTTCCGAGAAGGCCGGGGCCGCCTCGTCGCTCCGGGGAAGGTCGATGTGGGCGGTGAGGTGATCGAGGGCCGTCACGTCCTCGTCGCCACGGGCAGCCGCGCCAGCGTCCCGCCCATTCCGGGTCTCGCCGAAGCCGGCTATCTCACCAACGTCGAAGCGCTGCAGCTTGATGAAGCGCCCAGGCGCCTCGTCGTGATCGGGGGAGGGCCGCTGGGACTGGAATTCGCCCAGATCTTCGCCCGCTTCGGGTCCAAGGTGACGGTGCTGGAAGCCCTCCCGCAGATCGTCCCGAGGTCGGAGCCCGAGATCGCGACCGTTCTGGAGGAGGCTCTCCAAGCCGAAGGCATCGAGATCCGGACCGGCATGCGGATCGAACGGGTGCAGCCGGGACGCCCGAAAACGATCGTGTGCGGGCCAGATGCGACCGACTGCTTCGAGGCGGACGCGATCCTGGTGGCCATGGGGATCCGTGCGAACACAGAGGAGCTGGGCCTTGAGAGCGCGGGCGGAAGGCTAACGAGGGCGGGGTTCATCGAGACCGCAAACTGGTACGAAGCCGGTCAGGGCCTGTGGGCAGCCGGGGATGTGACCGGGCGCATGCCCCTGGAGACCGTGGCCGCCAAAGAGGGGGCGTTGGCTGCTGCAAACGCGCTCGAAGGCAGGCGCGATTCCTTGAATTACAATGCCGTCCCCTGGGCGGTGTTCACATCGCCGCAGTTGGCCGGCGTCGGGCTGACGGAATCCGAATCGATGGCCCGGACCGGGTACTGCAACTGCCGGACCGTCTCCTACTCACAGGTCCCAAAGGCGATAGCTGTGAAGGACAGCGTGGGCGCCGTGAAGCTCACCATTGACCGCGACAATCGCATCCGCGGCGCCTACGCTTGCGGCGCCAACGCCGCCGAGATCATCCACGAGGCCACGCTCGCCATCAGGCACGGCCTCACCGTCCAGGACATCATCGATACCGTGCACGTCTTCCCGACATATTCGGAAGCAATCAAGCTTGCCGCACAGGCCTTCACGCGCGACATCTCGGTGATGGCCTGCTGCATTGGCTGACGAAGGATCTGAATTGAGCAGATCGCCGCGTTTCCTCTCGCTCGCCGTCCTCGCGGCAGGCTGGCCGCTGCGGCGCGGCCTGCGCGGTCGATCGCGGCGAGCCGGCTCAACCCCCGTCACTGAGGGAGGCCAGGAAGTGAATCGCTACTCAAGCATCTCTCTACCAGCCGTGCTCGCCGAGAGGCTCCAGGCAGCCCAGGGGCTTTCGCAGCCGCCGATGACGCTGGGCGAGTATGTTGCCGCGCCTGGCAGACACCGCAGCGTCGTGGACGCATCCCGGCTCTGCTGCGATTCGTCTGACCTGTGTTGCGCCAACCACTCGCAGCACGAGATCACGATCGACGGGGCGACGAGGTCTACCCACTGCGTCCTCGACACCCTGCTGCTGGCGATCATGCGGCTGGCTCGCGGTTTGCGCCAGCTTGTCCCTGCGACAGTTCGGAGCCCCAGCCTCATCGAATCAGCGGCCCGGCGGGGAGGCCAACTCGGCCGGAGGACATAGACAGGTATGCACCGGCCGCTGGGCCGCGCGCGATCGCTGGTCCAGCGCCTCCGCCGCTGCTTCGCAGCAGGCCCGGCTGGGCTCCCTTTTCGTGGCCGTCCAGTCCTCCCGTGGCGTCCCCAGCATGAACTACCCTACGGTCAACAGGGCGCAGGAGGCTATCGGTGGCCGCCAACTTGAGGAAGCGAGTGTCGACCAGGGCGAAGCGCGGGGTGGGCCATGCATGTCCGTGCTCGTCGCGTACCGAAACCAGCTCATTGCGGAACTCCACGTCGTGGAGAATCTGATTCCAACAGTTGAGGGACGAGCGCATCGCTACCGAGAGCGCGGCCACCATGACTGGCCCGTCGCGGAGGTGACATGATGGCGGTTTACGAAATCAAGCGATACCCCCGCACAACGGAGCTTCGAGACGGAAGCACGGTCGAGTTGCGCCCAATGATGCGGGATGATGCCGACGGGCTGCACGCGCTCTTCCAGCGCGTCCCTGAAAGCGAACGGTTCTACCTGAAGGAGGACGTCACCGACCCAGATGTCCTGCGCTCGTGGGCCGAACACCTCGACTACGACCGCGCCCTGCCGCTGCTCGCAACCGCGAACGGCCGCGTCGTCGCGGATGTCGTGCTGCTGCGCCAGCGGGGCGGGTCACGCCGCCATGCCGCGGAGATCCGGCCGGTGATCGACCCCGAATACCGCGGCAAGGGACTGGGCGTCCTGATGATGCGAGACCTCGTCGATATCGCCTGGGACGCCGAGCTGGAAGAGGTCATCTTCGAGACGGTCGCCGACATCCAGGATGAAGCATTGCAGGCCGCTTCCTTCCTCGGCGCGGTCCATGCGGGCCGTGTCGAGGCGCTCGCCCGCGACCCGGACGGCCACCCTCATGACGTTGTCTTCATGCGGTTGCCACTGGGCAAGTACTGGGCGTGGTCGCAGTTCTGAGCCTCACGGCACCGCTATCCGAAGGTGCGCACCGGGCCGGCTTCACCCCGCAGCGTGCGCCGCGAGATAGGCAAGCGCCGCGCCGACGGTGCCGAGCCGGGAGTAGTCGCGCTCCGGGACATCGATTCCCGTGCGCTCGTGGATCCCGATGATGAAGTTCAGGAAGTCCATCGAGTCGAGGTCGAGTTCGTCGCGCAAGTCATCATCGTCCGCGAGCCCGGCCAGGTCCGCCTCGGGCGCGATGTCGCCGAGGGAGGCGAGCACGGCGGCCCTCAGTTCGTCGGACGTCATAGGGTCGCCGGGTCCTGGAGGATGCGTTCGATCGCCGTAAGGAAGCGGCTGCCGGCGTGTCCGTCGGTCACGCGGTGGTCGGCGGCCAAGCTGCACGAAACGATCGGTCTCACGCCAAGCATCCCGTTCACCGCCCACGGCCGTTCGCTCACCCGGCCGAACCCAACGATGGCCACCTGCGGCGGGAAGATGACGGGGAATACCGTGTCTGCGCCCTGCTCCCCCAGGTTGGTGACGGTGATCGTGGGGTCCGTCATCTCCGAGCTGCGAAGACTTCCGGCCCTGGCGCGCTTCACGAGGTCTCGCAGCGCTGCCATCAATTCGTCAATGCGCAGCATGTCAGCGTCATGGATCGCGGGAGCCACCAGCCCGCCTTCACGGAGCGAGATAGCAACGCCGAGGTGGACCGCGTCGGAACCCTGGAAACGCCCATCGGCCCAATGCCCGTTCATCTCAGGCACGTCGTGGCAGGCGAGTGCGGCAGCCTTGAGCAGGAGGGCCGCTGGCAGGACCCGTTCCGCCACAGGTCGCGTAAGGTTCTCCCGTTCGAGCCAGGCCAGCGCCGTCGAGAGGTCGACCGCGGCCCCGAGGTAGTAGTGCGGGATTTCGCGCTTCGAGCGCGCCATCGCCGTAGCGGTCGCCCGCTGCCTCGCCACCACCCGATCGGCGCGAGATCTCAGGCCCGCTGGCGGCGCGACCGCGGGCTGCGCCGCACTCGTCGGCACGGCAGTGCGCTCGACGTCGGCCGCCGTCACCGCCCCGCCCGGGCCCGTGCCTGCAAGTGTGTGCAGCACGACCCCGAGTTGGCGGGCTAGCCGCCTAGCCCTCGGCGATGCCTTGACTGGAGCCGGCAACGGCTGGCCGGGCCGGATCGCCTGCTCCACATCCGCGACCGTTATCCGGCGGCCAGCTTTGGCGATTATCCGCGACAGGTCAACGCCTCGTTCGCGCGCAAGACGTTCTGCCGCGCGCGTAGCATGTTGGAGTGTGCCGGGCTCCGGCGCCCCCGGCGGCTCGATCGGCACCTTGGGGATCGCGGGCGGCGGGATAGCGGCGGCGGCTGCGGCGGTCACCGCCTCCTCGGAGCCGAGCGGCTTCAGCGTCGCCAGGAGGGTGCCGACGGGAACCTTCTCGCCCTCTTGTACGAGGAGACGGTCGATAACGCCGGACTCGAAGATCTCGACCTCGACGTCGGCCTTGTCCGTCTCGACGCGGGCCACGATGTCGCCACGGTGCACGGTTGCCCCGGGGTGCACAAGCCACTCGACAAGTGTGCCGGCGTCCATGTCCGCTCCGAGGGTTGGCATCCGGAACTCAGGCAACCGTGCTCACCGCGTCCTGCGTGGCCGCCACGATGTCCGCCACCTGCGGCAGCGCTGCGTCTTCCATGTGCTTAGCATACGGAGTTGGCACCTCAGCGGAGCAGACGCGGCGCACCGGAGCATCGAGCTCGTAGAAGCAGTGCTCGACGAGCCGTGCCGTCACTTCCGCCGAGATGCTGCCGCTGCGCCAGCCCTCGTCAACGATGACCGCGCGGTGCGTCTTTGTCACTGAAGCAACGATCGTCCCGGTGTCGAGTGGCCGGAGCGTCCGCAGGTCGACTACCTCGGCTTGCACGCCGGCCTGCGCCAGCTCCTCGGCTGCGGCGAGCGCCTTTGGGAGCGACCCGCCATACGTGACGATGGAGACGTCCCTGCCCTCTCGCCGCACCCGCGCCGTGTCGATGTCCACCGGCCCGGCATCTGCCGGGAGTTCTCCCTCGGCGTTGTACAGGAGCGCGTGCTCGAAGATGAGCACGGGGTTCGGGTCCTCGAGGGCTGTCCAGAGCATCCCCCGCGCGTCCTCAAGGGTGGCCGGGGTCACCACCTTCAGCCCGGGGACGTGCGCGAACCAGCCTTCGAGACTGTGGGAGTGCTGCGCGGCGACTTGCCTCCCGGCTCCCGTTGCCATGCGAATGACGAGCGGAACACTGAACTGGCCGCCTGACATATGGGAAACGGTGGCCGCGTTGTTCATGATCTGGTCGAGGGCGAGCAGGCTGAAGTTGCACGTCATGATCTCGACAATCGGACGCATCCCGTTCATCGCCGCGCCGATCCCGGCACCCACAAACGTCGATTCCGAGAGCGGTGTGTCCCGGACTCGCTCCGGGCCGAACTCCTCGAGCAGTCCCTTGGTGACCGCGTAGCATCCGCCGTACCGGCCCACATCTTCGCCCATGACGAAGACGCGCGGATCGCGTTGAAGAGCTTCGCGCAACGCGCTGCGGATCGCCTCCCGATAGCTGGTGCGAACGCCGGTGGTCATTCAGCGGCTCCCTCGGCGTAGACGAACCGCGCGAGGTCGTCCAGGGATTCGAGCGTCGCCGCTTCGGCGAAGGCCACGGCGGCCTCGACCTCCCGTGCGACCTCGTCTTCGAGCTTTTCCAGCGCCACGTTGTCCAGGGCGCCCTGCTCGCGCAGTGTCGCCTGCACGGTGGAGATCGGGTCACGCTCTTTCCAGGCTGCAACCTCCTCCTTTGGACGGTAGAGCTCCGGGTCGTACATCGAGTGCGGCCGGAAGCGGTAGGTCCTCATCTCCAGGAAGACCGGGCCGGGCCCGCCTCGCACCGTGGTCACCGCCCGCTGCGCTGCTGCCTCGACCGCCTCGACGTCCATGCCGTCGACGTGCCACGCCGGCATGCCGTATGCAGACGCCTTTAACGCCAGGTCCGTCTCCGATTCCGAACGCTGCAGCGCGGTACCCATCGCGTAGAGGTTGTTCTCACAGCAGAACAGGACTGGGAGCCCCCACAGGGCTGCCAGGTTCATCGATTCGTGGAACTCACCTTCGGCAACCGCGCCCTCACCGAAGAAACAGCAGGTTACGCGCGCGTCGCCCCGGAGGCGGTCTGCGAGCGCGTAGCCGACAGCCAGCGGCAGCCCACCGCCAACGATCGCGTTACCGCCAACGAAGCGCGTTGCTGCGTCGAAGATGTGCATGGAGCCACCCCGGCCCCGGCTTGCCCCTTCCGCTTTGCCGTACATCTCTGCCATGAGCGGGCCCATCCCAACACCCCGGGCGATGGCGTGGCCGTGTTCACGGTAGGTCGCCACGACCGTGTCGTCAGGAGCAAGACTCTGCATGACGCCCGCCGCTACGGCTTCTTCGCCGATGTAGAGGTGGAGGAACCCGCGGATCTTCCCGGCGCTGTAGAGCTCGGCGGACTTCTCTTCGAAGCGGCGGATGCGGAGCATCTCTCGAAGCAGGTGCAGACGGTGATCTTCGGTGTGCCGCGGCATTAGCTTGACTCCAGTGTCGAGAGGTCCCCTTCGGGAAGGCCCAGCTCCCAGGCGCGCAGAAGACGGCGCATGATCTTCCCACTTCTCGTCCTCGGAAGGGCGGGCAGGAACGCGATCTCCTTGGGTGCGACCGCCGCGCCGAGTCGCTGCCTTGCGTGCCCTAGAAGCTCGCGGCGCAGCGCGTCCGACTCTTCGAACCCGGGCTTGAGCGAAACGAACGCCTTCACGATGTTGCCAGCTATGGCGTCCGGTTTCCCAATGACGCCCGCCTCGGCGACCGCCACGTGTTCCAGGAGCGCGCTTTCCACCTCGAATGGGCCGATGAGGTGCCCGGAGGACTTGATGACATCGTCCGCGCGGCCGACGAACCAGTAGTAGCCGTCACCGTCGCGCCGCGCGAGATCTCCGGTGAGGTACCAGCCGTTCGCGAATGCCTTGCGGTATCGTTCTTCGTCGCCCAGGTACCCCCGGAACATCGACGGCCATCCCGGACGGATGGCGAGCTCACCGTCGACGTCCGGCCGATCGATCACTGACACGCCGCCGTCTTCCCGGTGGTCCACGATGCCGACTTCGAAGCCTGGCAACGGCAGTCCCATCGATCCGGGTCGGATGTCGACCGCGCGGAAGTTCGCGATCACGATCCCACCGGTCTCGGTCTGCCACCAGTTGTCATGAAACGGCAACCCCAGCGCTTCCGTGCCCCAGACCACGGCTTCGGGGTTCAAGGGCTCGCCGACGCTCCCGGCGAACCGGAGACTCGAAAGATTGTAGCTTCGCGCGAGGTCGGCCCCCGCCCGCATGAGCATGCGGATCGCCGTCGGCGCCGTGTACCAGACTGTCACACGTTCGCGGTCGAGCACCTGGTACCAGTGTTCGGCATCGAACTCCGCTTCGTCGACGATGCTGGTGAGCCCATGCGTCAGCGGGGAGATGATCCCGTAGGACGTTCCGGTCACCCACCCCGGATCCGCTGTGCACCAGAAGATGTCATCCGGGCGCAGGTCGAGGGCATACGAGCCGGTAATGTGGTGCGCAACCACGGCTTCGTGGACGTGCACCGCTCCTTTTGGCTTGCCAGTCGTACCGCTCGTGAAGTGGATCGTCGCTTCATCAGCGGGCATCGTCGCCGCGGTCGCGAACCGGTCCGAAGCCGCACGAAGGAGGCCATCCAGTCCCAGCGTCCCTGCTGGGATCTCTTCGCCGTCCCGAGCAACCACGAGGACGTGCGCGAGGCCGGCGAGCTCCGCGCGAATTCCCGCAACCTTCCGCGCGTAGAGCGCGCTCGTCGTGACCAGCACCCGCCCGTCGCCGATTGCAAGCCGCTGCTTGATCGGTTCAGGCCCGAAGGCGGAGAAGAGCGGCGAAAACACGGCGCCGTACTTCCACGTCCCGAGGGCCGCGACGTATAGCTCGGGGATGCGCCCGGCGAGGCTAAACACGCGTTGGCCGCGTTGTACCCCAAGGTTCGCAAGCACGTTCGCGAACCGGTTCGCCTGCTCGCTCAGCTCGGCGTACGTGAAATCGCGCCTGTCGCCAGCGCGCGCTAGCCAGCGAATCGCCACGTGCGCGCCTCTGCCTGCCGCGACATGCCGGTCAAGCGCTTCGTGAGCGATGTTCAGTCCGCCGCCCGGCAGACCTTCGAGCCCGGCGCGGGCCGCCTCCCAGGTAAACGACGCCCGCGTCGCTCCGTAATCAGTCAGGTTCGGTGTGACATCCCATGAAGCAGGCGCTGGGATTACGCGGAACGCGCCGGCATAGCCGTGGCTGGTCGCTTCGGGCACGCTCATTGGGCACCTCCGCGATGAACGCCGGCGCCCGTAAGCGTCCGGCACCACTACCTTGCTCGCCGGCGCCGTTGAATACCACCGTCATCCGTCCGTCGATGCCGGTACCATCCGGTCACGCTTGCGCTTCCATATACGACGGACGATGGTCCGTGCGTTTGTCACCCATCCGGCGATTGGTTTGGCACGCGGATGGGCGCATGCTCGGTGCATGGACACACTGGAAGGGACGTATCCCGCCCGTTACAGACACCTGAAGCACCTCGCAGCCGAGCTATCGCAAGCGTCGCCCGGGCCGATGGGCGGATTTGCGCGGCTTCACCAATCGACCATGCTCGACGGTTCGCTGAGTACCGTAACCAAGGAGCTGATGGCCCTCGCGATCTCCGTCGCCGTCCACTGCGATGGGTGCATTGCCTATCACGTGCACGACGCGCTGGCGGCCGGCGCGACGCGCGAGCAGGTTGTGGAGGCGCTGGACGTCGCCGTGCTGATGGGGGGAGGGCCCGCCGTCGTGTACGCCAGCCAGGCGCTCGAAGCGCTTGACCAGTTCAGCTCATCGACGCTCGGCTAGCTAGCGCCGTGCCGACTGCGCTCCGTTCGCGTAGCCTGTGCCCCGTAAGCTCATGAACAGGGATCCGGGCAGTCCGGTGATCGCATTCACCCCCGGGAGGAACCTGCGGAAGGTCGTCGCTGCCGATCGGCCCGGCCGGACGCGCGTGGTCCGCACGGGCTGGCAGGAGCGCGCGCAGCCCGCGATCAGCGAGCAAGAGGCTATACGCCTGGCGCGCATCGCCATCGGTCTTGAGGCGCACTACGGGCGGCCGCTCGACATTGAGTGGGCGAAGGATGAGCCTACTGGCGGGCTTGGCAGAGCGCCGCCAGCTGGAAAGGCTCACGCGGGGATATTTCGGGCCCGCCGAGTATTTCGTCGAGCGCCTGCCACGCGGCATCGCGCGGCTCGCCGCCGGCCAGCCTCGCGGCCTGTGGTCGTCCGCACCAGCGACTTCAAGACCAACGAATATGCGGGCCTGCTTGGCGGCCGATGGTTCGAGCCCCGGGAAGAGAACCCGATGCTGGGGCTATGCGGCGTCTCCCGGTACTACCACGAGCGGTACCGCGAGGCTTTCGCGCTCGATGCGAAGCGAGGAGATGGGGTTCCGCAATGTGATCGTGATGATCCCGTTCTGCCGGACGGTGACGGAGGCGGACCGGGTGCTGGCGGAGCTGGCGCGCGACGGCCTCGAACGCGGGCGTGAAGGCCTCAAGCTTTATCTGATGTGCGAGATCCCTTCGTCCGGGTTCACCGAGATTGAGTCGATGCCACACTCGACCAGGAACGCGGCGAAGACCCGCACACGCACGGCCGTCGGGGAGGCCGAACAGCGCCTCGGCGTTGCCCCCGGCCGCTGACCCGGCCCGCGCGGCATCCAGGTCAGGTCTGCGCCCGCAGCCCTTCAAGCGACCGTGCGTCGTGCAGCCGCTCGATTGCCTGGGCGAGCGTCCGGGCAAGGGACACGAGCTCGACCTGGGGATGGGGCGGAGGGGGGACGCTATCCGTCACGAGTAGCCTCTGGACGGGCAATGAGGAGAGCAGGTCGAGTGCGCCCGGCGCAAACAGGCCGTGGGTCGCAGCGACGATGGCCCCGGGCCGAGCCCCGGCGGCAAGCACGGCCCGCAGTGCGGCGGCGACCGTCGCGCCAGTCGTGATCATGTCGTCGACGATCACGGGGATCCGGCCGGCAACGCTGCCGGTCAGCTGTCCGGCCGCTACCTCGGTGCCGCTGGTCCGGGTCTTATGGACGACCGCGAACGGCAGCCCCAGCGCGCTGGCGTAGCGATCGGCGAGCTTGGCCGCGCCCAGGTCGGGCGCTACTACGGTGGCATCGGTGGTGCCACGGAGTCGCTCCAGGATCACCGGGAACGCTTCGAGGTGTTCGACGGCGCAACTGAAGAAGCCTTCGATCGCCGGGGTGTGGAGGTCCACAGCCACGACCCGATCGAGGCGGGTGGCGAGCATGTCGGCGACCACGCGGGCACCAACGGCCGTGCGCCTGCCCCCCGCGCGCCGGTCCTGGCGAGAGTAGCCAAGGTACGGCACAACGCCCGTGATGCGGGCCACGCCGCCGCGACGCGCAGCGTCGGCGATGAGCATGAGTTCGAAGAGATGGGCTTCTGGTGGCGGGGGCGTTGGCTGGATCACGTAGAGGTCGGCGCCCCGCACCTCGTGCCGGAGCTCCACGAGCTCGGCGTCCGGGAGCTGTTCCAGCGCAGCATCGATGAGCTCGAAGCCCCCGGCGTCGGCGACCGCATGCGCGAGCGCCTCGTGGGCGCCGCCCGCCACCAACACCGCCGTCACGCTAGGCCCCGTGCGGGCGCTGCTGCAACCAGCGTCAACATCGCTACACCTCCTTGTCAGGAGGATGCGTGTGCGCGGGCCCCGTGGCGGCGCCCCCCAGGTGCCGCTCGAACCATGTCACCGTCAGGTCGGCTGCTCGTTCGAGCGCGCCCGGTTCCTCGAACAGGTGCGAGGCACCGGCCACGGTCGCCAGCGTAACCCCGGGCACGGTGTCCACCGCGCCTCTGAGCCCGGCCAGCAGGGGGTCGGCATCTCCGGCGATCAACAGCGTTTCCTCTCCGAGGCCCTTCAGCGACTGTGCATCTGCGGGTGGCGCGCGCAGGACGATCGCACGCGGACGGACGGAGCCGCACCGCACGGCAGCGGCCACGGCGAGCCCGCCAAGGCTTGAGCCGGCCAACCCGACCCGCTTCGTGTCGAACTGGGGCTGCTCCTCCATCCACGCGACCACCGCGCAGAGGTCGCTGGCAAAGTCCTCGACCGTGGACCCCTCCGCCGTCGATTCGCCGTGGCCGCTGAGGTCGAACAGCACCGCAGCAATACCCGCATCGACCAATCGTTCGGCGATGACGACGTTGCGCGGTGAATCTTTCGAGCTGCTCAGGCCGTGGACGAACACCACGACGGGGCGTGGCCCAGCGTCCGCCGGTGTAATCACTCGCGCCGCGAGCGCGCCCGATGCCCTCGCAATGCGAACCGGCCACGTGACGCGAGTCCCCTGGCCAACGCGCCGCTGGTACTGGTCCAGGACGCGCCGCACCTCCTCGTCTTCTACCTGTTCGAAGTCGACGTAGAACTGGCCAATCGCGTAGAAGTCTTCCACTTCCTCGATCGCGACGACCTCGTCGGCGATCGCGCGCAGCTGGTCGAGCGTTCGAGGTGGCCCGACAGGAACAGCCACGACGAGTGGGCTCGCGCCGGCCGACTTCAACGACCGCACGGCCGCGATCATCGTCGCGCCTGTCGCCACTCCGTCGTCGACCACGATCACTGGACGCCCGGCAACGCGAGGCCGTCTGCCGCTGTCGAATGCGGCTTCTCGCCGGGCAGCCTCGGCAGCCTGCTCAGCCTTCTCCTTCTCGAGGTACGCACCCGAGGCGCCCGTGGCCTCAGCCAGCTCCTCACTCACCCAGGCGACGCCGTCGGCGGTGATCGCCCCGATTGCGAGCTCCCGCTGGTAGGGGGCACGGAGCTTCCGGGCCACGACCACGCCAAGATCCGCGCCGAGCGCTTCGGCGACATGCATCGCTGGCACGACGCCGCCTCGCGGGATCCCCAGGACTACGGCGTCCTTGTATGCCCGCTGTCGGAGGATCTGCGCGAGCTGGATCCCGGCGTCGTCTCGATCTCGGAACGGGCGCACTGTTTTCTCTCCTCTCCCGCCGCGCGTGGATCGCATCATCGCCGGGTACCCGCCGCGCCCATTACTGCCGAAGGTCCCGAATAGCGGTCCCGCTGGGCCGCTACGGCAGCCGGGACCACCACCCTCGCAGGAGCGGACAAAGCGACCGGGATGCGCACTCCGACGCGAGGTCAGACTCGCGTACTTTGCTCAAGGTCAGCAGGCGCTCCGTATCCTCTCGCCACCGCCCATGCGGCGCCATCCCGGAGGAGATCGTCGAGCTCGGCCGCGCCAAGCGCCAGGCTGCCCTGAGATCCCATACCAGCCGGCACTGCCTGGTACAGCTCATCGGCGAGCACAGCGGCCACCAGCGACGTCCTCCCCCGTGACCGAGGACCGCAGGCAGCGTGATGAACGCAAGCTGGAGGTCGGCCTCCTCGAACGAGAGCCGAACGGTCTTCGCCTCGCGGAAGGACGCAAGGTCTGCCATCAGAGCGAATATCGCAAGTGCGGCCTGTTCCATGGCGGCCTCAGGGCTCGGCCCACGCCCGACGATGCGAAAGTCGGCGTCGTGTTCGAAGCACCCATTTGACGTTTCGTGTCTTGGTGAAGCCACCTTGGCCTCCGGGTCTGGCCGCAGGTGCGGCCTGGATCGCAGGCTCGACCGCTATTAGGCCTGCTGCGACGGGATCGCGCTAGTCGGTCAGGTCCACCGGAAACTTGTTCGCCCGGACATGCGACGCGAGCTCGTTCGTCAGGAGTTGTATGGCTTCGTCGTCGAGCTCGCGAAGCTTCGCAAAGACCGAGTGGCAGCCAGGGCAGGCCGCTTCCGCATCGTACGTGCCGTGGTGCCATCGCGTATCAAGCCGGACGCTCAGGGTGTGGAGCAAGTTGTGGTTCGTGTTGTCCATCGCCATCGTCGCCCCCGGATCCGAAGATAGTCCGGACTTTGCGGCCTTCCCAGGTCGTCGGTCAGCGGCCATGCGGGCCACCCGGCGCGGTGCGTTCGACCCAAACCTGGACCGACGCGGCGCTCGCATGTGCGCAGTATGGGCCAAACGGGTAGTCGGAATCGGGCCCGTCCGCCCCTCCTCGGCCAGGCGTTGCCGCGTAGGATCGTGCCAGGAGGGCAGGACAAGCGCCACCGCCATCGCGGCGAAGGCGCCGCCCGGCCGGGAGGCTGGCTACGGCACCAGGCCCAGGCTCCTGCCCTCCAGCCCCCATCGAACTCAGCACGGCTGGGTCACTGGAGGAGAGCCAACATGGCTGAACGAGGGCTCGAGGGCATCGACGAGACGGTGCAGCAGACCTACATCTGGGTCGACGAGATTGCCCGCGCGTTCCACGGCTCGCGCCACCAGGGACTGCAGGTACTGCGCGGCTTCCTCCATGCGCTCCGCGACCACCTGGGCATCGACGAGTCGGCTCAGTTGGCGGCGCAGCTCCCGCTGCTGGTCCGCGGCCTCTACTACGAAGGATGGGATCCAGGTCATTCGCTGCAGCATGCGCGCAGTGGGGAGGATTTTCTCGCGCGCATGGTCCGCGATGCTGGCATCCGCGAGGCCGACGCACGCGATGCCGTCGCAGCCGCATGGAAGACCCTCGTCGGGCACGTGAGTGGCGGCGAGGTCGCCGACATCGCGCAGTCCCTCCCGAAACACGTCCGCGAACTGCTTGTCTGGCCCGACTTGTCTGGCGAGTAAGAGGAGAATCGGAATGGCGGACCCAAGGCGTCCCGGCGAGCACCGGAACCTCCCCGTCGACCGGGGCCGGCACGAGACCATCGTGCCCGAGGCAGGTCACGATCCTTATCGACTTCTCGAGGAGCCGCCCGCGGGTGCGGCCTGTGGCGTGTGTGGGCTGGTCTACCGCGACGGGCGATGGGCCTGGCGCGGCGGCGCTCGGACCCTGAAACCACCCCCCGGGGGACCCGCAGGGGCCGTCCTCTGTCCCGCGTGCCGGCGTATCCACGACAGCTATCCCGCGGGCATCGTGACGCTGCGGGGCGGGTGGCTTGCCACCCACCTCGGCGAGGTCCTCGACGTCATCCGTGTGAACGCCGACCTCGAACTTCAGGAGCATCCCCAGAACCGCCTGATGACGCTCGATACGCATGACGGTGAGGTCGAGGTCACGACCACCGGCATCCACCTCGCCCGCCGTATCGGCGACGCGCTGCGCGACGCCTACAAGGGGCAGCTCGCCGTCGATTACCTGCAGGACGCTGAGCAGGTCCGCGTGACCTGGACGCGCGCGGACCTGGCCGAGAGACCTCAACACGCTCCGGCGGTCGAGCCGCTCGTCGAGGTCATCCCGCATGACATCGCGCTCACGCCTGAGGTGCGGGACTACCTGGACGACCGGATTGGCCGTCTGCCGGAGTTCTACCCCCGGATCCTCTCGAGCCGGGTTGTGCTCCGCGGCGAGACGCGGCATCACCAGGCTGGTGGGCCGTTCAGCGTGCACGTGTACGTCGACGTGCCCCAGCGTGTCATCGTCGTCACGCGCCAGCAGCGGGACGACCTACACGTCGCTATCCGCGAAGCGTTCGACGCCGCCCAGCGTCAGCTCCAGGATCTGGCCCGTAAGCAGCGGGGCGAGGTGAGCCCCACCACGCCGCCGCCGCGCGGCCGCGTCGCCAGGGTCTTTCAGGAGCTGGGATACGGCTTCATCAACACCGCCGAAGGGGACGTGTATTTCCACCGCAACGCCGTGCTCGAACGCCGCTTCGACGAGATCGAGGCAGGCAGCGAGGTCCGGTACGAGCTGGAGACGGGCGAGAAGGGCCTCCAGGCAAGCACGGTCGCGCTTCTCGCGGACCACTAGTCAACGCGGCGCGGGAAAGCGCGGAGTTGGGATCCAGGGAGAGGGACATGGAAACCGTCGAGGGCAACACCGTCCACCGCGCCATCGAGCCGTCGCCCGGCAGGATCGGCGTCCTGCTTCCGGGCCTGGGCGCAGTCGCCTCGACATTCATCGCTGGCGTCGAACTGGCCCGCCGGGGCCTCGGCCGGCCGTTCGGGTCACTCACCCAGATGAACACCATCCGCCTGGGCAAACGCACCGCGGACCGCTCGCCGTTGATCCGCGACTTCGTACCGCTTGCAGGCCTCGATCAGCTGGTGTTCGCGGCATGGGACCCCATACCGGACAACGCCTATGAAGCCGCCCTCCGCTGCGGCGTGCTCGACGCACGAGAGCATGTCGAACCGATCCGCGACTTTCTTGAGCCCATCCGGCCACTGCCTGCGGCCTTCGACCGCTACTACGTCAAGCGCCTGGACGGGCCCAACGTCAAACACCTCGCCACGAAGCGCGACCTTGCCGAGGCGCTTCGCGCCGACATCCGAGAGTTCAAGGCCGCGAATGCTTGTGACCGCCTCGTCATGGTCTGGTGCGGCTCAACAGAGATCTTCCTCGAGGAGACCGAAGCACACGGTGACCTTCGCAGCTTCGAGGCCGCGATGGAGGCGAACGACGCGTCGATAGCACCGTCCATGCTCTACGCCTACGCCGCGCTCATGGAAGGCGTGCCCTATGCAAACGCCGCCCCAAACCTGTCCGTGGACATCCCGGCACTGGTGCAACTCGCGTACGACCGCGGAGTCCCCATAGCCGGCAAGGATATGAAGACGGGCCAGACGCTCCTGAAGACGGTCATCGCCCCAATGCTCAAAGCGCGGATGCTTGGTGTTGCCGGCTGGTACTCGACGAACATCCTCGGAAACCGCGACGGCGAAGTCCTCGATGACCCGGAGAGCTTCAAGACGAAGGAGGAGTCGAAGCTCGGCGTGCTCGAGTACATCCTGCAGCCCGAGATGTACCCCGAGCTGTACGGGGACGTCTACCACAAGGTGCGCATCAACTACTACCCGCCGCGCAAAGACAACAAGGAGGGCTGGGACAACGTCGACATCTTTGGGTGGATGGGCTACCCGATGCAAATCAAGATCGATTTCCTCTGCCGCGACTCCATCCTCGCCGCCCCCATCGTCCTAGACCTCGTCCTCTTCCTCGACCTGGCGAAGCGCGCTGGCCTCAAGGGCATCCAAGAGTGGCTCAGCTTCTACTTCAAGAGTCCCCAGCACGCCCCGTCCGTCTACCCGGAGCACGACCTCTTCATCCAGCAGACCAAGCTGAAGAACACGCTCCGCTGGCTGATGGGCGAAGACCAGATCACCCACCTCGGCACCGAGTATTACGAGAACGAGTAGGCTTCGCCAAGGACGGAGGATCCTGTGGATGCCGCTGGCGTCTCTCCTGAACCGCTGCGCCGCAGTCCCCGTCCGCTACCGCAGGCGCTCGCCCGGAGCCTCTTGCGCCGTGCCTTTCGTACGCTCGCCGTCGACGATTGGCGGTCATGGCGAGGACTGCACCTGTACCTCGGGGCATCGGCACTGGCCCGCGAAATCAGGCGCCAGAGCACATGCGAGCGTGTGGGCGTCATGCTGCCGACTTCAGGGCTCTTCCCCGTCGCGATGCTCGCCACCTGGCTCCTGGGGCGCTCGGTCGTCCCCGTCAACTATCTGCTCAAGCGTGAGGAGCGCGACTACGTGCTTCGTGATGCCGGGGTCGACCTGGTGGTCACGGTCGCGCCGATGCTTGAGCGCTTCGGCGAGCTGCCCACCGGTGTCCGGCCGCTGCTGTTCGACCGCGTCGCGGTCCCGCGAATGCCGCGCCCGCTGCGCGCCGCCAGGATCGATCCGCAGGCGACCGCTGTGTTGATCTATACGTCCGGGACGAGCGGGAAGCCAAAGGGCGTCGAACTCACGTTTGCCAACCTCGCGGTCAACGTTGAGCAGTGCCGCCAGTTTGGCGACGTTACGTCGAAGGACATCTTTTTGGGCGTCCTGCCACAGTTCCACAGCTTCGGACTCACGGTCCTGACGTTGCTGCCGCTAATGACGGGCGCGAAGGTCGTCTACACGGCGCAGTTCAACGCCGGGCGGTTGTTCGAGTTGATGCGGACGCACCGGCCCACGGGATTTGTCGGCATCCCCGCGATGTTCGCCGCCATGCTGCGCGACCACCGCGCGGGCCCCCCTGACCTGGTATCGATTCGGTTGCTCATCAGCGGCGCCGAGCCACTGCCGGCGAGCACACGCGAGGACTTCGAGCAGCGCTTCGGGAAGACGATTTACGAGGGCTACGGCCTCACCGAGTGCGGCCCCGTCCTGAACTGGAGCCGGCCAGGCGAGGGGGTCGCGGGGTCCGTTGGCAGGGCCCTTCCCGGGGTCGAGGAGAAAGTCGTCGACGTCACAGGCCAGCGCGTACCCACCGGGGCCGAAGGCGAGGTGTGCGTGCGCGGTCCGAACATCATGAAGGGCTATTACCTGCGGCCCGAAACGACAGCAGGCGTCTTCGACCGGGACGGTTACTTCCACACGGGCGACCTCGGCCGGCTAGACGAAGAGGGCCGGCTCTGGATCACTGGCCGCAAGAGCGACCTGATCATCGTTGGCGGTGAAAACGTCCATCCCCGTGAGATCGAGGAGATCCTCAACCGCCACGCATCGGTAGTGGAGTCGGCGGTCATCGGCGTGCCGGACAGGATCCGCGGCGAAGTCCCGGTCGCGTTCGTGAAGCTCGTCGCCGGTGCTCCGCTAGACGAAGCTCAGTTGCGCGCCTATTGCGGCGAGCAGCTGCCCCGCTACAAGGTCCCACGCCGGGTCGTGCTGGTCGACGACTTTCCGCGCGGCGCAACCGGCAAGATCCTCAAGCGTCTCATCCCTCGGGATGGCCTGTGCGTCGAAACGCCGGCGCTGTGATCCGCCAGTGGTACGAGGGCATGCGTCCCGTCTAGCGGGTTGGCGCGGTACCACCGAAGAGCGTGTGCAGGGGCGACGACTGCTCTATGGCCTCTACGCCGTCATCAAGGTGCACTTTGCCAAGGAGGAAGAGGTCTATTTGGCCCTGCTGGACGAAGCTCTGCCGCCCGACGAGGCGGCCGATATGTTCGCGGCGATGGAGGCGGCAGCGGCGACCGCGAAGGCTGCCGTGGCCGCGAAGCCCAGCGCATCGTAGCGGTATCGTGCTGGCTGAACGGTGCCCTCAGGACGGCCCGCTACCGTTAGTCTGGCGTTAACAATCCCGACGCAGCGAGAAGAGCGGCTTTGAGGAAGAGGTACTCGGGGACGGCTTCAAATTCAGAGTCGCCTACCTTCATCGTCCGGCACTCCGATTCGCCACAGACGGAACAGCACCGGCTGCTTCCAGTCTCCGCTCCCAGCCAAGCCTCCATTGGCTGGCCAGCAATCCACACCCGATTGGACTCCGACGGGTTGACATCAAACAGCGCCTGGCCGAGCTCCCTGACCTCCAAGGTTGGCTCAATGCCCAGGGGCTCGAGCGCAGCTTTGAGCTTGCTCACCGCGCGCAACAACTCCTCGTGAGTGTCGCTGCAACGATCGCACGTCCGGCCATCTGAGCTGACGAGACGCTGCCAGACGATCGGTAGAGGCTTCATGGTCTTCCGCACACCGCGAATTCAAAGGCCATGTTACATGCTCCCCTGACCGAGCATGCGTTCACTCCGTGTCGGGGGTGTGGCTTACATTTTTGCAGAGACTCGCCGGCGACTCCAGGGATGGGCGGGGGTGGGCTTGCCGTCGCGGAAGGTGGCCACGTAGGAAGCGCCGGGCACAGGAGCGTGGGATGCGGGCGCGGGCGCGG
>JACPOQ010000034.1 GCA_016191435.1 Chloroflexota bacterium | reverse complement strand
GGTCTATCTCGAACAACACAGTTGCTCCGTCGGCGCAAGACGCCGACACCTCCCCAGCGAAGCTGGGGAGGAATGACCGTGCTCACCGCAGTTTCCGCCGCATCGACCGCCGACATGATCCGCATTCCCGGCGGCACCTTCCGCATGGGCTCGGACCGGCATTATCCCGACGAAGCGCCGAGCCATACCGTCACGGTCGACGGATTCTGGATCGATCCCACGCCCGTCACCAATGCGCAGTTCCGCGCCTTCGTGGCGGCGACGAACTACGTGACCTGGGCGGAGATCCCGCCCGACCCCAAGGACTATCCCGGCGCGCTGCCGAAGATGCTGAAGGCCGGCGGCCTGGTGTTCACGCCGCCCGGCAAGCCCATCGACCTCGCCGATCCCAGCCAATGGTGGCGCTTCACCTTCGGCGCCACGTGGCGGCGGCCCTACGGCAAGGGCAGCCACATCGGCGGACTGGACGATCATCCCGTGGTCCAGGTGGCGTTCAAGGACTGCGAGGCCTACGCCAAATGGGCCGGCAAGGAGCTGCCGACCGAAGCGGAATGGGAGTTCGCCGCGCGCGGCGGACTGGACGGCGCGGAGTTCGCCTGGGGCGAGGAGTTCACGCCGGATGGCCGGCACAGGGCCAACACCTGGCAGGGCAACTTTCCCAACGAGAACCTGCGCGTCGACGGCTGGGCGCGGACCTCGCCGGTGCGCGCCTTCCCGCCCAACGGCTACGGCGTCCACGACATGATCGGCAACGTCTGGGAATGGACGACCGACTGGTACTCGACGAAGCACGAGGCCGACGCGGCCAGGCCCTGTTGCATCCCCACGAACCCACGCGGCGCCGGGCCCGACGGCAGCTACGATCCGCGCCAGACGGGGGCGCGCATCCCGCGCAAGGTGCTCAAGGGCGGCTCGCACCTTTGTGCGCCCAACTATTGCCGGCGCTACCGCCCCGCGGCGCGCCACGCCGAGGACGTCGACACCTCGACCAGCCATGTCGGCTTCAGGTGCATCGTGCGGAGAGCCTAAGCCGGGGCAGCCCGACCAATCACGCACCGCATGCGTCGGCCAATCGCGCAGTGTCACGCCAGGCGATGCGGCTGTGCGCGACTTGCGCCCCATCGATCTCGTCGAAGCCGCCCTCGACGATCTCGCCGCCTAGCCGGCGATAGAAGTCGATGGCCCGCACGTTGTCGTCGAACACCCAGAGATAGGCGCCCCTCTCGCCGCGTCGGGCGACCCGTCGCATTGCCTCGCCCAGCAGGCGCCGGCCGAGCCCGCCGCTGCGTCGCTCGGGATGGACGTGCAGGTTGTCGATATAGGCGCCGAAACCCGGATCGCCCTCGGCCCAGACCGCGATGAAGCCCACGTCGTCCGCGATCAGAACCGTATCTTGCGGCGTCATCGCGCCGAGCTTGCCGCGCCAGTGCTCACGGCGTTCGCCATCGAGCGACGGGCCGAGCGTGTCGTCCTTGAAGATGCCGCGATAGGCCGAACGCCAGCTCGCGGCGTGGAGGGCGGCGATGGCATCGGCGTCGGCGACGCTCGCCGGCCGGATCGGTGCGTCGCTCATGACCCGGCGGACCGCGTTGTCGGATAGGCCGGCAAGCCGTCGTCGACGGTCACCCACGAGAGCTTCGAGCGCACGAAGGTGTGGTCCTTGGGCGCCGCCTTGTCGGGCTCGTCGAGCGAGCAGGTCGTAACGTCGAGATCACCGGAACTGCGCGTCGATTGATAGGTCAAGGTCGTGCCGCAGTCCGGGCAGAACGACCGTGTGGCGTGCTCCGACGACTTGAAGTGCTGGGGCTCGCCGGCCACGAACCGGATCGAGTCCGGCGGCACGCTGAACCACGCCACCGACGGGGCGCCGGCGACATGCCGGCACATCGTGCAATGGCAGATCGTTTCGTTGGTAGGCTCGGCGTCGATCTCGTAGCGCACGGTCCGACAGAAACAGCCTCCTCGCAGCATCATCGCCTCCTCATCGCCTCTTTATCTTCTCTGGGGCTTGCGCAGCATGGGCGTGATCACGGGCGAGCCGCCGGACTGGGCGCGGCCCAGGATCTCGAAGCCATGCCGCTCGTACAACGGGATGTTCCGCGGGTTGGACGATTCGAGATAGGCGAGCGCGCCGTCGCGATCGCAGCGGTCGGTGACGTGGCGCAGCAGCGCGCCGCCCACGCCCTTGTTCTGGTGCGCCGGGTCGACGCCGAGCAGCGGCAGGTACCAGTGCGGCTCCCTCGGGTGATAGGTCGCCATCTGCTGCATGAGCTGCGGGCCGTCGATCGCCGTCGCCGCATCGGCCGTCCGCATCATCAAGTCGTTCATCGCCGCCTCGTCGGAATCCGTTCCCGGCGGCAGCCACAGCGCCGCGCCGGCCGAGCCGACGCGAAGCGCGCTGCCCTTCGCGAAGGCCGCCCCGCCGAACGCAGTGGCAAAGTGCGGGAAGGCCTCGAGATAGGCCTTGGGATCGGGCCACGTCCAGCGGCTCGCGGGGTCGCCGCTGAACGCCAGGGTCAGGACGGCGTTGACGGCATCCCTCTCGGCCAGCGTCGCCACTTGAACATCGCGCGTCGTCATCGCTCCAAGATTGGGCGCCACGACGCCGGGCGCAAGGCTACTTCCCGCAGTAGGCCTCGATGCGATAACCGTCCGGGTCGATGGCAAACGCCGCGTAATATTTCGGCCCGTAGTCGATGCGCACGCCGGGCTTGCCGTTGTCCTGGCCGCCGGCCTTGAGCGCGGCGGTATGGAAGGCATCGACCGCGGCACGGTCCTTGGCCAGGAAACAAAAGTGCAGCCCGGAATCCATGTCGGCCTTGACCGGCTTCTTGGTGGCGCCGAGCCAGAGCTGCACCCCCTTCTCGCCGTAACCCAGCGAGCTCTCGCCGTCGCTCAGCAGGGCGAAGCCCAACGGCTTCAGCGCCGCGTCATAAAACTTCTTCGAGCGCGCGATGTCGGCAACGCCGATCGAAACATGGTCGAACATCGTCTTTCCTCCGTTTGACCGATTAACCGGTTATATGGTTAAGTAATGGCATCGCGCTTGTCAACCGGTCAACCGGTTACTAAGTCTGAATGGTGAATCGCCCCGACCTTTGCCTGGAGTTCGCCAACACCCGCTATTGGCGCGGCCAGCCCGTTCCGACCGAAACCTTGAACTCGGCCGACGACCTGTCCGCCTGGGCCGCGGGAAACATCTCCAAGGAGGCGCGCC
>JACPOQ010000067.1 GCA_016191435.1 Chloroflexota bacterium | reverse complement strand
TGCGAGTTGCGCCGGCCCGTGGGATCGCCTGGAGCGATCACGTAGGACGGCGTACCCGGCGGGTTCGCATCGAGCGCCGACGGCGGCATGTTGTCGGTCATCGGGCCGGGCGGAATGCCGGGCGCGCTGCTCTGCGGCGGCGCGCCGGTATCGGCGGGCATCGAGACGGGCGCCGCTGGACTCGGCACGGGCGCCGGAGTGGGCTGCGCGCAGGCAGCCGCCAAGGCGCCGACGGCGATAACGCTGAACCAAGTGCGGATCACATCTGCCTCCCTGCCGATCGAGCGGCGGTGCATTCTCATAGAATACTTAAACCACGACGAAACTGCAAAATCGCGTGACGTTTCATTTGATGCCGTGCTCCCGCGCGTTGACCTTCACCGGGAATGTCGGCACGCTGTTTTTGCACCGCGCACCAGTAGGTTTGTCCCGTGGGCGACCGAACTCCAGAAGCGCGAGCCCGCGAGGAGACAGCCTATCGAGTAAGCGTTTCACCCATATAGCCAACTTCGGCCCAAACAATCCGATCTGGGAGGCGGCGTCATGACCGACGAAGCGAACAAAAAGGGTCCCGAACGTACAAGGCGTGAGTTTCTTACCGCGACGACGGCGCTCGCTGGCGCCGCACTCGCGGGTCTGCCCGGCGTCGCCGAGGCACAGCGCAAGCGCAACCCCAAGCGCGGGGGGACCGTACGCTTCGGTACGCGTGATGATTCCGTCGGTCTCGATACCCATCGCAACTTCATCTACTTCGTCTCCCAGCCGTTGGCCGGGACAACCGGCGGGTTGCTCGATTTCGATGCGCGCATGGAGATCATCCCGGCGATCGCCCGTGAATGGGACGCCTCCAAGGACCTCAAGACGTGGACCTTCAAGCTGCGTCAGGGCGCGGAATTCCATAATGGCGAGACGATCGATGCCGGCGCCGTCAAATGGAACCTCGAGCGCATCCTCGATCCCAAGATCGGTCATTCCTTCAACCGTTCGGCGCTGATCGACATCGATCGCATCACGGTGGACGACAAGTGGATCGTGCAGTGCCATCTGAAGGAACCGAGCGCGGCTTTCGATTCGAACCTCATCTACTACCCGATCAACCTCATCGCGCCGGGCGCCGTCGACAAGGCCGACACCGAGCCGGTCGGCTGCGGGCCGTTCAAGTTCAAGTCGTGGAAGCGCTTCGACATCTGCGAGCTGGTGCGTTTCGAGAACTTCTGGGAGACCGATGCCGAGGGCAACACGCTGCCCTATCTCGACGGCATGATCGGCCGGCCCAAGAAGGAGGATCGCGTGCGGCTGACCGCACTGCGCGCCGGCGAGGTCGACCTGATCGACAACGTCGCCTATGCCGACGCACCCTCCTTCATCAAGGACTACGGCAAGACCTACGACACCTTCCCGGTGCCCCAGGTCGGCACGGCCTTCATCGCCTTCAACCTCAAGAACGGGCCGTTCTCCGCCAAGGACAATCCCGACGCCCACATGCTGCGCCTGGCGGCGGCGCATGCCATCGACCATGAGGGCATCCACGAGGCGGTGTTCAACAAGCAGGGTGAGATCGCCAAGGGCTTCTACAGCAAGTCGAGCCCGTGGTACGCCAAGGACATCAAGTCGTGGCCGGAATTCGATCCCGACAAGGCCAAGGCGCTGCGCAAGAAGGCCAAGGACGGCGACGCCAAGCTCCTGATCATCGCCAACGATTCCTTCCCCTACATGCAGCAGTCGGGCGAGCTGGTGCACGCCATGCTGAAGGATGTGGGCTTCAACGTCACCTTCGAGATCCATCCGACGCCGGTGGTGCAGGACAAGTACAACAAGGGCACCTTCGACCTCGATTCGTCGGCCAACAGCTATCGCATCGATCCCGACGGCTGGTTCTCGCGCTCGATCCTGTCGACGGGAACGGAAACCATGCGCCGGCACGGCTACAAGAACGAGAAGGTCGATCAGCTCATCCTCGCCGCGCGGGTCGAGCGCGACAAGGACAAGCGCCGGCAGATGTATGCCGACGTCGAATCGCTGATCAACCAGGACCTGCCACTGGTCTACACGCACTATGTCTCGCTGCTGCAGGCCGGTACCAAGAAACTGAAAGGCTACAAGCCTGCCTTCACCGGGCCGTTCCAGTATGGCGGTGGCGGCCTGCGCACAGCCTGGCTGGAAAGTTGATCTTCTTCCGGACCGCGCGCTTCCAGCGCGCCGCATGATCATGAGCGCGCTGGAAGCGCGCGGTTCGGAAGAGCTTGAAAGGTCTCCACGATGCTCGCCTACATCATCCGCCGCGTCTTCTATCTGGTGCCCGTGCTGTTCGTGCTGACGGTGGTCGTCTTCACCTTCGTCGAGATGCTGCCCGGCAACATCATCGACACGCTGGTCGGCACCGAAGGCAACAACGATCCCGAGGTCCGCAAGATCCTCGAGAAGGAGTACGGGCTCGATCAGCCGGTCTACATCCGCTACGCCAAGTGGCTGTTCCGCGCCGTGCAGGGCGACTTCGGCATGTCGCTGGTGACGCGCCGGCCGGTCTCGGTCGAGCTGCTGTCGGGGATACCGGCCACGGTCTATCTCGCGGTCGTGGGCATTTCGCTCTCGATGCTGATCGCCGTGCCGCTGGGCACCATCGCCGCCGTCAAGCGCAACACCGCGATCGACTACACCGCGCAGGTCACCTCGCTGATCGGCATCTCGATCCCCGAGTTCTGGTTCGCCATCCTCTGCGTGCTGTTCTTCTCGCTCTATCTCGGCTGGCTGCCCTCCTCGGGCTTCGCCAATCCGTTCGAGGATCCGTGGGCCAGCCTGAAATTCCTCATCCTGCCGGCGGCCGCGGTCGGCTTCCGCCAGGCCGCCTACACCACCAGGCTGACGCGCTCCAGCATGCTCGACGAGATGAACAAGGAGTACGTCGACACCGCCCGCTCGGTCGGGCTCAGCGAAGGCAAGGTCATCTTCAAGTACACCCTGCGCAACGCCATGATCCCGACCATCACCATCAGCGGCCTGCAGCTCGCCAACCTCTTGGGCGGCACGGTGGTGCTGGAATCGATCTTCGCCTGGCCGGGCATCGGCCGAGCGATCTTCGAAGCCATCCTCCAGCGCGACTATCCGCTGGTCCAGGCGGGCGTGCTGGTGCTGGGCTGCATCGTCGTCGTCATGAACCTGCTGGTCGACCTCACCTACCGGCTGCTCAATCCACGCGTGAAGCTGGGCTAGGGGAACGTCATGACCGAACTCGAAGCCCGCAAGTTCGCCGACCTCGAGGCGATCCGTGCGCCGACGCTGGGTGGCCGGCTGGCGCGCTGGCGCACGGCGCTGGGCAACGCCTTCCACGAGTTGCGCAAGAGCCGCACCGCCTCGATCGGGGCGGTCATGCTGGTGCTGCTGTTCGGCGCCTGCATCGCCACGCCCTGGATCACGACCTACGATCCGATCAAGCAGAACTACCGCGAGCGCCTGCAGCCGCCCTCCGAGAAGCACCTTTTGGGCACCGACCGCATGGGCCGCGACATCTACTCCCGCCTGCTGTGGGGCGGCCGGCGGCTGGTGGCCATCGCCATCCTCGCCGTCACCTTCGGCCTCAGCCTCGGCATCCCCTACGGCGTGCTCTCCGGCTACTTCGGCGGCAAGGTCGACACCGTGGCCATGCGCTTCGTCGACGGGCTTTTGGCCTTTCCCGGACTCCTCCTCTACCTGCTGATCGTCACGCTGGCGCGAGAATGGAAGATGGAGGGCATCTACAACGACATGGTGCTGGTCTTCGCCCTGGGCTTTGCCTTCACGCCGGAGGTCGCGCGCCTGTCGCGCGGCTCGGTGCTGGTCGAGAAGCAGAAGGAATATGTCGAAGCCTCGCGCGCCATTGGCGACGGCAGCCTCAGCATCGCGCTGCGCCAGATCCTGCCCAACATCATCTCGCCGCTGATCGTCAATGCCACGGTGCGGTTGGGCTACGTCATCCTGATCGTGGCGGCGCTGTCGTTCCTGGGGCTGGGCACGCCGCCGCCGACACCCGACTGGGGCTCCGACCTCGCCGCCGCCCGCGACTACATGGAGACCGCACCGCTGATCGCGGCCTTCCCCGGCCTCGCCATCTGCTACACGGTGCTCGCCTTCAACCTGTTCGGCGACGGGCTACGCGACATCCTCGATCCCCGGCTGGCGGAGCGCTGAGATGGCCGAGACAGTCCTCGAGCTCGACGATCTCACGGTGCGCTTTCACCTGCGCCGCGGCGACCTCACCGCGGTCGACGGTGTCTCCTTCTCGATCGAGCGCGGCCAGACCTTCGGTCTGGTGGGTGAATCGGGTTCCGGCAAGTCGGTGACGGCCAAGGCGATCATGCGCCTGATCCCCGACCCGCCCGGCGAGATCCCGCGCGGGCGCGTGCTGTTCGAGGGCAGCAACATCCTGGACAAGAGCGACGCCGAGATGCGCGCGCTACGCGGCCGGCGCATCGCCATGGTGTTCCAGGAGCCGATGAGCGCCCTCAATCCGGTATTCACCGTCTGCGACCAGATCTCCGATGCGCTGCGCACCAACCTGGGCCTCTCCAAGGCCGAGGCACGCGAGCGCGTCATAGAACTCCTGTCGCTGGTCGGCATCCCCTCGCCGCAAAAGCGGCTCGACTCCTACGTCCACGAATTCTCCGGCGGCATGCGCCAGCGCGTCATGCTGGCGATGGCGCTTTCCTGCAATCCGTCCTTCCTGATCGCCGACGAGCCGACGACGGCGCTCGACGTCACCATCCAGGCCACCATCCTGGAGCTGATCACCGGCATGATCGAGCGCCTGGGCATGTCGCTGCTCTTCATCACCCACAATCTCGGCGTCGTCGCCCATGCCTGCGACCGTGTCGGCGTGATGTACGCCAGCCACATCGTCGAGCTCGGCGACAAGCGCGAGATCTTCGCCAACCCGCAGCATCCCTACACGGTGGGCCTCTTGAACTCGATCCCGCGGCTCGACGGCCACGCCAAGTACCTGACGCCGATCGCGGGCTCGGTGTGCAACATGATGGAGCCGCCCTCGGGCTGTAAGTTCCATCCGCGCTGCACCCACGCCATGGACATCTGCCGCCGCGAGATCCCACGGCTCAAGGAGATCGCGCCCGGCCATCTCGCCGCCTGCCATCTGCACGACCGGGGGACGGCATGACCGCCGCCGACACGCTGCTGAGCGTAAAGGGGCTCACCAAGCACTTCACCCTGCATGGCGACATCTATTCCAAGCTCGCCGGCGAGAAGACCCAGGTGCTGAAGGCGGTCGACGGCATCGACTTCCACATCCGGCGCGGCGAGACGCTTGGCCTGGTGGGCGAAAGCGGCTGCGGCAAGTCGACGACGGCGCGGCTGGTGACGCGGCTGATCGAGCCGACGGCGGGCGAGGTCACGTTGAAGGGCGAGGACCTGCTGGCCTTCTCGCGCGGCCGCATGAAGGAGGCGCGCAAGGAAGTCCAGCTGGTGTTCCAGGACCCCTACAGCTCGCTCAACCCGCGCAAGACGATCATGCACATCCTGGATCCCGAGCTGGTGATCGGCGACGAGCCGGTGTCGGCGCTCGACGTCTCGATCCAGGCGCAGATCCTGAACCTGTTCCGTGAATTGCAGAAAGAGTTCGGGCTGACCTATCTGTTCATCGCCCACGACCTCAGCGTCATCCGCCACATCAGCGACCGGGTGGCGGTGATGTACGTCGGCAAGATCGTCGAGACCGGGCCGGCGGCCGCCCTGTTCGACGAGCCGCTGCATCCGTACACGAAAGCGTTATTGGCGGCGGTCCCGGAGGCCGATCCCACCAAGCCGGCGCCGCGGCTCACTTTGCAAGGCGAGGTATCGACGCCGATCGACCCGCCGCCGGGCTGCCGGCTGTGCGGCCGTTGCCCGCGGGAAAGCGCGGTGTGCGCTGAGATCGCCCCGCCGCTGGTCGATGTCGGCGACGGCCGGCAGGTCGCCTGCCACAATCTCTGATCGCACCCTCAACAAATTTTCACTCAATGGGAACTGCACGCGAGGTGGGCAGTTTCTGATGATGTTCTACTATTGAGGGAGGACAGAGATGTCCGTTCGCCTAATGCCGATGGTTGCGCTTGCGACAGGAATTGCCTCAGTACTCGCCTTCACATCCGTCCACGCCCAGGTCGGTGGCACCGCTGGCGCGGCGGCCGGCGCGGCCGGTGCGGCGGCTGGCGCGGCGGCCGGCGCTGCGGCTGGCGCTGCCGGTGGGAGCGCCGGCGCAAGCGGTAGTGCCAGTGGTGCCGGCACAGGCACCTCGGGCAGCGCTAGCGCCGGTGTCGGCGGCGGCGGGACCGGTGCGGGTACCGGCGGCACGGGCGCCGACGCCGGCGCCAGTGCCGGCTCGGCCGGCAGCGGCGCGGCCGGCGCTGCCTCGGCAGGCGTAGGCGGCGCGAGCGCGGGTACGGGCGGCGGTGCAAGCGCCGGCACGAGCGGTCCCGGCGGGACAAGCGGGACGGCCACCGTCGGCATCGGCTCGACTGGCACTGGACCAGGCACCGGCGGGGCTGGCGGCGGCACGGGCACGGGCGGCGTGGGTTCGGTCGGCGGCGTCGGCACCGCCGGCGGCGTGAGCACTGGCGGCTCGGGCGTCGGTTCGGGCGTCGGTTCGGGCGCGGGCGTCGGGACCGGCACGGGCAGCGGAGCTGGCGTGGGTGGCGTCGGCGCCTCGGTCGCGAGCGTCGGCACCGGCGCTGGCGGGGTCGGCGGAAGCAGCGCCACGAGCACCATCTCGGCGCAGGAAGAGGCCATGCTGCGCCTCTACCTCAGCGATATCGCGCTGGCCGACAACATCGCCGCGGGCAATCTCTCGACGATGCAGACGGCGTCGCTGCTCTACCGCTCAGGCCACAAGCGTGCGGCCAAGGAGCTGCTCTGTGAGCGGCGCGACATCTACAACGCCTTCCGGCGCACCGCCACGCCCTGCCTGTCGCGGGCGGATTGGGAACTGAAGGAAGCCAATGCGGCCGTGGCCGCGCCGAGCTTCCGGCCGAGCGCCTACAAGAGCCGTGCGGACTGCCTGACTGCGGCCTACACCGCGCGCGCGCCGCTCAGCTCCTGCGACGGGCGCTGAGGACCATTGCGAAGGGATGATCGCCTAGGTGCAGTTCGCCTGGGCGATCACCACCGCATCGAGACCCTGCATCTGCTCCTGACTGAGATTGGACGGGTCGAGCAGATTGCCGCCGGGCGACATGGCGGCGTTGGACTTGCGCAGGCCCTCGATGGCGGCCTGGCGCTTGTCGGCCGGCAGCTTGGAGGCGATGCACTCGCACATCTTCTGCGGCGTGGTCTGCATGCAGACCTGCATGAACGCATCCTGCGCCTGGGAACCGGTTGCCAGCGCCGAGACCAAAACCAAGCCGAGAGCGCAGGTGACGAAACGCATGAAGCTTCTCCTGGAAGGCGCGCCGATACTATCAGAACAGCCAGCTGCGCAGCAGTCCGAACAGGCCGGTGGCGAACAGGATGGCGAGCGCCACGTTGCGGTAGAGCCGCTCGCTCGCCAGGCCATGGAAGGCGCGGCCGCCGGCCCAGGCCCCCAGCACCATGACCGGGAACAGCACCACGGCGCGGGCCAGCGCCTCGATGCCGGCAACACCGGTCGCCAGCACGATGACGATCAGCAGGAACTGCGTCAGGAAGTAGTAGGTGACGATGTTGGCGCGGTTGACCTGTGGCGGGTCGTTGCCCGACAGCAGGTAGAGCAGCACCGGCGGGCCGCCGACGCTGGTGGTCGCCATCATGGCGCCCGACACGGCGCCGACCACGACGGTGGCGGCCATCGAGCGGCGGCCGGTGTATTTCCAGCCGGTCCACATCAGCACGACGAAGGCCACGATGACGGCCGACACCGCCGTCACGATGGTGTTCTTGTCGACGCTGGCCAGCAGCCAGACGCCGGGCGGCATGGCGGCGCAGGCCGCGATGCTCATGGGCGTCAGCACCTTCCAGTCGGCGTGCCGGCGGACCTGCGGGAAGAGTTGTAGCGACACGACCAGCTCGATCGCCACCACGGTCACCACCATGTCGGCCGAGCCGAAGAGGATCGCGAAGATCGGCGCCATCAGCATGGCCGAGCGCCAGCAGCACGGTGCCGGCGACATCCGCGACATGGATGCGCGAGAAGACCTGGCCCGGCTTGTCGA
>JACPOQ010000093.1 GCA_016191435.1 Chloroflexota bacterium | reverse complement strand
GGCTCAGGACCACCATGATGGTCTCGGGCGTCACCGGGCAGACGACGTCGACGCCGGTCAGCGGCTCGCGCACCACCGAGGACGCCCAGGTCGAGGCCGCCTTGTTGGGCAGGCCGGTGCGCACGCAGATCGTCGGCAGCCGCACCGAGGTGCCGCGCAAAAATCCCTTGCGGGTGTAGTCGCGGATCAGGAACTCGCCGATCGACTTCTGGGCGCCGTAGGAGGTCTGCGGCGTCAGCGCCGTGTCATCGGTCACGGCCGGCGGCAGGTCGCCGCCGAACGCCGCCAGCGAGCTGGTGAAGACCACGCGCGGATTGGTGCCGAGCGCGCGGCAGGCTTCCAGCACGTTGCGCGTGCCGTCGAGATTGACGCGATAGCCGAGGTCGAAATCCGCTTCCGCGCCGGCGCTGACCACGGCAGCGAAATGGAACACCGTGGCGGCGCCCTGCACGATCGACTGCACGGTGGCGAAGTTGGCGATGTCGCCGGCCAGCGCCTTGACCCGCGGATCGTCGAGGCCGGGGCCGCTCGCCTTGCCGACGTCGAACAGCACGAGCTCGCTCACCCGCTCGGGCTTGCCCGCAGGTCCCGCGATGCCGCCCTGCAGCAGGCGCCGCGCCAGCTTCTTGCCCAAGAATCCCGCGCCGCCGGTGATCACCACCTTCATGTCGTCCGTCCCTTCGTCCAATGGCTTGCTGCGAACGAAAGTGTGCACAGATCGGCCTTCACAGTCTATGTTGCCGGCAATGGCGGGAAGCAGCGAGATCTTCGTCTTCAAGGATGCCCTGATCATCCTGGGCACCGCGGCCGTCGTGGCCCCGGTGGTTCACCGCCTCAAAATCAGCCCCGTCCTGGGGTTCTTCGCCGTCGGCGCCGCGCTCGGTCCGCATGGCCTGGGCCGCCTGGCCGATTATTCGCGGGCGATCGACTGGCTCACCGTCACCGGCGAGAAGCAGATCGCCTTCATCGCCGACCTGGGCATCGTCTTCCTGCTGTTCTTCATCGGCCTGGAGCTGTCGATGCGGCGCCTGCTCACCATGCGCCGCCTGGTGTTCGGGCTGGGCGGGCTGCAGGGCCTGGTCACCACGGTGGTGATCAGCTTCGGCGCCCTGTGGGTCGGCCAGCCGCCGGCGGCGGCGCTGATCATCGGCGCCTGCCTGGCGCTCTCCTCGACCGCCCTGGTCATGGAAGTGCTGTCGGGCCAGCGCCGCATGATGTCGACCACCGGCCGCACCAGCTTCGCCATCCTGCTCGCCCAGGACCTCGCCGTGGTGCCGCTGTTGTTCCTGATCGGGGCGTTGGGCCGCGCCGCCGACACAACCTCGGTAGCCCAGGGCGTGGTCATCGCCCTGGTCGAAGCCGCCGTGGCCATCGCCGTCATCGCCGTGGTCGGCCGACTGGTGCTGAAGCCGTTGTTCAAGCGGGCCGCCGGCACCGACAATCCCGAGTTCTTCATGGCCGCCACGCTCCTGATCGCCGTCGGCTCGGGCGTGATCGCGGCCTATGCCGGCCTGTCGATGGCGCTGGGCGCGTTCGTCGCCGGCCTGCTGTTGGCCGAGACCGAGTACCGCCGCGCCGTCGAGGCCATGATCGATCCCTTCCGCGGCCTGCTGCTCGGCGTGTTCTTCTTCTCGGTCGGCATGCATATCGACCTCGGCTTCATCTGGCGCGAGCCGTTGCTGGTGCTGGGCGGCTTCGTCGCGATGGTGGCGATCAAGTCGGCGCTGCTGACGC
>JACPOQ010000092.1 GCA_016191435.1 Chloroflexota bacterium | reverse complement strand
TCGACGAAATCCATCGACACCGAATGATGGCCGACCAGGTTGGCGATGGTGTTCTCGGTGCCGCACAGCAGCGCCGCGGCGCCGTCGCCGTAGTTCAGCTCGTTGGACGAGGCGACGCGGGCCAGCCGCTTGTCGGCCGCGGCGACCAGCGCCGGGCCGCCGCCGTTCTTGGAGGCATTGAGTCCGGCGATCAGCGCCGAAGTGCCGGCTTTCATCGAGCCGCCGACGTCGGAGGCTAAAAGGTTCTGCTCGATCGACAGCGCCGTGCCGATGACGCCGGCGTTCTGGCGATCCTTGAAGGGTTGGGTGGTCGAGGCGAAGTAGAGGCTTCGCACGTCCTCGGCCTTGTGGCTGGTGAGGCAATCGCGCGAGGCCTCGACGGCCATGGTGATCGAATCCTCGTCCCAGTTGGCCATCGAGCGCTCGCCCTTGGCGAGGCCACGCAGGCCCGCGGCGAACCACTTGTTGGCATCGTAGACGGCCTGACGCTGCAGGCGCAGGCGCGGGACGTAGGCACCATAGGCCACGATTCCGACCATTCGCTTTCCTCCCACTATGAACGGGCGTTTATGTCTCCCGCTTTAGCGCGCCCCGCCGGGACGCGCGAGACGCATTTGATCATGGCTGCCAAGAAGGTGGAACTACCTTCCGGAACGCGAAATCTTGCCGGACCGCGGGCCTCCAGGCCCGCTCATGATCCTGATTCTGAGGCGGGCCTGGAGGCCCGCGGTCCGGCAAGACGACTCCTTGTCTTACCTCCCCGCCGCTGGCGGCAGTTCGCGGAACAGGTTGCGGTAGCCGGCGTCCGGGGGAATGTGCAGGTAGCGCTTGCCGTCACGCGTCTCGACCCAGGGCTGGACGGTGACGATCTTGCGGCCCGCGGCAGCGGCGATGGCGCCGGCGACGGTCTTGCCCTCGGTCAGAAGTTCGAGGTTCTTCAGGGTCGCGTGCACCAGGGTGCGCTTGCCGGCGTTGGCCTCGTCGATCGCCTCCTGTGCGCCGATCCACACCGAGTCGACCGACTCCGAACCGTCATGCAGGGCGATCTGGTCCTCGGGCGCCTCGGCCAGAAAGAACCAGGTGTCGAAGCGTTTCGGCGCGAAGGTCGGCGTGATCCAGTGGGCGTAGGGCACCATCATGTCGGTGGTGAGCTCGAGGTCCTCGGCCTCGACCAGGTCGACGATGGTCGCTTCGTCCTTGGCAAGCTTGACCCGCCAGCGCTCCTCGATGCCCTTCAGATCGGCGGCGGCGATCACGGCGCGCTCGCCGCGCTTGCGGGCCAAGAGGATTCCGCACTCCTCGAAGGCCTCGCGTACGCCGGCGACACGGAACTTCAGCTCCTCGGCCGCGATCTTGTCCGCCCCGCCGCAACGCGCGCGCAGACGCGCATCGCCATCGGCGTCCTCGAGCTTGCCGCCGGGGAAGACCAGCGCGCCGGAGAAGGAATCGATCG
>JACPOQ010000091.1 GCA_016191435.1 Chloroflexota bacterium | reverse complement strand
CGCCAAGATCGAGAACTACACCACGATCTCGACGAAGGTCTCGAAGGCCCAGTACGGCAACGGCAACAACAACGTGTGGTGGGGCTGGATCAGCGAGATCGCCGACCCCGAGCCGACGCTCAGCAACTTCCTCATCTACAATTCGACGCAGCCGCAGTGGGCGCAGTTCGGCCTGAAGAGCGACAAGATCGACCAGCTCACGGCGCAATCCGTGACCGAGTTCGATATCAAGAAGCGCCAGGACATCGGCAAGGATGTCAACCGCGAACTGCTGAAGAACTGGGGCGCGGGCCTGCCGTACACGCTCACGGGCATCAACACGTACCTGGCCTGGAACTACTTCAAGTACCCGCAGCCGTCCGCGTTCGTGGACCAGCACCTCTACGGGGCGAACTACTACATGGACCAGACCGATCCCACCTGGAAGGATCGGCCCGCCTAGGCGCGAGGAACGTCCAGCAACGGGCGGGCGGAGGCAACTTCGCCCGCCTAACATTGAACCGCAACAGAGGGGTGGGTCGTGCAGACTTACATCATTCGCCGCGTCCTGATCAATATCCCGGTTATCTGGCTGTCTGCGACGCTCGTGTTCTTCGCGACCAGTGTGCTTCCAGGCGACTTCGTCGTGCAGCGCCTGGCTCAACAGGACCCCACCAACACCAACCCGAACTTGCGGGCAGCGCAAATCAAGCAGATCCGCAAAGAGCTGGGCCTGGACAAGCCGCTCCCAATCCGCTACACGAAGTACATCGGCAACCTGGTGAAGGGCGACCTCGGGACTTCGTACCAGACGAAGCGCCCGGCTATCGAAGCTGTGCGCAAAGGGCTCCCGTATTCCCTGCAGTTGGGGCTGATGTCGCTGTTTATCGCCGTCATGACGGCGTTCCCCATCGGGATCATTTCCGCCATCAGGCAGGACTCGCCGGTGGACTATGTCTTACGTGTGTTTGCGATTGTCGCGCTGGCCGCGCCAAACTTCTGGGTGGCGACGATGTTCCTGTTATATGTCGTGCGCTGGAAACTCTGGGAAATATCGATCAACGACCAACCGCTGTTTTGGGATGACCCAAGTGCGAGCTTCAAGCTCTATATCATCCCGGCTATCGTCGGAGGGCTCGCCTCCGGTGCGGGCATTATGCGGCTCCTGCGATCGCAGATGCTGGAAGTTTTGCGCCAGGACTACATCCGTACGGCCTGGGCGAAGGGGATCCGGGAGCGCGTTGTCATATCGCGCCACGCGCTGAAGAATGCGATGGTGCCGGTACTGACCGTCATGGGCCTGACTATCGCGGGCCTCCTCAGCGGCCAGGTGGTGTTGGAAAACATCTTCGGGATCCCGGGGGTTGGCCGGAAACTAATCGTGGCGGTAACGGCACGCGACGTGCCGGTGGTGCAGGCCTTCGTCGTGGTCACCGCGACGTTCATCGTCTTCGTCAATCTCGCAGTCGACGTGCTCTACGGCGTGCTCGACCCGCGCATCCGGTACGCGTAAGGGAGCGGCGAACCATGGCAGCAGAACAGGGCATCATCGAACAACCCGGTACCATCGGCGCTCCGCGATCGTTAAGCGACCGTCCGTTGATCGCTCGCAGCGGCATCCAATTCTGGCGATTCATGATCCACAAGCCGCTTGGTGGGGCCGGCGTCATAGTGATCCTGGTCGTGCTGGTGATGGCGCTCTTCCCGTACCAGCTCGACCGCTACGACCCGGAGCAGATTTTCAGTAAAGTCAACCCGTCTTACGACCCGGCGATCGCCGCGCAGGCAGAGACGGACCCGACAATCAAGCTGAAGTACCGGCCCGAGGTGTTCCAGAAGGGTGAGGTGCCACTGAACGCGGCCGGGCCGTCCTCGGGGCACTGGCTCGGGACGGACGGTCTCGGCCGAGACCTCTATTCGCGCATCATCCACGGCGCCCGGACGGCCGTGATCGTGGGGCTTGGAGCCTCACTCATCGCGATGTTCCTCGGCGTCACCATCGGCATTTCGAGCGCGTACTTCGGGGGCATGGTCGATTTCCTCGTGCAACGCGTGGTCGATACGTTCCAGGCGTTCCCGGCGTTGATCATCCTGATCCTGTTCAACCAGGTGGTCGCGAGCCCCACGGTGAAGGTGAACACCATATCGCTGGGGATTGTGGGCTTCGCGACGGTGGTGCGAATCGTACGCAGCTCGGTGCTGGCAGCACGCGAAGAGGTCTACATCACAGCCGCCAGGACCGTCGGGGCGAACGACCTGCGGATTATGGCACGGCACATTTTCCCGAACATCACGGCTCCGATCATCGTCATCTTCACGAGCTCGATCGGCCTCTATATCCTCGCTGAGGCAACGCTGTCGTACCTCGGGCTCGGAGACCCGACGGCGTTCTCGTGGGGCAAGATGGTGGAAGAAGGCAGGCGCGTTGGGCCTTCGAGCCCGCTGATGGCGTTATTCGTTGGTTCGGCGCTCACGCTGACAGTGCTGGCGTTCAGCCTCGCCGGGGACGCGCTCCGGGACGTGCTGGACCCGCGCCTGCGAGGGCGCGGCGGCCGCGCCGGCTTCTAAGGCTATTCACCGCGCAAAAACGAGAGGCCGGGGAAGGAATGCTTTCCCGGCCTCTTTTTGAGTTTGCTGCGATGCCATCGCGGCCGGTGGCCATCCGGGCCGGGGTTTAGCGGGCGTTCCGCTGCGCTTCATCGATGAGTTCTGCAAGGTGGAGCACACGAGCTTCGATCCCGGCTTCGCGCACGGCCGCTTCGTACTGCATCTGGCAGCCGGGGTTGGCGGTCACGACGATATCGGGGTGGTGCTGGCGAAACTGCTCGGCCTTGCGGGCGCGGAGGCTGGCGGACATCTGCGGCTGGGTGAGGCTGTAGATGCCGGCGGCGCCGCAGCACATGTCGCCACCGGCCGTCTCTACGACTTCGCAGCCCGTGATGCGGCCGAGGAGGGCGCGAGGTTCGTGGCGGATGTGCTGGGCGTGCGCGAGGTGGCACGGGTCCTGGTAGGTCACGCGGGCACCCAGCCGCGCGGCCGTGGCGGGAAGGGTCGCCGCGAACTCGGCGAAGTCGCGCACGCGGGTGGCGAAGGCAACCGCGCGCGCGGCATACGCCTCATCGTCTTTGAGGAGGTCGCCGTACTCCTTCATCGCGGCGCCGCACCCCGCGGAGTTCACGACGATGGTTGTGTCATCGCCTTCAAGGGCATCGATGTTCCGGCGGGCGAGGACGCGGGCGAAGGCGAGGTCGCCGTCGTGCGCTTGGAGGGCGCCGCAGCAGGCCTGGCCTGGAGCGGCCGTGGCAGCGATGCCGCCGCGCGCCAGTACGCGGGCCGTGGCGCGATGGACGCCGCCGAACAGCTCGCCCATGACGCAGCCGGTAAACAGGACCGCACGGCCGGTGACCGTGTGGGGTTTCGCCAGGCGGGTCCCGGGGCGTACCGGACGGCCCGGATGTCGCGGCAGCTGTGCCTCGAGCGCACCGATGCGGCCGAGGCGGGCGGCCAGCCCGAGCCGCCGGACGATGGCGCGGACGGGCGAGCCGGCGTACCAGCGTGCGGGCGCCACCGCGAGGGCGAGCACGGCCGGGCGGGCGATGACGTTGCGGAGCACGAAGCGCCGGATGGCGCGTGCTCGCCCACCAGAGGGCGGGTCCGCGGCGACTTGCGCCCGTACGTGCTCCATGATGCGGCCGTAGGGCACACCGCTCGGGCAGACGGCTTCGCACGCACGGCACTGAAGGCAGAGGTCCCAGTGCCCCTGGACGGCCGCGGTCAGCTCGATGCGGCCCTCATCGACGGCGCGGGCGAGGTGGATGCGGCCACGCGGGGATTCCGCTTCGAGGCCCGTGACGGCGTAGGTGGGACAGGCGTTCACGCAAAGGCCGCAGTGCACGCACCGCGAGAGGTCGTCGGGGGCCGGGGCGTCGGCCGGCACCGGCCAGGGCGAGGCGTCAGATGCCACCGACGAACCTCCCCTGGTTCAGGCGGCCGTCCGGGTCGTAGGCCAGCTTCGTGCGGAGCATCAGCGAGAACGCGGGGGGGACATCGCCCCAGGCGTCCACCTCGCCGCGGAAGTTCAGCGGGAGGCGCTCCGCGACGACGGAGCCGCCGTCTTGCTGCACGAGCGTGCGCAACTGCGACAGGGTCGGGCCGGCGGAGCGCAGAGAGGGCAAGTCGGCCGCGGTCCAGCTCGCGCGGATGGCGCCGGCGAGCGGCCGCACCAGCAGCGCCGGCGGCCTCAGACCATCGAGCAAGTCTACTGCCGCTGGGAGGCGCGACGGGAGCGTCGCGATGCGGAGCGTGAGCACCTCGCCGTCACGTGTGCCGAGGTCGCGAGCGGCGGGATAGGCAACGCCGGGCGCCGCCGTGTAGCCCGCGGGCAGAAGCCGGGCCAGCGCCGGGAGCGCGGGCGCGGCAACGCGCACGAGCGCCTCCCAGCCCGAGGCGCCGCGGGCGAGGTCGAGAATCTCGGGGCGAATATCGGCGGCGAGGACCGCGCGAGCGAGGCCGAGGCCGCCCGAGAGGTCCGGCAGCGGCGCGGCGAGGTCGGCCGTTTCCGGGAGCGGCAGCACGCGCAGCGAGACGCTGGTGATAATCCCGAGTGTGCCCAGTGAGCCGCACCAGAGGCGCATCAGGTCGTAGCCGGTGACGTTTTTGACGACGCGGCCGCCGGCCTTGACCAACGCGCCATCGGCGCGCAGCACGGTCATCCCAAGGACGGCGTCACGGGGGAGTCCGTAGCGGGTACGGAGCGGCCCGGCGGCGGCGGACGCGAGCGTGCCCCCGATCGTGGCCTCGGCCGGACGGGGCGGGTCGATGGGCAACAGCTGGCCCTGAGGGCGCAGCAATGCCTCGACGTCCGCGATTGTGGCAGCGGCGGGAGCGACGAGGGTCAGGTCATCGCGCTGGTGCTCGAGCGGTCCGCGAAGCGCGCGCGAGAGGTCGACGAGTGCGAAGGGGCGGGGTGGAGCGTTGCCGAGGTCGAGCATCGTGCGGCCACCGGCGGGCACGAGCGTGAGTCCGTCGCGCGCGCGGACGATGGACTGCAACTCCTCGAGCGTTTCGGGGATGAACACGGTCTCGGGGAGGCGGCCGGCGACGCGGGGCAGGGGCCCGGCGAGCACATCAGACATAGGCGTCGGGCCCGGCGGCGCGGACCGCAGCTGCGTGATGGGCCGTCTCCCCGCAGCCCGTGCCGGCGGGCAGCAGCTTGCAGGGGTTGAAATCACCCTCGTTTCCGAAGACCCGGCGGATGCGGCTCATGTTCTCGATATCGGTTTCGCTGTACAGCCAGGGCATGAAGCGCTGTTTTTCGAAGCCCACGCCGTGCTCACCAGTGAGTGAACCGCCGGCATCGACACAGGCGCGCATCATCTCCTCCCCGGCTTCGAGGACGTTCGCGGTCGCGCCGGGGACCCGCTCATCGAAGAGCAGGAGCGGGTGGAGGTTGCCATCACCGGCGTGAAACACGTTCGCACACTTGAGCCCGTAGCGCTCGCTTATCTCCGAGACGCGGCCCATGACCTCGACCAGTCGCGACCGGGGCACCACGCCATCGAGGATGTAGTAGTTGGGGGCGATACGTCCGAGCGAGCCAATTGCTCCCTTGCGGCCTTTCCAGAGCAGCTCGCGCTCGGCGGGCGTGCTGGCCGTGCGCACCTCGCTGGCGCCGCGCTCGAAACATTCGGCACGAGCACGGGCGGCCTGGGTGGCGATGACCTCGTCGATGCCATCGAGCTCGAGGAGCAGCACTGCCCCCGCATCGGCAGGGTAACCGCATTGGAGCCCGGCCTCGGCCGCCTGCAACGTCATTCGGTCCATCATCTCCATTGCGGCGGGGACCATGCCGGCGGCGATGATCGCGGAGACGGTGGTGCTTGCCTGCTCGACGGTATCGAAGATGGCCAGGAGCGTGATCACGGTGGCCGGGAGCGGTAGCAGCCGGCAGACGATCCGCGTGGCAATCCCAAGTGTCCCCTCCGAGCCGATGAATGCGCCCCGGAGGTCGTATCCGAAGGCATCGGGGACGCGCCCGCCGAGCCAGGTGATTTCGCCGGCGGCCGTGACCACCTCGACGCCGAGCACGTGGTTCGTGGTCACGCCAAGCGCGAGGCAGTGGGGGCCGCCGGCGTTCTCGGCGACGTTACCGCCAATCGTGCAGGCCTTCTGGCTGCTCGGGTCCGGCGCATAGAAGAGGCCGTGGGCCGCGGCTGCTTCGGAGAGCTGGATGTTCGGCAGCCCGGGCTCCACCACCGCGAGGCGGTTTTCGACATCGATCTCGAGGATTCGGCGCATGCGGCTGGTGCCAATAACGACACCGCGGCGGGTAGGGACCGAGCCGCCGCTGAGGCCGGTCCCGGCGCCGCGAGGCGTGACCGGCAGTCCGAGAGTGTTGCAGAGCCGGATGACCGCGGCTACCTGCTCGGCGCCGAGCGGGAAGACGACGGCGTGCGGCAGCTTTTTCTCGATGGTGCCATCGAACTCGTAGACGATGAGGTCTTCGGCACGGTAGACCACGTTCTCGGGGCCGACGAGCGCGGAGAGGCGGGCGACAAGCTCACGGCGGGTGGTCATTCCATGTCCCCGGCGCGGCATTCGCTGCAAAGCCCGAAGATCGCGAAATGGTGGAGGTCGGGTTCGAAGCCGAAATCGCGGGTAATGTGGTCCGCAAGCAGGTCCAGGTAGCTGTGGTCCAGTTGCTCGGTATGCCCGCAGGCGGCGCAGATGAGGTGGTGGTGCGGCTGTTCGGGGGCCCATTCGAACATCGCATCGCCGGAGCCCATGTCGGTAACGGTGGCGAGGCGCATCCGCTTGAGGACATCGAGGGTGCGGTAGACCGTGCTTATGTCCACGAACGGGTAGGTTTCGCGGACCTGCTCGGTGATCCTGGCGGCGGAGACGTGGCCGCCGGCGTGGCGCAGTGCCCGCAGGATGAGGAGCCGCTGCGGCGTCATCTTGTGGCCGGCCCGCCGGAGGAGCTCGGCGGTCTCTTCTTCACAGCTCATGTGATCCCAGTCTACACGGGCGTGGACCGGGGGCCTGCGGTCAGCCGCTGCGTGCCCGCGGGGCGCGAGGCTTCGAAGGATGCCCGTGGGTCTCGCCGTCCACGGCGTCCTCGGCGTCCTCGGCGTCCTCGACGTCCTCGACGCGTTCGAACACGTTGCGCGCCTTTTCCGAAAGCGCCTGGAACTGATCCCGTAAGCGCCGGAGTTCGGCATCCGAAAGGTCCTCGAGGTCGACCATCGAGGTGCGCGGGCCCTTCGTGCCGCGGAGCAACTCGTCGAGCTTCAGGTTCATCGCGAGCGTATCGCGGTTCTGCGTGTTCTGGATGATGAACACCATCAGGAACGTGACGATGGTCGTGCTCGTGTTGATGACGAGCTGCCACGCCGTCGAAAAGCGGAAAATCGGCCCTAGCAGGGCCCACGCGAGCACTGATGCGAGCGCAATTGCGAACGCCCACGGTGTGCCGAGGGCGCGGGACGAGACGGCGGCGAACCGTCGGAAGTGTTCCGGTGCCGGGGTCGAGCGGTTCGGTGCCGCCCCGCCATGTTCGGGCGGCGGCCCCCGGCTGGAATCTCGGTGCGTCTGCTGTCCTACCATCAGGCTGAATCGTAGTGAATTCGAACCGCGCCCCCGCCATCGGGCCTGCGGGGGGCATTACGGAAGTATCACAGGTCCGCTATCGCGCAGCCGGGACGCTGGCCGGAGAATGTGCGCTGGAAGTGGCGATGAAGGCGGTCTTGTTCGACCTCGGCGACACGCTCATCCGGTTGCACCCGCTCGCCGGGCGGATGGCGGCGGACGGCGCGAAGCTGATCGAGGCGCGGGCCGGCCTCGCACCCGAGGACGCGAACGCGCTCGGGCGGCAGCTGGTGCAGCGGCTGGAGGAGGACAACCTCCGGGCCTCGGAAGCTGGCGGCGCCTTCGAGCTCGATCCTGTGCAACTAATGACGGAGGGGCTCGTGGGGGCGGGCGTGGGCGTCTCGCCCGGGCTTGCGGCGGAGCTTGCCGACCTCATTGGGCATGAAGACGTGGCGCGCTTCGAACATGACCCGCGCTGCGTGGCAGAAGTCGAGCGGCTCAAGGCGGAGGGGTACCGGCTGGCGATCGTCTCGAACACGTTGACGCGGCCCGGCCTGCTCGATGCCTACCTCGGGCGCATCGGGCTCCTGCACCTGTTCGTGGCGCGCGTCTATTCGGTCGAGATCGGGCGCCGTAAGCCGGACCCGGGCATCTACGCCGAGGCGCTCAAGCGCCTCGGCTGCGAACCAAAGGACGCCGTCTTCATCGGCGACCGCGTGCGCGAGGATGTGCTGGGCCCGCAAGCGGTCGGCATCCGCGGCGTCCTCACGCACGAATTCCGGCAGGAAGACCCGGGACCGAGCCCGCCGTTTGCGGTCGTGCGGGACATTGCGGGGCTGCGAGCGTTGTTGTCCTGACGAGGCAGCGCTACCCCTCGGCGCCGCAGGCCCAGTGGCGGAGGATGTCGTTGTAGCCTTCGCAGGCGAGGGCTTGCGAACCGAGTTGCGCGAGCACCATCGTTATCGCGACAACTATAACGAAGAGAGTCGCGTAGGCCACGCCGAGGCCGTTGAGCCACTTGCCGAGACCGAAGCCGAGGCATGCCGCTGCGAACAGCACACCCAGGTGCAGGTAGAGATAGAGGAGGTCCCGCTGGTCCGCGGACTGGCGCGGCCCGAGTTTGGACGCACCGACGGTGAGGTGCATCGCCAGCACGTACACGCCGGTGATGGCAACGAGGCCGCCGCCAGCGACGAGCACCTGCATCCAGGTTGGCCGGGGCTGGCGTGGTGATCGGCGCATCCCGCCGGGAATCTATGCCCGGCGGGGGCGGGCCGCAAGCGGACTATTTGACCGCGGCCTCCAGGGACTCGATCACTTCGTCGACGGTGGCGACGCGCCAACCGGCCCAGATTTCGCCCTGCTGCCAATCGAGGTAGCGCTTGCGCGATTCGGCGCGAGCAGCGGCGATCTCCTCCTCCGACGGCTCGTGGCCCAGGCGGGCGGCGATGGCTTCGGGTGAAACGTTGCCGACCACATCGCGAGTGACGTGGATCTGCTCGTTGGCGAGCTTCGGACGCTCGATGAAGTGCGCAAGCTCATGATGGTTCTTGTCGTAGAAGATGAATACGGGGATCGATTCGAACTCCCCGTCTTTCAGATACGGCTGGATCATGTCTTTGTTCTGGTCCCGCTCGAACATGCGGAGCTCGATACCCATGGTTTCGGCGATGCGCTGGGCAATGCCGAGGCCGCGGTACACGTCGGGGCACCAGTCCTCGCCGATGACGACCAGGTGATCGGGGCCGTTCGGCTTCGCGGCAAGCGCTTTGAGCCGCTGTGTCTGCGCTTCTGTCATGGTGAGGCCGCTGTAATTGCGCTCGAACAGGTCCCGGTTGCGGATGCCGCTCGCCAGGTACTCCTGGAAGGTCTTCCCCTTCTTGAAGCGCTCTGGGGTGATGACGGGTGTGATGGTTTGCGGCACAGGGACACTCTCCAACCAGATGTGGCTTGGTCCTGAGCGTACAGGGGAGGGGTATCGCTTACAACCGCCCTTCGGCGCGTTCTTGCGCCTTCGCCTGGTCCCAGAGGCGGTCCAGCCCGTCGAGGTCGAGGTCCTTCAAGTCCGTGCCGTTCTCCGCGGCGAGGCGTTCGACCCGGCCGAAGCGCCGGCGGAATTTCGCGTTCGCGAGGCGCAGTGCTTGCTCGGCATCGATATCCAGCCGCTGGGCGATGTTCGCCAGCACGAAGAGGATGTCGCCGAACTCGTCTGCGCGCTCGGCGGCACCCTCGGCCCGCGAGAACTCCTGGACCTCTTCGGCAAGCTTCGCAAGCGGCCCTTCAATATCGGGCCAATCGAAACCGATCCGGCGGGCGCGGCCCTGGATGGATTGGGATGCGGCGAGGGCCGGAAGCGTGACGGGCACGCCTTCGAGGATCGATGCGCGCGGCTTTTCCTGCTGCTTCAGTGTTTCCCAGCTGCGGTAGACATCCTCGGCGGTAGCGGCGGCGGCATCACCGAAGACGTGCGGGTGGCGGCGGATGAGCTTGCGCGCGATATGCTCGATAACGTCAGCCAACGTGAATTCGTCCCGTCGCTCGGCGACGGCCGCGTGCATGAGCACCTGCAGGAGCACATCGCCGAGCTCCTCCGCGAGCGCCGCCGGCTCACCCGCGTCGATAGCCTCCAGCACCTCATAACTCTCCTCGAGCAGGTGCGAGCGCAGCGACTCGTGCGTCTGTTCGCGGTCCCAGGGGCAGCCGTCCTCTGCGTGGAGACGGCGGATCACGGCATCGAGCCCATCGAAGCGCCGCACGTCTTCGACGGCCGGCAGCGGCGGGAGGTAGATGCAGTCGAGGTAGCCGGCGGGCTGGTGGTCGAGCTCGGCGAGCGGCACCGTCCGCTGGCCGGCCTCCGGGGTGCCCAGCGCCCGGAGGATGGTCGCCGGGTGGCCGGCGGGGTAGATATCAAGGAGCTGGAGCTTGAGCGCGGAGGCGCTATCGGCGTCGTGGACCTGGCTGATGAGCGCCGGGCGCTGGGCATCGAGGCGCAACTCAAGGGCGTCGCAGAGCTGGACGGCGCCAAAATCGATGCACAGCGCCGCAGCCGCGACATCGGCGTAGCTCAGCCCCGGATGGATGACGACGGGGACGCCCGCGGGTTCGGCGGCGGCGACGAGCGCCGCGACCGTCCGCTCGGCGACCAGCGGGTGGCCCGGGACGGCGTAGATCATGTCGCCTTTCGCGGCCATCGACAGCACGCGCCGGACGACTTCAGCGTAAATCGCGTCGAACGAGCCGCCGGCCTGGTAGAGGTCATCGCAGTCCGCGAAGGCGCCCGTCGAGTCCAGCTCCGCCACGGTGGGATGGTGGCGTGTGCGCAGGAGGACGGGCAGACCGGAGGTCAGGAGCTCGTCGGCAGCGAGGGTGAGAAGGCTGGCGGAGCCGGGGCCGAGCCCGACGACGTGGACGGTCATGCGCCCAGCGTGGGATACGGGCGAGGGGCGTGCAAGGCAGCGGGCGCTATTCGAGCGGGACGATCCCGCGCGATCGGAGGGCGGCCGTGTACGTCTCGACATAGTGCGAGGCGGACGCGCGCCAGGAGAGGTCTCTCGCCATACCCGTCTGTTGGAGATGGAGCCAGGCGGCGGGGTCGCGGAACGCGCGGACGGCGCGGTCGAACGCGCCGGCGAGCGCGAAGCTGCTGAACTCATCGAAGAGGAAGCCGGTGGCGGTTTCCGGGTGCTCCTCGGGATCGACAATGGTGTCGCTGAGGCCGCCGGTGCGGCGCCCTACGGGCACGGAGCCGTACCGCATGGCGATGATCTGCCCGAGGCCGCAGGGTTCGTAGCGTGAGGGCATGAGGAAGATATCGGAGCCCGCGTAGAAGCGCCGTGCGAGCGGCTCATCGAAGCGCGCGACGAGGTGGACGGATTCGGGGTAGGCGGTCTGCAGCCGCCCGAGTTCGTTCTGGAGCCAGGCGTCGCCATCCCCGAGGACGATGAACTGGGCGTCGGCAGCGAGCATTTCGGGGAGCGCCTGGAGCGCGATGTCGACGCCCTTTTGTTCGGTCAGGCGCGTGACCATGGCCGCGAGCGGGCCGGGCTTCTCCGGGAGGCCGAGCTCGGCGCGGAGGGCGGCACGGTTCGCGAGCCTGTCTTCCAGGCAGCTCAAGTCGTACTGGACCGCGATGTGGGGGTCGGTGCGGGGGTTGTAGACATCGTAATTGAGGCCATTGAGGATGCCCCCGAGGCTGCCGGCGCGCAGCTGCAGCAGCGGGTCGAGGCCCTCGCCGAAGTCCTTGGTGAGGATCTCGCGGGCGTAGGTCGGGCTGACCGTCGTGATGGCATCGCTGTAGTAAATCGCCTGGGAGAGGCAGTCGTTGAGCTCGTCGGGTCCGCGGTAGCGAAGGTTGTGGATGGTAAAGACGGTCGCGATGCCCCGCAGCATGGGGTTCGCCCAGGCGAGGTTACGGACGGCGTAGGCCAGCGGCGCGGTGTGCCAGTCATTCAGGTGGAGGATGTCGGGTATCCAGTCGCCGTGGGTAAGGATACGGAGGATGGCGCGGCAGAAGAACTGGTACCGGAGCAGGTCATCGGCCTCGCCGTAGACGCGCTGGCGGCCGAAATAGTGGTCATCGAGGATGAGCTCGACGGGCACGCCGCCGGCGCCGGCGACCGTGGCAACGTCGATCGGCCGGTCGCGGCCGGGAAGCGGGACGACGTAGTGGCGGTGGTCGGGGGCGGCAGCGAAGGCGGCCTGGGCGCTCTTGTGGCAGGGCGTGAGGACGCGCACATCGTGACCCATTTCCACCAGCATTTTCGGCAGGGCTGCCGCCACATCGGCGAGGCCGCCTACCTTCGAAAACGGATCGACTTCGGCTGAAGCGAACAGGATCTTCATGCGATCTCGTCCAGGAAGAGCTGCCGCTCGATCTGCGAGCGCGCTTCGTTTGCCGCGGCCACGCGCCAGGCGATGTCGCGCTTGATGCGTTCCGATGCGGACCCCAGGCGGACCGCGAGGGCGGCGTTGAGCAGTGCTTCGTTCAGGAGCAAGAAGCCGCGGTGGACCATGGTCACATCCCACATCGGCCGCCGGCTGGCCCACCAGAACTGGCAACTGTGGAGCGCGGGCTGGAGCAGGTCCTCGGCCAGTTTGGCGAACTTCCGTGCGTCGCCACTCTCGGCGTAGCGCTTCGCCACGGAGAGGATGTCGAGCGCGTGTTCGACGTATTCCCATTGGAGTGTGTGGAGGCGGTTCTCGGGTGAGTGCCAGAGGGGATAGGGGTTGTGCGCGGCGATGTCGTCGCGGGTGGTGCTCCACGAGGCGGGAAACGGCTCCACAACAGGCCCCGAGGGGAAGCGGGCGATCAGGTCGCTTGGCTGCACCATCTCGACGAGGGAGGTGTGGCGTTCGTGGCGGCGCGGCGGCTTTTCGATGAGCGCGTACGTGGCGGCAAGGAACTCCCGTTCCCAACTGCTGATGTGGTGGCCATAGGTCTCGGCGTCCATGGCAGTGAGGACGTAGGCGTCGGCGCCGGCCCCAACCCGCGAAAGGTCATCGACGAACCGGTGCGGGTCGGTTTCGCGGAACGAAATCTTGTTGCTGCGCACGTCGTCGCGGAAAAGCACGTGGAGGGAGGTGTGGTCGACGGGGACCCGATACACTTCGCCGGTGGGCCAGTCCGCGGGGCAGGCGACACCGCTCATGACGATCCACTCATGGCGCGCGGCGGCGACCTCATCGAGGATATCGGCGCTGTAGCACATTTCTGGCGGGAAGAAGCCGCGCGGCGAGAACGACGGGCCAAGGAGCGCGCGATTCGTACGGGCGTTATCGCGAATGGAACGCTCGCGCTCCGCTTCCGGGATGAGGGGGAGGATGGGATGGAATTTACCGCTGCCGACGAACTCCACCTGGCCACGCTCGCCGAGTTCGCGCAGCGCGGTGACGACATCGCCCAGACCGTGCTCCGAGAGCATCTCGGTGAGGACGGCGTTCATGTTCACGGCCATGCGGGCGCGGGGATGTTCGCGCAGGACGCCAAGCAGAGGCCGGTAGGACTCCTCCGCAACGCGAAGCAGGATATCGTGACGCTGCGTCGGCGGTTGGTAGAAGTGCAGGAGCTGTGCCCACGCCGTCACCGGACTGTGACCCCGGGGACGGGCGTGGCGGAGAACAGCCGCGGTTCCACACCGGGGAACGGGTTGTCCAGGTCCTCGAACTCGGCGGCGACCGCGCCGGTGTTCGGGAACGCGCCCTCGATGGCGTCTGCCAGGAGGTCGAACCGTTGGCAATGCGTGAGGAAACGCTCGACGGCGTAGTTGTGGGCCTGGCCGGTGGTCATCAGGAACTGCCAGTCGGACGACTGGAGGAGGAGCAGCTCGCGGGCGAGCTGCTCGATGGCGGGCGTGTCAGCCTTCAGGAGGTGGTGCGCGCGGCGCTGGCGGTCGTGGACCTCGGGCCACGTCCAGGCGGTCTCGGGGTTCGTCCAGGTGCGGTGGTCGCCACCGTTGCCCCAGGAGCCTTCCGGCAGGTCGATGGAGTGGCGAGGGGGATTCTCGGTGACGAAGTCACCGGCGGTGACGAGGTCGATCTCCGGGTCGTTGGCGATCCCGCGAATGACCTGCTCGAGCCAGTCGACGCCTTCGAGCCACCAATGGCCGAAGAGCTCGGTGTCGTAGGCAGCGAGCACGAGCCCGGGTTCGCCGGCGCCGGCGCGATAGGCGTCGAGCTCGTTCCGCAGGACGCCGCGGAAGTGGCCGGCGTGGCCGCGGACGGCATCGGCGGCGGCGGCGGGCTCGTAGACGGACTTGTCGCCAAGATCGACGGCCGGGCCGGTGACGCGCCAGTAGTGAAGGCCGCTGAGGTCATCCTTCTTGTGGAACTCGCGGTACCGGCCGTCGCCGGGGTAGCCATGCGATGCCGACCACACCAGCATGCCGGTGTACTCGTTGCGGGCGATGACGCTGACGTTCGAATGGCCAACGTGGTACGCCCGGAAGGTGGTGCCCGCCCCCGGCGGCAACTCTACCGGGTGCTCGGCTTCGCGCTGCATCTCCGGATACAGGCCGACGACGCCTCCGCCGGCTTTGCCGCGGGCCGTGCCGCCTTCAACGAGGTGGGTTTCGACAAAGAAGACCTTGATGCCGGCTTCGGCGAGGTAGGCTTCGAGGCCTGGTTCGTAGGCGCACTCCGGGAGCCAGAAGGAGCGCGGCTGGCGGCCGAAGTTGCGCCGGTGGGAGGCGACTCCGGTCTCGACCTGGAAGCGGACGGCGGCCGGGTCATCGAGCAGGGGGAGGTAGCCGTGCGTCGCGGCGCAGGTGGCGACTTCGATGTGGCCGCGGGCCTCCAGCTCGGCAAGCGCGCCCACGACATCGCCGTGGATCTCGTCTTCGAAGAACGCCTGCGTGGCGCGGTAGCGGTCGCGGTGGAAGAGCGCGGTCGCCAGGCGTTGGTCGCCGGGCGGGAATCGGGTGACGTCCGCGTCGGCACGCTGGATGCGGTCGGCGAGGTAGGCGCGGAAGTGGTCCTGCATCAGGGGGTCGACCATCTGCTCGGCGAGGATGGGGGTCACGTTGATGGTGACGCCGAGGGACCCGGCGATGTCTGCTGCCAGGCGCCGGAAGGCCCGCACAAGCGGGAGGTAGCATTCCAGCATGGCCTCGTGGAACCATTCTTCGCCGTGCGGCCAAAGGCCGGCGCGCCGGCAGTAGGGCAGGTGGGTATGGAGGACGATGGTGGCGTTGCCAGCGGTGGGCACGGGTGAACCCCTTTCTCGGGCCCGGCTCTCAGGCCCAGTAGACGAGGCCGGTATCGAGCGGGTTGGGCAGGTCCGGGTGCGAGGGGAGCACCCGGATCGTGTAGCCGATCCGGCCGCCGGCGGCGGGTATGAAGCTCGATGTGTAGTGGGCGACGCCGTCCGCGCCAACGCTTTCGCACGTCATCGGGAGCGTCCGTTCGGCCTGGATGTCCCCCTCGGGCGTGGCCGTACCATAGACGATATCGAAGCGCAGGTCCTCTGGCCGGAGGGCGCCGAGCTGGGCCTCGACCGACACCAGCAATGGCTGGCCGGAGCGGGGACCTCCTGGCGCATCGTCCTGGACAGCATTGATTTTCATCGTATCCCACCCGCGGCGGGTGCGGGCAAGCCAAGTGGCGAGATTGCGCGAAGGTGTTGCGTTTTCGCGGCGTAACTGATGCCAAATTTGCGCGGCCGGCGTGTAGGCCTGCAGAGCGTACTCGCTCACCATGCGATGGGTGCTGAAGCGCGGCGCGAACGTCGCGATGGACTGTTTCATCGCCACCAACCAGCCGCGAGGGATGCCGTCGGCATCGCGGGTGTAAAACAGCGGCACGACTTCGCTTTCGATGAGGCTGTATAGCGACTCGGCATCGAATGCGTCCTGGACCTCCGGGTCCTCGCTGGTGTTTTCGCCGCCGATGGCCCAACCGGCGCCCTGGCGGTAGGCCTCGGCCCACCAGCCGTCCAGGACGCTGAGGTGGAGGGCGCCGTTGGCGACGGCCTTCATGCCGCTGGTGCCGCTCGCTTCCAGTGGCCGGAGGGGCGTATTCAGCCAGACATCGGCGCCCTGCACCAGGGTACGCGCCAGCTCGACGTCGTAGCGTTCGAGGACGACGAGGCGATCGCGAAACTCGGGCCGGCGGCTGTGCTGGACCACTTCCCGGATGAGTTGCTTGGCCGGTTCGTCACGCGGGTGGGCCTTCCCCGCGAAGATGAACTGCACGGGCCGCTCGGGGTTGTTGAGGATGCGGGCGAGGCGATCGAGGTCGCGGAAGAGGAGGGTCGCGCGCTTGTACCCGGCAAAGCGCCTGGCGAAGCCGATGGTGAGTGCCTTTGGGTCGAGCACGTCGCCGCTGGCGGGATTATCAGGGCCGAGGCCGAGCAGGGCCGCGGTTTCGCGGTGCTGGGTGCGCGCGCGGAGCACGAGGCGATGGCGCTGGTTTTCATGCGCGCGCCAGAGCTCGTCGTCGGCGATGGCATCGATCCCCTTCCAGCCGTCCGGGCGCACCGGGTCATCGCGCCAGCCACGCCCGACGTAACGGTCGTAGATCTCGCCGATGTCATGTGCCACCCAGGTGGGCAGGTGGACGCCGTTGGTTACGGAATCGATCGGGATCTGTTCGGCGGGCAGCTTCGGCCACGCCTCGTCCCAGAGCTTGCGGGAAACCGTGCGGTGCAATCGAGAGACGCCGTTTCGGTAGCCGCTGAGCCTCAGGCCGAGCAGCGCCATGGAGAAGGGCTCGTGGTCATCTGCCGGGTCGATGCGGCCAAGGCCGATGAACGCGCGGTCATCGAGGCCCATTTCGGTGTAGTAGTGCCCGAGGTAGCGCCGGACGAGCTCGGAGGGGAAGAGGTCGATGCCGGCGGCAACGGCGGTGTGCGTGGTGAACACCGTGGCGGCGGAAACCGGCAGGCGCGCCTCCTCGAAGGACACGCCGGCTTCGCGCATCAGCATGCGGATGCGTTCGACGCCGAGCAGTGCGGAGTGGCCTTCGTTCATGTGGCAGACGGCCGGGTGCAGGTCCAGCGCGTGGAGCGCGCGCACGCCGCCGATGCCGAGGACCATCTCCTGCTGGATGCGCGTCTCGATATCGCCGCCGTAGAGGCGCGCGGTGATTTCGCGGTCGACGGGTGTGTTGCCATCGACGCCGGTATCGAGCAGGTAGAGCCTCGCCTGGCCAACGCGAACCTTCCAGATGGCGGCTAATACATCGCGGCCATCGAACGGCACCGAGATGGTGAGCGGCGAGCTGTTCTCGCCGCGGACGCGTTCGAGCGGCTGGCCGGCGTAGTCGAGGTCGGTGTACTCCTCGCGCTGCCAGCCGTCGGGGCCGAGCACCTGCTGGAAGTACCCCTGGCGGTAAAACAGCCCGATCCCCACGAGCGGCAGGCCGAGGTCGCTGGCGGACTTGAGGTGGTCGCCGGCAAGGACGCCGAGCCCGCCGGAGTAGTTGGGCAGGCTCTCGGTCAGTGCGAACTCAAAGGAAAAGTAGGCGATGACATTGCGCTCCGAGGTCCCCGGCACGGTCTGCTGCGCTGAACGCGCCATGTACGTTGCGAACGATTCGCGGACGCGAGCCAGGTGGCTAAGAAACCCCTCATCGGCGGCGAGGGTGTGGAATTCGGCGAGCGGCGTGTTCTGGAGCATGCGCACGGGGTTGCGGCCGGTTTCCTCCCAGCGTGTACGGTCGATGCGTTCGAAGAGTGCAGCTGCATCCGTGTCCCAGGTCCAGTACAGATTGCGCGAGAGATCGCGCAGGAGTTCGAGGGCGGGCGGAAGCGAAGGTTCAATGAGGAGGGTTCGGGCGGCGCGGAGTCGCATGAGGAGACCATTGTCCACGATGATTGTTTCCGGAGTATCGCATCGAGCGGGCTTGCAGGAGATCGGGCAACTCACCTGTGCCGGCGGCGTGTTGTCCGCATTTCCGGCCCGTGACATCATGACTGTCCCGGGAGGATCCACTCGCGCCGGTGAAGAATCCTCGGCCCGTGAAGCAGATGCCCCTACGCGCGATCCTCTTCGACATCGGTGACACGCTCTGGCACGCGCGCTCCGCGCCGCCGCCCTCGGAATTTCGGCGGCTGGCGGCCGAACGTGCGGCGGCGGCGTTGGCCGAGCTGGGCGTCACGCACGATGACCCCGCCACTGTCGCCCGGGCTGCGTGGACGGCGATGGAAGAGGCGATGCGGCACGCCCGCGCCACGGACCTCGTCGAGCCAGACTACGGCGCCGTTTCGCAGGCGGCGCTCGAAGAGCTCGGCCTGAACCTCACGCGAGATCAGGCGGCGAGGCTGCTGGAAGCCACCTACATCTCCGGGATCGAAGGGGGCAAATCACCGTTCGATGATGCACGGGAGGTGCTGCTGGATCTGCGCCGGCGCGGGTTCCTGCTTGGCGCCGTGACGAACCGCGCGTTCGGTGGCGAACGCTTCCGCGCCGACCTTCGGGACGCCGGGCTGGATATCGGCTGGGACGTCGAGGCTGTTTCGGTTGAGATTGGCTACTTGAAGCCGCACCCGGCGATTTTCGAATTCGCCATGAAGCGGCTAAATGTCGAGCCGGCGCAGACGCTCATGGTGGGCAATTCGCTGGCTGAGGACGTCGCGGGGGCGCAGCAGCTGGGAATCGCGGCCGCCTGGCGGGAGAGCGCGCCAGATGCGGACGGCGTGGTACCCGAGTACACCTTCGGGAGCCTGCGCGAACTGCTGGCGATCCCTGCCCTGCAGAGAGCCTGCTGATGGCCGGGGCGCCGCGTACGTGGGGCGGCCGCTTCGAAGGCGACATGGATGCGCTCACGCGCGAGTACACCGCGGGATCGGACGCGGGCCTCTACGAGCACGACATCGCCGGGTCGATTGCGCATGCGCGCATGCTGGGCAAGCAAGGGATCATCGCGGCGGAAGACGCCGGCGCAATCGTCGCAGGGCTGGGCGAGGTGCTGGCGGCGTTTCGCGCGGGCGAAGTGACGTGGCGGCCCGAACTGGAAGACATCCATACCCACGTGGAAGTGCTGCTGCGTGAGCGCATCGGCGACGCAGCCGGGCGGCTGCACACGGCGCGCTCGCGCAACGACCAGGTGGCACTGCTCAACCGCATGCTCGTGCGGCAGCTGTGCGACGACGCGGCCCGAGCCTGTGTGGCGTTCATCCGCGTGCTCGCGCGGCTGGGTGAGGAGCACGCCGCCGACGCGATGCCGGGCTACACCCACATGCAGCGCGCGCAGCCAATCACGCTTGGGCACCACCTGCTGGCCTATGGCGAGATGCTGCTGCGAGACCGGGAGCGCTTCCGCCAGTGCCGGACGCGGACGAACGTGCTGCCGCTCGGGGCGGGCGCGCTGGCGGGCTCGCCGTACCCGTTGGACCGGCACATGGTCGCGCGCGAGCTCGGGTTCGACGGTGTGTCGCGGAACAGCCTCGATGCGGTTGCGGACCGGGACTTCGCCGTGGAGTTCCTCGCCGCCTGCGCGATAACGCAGATGCACCTCTCGCGGCTGGCGGAGGAGGTGGTGCTCTGGGCCAGCGCCGAGTTCGCGTTCGTGAAGCTGCCGGACGCCTTTGCCACCGGCTCGAGCATCATGCCGCAGAAGAAGAACGCCGACGTGGCGGAGCTCGCGCGCGGCCGCACCGGCCGCGTCTATGGCGAGCTGCTGAACCTGCTGACGAACCTCAAGGGCCTGCCGCTGGCATACAACCGCGACCTGCAGGAGGACAAAGCCGCGATCATGGCGGCGGCCGGCGTGGTCATCCCCACGCTCACGATCTTCGCCGCGATGATCCCGGCGCTGGAGTTCGACCTGCCGCGGATGCGGCAGGCGGCGGGCGCGAACTTCTCGCTCGCGACGGACGTGGCGGACTACCTGGTGAAGAAAGGGCTGCCCTTCCGGAGCGCGCACGAAGTGGTCGGTGGGCTGGTGCGCGAATGCGAGGCGCGGCGCTGCGAACTGGGGGAACTGCCGATCGAGGTGTACAAGGCCGCCAGCACCCTGTTCGGAGGCGACATCCTCGCGCTGGATGTCGATGCCGCGATGGCGGCGCGCGATGTGGCAGGTGGCACGGCGCCGCGCCAGGTGCGCGGCGCGGCGGCGGCCTTGCTGGCCGACCTCGACAAAGGGTAGGGCGTGGCCGCCCGCTACGACGCCATCGTCGTCGGGTCCGGGCCCAACGGGCTCGCCGCCGCGATTACGCTCGCGCGAGCCGGCCGTTCGGTGCACGTCATCGAAGCGAACGAAACGGTTGGCGGCGGCTGCCGCACGGAAGAGCTGACGCTGCCCGGCTTTCGCCACGACGTGTGCGCGGCGATCTTCCCGCTGGCCGCGGGGTCGCCGTTCTTGCGGCGGCTTCCGCTACAGGATCACGGGCTCGAGTGGCTGTTCCCGGAGGTCGAGCTGGCGCACCCGCTCGATGGTGGCCGCGCGGCGGCGCTGCGACGGTCGCTGCCGGCAACGGCGCAAGGGCTCGGCGGCGACGGGCCGGCGTACCGGCGCCTGTTCGGGCCACTCGGGCGTGAATGGGAGCGGCTGACGCCGGACATCCTCGGGCCGGTCCTGCGGCTACCCATGCATCCGCTGCTGATGGCGCGGTTCGGAGCGCACGCGGTGTGGCCGGCATCGCTCCTTGCGCGGCGGCTGTTCGCGGGCGATGAAGCGCGGGCGCTGTTCGGCGGCATGGCCGCACACAGCATGGTGGCGCTCGAGCGGCCGCTGACGGCGTCCTTTGGCCTGGTGCTCGGGGCGGCCGGCCACGCCGTGGGGTGGCCGGTGGCGAAAGGCGGGTCGCAGTCAGTCACGAACGCGATGGTGTCGTACCTGCGCGCGCTTGGCACGAGCTTCGAGTGCGGCCGGCGCGTCGAGGCGCTCGGCGACCTGCCGCCGGCACGGGCCGTGCTCCTCGACGTGATGCCCGGGGCGCTGGCCCAACTGGCAGGCGCGCGGCTCGGCGGCAGGGAACGACGGAAGCTGGAGCGCTACCGCATGGGGCCGGGTGTCTTCAAGCTCGATTATGCGCTCGCAGGACCCATCCCGTGGCAGGCAGCGGCATGCCGCCAGGCCGGGACGGTCCACATCGGGGGGACGCTGGAGGAGATTGCGGCGGCGGAACGCGAGGTTGCGGCCGGGCGGCACCCGAAGCGGCCGTTTGTCCTCGCCGCGCAGCCGACCATCATCGACGCAACGCGGGCCCCGGCGGGCCGGCACACGCTCTGGGCATACTGCCACGTGCCGAATGGGTCGACGGTGGACATGAGCGCACGCATAGAGGCGCAGATCGAGCGTTTCGCGCCCGGGTTCCGCGACCTTATCCTCGGGCGCTCGGCACGCACCACCGTGGACATCGAGGCCGGCAACGCGAACCTGGCGGGGGGCGATATCGGCGGGGGCGCGGCGAGCGGTCTGCAGCTCCTGTTCCGGCCACGGGTGTCGTTCGCGCCATACCGGACGGCGATCCCGGGGGTGTACCTGTGCTCGGCGGCGACGCCGCCCGGCGGCGGCGCCCACGGTATGTGCGGCTACCATGCGGCGCGAGATGCGCTGCGGCGGGAACTCCGATAGGGGGCGCCCAGTTCGCCGCACTCGCGCTGTGGCGCTCCGCCCGCATAATGACAACCAGGAGGTCCCATGCCCGGTGGCTTTACGTTGCTCATCTCCCTCGCAGCCGCGCTCGTCGCGACTGTCCTCGTCCCTCTGCCAACCCGCGGCCGTATCGCCGTGGGCGTCGGTGTCCTTCTGCTCGCCGTGATCCTGATTGCGCTGCTTAAGGCGCTCTTCGGCCTCATCCTGATCGTGCTCGTCATCGCGGCGGCCGCCTATCTCGCAAACCGTTTCCTCGGCTCGAACCCTCGCTGAGCGGGGCGGTGGACGCGCGCGGGCTCCTTCGGACGCGATTCCAGGCGTGGCCGGCGAAGCCACGAGAGACAGACCCGGCACCCGCGCCAGAAAGCCTGGCGACGCGGCGACTGAGCGCGGGATCGGCGTGTTCCAGGTGCGGCGCGGCCGTGAGCGAAATACGCGAGGACACCTTCGATTGGGGCCACGGCGCCGCCCGCACCGACCGCTCACCGCGCGTGTAGACTCCGGCGCGTGGGTGAATGGGCGAGCCGCTACCCCGCGTTGCGCCAGATGGAAGCGGTGCCGCTTTTCCGCGACCTCGGCTACTACTTCAGCGATGCGGGCGACGGCTGGGCCGAGGTGCACTTCGACGCCACGCCCAGGACGAACAACCTTTACGGCATTGTGCACGGCGGCGTGTGGCTCGTGCTGGCGGATTCGGCGATGGGGGGCGCCATGGGCACGTTGTGCGACCCCGACGACCGGATCATCACCGCGCAATCGGAATTCCGCTGGCTGCGGCCGCTCAAGGGGAGCGTGATCCGGGCGCGGGCGCGGGTGCTGCGCCGCGGCCGTTCAGTGAGCCACTGCACGGTCGAGCTCTTCGATGCGGACGGCGTGCAGGTGGGGGTCGGCAACGGGACCTATGTCGTGCTCCCGCCGGAGGCGAAGAAGCGGCCGCGGCAAGGAGGGGAGCACGACAGACCGGATCAGGCCGCGCTCCCACTGGAGTAACCGGCCGCCAAAGCCATGGCCGCGGTAGCATGCGGGAACGACGAAGGGATGGTGTTTTCTTGGGAGAACCAGTACTGCTTGTTGAAACCGCAAACGGCGTGACGACGGTCACGCTCAACCGGCCGAAAGCGATGAACGCGCTGTCATGGGCGCTGCGCAACGCGATCACGGAGGCCTTCATCGCGTTGCGGGACGATGCGTCGACCGACGTGGTCGTCCTGACCGGCGCCGGGCGGGCGTTCTCGGCGGGGTTGGACCTGAAGGAGTTGGGCGGGGAAAGCGGCGACGCCGGCGGGGCTGCGCGCGCCGCGTCGCAGGCGGACATGGTCGACGCGATCACGGGCTTCGATCGACCGATCATCGGCGCCATCAACGGCGTGGCAATCACGGGCGGGTTCGAGCTCGCGCTCGCCTGCGACTTGCTGCTCGCCTCCACCGAGGCTCGTTTCGCCGACACGCACGCGCGGGTCGGGATCATGCCGGGGTGGGGCCTGAGCCAGAAGCTCGGGCGGATCATCGGGATCACGCGGGCGAAGGAATTGTCGCTGACAGGCAACTACCTTTCGGGCACGCAGGCGGAGGCGTGGGGGCTCGTCAGCCACTGCGTCGCGCCGGAGGAGCTGATGCCGCTCGCAAGGCAGCTGGCGAGCGACATGCAATCGTGCGCGCCGGGCATGCTGCCGAAGGTGAAACGCGTGATGGATGAGGGCTATCGCATGACGCTCGCGGAAGGGCTTCAGTTCGAGAAGACCGCTTCGCGCATACACATGGACGATGTGACGCCGGACATGGTCCGCGGGCGGCGCCTGGGGATCCAGGAACGCGGGCGGGAGCAACAACGGCACGCCTGAGGGGGCGGGCGGTTCCATCAGGCGAGTTCTTGCGGCGCAGCCCGGCGTCCCGTAGACAGAACTATCCGCTCACCCCAGAGGTTGACTCCGCATGGACTTCGAAATCCCGGCAGACATCCAGAAGACGCTGAAGGACCTCGATGACTTCATCGAGGCCGAGATCAAGCCGCTCGAACGCGAGCACATGCAGTACTTCGATTACCGGCGCGAGTACGCGCGCACGGACTTCGAGAACGACGGCGTACCGCGGCGCGAGTGGGAGCTGTTGCTGCGCGAGATGCGGGACCGGGCCGACAAGGCCGGGTTCCTGCGGTACGGCCTGCCCAAGAAGTTCGGGGGCGGGGGCGGCACGAACCTCGCCATGGCGATCATCCGCGAGCACCTCGCGGCGAAGGGCCTCGGCCTGCACAACGACCTCCAGAACGAATCGTCGGTGGTGGGCAACTTCCCGCAGATTGTCATGTTCGACCGCTTCGGAACCGAGGCCCAGAAGGCCGAGTTCATTGACGACATGATCGCCGGCCGCAAGCGCGTTGCGTTCGGGCTAACCGAACCGAACCACGGCAGCGACGCAACGTGGCTCGAAACGAAGGCGGTACGGGACGGCGACGACTGGGTGATCAACGGAGCGAAGCGCTTCAACAGCGGCATGCACCACGCATCGCACGACATGGTGTTCGCGCGAACCTCCGGCGATGAAGGCAAGGCGCGCGGCATTACGGCTTTCCTCGTGCCGGCGACGGCGCCGGGCTTGAAGGTCGAGTACATGCACTGGACTTTCAACATGCCGACGGACCACGCAGAGGTCTCGCTGACGGATGTGCGCGTACCGCACGACACGATCCTCGGTGAGGAAGGTGACGGCCTCGCCCTGGCGCAAACGTTCGTCCACGAGAACCGCATCCGGCAGGCAGCCTCGGGCGTGGGCGCGGCCCAATATTGCATCAACGAGGCGGTCGAGTACGCGAAGAACCGGATCACGTTCGGCCAGCCGCTTTCGAGCCGGCAGGCAATCCAGTTCCCGCTCGCGGAGCTGCAGACGGAGTGCGAGATGGTGCGCACGCTCGTGTACAAGACAGCGTGGGGGCTGGACCGCCAGCACCATATGGAGATCAGCGACAAGGTCTCGATGTGCAACTACCGGGCGAACAAGCTCGTCTGCGAAGCGGCGGACCGGGCGATGCAGGTACACGGCGGCATCGGGTACACGCGCGCGAAGCCGTTCGAGCACATCTACCGGCACCACCGGCGGTATCGCATCACCGAGGGCTCGGAGGAGATCCAGATCCGGCGCATCGCGCAGCGCATGTTCGGGTTCGATAAGCCGCGGGCGGCGCAGGCGTAAGGGGTCCGTAACCGGGCCCGCATGCAGGGGACTCCCCGCCACTTGACGGCACGGAAGGCGAAACGCTACCGTTCGTTGCAAGAAAGGAGGTGGTGCGCATGGAAAGTCACAGTCGTAGTCACGGCCGTACCCTGGCGCTGGAGGTGACCTCCTCCTAAGGCTACGGCCTTGCTACGAACATTGGGCCGGGCATTCAGCCCGGCCCTTCTTTTTGCCTGACGCGTGGCCCGGCGGCACACTAGTCACGATGCCCACGCCGCCTTTCGCCTTCGATGCAGCGCGGTTCCAGGCGGAACTGGCGACCAGCGCCATCGGGCGCTTCCTGACCTACCGGGACAGCGTGGAATCGACGATGGTGCTCGCGCGGCGAGAGGCCGATGAAGGCGCACCGCATGGCACGCTCGTGCTGGCGGAGGAGCAGACCGCCGGCCGGGGCCGGCGCGGGCGAGGGTTCCACAGCCCGGCCGGCGAGAACCTTTATTTCACCCTCATCCTGCGGGTCGAGCCACCGAACCAGGGCCGCCTGCCGGTGGCCGTGCCGCTCGCCGTCTGCCGCGGCCTCCGCGCCGAGGGAGTGGACGCGCGGATCAAGTGGCCGAACGACATCTGGGTGGGTAAGCGGAAGCTTTCCGGGATGCTCATCGATGCCGAATCGGGAGCGGACGGCTTCGTTGCCTTCCCCGGGATTGGCATCAACGTCAATGGGGACCCGACGCTCATCAGCGAGCTGCGCGAAACCGCGACGAGCCTGGGCCGGGAACTGGGACATGCCGTGCTTCGCGAGGCGCTGCTGGCGCGCATCTGCAACGAGCTCGAGGCGGCGATGGCGATGCCCGGGGACGTGCTGGTCGCCGCGTACCGCGAGGCGAGCATGGTCCTGGGCTGCGACGTCATCGTGTCGCCCGCGGTGGGCGAGGCGTACGAAGCGTGGGCGAAGGACATCGCCGGCGATGGATCGCTCATCGTTGTGCGACGGGACGGCGTGAGCGAGACAGTCACGGCCGCCGATGTTTCGCTGCGCCCCATACCATGACCGGCGCAATTGCACCGTCGGGCACCATCCGGCAGTATCGAGCGGCTGCCCGCGGGGCGGCGGGAGAGTGCAGATGGAAGACCTCGGACGGATGAAATTCGGCGTGTTCATGGCGCCGTTCCACCAGCTCGGCGAGAACCCCGGCGTGGCCATCGAACGCGACATCCGGACGATCGAGTGGCTCGATGACCTGCGCTACGACGAGGCGTGGATCGGGGAACACCACTCCGCCGGCTGGGAGACCATCTCCAGCCCCGAGCTCTTCATCGCCTACGCGGCCGCCAAGACGCGGACTATCAGGCTCGGCACCGGCGTCGTCTCGCTGCCGTACCACAACCCCTACATGGTGGCCGAGCGCATGGTACTGCTGGACCAGCTGACGCGCGGGCGGGCCATGCTCGGTGTGGGGCCGGGAGCGCTGCCCTCGGACGCATACCAGCTGGTGCTGGACCCGCCGCGGCAGCGCCCGCAGATGGACGAATCGCTCGGGCTCATCCTGCGGCTGCTGCGGGGCGAAACTGTCACACACGAAAACGACTGGATCCACCTGCGGGAATCGCGCGTACAGGTGCCGCTGTATTCGGACCCGATGTTCCCCGTGTTCGTGGCGAGCACGCTTTCGCCGGCGGGGCCGACCATTGCAGGCAAGCACGGCGTCGGCGTGATTTCGGTCTCAACGTTCCTGCCGGCGGGGTTGGACCTGAAGGCGCAATGGGGCATCGCCGAGGAGTCCGCGGCAAAGCACGGCAAGACCATGAGCCGCCGCAACTGGCGGCTGATGCTCCCCATTTACCTCGCGGACTCGCGCGAGGAAGCGTATCGGGATGTCTCGGTCAACGCCTACCGCTTCCAGGACGAGTATTTCGGGAAGACGCTCGGGCGCACCTTCGAATTCCCCGGGGCGAAAGAGGACTTCGCGCAGGTGATGGCGGAAACCGGCGGGGCCATCATCGGCACGCCCGAAGACGCGGTGACCGCGATCAAGCAGCTGCAAGAGCTGAGCGGCGGCTTTGGCGGCTTGCTGGGCCTCGCACATGAATGGGCGCCCTCACCGAAGATGCACCACAGCTACGAACTGTTCGCACGTTATGTCGCCCCGCACTTCCAGGGCGGGCTCCCGGGCGTGACGACCGCCCAGGGCTGGGCCGCGGCCAACCGCGAGGCGCTGAACAAGAACGAAGTGAGCGCCGTGGTCGCGGCCTTCAACACGCTGGGCGGCGCGCTCCCCGAACAGGTCTATGGCGAGAAGACCAGCTAAGCCAGGGCGGCGTGAGCGGCACGATATTCATGCCGCCAAGCGTAGAGGTGTGTCGTGGCGGCTCGCAACCGGGAGCCGCCGCGTACGCCGGGTGTGGGCTACGCTGGGATTCGAGGGTTTGCACATGGCACGGGTGACGGTCGTCGGTGCGGGGGTCGTGGGCCTGACGAGCGCGGTGGCGTTGCAGCGGGCGGGGCATGACGTGCGCGTGGTCGCGGCGAAATCGGGGCTCGAGTCGACCTCGGGGGCGGCGGGGGCCATCTGGTTGCCGGTGCGGATCGCCCCCGGCGGACGCGAGTTCACCTGGGCGATGCGCGGCTACAAGGTCCTGCACGAGATAGCCCGGACGACTCCCGCGGCCGGGGTGGACGTACTCACCGCCTGCGAGGTGGTGGAGGACGAGGGGCGGCCGTGGTGGGCGGATGCGGTGGACGGCCTTGAGTTGATACCGGGCGGCGACCTCTACCCGAGCGCAGCCCTGTTCTGGTCGTTCCTTGCGCCGCGCGTGGAGCCCGCGATGTACATGCCGTGGCTCGAGGGGCAGCTCATGCACTCGATCGAGTGGCGGGAGGTGGCTTCGCTCGCTGAGGTGGAGGGCGACCTGGTGGTCAACTGCACCGGGCTGGGGGCGCGGCGGCTGTGCGGCGACGACGAGCTCGTTGGCGTGCTTGGGCAGACAGTCATCGTGGCGCCCGGCGAACTGCGCATGGACACGTTCATCGGCGACGAGCGCGACCAATCGGCGATTTTCTACAGCATTCCACGGCGGGGCGAGGTGGTGCTCGGTGGTTGCCGCATCGAGGTCAACGGGGATGTGGTGCCGCCGCCGGACCCTGCCTTGAGCGAGGCAATCCTCGGGCGCTGCCGCGCGGCCGGCTACGAGCCTGGCGCTATCCTCCGCGAGCGATGCGGGCTGCGGCCCGTGCGGCCAGAGATCCGGCTGGAGCGCGACGGGAGGATCGTGCACAACTATGGGCATGGCGGCGCCGGCTACACGCTCTCGTGGGGCTGCGCCGAGGACGTGGTGGCGCTCGCCCGCGATGCCTGAGCCGGGGATCGACCTGCGCATTGGCTTGTGTTCGGCGTGCGTGAACGCCCGTAGGGTCGCGAGTGGCAAAGGCTCGGTGTTCTGGCTCTGCGAGCTTTCAAAGACAGACCCGCGATTCCGGAAATACCCGGCGCTGCCGGTGCGGGCGTGCACCGCGTTCGTGCAGCAGCCGCCACCGCGGCGGAGTTAGCCGGCTTTCGCCCGCGCGGTGCGCAGCCGCTGCAGTGTGCGCTCGCGGCCGAGGATGGCCATGGATTCGAAGAGCGGGATGCCGGCGGGTTTCGCCATGATGGCCACGTAGAGCACGGGCACGAACTTCCGGGGCTTCGCGCCGAGCAGCGGTTCGAGGCCGAACACGGCGGCTTTGATGGCCTCTACGTCCCAGCCATCGCCGCCCAGGCTATCAAGCGCGAGGAGCGCGGCATCGAGCACCTGCGTCGCGTGCTCGTGCCCGCCACCGATCTTCTCGGTCAACAGCTCGGGCAGATATTCGGGCGCTTCGAACCCGAAGAGGAACTCGATGCTCGGGGCGATTTCGTCGAGCCGGGTGATGCGTTCGCGCAGCAACGGCGCCGCCGCGGATAAGATGCCGCGATCGATTGGCCGCGGGATATGAGGTGGCAGTCCGGCGTCGGCCCAGGTGGCGATTGTGTCGACCCAGCCGTCCTCGCTCATCGCCCGGATATAGTGGCCGTTGAGGAAGTCCAGGCGCTCGATATCGAACACGGCAGGATTGGGCACCACGCGCTCGAGCGAGAACTTCTCGGCCAGCTCCTCGCGCGTGACAACGGAGGTGGAGGCATCGAGGGACCAGCCAAGGAGGGCGAGGAAGCTGCACAGTGCCTCGGGCAGGTAGCCCTTGGCACGGTAATCCAACACAGCGGTGTCGCCGCTGCGCTTGCTGAGCTTCTTGTGGTCGGGGCCGAGGATGAGGGGCAGGTGGGCCCACTGCGGCGGGTCCCAGCCGAGGGCCTCGTACAGCTGGATGTGCTTGGGCGCGCTCGAAATCCATTCGTCGCCGCGGATGGCATGGGTGATTTCCATGTCCGTGTCATCGACCACGACGCCCAGGTGGTAGGTGGGATAGCCGTCGGACTTGAGCATCACGAAGTCGTCCTGGAGCGCGTTCTCGAAGACAACATCGCCGCGGACCAGGTCGTGGAGGGTGGTGGCGCCCTCGCGCTTCATGGCGAAGCGCACGACAAAGCGCTCGCTGGCGGCACGCGCTTCGGCGGCTGCGTGCGGGAGCGCGCGGCAAAGGCCGTCGTAGCCGGGCGGCTTCTTGGCGGCCGCCTGGGCGGCCCGCATCAGGTCGAGGCGCTCGGCGGTGCAGAAGCAGCGGTACGCCTTGCCTTCATCGATGAGCGTCTGCGCCATCTTCTGGTAGAGCGGGAGGCGCTCGGACTGGAAATAGGGGGCGTGGGGACCGCCCACATCCGGGCCTTCATCCCAATCGATGCCGAGCCAGCGCAGGCTCTCCATGATTGCCTCGACGGAGGTCTCGACGAGCCGGTTGCGGTCGGTGTCTTCGATGCGAAGGATGAACTGGCCGCCCTGGGCGCGGGCGAACGCCCAGCTGAAGAGGGCCGAGCGGATGTTGCCGATGTGCGGGTCGCCGGTCGGACTGGGGGCATAACGCGTTCGCACGGGGCCGGTCATGGACACTCCTCGGTGCGCACCGTGGGCGTGGGTGTGGTATAGGGCGCGGCCGTGACCTCGGCCTGCATCAGGCGGACGGCTCCAGCCATATCGGGCGGGAGTTCGGCCGTGGCCGTGAGCCAGCCGCCAGACGGGTGCGGAATGGAGAGCCGCCAGGCGTGAAGCTGTTGGCGGCCATCGCCCGCGTTGCCGTAGACCTTATCGAAGGTGACCGGCGTGCCGATGGCGGCGAGATGGACGCGGATCTGGTGGGTGCGGCCGGTCTCGGGGCGGACGGCGAGCAGAGAGCGGCCGTAACCGGTAGCGAGCACTTCGTATTCGGTGCGAGCGTCGCGGCCGCGCTTCGTGACCGCCATGCGCATGCGGTCCACGGGGTGGCGGGCGATGGGGGCGTCGATCACGGCGCGCGGGCGAGAGGGCACGCCCGCGCAGATGGCGACGTAGGTCTTCTTCGTCTCGCGCGCTTCGAACGCGCCGCTGAGCGCGGCCTGGGCGGGTGGCGTCTTCGCGAGCAACAGGACGCCCGTTGTGTCCTTATCGAGGCGATGGACGATGCCCGGACGTTCGGCATCGAAGGCGCCGGCGGCCTTGCCCAGCCGCTGCACAAACCAGGCGGCGACGGTGGGGCCCTGGTCCCCGGGGGCGCCGTGGACGGCCAGCCCGGCGGGCTTATTCACGACGACCAGGAGGTCGTCTTCGAAGAGCACGGGCAGGTCGAAGTCGGCGTTGCCGGGGCCGTGCTCCACGAAGGGCACGTCGAAGACGACGACATCGCCGGGCGCGACTTCGCCCGACTTGCGCACGTGCTCGCCGTTCAGCGTCACGGCGCCGGCGGCGATGAGCCGCTGGACACGGGCGCGGCTGAGATCGGGGCAGGCAGCCGCGATGATCGAGTCGATGCGCCCGTGCTCGGTGCTGGTCAGCTCTCGGCTGTCGATCGTTTGTCCGGTTCGCGAAGCATTGTCCATAGGAGTAAGAGAACACCAATCGTGATGGCCGAGTCGGCCACGTTGAAGGCGGGCCAGTACGTCACCTTGAGGAAGTCGACGACTTCCCCGGAACGCACCCGGTCGATCAGGTTACCAACCGCACCGCCAAGCATGAGGGCAAGGCCGACGCGCATGAACGGGTGGGCAAAGCCGGGATTGAACAGGTAGATGAAAATCGCGACCATGCCGATGAGACTCGTGACGGCGAGCAAGGGACCGGCGTTTTGGAGGATGCCGAAGGCGGCGCCGGAGTTCGTGATGTGCACGACCTTGAACACGCCGGCATCGGCCCACGTGTCGCCGCGCGCAAGCTCCTGGCGGATGAACCACTTCGTGAACTGATCCAGCACGATGATGAATCCAGCGATCAGGAGAAACCAGCCGTCACGGACACGGATGCCGGGGCGGCGCCGCGGCGCCGGGGCGAGGTTACGCAGGGACGCATCTTCCATCGACCCATCTTACGCTGCTTCGGCGCGCAGCCGCACACGGCACGGTTTGCGAGATCGTAACCACGGCCGGCCCCCGGCAGCCGCGGCGCTCAGGGGACGCCGGCGGCACGGCGGGCGGCGGCGTCCTTCGCCGCGGCTTCGGCGGCCTTCGCGGCCTCCGCACGTTCGGGGCGCGTCATCGCGGGGATGACTTCGCGGCCGAACAGGCGGAGCGACTCCAGGACCTTCTCGTTGGGGATGGTCTCGCCCACGTTGAGGAGGAAGCACATTCGGTCCACGCCGACTTCCTCCCACCATTTGAGCTGCTTGATGCAGTCCTCGGGGTCGCCGATGGGAGTGCCTTCGCGGACAGGCCCGACGACATCGCCGGGGCGCGTGCGCAGCGGGGCGGCGCTGGCGTGCGCATGGTAGGCGGGCGACGGGTAGATGCCGCCGACGCCGACGAGGTGCGAGGCGCGGACCCCGAACTGCAGCGCGGCCATGCCGCCGAGCGTCTTGGCTTCGGCGTCGTCTTCGCCGCAGAACATGAAGGAGACGCCGTTTACCTGTTCGTTCACGAACTCGCCGACGGGGTCACAGGTGCGGATGGCGCGGCGGTAGTCTTTCACCATCTGTTGGTAATCGAGCGGCGCACCGAGCGTGACGCCGAGCATGCCGAGGCCACGCTCGCCGGCCTGGACGGCCGTCTCGGGCGACTGCACCGCGACCCAGATTGGCGGGTGCGGCTTCTGCAACGGCTTGGGGATGATGTTGCGCGGCGGCATCTTCAGGTGCTTGCCGTCCCAGCTGAAGTTATCCGTCGTCCACATCTTGACGACGGCGCGGGTGCACTCGTCCCACATCTCCTTGGTCTCGTCGGGTTCGCAGCGGAAGCCGCCGAGCTCGGTCCATGTGGCGGAGCGGCCGGTGCCGAACTCGAGCCGGCCATCGCTCAGGAGGTCGAGGGTGGCGGCGCGCTCGGCGACACGGGCGGGGTGGTTTACCGGGGGCAGCATGAGGGCGATGCCGTGGCCGAACCGGATGTTCTTTGTGAGGGCGGCGCAGTACGAGAGGAAGACTTCGGGCGCGGGCGAGTGGGAATACTCCTCGAGGAAGTGGTGTTCGACCTCCCAGCACTGGTCGAAACCAGCCTCGTCGGCGGTCACCACCTGTTCGACGGCCTGGCGGTAGACGCGATGTTCGGAGCCATCGTCCCACGGCTTGAGCACGGAGTGTTCGAAGAAGATGCCGAATTTCATGGCGGACCCCCGTTCCCCGGCACATTGGCGACTGCGATCAGCGCTGTCAACATCGTAAGCCTCGGGCTAACAACTTGTGCTAGGATGCGCGCCGGCGTGCTGGGCACAGGGGAGTAACGATGCCACGACTCGTCCTCGTCACGGATTCGAGCGCCGATGTCCCGGCGGCGGTGCTGGCGGAGGGCGGCGTGGTGGTCGTGGCGGCGAACACGGCGTTCCAGGAGCACAGCTTCACCGAGGGCGACCTGAAGCCGGCGGAGTTCTACGCGCGGATGGTCCGGGAGGCGAAGGCGCCGCGGCCATCGGGCGTATCGGAGAAGGGGTGGCGGGCCGCGTTCGATGCGGTGCTGGCGGCCGGCGACACGCCGGTCGCGCTCGTAACCCCGTTCGACGTGCTGGCCAGCTTCACCACGTGTGTCGCGGCGGCGCTCTCCTACGAGGGCGCGGCCGACATCAAAGTGCTGAACCCGGGCGTCGCGTCGGCGGGACTGGCGTCGCTGGTCGCTTCGCTGGCGGCGGGCATCCGCTCGGGCTGGGACCGGCAGACGGTGCTGGACAAGGTGGATGAGCTGGGGCCGTTGTGCGACACGCTGTTCGTGCCGGAGGACATCACGTGGCTGAACAACGCCGGGAAGCTGACGCTCGTCGAGCAGAAACTCGGGCAGATCGACGAGCAGATACCGGTGCTGCGCGTGGCCACCCGGCTGACCGGGGTCGCGCTGGAACAGTTGCACGGGCGGGCCATCATCCGAGCCGTAACGCTGGCGGGCGCGCGGGGCGGGTCGGACAGGCCCCTCAATGTCACCGTGTTGCACGCGAACGCGGAGGCGCGGGCGCACGACGTCGCGGCGCGGATGCGCGAACGCTGGGACGTGGCGCGGCTGTGCGTGGCGCCGCTGAGCATGACCATCGGGTCGCAAGTTGGCCCGGGCGCGATAGGCATCGGCGTGGCGCCCGCCGTGGAGGGATAACCATGCCGGACCGGGGGCTGCTCGAACGAAGCGCCATCCATGCGCAGGTGCTGGGGGGAACGCATCCCGCCCCGTGGACGCTGACGGGTGTGCGGTGGGCGCAGCTGACTTTCGAGGTTGGCCGGGAGGCGGCTCTCGCCACCATGCCCGCGGACGTGAGCCGGCCGGTGCCGTGCTACGCGCGGCTGCTCGTGTTGGCGGCCGAGGTGTCACCGGCCGGCCCGCTGCGCCTGGCGGCGCTCATGACCGGCGGCCGCTACAAGATGATGCCGAAGAACGTGCTGGTTGACGCGATCGTCGATGGGCCGGCGGACGACGTAGCGGCGGCGTTCGGGGCGCCGTACCGAAGCGGGCGCATCTCGCTCGGGCAGGACGGCAGCCGCGTCGTGGCCGAGATATCGGACGGCGAGCTGACGCTCGGGACACTGATGTTGCCGGCGATCTACGCCATCGACCCCGGGATGCTGCGCTGGGACCCGTGGCTCGGGTTCACGGAGGCGGGCGTGCAGCTCCAAATCGTGGAGTACGGGCCCCAGGTGCAGGCGTCCGAGGCGTTCTTGAGCAAGGGCGCGACGCTCGAGACGCCGGTGGCGCTGCCGCGGACGAACCAGTGGCGGAAGCTGCGGAACATCAACACGATCTCGGCGAGCTACGGGCAGGGCGAGATCACGTTGACCGCACCGGAAGTTCAACAAGCGATCCTGTGACCGCCGCGGCGCCCGATCTGGCCGGTTTGTAAACCGGCGGCAAAGTGTTGAGGCGAGTCGTTCGGAGCGGGCGGGTTTGCCTTGACCGTGACGGGAACGCAAATGTTAAGGTGCGAGACGCGGGGAACGGGTAACAGTTATGTGGAAAAGCGTCCCGCTCCTGGTCGTTGCCGGAGCGATCCTGTTCATCCTGGGTGTGGTCCAGGGTGGCGAGAGCGCCACTGCAGCCACTGGACTGTGCGGCACATCCAACGCCTCGGTGTCAGGCCCGGAAGCGTCGTTGTTCCAACAAGTCAACGCCTGGCGTTCATCGAGCCTCGGCATGCCAGCGATGCAATTATCTGGAGCGGCCAACGCCGCCGCGCAATGGTTCGCCGAGGAGATGATCGCAGGCCGCGCTAGCGGGCACACGGATAGCTACTACCGAATCTGGAACCAACGTCTCAAAGATTGCGGCTATGACCTGTATTGGGCTGACGCCGCCGGGGAGGCGCTAGCCGGAATGGGTGCTTCCGATCCCAACTATGGCAGTACTCCTGAGCAGGCTTTGGCCTTTATGGTCCAGGGGTTCGCGGGCGAATCGAATGGGGTGCAGGCGCAAGTGCCATGGGGCTGTGGTGGAGTTGGTTACTGGAGCAATCCGAACCCCGCCGTTGGACAAATCCGCTATGCCTGGGTGGTAGTCACAGCTCAAATCGGGACCGGGCAGGCCTGTCCCGGGGCAGCTGTTTATGAGCCGAGCCCGACGGCGACGCCAACGACGGCCACCGGCAGCGCCACGGCCACACGCACGGCCACGCCGACGCCCACACAGGTGCGGCGGTCGCTGCCCATGTTCGCGTGTGATTCCTGCGTGGTGGCCACCGGAGGCGGGACGGCCACGCCAACGCCCACCTCGGCGTTCACCGCGACGGCGACCCCAACGCCGACACCCACACCCACGCCGCTGTCCACCGCCACCGTCGCGGGGCAGGCCTGCGGCGGCGCGCTCGCGGTCATCTTCAACATGAGCAAGGCCGGGCAATGGGTACAGGTCTCGGGATCCGGTGACCTCACCGGCTGGTACCTGGTGAGCACCAACGGCGGCCAACGCTTCAACTTCCCCGCGGGCTTCACGCTGGCGGGATCGGTGAAGATCTACTCGACCGCGAGCGCGCCAGCATTGCCCGACCTCTGGTGGGGCGCGGCGGGCATCTGGGACACGTTCGCCAATGACGATGCGGTGCTCTACGACTGCGCGAACCGGGCAGTCAGCTCTTTTGACGACGCGAACGCGGCGGCATCCTGAGGCCCGAGTCCCGAGTCCCGAGTCCCGAGTCCCGAGGCCCCAGTCCTGAGTCTTGAGTCTTGAGTCCTGAGTCCTGAGTCCTGAGTCCCGAGCCCCGAGTCCCGAGTCCCGAGGCAGGAGGCCCAAGGGGCCGAGGCCCGAGTCCCGAGTGGGTGATGGCCGCGGGCTGCGGCCAGGGGACGAAAACGGGAGTCGCGCCCCTGGCGGGGGTTGGCGGCGGTCGCCGCGGTCTCGCGCCGTGCGCTCGCCCGCTGATCCACGTCTGCCGGCACGCCGAACCTGCGCTCCAAGTCCTGGGACGTTTGGTGGTCGCGCGGGTGGCCACAGAGGGCCACGACTCCGAGGGCATCGAGGCCCGTGACAGGGGAGCGCGCGCGTGCGGGACCACGAGCGTGACGCCAAGAAGGCCCATTCCACCGCCGGGACGGGCCTCCTTGTCCGCACGGGCCGCGTGGATCTACAGGGCGTTGAACATCGCCCAGCCTGGCGAGTCCACGATCGCCTGGCCGAGCGACCCGAGGGCGGCGATGGCAACGACGGCGATGAGGGCGAGGATCAGGCCGTACTCGGCAAGTCCCTGGCCGGACTCGCCCGGCGCCTGGCCGGCGCCGTGTTCGCTGTCATCGTGGTCTTTTCGAAGTCTGGCCATGGTCGATGAAACCCCCTGCTGGTTTACACGGTTCTTACACTGTGTTTTCAATCGACAGCATGGCGCCCTGTCAACCGGGGGAGCAGGGAGCGAACGCGTAGCGCCCGAGTGACGATTTACTCCGCCGGGGTGAGGGCGCGGGCGTAGCTGGCGAGCGCCGGGGCATCGTCGGTGATAACCGTCGTTGTCCCGAGTTCGAACAGGCGCCGGAGCAGCGCGCTCGTGGCCTCGCGGCCCTCGTCGTGGAGCGTCCAGGCGGCGAGTTCCACGCCGTGGGGCGCGAGTTCGTGGCCGAGCTCGAAACCCTTGTCAGCCATGGAGAGGATGGTCCCGTAGTCAACCATCCACACACGCGCGGGCAGCAGCGCGAGCAGGTCATCGAGACGCGAGGCGAAGTAATCGCGGATGGCGACGCGCGGGATGTGGGCAAGCGGGGCATCGTCCCACAGACCGTGGAGGCCGAGCCGTAACGGGGTGGCGTCATCGACATCCCGGGCCGGGCGGTGATGCCAGTGCAGTGTGGGGTCCAAGGCGACGGGCAGACCCGCGTGGGCGAGGCCGCGCAGATTCCAATGGGCCTGTGAACCAACGAGGACGCGGTCGCGGATGGGCGCGAGCGCTTGCACCAGGCGCCGCGAGCGTTCGCTGGACATCCAGCGCATGAGCTTGAGATCGACCTGGAGCAATGTGTTGGCGCCCCGCATCACATCCACGACATCTTCAAGGAACGGGAGCGGGTGCGCTGGATCCGCGCGGTAGCGCAGCGCGCTCGCGGCAGCGGTGTCGATCGCGGCGACCGGGCCAGCGCCATTGGACTCGGCGTCCAGGGTAGCGTCGTGGAAGATAAGCATCGCGTCATCGGCGAGGAAGCGGACATCGATTTCGAGCCGCGGAACCCCGGCGTCGACGCACTCGGCAATTGCGGCGAGGGAGTTTGGCGGAAATGTCCGGGAGAGCTTCGCCCTGTGGCAGCAGAACACGCGGGGAGCGCCCAGGATGGTGGGGGCGAGATCGCCGGCTCGGAGCATCGTCACGCACGGGAGTGTACGCGATGCCCGTAGACGCGCGAGGTGTCATCGTAGGAAGCGCCTGGGGCGGCGCCGTGGCACAATACCGGCATGAATGGGACCCGCCTGGTGCTGATAATGGTCGGGGGCGCAGCCGCGACGGTGGTGATTTTCCAGGCTCTAAACCAGTTCTTCTAGCGTCGTTGACGAAGAGCCAAAAGTTACACACCGTTTACATGGCGCCTCGGCTGCTGTAGAGATTCACGTTGACCAAAGGTGATGACGCACGGACACTTTGTCCCGATGAGGAGAGTATCAATGGAGCGAATACGAATCCGGACCCTGGCGCTCGCGGTTACGACCGGCGCCCTGCTGGTTGGCGCGGCCTTCACCTCCGTGGCGGGCGCAAGCTCGATCGTTGGGAACGGAGCGTTCGCCGCGCGGCCAGACATGCCAAACCGCCTCGCGCTCCCGGCGCTGCTCCCCAACAGCAAAGAGAACACGAGCGCGATCGCCCAGAACAACGGCACGGCGCCGGCCACGATCGCGATGGACATCTACACGCCGGGCGGCGTGCTGATCCCTTCGGCGAGCAAGGTGGAGACGAATGTGCCCCCGGGTGGCACGCGCACCTTCGCGCAGGCCATTAACACCGGCCTGACTCCGGGCTTCCGTGGCGTCGGCGTGCTTTCGAGCGACCAGCCCATCAACGCGCTCCTTGTCCGTGACATCGAACAGAACGGCACGGGCAGGAAGTCCTACTCGATCCACAGTGCCTACCCGACGGGTGGGAACACGGTGACGTTGCCATACATCTCGAACAACCTCGAGAGCACGTACCAGACGCGCTTCGCCATCGCCAACACGGGCACGGCGACCGCCTGCGTGACTGTCGCCTACTCGTTCGCGGGGGGCGGCGGCACGACGGATGCGGGTCCCGGCGGCAGCGGCTGCGCGAGCGGCTATCCCGTACCGGTCGGCGGGCAGGTGGCCTTCGGGCCGCAGGCCGTGCCCGCTGAGGCGACGCTCGCCATGCCCGGCGCCACGGCCGGCAAGTTGATGGCTGCGACCGTGACTTCGACCGGCTCGCCAGTCACGATCGGCGTTGATGCCTACGTGACGGGCAGCCTGCGCAAGCTGGCTTCGTACGACGGCTTCCTTGTCGGCGCTTCGGGTTCGACCACCGACGATATCGGGACGACCCTCTCGATCCCGCTGGCGATCAAGCTGGACGGCTACTACAGCCAGATCCTGCTTTCGAACACGAACGCGACACCGGCGAACGCGACCATCACCTACAAAGGCACCACCGGGGGGACCTACACCGTCACGCTGACGGTGCCCGCGAACGGCACCGCCAACCACAGCGTGTACCAGGACAGCATCGTGCCCGAGGGCTTCTCCGGTGCGGCGACGGTGGTCTCGGACCAGCCGATCGCAGCGGTGCTCTTCCGTTCGAAGATGACCACGCCCGGCAGCTTCGTGGACGAGGACCTGTACACCGCGGTCAACGGCGTGCCCACGGACCGCGCCACGAACACGGCAAAGTTCCCGCTCATCTTCCGCCACGCGTATAGCACCAGCGGTGGAGCGAGCGGCTACGACAGCTGGGTGAGCGTGGCGGTGGCCGACGGCTCGACGGCGAACGTGACGCTGACGACAGTGGCGGACCCCACGACGGGGGCCCCGGGCTGCGGCAGCGGCACCTACACCGCGACGAAATCGATCACGGGTTCGTTCATCTTCTACCAGGGCCTCTCGGACGGCACCGTGAACGGCCTCGGCTCGTCGCCGTCCTGCCTCTGGGGCGGCATGGTGATTACCAGTGACAAGCCCATCATCGCCATTGCGAACGTCACCAACGACCTGATTGGCGGCGATAACGACGGCGAGTACAACGCGTTCGGGTCGTAGCCCGCGACACGATTGGCCAACGCACGAAAGGGCGCCCGCGCGGCGCCCTTTCTCTTTGTCACGCGATCGGTGGTTACCAAGTTCGGAGAAGGCGGACGGGTCGGGCCTTAACCGCTTCGACCGCGGCCGGGCAGCGGGCGCGAATGGGCCCGAGCAGGTACGATCGAAAGCCGCTGGCCCCCGTAGCTCAGTTGGCAGAGCAGGCGACTTTTAATCGCGAGGCCGAAGGTTCGAATCCTTCCGGGGGTACCAGGATTGCTGCGTTGTCGCGGCGTTCATGGCGCGTTAACCGCTCGTTCACAAGCTGCGATACCCTGAGCCGTATGACTGCTGCTTCCCTCCGCGACCTCGAAAGTGTCCATAACTTCCGCGAGCTCGGCCCGTATCCGTTGGCCGGCGGTGGGCGCATCCGCGCCGGCATGGTCTACCGCTCGGGCGCTCTTGAGCTGATGACAGGCGCCGACTGCGACTACCTCGGCGAAGAGCTCAGCGTGGCTACGATTATCGACCTTCGCCACCCGGACGAGATGGCCACGGAGCCGCACGCGCTCACTTCGCGCGTCCACCACGTGTCGCTGTTTCCCGATTACCCGACGCAGGAAGCGCTCATCGCGGAGCTGAACGGGCTCTACGGTGCGGGGCCGAGCGCGAAGCGATACCTTCACTATCTGCACATCGGCGGGGCGCAGATCGCGCGGGCGTTCAGCCTGTTCGCCCGGGAGGATGCGTATCCGATCCTCGTGCACTGCACGGCCGGGAAAGACCGCACCGGCGTACTGCTCGGCCTGCTCATGGATGTGCTGGGCGCCGATGACGAGGACATCGCCGCGGAATACGGGCTCAGCGATGCCAGCATCGGCCGGCTGATTGCATACCTGCGGGCGACGGGCCGGGTGCTGGAAGGCACGGACGAAGAGCTTTTCGCCCGCCTTTCGACGCCTCCGGACCGCATGGCCGGGTTCATCCAGCTCATGCGCGCGAAATACGGCAGCGCCGAAGCGTACCTGCGGTCGGAGGGTATCCCCACCGAGGCGTTCAGCAGGGTCCGCGAGATCCTGATCGAGCGGCCGTAGGCGGGCCGGACGCCAGCTTCGAACGGCCACGGCCGTATACTTGTGGCATGGGCTTCTACCACGGCTCGCACACGCCCCCGCCGAAGGACGAAAAAGAAGGCGGGATCGTCGAAGCGCTCGCGATTACGTGGGTCGTGTTCCGTGTGCTGGCGCTGCCGCTGGGGATCATCTTCGGCGGCATCGTCTTCCTCTTCATCGTGTTCTGGCTGTTCAGCATTCACCCGTTGCTCGGGTTGGCCGGGATTCTTGCGGTAGTGGTGGCGCTGGTGGCGCGCGGCGTCTGGGAGGCGAAGCACCCTCCGGAGTTGCAATGACATCGCAAGTGGCCATCGAAGCGAGTCTCGGCAAGCGCATCTCGGACGTGCGGTCCCGGATGGCTGCCGCGTGTGGACGCGCCGGGCGGCCTGTGGAGAGCGTGACGCTTATCGGCGTGACGAAAACGGTGCCGGCCTCCGCCGTGGTAGCGGCGTTCGAGCTCGGGGTCCGTGACTTCGGCGAGAACTACATCCAGGAAGCCCTCCCGAAGATGGAGCAAGTCCGCGCCATGGTGGCCGGACGCACGGGAATGGAGCCCCATTTCCACTACATCGGGCACCTGCAATCGAACAAGGCGCGGACGTGTGCGGGGCTGTTCGCGACGGTCCAGGGCATCGACAGCGCACGGGCGCTGGAGGCGCTCGCGCGGGCCGGGGACGATGGCCCGCAGCTAGTGTTCCTCGAGGTCAACATCGGGCGAGAGCCCGGCAAGTCTGGCGTGGCGCCCGAGGGGATCGGCGAGCTGCTCGCCCGCGCGGCCATCCTGGATGGCATCGATGTTCGTGGACTGATGGCGATCCCACCGGCCGGCGCCGCAGCCGAGGATTCGCGCCCATACTTTCGCCAAATGCGCGCCCTTTGCGACGAATGGCAGCTCCCGGAGCTTTCGATGGGCATGACGGGCGATTTCGAGGTAGCGATTGGAGAAGGGGCGACGCACATCCGGGTGGGCCGGGCCATATTCGGGGAGCGACCAGCATGAAGGTGGCGATTATCGGCGGCGGGGTGATGGGCGAAGCGATCCTGCACGCTGCCCTGGAACGCGGGGTATTCACGGCCGCCAGTGTGACCGTGTGCGAACTCGTCGAGCACCGGCGAAACCAACTGCATTCCGAATACGACGTGGGCACGACGGCGGCCGCGGACGAAGCGATGCGCTCCGCGGACCTCGTGGTGCTGTCGGTGAAGCCGCAGGAGATGGCGTCGATCCATGGCGCCGCGAACCCCGAGGCGCTGCTGCTCTCGATCATGGCGGGTGTGCGGATCGCGTCGATCGCGGCGGAGTTCCGGCACGAGCGCATCGTCCGTGTGATGCCGAATACGCCCGTGGCGGCGAACGCCGGCATGAGCGTCTGGACGGCAACCGCAGCGGTGACAGAGCCCCAGCGTGAACTCGCGCGGGGCCTGCTCGGGGCGATCGGCCGCGAGCTGTACGTCGATGACGAGAAGAAGCTGGACATGGCCACGGCGGTCAGCGGGAGCGGGCCGGGCTACGTGTTCCTGTTCATCGAAGCGATGATTGAAGGCGCCGTTTCTATCGGCCTGACGCGGGCGCAGGCGGAAGAGATGGTGCTGCAGACGGTGTACGGGTCCGCGGTCTACGCGCAGGAGAGCGGGCGCAACGCCGCCGAGCTCCGGGGCCTGGTCACGTCTCCCGCGGGGACGACTGCGGCCGGGTTACTCGAGCTGGAACGCGGCGGCGTGCGCGCAGCGATCATCGAATGCATCCGGGCGGCGCACCGGCGCGCGGGCGAACTGGGCGGGCCAGCGTGAACCAGCAAATCGCGACGCTGTTCACAATCTTCATCTACGTGCTGATCGCCGCAGTCATCGGCCGATCGCTGATGAGCTGGTTCCCGGTGAGCCGCGACAACCCGCTCGCGCGCTTTCTGTACCAGGTGACGGAGCCGCTGCTTGCGCCGGTACGCAACGTGCTGCCGCGCACGGGTATGCTCGACCTGAGCGCGATGGTGGTCATCATTTTGCTTTATGTCATGCTAGCAGTAGTGGACCGGGCAGCGAACAGCTAGCCTTCGCCATCTCTTTTCGCGAATCTGGTATCCTGAAGCGGAAACGCCGCGGAAACAGGACCGCATTGCCGGAGCCCGAGCCATTAACCCGTACGTCGCGCAGTTCACCTTCGCCTTCATCCAGATCCTGACCTGGTCGATTGTGGCGCGCTCGCTGCTGAGCTGGTTCCCCATCGACCAATCGAGCCCGCTTTACCAGATGCTGTTCCGGGTGACGGAGCCGATCATCGAGCCGCTGCGCCGGGTAATGCCGAACACGGGGATGATGGACCTGAGCCCGCTCGCGGCGATCATCGTGCTCATCGTAATCGGGCAACTGGTGACGGGCCTCGCCACTACCCCGGCCTGACCATGGGCGCCGGGCGCTCGCCCGTCCCCTCTTCCCGTGGAACACTGGGGATATGAGTCCCGCCGCCTCACCGCTGATCGAAGCTGACGCGATCGTGCACCGGTACGGCGAGCGGCGCGCGCTCGACGGATTTTCGCTGAGCGTGGTGCCCGGCTCGGTATTCGGGTTGCTGGGCCCGAACGGCAGCGGCAAGAGCACGTTCATCACCATGCTCGCCGCGATGGACCGGCCCACGGAAGGGACGCTGCGGGTGTTCGGCCAGGGCCCCTGCGCCGCGCTCCGGCAGCGCGTGGGCACAGTCTTCCAGGAGAACGCCCAGGACCCGCTGATGACAATCGAGGAGACGATGCGCCTGGCAGGACGGCTCTTTGGCATGCGGGGCGACAGCATCGGCGCTCGCACGACGGAGTTGCTCGGTGCATTCGGGCTACTGGAACGCCGGCATGACGCGATTGCGACGCTCTCGGGCGGGATGCGGCGGCGCCTGGAGATGGCACGCGCGCTGCTCCACGACCCGGAACTCCTGCTGCTCGATGAGCCCACGACGGGCGTCGACCCCGAAGAGCGCCGGGCGCTCTGGTCGGCGCTGCTGGGCTCCGCGAAGGGCGCCCGGACGGTGCTGCTCGCGACGAACGACCTCACCGAAGCCGACGGCGTCTGCGACCACGTGGCGTTCATCAAGGACGGCCGGGTGGTGGCCAGCGGGACGCCGGTGGAGCTGAAACGCGGCCTCCGGGACGAGGCCGTCCGCGTCCGTTGGCCGGGCGCCACCGAAGGGCAGCTGGCCGAAGTGGCACACTGGCCGGGAACCGGGAGCGTGACGCACGACGGCGAGACGGTGCACATTACCGTGGATGCCGCGAGCGAGCTCGTACCGAGGCTGTTCGCGCTCGCGCCCGAAGGGATCCGCGCCGTGAGCATCGAGCGTTCATCGCTCGAAGACGCATATTTCCAGCACGTGAGCCGGCAGGCCGTGGCGGCGGAGGTGGTGCGGGCATGAGTTCGTTCGCCGCGACCTCCGCGCTCTTCACGCGCGACCTCAGGGCGGTCGTCCGCTCACGCTCGCAACTATATTCGTCCATCCTCACGCCATTGCTGATCCTCGTTTTCCTCGGCAATGGGGTCTCACACGGGCTGGCGCCATCGAAGCTGAGTGCCGGCAACTTCACCGCCTACCTCGTCGCCGGCGCCGTGGCGATGACGGCGGTGTTCTCGTCGACGTTCTCGAGCGCTTCGTACTACCGCGACCGCGATTCGGGGATCATGCGGATGTTCCTCTCGTCGCCGCAATCCGGCCGCACGATACTGCTAGGAAAGTCGCTGGCGGGCGTGCTCATCGGCGTGCTGCAGGCGATGGTCGTGCTCGCCGTGGCGGCGCCGTTCGTGCAATTCGACTGGCAGTATGGCATCCCCGCGGGGTTGCTCGTCGCCGCGGCTTCGGTGGTGCTGCTGAACGTGATGCTGGCGGGGATCGCGCAGGCCCTCGCATCGCGCATCCAGACGATGCAGGGCTTTCACCTGATCATGAATCTCGCGCTCTTCCCGTTGTTGTTCTTTTCTGGGGCGTTCTTCCCCGTAGATGGGCTGCCGATGTGGCTCGAAGTCCTGGCGCGCGCGAACCCGCTTTCGTACGCCGTGGACGCACTCGAGCTCGCCGCATACGCCGACGGCACCGGCGGATATTTCGGCCTGGGGCTCGACTTCGCGGTGATGGGCGTGATCTCGGTGGCGGTGTACGCGCTCGGCCTGGCGCGGACGCCGCGGCTGACGTGGTCGGGCACGTAGGCTGTGCGGGGCTCGTACAGCGAATCCGGGTGCTGTGCTAGGCTCGAAGCACAACCACCGCGCGCAGGAGACCCGCAATGGCCACGAAGAACCCGATGGAACCGTTTACCCGGATCACCGTCCAGGAAGCGAAAGAGAAGCTCGACAAGGGCGAGGCGGTGATGGTGGATGTGCGCGAGCCGGACGAGTATGTCGAGGTTCACGCGAAGGACGTGCGGCTGGTCCCGGTGAACACCGTCATCAACGAAGTGAGGCAGATCCGCGAGTACGCCGGCGACAAGGAAGTCATGTTCATCTGCAAGTCCGGGCAGCGGAGCGCGCTCGCGGCGGAGTTCGCGACTGCCGCGGGGATGACGGACAAGGAGCTCTACAACGTCGAGGGCGGGACGACAGCGTGGGTGGCGGCGGGGCTACCGACCGGGGACTGAGGGGCGGGGTGGTCCGGCAGCGCGGGGTCGGTTAGGGCAGTTCGCTAGTCACGAAGTCGTGCGCATTCCAAGTTGCGTGGGCGAACCCGAACGACGAGCGGGGTCGTCGTGCCCCATCAGGACCCTCCTGCCTCAGCACCGTTCGCCTTCGACAGGATTACAATGGGTGCGCCGATCCGATAGATCGCCCGCGCATCTATGGAGCGTATCTCCCTGGGATCCGCGAGAATTGGAGCATCGACATCGAATGGTCTTGCGATTCTGCAAAAGCCCGCGGTCATACCTTCGATCCATGCACCCCTTCTTGACCTACCGGTAAACGGAAACCTACTATCGCGGGCGGCGCGCACCGCAGGCCGGGAGGGATTCGGCGGCCGGGGCGCAGCCACGACGAGGGACTTGTGCCACACGTTTCGGCTGCTGGGCAAGCCATCCAGAGCATTCCTGTTCCGGCGTTACCGTGGCCATGATGGTTGTCGCAGTATGGTTGTTGGTTCCCGCTGTACTGATAGTCGGGTTTACAGTATTGTTCGTCATGACATATCGGCGTTGGGCTATGGATGCCAGCGTAGTCTTACGTCTGTATGTTTTATTGTTCGTAATACCACCGATTCCGATTGGGGTTGGACTAGGGATCTATTTCCGAGACCTACGATACACTTCCGTGACTGTGAGCGTCGGCGCGATCGGGCTTACGCTCGTCTATTTACTCAGTGTAGCGATCGCCAGATTGTTCCCTGCTAGCTCTTCTTCTAGTTTCTGGCGTCAGTATACCGGAACTATCCCGCTCACTGACCAAGAAATGTGGACATTCGTGGCGATCGTGTGTAGTTTTTTGATAGTAGGAGGTGCGCTAAACGTGGTGCTCCGCGTGGATGGCCGGCTACTCGCGTTTGCCATCGGTGGTGCCTGTGCTGGGGGCTTGGGACTCTACGCCAAATGGAAAATGCGATGATAATTACGCGCGCATCCTGGTATAAAACTCTTCGCCGCTAATAGTTTCGGTTCGCCTCCACCAGCTACCGAACACCGAATAAGGCTTCTTCGCGCGTAACACTTGCGGATAAGCTCGGTTTGAATCGCTTGCGTGGATGCGGGCTTTGACTATCGATTGGCATCGCCGGCAGTGGGCGCCGTTTTTGGCGGCACCTACGCGCTCTACGCCGCGCGCGGTAAGGACGGAGGTGTCCGGGCGCCCCGGCCCGGAAACTCCTTCTTGACCTACCGGTAAACCGAAACCTACTATCGCGTGCGGCGCGCACCGCGGGCCGGAGGGGATTCGCTGGCCGGGGCGCAGCCACGAGGAGGGACTTATGCGACACAGGACATGGTCCAGGTGGTTCCTGGCAATCGCGCTGCTCGCGCTGATCGCGATCGCTGCCGCCGCGTGCGGCGACGATGACGACAACGGCGCGGCGACTACGGCGCCCGGCGGCGCGGCGGCGAAGGGTTTCACCGACGCTGGCTACAAGGCGGCGGGCTTCAAGACCGTCACGATTGACTCGGGCGCGAGCGTCAAGATCGGCGTCTCCAGCGCGCTTTCGGGCGACGTGAAAGGGCTCGGCGTGCCGATCGCGGACTCGGCCGAGACGGCCGGCGACGGCGTCACGATCAAGGGCCACAAGGTCGAGTTCGTGCGTGAGGACGACCTCTGCTCGGCTGAAGGCGGCCCCGCGGCGGCGGACCGGCTGATTAAGGCGAATGTGGTCGCGGTTGTGGGCCCGATTTGCTCGGGCGGCACGCGCGCCTCACTCGGGGCCTACGACAAGGCCGGCATCACCCATATCTCACCGTCCGCCACCGCGGGCGACCTGACGACGCCGTCACGAGCTGAAGGCCCATACGTGACCTTCTTCCGGGTCCCGGTGTTGAACGGGGACGAGGCGAAGGCGCAGGCCGACTTCGCAAAGAACACGCTGAAAGCGAAGACGGCGTTCGTCGTGTTCGATACCGACGACTATGGCAAGGACCTGAGCCAGCAGTTCCAGAACTTCTTCACGGCGGGCGGCGGCAAGATCGTCGGCAGCCCTGCTGGGTACGAAAAGAAGCAGAACGACTTCAAATCGGTCATCACGAGCATCAAGGCGGCGAAGCCGGACCTGGTCTACCTCGCGGGTTTCTACGGCGAGGCGACGCCGTTCCTGCAGCAGCTCCGGGCGGAATCCGACCTGAAGACAACGCCGTTCATGGGCGGCGACGGCGTGAAGAACGACGAATTGATTTCCGGCGCGAAGGATGCCGCGGAGAACGCCTACCTGGCCCTGCCGGGCGAGCGCGGCGCGGGCTTCGCGAACTACGCCACGAAGTACAAGGCCAAGTACAACGGGGACGCCGAGACGGCGACCTTCGGGCCTGAGGCATACGACGCTGCCACCATCATCCTCAGGGCAATCGATAAAGTCGCGAAGGACGACGGCGGCAAGCTCACTATCGACATGAAAGCGCTGAACGACGCCATCAAGACGACGACGCTGACGGATGGCGCGACGGGCACGATCAAGTTCGGCAACGACGGCAACCGCGCCGGCGCTGCCGTGAAGTTCTTCCAGGTGAAGAGCGGCAAGTACGTCGAACTGAAGTAGGGTCGGCGCCCCTGCAGCACGCCATCGCGAAGAGGCGGCAGCCCCCGAAAGGCCGCCGCCTCTTCTATCTTGCGCCCGCGCCGTGCCGGGCGTAGACAGGCACTCGAATGACGCCCCTCTTTCTTGCCCATGGCAGCGCCGAGTTCTGGTCGGACCAAACGGTGAACGGCCTCACCACCGGGAGCATCTACGCGCTCGTGGCGCTCGGCTACACGATGGTCTACGGCATCCTGCAGCTCATCAACTTCGCCCACGGCGAGGTGTTCATGGTGGGTGCGTTCGCCGGCTACGGCGTGCTGGTCGCGCTCGGCGGCGAGGACATTTCCGGCGTGATGGTGCTGGTAGCGATCATCCTCGCGCTGGCGGCGGCGGGCGCGGCGTCCGCCGTCACAGCCGCGACGATCGAACGGGTTGCCTACCGGCCGCTGCGAAACGCGCCCCGGTTGGCGCCGCTCATTAGCGCCATCGGCGTGAGCATCTTCCTGAGCCACCTCGTCGACGACGGCTTTCTCGATGGCAAGTCCAAGTTCTACCCGCAGATCTTTCCCACCGGCGACCTGAGCGCCGGGCCGCTGAGCATTAGCTACCTTCAGCTGTTCCTCATCGGCTCATCGCTGGTGATGATGGCGGGGCTGTACTGGGTGGTGCAGCGCACGCGGACGGGCAAGGCCATCCGCGCGGTATCGGAAAGCCGCGAAAATGCCGCGCTCATGGGCATCGACGTCGACCGGATGATCGTCGCGACGTTCGTGCTGGGTGCGATAATGGCCGGCTTCGGCGGCGTGCTCTACGGGCTATTCCTCAGCTCTATCCGCGGCAGCATGGGGTTCCTCCCGGGCGTGAAGGCGTTCACGGCAGCGGTACTTGGCGGGATCGGCAGCATCCCCGGCGCGGTCGTCGGCGGCTTTTTCCTGGGGCTCACCGAGTCCGTCGGGCGCGAGTTGCTGAACGAGATCCCGGGAGTGAACCTGCCGAACGAATGGAAGGACGTGGTCGCGTTCGCGCTGCTGGTAGTGGTCCTGATCTTCCGGCCGACGGGCATTTTCCGGCAGCGGGAGACGAAGCGTGCCTGAGCGCGGCAAGCTGGGCCGAGCCGCCATTGCCGCCCCGATCGAGCGGTTGCGCGCCCGCACGTGGGAGCGGCTGCCGGATTGGACGCACCCGCTCATCTGGTTCGCGCTGTGCATCCTCGTGCTGGTAGTGCCGACCTTCGACGACATCTGGGTGCGGATGTTCTTCCTGGTGGGCTTGTACGCGACGCTTGGACTCGGACTGAACGTCGTGGTCGGGATGGCCGGGTTGCTAGATCTGGGGTACGTCGCGTTCTTCGCCACCGGCGCCTACGTGGTCGGCATCCTGAGCGCGCCGGATTCGCCGCATTACAGCGCATTCTTCAGCTACTGGTACCTGCTGCCGATGGCGGTGGGTATCGGGGCGCTCGTCGGGGTTTTGCTGGGACTTCCGGTGCTGCCGCTCCGGGGGGACTACCTCGCGATCGTGACGCTCGGGTTTGGCGAGATCATCCGCATCCTTGCGCTGAACATGAGCGACCAGACCAATGGGTCTTCCGGCCTGTTCGAAATCGGGCGGCCGGACATCTCGTATTTGCACAACCTGGGGCTGACCGGCCGCTCGACGGTGGACAATGTGCAGTACTTCTACGTGATGATCGTGATTGCGGCGTTCGCGGTCTGGTTCGTGACCTCGCGCTTGCGCGATTCGCGGGTGGGGCGGGCATGGGAAGCGATCCGCGAGGACGAAGACGCGGCGCGCGGGATGGGAATCAACACTACGCGGTACAAGCTGATGGCGTTCAGCACGGGCGCCGCCATCGGCGCGCTCGGCGGCGCGATCTATGCCCCATTCATCGACTTCATCGCCCCGAACTCGTTCTCGCTGCTCGTTTCGATCAACGTGCTGGCGCTGGTGATCATCGGCGGGATGGGGAGCACGCAGGGAGTGGTGGCCGGCTCGCTCATCCTCATTGGCGTGCCGGAGTTGCTGCAGTTCAGCGAAACGGCGGACGTGCTTTCGAAGTTCGATTGGGTCGGGCAGGGCGTGAACCAGGTCATCGACGGCATCAACGCCGTCACGCACCTGGACCTGAGCACGCTCCCGCCGGCGGAGAAGTGGGGGGCGAAGCTGGCACTGTACCGGTTCATCATCTTCGGGGCGTTGCTCGTGGCGATCATGGTCTTGCGGCCGTCGGGGCTATTCCCATCGCGGCGGCGAAAGATGGAATTCGAACACACGCCGGAGCACGAGACCGCGGGCCCTGCGGGGACGGCCTGAGATGGACGGCGCGCGGCTGCAGACCATCGGCCTGGGGATGCGGTTCCAGGGCCTGACCGCACTCGCCGACATCGACATCGACGTGCCCGCGGGCCAGATCCGCGGGCTGATCGGCCCGAACGGCGCCGGGAAGACGACGCTCTTCAACTGCTTGACCGGGTTCTACCGGCCGACGAGCGGGGAACTGCGGCTCGGCGACATGCGGGTCGATGGCCTCGAACCACACGAACTGAGCGCCCTCGGTATCTCGCGGACGTTCCAGAATATCCGCTTGTTTTCGAACATGACCGCGCTCGAGAACGTGCTCGTGGGGGCGCACACCCATATGGGCGACGTGCGGGCCACGCCGCCGGCGGCAGTGCGCCCGAGCGGGAACCGGCTCGTCGATATCGCGCGTGCGCTGCCGGGCGCGCCGGCCGGGGCATACGGGAGCGTGCGCGAGTTCGTGGGGGCCGTCGCGCGGCCGCCCGTCGTGCGCGCCTCCGAGCGCCGAGCGGTTGGCTTCGCGCGCGACCTGCTGCGCACAGTGGGGCTCATTAATCGCGAGAACGAGATCGCGCGGAACATGCCGTATGGCGACCAGCGCCGGCTCGAAATCGCCCGGGCGCTCGCGACGCGGCCCCGGCTGCTGTTACTGGATGAGCCAACGGCCGGCATGAACCCGCAGGAGAGCGCGGCCGTCGTCGCGCTCATCCGGCGAGTGCGAAACGAGTTCGGCGCCACGGTAATCCTCATCGAACACCAGATGCGCGTGGTAATGGGCGTCTGCGAACAGGTAACGGTGCTGGACTACGGCCGCAAGATCGCGGAGGGCACGCCGGCCGAGGTGCAACGCGACAGGCGCGTGGTGGAGGCGTACCTGGGGACGCGGGCAGTCGGCGGGGATTCCCATGGCACTGCTTGACCTTTCGGGGCTGGTGGCCGGCTACGGCGGCATCACCGCGATCAAGGGCATCAGCCTGGAAGTGGATCCCGGCGAGGTGGTGACGCTCATCGGCTCCAATGGCGCGGGCAAATCGACCACGCTCCGGGCGATATCGGGGCTCATCCGGCCGCGGGCGGGGCGTATCACGTTCGCCGGGAAGGCGATCAGCGGGATGAAGCCGCACGACATCGTCTCGCTGGGGATTTCGCAGGTACCCGAAGGGCGCGGCATCTTCAGCCGCCTCACCGTCGCGGAGAACCTGGCGCTCGGCGCGTTCCAGCGTCACGACGGCGAGGTCCACGCCGACCTCGATCGCACGTTCCGGCTGTTCCCGCGGCTAAAAGAGCGGGAGAACCAGCTCGGAGGGACGCTCTCCGGCGGCGAGCAGCAGATGCTCGCGATCGGCCGGGCGCTGATGGCGCGACCGAAGTTGCTGCTGCTCGACGAGCCATCGATGGGGCTTTCGCCGGTACTGGTTGAGACCATTTTCGCGACTATCGCCGAGATCCGGCGGGAGGGGGCGACGATCCTGCTGGTCGAGCAGAACGCTGCGATGGCGCTGGAAATCGCCGACCGCGCATACGTCATCGAATCCGGAGTGATAACGCTCCAGGGCACGGGGGCCGCGCTGGCACAGGATGACAGCGTGCGGCGCGCCTACCTGGGCGAGGTATGAGCCCGAAGGAAGTGCGCGTGCGGCGATTCGGATGAATTGCGGCCGCGGGTCGCGGAAGCGATGCGCGTTCGAAATCCTTCGGTACGCTACGTGGAGCTGGCGAGCATTGGGCACAATGTGCTGCTGCTCGCACCCGTGCAACTCGCAGGCGTGCTGAACGCGTCCTGGCGCGCGGCCGAGGGGACATAGGAGGCTGGTGGTGAGGATGCGGCTGCCCGTGTTGATTGCCCTCGCGGTGGGAGTAGTGGGTTTGGCCGGGGCGGCGGTGGGCATCGCCGCGCCTGGAGCGGCTCCGGACCTGCCGTACCGTGCGTACGCACCAAACGTTTCGAGCGCGGAGAACACGGCCACCCCGCAGCCCACGATCGAGCCGGCGCCGACGCCCCGGCCGCCGGTGTACGACGGCGAGGTCGCATCGCTGTACCTGTCTTCCGCCAGGATTTACGGCGGCGCGCCACTCGAGGACCTGGACACGCGCCTCGCCGGCGGGCGGGAGGTGTTCGAGGACCCGTCCCGGCCGCAGAACATCGTGATGTATCCGAAGTGGGGGAGCGGCCGGCCGAACCGGCACGCCCCCGGCGAGGGCGGCATGAACACGGTGTTCTCCGCCCACGTGAACTACGTCGGCTACGGGAACGGGCCGTTCGCCTACCTCACCGATGCGGCCATCGGCGACGCGCTCTACGTGACGCTCGATAACGGGCTCGTGTTCACGTACACGGTGAAATCGGTGGTCATCGTGCCACTGGCGGACCTCGACATGGACGGGGTGGTGTTCCCGGCGCTCGACAGCTACACGGAGCGGGTGACGCTCATCAGTTGCGGCGGGACGTTCATCCCGGCGGCCGTTGGCGGCGAGTACACCAGCCGCGTGATACTCATCGCGGAGCGGTACGTGCCGTAGCAGTTGGGGAAAGTCCCGTACGAGCGGACTGTCCCATTGTGGAATACTGGCCCGCGGACGCTTCGGCGGGCTAGACTGCGCCGGCGATGACTCGACGGCACAGGCGTCCGGCAAGGGCATCATGAGTTCGAATCTCGGGCCGGCCTCGCGGCCAGAGAAGCTGCTGCACGCGGCCATGGCCTCGACGCAGCGCTTCGAACGCCGCTTCGAGCCGTTCTTCCGGCCAGCGCTGAACGCCACCCTGCGCGAACCTTCGGCGCGGGTGATCCAGGCGATGATTAACCGCCAGCGGCGGAACGAGGACCGCGGCATGGCGCTGGCCGAGGAGCGCATCGATCCAGAGGCGGAAGAGGCGGCGCTCGACTCGATTATTCGTGACATTGCGGCCTACTTGCGGCAGCAGTACAAGCCGGGCGAGTTCCAGCGCGGCGGAAACACCAAGACCCATGGTGTGGTGCGCGGCGAAGTGATCATCCGCGACGATGTGCCGGCGCACATGCGCAAGGGCATCTTCGCCGAGCCGAGGACGTACCGGGCGTGGGTGCGGTTCTCGGGGCCGGGCCCGGATAGCCCGCGCGACATCGACGATGTCGGCTTCGTGAGCTGCGCGATCAAGATGATGGGCGTGCCCCGACCGAAGCTGCTCGATGACGAAGCGGCCACGCAGGACCTGATCTGCGTCTGCACGCCGACGTTCGTGACCCCGAACATCACGGCGAATACGGTGTTGCAGGCATCGATCCTGCGCGGGACGCCCGCGTTCTACTTCTTCCGGCCACGCCAAACGCACCTGCTGGACCTGCTGATGCAGAGCTGGTGGAACCAGACGCAAACGAACCCGCTCGAACAGCGGTACTGGAGCTGCGTGCCGTACCTGCTCGGCGAGGGGCAAGCGATGATGTATTCCTTCCGTCCGAAGGCAAAGCCACGCAGCCGAATCCCGCGGCTGCCGTTGCGGCCGCCCGACAATTACCTCCGCGACAACATGGTCGCGACGCTGGCCGAGCGCGACGTCGAGTTCGACATCATGGTGCAGGTGCAGACGGATGCGCACCGCATGCCCATCGAGAACGCGGCGGTGCGCTGGCCAGAGAAGCTTTCGCCGTTCGTGCCGGTGGCGACGCTGCGCATCCCGAAGCAGAAGTTCGACTCGCCGAGGCAACTCGCCTTCGCGCACAACCTTTCGTACAACCCCTGGCATTGCCTCCCGGAGCACCGGCCGCTGGGCAATCAGGGCCGCGCGCGCAAGCGCATGTACACCGAGCTTTCGAAGCTCCGCCAGGAGATGAACCAGACGCCGCATATCGAACCAACGGGCGACGAGGCGTTCGACTAACCATCGGGCGCCGCGCCGGGAAGAAGTGCGGCGCCAGAGGAGGTGCCAGGATGTCCGGGAAGTATCGCGACCTCGCACGGGTGCTGTTGGCGCTAATCCGGCTCATAAACGGGGCCATCGGGCTGTTCGCGCCGCAGCTCATCATCAAGCGTTTCGACGATGAGGAGGAGGAGCCGGAGGTGGCGCGCTATGCGCTGCGGATGTTCGGCATCCGCACGATCCTGGTGGCGATCGACCTGCTCCGCCCGGCCGGACCCGACCGATCGCATGCGATGCGCGTCGCGCCGATCGTGCACGCTTCGGACCTCGTGGCGGCGTCGCTGGCGGCGAAGTCGGGCAGGGTGGCGTCGAAAACGGGCGCGATGATCGTCGCCATCTCGGCCGTAAACACACTGCTCGCAATTATCATTTGGACGGGACGGAACGCGGGCAAGCATCAAAGCGAGGACAAGTAGCGCAGCGCCCGGATGCCCGGCAGGAAGAAGTAGCCGCCGCCGCGCACCGTGACGAACGAGGGAAGCCCGGTCACGCGCTTGCGCACGGGGGTTGCCGGCATGCTGAAGGTGGCGCCCCCCGGGCCGCGCGCGCCCATGATGGGGTCAACGTCGTCGTAGAGGGCGGCGAACTTGGGGTTGTTCGCCCACGTGTGCTGGATGAATTCGAACTGGCGCGCGATGTTGGCGGCGAGGCAGATGAAATGCAGCCCGCGCTCGACGCCATCGGCGCCGGCGAGCGCCTGCTCGGCGGGGAGGTACGGGCCATAGGCGCGGCCCCGCCGAAGGATGCGGTGCCGGCGGTTGAGGGCGATGGAGCCATCGCTGCCCGGGTTGGGGTCGAGCGAGTCGCGGGGGTTGGTGCGGCGCACATGGGCGCCGATGGGGCATCCGAGGCCGTCGGCGTCCTGTGCGTGATAGCGGAAATCGTTCGATTTGGCCTGGGCGGGGTCATCTCGGTCGGGCGAGGTGGCGAGCGGGGCGCCGCCGGGCCAGCGGCCGACCATCTTCGCAGCGAGCTTCGTACGTTCGGTCGGGCGGGACGTGCCATCGGGTGCGCGGGTGATGCCGTCCAGGCAGCGCCAGAAGCCAGCCACGTCCTGCTCGAGCTGGCGCACCACGAGGTACGTGCCGTTTCGGCCAAGGTCGCGGGCATCGGAGCCGGCGGCATCGCGGGGGAGGATGCGCCCGGCGTCCGTGGCGGCAGGGACGAGCGGCCGATCGGTGAGCAGCCCGTATTCGTTCTTGTAGCCGAGCACGAACTCGCCGGGCTGGACGACGTTAAACGCGGGGCCTTCCTTGCCGAGGCCCTCCAGCAATGGTTGCGAGATGCCGTCGCGAAAACCGAAGGGTTCGACATCGCCGATGTCCGTCGCATCGAGCGTGGCGAGCACTTTGAGCCCGGCTGCTTCGAGCGCCTGGACCTGGACGGCTGCCAATGCTTCAAGCTCGGCGGCGCTTGCTCCATACAGCATCAGCACGGCGTGCACGGCGGGTGTGGTTGGCCCGCCCCAGCGCCAGCGCTCGGGCGCATTCGCATCGAAATCGCCGAGCACGCGCTGGCGGTGGGGCGTCGTCATGCCTTCACGGAACTCGTTCGAGAAGCCGGCGAGCACCGCTTCCGGGAGTCCCAGGTTGCGGAGCCCCTCGGGGGCGAAGGCGAGGTGGATAGCGGTATCGCGGGGATCGACGTCCGCCGTCGTGACCTGCGCGGCGACCGAGGCCAGCCAGCCGCGGGACGGAGCCGGTTCGCCGAGCACGAGCAGCAGAAGGCGGGCGGCGCGGAGGCGGCCGTAGCCGCGGGCGACGAGGCCCTGGATGTCCGAAAGCTCAAGGTTTGCTGCCACTGTCATCCTCCCCGATCACAGGCGCCGAAGCCACGCCACCGCGGCCGCTTCATCCATCGGTCCCGAAAGGCCCGCGCGGATGCGCGCGTTGTTTTCGATGTTGAGGGCGGTCAGGTGGCCATAGGCCGTGTACCAGACCTGCGTGGGCGCCTGGCGGGAGCGGATGTGCGACTTGAAGGCCTGTTCGTCCTTTGCACCATCGCGGATGAGCCAGTTCGTGCGCGGGTAGTCGACACCGTTGCTGAAGACGGCGTTGAGCCCCCAGGAGACTTTATCGATGAAGTCGTCCATGTAGTTTTCGAGGCTGCCATCGTAGTTGCTGACGAACACCATGCGGCGCCGGCCATCGAGGAAGACCCAGCGCGCGGCGTGAATTGTCTTCACACCGGCGAGATTCGCATGGTTGAAGATGTGGCGGGCGCCGAAGTTCACCAGCCAGAGCACGGCGACGGCGGTGTACAGGCGGAAGGCCCCCGGCTTGAGGTCCCCGACCGCGGTGAACTGGTTCTGTGGGAGCAGGTCCTCGACTGCCGCAAGCTCGGCGATGTGCGCGTCGCTGGGTGTGAGGCGGCGGGCGCTATCGGACCGTTCGCGTTGCCGCAACACGAACAGGTAAGGGAGCGCGCCGATAACCACGAACGGAGAGAAGGCCAAGAGCAAGAGGGCGCCGGCGGCAAAGTGTGCCGCTTCGCGGGCGCGGTACAGGAGGCCAGGCGCGGGGACCGGCTTCCGTGCCCACCGCAGGTCCTCGCGGCCGCGGATGAACTGCTGGATGGCCGCGCGCGCCTGTCTGGCGGACTTGCCCGGCCACTCGTGCTCCGGGCGGTCCAGGAACTGCTCGATCTCCTCACGGAGGAGCGACTCCTGGCGCACCTGGGCGACCGTGCGGCCGATGGTATTGACGTAGCATGCGGCCGTTGGCGCGACATGGGCGCGGAGGTAGGCCAGCCGGGATTCGGGGGTGCGGGCGTCCCGCGACGGGTAGCCATCGCAGTGCTGGAAGACCTCGTCGAGGCCAGGCCCGGCCGCCCCGACCAGCTGGCGCAGGCGCGTGCGTTGCGGCGCATCGCAATCCAGCAACAGTGCGAGCGAGCGGGGCGAGGCGGAGCCGGCGCCATCACTGTTCGGCATTAGCACGAGGCGGGCGAAGTGCACGCCCTCGAGCTTCCCGAACGGAATCGGCCCGTTGGCCGGGTCGGGCGCGATGCGCGAGAGCGTCGCTTCGAGGGCGTCGACGGAGGCGCCGGGGACGGGCGCGATGATCGTGATGGCGACCTGTCGCGTGGTCATGCGAACGCTCGTGCCGATGGGGCGGGCGTCATGCGGTCTTCCGCCCGAAGAGGCCTCGTAGCCGGGAGGTGAACCGCTGCCACGGCCCGGCCGGAGGCGCGGCGCCGCCGAATTCGAGCGCGAAGTTGATGGTCTTGTGCTCCCCAATGAATACGATTCCCAGGTAGAGCCCCGGCCGCACCTCGCGGATTTCGTCGCGGACGGCCTGGGCGACGGTGGACGTCTTCGAGTAGTCGAGGACGATACATTCCTGATTGTCGAACCAGCTGGGCGCCACATAGACTTCGGCGGCGATCTCCTGCACGCCGAGCGGCGTGACCTTGTTGCGCAGGGTTTTGGTCGAAGGGTCGAAGACCTTGCCCTGCCAGGCGACCTTGTTGACGACCTGTGCGGCGACGTCGGCGAGGTCCGTGCCGGGACGCACGATGGCCGTGCCCGCGGCGTCGCCCGCGGGGATGGGCCCGGCCGGGCTCGCGCGAAAGAGGTCATCCAGTTGCTGCTGCGACATGTCGAGGAGTTGCTTCACGGTCGTGGGCATGGCAGCCTCCCGAAGCGTGGTGCGCCCGCACCTGCGGTGGGCGGAGGGTAGCGAAGTCGATCTGCTTTCGCAATTGTCCGTTTCACAACAGAACGGCGCCGAAGCTGGATAACTTGCCGTTCGGGACTGGCCCGCCCATGGCCCGAGGGCGTCCAGCTACTACGAGGGGTCGCCTTCGTCACTGCCGCATGGCCCGTCGGTGGACTCCGGGCAGCGGAACAGGCAGCGCGGGACGAAGCCCAAGGGCCGCCCGGATAGGCGCGGCAACGTTCACCCGAGTAGCGTTCGGTTAGTTCATGGGAGGCCAGGTGAAGCGTGCTGAGCAGGGCGCATGTTACGGCACGATCTCGGTGAGGTAATCGCGGCCGTTGCAGCGGGCGTTCTCCTTGAGCATCCAGAGGGTGTGAAAGTTAGCGGCGCCACTGTCTGAGCCGAAGCCGTCCATGGAGCGGGTGCGCCGGCGCAGCTCACGGAAGCCGCGCTCCATCAGATTGTTGGCGCGGACCGGGTGGTCAGCGTCTTTGGGAGGGATCCGGTCGAGGGCATGGGCGAGGCCATGGGCGAGCCAGGGAAATCTCTCTGCGAGGACGGCGAGGGAGTGCGCGCGTTGCTCCAGGT
>JACPOQ010000080.1 GCA_016191435.1 Chloroflexota bacterium | reverse complement strand
GCCGCGCACCAGGATGGTGCCGGTCTGGGCATCGATCTCGGGCGATACGTAGTTCATGAAGCCCGCGTGCGGGTAGCCCTCCTCGTTCATCAGGCCGATATCGAGGGGGATCTTGCCCAGCTCCTCGACGGTGAGGCGCCGATTGGCGAGGTTCTGGCGGATCTTCAGGACATCCTGCTCGCTCACGTTGAATTCGACGTAGATCGGGTCGAGCTGGACGATGGTGGCGAGCTTGGTCGCCTTGCCGTTGCCGACAAGCTCGCCGACCGTGATCAGATGCTTGGAGACGATGCCGTCGAACGGCGCCTGCACCGTGGTGTAGCCGAGGTTGGTCTGGGCGATGGTGAGGTTGCCCTGGGCGTTCTCGACATTGGCCCTGGCTGAATCGCGCTTGGCCTTGGCTTGGTCATAGGTGTTCTGGGCCGTAACGTTCTGGCGCAGCAACGTCTCCTGACGGGTGAACTCGGCCTCGGCATTCAACAGTTGGGCCTTGGCGCCGTCGAGCTGGGCTTCGGCCTCCTTGACCTGGGCCTTGTACATCGTCTGCTCGATGACGAAGAGCGTGTCGCCCTTCTTCATGAACGAGCCGTCGACGTAGTTCTGCGAGATCAAAAAGCCTTCGACGCGGGCCACCAGGTCGACGGTGGCGAAGGCCACGGTGTTGCCCGTCAGCTCCTCGTAGGGTGTGACGTTCTGCGCGAGCGGGACGGCAACGCTGATCTCCGGCGGCGGTGGCGGCTGGAACTTGTTCTCGGGTTTGCAGCCGGCCATTGATGCGGCCAGCAGCAGCGGCAGCAGGATCAGGCTGCGATTCATGGTCGACGACGCTCCCCGCAATTACTGTGCAAAATCGTTACCGCATCCCGACCTGGAACGCCACCGTGAGCGTGTTTTAGGCGAAGGGAAAGGGCCCCTCGAAACGGCCGATATAGCTGGTGTGCGTCACTATCGCGCCATCCCGCCACCAGTGCAGCAGGCAGGCCGGCGGCTCGCAGAAAGAGGCCGGCGGGGCGTCGGGCCGGAGATTCAATGCAATTTGCGTCGCCGTGCTGGGGCAGGAGACCAGCACCGTGCCGGCCCAGCGCTGCAGGATCGGCCGATGGACATGGCCGCACAGCACGCGCTCGACATTGGCGAAGCGGCCGATCACGGCGGCCAGCCGCTCGGGCTGCCGGCACATGTACTTGTCGAGATAGGGGATGCCGGTGACGATCGGCGGATGGTGCATCAGCACCAGGGTCGGCGCGCCTTTGCCGTCCCGCAGCGCCGCTTCCAGCCAGGCGAGGCCCGTTTGATCGACCTCGCCGTGATGGTCGCCCGGCACCGTCGTGTCGAACGCCACGATGCGCAGAGGCGGGCGGTCGATCACGAAGTGTTTAGGACCGCGTGACGGCAGATAGGCGTGGTCGGGGAAGCAGCGCGCCAGGACCTCGCGGTCGTCGTGATTGCCCGGCATCAGCAGGCAGGGCAGTTCTAGCCGGGCCAGCAGCGTGCGCAGGTTGGCGTATTCCGCTTCCAGCCCCTCGTCGACGAGGTCGCCGGTGATCAGCACCAGCTCGGGCCGCGGGTCGAGCCGATTCAGGTGTTCTACGGCATCGGCGAACATGCGGTTGGAATCGACGGCGTCCTTGTAGCTCTGGCCGACCGGCCGGACGTGCAGGTCGGAGATCTGCGCCACAAGCATCGCTCAGGACCGACGAAAGATGAGCGACAGGTTGTTGGCCGCCATCTCCACGACCTCGGGCGCGGCGAACCCCTCGGCCGCGGCGAGCTCGGCCACCGCTTCGAGGTCGCGAATGCCCCAGGCGGGATCGCGCCGCCTGAGGTCGCGGTCGAAGGCCTCGTTGCTCGGCGCCGTGTGCCGGCCGTCGCGGCGGAAAGGACCGTAGAGATAGAGAAGGCCGTGGTCCGGCAGGATGCGGGCCGCCCCCGCGACCAGGCCGACCGCCGCCGTCCAGGGCGCGATATGGATCATGTTGCAGCAGAGCACGGCATCCGCCTGCTCGACCGGCCAGGCCGGCGCCTCGGCGTCGAGCGTCATCGCCGGCCGGATGTTTTTAAGCCCGCTCGATTCGGCCCAGGCATCGATGCTGGCCAGCGCCTCGTCGTCGGGATCGCTGGGCTGGAACACGAGCTGCGGCAGGTTGGCAGCGAAGTGCACGGCATGCTCGCCCGAGCCGCTGGCGACCTCGAGCACCAGGCCCTCGGCGGGCAAGTGCTGCTGCAGGACATCGAGGATGGGCTGGCGATTGCGCGCGGTCGCGGGAGCGTGGCGCTTCATCGGGCGGCCTGCATGGCCTGCCAGATGCGCGCCGGTGTCGCCGGGCCGTCGAAGCCCGTCACGCCGAGCGGCGCCAGGGCGTCGAGGATGGCGTTGGCGATGGCCGGGAAGGCCGCGATCGCGCCCGCCTCGCCGCAGCCCTTCACGCCCAGCGGATTGGTCGTACAGGGCGTGCCGTTGAAGCCGACGTCGAACGAGGGCAGGTCGTCGGCGCGCGGCAGGGCGTAGTCCATGAACGATCCCGCCAGCATCTGGCCCGAGCCCGGATCGTAGACCGCGTGCTCGAGCAGCGCCTGGCCCGCGCCCTGCGCCATGCCGCCGTGCATCTGGCCCGTGACGATCATCGGGTTCACCATCACGCCGTAGTCGTCGACCGCGGTGTAGCGCACCAGCACGACGCGGCCGGTGTCGCGGTCGATCTCGACCTCCACGACATGGGCGCCGTTGGGGAAGGTCATGTGCTCGCGCTTCCAGAGGTCATAGGTGTCGAGTGGCTCGCCCTTGTCGCGACCGAGCGCCGCCACCTCGAGCAGGCCGATGGCGCGGTCGGTGCCCGACACGACGAAGCGTCCGTCCTCGAAGCGGAGGTCGGCCTCGGCCGTCTCCAGCGCGTCGGCGGCGATGGCCATGCCCTTGGTGATGATCGCGTCGGAGGCGCGCCAGATCGCCGTGCCGCCCATGTAGGTCGCGCGCGAGCTGCCATGGCCTCCCCCGTGTGCGATCAGGTCGGTGTCGCCCTGGCGCAGCCGGATGCGCTCGTTGGCGACGCCCAGGCGGTGTGTCAGGATCTGCGGGAACGTCGTTTCATGGCCCTGGCCGATATGCTGCGTGCCGGTGATCAAGGTGACAGTGCCATCGCTCTCGAAGCGCACATCGACATTCTCCTCCGGCGGGCCGCCCGTGCCCTTGATGTGATAGGCAAAACCCAGGCCACGCAGCCGGCCGGCCGCTTCGCTTTG
>JACPOQ010000076.1 GCA_016191435.1 Chloroflexota bacterium | reverse complement strand
TCGCCGCCATGGGCCTGCATCGCAGCCAGTCGGCCCTCGGCGCCTTCTTCCGGCGCAAGAAAGCCCAACTCGGCACGGCCGAGGCCATCACCGCCACCGCCCACAAGCTCGCCCGCATCTTCTACGCCGTCCTCCGCGGCAGGACTGCCTACGCCGACCTCGGTCCCGATCACGACGAGCGCCGACATCGCGAACGAGCTGTCGCCTCCCTCAAACGCCGCGCCCACGCCCGGGATTCGAACTCGCTCTCTTACCGCCAGTTCCTTAGCGGCCGCGGCTCTGACGACGCTGGTTACAGGGTGCCAACCAGTTGGGGCGCGCCGACCTTTTCCCGGATGAAGGCGCCGATGTGCTCGATCGCGGCCTGGCCCTCGGGGAGCATGCCCGCGAACATCTGAAAGACGTGCACCATCTCGTCCCACGCCTCGAAGTGCACCTCGACGCCGGCGCAGCGGGCCTTCGCGTCCAGGCGAGTCGCGTCATCGAACAGCGTCTCCGAGGTGCCGACCTGGATGAGCAGCGGCGGCAGCCCGGCAAGGTCGGCGTGCAGCGGCGAGGCGAGCGGCTCGCGCGCGCTGGCGCCGCCGAGGTACTGGCTCGCCATGTCGCGCAGGCCATCGATTTGCACCATCGGGTCCAGCGCTGCACGCGTCGTCATGGATTCGCCCAAACCTTCGAGGTCCACCCACGGGGAGATGCAGGCGGCCGCGGCCGGCCGCGGGAGACCGCGATCGCGGATCGCCAGGAGAGTGGCCACAGCCAGGCCGCCGCCAGCAGAATCGCCGGAAAGGGCGATGTTCCCAGGCGCGACGCCCTGCTGCAGGAGCCAGCTGTAGGCCGCGACGGCGTCATCGACGGCCGCCGGGAACGGGTGCTCAGGGGCGAGGCGGTAGTCGATCAGCAGCACACGGGCACGCGCGGCGCGGGCAATGCGCCCCGCGAGGTCGCGGTGCGTGACGATTGAGCCAATGACGTAGCCGCCGCCGTGCAGGTACAGCGCGACCGCGTCGTCGCCGCTGTTGGGCGCGGTAACCCATTCGGCGGGCACGCCACCGGCATCGACGGGCGTCGCGGTGCAGTCGGCCTCGAGCGGGCGCGCGAACTGCTCCATGCCGGCACGGCGGGCCTCGATCGGCGTATCGGCTGGTGGGCGGGGCATGCCGCGCAACATGTCAAGGACTTGCTTGCTTTCGGGGCTGGCCATGGGATTCGCCTCCAGTGGTGGTGTGGCGCATTCAACTCCGGGAGGAAGCATGATGCAACGGGGCGGGCGTTGGGCGTTGGGCATTGGGCGTTGGCCGAACGAGCTGGCACCCTGAGCCGAGACCCGCGCGATTACGGGCCATCATTCACGTGCCTGCGCTGGGGGCACAATCCTGTTGCCGGCCAACGCCCCAACGCCAACGCCCCATTGTGGAGCCGCCCGTTCCACGGCTGACGCGGAGCCTTTGGGTGGCCTGTATCCCCGGACGCTTACTACTGTGCGCGGCTCTGATTCGCGTTTGGCGCGAGCCGCGGCCATTCTGGCCAACGCCCAACGCCCAACGCCCCTACGAGTGCGAGAGACGCTCGTCCAGTTCGCGCACCCGGCGGCTCATGACGGTCAGCATTTCGAGCGCGAGGTCCGGGTTGTTGCGCATTTCGGCGAGGAAGTCCGAGCGCATCAGGGCGAGGCACGCCGTCGGGGCAGCGGCCTTTACGGTCGCGCTACGCCGGTGATTATCGAGCAGCGCCATCTCGCCGAAGAACCCGCCGGCGCCGATGGTGGCGATGTTCTGGCCGTTGCGCTCGACATTCACGCTGCCATCGGTGATCAGGAAGAAGCCGACGCCCTCTTCGCCTTCCTTGAAAATCGTGTCGCCGGCCTGGAAGTTGCGGGGACGGGCAAACTTCTCGATGCGCTCGAGCGACTTCTTCGGGAGGTCCTGGAAGAGCGGGACTTTTGCGAGTGAATCCAGCGTGGCGCTCATAGCGAAGCTCCTTGGGCGCCGGGTCGCCCGGTCGTCGGCGGGATTGTAGGCATGCGGGCGCGAGCCGTACAAGGGCTGCTGTGGCGCTTCTGTAACGCGGGCAACAGTGCGGCGCTTTCGCTGCCGTCGTGGTTGTTCCCAATTGCATTGGCGTGCGGCTGATGCTCATGCTGAGGCATGGCACGCGCGCCCGATGTCGTCGACCTGTTCGTGGCGCAGGTGCGCCATTCGCCGCGGCCAATCCGCCAGCCGGTGACGAAGATTGGCGGCGCGCCGGTGCTGTTCGGGCCCATCGAGCCGCCGGCATGCACCTCGTGCCGCATGCCGATGGCGTTCCTCGCGCAGGTGCGCATCGATGGGCCATTGCCGCTCTCGGCCCGTTGGAGCATGGCCTACATCTTCATGTGCGCGGGCGCCTACGATTCGAGCTGGGCGCTGATCTGCGAAAACGACCTGCCCGATGCGGGCGCCAACCGCGTGGTGCTGCAGGCCTACAGCGACTCGCCCGCCCCCGGCCCCGGCGCCACCTACCCGGATTACGCGGTGCGGCTCGAACGCGCGATCGAGCCCCGCGTACACTGGACGCCCGAGGACCTCGACGTTTCGCAGCGCAAGCAGCTCTGGGAGGGGACGAAGGTTGGCGGCGTGCCGGCGTGGCTACGGTCGTCGCGCCGCCCGGCGTGCCCGGCCTGTGGCGGCGCGATGATCTTCGCCGCCCAGTTCGCCGACCGCCTCGAACCATCGCCGGACGGCGCCGAGAAATACCTTGGCTTCGGCGAAGGCGGCCGCGGGTACCTGTTCCTGTGCGCGGAGGAGTGCGGGCCGGGCGGGGCGGCGTTCCTGTACCAGTGCTGAGGGGCGAGTAGTTCCGAGGGCCGAGTTCCGAGGGCCGAGTGAGGGTCGCACGCCGACACGCCGACGCGCCCACACGCCGTCCCTAGCCCCTCAGCCCCTCAGCCCCTTACCCTGCTCTCCATGGCGACGTATTCGATCCTCATCACGCCCGGCGATGGCATTGGCCCCGAAGTCATGGAGGAGGCGCTGAAGGCCCTGGCGCGCATCCAGCAGCGCTTCGGCCACGAATTCCAGTACGACGAAGAGACCATCGGTGGCGCCGCCATCGACAAGTATGGAGTGGCGATGCGGCCCGAGGCGGTGAGCAAGGCGAAGGCGTCGCGGGCGGTGCTGTTCGGCGCGGTCGGCGGGCCGAAGTGGGACGACCCCAAAGCCCTCGTGCGCCCGGAAGACGCGATCCTCGGCATGCGCAAGCAGCTCGGGCTGTTCGCGAACCTGCGGCCGGTACGCGTCCACCCGCTGATGCTGGGCGATAGCACGCTCAAACCAGAGGTGCTCGAGGGGACGGACATGCTCGTCATCCGCGAGCTCACGGGCGGGCTCTACTTCGGCGTCCCCAAGCGGCGCTGGGAGAGCGCCAGCGGGCGCCAGGCCGTCGACACGCTGCGTTACAGCGAGCGCGAGGTCGTGCGCATCCTCCACGTCGCATTCCAGCTGGCGCAGGGCCGCCGGAAGAAGGTCACGAGCGTGGACAAGGCGAACGTGCTGCGCACGGGCCAGATGTGGCGCGAGATCGCGAAAGAGGTGGCGGCCCAGTACCCGGACGTGGAGACCGAGCACATGCTCGTCGACGCGTGCGCGATGGCGTTGCTCCGCCGCCCGGCCAGCTTCGACGTGATTGTGACCGAGAACATGTTCGGCGACATCCTTACGGACGAAGCGGCGATGTTGGCGGGCTCGATGGGGATGATGCCCTCGGCCAGCCTGGGCAAGCGCACGAAGGGCGGCACGGGCATCGGGCTCTACGAGCCCATCCACGGGAGCGCGCCCGATATCGCCGGGCAGGGCAAGGCGAACCCGCTGGCGATGATCCTGAGCGCGGCGATGATGCTGCGGCTCTCGCTGGGCCTCGAAGCCGAGGCGGCCGCACTCGAAGGCGCCGTCGACTCCGCCATCCGCGATGGCTACCGCACGCCCGATATCGCCAGCCCCGGCGCCACGGTGGTAGACACGCGCAAGATGGGCGACATCGTGGCGGAGCGGGTGTAGGGCCGCCGGAGAAGTCGCCGAAGGGAGGAAGCGACCGCAGTTGACGCTCCCCATGCTTCCGCCTCTCCGGCCGACCTGCTACAGTTCCGCCAGTCGCGATTTGTGAGGGTAGCGCGAGTTGACCCTGAATCCGTCCCCTGCCCCGGACGAGCGGCCCCTCCATCCTGGCGAACGTTTCATCGAGCACGCGCCGCTCTACAGCACCGCGCTTGGTTCTGCGTTTGTAGCGGACTCACTCGCGTTGCTGGACGAATTGCCCTCCGCGTCAGTACAGGCGGTCGTCACCTCGCCACCTTATGCCCTTCATTTCCAAAAAGAATATGGAAACCAGTCGAAAGATGACTACGTGGCCTGGTTTCTCCCTTTCGCGGAACAAATACGGAGAGTGCTCAAGCCCGATGGTAGCTTCTTCCTCAATATCGGTGGTAGCTACAACAGTGGTACTCCCACGAGATCGCTTTATCACTTTAGGCTTCTCATTGCATTATGTGATCGCCTTAAGTTTCATTTAGCTCAGGAATTGTTCTGGTACAATCCCGCGAAATTGCCGGCACCTGCGGAATGGGTCAACGTGCGCCGCATTAGAGTGAAGGATTCTGTGGAGTACTTTTGGTGGCTCTCTCCATCGGCTTGGCCCAAGGCGAATAACCGGAAAGTGCTCGTGCCGTACAGCGTTGACATGCGGCGCATTCTCGAGCGCGGATATCGACCAAAGTTGCGGCCCAGCGGCCATAACATCACTGATAAATTCCAAAAGGACAACGGCGGCGCCACCCCTTCCAACCTCATTGAACGAGGAAACAACGAAAGTAACTCCGCGTACATACAGGAATGTCGCCGACTTGGCCTGAAGGTTCATCCTGCTCGCTTTCCCGCTGCAGTCCCAGAGTTTGCGATCAAGCTCACAACAGATATCGGCGACCTCGTCCTTGATCCGTTCGCAGGGAGCAACATGACAGGATGGGTTGCAGAAACTCACGGGCGCCAGTGGTTGTCGATAGAGAAAGAGCGTGCATATCTCGCTGCCTCGGCAGTTAGGTTCCCGGCTCACGGATCTGGACTCGTGCCAGTCGAATGATTTCGGAAGCGCAGCTATGCGATCTGATGGGCGCGGCGTTCGGTAATTCCCCGTGGCCTAAGCCTCTACATCTCCTTCAAGCGAAACGCCTTGTCCATAGCGGTGTGCCCCTGCCGCAGGCGTCAGCGACAGTTGGAACGAACAGGCAGTCGGTTGCCAGGGTACTGGCAGCGCAAGATGCTGTGTTGGAGACGCTTGGACTGTCGCAATCGAACATCCAACCCGGCGACGTCCGGAAAGCAACGCTGATCCTCGGCCAGCTGCTACTTGGCGCTTCGGCCGAAAGGGCTTTTGAGGATCGTTACCGCGCGGAGATGGTAGGGCGGGAGTTCGATCTCATCGACCTACGTGAATCACGATCCGATACTGACTACCGCCTTCTGAACGGCAACGGCCGCCCCATCTTTCGAATCAATATCAAGTTCTTCGGATCGCAGTTCCGGCGCGCCCAAGAGTTGGTGGGGTTGGTACCAGAAGACACGTTCGCGCTCGCGACCTATAAGATTCACTCTGCGCTGGAAAAGCAGCATCGTGAATCGTTGCCTTACCTGTTCATCATCGTTGGAGTGGCGGGGCTCGGCGCCGAGGTCGTCGGTCAAAGCCTCCCGTCCGAGGTCGTCGAGGCAGTCGCCCTTCTCTCAAAGTCGCAGAGGCTCCCAGGAAAGCGAAACATCGAGGACACGCTCGTACGGCACCTGCTCGCTCAGCAAGACCCTGCAGCGGTAAGCACGTATGCGAGCATTGCTCAGGCCGATTGGTTCGTTCTTTCGGCCCGGCGCGCCGAGGCGCTCCTCAAGGAAAAGCTGTTCGAACGCGCATATGCGCTCCGGATCCGTGGTTTCGCCCGCGTGTTCGGGGGTGCGGAGTTGGATATGCATTTCTCACTGTCCGATGACCTCATGCCGCTCTCGGAGTTCCTGGCGATCCTCCGCGACGAAGGCGTCGCCAAGGGAATCACCATGGCCGAGCGTGGTGCCGTTTGAGCGACGGAACTCGGTATCGACGCGTTTTGGTTGAACCGCCACCGCCGCGGCCCTAGACTGGCTCTTCCGGGGGCGGTTAGCTCAGTTGGTTAGAGCGCGTCGTTCACACCGACGAGGTCACTGGTTCGAGTCCAGTACCGCCCACCAGCCCCCGGTACCGCCGTGCTTACCTTGCGTTTTCGTCCTGCAATATCCCATAACGCCCCCACCCTGCGAATCTAGTCCCATGCAGCGCCGCGCGCGCCCGGCTACTATTTCGCCACAGGGAGCCAGGCGTGACCGATTCTGAGGCGAAACCCAACCCGCGCCGGGCCGGCATCCTCCTCCATCCCACGTCGCTCCCCGGCCGGTTCGGCATCGGCGACCTCGGCCCCGAAGCCTTCAACTTCCTCGAGTTCATGGCGAACGCCGGCCAGCGGCTCTGGCAGATCCTCCCGCTGACGCCCGCGGGAGCCGGCAATTCGCCCTATGCCGCGCGCTCGACGTTCGCGGCGAACCCGCTGCTGATATCGCCCGACGCGCTTCGCGACCAGGGGCTGATCGAAGATGCGGAGCGGGATGCCGCCACGCTCGCGGAAGGCGAACGCATCGATTTCGCGGCGGTGAAGGCGTCGAAGGAGCGCGTCCTGCGCCACGCCTTCGTGCGCTTTTGTGGCCGCGCGGCGCCCGAGGCGTTCCTGGCGTTTCGCGAACACGCCCGCGGCTGGCTCCCGGACTACGCGCTGTTCATGGCGCTGCGGCGTGCCTTCGGCGGGGGCTCCTGGGTCGAATGGCCCGAGGAGATCCGCCGGCGCGACGAGGATAAACTCGACGCCGCGCGCCGCGATCTCGCCGGCGAGATCGCGTTCACGGAGTTCAAGCAGTGGTGCGCGTTCGACCAGTGGGCGGCCGTGAAGCGCTTCGCCACCGAGCGCGGCATCGCCATCCTCGGCGACATCCCCATCTTCGTGGACCACGACAGCGCCGACGCGTGGGCGAACCAGCGCATCTTCAAGCTGTGCCCCGATGGGCGCCCGGCGGTCGTCGCGGGCGTGCCCCCGGACGTCTTCGCGGCCACCGGGCAGCGCTGGGGCAACCCGGTCTACCGTTGGGACGTGCTTCGCGGCGAGCGCTACGCCTGGTGGCGCGAGCGGCTCCACGCGACGCTCGAGTTGGTCGACATCGTGCGGCTGGACCATTTTCGTGGCTTCCAGGCGGCGTGGGAGATCCCCGCGAACGAACCGACGGCCGAGCACGGCCACTGGGTCGAAGGGCCCGGGCGGGAACTGTTCGATGATGTCCGCGCGGACCTCGGGCCGCTGCCCGTGGTCGCGGAGGACCTGGGGCTGATCACACCGGAAGTGCGCCAGCTCTGCGATGGGCTCGGGTATCCCGGGATGAAGGTCCTCCAGTTCGCCTTCGGCGACGACCACAAGAACCCCTACCTGCCCCACAACCTGACCGAGCGGTCGGTCATCTACACGGGCACGCACGATAACGACACGACCGCCGGCTGGTTGGCGACGGCGAGCGAGCACGAGCAGGAAAACATGCGCCGCTACCTCGGAAAACCCGAGGTGGCGACGAGCGACCTTGTGCGGCTGGCGTATGCGGCGGTCGCGGAGACGGCCATCGTGCCCATGCAGGATGTGCTCGAACTCGGGTCCGAGGCTCGTATGAACGTACCCGGCCGGCCCGATGGCAACTGGGGCTGGCGCTTCCGCTGGGAACAGCTCGACTCATCCCGCCCGGCGTGGCTGCGGGAACTGGCCGAGACATACGGGCGGCTCGCGGATTGAGGCCTTTACCGGGGATAGGGGACAACCCTACCTTCCGCGGCAGCCGTCACCGCGCGTCCACCGGCCGGCCTCGTCGCCTGGATGGCTCCGGCCGCGGCCTTACCGATGATCCGGGCATACGGACCAGTGATCCACCTGGGGCGTACGACGGCGGGCCATGCGGGGAAGCGGGCATGAGAAGAGACATCGGGACCCTCGGGCTGGTGGCATTCAGGCTGGCCCACGAGCTTTCGGAAGCGGCGCTCGCGCTCGAGTCCGCGCCCGGGCTGGCGCAGCGGCGGTGGTTCTCCACGCAGATGTCGGACGCGGCAATCACGGTCCTCACGCAGGTGGCGGCGGCGCAGCACGAACTCGGCGAGGGGAGCATCGGGCGGCTGCGGGCGAGCTCGCTGGTGCGCTCCGCGCGGTCGACCCTGAACAGTCTCTCGGTGCTGATGAAGCAGGCGGAAAGCCGCGGCTACGTAACGGCCTCGCTGCTGGAAGCGCCGCTGATCAAGGTCGATGAGCTGGCGGCGCTGCTGCTCGCGCTGAGCATGGAGATGCGTGCGACATCGCGCACGGCCGCGTGGTAGCTGTTGGCTAAGAGCTAATAACTACTAGCTCTTAGCTGTTAGCTTTTAGCGAGTCCATGCAACGGTACCGGTATCGAGAGAGTATCTTCGCCTCATCTTCGTCAAACTTGATGAAAGAAACGGACAGGAATCGTTAGCGGCTAGCAGCTGGCCGCTAATAGCTAATAGCTATACAACCGGTTGCCGCGCACGCGGTTGCGGCGGCCGTATTGGAGCAGGAGCTGCTGAAACGCCGTGAGGCGGGCACGGCCCCAGTCGGCGTAGCCGCCGGCGGCATCCGCGCCGGTGGTAATGCGGTCGGCGGCGTAGATGGCCTGTTCGAGCGCGGCGTACGCGCCGGCGCCCATCGCCACCAGGTCCACCTGTTGGGGCGAAAGCGACGTGCCCGTGCCATCGAGGGTGTGGCGCGCGGTGAAGTAGAGCTTCGCGGGCGCACCCACCGGCAGCGCATCGACCTGGAGCATGAGCGAGGTCGCCCAGGTAGCGAAGCCGACGTACTCGGGCGGGTAGCTTCCCAGCGGGTATTCCACGCGCTCGACCTCGATCACATCGAGTGCCGCCAGCGAGAGCTCGCGGCTGCCGCTCGTGGTGGCGAGTGTGGCCGTCTTCTCCTGCGGGAGCGCGAGGCTCACCTCCGTGAGGGCGTGGTCGATGTGGCGTTCGAGCTGGGCGTCGCTCCAGCGGTAGGCGGCCGCATCGGTATCGCGCAGGTCCTTGCGGACTCGGTCTCGGACATCACTCAGCACAGTCATGCGGGGACGTTGCCACGCGGGGCGGCGAGCGCGAACGCCGCGATGGCAGCCGGCGCGTGGAGTTCGCGGGTGCGGAGCGAGACCGCGGCGGCCGAAGCCAGCCATCGCGATACGTGCGAAAAGAGTTCGTAAGCAGCCGCGCCCGCAACCACAAAGCCTGCCGTCCCGCCAGCTTCCCGCTATCCGGTTGCCGCCCTTAGTATGTGTCCGTGGCCGACTTCTCCCTCTACCTCTTCTGGACCGGGCTCGTCGCCGCGTTCATGTCCGTGGGGATCTATGCAGCGTACGTGCTGAGCGCTACCGTCTCCCTCCGCCGCTTTAGCGCCGTGACGGAAGCCGGCACCGTGACCGTCTCCGGGGCCACAGGCCGGCCCAATCCCGGCCTCGGCCGCCTCGCGACAAGTTTCACGAGCTTCACTTTCATCGCGCTCACGGGAGCGGTGGCCACGCGCTGGTCGGCCGCCGGCTACTTCCCGATGGCGAACCTGTACGAGTTCACGTTGTCGTTCTCGATGGGCGTCAGCGGGGCGTACCTCGCCTTCGAAACAGTGACCCGGCAGCGGCGCATCGGCATCGTCGCGATGCCTATCGTCGCCATCATGCTCGGGATCGCGGCGCTTTTCCCGTCGGACATCAAGCCGCTCGTCCCGGCGCTCCAGAACGCCCGTCTGCTCACCATCCACGTGAGTGTGATGATGATTTCGTACGCGGTGCTGACGGTGGCTTTCTGCGGGGCGTTCGTCTACCTCCTGCAGGGCGGCGAAGGGCGGCGGCGCTTCGCCTCGCTTCCGAGCGCCGATGCGGCGGGGGATCTCGCGCATAAGGCCGTGATTGTCGGCTTCCCGATGCTCGCAATCGGCATCGCACTCGGGGCGTGGTGGGCGAACACCGCCTGGGGGCGGTACTGGGGTTGGGACCCGAAGGAGACGAGCGCCCTGGTCACGTGGCTCAGCATCGCCGCGTACTTCCATGCGAGCGCGGGCACCGGCACCGTGGCGAACGCGCCCGGAATCCGGCGGGTGATCCCCGTCGGAATCCGCCGCGGATGGCGCCCGGACCCGATGTGGTGGCTCGTGGTGATGTACGTGCTGGTATTGTTCACCTACTTCGCCGTCAACCTCTGGATCAAGGGCCTGCACAGCTACGCGGGCGTGTGAGACGAGCAGTTAGAGCCGCGGTCGCTCCAGGGGGATGTCGGGCTAACGCGCAGCGGCACTGGCAATTGTCTGCCCAAACGCTCCCTACCAGTCGCGACTCTGACGGAGCCGCTCACCTAGCGCGCGACGGAGCGGGCCGGGGAGAAGGTTTTGGCCGCTTGCTGCCACACTCCAACACGCCGGTACGTCACCCCCGGCCGCCCGCGACTTCGAGGATGATGCCGGTGGTATAGCTCGATGCGGGAGTGGCGAGGTAGAGGGCGGCGCCGGCGATCTCCTCCGCTTCGCCGCCGCGCTTCATGAAGATGTTCGTTTCGGCGCGCTTCTTGAACGCCTCGAGGTCCCACGCCTTCGAGATGTCGGTCAGGAAGGGGCCGGGCATGATGCAGTTGACGCGCACCTTTGGCCCGAACGCGTGCGCAAACCCAACGGTCATGGCGTTGATGCCAGCCTTCGCCGCGGCATAGGGGATGACATCGGCGGAGGGGTGGATGGAACCGGTGCTCGACACCATGATGATCGAGCCGCCATCGCCGGCGGCCATGCGCGTGCCGACCATCGCCGTCAACCGGAACGGGCCCTTCAGGTTCACGTCGAGGACTTTGTCGTAGAGCGCCTCGGTGACGTTGCTGACGTGGTCGTAGAGCGGCGACATGCCGGCGTTGTTCACGAGCACATCGACGTGCCCGAAGTGCGCATAGGCGGTCTCGGCGAGTTGCTCCACCTGGCCCCAATCGCCGACGTGACAGGCGACGGGCAGGGCGTGCCGGCCGGTGGTCTTTTCGACCTCCGCCGCGAGCTCCTCGCAGGAATCGAGCTTGCGGCTGGCGATGACGACATCGGCGCCAGCGTGTGCGAACGCGAGCACCATCTCCTTGCCCAGCCCGCGGCTCCCGCCGGTAACGAGCGCGACCTTGCCCGTGAGGTCGAAGAGTTTCCGTACATCAGCCATCGTGTGCCTCCATCAATAGCCGCATCGTAGGTTGCCCGGCGGTCATTGGCCATTCGAGGGGCGTTGGGCGTTGGCCGGAACGCTGGCGGCTGGGCAACGCGCCGCCCCGCCAGGTGTGCGTCCCATCTCTCCTCGGGATCACGGCAAGCAGCTAGCAGCTAGTAGAAGCTATTAGCTAACAGCTCGCCGCCCGTCTACCCTTGGGCTCATGTTCGTTGTGCTCGAAGGTGGCGAAGGCGCGGGCAAGAGCACGCTGGCGGCGGCGCTCGGCGCGCGCGTCACCGCGGCCGGCCACGAGGCGGTGCTGACGCGCGAGCCGGGCGGTACGGCCGCGGGCGAGCTGGTGCGGGCGCTGCTGCACGAGCCGCTCACGCCCTGGGCGGAGACGTTCGCGTTCCTCGTGGCGCGTGCGCAGCTGGTCCACGAAGTCGTACGGCCGGCGCTGCTCCGCGGCGCCGTGGTCATCTGCGACCGCTTTGCGGCCAGCACGTTCGCCTACCAGGGCTACGGCCGCGGGCTGGACTTGCGTTCGCTGGAGGCGGCGAACCGGCTGGCGACGGGCGGCCTGCAGCCGGCCGTGACGGTGTACCTCGATATCGAGCCGGCGCTCGGGCTCGCGCGCAAGCACGGCGAGGCGGAGGCGATCCGCACCGGCCTCGAAACGCTCGAGTTTCACCGGCGGGTGCGCAAAGGCTACCTCGCGCAGGCCACCGGCTCCGCACCCGGCACGTGGCTCACACTCGATGCGACGCATTCGCCGGCCGAGATCGAAGCGGACGCGTGGGCGTGGATCGAGCCGCTGGTCAGGTAGCTGCTAGCTGTTAGCTGCTAGCTCTAGTAGCTCCCGCTCCTGGCCGGACCCCGAGCCGACAACGCATGGGGAAACGGCCAGCCAACAACTGACGGCGCACTCAGCACTCAGCACTCAGCACTCAGCACTCAGGACTCAGCACTCCCTACGCTGGCCACGCCCACGGGCGGGCTGCTTCGAATGCGGCGCTGACGGCGAGCACGAGCGCGTCGCCGTAGCGGGGGCCGACCACCTGGAGGCCCACGGGCAACCCGCGCGCGAGCCCGGCCGGGAGGGAAGCCGCCGGGTGCCCGGTGAGGTTGAACGGGTAGGTAAAGGGGATGAAGCCCGCGGGGCCCACGGGCCTCCCGCCGATGCTGTTCGGGGGTGGGCCTTCGGCGATGAAGGGCACGTCCGCGCAGGTTGGCGTGAGCAGCAGGGAGTAGTCGTCCAGGCAGGCGTTGATCCGCATGTTGAGGTGGTGGCGGGCCTGGGCGGCAGCCGCCATCTGCACGCCGGAGATATCGTGGCCGAGCTTCGCGAAGGCGACGAAGCCGTGCTCCAGCCGACCGCGCTGCTCGTCTGTCATGGTGTCCACGAAGTGGGCGTCGCCGGGGACACCGAGTGCGAACCAGGCGGGCATCGGGTCATCGAAGCCGGGGGCTGCTTCGACGAGTTCCGCCCCAAGCGCGCCCGCGAACGCCACGGCAGCCTCGCGCGCGACGGCCGCCACCTCGGGGTCGACCGCGGCGTACCCGAGGTCGGCGCTCCAGCCGATGCGGCGCAGCTTCGGCGGCGGGGCGAGGACCGCGGCTTCGTAATCGCCGGGCGCGGCATCGAGCGAGTTGAGGTCGTTGGGGTGCGGGCCGGCGGCGGCATCGAGGTAGCGCGCCGAATCGCGCACCGTGCGGCTGAGCGGGCCTTTGGTGCTGTGGGTGCCCCAGTGCGGGTAGTTCTCGCCCGCCATGGGGATTCGCCCCGCGCTGGGCTTGATGCCGTAGCACCCGCAGAACGCGGCCGGGATGCGGATGGACCCGCCGCCATCGCTGCCGGTGCAGAGCGCGACCATACCCGCGGCCACGGCCGCGGCGCTGCCGCCACTGGAGCCGCCGGGCGTCTTCGCCACGTCCCAGGGGTTGCGGGTGGGGCCGAAGAGCTCGTTCTCGGTGAAGCCCTTGTAGCCAAACTCGGGCGTGTTGGTCTTGCCGACCACGACGGCGCCGGCGGCCTTCAGCCGCGCGACCTGCACCGAGTCTTCCCGCGCGATGCGCCCGGCGAAGGCGCGCGAGCCATCGGTGAAGGGCATGCCGCCCACGGGCTCCAGGTCCTTCACGCCGATCGGGACGCCGGCCAGCGGGCCTGGATCCTCGCCGCGGGCGATGGCGGCATCGATGGCATCGGCGTCGCGCAGCGCGGTTTCGGGCGAGAGATGGACGAACGCGTTCAGCCTCGGGTTGAGCTGAGCGATGCGGTCGAGGGCGGCCTGGGTGACTTCGCGGGCGCTGACGCGTTTCGCGCGCACGGCATCGGCGGTCTGCCAGGCGGGGTCGAGCGAGATCGGCATGGCGGGCTCCTGCAGGCGATGTGCGAGCGCAATCCTACGCCCCCGAAGCGTGCCGGCGTTGCGGCGGGGCGGCGACCAGGTCTGCTCCGCTTTTCCGCCTCCCCGTCACCCCCTGTCGGCCTTTCCGGGAATTCGCCGGCGGCGGGCTTGAAGTCTTAGAACATCCGTTCTATTCTCCCGCCATAACCGCTGCTGCATGCCGGCGGCGAACCAGAGGTGGACCCATGGAAACGAACAGCGCCGTGCTGGAGATTTCGACCCGCAAGCCGCGCATCGATGCGCTCCCCGAGTACACGGACTACACGGACCGCGGCTGCGACCTCTACCCATCGTGCCTGCAGTGCCCGCTGCCGCGCTGCCGCTACGAGGACCCGGGCGGCGCCGCGGCGATGCTGCGCACGGGCCGCGATGCAAGCATCATCCGGCTGGCCGAACAGGACGGTGTGGCCGTCGACGAGCTGGCGCGGATGTTCGGGCTTTCGCGGCGCACCATCTTCCGGGTGCTGCGCACGGCCACCGGAGGCGGTTGTCGCCGCGGGCAGGGCCCACCGAGCCGGCGCGTGCGGGGGTGAGGGGGGCGAGGAAGTGTGGGCGTATGGGAGTAAGGGCGTATGGGCGTGCCGGATGTCGTCTCGGCAAACGGTGGTTGACCGCTGCAGAAGTGGAGGAGATCGTCACAGATGCGGTTACGCGATCAATGAAAATCCAGTACGACTATGAGGTCGATGCACTGTACATCGGCCTGGCCGACGCCCCCGGGCCGTTCCGCAACGAGACGTTCGATGGGCCGGATTTCCGGCTCATCTTCGACATCGACGAGCGTGGAAAGCTGGTGGGCATCGAAATGCTGGATGCATCCGTCCACCTGGACCTAGCTAGGCTCCCTCTTGCCCGTCGAGTTCGGCGCGGCCCGCGCGACCGCCGCAACGAAGCGAACGCCTCGACGCCGTCACGCCCCTACGCCGGTACGCCTTACGCAACTACCGCCGGTGCACCACGCTCGCGCGGGCCTGGGCGCGGGGTGTTACGCGCAGGGTATCGATGTTGACGTGCGGCGGGCGTGTGGCCGCCCAGGCGATGCAATCGGCAACGTCCCCGGCGACCAGCGGGTCGACGCCTTCGTAGACCTTGTCCGCGCGCGCGGCGTCGCCGGCAAAACGCACGAGGCTGAATTCGGTCTCGGTCATGCCGGGGTCGATCTCGGTGACGCGGATGGGCTTGCCGAGCAGCTCCAGCCGGAGCGTCTCGGTGATGGCGACGACGCCGTGCTTCGCGCTCGTATAGCCTGCCCCACCGGCGTACGACTCCAGCCCCGCGATCGAACCGATGTTGATGACGTGGCCGTTTCCCGAGGCTTCGAGCGCGGGCAGGCACGCCCGGGTCACCATCATGAGCCCGAGGACGTTCGATTCCCACATCGTGCGCCAGTGCTCGTCCACCGATTCGGCGATGGGTTCGAGGCCGAGCGCACCCCCGGCGTTGTTCACCAATAAGTTCAGCCGCGGGACCGCCGCCGCGAATGCTTCGACGCTGGCGCGGTCGGTGACATCGAGGGCGATGGCGCGGCCGCCCATCTCGTCCGCCACCGCCTGCAACATCTCCATCCGCCGCGCTCCAAGCACGACGTCGAACCCGGCAGCGGCAAGCATGCGTGCGGCCGCGGCGCCGATCCCCGAGCTCGCGCCCGTGACGGCCGCGACCGGCCGGGAGCCGTCGGGAGTGGCGTTGGCGGTGTAGGACATGGGGGAAGTGTAACGGCGTAGGGGCGTGCCGGCGTGTCGGCGTGTCGGCGTGTCGGCGTGGGGCCCTACGCCGTTACTCCGTTACGCCCATACGTCGTTACGAATCCTGCCACCCTCCCCTTCCCCCTTCGCCGCCGCGCCTGTTTCGCTCGGAGCCATAAGGAGGGGCCGATGCTCTCGCTTTCGCCCACGCTTGCCGTCCACCAGCAGAGCGCCAACCGCCAGCCGGCGTTCCTCGTCACGACCCAGGCGAAGCGCAACACGGCGCACATCTTTCGCTGGTCGCGCGTTTACCGCGGCAGCGAGCCCGACGACCCCCGCGCTGCCTGCGTGACGGCGAACGGCCGGCTGGTGGTGGCCCGCAATGCGAGCGGCACGCTCCTCGCTTCGTACCCGTGGGCGGGCGGCACCGGCATCAACCCGGCCGCCTGGGCCGTCATCGATACCGGGCTGGTGACAGGTTCGGGGGTGGCGCTCATCGCGCGGGCGGGCGAGGTGCTGCTCTTCTATACGAAGACGCTGACGCTCTACGTCCGTAGCTCGAGCGACAATGGCGTCACCTGGGGCGCCGCGACCGCGCTCGTGACCGAAGGCTCGGCGATTGGCGATATCGCCGCGAGCTGGTCGGCCGCGGGGCCGGATTGCTGCGCGTTCTACACGCTTGGGACCAGCACCACGCTCAAGCGCCTGCGCCGCATCGCTGGCACGTGGGCCGCTTCGGGGACGAACTGGACGAAGAGCGGCTCGGTGGCGAGCATCGCGAACATCGCCGCGACGCACGATGGCGCCGATTTCGCGCTGCTGGTCAACGGTACGGAAGTGACGACCACGCACAAGCGCGCGTGGGCCGTGCAGATGGGCGACCTCTCGCTGCCGGCGAACACCTGGAGCGGCTTCTCCAACGTCGCGGAGGCCGATTCCGCGTCCACCACGCTCTTCGGCGGCGCGTCCATCACGAGCATCGCACCGGGCGTGTACGGCACGTTCGCGCACCGCGAGACGGGCGCGGTTGCGGCCGTGAGCGCGCGCGAAAGCCACCCATACCCGAGCTTCGGCCCAACCAGCACGTGGTCGGAGCCGGCGCCGATGGAGGCGGCGTCTGTGCATGGGTTCGAGCTCGCATATGGCAGCGGCACGCCCAACACCGTCTACGCGGTGGCGGCCAATGGCTGGTGGCAGGCGGCGATCAACGGCGCCGACGACCTCTCCGCGCGCGTGGTGAGCTGCAAGGTCCGCTTCGGGCCCGCCACCGCGCGCTGCGTGGTGGAATTCGACAACGGCGACGGCGCGCTCGCGGCGCTGCCCTCGGCGGCGTTTCCAGGGACCATGACGGGCGGGCAGCTCACGCTCTCGCCGGGGTACCTTTCGGGCGCGGCGGGCGCGGCCGAATACGGCGTCACCTGGCGGCTGACCATCGACCGCATCCGCTACCGTGCCGGCGATGGCCACAGCGGAGTGACAATCGAGGCCAGCGGGCCATGGGAGCAGCTCCGCCGCTGGCGCGCACCGCAGACATGGCAAACGGCGAGCGGGGTGCTGACGCGGTACCTGGTCGCGAACCGCATCGCCGGGCGCGCCGGCATCGGCATCGCGAGTGCGGGCACCCCCTACGCGGCGAGCGCCGACTTCAACGCCTACAGCCCGTCGTTCGCCATCGCCCAGGGCGAGGATGGCGCGACGGCGCTCGGCCGGCTGCTCGCGCCGCTGACCGATGGGGTGCGCGGCGAAAGCGGGCTGCTCACGGTGCGCAACCTCGATGCGCCGCTGTTCGCCGAGACCGTGCGAGCACTGGCGCCACAGGCCTGGTGGCGGCTGCAGGAGCCGGGCGTGACCCTCGTGCAGGATCACGCAAACGCGATCTACCCGGCGGTCTCCACCGGCGGGCTCTACGCGACGACGGGCCGTACGCCCGGACCACTCGTGGGTCAATCGCCCAGCGCGTACGCCACACTCGATGGCATCGACGACACGTTCTCCACAGCGAGCGCCGCCGCGCTGGACCTTGCCTCCGGGACGTACGTGGCACTCGTGCGGACGGCGAACGCGGGCACGGGCACGCGGCGCATCTTCTCGCGCGCGGCCGGCGGTACGTTCTTCACGATGGGGCTCATCGATAACGTCCTCGCCTTCGGAGACTCCGCCGATGGCTGGACCGATACGCGCGGCACGGCCATCAACAACGGCCAGTGGCGGCTGCTGTGCGTGACGCGCGCGGCCGGGTCGATAGTCACGTTCTACGTCGATGGCGTGGCCGTGGGGACGCGGGCGAGCGGCTCCGCGGCGACGGTGTCCCCGGCGGCGGCGTTGTTTATGGGCGCGAAGGACGGCGCCGGGACCGACGCGTTCAAGGGCGATATCGCCGAGGCGATGGTCTTCAACAGCGCGCTCAGCTCCGAGCAGGTGGCGGCCCTCTGGCTGGCCGTTTCGCCGGCGGTCTACGCCTACGGCGGCGCGGGCGAGCATCCCGTCGCCGCCCTCAGCCTCGGGGACGAGCCGCCGGCCACGAACTGGCTGCGGCTCCAGGGCAGCGGCCGCTTCTCCGACCGCTTCGACGGGGGATCAGTGGCGCAGCACGGCGCGCGCTTCGACGCGGTCCGCAACCTCGACGCCGATACGAACACCAAGACCGACCGCTACACTGCCGGCGCACTCCGCCGGGCTGGGTGGCACGAGCCGGCGGGCGAGCTGACCGCGCCGTTCAACGCCGGCCAGGAGCTCTTCGACCTGGTGCGCGTGACCCACCGGGGCCTCGCGCCGGCAACCGCCATCTACCGCGTGCTCGGTCTCGGGCTCGATTACGAACGCGCACCGCGTGGCGCGCGCTACGACTCGGTGCTCGCACTGGGGGCGCCATAGGGCGTATCGGCGTGCCGGCGTAGGGGCGTGCCGGCGTCGCCGATGGCCGCCGTTACGCCGATACGCCATCACGCCACAACGCCGATACGGCGACGAAGGAGCTCGAAATGCCCACCTACCGCGGCACTCTGGTCTCGTTCAACAGCGGCACGTACACGGCGAGCGTGCGGCTCGATGGGTCGCAGGCGCAGAGCCTGGACAACGTGCGCGTGAGCCGCGGCATCGCCGCCGCCGAGATGGTCGCGACCCGCCGCGTCCTCATCGATACCGGGGACACGGGCGACCTCGGGGACGTCGTGCTGTACGCGGTGCACACGTAGGAAGTTCCGAGGGCCGAGTTCCGAGTTCCGAGTCGGTGATGGCGCGGCGCCACAACCAGGGACGAAAACGGGACTCACACTCGTGGCGGTTGTGGGCTGCAGTCGCCGCAGTCTCGCGCGCTGCGCTCGCCCGCTGATCCACGTGTGCCCGCATTCGAGCGCCGGTCACTGGTCCCGGGACCTGGGATCCATGACCCGTGGCCCCAGACGGCCACGACTACCGGGAGGTGGTGGGCTGCGAGTGGCGCGCTCGGGGGCGATTTTCACAGCAGTGCCGAGGGCCGAGTGCCGAGGCCAGGGGGCCCTGCGCCCGGCTCCGGCCATGCACACAGGCGGGGGCTTCGGGCCGTGGACACCACGATCGCGGAAGCGCGGCGCGCGAGCGAAACCAACGCTGCTACTTGGCGGCGGCCGGCAGCGATTCCAGGTAATGCTCGGCGGCGATTGCGGCGGTGGCGCCGTCCCCGCAGGCGCTGACGAGCTGGCGCGCGGCGTGGGTGCGGAGGTCGCCGGCGACGAAGAGGCCCGGGACGGCCGTCTGCATGTTGAGGTCCACCAGCGCGTGGCCGCCGGCATCGAGCGGCACGAGCCCGGCAAGCAGCCCGTTGTTCGGGGTCTGGCCGATGAAGATGAAGACGGCGCCGACCGGGAGCTCGCTCTTTGCGCCCGTCTTCAGGTTTCGCAGCGCCAGGCCGGTGACCTGCTCGCCGCCGTGGATGGCCTCGACGGCGGTGTCCCAGGTGAACGTGAACCTGGGGTTCGCAAACGCACGTTCCTGCAGGATCGCGCTGGCGCGGAGCGTATCGCGGCGGTGGATGACGTGGACCTTGCTCGCGTAGCGGGAGACAAAGAGGCCTTCGTCGAGCGCGGAATCGCCGCCGCCGATCACGGCTACCTCCTGGCCCTTGAAGAACGCGGCATCGCAGGTGGCACACCAGCTCACGCCCTTGCCCGTGAGCTCCGCCTCGCCGGGGACGCCGAGGCGGTTGTACTCGGCGCCGGCCGTGACGATGACGGCGCGGGCATGGTAATCACCGCTCTCTGCCGAGAGGCGGAACGAGCCGTCCGGCTCACGGACGAGCGCGCGCACATCGTCGTAGACAATCTCCGCGCCGAACTTTTCCGCCTGTTGCAGCAGGAGCTGGGCGAAATCGAAGCCATTGACACCTTCGGGGAAGCCGGGGAAGTTCTCGACGAGCTCGGTGGTCGCGATCTGGCCGCCGGTGATGCGGCGTTCGAAGACGACGGTTCGGCGGCGGGCGCGGGCGGCGTAGATCGCGGCGGTCAGGCCGGCCCCGCCGCCACCGATGATGGCGACATCGTAGTGGCCGCTCTCGGGTGCTGGCGCCGGCGGGGGCGCGCTAGACGCGGGCTGCGTCATAGTGGTAAAGCTCCTCTCGGGAGAACAGAAAAGGCACGGCAGCCGCAAGATGGCGGCCCGTGCCTCTCATTCTGTCAGGCGCCGGGCCACCGCCAACGGCCGGTGGGCCCTGGTGCCGGGTCCGGTCGGGGTTCCCCTGCGGTGGCGAACCCTGAGCACTCAGCACCCAGGACTCCGCACTTCCTACGCCAGGGCCGCGTCGAGCCGCTTCTTGATGTCGCCCTTCGGGCGGAAGCCGACGATCGTTTCGACGGGCCGGTCGTCGCCGGGCTTGAACACGAGCAGCGCAGGGATGGTGCGGATGCCGTACTTGACAGGCACCTGCGGGTTTTCATCGGTGTTCATCTTGACGAAGTTCACCTTGCCGACGTATTCCTCGCTCAACTCTTGGACCACGGGGCCGACCATGCGGCAGGGGCCGCACCAGGGCGCCCAGAAATCGACGAGGGTTGGCAGTTCACCCTTGATGACTTCGCTATCGAAGGTTGAGTCGGTGACTTCGCGGAGATCGGACATCGGATTGCACTTCCTTCGGCGGCAAGGCCTTTGCGCCCGGACCGGGCGGTTGACATCCTGCGCGCCTGTAGTATGGTTGCACTCAGGATACCCCGGTGGGGTATGGATGTCAACGGATCAGCACGATGCCGCTCGAACCCGATAAGAAACTGCAGGACCGCCTGGCGCGCGTGGAAGGCCAGGTCCGCGGGCTGCGCAAGATGCTCGAAGAGCAGCGCACCTGCGAGGACGTATTGAACCAGCTGCTCGCGGCGCGCTCGGGGCTGGAGCAGGCGGGGCTCATCCTGCTGGACCGCCACCTGACGGACTGCATCCTCAACGACGCGACGATCCAGCCGGAGGCGCTGCAGCAGGTGCGGGACACGATGCGGATGTGGGCGCGGCACGCCACCCACGAGTGAGTGCCGGGTGCGGCGAGAGCGCCGGCCGGCCTCAGAAGGGGAGGCCCTTGAGGCCGCGGACACCCTTGAGGGCGGCGATTTCGCCGGTGTGTTCGCTGCAATGGTAAAGCGCGATGCCGTAGATATAGTAGAAGGCCGGCTGGTTGCCCATCGGACCCATCTCCACCTCGCGCGCAAGGGCCACGTCGCTGGCGTTGGCGATCGCGTCGTCGGTGGCGGCGAAGACAGCGGCGGCGTACTCCTTGAACGCTTCCAGGTTCACCTTCGCGCACCAGGCGCCCTTGTCGGCCGGCTGCGACGGCTCCGTGGAATCCGGGATGCCGGTGCGCGCGGTCCAGCCGCCCGAGGCGGCGACGGTGGGCCGCTCCAGTGCGCGCAGATTCACCAGGCGGTCCTCGGAGGTAACGAGGTGCGCATAGATAGAAACGATGGGGTTGATGGTGCCATCCGGCACCGCACGCAAGTGCTCGGACGTTACATCGGCCAGTACCTGATCGAGCAAGCGATGCGTCATCTGCAGCTGGCTGCGGATAATTTCACGAGCTTCCATGGGTGAGCCTCCCCGAGGTTGAGTGCTGGCCGGGGATTGTAGCTGATGACGTTCGCCAGCACGAAGCGCGATGGCACCGGCCGTTGCCACCATTCCCGGATGGCACCTTCGGTGACATACACGTCTTCCCACGGCCGGGCGCGCGAACTACTGTCTCGGCCAAAGGAGGCACGCGATGCCCGAGGACCTGGTGTTCGCGAATACGAAGCTTTCGACAAAGCCGGATGGCACGATGCGCTGCGATGGCTGGCCCGTGGCCGGCGAGATCACGCAGCGCTTCGGCATCCCTTCGGTGACCGGGAACAAGCACGGCGGCATGGACATCGCCGCGGATACCGGTACACCCGTCCGTGCGCCTGCCGCCGGGATCCTCAAGCGCCACAGCCTGGATGAACAGGCGTGGCAGTTCGGCAACTGGGTGGTGCTGGACCACCAGAACACGAAGTGGTACTCGGCCTACGGCCACCTGAGCAAGTTCGAGGCGCCCGAGGGGCCTGTCGATGCCGGGGCGGTTATTGGGTACGTGGGCAACACCGGGATCTCGACGGGGCCGCACCTGCACTGGGCCGTCGGCACACAGGCGCTCTTCGCGCTCGACTTCGATCAGCTGCGCGACCCCGCGAGCTTCATCGGCACGATACCCGCGGCCGCGAAGACGGCGCCGGCGCCGGGCGCCGTGACCGCCACGGAGGCCCGGTTCGCGGCGCTCGAAAAACGGATGGAACGGCTCGAGCGCATCGTTTGTGCGAACGGCGTGCGCATCCCGGTGCCCGGCCCGGATGGCGCCCAGGCGAAGGACGCGAACGGCGCATTGCGCTGGCAGATGCTCACCGGCGAGGCCGCCCTGGACTTCGTCTTCAAGAAGGGCGACAGCCTCCATCTCGCCATCGCCCTGATGCAGGACCCGGGCTGAGGCCTCGCCGGCGGCACGGGCCCAGCTCAGGAGGGTGGCAGGCTATGGCGGAGCCGATGATTCGGGACTGATCTTCGCGGGCGGGATGTGACCGTTTGCCGGCACGGGCTTTTGGTCCACGAGCCTAATGTCTGCGCGCCGGTACACGCTCTTCCCGAGCAACGTCTTCTGCGGGTTCTTTACCCCGAACGTATGGGTTCTGCCGCCGCCCAGATCCCCGGCGGAGCTCTTCTCGTACTTCCAGTCGTCTTTTGTCAGGAATGCCACGTCCACTCGCCAGATGATGACGGTTTTACCTGCTTCGATAGTCTGGGTGGAGTCGATCAGGTAGCGCCAGATGATGTACCAGCCCGGATGGTCGTAGTGAGACTGAATGGCGTAAGTCCGTTTGCTCCCCTTGCTCTCCAGGCTATTAGCGGGGATAGGATGGTCCCCGGATCCTCTGCGTTTAAGGTCCGGAAACCGTTGTTGTGCCGTATCGGCGTTTCTATGCTTTTCATAGTTGCTGACCTGATCCAGCGCCCGCGTGCCGAATATCCCGACGATCGCGCTGAAGACGTTCGCCTGCTCGTAGTAGATCTCGACGAGATCGGAGAGTTCACGCTCCATGTATTCGATCGCGCGCCGAATAGCACCGATATCAAGCCCTGGTGGAAGGGGAACCGCGGCGTCAAAATCCGCGGGCCTCACCATCTGGCAGAGTCGTGCTCACCGGCATCGAGCCCGGCCAGTTCCGGGATGGCCGCGACGGCGAGTGCGAAGAACTCCGGGTTGCACTCTATCCCGATGCTTTGTATCCCGAGCGCCGATGCGGCGGCGATTGTGGAGCCGGAGCCCATGAATGGATCGAGCACCGTGCCTTCAGCGAACGGCAAAGAGGCCCGCACCAATTGGCGCATCAACCGCTGAGGTTTCAACGAAGGGTGAGGTGCGATTTCCCGTTCGCGGCCGCGCGCCACGGGAGCGGAGATGACGTCTCTGAAGGGCTCCGCATCGGATATCCGCCGCAAGCCACCGGTCCGCCACACCCTGAGGTTATCCTGCACACGTCCCTGGCATGGCTTCCGGAAGAGACCCCAGGGTTCCCAACCGGACCGAGGCATCACCGAAACAAGGTCGAACTCGTTCTCCGCGTTCTTCGGCCGATCCCCGCCGCGCAGCGTTTGCACCAGGCGAATAATTTCCCCGCGCTTTTCAAACCCCGCGGCGATGAACGGCTCGTACACGAGGTGGGAGACCAGCGGATTCGTCGCGATGAAAACATGCGCTCCCGGCACGAGCACCCGTATGAGCGACTGCGACAACCGCGCGAAGAATGCGCGCAGCGCCTGGCGATCGCGATCCCGCAACACCGTGAAGCGCGGCAGCGGCGCTCGCTCGCAACCGTCGAAGGCTGGCGGAATCCGCCACACTCCGCCACTGCCATCCTTCTTCTTCCGCAATTCCGCTTCGCTGAATTCAATCAATCCATAGGGCGGATCCGTCACGACCGCCTCGATGGAATTGGCCACCCGCCGATCCAGCCAATCGAACGCATCGTCCAAAACCAGTTCGTACGCGGGACGCGTTCTTGGTGCGATACCAACCTCCAGCCGCGGCACTACATGGAGATCCGCCGCCAGGAGGGGGATTTGGCTCGCCGTTTGGCTACTCACAGGATGATTCTAGAGGAGATGCCTCAGGAATAGAACACTTGTGCAATCTCCAGGGTATCCGGTTCCCCGGAGGAGCATGCCGCCGCCGGGGATGGTGGCGCCGTTGATGCACGCGATCATCACCGCCACCTTGCCTTCGAGGTCAAGCGCGCCGCTCAGGCCCACGGGACCGGGGCGCCCCATGTGTTCAGGTACGAGACTTCGGCCGTTGGGCGGCGCGCCGTCGGGCCGAAGTTGCCGCGCGGGTAGCCCATAGGGATGCAGAGGTGGAAGACGGCGCGCGAGGGGATATCGAACAGCGCGTAGACGCGCTCCATCACATCGGGGTGCAGCGTCGTGGGGACCGAACCGATGCCGAGCGCGCGGGCTGCAAGCATCAGGTTCTGGGCGCAGGTGATGACGGAGTTGGCGGGGCCGGGCGGTTCGGCGAGCACCAGCACGATCAGCGGCGCGGCGCCGATCTCACCGGCGAGCCGCATCGCGGAGCGGGCGACGGTGGCGCCGGCGGGGATGTCCTGCGGGCCGGACCAGCCCTCGATGTCGCGGCGTTTCGCCCACCAGGCTTCGTGGTAGAGCTGGCCGAATTCGCGGATGCGTTCCGGGTCATTGAGCACAAGGAAGCGCGCCCACTGCTGGTTGCCGCCGCTGGGCGCCTTGACCGCCGCTTCGAGCATGGCGCGCACATCGGCCATGGGGATAGGGTCCGGGCGCAGGCGGCGGATGGCGCGCTGGCTAAACATCGCCTCGCCGATGGGCATCGCAAGGCGGGCAGGGTCGAATGCGGCTGTGGCGTCGCCGGTGGCGGGCATGTGTGCTCCTTCGTCGCCGTGTGGGCGTGTGGGTGTGTGGGTGTGTGGGTGTGGAAGCGTGCGTTCCCAGGCTTACGCCCAGACGCCGACACCCCCACACCCCGCCGCGGCTCTTAGCCTCTTACTTCGCTGGCCGCTGCCGCCGGGTACGCGGCCTGGCAGAAGCCGTGGTTGCAGTAGCCGTGCGGGTTCCGCGCGAGGTACTGCTGGTGGTAGGGCTCGGCGTAGTAGAACTCCCCGGCGGGGAGGATTTCGGTCACGATGTCGCCGAAGCCGGCGGTGCGCAGTGCGGCCTGGTAGCGGTCACGCGATTCGAGCGCGGCAGCCTCCTGTTCCGCACCCTCCACGAAAATTGCGGAGCGGTACTGCGTGCCGATGTCGCCGCCCTGGCGCATCCATTGCGTGGGGTCGTGGTTCTCCCAGAACACCTTCAGCAGGTCGTCGTACGCGACCTTTGCGGGGTCGAAGATGGCGACGGCGGCCTCGGCGTGGCCGGTGCGCTCCGAACAGACTTCTTCGTACGTGGGGTTCGGGGTGAACCCGCCGGCGTAGCCGACGAACGTCGAATAGACACCGGGGACGTGCCAGAGAAACTTCTCGGCGCCCCAGAAGCAGCCCATCGCGACGGTCGCGCGCTGGTAGCCGGCGGGCCAGGGCCCCTCGAGGGGCGTGCCCAGCACGAGGTGCCGCTCCGGCACGGGCATCGGTGTGTCCCGGCCGCGGAGCGCGTCCGCGGGGTCAATCAGTGCCGTGGGCTTTCGCTTGAAGAGCATGGCGCGTCCTCCTGACATTCCGGCCGCAGGATCGTGACGGGCGCGGGCCGGCTCAGTGCGCGCCCGGACGCCGTCCAGCATACCGAAATTCGCCGCCGAGCCGTTGACTTTCCTCCGCCAGGATGGTGTGCCCGTGCCGATTCGATGCGGTACGGTTGAGGGGCGACGACCGCACCGGATTGCCATGCCCCGCGCCGTTTTCTTCGATATGGACGACACGCTGCTCGATACCTCCGGCGGCCTGGAGGTCGCCTGGGAGATCGCCTGCCGCGACCTCGCGCCCGAACTGGGCTGCGAATGGGAGCTCATCCGCGCGGCCATCCGCCGCGAGGCGCGGGAGTTCTGGCGCGACGAGGCAGCGGTCGGGCAATGGCGCACGCGGCTCGTCGAAGCGCGCATGAACACCGTGCGCAGCGCGCTCGCAGCCGAAGGGCTCGATGTCGAGCTCGCGCCCCGGCTCTCCGACCGCTACGCCGAGGAGGTCACGCCGCGCATCCACCTGTTCGATGACGCGCTGGCCACGCTCGAAGGGCTGCGGGCGCAGGGCTTCCGGTTGGCCATCATCACGAACGGGCCGGCCGACATGCAGCGCGGCAAGGTCGAACGCTTCGGGCTGGAGGCGTACGTCGATGCCATCGTGATCGAGGGCGTCTTCGGGCATGGGAAGCCGGACAAAGAGGTGTTCGAGCACGCGCTCGCGGCGACGGGCGTTGAGCCGCACGAGGCCTGGCACGTCGGCGACAATCTCTACGCCGACATCGGCGGGGCAAAGAACGCCGGCCTCCACGCCGTCTGGATCCACCGCGACCGCATGGAGCTGGGCGAGGGCCTGGTCGCCGTCCCGGACCGCGTCATCGCGCACCTCGGGGAGCTGGTGGAGGCGCTGGCGGCGGAATCGCCGCTGGCCGGCGGGCGGTAGCGGCGGCGCCTTGGCTCAAGCGGCTACCAATCGGGGCGGCGCACGGTGAGACCGGGGATGCGCTCGAAATCCCGGACGTTGTGGGTGAGCACGTCAAAGCCGTTGGCAAGCGCCGTGGCGCCGATCATGAGGTCGTGCAGGCCGATCATCGTGCCCTTCGACCGAAGATGCGCCCAGAGCTCGGCGTACCGGCGTGCGACAACAATGTCGAAGGCGAGGATCTCGAATTGTTCGAAAACACTGTCGGCAAACGCCGATCGTTGGAGCCGCCGTTGGGCCGGTGCGCCAAGGTGAAACCCGAACAGGAGCTCAGCGGCTCCGATGGCGGAGACCGCCATTGACTCCCCCGGCCGGACGAGCGCGAAGATTTCGTCGAGACTGAATTCGCGCCGCTCCGCTTCAATGAAGACGCTCGAATCTACAAGGACTGCCACGGATCCTCGGCGCCCGTCTTAAAGACCTTCATCCCATCCTCAAGGGCGTCCGCGAAGCCGTGTGGCAGCTTCATGTGACCGAACTCACGAAGGAACTCCTCGCGCGTCCGCTTCTTTGCCTCCGGCTTTGGTTCGAGCACGGCCACTACTTCGCCGTTGCGTTCGACGATGAAGTGTTCGCCGCGGTAACGCACGCGGTTCAGGACGTCGGAGAGGTTCCGGGCCAGCTCCGTCGCGGTAATCTTCGTTGGGGCTGGCGCCGTGGTCGTCGATTCCATGTACCCATGATAATCATATTTTCTGACTGTCGTCGCGGCTCTCTGGCGGAACGCCCTCCAGGCAGCGACGCGCTACAATCGCTCCATGACTACCGAAGCGAGCACCTCGCGGTCCAGAGACATGACCGGCGCCACGCCGGAGGACTACGCGGCCGATCGCGAAGCGATGCTCGCGCGCGCCCGTAGCCCCGAGGGCCACGCCCGTGCGCTGGCGGCGCTGCGCGCCCTCGCGGAGGCGCGCCAAGCGGTCTTGCGTGCGACGGGTGGACTTGGCGTGCCGGAGGAAGTGATCCAGGAAGTGCTGGACGAGTCCGACGACCATTGATCTACGTCCCCGATGCGTCGTTCTTGCTGCGAGCGATGGTTCCGAGCCAACAACTTCCCGCAGCGCAGTCCGTTCTCTCGGAGCTCGTCGAGGGGGGACACCAGTTCGTGTCGACGAATCTGTTGCAGTCGGAGTTCGCATCGAATTTGCGGTCGCTTCATCGGCGCGGTGTTATCGATACCGAGGCCCGCGTGAGTCTGTGGCGCGCGTTTCGTTTACTTCCGATCGAGCACGGTTGGAACGATGCATGGATCGAGCGCGCGCTCGAGATCGCCGAGGCGGCCGGGCAATCGAAAATCTACGACTCGCTGTACCTCGCGTGCGCCGAGGCATTCGGCATCGAGTTGCTGACCTGCGACGCGAGCTTCGTGCGCGCGCTTGGCGCCAACCCGCCGTCGCCCGTGCGGCTGGTGGGGTGACGGAAAACAGGCAAGGTTATTCGCAAGCCCGGGGCGAGCAGAGACGACAGCAGGTCACGCCGGAGCTACCCCGCCAGCCGGCCAAGCGCCCACGCGGCGCGCTCAACGCTGGGGTAGACGGCGATGTTGCGGGCGATGAACGCGTCGCGGACGGCGTCGATCACGGCGCGGTACCCGGGGTCGGTGGTCTCGGTGGCGCCAAGGACGACGGCGACGGGGATCGGCGCGGACTCGCACACGGCGGCGAGCCGCGAGCAGGCGTGTTTCAGCCGCTCATCCCCTTCGGGGCGGCCGAGGAACCAGTCCTCGCCCACGTTTGCGATGGCGGCGTCGTATTCGCCGCTGGCGAGCATCAGTTCGAGCACGCCGTTCGATGACACGCCGCTGCCGGCGAGGATGGACTGGTCCACCGGGTTGCCGATCCAGTCGGCGAGTTGCGGCGCCTTCGCCCGCACCTGCTCGCGCACGGCGGCAGGCAGCGGCACGACATCGAAGCCGTTCTCCTCGCAGGCGTCGGCGGATTGCACGCTGCGGCCGCCACCGCCACCAACAACGGCCATGCGCCGTCCACGCGGCTTTGCGAGCAACGAGGCGCCGACCATGAGGTCGAGGAGCTGCTCCTGGCTGCGCGCCTCGATGGCTCCCGCCTGCCGAATCGCCACCGGCCACAGCTCCGCCGCGCCCGCGAGCGCTGCCGTGTGCGATGCGGCCGAGCGCGCACCCGCGACCGTGCGGCCGGCCTTGTGGACGATCACCGGCTTGTGCCCGGCCGCCGCCTTCAGCGCCTCGAACAGGCCGCGCCCATCGGGGACGCCCTCGACGTAGGCACCGATGACGGCGGTCTCGGGGTCTTCGGCGAGGTAGCGCAGGAGCACCGCTGGCGTGAGGTCCAGCCCGTTGCCGTAATTCGCGACCTTGCCGAAGCGCAGCCCACGCGCGTTGCCGCGCAACGCGACTTCGACGGCGTTGTTGCCGCTCTGGCTGAGGAAGGCGACTGCGCCACATTCCTGCGGGAGGTCGGGGCGGAACGCGATCCCGCCGGCCGGGTGGTAGAGACCGAGGCCGTTGGGACCCAGCAGGCGCACGCCGCCAGCCACGCATGCGGCCAGCACCTGGCGTTCGAGTGCGGCCGCATCGGGATCGCCGGTTTCGCTGAAGCGCGCGGTGAACAGGTGGAGGAAGGGCACGCGCTTCGCCGCGCACTGCGCCACGAGATCGAGCACCGCGGACGCCGGCAGGCACGAGATCACCAGGTCCACATCGCCAGGAACGGTCGCCAGCGAGGGATAGGCGCGGTAGCCGTCGACTTCCTCGGCGCGGGGGTTGATGGGGTAGACCGGGCCTTCGAAGCCGAACACGCGCAGCGAATGCACGTAGTCGTGTCCCGGGCTGTCCACCTTCGTCGAGGCGCCGGCAACGGCGACAGCACGCGGCGAAAACAGACGGGCGAGGTCCGGGGCGGGCATGGGGCGCATTGTAGGGCCACCGGGATGTTGCGGCTCCCCGAACTCCCGCCGCGCCTACGCCGAGATGCCCCCACGCGCCCGCCGCAGAGCCGGCTGGAATTGGCGGCTGCGGGGCGGCCGGAACTGCTTCGGGAGGATGCGCAGTTCGCCCTGGCCCTGGTAGTGCGAGCCCATCGACGGTGAGCCATAGAGAACCGATGGCTCGGCGGCCATGCGGCTGAAGGTCAGCTTCGCCACCCGCTGACCGTCTTCGACGGCGAAGGGGACGTCGTGGGCGCGCACTTCCATGACGGCGCGGCTGCCGGGCAGCGCTGCCTCGTGGCCGTAGCCGAAGCCGGGGTCGAAGAAGCCGGCGTAGTGGGTGCGGAGCTCTCCACTCGTAGGGTCGAAGGCGACCATGTCGGCCGCGACCGATGGCGGGATGCTCACGGCCTCCTTCGACAGCAGCAGGTAGAACTCCTCGGGCTCGAGGATGAGGCGGTTGCCGGCCTCGCTGTAGACCTCTTCCCAGTAGTCCTCGGCTTCGTAGGCGGCGGTGGCTTCGAGGTCCAACAGGTGGCTGTTGCGCTTCGCGCGGAAGCCGACGGCGCTGCCGGCGGCGAGGTCCACGCCCAGGAGCAGGCCGTTCGAAAGCCCAACGGTTTCGGCGCTGATGGGCCGGCTGCCGCGGTAAGCGATGGGACGCGAGCGGTGCAACGCGAGCAGGTCCGCGTCGCTGCAATCGGACTTCGAAGCGAAGAGGCGAAGCTGGTTGAGCGCACGTCCCGTCTTCACCTTGATGGTGAACGTGCGCGAGAACACCTCGAGGTAGAGGCGGCCCTTATAGCCGGCGGCGATTTCATCGAACTGCGTGCCAGCATCGGTGATCACGCGCGTGAAGATGTCGAGGCGGCCAGTGGAGGACTTGGGGTTCGTCTGCCCGCGCAGATTCCGTGGCAGGCTGAGCTCCTCGATGAGCGGGATGAGGTAGGGCCGGCCGCTTTCGAGGACGGCGCCCTCGCGCAGGTCCATCTCGCCCATGGCGAACTCTTCCAGGCGCTCGGCGACGGGCGCCGTGCCGGGGAGAAAGCTGCAGCGCAGGCGGTAGGCGCGCTCGCCGAGACGGAGGTCGATGCTTGCGGGCTGGAAGCTGCCCGCGGGGATGGCACACGTCTCGGCGCGGATGAACCCCGATTCGGCGGCCCTCTGCAACTCCTGCCACGGCAGAATGCCGGGCCGCGGCGCGCTCACGGTTGGCGCACCTCGCGATCGAGCCCTCGAATTTCGCGTCGAAACACACGCCGAGTCTATGGCCACCACCGACGCCACGCTACCGCGACCACTCCGGCACGCCCACACTCCCGCACCCCACACGCCACTACGCCGTCACGCCCCTACGCCTCTACGCCAACCGCCCCTACCACCTCCACCCCCGGCCCGGCACCGTGGCGGATATCCCGGCGCGAGGTGATGGCGTGACAACGATGCCTGTGAGGTTCCCGGTACGGCGGCGCGAACTGCGCGACGAGCTGCCGTTGCCCGTGCGGCTGCGGCGCATGGACGAGGAGCGGCTGCGGCGCTACCGCGAGAATCTGGAGTTCTACGAGGGGCGACAGTGGCTCGGGCGGGCGCGGCGTGGCGAACGCCGGCTGACCTTCAACTACGCGCGCGCCTTCGCCGACAAGATCACGAGCTACCTGCTCGGCGGGCTGGCGGTCCAGGTAGAGGCGCGCGATGGCGACACCGGCGCCGGCCGCGAACGCGCCCGCGCAGCCGAACGTGCGCTGCGTGATGTCGAAGCCACGAACTTCCTGGCGCAGCTCGATTTCGAGACCGAGCTCGATTGCGCCGTGCTCGGCGACGCCGCCTACAAGGTCACCTGGGACCCCGCCGAGGCGATGGTGCGGGTGACGGCGCCGGATGTGCAGGGCCTCTTCGCGTGGCGCGTGCCCGATGACCCGGCGCGGCTCGTCGCGGTTGCCTCGCAGTATTCGGTCGAAGACGCGGCCCCGGTGGTGACCCTCCACTCCACTGGCGCGGGCGGCAGCCTCCCCGCGACGACGGTCACCGAATACTGGACGGCCGATACCTTCGAGCTCTGGCGCGGCGAGCAGCGCGAACGGCACGAGGTGAACCCGTATGGCTTCATCCCCTACGTGCTCTTTCCCAACGTCCGGGAGCCGAAGCAGGCATGGGGTTCGAGCGACATCCCCGCGCTCGTGGAATCCTCCCGCGAGCTCAACCGCGCCTACAGCCAGCTCAGCCAGATCCTGGAGCTTTCGGGGAACCCGATCGCGGTGCTCGAAGGCGTGACGGGCGCCGACGACATCGCCGTCGAGCCGGGCGCCGTGTGGGAGGTGCCGGAGCGGGCGCGGGCCTACCTGCTGGACCTGCTCCAGGGCGGCGGCGTGGCGCTCCACAAGGACTACATCGACCTCATTTACCGCACGCTGCACGACCTCGGGGAGTCGCCGCGGACGGCCTTCGGCAGCAACCCGCAGGGGCTCAGCGGCATCGCGCTCAACACCGAGCTGGACCCGCTCGCGAAGAAGGTCGAACGCAAGCGACTGATCCGCACCTCCGTGTACGAACGCCGGGCGATGCTCATCCTGCGCCTCCTGGCGAAGTACGCGGGCCTCGATATCGAGGGGCTGCGGGCGGTCGCGCACTGGGGGCCGGTGCTGCCCATCGACCGTTCGCGGCAGGTGGCCGACGAGCGATCGCTCGTGGAGGCGGGAATCCAGTCGCGACGCACCGCCGCCGGCCACCTCGGCAGCGATGACCCGGACGCGGAATGGGCGCGGGTGCAAGAAGAGGGCGGGTTCGCACGGGGCTCGATAGCGTAGCGGGGCCGCGCGGCGCCGTGCCGGGCGAGGCTTTACGACAACCGTGAATGGCCTTCGATGTTGGGGTGTTTCCTCACCGCCCGTAGCGGCCGGGCTGCCGACAATCACCCAGATGCCCGCACCCACTATTGAATCGGCCCTCGAATACGCCGAGGCCATGAGCGGGCGGCTGCTCGTCGATGCCGTCGAGCCGTTCGTCGTCGCCGCCGGGCTCGTGCTCCAGGAGGTCTGCCGCGAGACGTTTACGCGCCAGCAGGTCCGCGCCTCCCGCTCGCTGCTCACGCGGGACGATTGGAACAGCGTGGTGGCTGTGCAAGGTGATCGTGTTGCGGGGCTGGTCACGTATTCGATGAGTGAGTTCACCGCCTGCCGGGTCGCCGCGCGCATGGTCGATGGCGACGTGCTGTCCCTGGACGGGATGGCCTTGAGCGCGCTTTCGGAGCTGACGAACATGATTACGGGCCGCGCGAGCATGGGGTTGGAGGCGAACGGCTTTCGTTCGAGCATCTCGCCGCCGCGGTTGCTGCGAGGCACGGGCAAGTACGTCTGCCCGCGCCCGCTGCTGTGGCTGGACGTGCCGCTGAAGACGCGCCTCGGGACGCTAACGGTCGCGGTGGCGCTGCGCCAGGCGCGGGAGTGAGGGGTGGGGGGACCAGCAAAATTTGAGCCAGGGTTAACAAGTCCATAGAATTCACGAGAAACGAGCGGCCCGGCGGATTGCAGGTCGTTAAGGTATGACTTAACATGCCCCTAAAGCATTGGTTGAGCGGCAAGATGCATGAGGTCGAGTTCTACGTGTTGGCCAACGGGCGCGTTCCGGTCGAGGAATACTTCGCTAAGATGCAGCTCGCCGATTTTAAGAAGATGTCCGCGAGAATTGAACGGGCGGCGGAGTCCGGGATACCCACCAATCCCGAACACGCCAAGGAATTCGTCTTCCGAGAGCGGGGCGCTCAATGGCGTCTTCGCGAGTTCAAGACCCTGCACGATCGAGTTTTCTGGTGCCCGCTCCCGGGTGGAACCGAGATCGTTCTCACGCACGCGTTCCCGAAACGCGGCCAGGCTACGCCGGTGGCTGAGAAACGAACCGCCGCGGACCGCATGGATCTGCTCCGTGCCGAATTCTCTGAGGGAATGGATCATGAGCTCTAATTTCGAATGGATGGCGACGCGCCACGAAGACCCGGACTATCAGTTCGAGCTGCTGGTTATTGAGATCGGTGAGGCGATCGTCGCTCGCATGAAGGAACTCGGCCTCAACCGTTCGCAGTTGGCAGAACGGATGGGAGTGTCGCGCGCACGCGTGACGCAGGTGCTCCGCGGCAGCGACAACCTGACCCTCAAGACGCTGGTGGCTGTCGCGCATGCCCTGGACGCCTCGTTTACGACTCGGCTGTCGCCGCGGTCGGTAATGGGGTCAGGAAACGTGACCGCGTGGCGCGACTGCCGGACGGCGAAACTGCCGCGCGGGGTGGTCGACCAGTCCGCGCGGGCGGCCTGAGATGGTTTCTCGCCCCAGGCTGGTCGCTGCCGTCGAAGGCGCCCTTGAAGTCGAACGCTTCTGGATCGAGCAGATTCAGTACGAGGAACCCGAAGCGGGCCCGGACCCCGCAGGAGACCTCACGTGGAAGGTCTCACGGCCCCAATTGCTTCATGATCCTGAGGAGCCGGGACGCGCCCAGGTCAGGATTCGCGTCCAGGCCTCCGGGGCCGGACGGGTCCTCGACATGGTCGGCGTGGCCACCGTCTCAGCCGCTGCCGCCCCGGACGAGGAGCAGGCAGCGTTCATTCACATCAACGCCCCCCTGGTGGTGCTGGGCAGCATGCGGGGCGTGATTGCCGCTCTCACGGGCGCGACCGGCCTCGGCCGCATCGACATGCCCACTCTGAATCTCACAGCACTGCTGGACTAACAGCTAATAGCCAGCAGCTATGAGCTCCCTAGCCCTTCGTCCCCTGGTCCGCGGCCTGGGGGCGAACGCGGAGGGTGATGGGGTCGTGGAAGAAACCACTTTCCTTCGCCTGCTCGTGGAACGACTGGCTCTTCTTCGAGCCGTACATGTGGAAAAACCAGCGCTTGGATGGCTCCGTGTCCGCGACTTTCGCCGCCGCTGCCAGCGCCTCTTCCCGTGAGCCGCGGTCAGCTTCCATGATCGTCGCGACTACTTCCTTGAGCGCGCGCGCGGGTGACTTGTCCTTCAGGTCCATGACGCGGATGTTCGCCGCCGATGTCTGTTGCGAGAGGTCGTTGATGCGCTTGGCGAGGGCCTGGCCTTCCTCGGTGGTCATCGCGTCGGCGCGTGCTTTCTTCAGTTCGCCCAGTTCGTACTCGAGCCGCAGGCGTTCGGCGTCGGGTCCGGCCATCTCCTCGTTCAGCTCCGCGATCTTTGCTTCGATGAGACGCTTGTTGTTTTTCATGAGCTTCTCGTAGAGCTCGGCCTTCAGCTTGTTGATGTCGCCATCGCGGCGGTAGTTCTCCAACGTCATGTAGTCGTTCTGGTCCATGCTTTTCGCGACGACGCCCGCATAGTGGTAGCCCCAGCCGTGCCCGCCCTTCCCGCTGCCGCCCTTGGAGCTAAAGGTGCTATAGCTCGCGAACCCCTCGCCCACTTCGGGCATTGCATACTTGTTGATGCCGAGCGCCTTCTCCTTCGCCTTGAAGGTTTTCTTGCCGGATTGCTTCGCGTATTCGGGCCCTGCTTTCGCCTTCGAGTCTTCGGCTCTTACGTTCATCTTTGCGCCGAGCTGAGCCTTTTTGGGGTCGTCGGTCGTGGCGACGTAGTCGGCGAGGTTGTGGGTCGCTTCCGGGGCGCCGGCCTGGGGCGTGAAGTCGGCCGTCTTTGCGTCGGTGTCCTCGTCGTCCACGCCCTGGAAGACGGCCTGCGTGTTGTAGTTGCCGTGGACGTTCCCCATAACCTTCTGGGCGACTTCGATGCAGATATTGGTGGCGAACGAGGCTTCCGGGCCGAACACGAAATCGCGATCGGGCAGCACACGGATGCCGGGCTTCACCATCTTCAGCGTCTTGCCCTTGAGTGAGATGGAGTTACCGATTTCGTTGTCGAGGATGACGGCGCTGTGCTTGGCTTCGAGCGCCGTGTTGGCGGCATCGACGACCTCATCAGTCGCGTAGAACTCCTCGGATTCGGCCTTCGTCTTGCTGATGGCCATGGTGCCGTCGTCCGCGACCATCAGCTCGGGGTGCTTCGGGCGCTTCATCTCGTGGCGGATCTCGCCGCGGCCGGTGATCACCGGGTCGACAGAGTGGGTGGAAAACATGGGCGGCGCCGCGCGACCCTCCGCGGGCTCCGCCTGCGTCTCGTCGTACTTCTTGGTGGTGCCGAAGCGCTGTACGAGCACAGCCGGCCCCTGCCCGGCGAGCAGGCGCCCGACGGCGCGGTTCCCCACCGAGCGCTGCAACCCGATGACGGCGTCGTGGCGGCCGCGCGGGGCGGCGCCCACCGCGACCGGGGCAGGCCCGCCCGGCCGGTGGCCACCAGCGCGCCGCGAACGAGTACGCGTCTGCATGAGCACCCTCGGAGTGATCGGGATGGTGGGCGGCGGCGCGGGTGGCGTCAAGGGGAGGGAGGTGTTAGCTGCTAGCGGCTCGTGGCCATGGCGCGCAGCCGCGTGCATTCTTGCCAACGGCCAATGGCTACCGGCTATTAGCTAACAGCCGCTCACGCGCCGTGGCGGCGGCGGGCGTCCTCCGTCGCGAGGCGGGCGGTGCTGCCGGGGACGCCGCGCAGGCCCGCCTCGCGGAGGGCGGCGATGATCGCCTCGAAGTGCGGCTGGCCGCTGACTTCGAGGAGCAGATCCAGCAGCGCCACGCCGATCGGCAGGCCGCGCGCCTCGCGGTTGTGGTCTACTTCCATGATGTTCCCGCCCGCATCGGCGATGACGCGCGAGACGAGCGCCAGTTCGCCGGGCGTGTCCGAAACCTCGACCTCCAGGTGTTGGTAGCGCCCGGCATCGGCGAGGCCGCGCCGCACGATCGAGCCCACGAGGTTGATATCGATGTTGCCGCCGGAGAGCACCGCGACCGTGCGGCCGCGCGGCCGGTAGGCGCCGCTCTGGAGTGCGGCCACGGCCAGCGCGCCCGCTCCTTCGACCACGAACTTCGAGCGCTCGATGAGCAGGACGATGGCGTGGGCGATCGCCTCGTCGGCGCAGGCCACGACGTCGTCCACGTAGCGCTCGATGAGCGCGTACGTGCGGTCCGAAGGGCCAGAGACGGCGACGCCGTCGGCGATGGTGCGGGCGGCGGCGGCCTGGACCGGCCGGCCCGCCTGCAGCGAGCGGCGGATGCCGTCCATGGCGAGCGACTGGACGCCGACGACGCGCACGTCCGGGCGTCGCTCCTTGATCGCGACGGCGATGCCCGCGAGCAGGCCGCCGCCGCCGGCCGGCACCAGCACCTCCTCGACATCGGGGCATTGGTCGAGAATTTCGAGGCCCACCGTGCCCTGCCCGGCGATGATCGCGTCGTCATCGAAGGGCGGCACGAACAGCCGCCCCTCGCGGTCGGCGATGGCACGCGCCTCGGCGCGGGCTTCTTCCAGCGACGCGCCGAGGAGGACGACGCGGGCGCCGTAGTCGCGGGCGGCGGCGGCCTTCGCCAGCGGCGCCGTCGCGGGCATCACGACCGTGACATCGATGCCCACCGAAGCGCCGGCGAGGGCGACGCCCTGGGCGTGGTTGCCGGCGCTCGCGGCGACGAGGCCTTGGGCGGCCTGCTGTTCGCTCAGCTGGCGGACGAAGTTCGTCGCCCCGCGGATCTTGAAGGAGCCGGCGCGCTGGAGCTGTTCGCACTTGAACCAGACGGGCACACCGCTCAGCTGTTCAAGCGTGGCGGAGGGCCAGAGCGGGGTGAGCCGTACCTGCCCCGCGATGCGGCCCCGCGCCGCCTCGATATCCGCCAGCGTCACGCTCACGGGAACATCATGGCACAGCGCGCGGCCCCGCGAAGCGGCCGCCGCCCCTCAGCCGCTCAGTCCCTCAGCCCATCCTTCTTCCGCTTGCTGGGCTGGACGCGGCGGGGTTCCCCTTCGGCCTTGGGGTAATGTGGCGGGAGCGGGGCTTCGCCGAGGCCGGCAGCCGCTTGCCTGGCCACCAGCTCCAGCAGCGGTTCGAGCGAGTGCGCTTTCTCGTCGATCGCGGCCGAAGGGTCGCCGATGGCGGCGTAGCGCGCCGGCACGGTGACGATGGTGAAGTCGGCGAGCTCGACGGTTGCCAGCTCGTCCCAGGTGATCGGGCAGGAGACACGCGCGTCCGGGGTAGGGCGGATCGAGTACGCGGACGCCACGGTACGGTCGCGGGCGTTCTGGTTGTAATCGATGAACACGCCGTGGCGCTCTTCTTTCCACCACTTCGTCGTCGCGATGGCCGGCACGCGCCGTTCGACTTCGCGGCCGAGTGCGAGGGCGCAGCGGCGCACATCGGTGAAGCCCCAGCGTGGCTCCAGCCGCACGTTCACGTGGATGCCGCGCGAGCCAGAGGTCTTCGGGTAGCCCACGTAGCCGAAGTCGTCGAGCACTTCGCGCACGGCCTTGGCGACCAGCTTCACCATCGCGAAATCGGCCTGCGGCGTGGGATCGAGGTCGACGCGCAGCTCGTCCGGATGGTCGACGTCGTCCGCACGCACGGGCCAGGGGTTGAGATCCAGGCAGCCGAGGTTCGCCATCCAGACCAGGTCGGCGATCTCGTCGGGCGCCGCGAGGTCGGCGCTGCGGCCGCTGGGGAAGGTCACGTGCGCGGTTTCGACCCATTCGGGCCGCGGTGTGGGGGCGCGCTTCTGGAAGAAAGGCTCCTGGTCGGCGCCGTTGACGAAGCGCTTGAGGACAGTCGGGCGGCGGTAGACGCCGCGCAGCGCGCCTTCGCCGACGGCCAGGTAGTAGTTCACGATATCGAGCTTGGTATAGCCGGACACGGGGAAGAACACCTTGCCCGGGTTCGTCACGGGCACGACCCGCCCGCTCACCTCCACCTCGATGGCGTCTTTCGGCATGGGGACAAAGTAGCATGGAAGGTGCTGGGTGCTGAGTGGTGAGTGGTGAGTGCTGAGTTCCGAGTCGGTGATGGCGCGGCGCCACAACCAGGGATGAAAATGGGACTCGCGCTCGTGGCGGTCGCGGGCTGCGGTCGCCGCGGTCTCGCGCGGTGCGCTCGCCCGCTGATCCACGTGTGCCCGCGTTCGAACGCCGGTCACTGGTCCCGGAACATGGGGTCCATGACCCGTGGCCCCAGACGGCCACGACTACCGAGGGGGTGGTGGGCCGCGGTTTCGGCGCCCGGCGGTGTTTTGCACGCGCCCACACTCCCACACTCCCCTACGCCGTCACGCCGTCACGCCGTCACGGTCGTGGGCTGCGGTCGCCGCGGTCTCGCGCTTTGCGCTCGCCCGCTGATCCACGTGTGCCCGCGTTCGAACGCCGGTCACTGGTCCCGGAACATGGGGTCCATGACCCGTGGCCCCAGACGGCCACGACTACCGGAGGGTGGTCGGCCGCGATCGGCGCGGCCCCAAGGCGGGTTGTCCCCACTCGGAACTCGGGACTCGGCCCTCGGAACTTTCATCCCTCGTTCCCGGCTTGCTGTTACCCTTCCCCCGTGCTGCGGAGGAGCGCCGTGATCAACATCGTGTTGGCGTTCGTCGCCTTCCTTTCGTTCGTTGCCTGCGATGGCAACGATGCACCTGCGAGCACGTTGCCGGTGCGGCAGGTGACCGTGGAGGCGGGCGGCGTCTCCGAGAAGCTCACCGTGGAGGTCGCCGCGACGGACGCGCAGCGCGGGCAGGGGTTGATGTACCGCCAGACGCTCGCAGATGACGCCGGGATGCTCTTCCTGTTCCCGAGCGATGTCACCACCGGGTTCTGGATGAAGAACACCTACCTCCCCCTGAGCATCGCCTACATCGGCGCGGATGGCCGTGTGCTGGCGATCAAGGACGGCACGCCCCTCGATGAGACGGTCCTCAGCCCCGGCCCCGGCATCACCTACCGGAACGTGATCGAAGTGAACCAGGGCTGGTTCGAACGCAAAGGGCTCGGCGTCGGCTCGGTAGTGCGCCTGCCCGCGGACCTGCCCGCGGCACAGTAGATTCACGATTCATGATTGCCGATTCACGATAGGGGTTCCGTGGCGCCGGCCGAACGGATGTGGACACGACTGTGACTTCAATCGTGAATCGCAAATCGTGAATCCTCAGCGGATGACGCCGGAGACGCGCGTGGGCGTGACGCGGATGATCACGCGCCCCTGCTCCTTGATCCATTTCGGGAGGTCGGCCGGTTCCGGGTAATTTATCTTCGCCAGGCTGCGAAACACGGTCCGCGTCGGCTCCAGGACGTCCCCGCGCTGGATGGCGGCTGTCCCTTCGACCGAGACGAAGTTAAACGGCGACGCGTCGTTGAGGACGAGCACGGTGATGCGCGGGTCGCGGTCGAGCGTGCGCACCTTGAGGCGATGGCCCTGCGTGCTGATGACGAGCTCGTCGCCTTCGCGGGCGTAGGCATTGACGGAGGAGGTGGGGCTGCCGTCCTTGCGCAACGTCGTGATGACGCACCAGCGGTGCTCTGTGATGAAGTCATCGAATTGGGGCGTGCCGATCATGCGTCGTCTCTCCTGCGCTCGTGCGCCGGACTATACCAGCGGGCGCGGCCGGCGCCGTCCGCTACACTCGGGGCGAAAGGGTACGGCCATGCGCGGCAGCGAACCGCCCGACCCGATGATCACGCGGATGCACGAAAACTTCGCTGAGTCCTACCGCGTCATCGGGCGGACGGTCGCAGGCGGGGCGGTGTTCGAATCGGAGGGCGCCACCGCCGTGGCCACGGGCGTCGACCGGGCCGAGTTCAACCGCCTGTTCGTCTTCTCCCGCCCGGCCGACCCGGAGCTGCTGCTGGACCGCGCCTCGGCCTTCTTCGGCGACCTTGGGCTGCCGTGGTGCGTGGTGGCAGCGAGCGGCGTGGCGGGCGCCTTCGCCAACGCCTCGGGGCTGGAGGCGGGGCCGGATCTGCCGGGGATGCTGCTCGCGCCCCTCGTCGCGGCCGCGGAGGAAGAGTCCTCGCCGCTCCGCATCGAGCGCGTCGAAGCGGGCGAACCCGCCGCTCGCTTCATCGAAATCATGGCGAGCGGCTTCAGCACGCCGCGCGAGCTGTTCGCCGTCTTCGCCGACCCGGCACTGCTCGCGCAGCCGGGGCTGACGCACTACCTCGGGTACTGCGGCGGGCGCGCGGTCGCGACCGCAACGCTGCTCTGCAGCCACGGCATCGCGGGCGTTTCGAACGTGAGCACGCTGCACAGCTTTCGCCGGCGCGGGTACGGCGCGGCGATGACGCGGCACGCCGCCGAAGAAGGGCGCGCCGCCGGCTGCACCGCGAGCGCGCTCCAGGCGACCCGCGCCGGCTACTCCCTCTATAAGGAGCTCGGCTTCCGCCACGTCACCGACTATCGCTGCTGGTTTCCAGTGGAGTCGCGGTAGCCCACGGGCGCCTATGCCCGCCACGGCGCGAGGTCGAATTCCTCCGGGAGCGGGAGGAAGATGCTCCTGCGGGGGCCTTCGATTTCGCGCGTGATGTGCCCGTGCCCGGCGACGTCGTCCGCGAGGAGGATGTCGCCCGCGCCCAGGCGGCGCTTCGAACCGTCGCCGCACTCCACCTCGGCGATGCCGGTGAGGGTGATGACGAACTGGCGCTGCGGGGCGTTGTGGAAGTCCAGTTCGGCGCCGAGCGGTGTTTCGCGAAAGGCGACGCCCTTCACCGGGACGAAGCGCGAGATACTGCCGTAGACGCCCTCCTTCAAGGGCACGTCCAGGTCTTCGAAGTGCGACTCGTTGTCATCGCCGGTGTAGATGCGCGTCACTTTCATCGCCGTTCCTCCAGCCCGCGGGTGGGCAGCGAAAGCATACGGGCGCGGGCGCGGCATCGCGACTGGCGCCAGGGCGCTGCGGCGGCGTGTGGCAGTGTGGGCGTGTGGGCGTGGTGTGGTTCCGATCCGGATCGCGTGCCCGAGTACGCCCGAACTCGCGTGGGCCGCTATCGGTGAGTCAGGCCCGAATCGCTGTTCCCACTCCCACACGCCCATACCCCACACCCCTTTGCGGCGCCGAGCGTCAACTCGCCAGACCGTGCTTGATGCGCGCGAACTCTTCTTCGGAGATTTCACCGCGCGCGTAGCGCTCCGCCGCGATATCGAGTGCGGTCCCTCGCGAAGTGGGCGGCATCGCAGCCGGGCGGGAGCCCCCGCGCACGAACCACACCACGAGGAAGATGACCGCGCCCCAGAACGCGATCATAGCCAGCGTCATGAAGAACCAGGCGCCCCAGCCCCAGCCGTTATCGTCCCACATGACTTGGCGGACGACCGGGGCGGCGAGGAAGGGCAACGAACCGATTCCCGCGAGCACATCCGCAACCATGACTGACCTCCTTTCCCTTCAACCTCCACGGTATGTAGAAATACCGGGGTGCGGCGACGGCCCATCGGTCCCAAGGGAAGGGGTCACCCGGCCACGGTCCGGGGGAGCCGGGTCAGCGGGCGGCGGCAGTTTCCTGCCGCAGCTTCGCCAGGAGCGTCGCCTGCGTGACCACGCCGTGCTCGAGGAAGTCCCGAAGCGCGCTGATGAACGGCGCCGCGTCCTCCTGGTGGATGCCGTGGCTGATGCGGCTGAACACGTGCAGTGTCGCGTTGGGCAGCCGCTGAAAGTCCTTCAGGTTCGCCAGCAGCAGGCCATCGGCGGCGCCGGAGACCACGAGCGTCGGCGTCGCGATCTCGCCGAGGCGGTCGCCCACGCGGTAGTTCACGAGCGCGTCCCACGACTGCTCGTAGTGCCCTTCGGAGACGCTGAGCGCGCGGTCGACGGCGTGCGCGACCGTCTCGGGGTTGGGGCGCGCGGTGGTCGCCATGCGCTCCCGCAAGATCACGTCGCGGGCCCCCTCCTGGCGCAGCCGGCGGCCGCGCTCACGCTGTTCCGCCATCCCCGGCAGGGCCATGTCGATGCCGTCGGCCGGCGCAGGCGCGACCAGCACCAGCTTCTGGAGCCGCTCGGCGTAGCTCAGGCCGAGCTCCATGCCGATGACGCCACCCATGCTGTGGCCGACGTACGTGAAGCGGTCGATGCCGAGGTAATCGGCCATCGCCACCACATCGGCCGCGTACTGCTGGATGGTGTAGCCGCCGGCCGGGTGGCTGCTGTCGCCGGCGCCGCGACAGTCCATCACGACCGTGCGGTAGTGGTCGGCGAGCGCGGGCGCGACGGTGTCCCAGCTATCGTGCGAGCCGGTGTAACCGTGGTGGAGGATGACGGCCGGCCCCGAGCCCAGCTCGCGGTAGAACAGACCGACGCCGTTGATGGTCGCGATTGCCATGAGGCCCTCCTGCGTTTGGCGGCGATTCTACGCATTTTGGGGTCGCCGCGTGGAGACGCCGCTTGGAGCGCCGGCCATCAACAACGACCCAATGGTCGCCGTTTTTCGCACGTGATTCTCTAGTGGGATGCTCGTTTACGACGCTGCAACCTGAACGTTGTAGGCTGGTTGGGGCGGGCCGCCGGGGGACGACCGCCAGGGATGGCGCGAACATGGCAGAACTCCTGCGAGATGACGGTCAGCCACTGGCCTGCGTAACCCTGGAACTGAGCGAAACCAGGCAACTGCTGGTCGAGCGCGTTATCAGCGGCAAGAGCGACCTTTTGCGCTACTACTTCGTGGAGGGGCGGCACGACGTGCTGGTGGACCTCGGCGCGGTACGGCTGCGCGGCGTGCTGACCACGCGCTGGGTCGGCTCCGAGCGGCGGTGGTGGGTGCGGCTGGCCGCCTCGGCGCAACGGAGTTGCGAGACGGACGCCGGCACCGTGGACGCCGGAGCGGAGCACGCGACGGTTGCGCCTGGCTCGGAGTAAACTCCCGCGACGCCCTCCCCTGTGGGCGCGAGCCTGCGGCTGGGGTCGAGAGTGGTGAGCGAGGACATCTTCAGGGCGATCTTTCGACGCGAGCCCCGTGGCCATCGTGGTTTTCGACGATGAGCCAGTGTACGTGCACGCCAACCGGGCGGCGGAGCGGCTGTTCGGCGTCGAACCGGGCGGGCTGGTGGGGCGGAAGGCCGGTGAGTTCGCGCAAGAGCCCTTCGATGCCCACGCCCGCATGCGCGAGATCCTCCGCGGGGACCGTGTTACCGGCCGTTCGCAAATCGTGCGGCCGGGCGGCGAAATCGTGCACGTCGCGTTTGGCGTGGTCCCGAACATCCTGCCCGGGCTGCACGTGGCCGCCTTCCGGGATGTGGGCGAAGAGCGCCGCATCGAGGCGAGCCTGCGCAGCTCGGAGGAGATGTACGCGAAGATCGTCCTTGGCAGCCCGTTCGCGATGACCGTCACGCGCCAATCCACCGGCCTGTTCGTGGCCGTGAACGAAGCGTTCCTGCGCCTTAGCGGGTACTGGCGCACCGAGGTGCTGGGGCAATCCTCGGCGGCGCTCGGGCTGTGGGCCGACCGTGGCGAGCGCGACAGGCTCGCGCCGGTGCTTGGTTCGAAGGGGCGCGTTTCGGCCGCGCGGGGCAACCTCATCACAAAGTCCGGCGAGCAGAAACCGGTGATCGCGTTTTTCGACGTGATCGAAGTGCAGGGCGAGGCGATGGTCGTCTCGACGGTCATCGAGCCATCGCTGCTAGAGCCTCGCCGCGGCCCCGGGGGCGCTCCTTAGGACGCGCGCATGCGGTTGTTTCGCGGTTTGGCCTCGACTTCGGCGAGACCGAGCGCCTGCAGCACCGGCGGGACGTACATGCCGAAGCGGCCGCGGTAGCCCTTGCGCAACCCGTACCAGCCGCCCACCGGGTTCTCGGGTGAGCGGCCCCACGCCTCGACCGTGCCTTCGGGCGCGGGCTTCTGCTCATCGGCGCTGCCGAGCGGCACCCAATCGCCGCGGGCCTTGAGCATGGCCTGCAGGTCCTCGATGCAGCGCAGGTGGTAGCTCAGCCTGGTGGCGCCGACCTGGCAGACCAGCGCCGGCGGGTCCAGCAAGGGGTCGCGCCAGGCCTGGTATTCGGAGCCGCCGCTCGGGGTCTTCAGCTGCCACGGGTCCGTGGGCGTGCCCGACCCGGGGACTACGCTCTCTGCCACTGCTCTCTCCTGTGCGCGGATTGCACCGGCAGGCTACCACGCCGTGACGCGAAAGGTCCGAGTGCTGATTCGCTCGCACGCCGAAACGCCCACACGGCGATGCAGTATCGTGCGCGGTATGGCCGAGGGGGGCTTCTTTGCCCGGCACCCATCCGTGCAGGCGCTTGCCGTGCGCGATTTCCGGCTGCTGCTGGCGGGCACGCTGCTCGGCGGACTCGTCGTGCCGGTACAGTTCATCACCCTCATCTTCTGGGTGCAGAAGGCGTACCCGGACCGCGACGTGGTCCTTGTCACTGCGATTTCCGCCTGCCGCGGCTTCGGGATGCTCGCCTTCAGCTTCGCCGGCGGCGCCATCGCCGACCGCTTCGAGCGCCGCCATGTGCTGGTCGCGACGGAGTCCGTGGCCTTCGTGCTGACCGCCGCCGTCGCGTTGGCGATGCTTGCGGAGCCGCTGGGAGAGGCGACGATCGTGGCTGTCGCGGCGCTGGTGCTGCTGCAAGCAGGCAACCAGGCCATCGACCTGCCGGCGCGCGCGGCGAGCATCCCGGCGATCGTGGGGATGGAGGCCGTGACAAACGCCATCGGGCTCCAGATGGTCGCGCTCCAGATCGCCTTCCCTTCGATGCTGCCGCTCGTGGGATTCCTTAACAGCCAGTTCGAGAGCGGCCGCGTGTTCCTCGGGACGGCCGCCGTGTGGGTGGTCGTGATCCCGCTCATGCTGGCATTGCGGTTCGAAAGCGGCGAGCTCGGCGCGCGGGGGCGCGGCATGCTCGCGAACATCCGCGACGGCCTCGCCTATGCCCGCCGCGACGCCACGATCTTCGGCGTGGTCGGGATGGTCGTGCTTTTGCAGGTGGTTGGCATGCCCGGGGTGTCCGCGCTGGGCCCGGTCTGGATGACCGATGTGCTCGGCCTGAGCAAGACCGAGTTCGGGTTCATGGCGATGACGTGGGGCATTGGCGCGGTTTCCGCGTCGCTGTTCTTCGCGCGGCTGGATGGGCTTGCGCGGCGTGGGCTGGGGCTCTGCGCGAACGTGGTGCTGTTCGCCGCCGCCGTCATCGTCTTCGGTCACTCGCGCTTTATCCCGCTGACGGTGATCGCGAACTTCTCGCTCGGGTTCGGGCTCGTCGGCACGACCGTGGGCGCGACCACGATCGTCCAGCACCTGGTCTCCGATGAGATGCGCGGGCGCGTGATGGCGCTGTTCCCACTGTCCGTCGGCCTCGGGATGTTGAGCGCACTGCCCGCCGGGCTCGCCGGCCAATCGCTGAGCCTCGAAGTGGTGGTCCCGGCGATGGGCTGGCTCATGCTCGTGCTCGCGGCGGTCATCATCGTCCTGCGGCCGAACTTGCGGGCCACCGTTGCGGAATCTGCCGCCGCCGCGCGCGGGCCGGTGCACGCACTCGAACCGATGCCGGAGCCGCGGTCCTGAATCCATAGCCGGGTTCGATACGATCCGCCAAACCCACGATGAGTGCGATGGCCCGTTTGATGGCCCGCGCCGCGAGCCGCAGGCTGCGGCTGCTACCCAGCTCGTGTGCGCGGCGGGTACCATCAGGGCATGGAATTCACCCTCCCCGCCGAGACGCGCCAGTGGCGCGACGAGCTCCGCCGCTTCCTCGCCGCCGAGCTCCCGCCCGGGTTTTCCGGCTCCGATGACTACTTCGACGACGAAGCGCAGCTACCGTTCGCGCGCCAGTTCATGCGCAAGCTCGGCGACCGCCGCTGGCTGGCGCCCGCGTGGCCCGAGCGATTCGGCGGCATGGGCAAGACGCCGATCGAACAGCTCGTCTTGAACGAAGAGCTCGCGTACCACCGGGCGCCGCACGGCGGGCGGCTGTTCACGCTCGGCATCGTCGGCCCGACGCTGCTGATCCACGCGAACGACGAGCAGAAGGAGCGCTGGCTGCCGAAGATGGCCTCGGGCGAAGAGTGGTGGTGCCAGGGCTTCAGCGAACCCGGCTCCGGCAGCGACCTGGCGAGCATGCAGACGCACGCCGTGCGTGACGGCGACGATTGGGTCATCAACGGCACGAAAATCTGGAGCTCGAACGCGCACGCCGCCGACAAGATGATGGTGCTCGCGCGCACGAACCAGGGCGAACCCAAGCACAAGGGCATCAGCGCGTTCGTCGTGGACATGAAGTCCCCGGGGGTCACGGTCGCGCCGATCGACAACATGGCCTACCGCCGCGACTTCAACCAGACGTTCTTCGATGACGTGCGCGTCCCGGCCGCGAACCTCTTCGGCGGCGAGGGCCAGGGCTGGTATGCGGCGACCACAACACTCGACTTCGAGCGCTCGAACATCGCCGCCATCAGCGGCGCCCGCCGCACCGTCCACGACCTCATCGCGTGGGCGAAAGAGCGCCGCCCGGGCGGCCGCCCGTGGGACAAACCCGCCGTGCGGGACCGGCTTTCGGAGCTCTATATCGAAGCCGAGATTGGGCGCCTGATCGCCTACCGCACGGTGTGGATGCAGGCGCGCGGCGAGGTGCCGAACGCCGAGGCGAGCATCGGCAAGGTCTGGTTCGCGATGCTCGGGATCAAGGTCGCGAATGCAGGCGTCGATCTGATGGGCCCCTACGGCCAGCTCACGCGCGGTTCGAAGTGGGCGCAGCTCCAGGGCCGCGTTCAGATGTCGTACCTGCTCGCGGTCGCGGGCCCAATTGGCGGCGGCACGGCGGAGATCCAGCGCAACATCATCGCGCAGCGGGGTTTCGGGCTCCCGCGGGGGTAAGCCCACAACCAGCGTCGTCAGAGCCGCGCTGGTAAGGAACTGGCGGTAAGAGAGCGAGTTCGAATCCCAGGGCGTGGGCGCGGCGTTTGAGGGAGGCGACAGCTCGTTCGCGATGTCGGCGCTCGTCGTGATCAGGGCCGAGGTCGGCGTAGGCAGTCTTGCCGCGGAGGACGGCGTAGAAGATGCGGGCGAGCTTGTGGGCGGTGGCGGTGATGGCCTCGGCCGTGCCGAGTTGGGCTTTCTTGCGCCGGAAGAAGGCGCCGAGGGCCGACTGGCTGCGATGCAGGCCCATGGCGGCGA
>JACPOQ010000075.1 GCA_016191435.1 Chloroflexota bacterium | reverse complement strand
GCTCGGGCCGCAACTGGCCGCACGTATGGGTTCGGTAGACGGAAGACATCACGCATTTTCCGGGGTTTTACGGGGCGGCAAAAGGCACGGAATGCTCGGCCAAGTCAAGCAAATGGCCGAAAAAGCGGGCCTGTTGCGTCACCTTTGCCCCTCGCCGTTCCCGGGTCTATAGATCGGTTTAATGAAGCTCATCACCACGACCGACGAATTGGCGGCCTTCTGCAAGCCCCTGGCCGACACCGAGTTCATCGCCGTCGACACCGAGTTCATGCGTGAGCGGACCTATTGGCCCAAGCTCTGCCTGGCGCAGGTGGCGGGGCCCGATGACGCGGCCGCGATCGACGCGCTGGCCGACGGCATCGACCTTGCCCCGCTCGACGAGCTGATGGCCAACCCCAAGGTCCTCAAGGTCTTTCATGCGGCCCGCCAGGACCTGGAAATCTTCTACCTGCGCATGAACAAGGTGCCGCAGCCCCTGTTCGACACCCAGGTCGCGGCCATGGTGTGCGGCCATGGCGAGGCGGCGTCCTACGAATCGCTCGCCACCAAGCTCGCCAAGGCCAAGATCGACAAATCCAGCCGCTTCACCGACTGGAGCCGCCGGCCGCTCAGCGAGCGGCAGATCGCCTATGCGCTGAGCGACGTCACCCACCTGCGCATGGTCTACGAGAAGCTGAAGCGCGAGCTCGACAAGACCGGCCGCTTCTCGTGGATCGCCGAGGAGATGGCAGTGCTGAACGAGCCTACGACCTACCGTGTCGATCCCGAGCAGGCGTGGCGCCGGCTGAAGCCGCGCGGCGCCTCGCCCCGGCTCTTGGGCACGCTGCGCGAGGTCGCGGCCTGGCGCGAGCGCACCGCCCAGCGCATCGACATCCCCCGCCAGCGCTTGCTGCGCGACGAGCAGCTCCTTGAGATCGCCAGCCACGCGCCCAAGAGCACCGAGGAGCTCGCGATGACGCGTGGGCTCGGCCGCGGCTTCGCCGAGGGCTGGCAGGGACGCGAGCTGATGGAGGCGATCGAAAAGGCGCGCAAGGTGCCGGATTCGGAGCTGCCTACGCGTGACCGGGCACCCGAGCAATTGCGCGCGCCGGGGGCCGTCGTCGACCTGTTGCGCACGCTGCTGCGGCTCAAGGCCGAAGAGGCGGGCGTGGCGGCGCGGCTGGTCGCCAGCGCCGACGAGCTCGACCGGCTGGCCGCGGGCAAGCGCGATGTACACGCGCTGAGCGGCTGGCGGCGCGAGATCTTCGGCTCCGACGCCGTCAACCTGATCGAAGGCAAGCTGGCTCTGGCGCTGTCCGGCGATCAGCCCAAGCTGATCCCGCTCGTGAAGGAAGGCTGAGCGCTTTTCTTGCCGGACCGCGGGCCTCCAGGCCCGCTCAAGATTCATGAGGCGGGCCTGGAGGCCCGCGGTCCGGCAAGATCAACTCGTGACGATCACCGGCTCCAAGTCGAACGCCTCGGCGGCGCTCTCCAGGCGGCGCGCCGTCACGTCGCCGAGGCTGCCCTTGGCGCCGGGCGGCACGAGCAGGCGGAGTTGCCGGTCGGTGCGGCGCAGCTGGATCTGCGGCAGCAGACCGGGCGCCCCGCCGCTCAGGTTGTAGGCGAGCCTGAGGCAGGCGCCGAGGCGACGGGCGAAGGTGCGGCTCCTGCCGTCGGTGAGATGCAGCGCGGTGTCGAGCATCGCGGCCTTGGGATCGCTCTTGTAGCGATAGGCGAGCGCCATCGCGAGAACGGCGCGCTCGCGGTGGCTCATGCCCGGCGCCGGCAGATGCAGCACGCGGATATAGGCCTGCTCGGCGCGATAGTCGGGGTGGTCGTTCCACGAGATGTCGCTGAGATGGCAGGCGGCCGTGCGCAGGATGAGGTCGCCTTCGCTCTCACCGGCGAACACCGGGCTCAGCCAGTCGAAGATCTCCGACGGCGCCAAATCGAAGCGCCGCCAGTCGGCGCCCTGCTCCTCGGCGAAGGCGATCAGCGGATGGCGCGCGCGCTCGGCCTCGCTGAGGCGCGAATAGTAAAAGCCCTCGCGCAGGCCGAAGGCGGAGAACACGACGTTGCGCGGTTTGAGCGCGGCCAGCAGCCGGTCGAGCGCCAGGCAGGCAAGCGGCAGGGTGTCGACGCGCCGGCGCGACACGCCCGGCATCTTCTCCAGCGACTTGGCGCTTTGCACCGCGATCAGGCGGGCCACCGCGCGCGCCTCCTCGGCCGCGATGTCGTAGTGGTGGATGATGTGCAGCGGGTAGCCCGCCTGCTCCATGTGCAGGCGCGCGAAGGAACGCCAGGCGCCGCCCACGGCATAAAAGGTCTTGCCGGTCTCCTCGCGCAGCCAGCGCACGTTTTCGATGGCGTCGACGACGGTCTTCTTGGGATCGCCCTTGCCCGAGGACATCAGCCGGAGCGGGCCTACGGGGAGGGTGCTGGAGTTGCCGAGCCTGCCCTGCCCGACGGCGACCAGCTCGAGGCTGCCGCCGCCCAGATCGCCCATCACGCCCGAGGCGTCGGGCATGCCGCAGATCACGCCATAGCCCGAGAAGCGCGCCTCGTCCTGGCCGCTCACGATGTGCGGCTTGATGCCGGGCCGGCTCGCCAGCTCGCGCATGAAATCCGCGCCGTCGGCGGCGTCGCGCACGGCCGCGGTGGCCAGCAGGTCGAGCGACGTCACCTTCATGTTGTGGGCGAGCGTGGTGAAGCGGTCGATGTTGGCCAACGCCATCTCGACGCCTTCGGGATTGAGCCGGCCGGTGGCGTCCAGCCCGCGCGCCAGGCCGCACAGCACCTTTTCGTTGAACACCGGTAGCGGCGCGCGGCTCGCGCGCTCGTAGACGACGAGGCGGATCGAATTCGAGCCGACGTCGATGATGCCGACGCGGCCCTTGCCCAGGGCGCTGTCCGCCCCCGGGCCCACGGTTGTCTCGCCGTCCATGCGCGTCCCTCTAGCCGAAACCGCGCGGGATTGCATT
>JACPOQ010000098.1 GCA_016191435.1 Chloroflexota bacterium | reverse complement strand
TCGTCCTCGAAATCGGGCAGTTCCATCACCCAGCGGTGAAGGTCCGTGAACCGCAAGTTGACGTTGTCCACATCGGGATGGCGCTCCTCGAGCTCGATCGCGATGTCCTGGACGTCGGTCCAGCGCAGCTTCTTCGCCATCCTACTTGTCCACCATCATGTTCCGGGTCGCCGCCGGCAGCTTGACGACCAGGCCGTCGAGCGCCTCGCTCATGCGGATCTGGCAGCCGAGCCGCGACGTGTGGGTGAGGCCGAAGGCGAGGTCGAGCATGTCCTCCTCGTCCTCGCTCGCCGGGGCGAGCTTGTCGAACCACTCTTTCTCGACCACGACATGGCAGGTCGAACAGGCGAGCGAGCCCTCGCAGGCGCCCTCGACGTCGATGTGATTGCGATGGGCGATTTCGAGCACGCTGAGACCGAGCGGCGCCTCCACCTCCTTGCGCGAGCCATCCTTCAGAATGAATGTCATCTTTGGCATCGTCACTCGCCTACCCGGCTCTCCAGTTCGTTCACGGACTTGCCCGACAGCGCCTCGCGGATGCCGCGGTCCATGCGGCGTTCGGCAAACGGCTTGCTGAGCGTCTCCAACGCCTCGGCCGCCGCATTGATCTCGTCGCGATCCTCGCCGGCCATCGCAGCCTCCAGACGCGCCCTGCCCCCGTCGAGCTCCGCGCGTTCGCTGACGTCGAGCAGCGCACCGTCCTTGGCCAGCGCGGCGTCGAGCGCCAGCAGGTTGCGGCGGCCTTCGACCTTGGCCTCCATCAGCAGGCGCGCCGTCATGTCGGCCTCGGCATTCTCCAGGCTGTCGTAGAGCATGTCGGCCATGTCGTCGTGGCTCAGCCCATAGGACGGTTTTACTTCGATGCGCTGCTGGACGCCGGTCGCGCGTTCCTCGGCCGATACGGTGAGCAGGCCGTCGGCGTCGACCGCGAAGCTGACACGAATGCGCGCCGCGCCCGCTGTCATCGGCGGAATACCCAGAAGCTCGAAGCGGGCCAGGCTGCGGCAGTCGGCGACCATCTCGCGCTCGCCCTGCACGACATGGATGGCCATCGCCGTCTGGCCGTCCTGGTAGGTGGTGAAGTCCTGCGCGAGCTGGACCGGGATCGGCGTGTTGCGCGGCACGACCTTCTCGACGATGCCGCCCATGGTCTCCAGCCCGAGCGACAGCGGCGTGACGTCGAGCAGCAGCGTGTCGCCGCCCCCGGTCAGCGCCTCGGCCTGCAGGGCCGCGCCCAGCGCCACGACCTCGTCGGGATCGATGTCGGTGAGCGGCGCCTTGCCGAGCATTTTAGCGACCTCGGCAGGCACCAGGGGCACGCGCGTCGAGCCGCCGACCAGCACCACGCCCTGAACCTCCGCCGCCGTCATGTCGGCGTCGCCCAGCACATGGCGGGCGATGTCGACGGTGCGTTTGACGTAGCTCGCGATCATCGCCTCGAATTCGGCGCGCGTCAGCGCATGAAAGGACGGCACGCCTGAAAGCTCGAGCCTGCCCGACGTCTGATCGCGGTCGGACAACTGCTCCTTCATGTGACGGGCGAGCGCCAGGGCGGCCTTGACCGCCGCCTCGTCGACCTGGTCGTCCAGGCCGTCCTTCTTGCGCTCGGCCAGCATGCGCTCGGCGATGGCGCGATCGAAATCGTCGCCGCCGAGAGCGGTATCGCCGCCGGTCGCCAGCACCTGGAACACGCCCTTCTCCAGCCGCAGCAGGGAGAAGTCGAAGGTGCCGCCACCGAGATCGTAGACCGCGTAGAGGCCCTCCGATCCCTTGTCCAAACCGTAAGCCAGTGCTGCTGCCGTCGGCTCGTTGACCAGGCGCAGCACTTCGAGGCCGGCGACACGGGCGGCATCGCGCGTCGCGGTGCGCGCGGCATCATCGAAATAGGCCGGCACGGTGATCACGGCGCGCTCGACAGGCTTGTCCAGCGCCGCCTCGGCGCGCTTGCGCAGGGCCTTCAGGATCTCGGCGGAGATCTCGACCGGCGAGCGCGCCTTGCCGGCGATGCGCAGCTTCACCATGTCGGTCTCGCCGCTGCCTGGCTCGATCTCGTAGGGCAGCACACCGGCCACAGTGTGGAGATCGGCAGCACCACGCCCCATCAGCCGTTTGACCGACGCGACGACGTTGCGCGGCTCCTGCGGCATCAGCAGACGGGCCTCGTCGCCGACCAGCACGCCACCGGACGACGGATAGGCCACCACCGATGGCACCATGGCCTTGCCGGTCTCGTCGTGCAGCGCGGCGGGCTTGCCCTCGCGGGCGATCGCCACCACCGAGTTGGTCGTGCCGAGATCGATGCCGACCGCCAGCGAGCCCTCGCCGGCATGCGGCAAGGGCGTTTCGCCAGGCTCGTGGATCTCCAGCAGAGTCATGCGGTTGACCGTTCAAGATTCATGCGTCGCGCACGCGCTTCCTCGGCGAACTTGTCGAGGTAGCGCAGGCGAAGAAGCGCCTTTCTGATGGCCGGCTTGTCGCCTGCCAAGAACAAACTGCCGAGACCGCTGAGCGATGCCTTCATGTCGGCGCGCACCTTGGCCGCCAGCGCATCGACCGCCTGGGTCGATCCTGCATCGTGCAGCTCCTCGCGCGCTTCCATGGCTTCCATCAGCAGCTCCGGATCGTCGATCGTCTTGCCGTCGCCGGGCATTTCGACGCCCTTCAACTCGGCAAGGTAGACGGCGCGGCTCAGCGGATCCTTCAGCGTGCGATAGGCGTCGTTCAGCGCCGCCGCTTCGGCCGAGGCCCTGGCGCGCTCCGCCGCCGGCTTGGCCACGAACCGGTCGGGATGCCACTGGCGCTGGAGCGCAAAATAGGCCCGGTCGAGCGACGCAGGCTCCAGATCGAGCGCCGCCGGCAATCCCAGCCGCGCGAAGTGATCCATGACCCGATCAGACGTGGAAGGATTCGCCGCAGCCGCAGCGGCCCTTCTCGTTGGGGTTCCTGAAGACGAAACCCGCCTTCAGCTTGTCCTCCTCGAAGTCCATCACCGTGCCGATCAGGAACAGCGACGCCTTGGGATCGATCAGGAGCTTCACGCCCTCGGTCTCGACCACCTCGTCCATCGGTTCCTGCTTTTCGGCATATTCCAGGGTGTAG
>JACPOQ010000002.1 GCA_016191435.1 Chloroflexota bacterium | reverse complement strand
GACACGCCGGCGACCTGGCGAGTGCTGGTGGAGAGGGTGCCGTTGGTGAACGAAGTACCTGGGGTGTAGTCCTGCAACAGCTCGTCGGGCTTCGCGGCCGCCACCGCCGCGGCGGGTACGCGGCACATCGGGGGGAACGGCGTGGGCGGCGCCGGCTTGGTGCAATCGAAGATCAGCTTCGTCTCCATCGGCCCTTTGCTGTCCCGATCAAACCCGTACGCCACCGGGTTGAGGTGTCCGCCCAGGAAGTTCGGCATCATGATCAGGTCCCGATCGGCCTGGAAGCGGGTGGTCAGACACTGCAACACCGCCGTCTCGTTGAACACGTCGATGTCGTCATCCACCACGAAGATGTGCTTGAGCAGTGAGTCCACCGTGAGTGCCGCGCAGGCCGCCACCTTCGGCTCGCCCTCCACGCGCTTCTTCAGGCTCATGTACAGGTGGTTGCGCGCCAGGCCCGAGAGGGGCAGGTTCACGGCCGTGACGGTCGGCATCACCTCCCGCACCCGGCGGTAGATGCCGCCCATGCGCGGCAGGCCGCCCAGGCAACTGTGCTCGTGGTGGGCGTTGAAGACGTCCACGTAGATCGGGTCGTGGCGCAGGGTGACCGCGGTGACCTGCACGTACGGCATCAGCCCGTGGCCGGTGTAGTAGCGCGGGTACTCCCCAAACGGCCCCTCATCCTGCCGCATCGCCAGGTCGGTCTCGACGATGCCCTCGATGACGATCTCGGCGCGGGCGGGCACCTGCAGGTCCACCGTCTTGGCCTGCACGACCTCGACGGACTCGCCCAGCAGGCCGCCGGCCACCTCCAGCTCGCCGCCGATGCCGGCCAGCTTGGAGACGGCCGCCATGAGCAGGGCGGGGTGGTGGCCGATGACGAGCGCCACCTCCATCGGCTTGCCCAGCTCGCGCAGCTCGCGCAGCACGTACGAGGTGTCATGGGCAGGGTTGGTCATGAAGCCGAGCTGGCGCGGCCCCTGGAGCTGGTGGCGGAAGATGCCGAGGTTCTGCCGGCCGGTGCTGGGGTCGCGGCAGACGGTGGCCGCCGAGGTGATGTACTTACCAGCATCCAGCTCGTTGTGCAGCAGCAGCGGCAGGAGGGTGGTCAGATCGATCTGGTCGCCGCGCAGCACCACCTCGTGGACCGGCGCCGCCTCCGAGGCGACCAGGGTGGTGGGTGTCAGGTTGCCCTCGCGCGCGGCGTAGCCGGGGACCAGCGAGCGGATGTCGGTGCCCAGGGCCAGCGCCAGGCGCTCGTAGGTGCCGTGCAGGTTCAGCAGCAGGGGCATCTCGGCGCCCACGATGTGCTTGAAGAGCACCGCCGGAAAGCCCGGGTAACGGGGGTCGTTGTCGATCTTGTCGACCAGGGCGGTGGCCTCGAACTCGGGGCGGACGGGCTGGTCGACCACCTTGAGCTGTTCCGGGGAGGTCTCGACGAGGGTGTGGAGAAACGTGCGGAGGTCTTGCGCCATGGTGGCCCCTTCTGGTGTCGTGCAGCGCGG
>JACPOQ010000001.1 GCA_016191435.1 Chloroflexota bacterium | reverse complement strand
TATCGAAGAGAGCGACTGCCTGCCGGAGCCGGAAGAGGTGGTCGGCGCGCCAGTTGCCGTGGAGGGCGGCGGCGATGGTGGCGGCGTCATGGCAGCGGCGGCCATTGCGGACAGGCTGCGGGTCACGGTCTGGCGGGACGGCGACGAAGTGCTCGCTGGCACCGATGTCGATGCCGGCGGCGTTGGGATGGAGGACGCGGACGGTGATGCAAGAGGACACGCTTTACTGCTTCAGGAGGATGGGCGAGCATCGAGCAAGGGGCCTCCGGGAATCGCGTAGACTGCTAACCGGGATCGCACTCGTGCGTCACCACTGCAACATGACGCATGGCCCCCCGACCAGGCTGATAGCCGGGCGTGAAAGCACCACTGTCGTGACGGTCTTCTGCCCGGTGCTCGCACCCCAGTGTGACGCGCGTTCCTTCCCTCAACATTGGGCCCTGCCCGATCGCGCCGGTAGGGAGCGTTTGGGCGTGCCGTCGACACTTTCGCATAGGGGGAGGAATCCACACACGCCGGGGCCGGGCTATCGACGCCGCGGTCACTCCGGGGATGCCAGGCCCACGCGCAGCGTGACGGGCAATTGCTCGCCCAAGCGGTTCCTACTGGTCGCGGCTCTGACGAACCTGGCCCCGGCCACAAGCTGCTACTGCCCGCCCGATGGCTCCGGCGCCGGGCGGCCCGCCACCGGGATCTTGCCCTCGACGTGGACCTCCGGGAGGCGCTTCTCCAGCCACTGCGGCAGCCACCAGTTCGCGCGGCCCAGCAGTTCCATCGTCGCGGGCACGAGCACGAGCCGTACGATCGTCGCATCGATGAACACCGCCGCCGCGAGCCCGAAGCCAAAGAGCTTGAGCGCGCGGTCGTCGCCGAGCACGAAGCTCGCGAACACCGAGACCATGATCGCCGCGGCCGCCGTGATCACCCGCGCCGTCGCGGCGAGCCCGTCCGCAACGGCCTTCGCGTTGTCGTTCCCGTTGCGGTCGTACTCCTCGCGGATACGTGAGAGCAGGAACACCTCGTAATCCATGGACAGGCCGAAAACGATGGCGAACAGCATCATCGGCACCCACGCCTCGATTGGGCCCTCTCGCCCCACGCCGATGAGGCCCTGCCCCCAGCCCCACTGAAATACCACGATCATCAGCCCAAACGCCGCGCCGATGGAGAGCATGTTCATCACCACCGCCTTCAGTGGCACGAGCAGGCTGCGGAATACCACCATCAGCAGCAGGAACGAAAGCGCCAGCACCGCCGCGAAGAAGATGGGCATCTTCTCGCCTGTGTAGCTCGCGAAGTCCTTCCCGCCCGCCGTGATGCCGCCCACCTTCGCCAAGGCCGTGGACCCCCTCAGCGCTTGCGGGATGACCTGCTCCCGCAGGCGGTCGACCAGCTGGGACGTTTGCTTATCCTGCGGCGCCGTCGTGGGGAACACGATGATGAGCGCGGCCTTGCCATCGCCGCTCGGCTGGGGCGGGGTCGCCGCGGCCACGCCCTCGGTCTTGCCAAGCGTCTCGGAAAGCCGCTGCACCGCCGCTATGTCCGCCTGCGTGGGTGTCTCGGCAGCCACGATCAGCGGGCCGTTGAAGCCGGGGCCGAAGCCGCGCGAGAGCAGGTCGTACGCCTGGCGGGTGGTGTCGGCCGTGGGGCGGTTGCCCGCATCGGCGAACCCCAGCCGCAGCGACAGCACGGGCGAGGCCAGCACCAGCAGTACCACGGCCGCACCAACGAGCGCCGGCCACGGGTAGCGCTGGATCACCTGGCTCCAGCGGCGCCAGAACGTCAGGTCGGCCGCCGTCTCCGCCGTCTTCTTGTGCGGCAGCCCGAAGCGGTCGATCCGGCGGCCGGCGAAGGCGAGCAGCGCCGGCAGCAAGGTGATCGAGGCGAGCATCGTCATCAGTACGGCAAGCGCCGCGCCCGTCGCCACCGCGCGGATCAGCGCGAGGTTCATGAAGTACATGCCGAGCACCGCGATGACGACGGTCACCCCCGCGAACAGCACCGCCCGGCCGGCCGTGTTCATACTCAGTTGCACCGCATCCTCGGGTTCCAGGCCGTCGTGCAGGCCCTGGCGGTAGCGCGTCACAATGAGCAGCGCGTAATCGATGCCGACGCCGATGCCGAGCATCGCCGCCGTCGGGGTCGTGAACACCGGCACCGAAATGAAGCGCGCGGTCAGGCCCACCAGCGCCGTCCCGGCGCCGACACCCAGGAGCGCCGTCGCGATCGGGAGACCCATCGCGAGCAGCGAACCGAAGGCGACCACGAGGATCACGATCGCCGCCGCGATGCCGATCAGTTCGCTTGCCGGCATGGTCTGGGCGGCGAACATGTCACCGCCCAGCTCGAGGCGCAGGCCGTCAACCTTCACCTTGTCGCGCTCGGCCTTGATGTCGTCACCGATGGAGATGTAGCCCTCCTCGGTGTCCCTCGGCAGGTTGACTTCGCCATAGGCGATCGTGCCGTCCTTCGACACCTGGCGGGCGCCTTCCGGCGTGTAGGGGCTCGAGATGGATGCGCCCGGGACCTTCTCCTGCACGTTCGCGAAGAAGGTTTCCATCGCCCGCCTCACCGCCGGGTCGTCCACGCCCTGGCGGGCTTGGAACACGACCTGCGCCGTCTGGCCGGTGCGGGCGTTGAACCCATGGTCCTTCAGGATCTTGTCGGCGGCATCGGTTTCCGAGCCCGGCAGGCTGAACTCGGTGCGGTACGCCCCACCAGCGACGCCCTTCAGCACGAACAGCCCGATGATGAGGATCACCCACGCGATGAGCACCGCCCCGCGGCGGTGATAGCAGAAGTGAGTGAGGGATTGCAGCATCGGTGGCTCCTTTGCGCGCGTCGCCACGGAGGCGGCGAACGCGGACTGACCTGGCGCAGCGCCGCTCGCCCGACAAGGCGCCCCACGGCCGAAAGCCGCACTGGCTGGCTCGCTTGAGGGCTTACTTTAGCGGTGGTATATTTCGAGCGTCAAACGAATTGGGTGAGCCACGTCACATGGGAGCAACATGAGCGTTGAAACGGACCCACCCGCCGGGGTGTTCGCGCCGCCCTTCCACCTGCCGCTGGATGAGCTGAGCGCCGAAGTCGTTGAGTTCCAGAACGCCACCGGCCTCGTCGATGAAGCTGCGGCGGCGTGGCTCGGGATCAATCGGAGCGACCTGCGCTGCCTGAGCTTCCTCTTCTTTCGCGGTCCGATGACGGCGGGCGAGCTCGCCGAAGCGAGCGCCCTCAGCCCCGGCGCCATCACGTCGCTCGCCGACCGCCTGGAGCGCGCGGGCTATGCCGTGCGCCTGCGCGATGCCGCCGACCGCCGCCGCGTGGTCCTTGCTGTGACGGCGTGGGTGGTGCAGGTGAGCGCGCAACTCTACGGGCCAATCGCGGACGAAGGCCGCATCATGTACGAGCGCTACTCCCCCGCGGAGATCGCGGCGATCGCGAGTTTCCTGCGCGCGGGCCGGGAGATGCAGTGGCGCCAGGCCGCGCGCATCCGGGCGCTTCCACCACGGCCGCCGGCGCCCGGGTAAAATCCCCCGCCAGCCGATCCCTGCGCCGCTGCAGCGCGGCCATGCCCATCTCGCTCGTGGGCGGTCCCGGGCGCAGCAGCCCGCGCTCGGCGAGCGTGAGCGCTTCGCAGGCAAGCGCGAGCGCGCCCGCGCGGTCGTGCAGCCGGTGTTCGAGCAGCTTGGCCAGCTCCACGTAGGGCGCGATACGGCGCGCCCGCGGCTCCGCGATGAGCGCCCGCCACCAGCGTGCCGCCTCGGCGTCGCGCCCGAGTTTGCGGCAGCAGCGGGCTGCCCGTTCCAGCGCGTCGAGCCGTTGCGCGCGCGGCAGGCCGCCGCCAATCGCTTCCTCATAATGCGCGGCCGCGCGTTCGAAGTCGCCGGCGTACTCCGCCGCGCGCGCCGCCTGCAAGGGCTGCTCCTCCCCCGCGCACACCGATGACAGGTGTGCCGCCAGCGCCACCAGCGAGAGCACGTCCCAGGCGTTGTGCCGCAGCACCGGCAGGATGTGCGTGGGGTCGCCCGTGCGCTGGAAGCGGAAATAGCGCTCGGGCACCTCGGCCGAAGGGCAGTCCGCCTCGCGCTCGAACTCCAGCAGCTCCACCTCCATCCGCACCAGCCGGTGCGAATCGTACGTACCCCGGAAGAGCCGCCGGTTGGGGTGCAGCAGGTCCAGGTGGGGCAGCGAGCGGAACGCCGGCCGCGTGCGCGAAAGGATGTAGCGCGACTCCAACAGCGGCAGGTCGAACGACTTCCCGTTGTAGCTGATGAGCGCGCCCGCGGCCGCGAGCTCCTCGGCCAGCCCGCCGAGCAGGCCGCCCTCGAACTCGGGCGCGGGCAGCACGTACTGCCGCAGCCGCAGCAACGAGCCTTCGAAGCGCGCGGTCCCGGCGAGGAACACCATCGCGCCGGCGCCGCCCAGCCCCGTCGTCTCGGTGTCGATATAAAGAAAGTCGCGGGCGGAGAGCCCGGCAAGGCGCGGCTCCTTGCACTGCCCCGCGAGCCGGGCCATGTCCACCGCCAGCGCCCGGTGGAGCACCACGTTGCCGTGCGCGAACCCCGCCTCGTACACGCTTTCGACCACGTACCCTGGCCCGTGCGGCGATTGGAACCAGTGCCCGCCGAGCGCCGACAGGTCCGTGAGCTGGGTGACGCTCTCCATGCGCGGCGCCGGCTCCCCGCGCAGCGGCTGGTTCAGGGCGGCGCGCAATCGGTCGCGCAGGTCCACCGGCATCGCCCACCTCGCCTCCGGGCCCCGCCCCCGAACATATGTGCGAGTATGGACGAGTCTGTGGCTACTTGCCAGCATCCCGCGCCGCCGTCTCTCTCTGGTCCCGGAGCGTGCAACGCTCCAGTCGCCCACAAGGCTCGATGCCTCACCGCGCGCATGCCCGTAAGCTAACCGCATGACCGAACCCACCCCCGCCGCCCCCGACACCAGCGACTGGAAGAAAACGCCCGACGGCATCGCCATCCCGCCGCCTTCGCCCAACGACGTCCTCTACGAGGTCCGCGACGGTGTCGCGTGGGTGACGCTGAACCGCCCGATCGTCCTCAACGCCATGAACAAGAACGTCCAACGGCTGCTGCTCGCGGCGATGGAGCGCGCCGAGGCGGACGACGCTGCGAAGGTGGTCGTGCTCACCGGCGCAGGCCGCGCGTTTAGCGCCGGCGGCGACATGTGGGCCGTCCTCTATCCCGATGACGCGCCGGCGCCCACGGGCACCGAGGTGCAGAGCCGCATCTGGTCGCTGGCGAAGCCCGTGATCGCGGCCGTGCGCGGCCACGCGGTCGGCCAGGGCTGCGAGCTCGCGGGCGTCTGCGACCTCACCATCGCCTCCGAGACGGCGCGCTTCGGCGAGATCCAGGTGCGCCAGGGGTATGCTCCGCCCATGCTGATCACCCCCTACCTCGTCGCTCATAAGAAGGCGATGGAGCTGATGCTTCTCGGCGAGGTGCTCGATGCGCACCAGGCCGAAGCCGCCGGGCTCGTCAACCGCGTCGTGCCCGATGCCGAGCTCGAATCGGCCGCGGCGGCGATGGCGCAGAAGCTCGCGGCGCTGCCCCAGAACACCGTGCGCCTGAACAAGGCGCTGACGAACCGCGTCTACGAGCTCGCCGGCTTCCGCGATGGCATCGATTGGCACACCGATAAGCGCCTGCACGCCCTCGCCACCACGCCCGATGCCGTCGCCGAAGCACGCCAGAAGACGCGCCAGGAGCGCGGCTGGAACGAATTCAAGCAGGACCGCGACCGGGGGTACGAGCGATAGGGTCGCCGGGGGTCGGGGTGGCTGAGAGGCTATGCGCCCGCCGCAAGCAGGCGACGATCGTCACCAGCACGACCCGCGACCCGCCCGTCCTTCAGCCCCTGCTCCCCATCTCCTCGAACCCCTCGTCCCCCTCCGCCTGCCGCAGCTCCCGTTCGCGCGCTTCTTCTTCCTCGCGCTGCTCGCGTTCTTCCGCCGTTTCGCCGACGAGCCCGCCCTGCGTATCGACCTCGATGACCGCCTCACGCGGGTCGCCGATGACGGCGTAGTGGGTGCCGCCGATGTACGTCAACGGGCTGTACTGGCGCGATTCGAGCAGCCAGTGCTGCGCGTATGCCTCTTCCAGCGCCTGCACGCGCACCACCCGCCCGACGAACAGCGTGTGGTCGCCGATGGGGATGACATCCTGCAGCCCGCATTCGATCCACGCCAGGCAGCCTTCGATTAGCGGCGCCTGGACCTGCTGGCCGTTGAAGAGCTCCAGCCCGGCGGCTTCGAGCTTGTTCGTGTTCAGCCCGGACTGCGTGCCGAGGAAGTGCGTCTGTTTGAGCAACGCCGGCCCGGGGATGTTGATCGCGAACTCTTCGCTGAAGCGGATCATGTCCGCCGTGTGGCGATGCGGGTGCAGCACGATGCCCACCAGCGGCGGCGCCATCGAAAGCGGGGCCGTCCACGCCACCGGGGCCGCATTCGTGACCGCCCGCCACATCGTCGTCACGATGGCGACCGGGCCGGGGTTCAGCAGGCGGCGGGCATCGGTTTCGTCGCATTGGCGGCGCATGCGTTCGAGTATCGCCCCACGCTCGCCTACGGCGTACACATCGCGTGACTCGGCCGGACCCTGACCTCCGGCCTCGGGCCTCGGAACTCCGAACTCGGAACCCGGAACCAGGAACTCCCACCACTGTACAATCCCCCTGTGAGCGACCCCGGCGCCCCCATCTACCGCACGATGCGCGAAATCGCGGAGGACGAGCGCCCGCGCGAGCGCCTCCTGACCCACGGCCCCGAGCGCATGAGCGAAGCCGACCTGGTCGCGATCGTCCTCGGTTCGGGGAACCGCGGCGAGAACGTGCTCGATTTCGCGCGGCGCATCATCGAAGGCGCCGGTGGGCTCGCCGGCCTCGCCCGCAGCGACGGGCTCGCCATGCAGCGCATCCGCGGCCTTGGGCCGGCGCGCGCCGCCCAGTTGGCAGCCGCCATCGAACTCGGGCGCCGCGTGCAACAGCTGGACCCGGACGCCCGCCCGTCGCTCACCACGCCCGAGGCTGTGTTCGCGTTGCTGGCAGGCCGATTCGTGGGCAAGAGCAAGGAGCAGCTCTACGTGCTGGGCGTGGACGCTCGCGGGCGGCTGATCGGCGCGCCGCAGCCCATCGGGGGCGGCGTCAACGCCATCACCATTCGCCCCTCCGAGATCTTCCGCGAGGCGATTGTGCTCGAAGCCACGTCCGTGATCCTCGTGCACAACCATCCCTCCGGCGACCCCCGTCCCAGTCCCCAGGACGTGGCCACCACCGCTCGCCTCATCGCCGCCGCAAAGCTGCTCGATATCGGCGTGCTGGACCACGTCATCCTTGGCCACGGCCGCTGGGTCAGCATGAAGCGCGAGGGCTACGCGTTCGGGGACCGCGACGTGTTCGAGTAGTTCCGAGCCGGTGATGGCGTGGCGCCACATGAAGAATGCGACCGGCGCACGCGACGGTGGTCGGTGGCGGTCGCCGCGGTCTCGCGCGTTGCGCTCGCCGCTGATCCACGTGTGCCCGCACTCGGAGCGTTGCTGGCGGCCCCGGGACATTTGATCCATGACCCGTGGCCGCAGAGGACCACGACTACCGCGGACGGTTGGCGTCTCCGCGGACGATTTCGGAGCCGTTTCCGTGAATCGTGATCCGTGAATCCCCAGGGGAAAGGACAGTTTCGTAACACCGGCCCTTCCGGCGGTAGACTGCCGGCATGGACCGCCTGCGGCCATCGTTAGCGAGCATTGGGCTTTTCCTCGTCCTCGCGGGGGCGGGTTCCGCCGCTTGCCTGGCGCTGCTCTCCGTGCGCATGCAGCGCAGTGGCTCGCCGGAATTCAGCTTCCTCGAATGGAACCTCGTGCTCGCGTGGCTGCCGCTGGGCTTCGCGCTCGTCGCGCTGGCGTTGTACCGGCTGGGGCTGCCGGCGCGCGTCTGGGGCTGGGCCCTGCTCCCGTGGCTGCTCTTCCTGCCGAACGCACCCTATCTCGTGACCGACCTCGTACACGTCGGCAACACCTGGGCCGATGTGCCCGTCTGGTTCGACTTCCTGATGATCGGCACCTTCGGCGCCACCGGCCTGCTGCTCGGCTACGCCTCGCTCTACCTGGTGCAGCACATCCTTATAGAGCGCTTCGGCCGCATCGCCGGCTGGGGCATGACCATCGGCAGCCTGGCCCTCAGCAGCGTCGGCATCTACCTCGGGCGCGTGCTGCGCCTGAACAGCTGGGACGCCGTGCTCCGGCCCGGGCTCTTCATCGAGAAGCTGCAGGACCGCTTCAGCGACCCGCTCGCCAACCCCGCCGCGCTCACGCTGCTGGCGGCGATGGCGCTGCTGCTCGCGGCCGGCTACCTCGCGTTTCTCGCATCGACGCTCGCCATTGCGCATCGGCCATCCGCCAGTGGCCGGAAAGCAGCCGGCCCGCGGCAGGGAAACCGGTAGCGGCGTTAGCCGTTCGCGTTGCCGTTGGCCATTGGCCGGGATGCAGCCGGCCCACGCCAACGCCCCGGCCGCGCCAGGACTCAGCACTCAGGACTCAGGACTCAGGACTCAGCACTCAGGACTCAGGACTCAGGAATCAGGACGGAGAATCGATACAATGGCCCCATGACACACCCCTGGCATGACATCGCCGTTGACCCGGCGGCCATCGGCGAAGCGCTCCCGGTGGTGATCGAAATCCCCGAAGGCAGCAAGAATAAGTACGAACTCGACAAGCCCAGCGGCCTCCTAAAGGTCGACCGTGTGCTCTATAGCTCCGTCCGCTACCCCGCCAATTACGGCTTCATCCCTCGGTCCTACTGCGACGACGGCGACCCGCTCGATGTGCTCGTGCTCGGCCAGGAGTCCGTTCACCCGCTGACCATCGTCTACGTGCGGCCAATCGGCGTCATGCATATGCGCGATCAGGGCAAGGTCGACGACAAGGTGCTCGCCGTCCACGCACGCGATCCCTCGGTGGACCACATCCGCGAGCTGGCCGACGCCCCGCCACACGCGATGCTCGAGATCCGCCGATTCTTCCTCGATTACAAGGTGCTCGAAGAGAAGGAAGTCCTGGTCGAGCCCTTCGAAGGCCGTGAGAAAGCCCTCAAGGTCATCGCGCAGGCGCTCAAGGACTACCTGGATCTCCCGCGCTCGTACTTTGTGGGCCATCCGTAGCGGAGCGCGGCGCGCCAGCAGCCGGACTCAGCACTCAAAACTCATGACTCAGCGCTCCTGATCCTCCGGGCGAAGCTGAGCTCGTGGCCCGCGGGGTCGAGGATGTGGAAGTAGCGTTCGTGCCAGGGGGCGTCGCGCGGCTCGAATTCGGGCGCGAGGCCGGCCTCGATCGCGCGGCGGTACTGCGCGTCCACATCGTCCACGTAGATGACGATGCGCCCCCACGGGCTCCAGGTAGCTTCAGGGGCCGCGGATACCAGGTTCAAAAAGCCCCCGCCGGCGCGAAAGACGGTGAAATCGGCGGCCTCGCCGCCATATGCCAGTTCGAAGCCAAGCGCGCGGTAGAACCGCACTCCCGCCGCCATGTCGTGGCAGAACAGCGTCACCGCGCTGATGGACTCGATCGGGCTGTCTTTGGGCACGGGGGAAGTATAGGAGTGTGGGGGTATGGGCGTGTGGGACCGTGGGCGTGTCGGCGTCACCCGGCCACCGCCCCCTTCGACGCTGTGTCGAATTGCCGATCGCACCCCCATACGCCCACACCCCCACACCCCCACACCCGACCGAGACCCGGCCCTACAGCCGCGCCATCCCCGCCCGGATCTTCTCGAAGGCCGTCGCCGGCTGGCCGGCACTACGGCCCGGTGCGCCCGCGGGCACGGCCGGCGCTTCGCGCGCGACGGTTTCCCGCACGCGCCGGACCGCTTCGCGTGCCGCCTCGAAGCTCGCGTCGAGCTCCGGCAGCGTCTCGCCCCGGACCAGCTCCACGGGGATCGCGGGGTCCGTCGCGATGAGTGCCAGTCGCAGGCGCGCGAGCAGCAGGGCGCGCTCGGCTTCGCCCTCCCCGAGAAGTCCCTCGCGCTCCGCCAGCGCGGCCTCCAGCTCGGCCACACGCGAGTCCGTGTCACCGCTCGCCACGTCTTCCGTCGTCTCCGCTATCTGTTCCTGCACCATGCCGTCTTCTTCCATGCCGAAAACCTCCACTCCAGTCCGCGCCCATGGACGCGGCACGCTCACCGTCGCAACGGTTAGGAGCAGGGCAAACGGGAGGTTGGCAGCGCTGGCCCGGAACCGGTCCGCCCGCTAGCCTCGACTTCCATGAACCGGCCCCTCCTCTATGCCGCCGCCGCGGCCGTCCTGGTGGCGGCGAGCCTTGGCTTCGCCGCGTGCCGCGATACCACCTCCACCACTGCCACGCTGCCTCCCGGTGGGACGCCGACCACCGCCGTCAAAGCGAAAACGCCCGTGACCGGCGTCGCGACGCCCACACCGGACCTGAAGGGGCCTGCGCCACGGCTCGGAGGCAACGTCACCAAGGTCTCGCCCGCGCACGGCTCGCAGGTCAAGCAGTCCTCGACCCGGACATCGAACGTCAACGTCCCGGGCGGCGTCTGCTTCGAAGCGAACTTCGATGGTCTGCAGGAGAACATCCAATGGTTCCGCCTCCGCGTCGATGACCAGGAAGTGACCACGAAGATGACGTGGGCGGTCGATAGCGCCGACAACCCCTCGAAGGGACGCGGCTGCTACCCGCCGACAGACGGCATCCCCGTCGGGCTGCACACCGCCGCCGTTTCGGTGCAGAACCCCTCGAACCTGAACGAGCCCACGAAGCAGCTAGTCGTCTGGACGTTCGAGGTTGTGCCGTAGAGGCCGGTGGCCATTCGCCATTGGCCATTGGCCGGAAAGCGGGCGACTACTGCGGACGCACCATTCGACTCGCGCTGCGATCGCCATCTGTCGCCGCAGCCAGGTGTGCACCAAAATCCCCGGCCGGGCCTTCCGCGTCCCCATCGGCACTAACCGCGCAGCGGTTCTTCATGCCAACGCCCAATGGCCAATGCCCAAAGGCCATCGCCGCGCCAAACACTCGTAAACTAACCGTAAACAATCCCACCGGACGGCGGAGGTGGCGGGACGCGCCTTGCTCGCACTTGGGAGCGCTCCTATCTTGCAAGAAGGGACTCGGCTCCCTATGAGTGAGGCAGAATGAAGAAGCGACTGATGCTGGGCTCGGGACTCGCCGCCGCGGCGATGATGGCCATCCCTTCGCTGGCGGTGGCCCAGGTCCCGCCCGGCCCACCGGCTACCTTCTACGGCAGCGCCGTCGGCGCCGCGCCCGGGCAGGGCGTGATCGCCATCGTCATCAACGGTTCCACCTCTACCACCTGCGGCGCCGGCAGCGTCATCAACGATGCCAGCGGCCTCGTCTACGTCGTCGATGTCATCTCGCAGGACCAGCAGCCCGGGTGCGGCGCGAACGGCCGCACGGTGAGGTTTTACTTCACGCCGGCCAGCCCCACCATCGGCGGCAGCCTCGCGAACGAGAGCTCGACGTGGACGGGCGCCGGCCCGAAAGTGCAGAATCTGACCCCCGGCTCGCCGCTTACCATCATCCGCCAGGCGCCGATGGTGGCCTCGGACGGGATTAACTACTAGGGCGACAACGCCGGGTGGCGGGCGGCCCCGGCGCGGAGGCTAAGTGCGGAACGGGGCTGTGCGGCGCGGGGCGGCCCTTGGGCTGGCGGGCATGCTCGCCGGCGCGATTTTCGCCCCCGGCCATTCCCAGGGTCCGCCGTTCCCTGACTTCGCCAGCCTCTATGGCCGGATCGACGCCGGCGGCCTGAACCTGGACCCCACGGTCCAGCCTGTGGTGGCGTTCGTGCGTGGCACCGGCTGCGGCAGCGGCGTCACGAAAGTCGCGCCCGCGGACGCCGATACCCCCCCTGCCGATGCGGGCAAAACCGTCTACACCCTCCTCGTGGCGGCCGATGGCGATGGTCCGGCGCAACGTCCCGGCTGCGGGCGGCCATCCGACCCTATCAGCCTCTGGTTCCCCGCCTCCGGCCGCTTCGCGCTGAACGCCGGCGTCTTCCAGCCCGGCACACAGCGCCTCGATGTCAGCGCCGGCACCCTGCTTTCGTACCGCCTCACGGCGCCGGGCATCAGCTCCGACGGCATCCCGTAGCGGAAAGCACGCCCGCCGTAGCAGCCCAATTCCCGTCAGCTCCCGGCGGCCTTCTTCTGGGCCTTCTTCGCCTGCTTCTCTTTGGTCGAAATCTTGGGCTTGTTTGTCTTGCCCGGTTTCTCTTGTCCCTTGGCCACTGCAGGCCTCCTGTGGCTTGAAGGTAGGCGGCGCGCCGCTTCCGGGACAGCGCCCGCGGTGCACCAGAGCTCCGGCCGCCCCTACTAGACCTGGCCCTCACCACCGATGACGACCGTCCACGGCCGCACCCGCCAGTTCGTCACCAGGCCGTTCAGCACGTACGGGTCGTTGCGGGCGAACTCCTCGACTTCTGCGGCGGAATCGGCGCGAAACACCAGCACGGCGCCATCGATGGAGTCGGCGAAGGCGCCCGCCATGCGGAGCACGCCCCGCTCGTAGTAGGCGTTCGCGTGCTCCAGGTGGAGCGCCCGGACCGGCGCGCGTTTCGCCGCCATGTCCTCGACGTAGTCATACAGCAGCAGGAAGTACATGAACCCGAGGATAGCAGGCGGCTCGCCCGCGGCGCAGCGCGCCGCCCGGCCCGCGCTTACAGCCAACAGCCCGGGGCCGGTGCACCATCGGGGCATGGACACCGAGACGCGGCGGTTCACGGCCTGGCTGGCGCTGTTCGCGGGCCTGGTGCTCCTGTTCGGCGGCTACGCCTTCATGTTCACCATCGAGGGCGCCGAGATGGTCTGGGCTGGCCTCGGCGCGCTCGTCGCGGGAGTCCTGCTGTTCACGCGCTGCCCGTGGCCGCTGGCATTCGCGGCGGGCGTCGCCGCACTCGCCGCCGGCGTCGCCTACACCGCCTTCGTCTACCCGGGCGGGTGACTGGCACCTGGAGGCATTCGAGATGGCCGAGCCGCTCGCTTGATAGGGTGGCTGCAAGGGGCCTCAGTGTGAGCGCAAGACCACAACACGCCGCGAGTCCGAGCCGCAGCCACTGGCCGCGTCACAGCGCCCGCTGGCGCAGGCTCTCGATACGGCTGTGGGCCCAGTGCGTGATCGCCACCGCGAGCGCGTCGGCGGCGTCGGCCGGTGTGGGCACCGCCGCCAGCCCGAGTTGCATCCGCACCATCTCCGCGACCTGCGCCTTCTCGCCCCGCCCGTAGCCCGCCACGGTCTGCTTCACCAGCGCCGGCGCGTATTCGTGGACCGAGATCCCCGCATCGGTCATCCCGATGATCGCCGCCGCGCGTGCCTGCCCGAGTGCGAGCGCCGAGCGCGCGTTGTTCCCCACGAACGACGCTTCGATCGCACCACGCTCCGCCGCCCACTGCGCCGCGACCCCACGGACGCCGTCGCGAAGCTCCGTCAGCCGCGACGCCAGCCCGTCCGCGGGCTTTGTGCGCAACGCGCCGTGGTGGATGTGCACGCAGCGGTCGCCGGTCACTTCGATGATGCCGTAGCCGGTGACGTTGAGGCCGGGGTCGATGCCGAGTATCCGCATGCGGGCACTCTACCGCCGGGCGGCTGCAGTACCAAAGCGCGACGGCGCCCCGAGTCCCGGCTAACTGTTCTTGAGGAACTCCACCCAGTTGCCGTCGGGGTCTTCCACGATCGCGATCGAGGTGCCGGGGCGGATCTCGCGCGGCTGGACCACCACCTTGTAGCCGCCGGCCTCACACGCCGCCGAAATCTCCTCGAGGTTCGAAACCGAGATGGTCCAGTAACGGTAGCCGGTCGCTCCCTGGATGCCACCGCGCGGCGCTTTCGCGGGCGTTTCCTTCTCGGGGACCACAACCTTGATCAGGCTCGTGCCGCACATCAGCCGCTCCATCGTGCCGCCGCCGCCGGGCATCGGCGTCGTGCCCACGTGCTCGAACCCGAGCGTATCGCGGTAAAACGCCAGCGCCTTCGGGCCGTCCGTCACGACGATCCCGAGGTCGATCGAATCCTTGGCTAGTTTCACGCCCATGGCCGTCCCTCGTTTCGAAAAAATGCATGGCTGCCGGGCCATGCCCGGCGCGTGCGGCGCAGCATACGGACTTCGGTCGCGGGCCGCGAACGCCAGCCACGGCGGCTGCACCGAGAGGCGGCGTGGGGCGCCGAGGCGCTTCTTGCCCGCAGCCGTACCCGGCGTAACGGGCGGCGCTTGTATCCTAGCCGGGTGCGACCCTGGCCTCTCGTGGTTCTGCTCGCCGCGCTCGCCGGCGCCTTCGCCGCCTGTGGCGCCTCGGGCGACGATGGCGGCGCGGTCGTGGTCATTAGCACGCCGCAGGCCACGAACCCGAACCTCGCCCTCTCCTCCACGCCCACGCCCCTGCCGACGCCTGCCCCCGCACCGGATATCGTGCTCTCGGCCGATACCATCTACCAGGCTGGCGCGGCCATCGTCTCCGTTGTTGGCGATATCGGCTCCGGCACGGTCACGTTCATCGGCCGCTCCTACCCGCTGACGAAGGGCTCGAAAAGCATGTACGCATTCGTCGCCGCCGATGCGGACGATCCTCCCGGGCGGCAGCCACTCAAGGTCGATTTCGCGCTGAAGAATGGTTCGAAGGGGTCGCTGACTTCGAGCATCACCGTTGTACCGGCGGCGTGGACGTCGGATTCGGTCACGATCCCGGCCTCCCTCACGCCGCTCCTCGACCCCGCCGTCGCGAACGCCGAGCTCGCTACCCTCGCAAAGGTCTACGGGACGGTCACGCCCGAAAAACTCTGGGCCGGCCAGTGGCAACTGCCCGTGCAGGGCACGATCACGACGCGCTTCGGCGATCAGCGTTCCTACAACGGGGCCCCGCCCGCGGGGCGCCACGGCGGCTCCGATATCGGCGCCGAGGCCGGCGCGCCTGTGATCGCCTCGAACGGCGGCCGCGTCGTATTCGCGCGGCAGCTCCAGATCCGCGGCAACATGGTCATCCTCGACCACGGCGGCGGGCTCTTTTCGGGGTACGCCCACCTCTCGTCGTTTGCCGTCGCCGAAGGCCAGGTGGTGAAGGCCGGCGACATCATCGGCTACGCCGGTTCGACGGGCCTTTCGACGGGCGCGCACCTCCACTGGGAGATGTCCGTGGGGGGCGTGCTCGTCGATGCGCTGCGCTTCTTCGACGGCACGAACGGGTTCTAGGGAGGCGCTGCGTGCCTGGTGCTGAGTGCTGCGTGCGAGCACCCGTGCACGGCGCAAACTACCGGGTTGCATTCGAATCGCGCGCAACTGGATCCATCAGGCCGCCCGGGACTCAGCACCCAGGCCGGGGAGCAGGCGCCCGGCGCGCTGGACTCGGGTGCGCGCCCAGAATCCGGCACTCCAGGCGCTGGGCAACAAAAAGGGCCGGCGGATGTGTGGAGCGGACACGACACCCGGCGCGGCCTGAGCCTATTTTAACCATGACCGCGCTGGCCTCGCAACGGGTTATCTCCCGTTTTTCGCTGATGATCGTGAAGATTTCGGCAGGTTTGGCGGCCTGGAGCACAACCTGCGCCGGGCCACTGCGGCCGTCGCAAGCAAAAACGCGGCGCCGTTGCCGGCGCCGCGTCCAGGGCACGAAAAGGGGCCGGTGGATGTGTGGAGCGGACACGACATCCAGCGCAGCCCGCACTTTTTTTAGCACGCCCGGCGTAACCGCGCAACTCAACGCTCGTAAAACCTTGGACACCTTGACCCTCCGCGGGCCATACCTAAACTTGGCAGCGTGACCCCTACGCGCCGGACGCTCCTGGCTGCAGCCCTGGCCGCGATGTTGGCACTGGCGCTGTTCGCGCCCGCACTGGCGGCCGCCAACGTCCCCACCCAGGCCGCGGGCTACGCCGCACCCCAGGCCGCCGGCGGCCGCGCCGTCGAACCGGCCCTGATCTGGACCGCGGCCGGGGCCGCCGCCGGCGCGATCCTGTTCAGCATCTTCTACCTGCTCAAGCGCCGCGTGGGCGGCTTCCCGCGCAATCCGCAGTGGATTGCGCCGATAACCATCATGCCGAGTAAGGACTTCCCCGATGAGGGCACGTTCCCCGATGCCCCACTGGACCCGCACGGCCCGTCGCATCACTGAGCGCCGATAGCGGCTCGCGCAGAGCTGTTCGCCGCCCGCCTCCACACCGCTTTCGCACCGCTGCAGGGCCCGGCGGCGCCCCGGCGGCGTATACTGCCGCTATGGCAATCCGGCGTGTTCCCGCATCGATGCCGCCGCCCCCGGAGCGCTCCCGTTACCACGGCAAGCGGATGTCGCTGGCCGAGTACCTGGCCTTGCCGCCGGAGAAGCCCGCGCTCGAATACTGGAATGGCCGCGTGGTACAAAAGGCCGTGCCGCGACGGAAACACTGGACGCTCCAGGGCTGGATCGCCGAAAAACTGGGTCCATTCGCACGAGCGAACGGCGGACGCTCAGGAACCGAAGCGCATATCTGGTTCGAGACGCCGCGTATCCCCGGCTTCCTCGTCCCAGACGCCGTGTACTACGCGCCCGGCAAGCCCCAGGGCGACGACGACCGGTCGCTCCCGCCGACACTCGCCGTCGAGGTCCGCTCGAAGGACGAGACCATGGCGGCGCAGCGCCAGAAGTGCCGAGACATGCGCGAGAATGGCGTCGATGTCTGCTGGCTGATTGACCCCGAAACGCGCACGGCCGAGGTCTTCGACGGCAGCGCCGATGGCGAGCCCGTGCCCGCCGGCGGCAAGCTCGAATCGCCGTACTTGCCCGGCTTCAGCCTGGCGCTGGACGAGCTCTTCTCCGTCCTCGACTGAGCCATCGCGCCGACCCTGGATCGCACCTGCTCCACACTGTTGAGATTGGCGCCCGCCCGCACGTCGTATACTGAGGTGGATGGCAGTCCGGCGTGTCCCGGCTTCGATGGCCCCGCCTCCTGGGCGCTCCCGCTACGACGGCAAACGCATGCCGCTGGCGGAATACCTCGCATTGCCGGAAGAGAAGCCCGCGCTCGAATACTGGAATGGCCGCGTGGTACAAAAGGCCGTGCCACATCTGAACCACGGGACAGCTCAAGGCTACATCGTCGAATTGCTCGGTCCCTATTCGCGGGCCAATGGTGGCCGCGTGGCCACGGAGGTCCACATTTGGTTCGCAACCGCGCGCATCCCGGGGTTTCTCGTCCCCGATGTGATTTACTACGCACCAGGCAGGCAGCGGCTTGAGGGCGATCGTGCGTTGCCGCCGACACTCGCCGTCGAGGTCCGCTCGAAGGACGAGACCATGGCGGCGCAGCGCCAGAAGTGCCGCGACATGCGCGAGAATGGCGTTGATGTCTGCTGGCTGATTGACCCCGAAACGCGCACGGCCGAGGTCTTCGACGGCAATGCTGACGCGGCGCCTGTGCCCGCCGGCGGCAAGCTCGAATCGCCGCACCTGCCCGGGTTCAGCCTGCCCCTGGACGAACTCTTCTCCGTCCTCGACTGAGCCACCGCGCCGACCCTGGGTCGCACCTGCTCCACACTGTTGAGATTGGCGCCCGCCCGCACGTCGTATACTGAGGTGCATGGCAGTCCGGCGTGTCCCGGCTTCGATGCCCCCGCCTCCTGGGCGCTCCCGCTACGACGGCAAACGCATGCCGCTGGCGGAATACCTCGCGTTGCCGGAAGAGAAACCCGCGCTCGAATACTGGAATGGCCGCGTGGTACAAAAGGCCGTGCCACGACGGAAACACGCGCGAATCCAGCGCTGGCTCGGTGAACTTCTCGGGCCGTACATGCGCGCCCACGGCGGCGATGCTGAAACCGAACTGCGCGTTTGGTTCGGCACTGCCCGCATCCCCGGCTTCCTCGTCCCAGACGCCGTGTACTACGCGCCCGGCAAGCCCCAGGGCGACGACGACCGGTCGCTCCCGCCGACACTCGCCATCGAGATCCGCTCGAAGGACGAGACCATGGCGGCGCAGCGCCAGAAGTGCCGCGACATGCGCGAGAATGGCGTTGATGTCTGCTGGCTGATTGACCCCGAAACGCGCACGGCCGAGGTCTTCGACGGCAGCGCCGATGGCGAGCCCGTGCCCGCCGGCAGCAAGCTCGAATCGCCGTACCTGCCCGGCTTCAGCCTGGCGCTGGACGAGCTCTTCTCCGTCCTCGACTGAGCCATCGCTCGCTCACGCCGAAGCCCTTCGCGCCGTCCGCATGCGGGCTTTGCCGCCGCGGGATAGAATCGTTGCACCGAATCCGATTCGCATCGAGGTCTGCGCATGAACTTCCGTGACACCCCCGACGAAGCCGCTTTCCGCACGGAGGTGCGTGAGTTCATCACGAAAGAGGCGCCGAAAGGCGGCGCGATCCGCGGCTCCGCCGATCCCTTCGCGATGGAAGGCTCGCGCGGCTTCATGAAGAAGCTCGCGGAGAAGAAGTGGATCGCCCCCGCCTGGCCGGTCGAATACGGCGGCGCCGGGATGAGCGTGATGCAGCAGTTCATCTTCAACAGCGAGCTCGCCGAGGCCCGTGCGCCGCGGCCCTTCGGCATCGCCGTCGGCTTCGCCGGGCCCACGCTCATCGTCCACGGCACCGAGGAACAGAAGCAGAAGTACCTCCCGGAGATCCTCCAGGGCGATACCGTCTGGTGCCAGGGCTACAGCGAGCCCGGCGCGGGCAGCGATCTCGCCAGCCTGCAGACGCGTGCTGTGCGGGACGGCGACGATTACATCGTCAACGGCCAGAAGATCTGGACCTCCGGCGCGCAGTGGGCGAAGTGGATGATCCTGCTCACCCGCACCGACCCGGATGCCCCCAAGCATCGCGGCATCAGCTACTTCATCGTGGATATGAAGTCCCCCGGCGTGACCGTCCGCCCGCTGATCAACGCGGCCATGTCGCACGAGTTCAACGAAGTCTTCTTCGAAGACGTGCGCGTGCCGAAATCGAACCTGATCGGCGATGAGAACCGCGGCTGGTACCTCGCCCAGACGACGCTCAGCTTCGAGCGCTCGAACATCGGATCCGCCGTCGGCTCGCGCCAGACCGTCGAGGACCTTGCCGAGTTCGCCCGCACGCACACGAAGGACCACAAGAGCACGCTCGACCACAACGGCGCGGTCCGCACAGAGCTCGTCGATCGTTACGTGGAGGCGAACGTGGCGACCCTGATGAGCTACAAGATCGTCTCCATCCAGGCGAAAGAAGGCATCGCCCCCGGCCACGAGGCGAGCGTCGCGAAGATGTTCAGCACCGAGCTGAACCAGCGCATTTACCGCACCGGCATGAAAGTCGCGGGCATGTACGGCCAGCTGGACAAGGAGACCAGGGGCCCCGAAGCCCCAATGAATGGCCGCATCAAGTACATGTACCTCCGATCGATCGCGAACACGATTGAAGGCGGCACCAGCGAAATCAACCGTAACATCATCGCCACGCGCGGCCTCGGCCTGCCCCGGGCGTAGGCCGTCCGTCCGAGCCGCGACCGCTAAGGAACTGGCGGTAACAGAGCGAGTTCGAATCCCAGGGCTGGGCGCGGCGTTTGAGGGTGGCGACAGCTCGTTCGCGATGTCGGCGCTCGTAGTGATCGGGGCCGAGGTCGGCGTAGGCAGTCCTGCCGCGGAGGATGGCGTAGAAGATGCGGGCGAGCTTGTGGGCGGTGGCGGTGATGGCCACGGTTTGCCTCGCTCGGGCTTTCGTCCCCAGCTTATCGCATCCGAGATTGGGTCGCTCCCGCCACGGCTCGGCCGAATGACTCGCTACTCCAGGCACACCCCTCCGCCGGCATGCGCTACCATGTTCCCGTGACACTCTCGCGCCCCGCCGGATTCCCGCGCGCACTCGCGTGCTTGTGTACCCCGCGCCCTTGCCGGCGCTAGCCTGTTCCCTATCTTCTTCGCTTTTTCGTGCCCGGCCGCGCCGCGGTGTGGCGCCGGCACGCCGCTGTGACAGGACGCACCGATGATCCGCTTGCTCGACACCCTTACCAACGAACCCCAGGAACTGCCGCCCCCGCCCTACGATGTGAAACTCTACGTCTGCGGCATCACCCCCTACGCTGGCAGCCACATCGGCCACGCGGTCCCGGTAGTCGTGTTCGATGTGTTGCGCCGCTACCTCGAATACCGCGGCTACACCGTCCGCCACGTCACCAACTTCACCGATATCGATGACAAGCTCATCGACCGCGCCCTGCAGCAGGGCACTACCGTCAAGGCGCTCGCGGACCAGTTCAGCGCCCAGTACCTCGCGAGCCTCAAGCGCTTGAACGCCCTCGAGGCGACTGTCTATCCGCGCGCGACCGAGGAGATCGGCGGCATCGTCATGGTCATCGCCGGGCTCGTCGAGAAAGGCTTCGCCTACGAATCCGGCGGCGACGTCTACTACCGCGTCCGCCAGAAAGCCGATTACGGCAAGCTTTCGAAGCGCAACATCGATGACCTGTTGAGCGGCGCCCGCATCGACCCGACCGAGCTGAAGGACGACCCGCTGGATTTCGCCCTCTGGAAGGGCACGAAACCGGGCGAGCCAAGCTGGCCAAGCCCCTGGGGGCCTGGCCGCCCGGGCTGGCACATCGAATGCTCGGCGATGGCGCTCGGCCACCTGGGCGAGCAGATCGACATTCACGGCGGCGGCGCCGACCTCATCTTCCCGCACCACGAAAACGAGATCGCCCAGAGCGAAGCCTTCACCGGCAAGGCCCCGTTCGCGCGCATCTGGATGCACAATGCCCTGCTGCGGCTCGGCGCCGAAAAGATGTCGAAGTCCGTGGGCAACATCATCGGGCTCGACGAGGTACTCGATAGCCACGGCGCCGACGCCGTCCGCCTGTTCATCCTCGGCAGCCAGTACCGCAGCCCCGTGACCTACACCGAGGAAGCACTGGAGGCGGCGAAAGTGGGAGCCGAGCGCCTCCGCGAAGCGGCCATGGCTACGGCGCGCGGCACGGGTGGCGGGGCAGTCGCGCCCATCGATGCCGAGCAGGTCCGGGCTGAGTTCACGGCCGCAATGGACGACGACCTCAACACTTCGAAAGCGCTGGCCGTGTTGTTCGAACTGGCGCGGGGCGTAAATCGCGCACGCGACGAAGGGCAGAACTTCCGCCCCGCGCGGGCGCTGCTGCGCGAGCTCGGGGGCGTGCTCGGCCTCACCTTCGCGGCGCCCCCGGCCGCGTCGCAGGAAGCCACGCCCTTCGTCGAGCTGCTCGTGCAGCTCCGCACGGAGCTCCGCGCCGCGAAGCAATGGGCCCTCGCCGACCGCGTCCGCGACGGCCTGACGGAACTCGGCATCGAACTCAAAGACTCACCCGAAGGCACCACCTGGCGCAGGACGTAGCCGGGGTTCGCGGATGCCCCCGGCCGGAGCGCCAGCAATCCGCAGCCGACATTCATGGGACCACGTGCTGCGATCGCGGCCCATCACGCCCGGAACATCGCCCGGAAAGTTACGTCCGGCAGTGGGGTCAGTTTGGACATAAGACGGCAACAGCTTCGCCCAAGACGTTGTACGATCCGCCGATGGTGCGATTCGACCTCAACTCGGGCGAGTGGTACGGCGTCTCAGGCCTTCCCCGTTTCGTGGCGGGCGACCTTCCGTCATGGCTGGCGGTCGTGATAGCGGTGGGTGCAGTCGTGGTGGCCGTGGCATTCAAATGGCGTGATTCAGCAGAACGAAAGGCGGTAAGACGGCTCGTTGGCCTCGGGAAAGAGGTCGCGGCCCTCGGAAACGATGACAAGCACGCCCCACGCCAACTGGCGTGGCTGAATCAAGTCCTGGCGGACAAGAGGATCGACCGTGACTTCAGGGATTGTATTCGCGACGGCTGTGACTTGCCGCCTGAAGGGGAGATCACAGCCTCTTCTCCGAACCGGTATCTGCATCAAGACGTGCTGGAAACGATGGGCCGGCTTAAGGAATTTCACCGGCGCTAGTGTTCACGGCGAGCCGCTTCGAAAATTACGTCCCGATGCCGAATCGCTAACCGCTGATCGCCTATACTCCCCAGGCGGAGGTGGCGTGTGAACGACGAACAGAGCAAGCGGCTCGCGGATGCGGCCGATGCCGTCATTGCGGCGACCGAGGCGCTGGACGAGGCGCGCGACGCGCTCGCGGACAAGCGCTTCGACGGCGAACAGGAGCGCGACCGGGTCGCCGCGGGCCAGCAGCTTTCCAGCAAGCTCGACAACGCCGGCAAGCGCATCGAGGAGTCCATTCGTAAAGGCACTATCGCCGCCGCCGCGATTGGCCGGACCGGCGCCTACCAGCGCTACCGTGACGCCTGGGCGGCCGTCCGCGAAGGCCGTGCCCTCGGCAGGTCCGCAGCCGACCAGGATGGCGCCGCCAACAAGCGCGCCCGTGGCCAGGAAGCGGCAGACAAGCTCGACACGGCCCTCACCGGCGCGGCGTTCATCGTCTTCGGCGAATGACAAACTGCTGAGGTGCTGAGCACCCCGGGGCAGGCGCGTCAGCGGGCTGCAAAAGCCCCCAGTGGCTGAGCCCCTTAGCCCCGCTCGGGAGTTGCCATGGAATTCGGCCTGCTCTACGACCTGCGCAACCCGCCCGGTTGGCATGTTCCCGCCGCCGAGCTTTATGCCGAGACGCTGGACCATATCCAGGCGATGGAGGCGCTCGGCTTCCCCATTGTCTGGGTCACCGAGCACCACTTCATCGACGATGAGTATCTGCCGTCATGCCTGGCGATGGCCGCCGCGATTGCTGCGCGCACGAAGCGCGTGACTATCGGCACGGCCGTGCTCCTGCTGCCGCTGCACGACGCGCTCCGCGTCGCGGAAGATGCGGCCGTCGTCGATGTGCTGTCGAACGGGCGCCTACGGCTGGGGCTCGGGCTGGGCTACAAGCTGGAGGAGTTCGAGGCGTTCGGCGTCCCGCGAAAGGCACGCCCCGGGCGCATGGAGGAAGGCATCGAGGTGATCCGCGCCGCCTGGGCAGATGGCCCCGCGACCTTCGACGGCAAGCATTACCGCTTCGACGGCATCAACGTCACGCCGAAGCCCGTCCAACGCCCAGGCCCGGAAATCTGGCTTGCCGGCCGCGCCGAGCCGGCCATCCGGCGCGCCGCCCGCATGGCCGATGGCCTGATCGCGGTCGGCGGCCCGGAACTGAACGGCATGTATCGCGATATGCGCGCCGCGTACGGCCACAGCGGCCCGGCGAAGATCGCGGCCTTCGCACAGTCCTACCCGAGCGATGACCCCGGCCGCGCCTGGGAGGAATGCGGCGAGCACGCCTTCTATCGCGCCCGCAACTACGCCGAATGGTATGGCGCCGCCGCGGACATCGAAAGCGACCGGACGTGGATGGGCGCCGTCGAAGCCGGCCGGCGCACGGGCACGAACGCCGGGCTGTTCAAGACACCGGATGACGTGGCCGCGGAGGTGCGCGCCGCCGAAGCAACCGGCGTCACCTCGCTCCTCTACTTCGCCACCTTCCCCGGCCTCCGCCCTTCAGCCACGATCCCGCTGTTCGAAACGCTCGCGCGGCACGTGATGCCCCGCTTCCGGTAGCCGCGGCCCTCCTGTGGCCGCTGGCATGCTCTCCACCGTCCCGGGGTTGGAGCACCCGCCCCGCGGCGCGCACCGGCGGATCAGCGATTCACCCCGGGATCCCGTTCCACGCCGTGAGCCCGCCGTCCGCGGGGATGATCGCGCCGTTGACGTACGAGGATTCGTCCGAGGCGAGGAAGAGCGCGAGGTTGGCGATCTCGCCCGGCTCTCCCAGCCGGCCCGTGGGCGTGTTGCGCGAAATCGCCGCGCGGCCCGCTTCGGTGATCGCCCGCAGGATCACCGGCGTGCCGATGCCGCCCGGGCAGATGCAGTTCGCCCGGATGCCTCGCCGCCCGAAGTCCACCGCCATCGAGCGCGTGAGGTTGATGACGCCGGCCTTCGCCGCGTTATACGCCGCGGCGTTGTGGTCCCCGCGCATCCCCGAGACCGAGCCGATATTGATCACGCTGCCCGATCCCTGTTCCAGCATGTGCGGCACCACCGCCCGCGAGACCAGGAACGTGCCTTTCAGGTTCACATCGATGACCATGTCCCAGTCTTCGAGCGTGCAGTCCACCACCGAACCGGGGCGCGTTGTGCCGGCGTCGTTCATCAGCACGTCCACGCGCCCGAACGCGCCCATCGCCGCGGCGATCGCCGCTTCGACCTGTCCGTTGTCGCGCACGTCCACCTCGAACGCCTCTGATCTGCCGCCTGCCTCGCGTATCAGATCGACGGTCTGTTTCGACCGCTCGAGGCGCACATCGAGCACGGCGACGGTGGCCCCTTCGCGCGCGAACGCCAGCGCCGTATCGCGCCCGATGCCGGCCGCGGCGCCGGTAATGAATGCGACCTTTCCTGCGAGCCGGCCGGCCATGGCGTGTCTCCTCGAGCGGGTGAAGTCGGGCCGCAAGCCCACCGGCGCACGGTACCGCAGCTCGCGGTTCCCGTCGCGGCCCGTTACTCCCGGGAAAGGCACGTCCGAACTGAGGTAAATGTTCCATACTTTCAGGCCGCTGCAACCTGTATGTGGCCTAGCGAAGCGACGATGTGCTCCGTCGGCGGCGAGAATTCGCGAATGAAGAGGGAACGCAGGGTCTGGCTGCGATCGGAATGCGCCTGGTGCGGCCGGCTCATGCGCGCGGGGATCGAGCCAACGACGCACGGTATCTGCGGCCGCTGCCTGGCGGCCGTCCGGCGCCGGCGGGTCGCGGTCCATGGTCGGCCGCCAACGACGGTCTAGCCCGGCTCGCCGCACCAGCGGCAACGGCCCTCCACGATCTCATGGTAGCAATCGACGATGCGGACGCCGTCTGCCTCGCCCTCGTTCGCGAACGCCGCCAGGCACTCCTGGCAGAGCGGCCCGGACGTAGTCACCGCCGGGTCGTTCCGCACCGAAAGTTCGAACAAGACCACGACACCGCTCATCCGCACGCCATCGTTGTCGCAGATGAGACAGGTCTGGCCGACGGTCTCGACCTTGCCGCAGCCGCCCTTCGGCACCGTGTAGCCGACGCAGCGGCGTTCGAACTCAGCATTCACGCGCTCGGCGCGCAGGTACTCGAAAAGGTGTTCGCCGGGCGCGTGGCCCCGCTCCGCTATCTCCTCTGAAACTCGACTTCCCATGGAACCTCGATTCCCGCCACCTTCCATCGTAGTCCACGAGGAAGCCCCGCGGGGTTACGCCGGCCTCGCAGCCTCGGGCGCGGCGGAAAGGGACGCTACGGGCGAGAACGCGAGCGCCGCCGCGCCGAGCAGCCGGCAGCCAGCGCCCACGAGCGACATCCCGCCGCCGATGCCGAAGATCAGCCCGAGCCCGCCCGGGCTGAGCCCCAGCTCACGGTTCCCATAGATAAGGATGACGGAGCCGGCGAGTCCATAGGCCAGGCGGGCGCCGGAGTGTCGATGCGGAGCGCCGCACGGGCAACCGCGGCGCGAGCCTCAGCCGGCCACGGCCGCGAGCGCGATAAGTTCGTACGCGGTCGCGGGGAGGTTGCGGCCCGGCCGGCGGATCCAGCCGGTTTGCCGCGACAACGGCGGCTCCAGCGGCACGCCGATCACGTCCTCGCGGCCCGTGAGCGCGAGCCGCGGCGCCAGCCCGATGCCGGCGCCGGCCGCCACCATGCTCAGGATTGCCTGCTGGCTGCGGAGCTCCACCCGCGGGTCGATAGCCACGCCCAGCTCTCGCGCCGCCGCTTCCACCTGCGCCCGCAGGCCGTGGCCCGGCATCGAAAACAGGAACGATGGGTCCGCGAGCGCCTCGGCGAGCGATGCCCGTTTCGCGCCTGCCCAGGCGTGCCCGGACGGCACCGCGAGCAGCACGTCTTCGGTGCGTAGCGGGCGGACCTCCAGCCGCGAATCGGCGAACGGCAGCGCGATCAGCGCGAAATCGACCGCGTCGTCCAGCACCCGCGCGACTGCCTCGTCGGTGCTCGTCATCTCCACGCTCACGCGCACGGCGGGGTACCGGGCCCGCAGTGCGGCGAGCGCCGGCGGCAGCAGGTGGTTCGTGAGCGTCTCCGTCGCACAGATGGAAAGCCGCCGTCCAAGCTCACCGCCCGGCCCCGCGAGGCTCGCGACCGTCTCCCGGAGATCGTCCTCGAGGCGGTCGGCGCAGTCCGCGAGCCGCATCCCCGCCTCCGTCGGTACCACACGCCGCCCGACGCGGTGCAGCAGCGCCACGCCCAGCTCGCGCTCCATCGCCCGCACCTGCTTGCTCACCGAAGGCTGGGCCACGTGCTCCTGTTCGGCCGCGCGCGTGACGCTCCCACTCCGGACCACCGCGCGCAAATAGCGCAGCTGCTGCAGGTCCATTCATACCCCACGGCTATCGGTATGGTTCGAACTATATCTTGGACGCCGGGCATCCGATAGCTGTTAGCTATCGCTTAGCTTCTAGCCGGCAGTTGAACCTGCTCGACGACGGCCCACCCCGCCGCCGTCGCGTCGGCCCAGCCACTGGTCTCAACCGACCAGTAACCCGCCGTCCGGCCAATGGCCAACGCCCAATGGCCCCCCGGAGGACCCATGCCTACCACGCCGTCCACCACCCACGACGTCCAGCGCCAGTTCGGCGCCGTCGCCCGCAACTATGTCACGAGCGCCGTGCACGCCGCCGGGAAGGACCTCGTGGCGCTCGTCGAAGCCGCCGGCCTCCGCGGCGGCGAACGCGTGCTCGACATGGGCAGCGGCGCCGGCCACACGGCCCTTGCCCTGGCGGCGAAAGGCGCCGAGGTCGTCGGCCTCGACGTCACCGCCGAGATGGTGGCCGTCGCGACCGAGCTCGCCGCGCAGCGCGGGCTCGCGAACGTGACCTTCCGCGAGGGCGACGTCGGCGCGTTGCCGTTCGCGCCGGGCGAATTCGACATCGTCACCAGCCGCTTCAGCGCCCACCACTACGCCAACCCCCAGGCGGCGCTGTCCGAGGCGGCGCGCGTGCTCAAACCCGGCGGGAAGTTCCTGCTGGTCGATTGCGTCGCGCCCGAAGACCCGGCGCTCGACACCTTCCTCAACACCTTCGAGTTCCTGCGCGACACCTCGCACGTGCGCGATTGGCGCGCCTCCGAGTGGGTGCGCATGCTCCAGGCCGAGGGCTTCGCGGCCGAGGTGCTGCTGCGCTCCGAGGTCGTGCTGGACGGCCAATCGTGGGTCGACCGCATGCAGACCCCCGAGACCCACGTCGCCATGCTGCGCACCCTGTTCGCGCAGGCGAACTCCGCCCAGCGCCGCGCCTTCGACCTCCGCGAGCAGCCCTGGGGCCTCACCCTTCCGGTGGTGCTGATCGCGGGACTGCGCTAGAGGTCAGCGGCTGGGGCGCCGGGGCGAGCCGAGTGGGGGCCAGCGCGGAGTGGACGGCTCTACGGGCACATCATCGGGAGAGACCATCGCACGGAGGAGGCGCAGCGCGCGTTCCGGCGAACGCATCGTTGGCGGCAGGCGCAGCTCTGTGCCGCCCTTGAGCACCAGGATGACGCGGAACGCTTTGAACCGCGACGGGTACGGGGGCCATTCGAACTGCCCCCGCACCTCGCGGACCTCGTCGAACGGGACGGCCACGGGTGGTCCCGTCTCGGGCTGAATGAACGCCCCGCGTTCGAACACGGTGACGGACAGCCGCGCGAAATCGTGGCGCCCGACCCGGACGGCCCAGGCGACGAATACCAGGCCCAGCGCGGCGGCGACAATCCAGCCGCCCCGCTCCGGCCCAATCACCGAGGCCGCCCCGACGGACGCCAGCCCGCCGAGCACGATCGGGACGTGCCAGCGCCCTACTCGCGCCCCGCTGAAGCCGAAGGACTCGACTTCATCGCCGAGGTCTGAAGCGATCAAACGACATCCCCGCCGGTCTCAAAGCTGCCCCGCCGCTCAGTGTGAGCCATGGCCGCGCCCGGTTCCAGCCATCGTCACACGCCGCGCCCGTCCCGATGCCGGGAGGACCGTAGCCCCTCAGACCCTTAGCCCTGGCCCGCGCTGAATTTACGTTACCGCGCTTGTGTTGCCTCGCAGGCCTGTGCTACAACCGCGGCGCCCCCCCCCGCAGCGGAGGGACGCGGAGGTGAGCGGGTGCTCCAACTACACGAAATCTTCTCCACATTGGACGAACGTCACGTCCACTTCTTGAGCGAGCTCGATGTGCGCGTGCTCGCGGCGCTGGAGGTGGGATATATACCACGGCCGAGACCGCCGAAGGGCTCGGTATAACGGACGCCACCGTGCGCCGGCGCCTCGCCGAGCTGGAGCACAAGGTCTTCGACCTGACCGGCATCCCGCCCAGTCGCGGCAAGCTCGCCACCTGGGTGCGGCGCAAATTCGACTGCTGCACACGCGATGCACGCGAAATGATCGAAAACGATCAGATCTTCGGCTAAAAAGATCCACCGCCGGAGGCCCGCCCCGGTTAGAGTGCGTTTCGGTTCGGCAAAGGTTGGGGACTTCCCTTTCCAGCCGCTCGCCGGACTACCCACAGAGATTACGCCCGAGGAGACTGAAATGGACCAGAGCCCCTCTAGACAGACTGCCAGCGCGTTCGGCGGACTTTCCCTCTCTCTAGCTCTGGCGGCGCTCATCGCACTCGCGGCATTCGCCGTACTCCCTCCTGCTTCCGCACTGGCCGATTACAGCCCCACCCAGTCGTCGTATTATGCGACTTACGGGATCACTGTTGGCCCGAACGGCACGTATATGATTGCTTCAAGCGCACTGTCGTCATCGTGGATGGCGTTATCCGATGTGCAAGGACATTACACATTACGGACGGGATTCTCGCGTGTACTCGTCCCGTCTGGGCCGGTGGACTGCGGATATACGGTGGGCTGCGTGGCTTTCGACGTGCAGAACACAACGACTGACTGGTGGCCCGCGTGTACCACGAACAGTGTTACTTCGGGATTTTGGGCAACAACGTTTGTGGATCTCGGCGGCGTGTACAACAACACGAACTGCTCAGGTCTTGGCAATGTCACAGAGCCACTATTCATCGTCGCGATGAACCCCTCGAGCATTCCGACAAACTGGTACGCCTACCAGCATGTTGTCAGGCACGAGATCGGGCATGCCCTCTCGCTCGGGGAGGCAAGTGGTCCTGGGTCGAGTTGTTATACTGAGACCGGGATCACCGGGTATCTGCCGTTGATGAACGCCGGCCCATGCCCTGGCCCATACTATAACTACAATCTCACTGATAACGAAGCAGCCGCGATCGTATCTCGGAACGGATGGTACTAGCTTCGTGCTGGAAGCTCGCCATAACGCCACCTCGGAGGGAGCAAGGCACACGATGAAAATCTCAGCCGGTCGCACTGTCCTGTCGGCAGTGTTGGCCATCACCATCGGCTTGCTCTGGACATCGGCGGCACAAGCGCAGTCCCCGGAAGGCCGAGTGCTGGACCAGGCCAGGTACGTCTACGCTTTCGGGTCCAATGAGGACATCACAATCACCGCGCAACTGCCCGCCCGATGCGCCGGAGCGGACGCAACCATTGGGTTCTTTGCGAACGGCGGCGCCGCCAGGGTGAACGGGCTCGATGCATCCCTCGGGTCGAGCCAGATAAAGGTCCCATCGAATGGCCTCGCCAGTGGCTCTGTTCGGGTACCAATCTCCGGCAGCCTGAAGACCGTGTGGCCCGGCGTGACTTCGACATGCCTGGCCAACCCGGTCGTGTCCGTGGGCCGGCCGGTGCTGTTCGGGGTGCGGGACGAGTCCGCTAACCCGGGCGGCGCGGCTTCATTCGTGATTCCCGTGTTCTCGCTCAATGCCGGAGGGACGGTTCAGGTGGCGAGAGGCACGCTCACGGTGCTTGTCGATGACACCGTCTGCGGGAGCGTTGACCTCGAAGACAAAGCGAACAAAGACAACGACGGCAATGTCTGGATCCGCGTTGGCCGCGCAGACCAGCCAAAAACCTGCAATAAACCTGGCGCAACCGTTTCGTTTCGGTATCCCAACGGCGATGTCTTCTTCGAAACGCGCGAATACGTGCCGGGGGTCACGCAACCCCTCGAGAATCTCGCGCCCGCCGCCGGGGCCCACACAGGATCGGGCGCGGACCCCGCCGCACCCGCCGCCGGTTCCGGTGCCCTGACCACGCCACAACAGCGTGCGCCGGGAAATCCCGGGGCAGAAGGGCTGCGACTGGGGATTGGGGCTTTCTTTATCGTCCTGGCGGGACTGCTCGTGACTGCCCGCCGGCTCCGCCGGCGGAGCGCAATGCAACCGCCGAACCGCTAGCGCTCCTTCGCGCCGGCTTCATCCTCGGCAGAGGGTCGCGTCGCGGATAGAGCCCCGTCCCGTGCCGCCCGCAAATGGAACCATCGCGCGCCCGCGGGCGTTTAGGGGTAAGGATGGCCGGATGCGTACGGACGTGGATGGCGGCGGGCGCGGCGGCCGCTGTCGTGGTTGTCGCGGGCGCCTGTGGCGGGTCGAAGACCCCCGGCCCGGCGGCATCGACTGGGGCGGCGACGGCGGCGGCCGTGTCGCCCACGAGCCCTCCGGCCGCACGTCCTTCCGCGACGGCCGCTTCCAGCGCCGCGCCCTCGCCCATCAGGGAGGTGGTAGCGGGAGTCGGGGAAGGGTGGAGAGGACGCGACGAATACCTCATCTGCGTGGAGGATCGCACCGGCAGCACGGGTGACAAGGCGTTGTTGAACGCCATCGAAAAACCGCTTCGCCGAGCGGCAGAGGATGTCAGCCCGTCGATACCCGTCGTGATCCGGGCCGGTTGCCCGTTCGATTATCCCGATGGGGAGGTCGTCAGCCGTGACGATCCCGGTAAGTATGCCTTCCAGGTATACGCCGAGACTCGTGTCGTTCCGCTAGATGAACCCAGGGCCGACATCGAGGAGCAATGGTTCCGGGGACGATCCGATTCCGCGACCCCAATCACGTTTCTGGTGCACCTTCCCGCATGGCTGGTGAACGACGAAACTGCACTCCGCGAGGCGTTCGGCCGACTCCTCATTGCCGACCCGACACGCCAATGACATCCGCCCGAGGCCAAGCCGCGGCCGGCGTCCGCGCGGCCTCAGGCTCCGGCCGCCCGGAACCCCCGCCCCTAACTCCGGGTGGACCGTGACCACGAAGAACCAGCGCTTGCCATCGGCGCCTTCGAAGAAGCGTGCGCCCTTGCCCTGGTAGCCGTACGGCTGGACCTCGGTCACACGACGGGCTCGCCCCGAAAACGGCAACTGAGCCCCTGAGCTGCGCCCCGCCCCGCCGGGGCGGGGACGGGGGCAGTGACGGACGAGGTGCTTCGTTCAGATTCCTCCCGCCAGGGGCGTCAGACCACCGGCGTTGGTGTGGGAGTCTCCGTCGACGTAGGGGTCGCCGTCGGTGTCGGAGTCTCGGTCGGTGTCTCGGTCGGTGTCGGTGTCTCGGTCGGCGTTTCCGTGGCCGTGGGCGTCTCGGTCGGCGTCTCCGCCGCTGTCGGCGATTCAGTCCCCGCGGCGCAATCGCCCTCGGCGTCGCCATGGGCGATGTGTCTTTCGAACCACGATGGACCCGGCACCGACGACCTCAGCCGCAATCGCGTCCTGCACAGAACGGAGACTGCGGGCCCGCGGCGCCGCCTCTACAGGTGCACCTCGAGCGCGCTCTCGCCGCCGGCCCGCGAGCGCTCGCCTGCGACCGTGAGGCCCGCCGCCGTGACGGCGCCGCGCACCGCGCCGGGGGTGAGCGCATCGTCATCCGTGGCGTCGATGATGAGCCAGGCGCGGGCGCCGTCGCCTTCGAGCATCCAACGCAGGCGGCTCAATGCCGCCGGCGTCAGCTGGCGCCGCTCGGGCCACCACGCGATGCGCGCGGCCGGCTCGGCCACGTAGAGCGTGCTGGCGATAGACGGCCGCGGCCGCATACGGCCCGCCTCGGCCAGCACCGAATCGGGCGGCGCGATCAGCATCAGCCCGCCGTCCGCTGCCGAGAGCCCGAGTTCCGCGAGGAGTTCCACGCTGCCAGCGTACCGCACCCGCGGACGCTGTTCGCGCCGTGTCTCAGGGAGACGCGGCCGGCACCAGCACGACTTCGGTCACGCCGCCCACGCAGAACGAGGAATCGACGTAGAACCCGGCTTCGCGAAACGCCGTGAGCGGGTCCTGTTCCGTCGAGCGGCCGATGCAGGTGGTCACGCGCTCCAGGCGCCGGGCCGCGGCCTGCTCGCGCAAACGGCCAAGGATCTCGTGGCCTGCAGCGTGGCGCTGGTAGCCGGCGGCCATCGCGAGGGCGAGCCGCGCTTCTCCCGGCTCGTCAAGATTCAGCCAGCCGGCGCCGACGACCACCCCTTCGGGCGTCGTCGCGATGTACACGGGCGCCGGCGCATTGGCCGCGAACCGTGCACCACAGCGTTCGCAGCTTTCGCCGCCCGGCTCGGTGCAGAGATACCGCACACCCGGCCCGCCGCCGAAGCCCAGCAACCGTGGCGTGTCCGCGGCTTCGCACGGCCGGACGGTGATGGCATCAAGGCCGGTGAGGGCGCGAGGGCGAGGTGCTGACAGCGTGGCCATGCTATGGTAGTACACCTCCCGGCGGCCCGCGCCGACGGCCGATCGGCTACACTCCGTGCGCCAACCGGCCACCAAATTGCCACCGGGTTGTCACCGCCGCGCCGCCCCGCGTGCGGTCATCTGGCCCGCCGTCCGTGGCCCATCGGCCGTCCCACAGGCCGCGCCCGGCGTGCGACGATGGAAGGGCGGGGAGACCGCCAGGGGTTCGGGTATGCCAGCATCGCAATCCGCTTCGATCCTCGTGCCGCTCGATGGCTCGTCCGTCGCCGAACGCGCCCTCCCAATGGCGGCGAAGCTGGCGCAGGCGTACGGCGCGCCGTTGCGCTACATCCACGTGCTCGATGAGCACGAGGGCGTGCGCAGCCACGGAGACATCGCCCATGCGCGCGAGCTGTTCGCCGCCTACATCCGCGACCTTGCGGACCGCGCCGGGCTGCCGGTCGCCGAAGGCTCGATCGATGTGGCGTACGGGTCGCCGGCGGAGTCCATCATCGCGGACGCGCACACCTCGCGGTGCATCGTTATCGCCAGCCACGGGCGCGGCGGGTTCCACGCGACGTTCATCGGCAGCGTCGCCGATAAGGTCGTCCGCGGCGCCGATGTGCCTGTGCTCGTGGTGAGCGGCGCCTCGGAGGCGCAGGAGCCGCCCCGTGGCGGCATTCTCGTGGCCCTCGATGGCTCCAGCGAGGGCGAACGCGCCCTTCCAATCGCGCGTGAGCTCGGCAAGGCGCTTAAGCTGCCGCTGACGCTCATCCAGTCGTTCACCTCGCCGCCGCTGGCCGGCGCGGAGTTCGCCTACTACCCGCCCACGCTCATGCAGGACCTGCAGGAAGGCGCCGAGGCTTACCTGGCGAGCACGGCGAACCCCGGCGAAACTCGCGTGGCCGTAAGCGGCGCGGCCGCCGAAGCGATCGAGCAGGCAGCGGCAGACATGGACGCGAGCCTCGTCGTGATGGCTACGAGTGGCAAGGGGCTGGCAAAGCGCGTCGCGCTCGGCAGCACCAGCGACCGCGTGCTGCACGCCTTGCGGCGCCCGCTGCTGCTCGTGCCGCCCGAACAATGAGCGGCCGCAACGACAGGCACTCGAACCAGGAGAACTCGCCATGAACATCCTCGTCCCAATCCCGCTCGAAGACCCCGAGATGATTGCCGCTATGCTCCCGTCCGTGCGACGGCTCGGCGAGCTGATCCCCGGCGCAAAGATTCACCTGCTCACCGTCCTCGACCCGCGTGAGGCGCGGGGGGTCAGGTCCTCCACGGCCGTCCCCACCCCGCCGTTCCCCGCCAGCACCACCGGGCCGATCATCACTGCCCCATCGCCTGCGATGGTCGAGAGCCACGGCGAGGCCCAGGAGCGCGCCCACGCCGAGGCTGATGAGGCCCTGCAGGCCCTGGCCGCGGCCGAGCTCCCTGCCTCCTCGCCCGTCACGCAGATCGCGTGGTCGCGCCACCCCGCCGAGCGCATTGTGAAGGCCGCGCGCGAGCTCAACGCCGACGTGATCGTCATGGCCACGCACTCGCGGACGGGCATGGCGCACCTGCTGGATGGCAGCGTGGCGGAAGCCGTCGTCCACGAGGCGCCAGTCCCCGTGCTCCTCATCGGCCCCGGATGCGACCGTGGGTGACAATCGGCACGCACCGCGAAATCAGAGCCGCGACCTGTAGGGAGCGTCTGAGCGCGCAAATGGCACGTCCGCCGCGCGGCAGCCACGCCCGGACGCCGCTGACGAAATCAAAGCCGCGCTGGTAGGGAGCGTCGGAGCGCGCAAATGACACGTCCGCCGCGCGGCAGCCACGTCCGGACGCCACTGACACCCCGCCCTGCGTGTCAGCCGCCGATGTGCGACATCTCCACACGCTGGAGCGCCATCGTCTCTTCGCTCCGCAGCTCCGAATAGCGGTCGTCGCGGATGCGCCAGGCGGCGGAGAGGAATGCCGCAATTTCGGCGTCGCTCTTCCCGGAACGGAGAAGCGCCCGGAAGTCGTGACCATGGGAGCCGAACAGGCAGGTGAACAGCTCGCCCTCCGGCGACAGCCGCGCCCGCGTGCAATCGCCGCAGAAGGGCTGGCTGATTGAGCTGATGAAACCGAGCTCGCCGCCGCCATCGCGGTAGCGCCAGCGCTTGGCCACTTCGCCGCGATAGTTCGGTCCCGCCGGCTCGATGGGCAGCTCGGCGTTGATGCGGGCGGCCATTTCGCGCAGCGGGACCACGCGATCCATGTTCCAGCCGTTGGTCGTGCCGACGTCCATGAACTCGATGAACCGCAGGATCACGCCCGTGTCCTTGAAGTGGCGCGCGAGCTCGACCATCGTGCCGTCGTTCACGCCGCGTTCGATGACGGCGTTTACCTTGATCGGCGCGAGCCCCACCTCCTGCGCGGCGGCGATGCCGTCGAGCACCGTGGCGACCGAAACGCCCGCGTCGTTCATGCGCTGGAACGTCGCTTCATCGAGCGAATCGAGGCTCACCGTGATGCGCTTCAACCCCGCGTCCTTCAGCGCCCGCGCCTGCCTGCGCAGGAGCGAGCCGTTCGTGGTGATCGTCAGGTCACGCAGGCCCCCGATCTCCGCCAGCATCGCGACCAGCCGGGCGAGATCCCGGCGGACGAGCGGCTCGCCGCCCGTCAGCCGGACCTTCTCCACGCCGTGCGCGACGAAGATGCAGGCAAGCCGCGCAATCTCTTCGTAGGTGAGGATTTCGTCGCGTTCGAGGAACTGGTAGCCCGGCCCGAAGACCTCCTTCGGCATGCAGTACGTGCAGCGGAAGTTGCAGCGGTCGGTCACCGAGACGCGGAGGTCGCGCAGGGGCCGGTCGAGGGCGTCGCGAAGCGTCATGTCCTTGCCAGCATAGCGGATCGGGGGTGCTGAGTGCTGAGCGCTGAGTCCCGAGTCGGTGATGGCGTCCGTTCCCCGCACATGAGACGTTTCAGGAGCGTCCACGGAGTGCGGCGCCATGCCCGCCTTGTACTGATGCGCTTCGAATAGAGGAGGTCAGCAATCACTCTGGCGACCAGACTCCTGGCCGACACCGCCTTTCACCCCGGTGAGTACATCCAGGAAGAACTCGCAGAGCGCGGGATGAGCCAACGCGAACTCGCCCGGCGGATGGGCCGGCCGTACCAGGCCGTGAACGAGATCGTAAACGGCAAGAAGGCCGTCACCGCGGGACCGCAATCGACCTGGAATGCGTCTTCGGCGGCGACGCGGAGACGTGGCTGAACCTGCAGCTTGCCGATGACCTCACGGTCGCGAGGCGCCGGCGCGCCGCCAGCTAGCGCAGCGCCCGGCGGCAAGTCTTCGTTCGGCGGCCCTACCGGCGGATGAGGCCCCGGCGCGCCGCTTCTTCGATGATCTGGACGACGTTCGTGGCCGCGCCCTTGCGGATGCTGTCCGTGAGCGTCCAGAGGGCGATCGCGCCGGGCAGCGACGAATCGCCGCGGATGCGCCCGACCAGCACTGCGTCGGTGCCGGCCACGTCCATGGGCGTCGGGTAGGCCTCGCTGGCGGGGTCATCGACGACGGTCACGCCCTCGCCCGCGGCGATGAGCGCGCGCGCCTCGGCGGCGCCGATGGGCCGTTCGAACTCCGCCCAGACCGACATCGCATGGCCGAAGAACACCGGGACGCGCACGCACGTCGCGGAGATGGCGATCTCGGGCGCATGGAGGATCTTGCGCGTCTCGTTCGCCATCTTGATCTCTTCCTTCGTGTAGCCGTCTTCGGCGAAGACATCGATCTGGGGGACGGCGTTGAAGGCAATCTCGCGCTTCTGCGTGCCCGATGGCTCGTGGCGGCCCTCGAGCGCGGCCCGCGATTCCGCCGCCAGCCCCGCGACCGCCGCCGCGCCCGCGCCCGCCACCGCCTGGTAGGTGCTTACGATGACGCGCCGGAGCGGGTTCACGCGGTGGATGGGGTTGAGCGCGAGCACCATCGGCGTGGTCGTGCAGTTCGGCTGGCTGATGATGCCGCGGTGCCACTCGAGGTCGCCGGCGTTGATTTCGGGGATGACGAGCGGCACTTCGGGGTCCATGCGGTAGGCGCTGGAGTCATCGATGACGAAACTGCCGAGCGCCTGTGCGATAGGCGCGTACTCCTTCGACGCGCTACCCGAGGCCGAGAGAAACACCACATGGTCGTCGCGCCCGAAGCTCGCAGGCGATGTCTCCTCGACGGTGATCTTCTCGCCCCGAAATTCCACCACCTTGCCGGCCGAACGGGCCGTGGCGAGCAGCCGCAGGCGCCCGACAGGCACGTTGCGGTCATCGAGGACTTTGAGGAACTCGCGCCCAACGATGCCGGCGCCGCCGACAACGGTGATGTTGTAACTCTCCACGCGGGGCTCCCGAGGGTGGTCGAATTATGGTAGCCCACGGGCGCGCTGAGCGCTCCGGACGAGGCCCGAGGCCCGAGGCCCGCGGCCCGACCCGTCGCCGGATCGCGTCGTGGGCCCGCGCTCGCCCCCTCCGTCCCTCAGTCCCACCCCTCGCCGCCGTCCGCATACTGCAGCCGCGCCGTCTCCGCGAGCAGCGCGAGCCACGCCGCTTCGCCCAGCGCCGGCCCCGTGAACCCCGGGCACTCCAGGTGGCGGATGAGGAGCGGCACGTAGGGCGCCGGGCCCGCCTCGCGCTGCAGGGCGGCTGCGAGTGAGCATTTCATGCCCTCGGCATCCGCATGCGTGGGTTTGCCCGTCTCCGGCTCCACGAACAGCACGAAGTGCGGGTACAGCCGGCAGGCGTCGGGGCGGCCTTCATATTGGGTGCAGCGATGGAGTTCGCCGAGCAGCACGCACTTGCCCTCGCGCCGCGCGAGCAGGTACGGCTGCGCCAGCGGCATCGTCAACGGCGAGCCGTCGACCACTTCGAGGAAGTCGAGCGGCGTGAAGCCGCTCACTCGCTGCATCCGTTCCACCTCGCGCTCGCCAAGGCTGACGCTGAACCGTTTGCAGCATTGCGCGATGCAGGCTTCTGCCTGGCAAACGAACGACGGCGACCACGGCGTCACCAGCTCGTAGTTGGGGTAGCGGGCCGCGATGAGCTCCCAGCATTCCGCACAAGCCCCGTGAAGTTGCGATGTGCGCATCGGTTCATCGTAGCGCGAAACGCTTGCGCCGTTGCTCCAACAGCGGCACAGTGTTGAATTGCCGCTGTGGCGGGCTGCGGCTATCCTTCCGTCCCCATCAGGTGCTTCCCCGCCGCACGGCGACGCCGTGCGCGGTTGCGGATAAGACAGAACGACGATGAGTAACGAACCGAACCTCGATACGATGCCCCCCGAAGAGCGCACACGCCTCCGCAAGCAGATGAGCGACCAGGCGGTGCGCCTCGCGGTCAGTTCCCGCTGGGACGAAGCCGTCACCGTGAACCGCGATTACGTCCGCATCTTTGGCGAAGAGGCCGAAGGACTCAACCGGCTCGGGAAGGCGCTCTCCGAAGTCGGCCAGGTGACGGAGGCACGCAAAGCCTACGGCCGTGCCATCGAAATCGACCCGACGAACACCATCGCCCGCCGCAATCTGGACCGGCTGGCGGCGATGAAGGATAGCGCCGCCGCGGCCGCCGCCCAGAGCCAGCTCGATACGCGCCTGTTTGTCGAAGAGACGGGCAGGGCCGCGGTCGCGACGCTGCAGGCCGTCGATAGCGAGACGAGCGCGCTGCTCGATGCAGGCGACCTCGTCGACCTGCAGGTACAGGGCAACGCCGTCAACATCATCAACACGCAGGGCGGCTACATCGGCATGGTGGAGCCCCGCATCGGCCTGCGCCTCGCCAAGATGATGGCCGCCGGCAACAAGTACACCGCCGCGCTTGTGACGGCGACCGGCGAGCTCCGCGTGATGATCCGCGAGACGTTCCAGCACCCGTCGCAAATTGGACGCGTGAGCTTCCCGCAGGCCCGCGCCACCAGCGAGGGCGTACGCGCCTACACGCGCAAGGGCCTCCTGCGGGGCGCCGACGACGTGGACTACAGCGAGGACGACGAGCACGATGACGCCGACGAGGACGACGGCTGGCACGAGACCAGCGAGGACACCGAGACCCACGTCGTGGAAGTCGACGTGGACGCCGACGAGGACTCGTTCGACTAGGGGGAAGTGTCCTCGCGGGACCGCAACCGAGTTCTCGATCGTCGCGGGCCGCTAGGCCCTCAGGCCCTGCCGCCCACGTCCCGGGACCATATTCTTCCCTCGTGACGGCCTCAGAGCCTCAATGCGCGCCTCGCGACAGAGGCCGGCCGGCGCCGCCACGGGGCCCAGTAGCTGATTGCCGTTTGCTCCAACCCGAGCAATTGCCGTGGTAGCGCTTGACCGCGGGAACCGCAGCGCCGCAGGACCCCGCCCGATGGCGACCGGGGATCGCCATAGTGGGGGTCCTGCGGCCAGTGCTATACTCGTTGCATGACGTTCAGGCACTGATTGTGGTCCGAGATCGAGACACTTTGGAGGGACACAAGATGGCGATCCCTACCCAACCGTTGCGGGATGAGCACAAAGAGCTCCTGCCGCACATCGCGGGCCTACGAGCGGCGGCGGATTCCGTTGGCGAAGCTCCGGCGGAGGTCGTCCTGAGCAATGTGGCTGCAGCGCACGAGTTCCTGGTCCACCACCTTCTTCCGCATGCGCATGCGGAAGAACGGGCTCTCTACCCGGTGGTAGCACGGCTCATGGGCGCACCCGAGGCCACGGCCACGATGAGCCGGGACCACATCGAGGTTGGCCGGCTCACCGAGGCGCTCGGCGCACTCCAGTCGGGCCTGTCCGGAGCGACCATCGACGCCGGCCAGGCGAAGGCGCTTCGGGCCGTCCTGTATGGTCTCTCCACTCTCGTGACAGTGCATTTCGCCAAAGAGGAGGAAGTCTACCTCCCTATCCTCGACCAGCGTCTCACCGACATGGAAGCGCGCCAGATGTTCGAGGCGATGGAGGAGGCGGCCGGAGAAGCCAGGAACGCGCACTGATCAGGGGGGCGCCATGGCCGTGGACATCGTCGATCTCATCCGCCTGGAGTTCCCGTGCCCGGTTTGTGGCAAGCGCTACCCAATCCCGCTCGCCCAGGTGCTCCTCTCGCAGGATATGATGCACGAAGGATGTGCGGCTCGGGCTGAGGAGGAATGCCCGCCGGACTTCTTCGCGCGTTTGCTCGACCGCGGGACCATCCTCACGTTCCAGCAGGGGTGGCAAGCGCTTCAAGACCAGGCCGCTGCCGCTGGTGGAGCGCTCTTAATCGAAACCCCGAATGACAGCTCGGATGAGCCGGATTTCGCGTAAGGAGCTGCCGATGACTGTCAGTCGCCCCGCGGGTGGCGCCGCAACGCTGGCTCAGAAATCCAGCGAGATACCGCCCACGACCGTGGCGCCGTAGGTGATGCAGAAGCCAAAGACCCGGGCGCGGTAATGCGCCAGGGTGATGTTGAACCCGCCCGTCCCCGTCTGTGGCCCAGCAACTACCCCGACACCGGTCAATGCCCCGCAACCGCGTACTGCTGGTTGACGCAACCCACGAAGCCACCCACCTGGGTCACCGAACCGCCCCCGACCGCACCGCTCACGGTCACCGCCGACCCGCCGAGGACCGTCGCCAGCACGAACGAACCACCGGTGATTGGGGCCGGGGTCGTGCCGGAGAGCGGGGCGTGGATTACCGCCGCCCGCCAGACTCCCGGCAGGTCGCCCGCTGCCACCCCCGCGAAGCGGCCCTCGGTGCTGGTCGCGTACGTCTCGATGCCCGAAACGCCATCCGAATAGTCGTGGTCGCGCTCGCGGACGACGGGAGCCAGGGCGCTGCCGCGAACACCACCCCAAGGAGCAACAGCATCCTGCCAGTCTTCAGCACCGCATTCACCTCACTGCGCGACTACTCCCTGCGCGCGGCAGCGGCCGAGGGCCTGTCACCGGGTTCTGCGCCGACCGCGCAAAAGGCGCGCCACCCTATGGCATGCGCGGAAGCTGCCGCAGCTAACAGGTTGCCCTCGAAATTCTCCGCGCCCGCGGTGAGTGGCGCGCCGGCCCGCCCGCCTGGGCCGGCGCCGCGGTCGCGCGGAAGCTGCCGCGGAGCGGCGTGGCGCTCCCGATTCGCCGGCAACGCTAGAGCGAGAGCGCGGGGCGCACCAGCCGCTCGCCGGTGTCGTTGATCGAGGCGATCATCGACTCCTGGTCCCGGCCGCGCATGACGAGCACGAGCTGGTCCACGCCGGCTTCGCGGTACTCCTTCACCATGTCCAGGTCCACCGCGCGGATGTAGGGCGAAACGATCACCTGCACATCGCTGCGCTTGCGCCCCCGCGCGGCCAGCAACGACGTCAGCGCCCGGACGCGCTCGGCGGCGCTCGCCGGGTCGTGGTCGAAGCCGAACCAGCCGTCCGCCTGCGCCGCGCGTTCGAGCGCGGGGTCGCTATCGCCGCCGACGATCACCGGCGGGTGCGGCTTCTGCACCGGCTTCGGGTACTGCCGGACCGGGGGCAGCGAATAGAACTCGCCCTCGTACCGGGAGACGGCGTCCATCCAGAGCGTCTTCATCACCTCGACGTAGGCCATCGTACGCGCGCCGCGGCGCGCCCACGGCACGTGCACCGCCCCAAACTCCTCCTTTAGCCAGCCGATGCCGATCCCGAAATCGACCCGCCCGCCGGAGAGGACATCGACAGTCGCCACTTCCTTGGCCATGTACACGGGGTTGCGCTGCGGCACGATGGCGATGCCTGTCCCCAGCCGGATCGTCTTCGTGGCGGCGGCGATGAAGGAGAGCACGTTGAGCGGTTCGAGCACGCCGGGCTCGCGGCCCATGCGCACGCGGCCGTCGGCGGTGTACGGATACCTGGATTCGTAGTCATCGAAGGCGACGACGTGTTCGGGCGCCCAGAGCGAATGGAAGCCGGCGGCTTCCGCGGCCTGCGCACAGGCGATGGCGTAGGTGGGGTTCGCGGCCGCGTCCGCGAGCGGGAACATCATGCCGATGTGCACGGGAAAACTCCTGATGGTGAGGGCGGAGTATACCCGGCTGCAGGCGCTACCGGCGGATGGCCGCACGCTGTAGGCTTCGCGCACTATCCCCAAACCCGCTGGAGGCCCCATGCCCGCCATCCATTTCGGTGTCACCGTCCCCCAGATCAAGCGCACCTGGGAGGAATGCAAGTCCGCCGCGCGCGAATTCGAGGCGATGGGCTACGACTCGCTCTGGGTCTGCGACCACCTGTACGGGCCGCAATCCCCATCGATCCCGATCCTCGAGGCGTGGTCGCTCATCGCCGCGCTGGCCGCCGTCACCGAAAGGGCGGAGCTGGGCACGCTCGTCACGCCGGCCGGCATGCGTAACCCGGCCCAGCTTGGCAAGGTCATCGCGAGCATCGACAACATCGCCGGCGGCCGCGTCATCGCGGGCCTCGGCGCCGGCTGGATGCCGCGCGAGTTCACCGACTTCGGTGTCGAGTTCCTTTCGACCGGCCAGCGGCTCAGGCAACTCGATGAGACCATCCAGCTCTTCCGCCGGATGTGGGGCGACGAGCGCGAAGTCACGTTCGAGGGCAAGTACGTGCACGCGGAGAACGTCGTCTGCGAGCCCAAGCCCGTGCGCCGCGTGCCGGTGCTCGTCGGCGGCGCGGGCGAGAAGGTGACGCTGAAGATCGCCGCGCGCCAGGCGGACATCTGGAACAACCTCGCCGGCCACCAGGGCGCGCTGCCCCAGAAGATCGCCGCCCTCCGCGGGCATCTCGAAGCCGCCGGCCGGCCCGCGAACGAGGTGACCATCAGCCAGCAGTGCCTCGTCACGATCGCGCCCGACGAGGCGAGCGCCGGCCCGATGGTGGACACCGCGGCGAAGATTTTCGGTGGCCACATGGGCGACCCGAAGGGCCCGCTCGCCATCGCCGGCAGCCCCGAGACCGTGCGCCGCAAGGTCCAGGAGCATATCGACCTCGGCTGCACGATGTTCGTGATGGAATTCTTCGGCCGCGACACGAAGGAACCGGCGAAGCTCTTCGCGGACACGGTCCTGCCGCACTTCAAGTAGGGCATTGACCGTTGGCTGTTGGCCATTGGCCGAAACGCTCGTTTGGGACGAACACCCCCTACGGCCGGTAGGGGACGCAGGTCTGCCCGAGCTGGGAGCGCAGGATCGGTTGGGCGTCCTCCGCGAATTCACAGAGCAGCGGCCGCGTGTCGCGGGGGTCGATGATGTCCTGGCCGGTGGCCTCGGCGGTGCGGAACGGCGAGGCGATGGCTTCGAGCCGCGCCTCGAGCTCGAGCCGCTTCGCTTCCGGGTCGGGGGCGGCCTCGATTTCGCGCCGGTAGGCGGCCGCGGCGCCGCCTTCGATGTGCATCGAACCCCAGCGTGCCGAAGGCCAGGCATACCGCCGGAACATCCCCGTCGTGCGGTGCTGGCACTGGCCGGCGACGCCGTATAGCTGGCCCATCACGACGGTCGCCCACGGGACCTGGCTGCCGCAGGTGATGACCACGAGCCGTGCCCCCGCGCGCTCGATGCCCTTCTTCTCCGCTTCGAGCCCCACCTGGAAGCCCGGCTCATCGGCGAACGAGATGAGGGGCAGGTGGAAGGTGTCGCAGAGCTGGATGAGGCGCATCACCTTCTCGCCGCCGGCGACATCGGTGGCGGCGCCGCGGATGGGGTTGTTCGCCATCACCCCGACGGGGTAGCCGTTGAGCCGCGCCAGCCCGGTGATGCGGGCGCGCCCATACAGGGGCGCGATTTCGAAAAACGAGCCCTGGTCGACCACGCTATCGATGACCTTGTGGCTGTCGTAGGCGCGCTTGCGGTCGCGCGGGATGACCGAGAGCAGCTTCTCGTCGCGGCGGCAGGGGTCGTCCACCGGTTCGCCGCGCGGCGCCATCTCCCACACGTTCGAGGGGAGGTAACCCAGGAAGCGGCGGATCATGGCGAAGGCGCCGGCTTCGTCCTCGGCGAGGTTGTCGACCACACCGCTCTGGTAGACGTGCACCTGCTCGCCGCCGAGCTCCTCCTTGGTGACGTCGTAGCCGAGCGCCGCCTTGACCACCGGCGGCCCGCCGGGGAAGAGCTGGCTCATGCCCTTCACCATCAGGTTGAAGTGGCCAAGGCAGGCGTTGACCGCCGGCAGCCCCGCGACCGACCCCATCACGGCCGAGACCACCGGCACCGCGCTCAGGAGCAGGACATCGGTCGCCGACATCGTGTTGCCATCGGGCAGGTAGGTGCGGCCGAGGTCCTCGAACGAGCGGACGCTGCCGCCCGCCGCATCAAGCAGGCGGATGTAGGGCAGGCGCCACTCGAGCGCGCGCCTGTTCGAGGGCAGCTCCTGCCCGAGCCCGCCGCGCTCGCCGCCCGCGGAGCCGCCGCGCACGGTGAAGTCGCCTGCGCTGACCACGGCCTTGCGGCCATCGAGCCTGCAGATGCCCTCGACCGAGCCCTTCGGGGTGAAATCGGCCAGCTTTCCGTCTTCGTAGACGCCCGAACCGGCGAGGCCCATGAATTCGCGGAACGAGCCCGGGTCGGCAAGGGCGTCGATGCGTTCGCGCACGGTGAGCTTGCCGCGAGCTCGCTGGCGGGCGATGCCTTCGGGGCCGCCCATGCGCCGGGCGAGCTCGCGGCGGCGCTGGAGTTCTTCGATTTCCGGTTGCCAGGACAATGCGTTGCTCCTTGTCCCGGCGCCGGCGCGGGCGGCCGGGCCTGGAGGTGGATCCGGGGCTCACTCTACCGAGGGGGAGGTGGTTGTGTCGCGGCGGCGGCATGACCGTGAAATGCGCCCGTGGACCGGGAAGCGCCGCTTCGCGAGCCCGGCCCGCGGCGGCCCGGGCCAGGCGCATGGCGCGAGCCCGAGCGCGCGTCTGGCCTCGAGGAGAGCGCAACGTGAAGATTGTCACGCGCGAGGGCAGGCCACTGGCGTATCGTTCGCGGACTGTGGATGGAGTGAAACAGGCCACCGCAACCGGATCGCCACGTTCTGTCCACCATCACGCCATCGAGGTTTGCCAGTATGCCCGACATGGATGAACCGCCGGGAGAGAGCGAATATGGCTGGTTGGGCCCCGTGTTTCTCGGGCTTGGCGCCGCCGTGCTGCTCGTTGGCGGGATTGTCGCGGGCGTGGCGATCGCCATGGTAGCGGTCGGCGGCGACGACACCGTGACCGCCTCGGGGGCCCCACCGACAGTGGCGCGCGCCGCCACCGCGACACCGAAGCCGGCCACGGCGACCCCGCGGGCGACGGCCGCTCCCAGCGCGACGCCGGCGCCCAGCGTAACGCCCACGGTTTCCGCAACCCCCACGAACACGCCGGCCGCCACACCATCGCAGCCGCCGAGCCCCACGCCGACGCCGACAGCTGCGCCGACGCAGGCGCCCGCTGCAACGCCCACACCGGTCCCACCGGCGCCCACCACCGCACCGGCCCTCGCGCTGGCGCGGACCAGCTTCTCGCTCCCCGGCGATGCGACGCCAAACGGCGGTGGGTTCATCGGGCCGTTCCGCGGCGACCGCCGCACGCTTGTCATCACGGCGACGGACGGCGCAACGGTGGGCTACGCCTACTTTTTCAGCTATAGCGGCGACGCCTTCGATGCGGCCGGCGACACGCTCTACCCCAACCTCCGCGTCCTCCTGAACGACGCGAACTCGACCGCGACCGGCGCGATCACCATCAGCGCGGGGGAGTTCGCGACAGGCATGTCGCGCAGCGGTAGCATCGGCCGGCTCGATTTCACGCTGACGATCACCGGCGGCTCCACGGCGGAGCTCAACGGCCAGACCTACATCGCGGGGAACTCGGTCGGCGCGGCGCTCTCCGTAAGCCTCCGCTGACAGGCGCCCGCGGCCACTCGCCCGCGAGCAGCCAGCTTTCGCCCCTGCGAAGCGTCCCGTTCTGGACGCTTGGGCCGCGTACTGGTAGGAAAGAATCGCCAGCGATGCTCCGGCCGGCACGGCGGACCGCGGCCACGTGGAGACTCAATGACGGGTTGGCCGGCGGGCCTGGTGGGGCGGGCGCGCGGACAGCACTCGGGGCAGCGGGCCGGCCACGGCGTGGGCGCTCTCGCCGGGCGGTTGGACGGCATCGAACGCGAGCTGGCGGAGATACGCGCGCTGCTCGCGCGCCAGGTGGAGGCGTTGGACGCGCTCCAGGTACTGGTCCGCGCATCCCCGGCCGGCGACCGATCGCCGGCTGAACCCGCCGCCGCGACTGCGGCTGCGAAGCCCACGCCGAAGCGCCCGCGCGGCCTCGGGCGCGGGCTGGGGGCGCTGCTGACGCAGGCCGCGCCGCCACCGCCGGCGATGCGGGTACTACGCGCGAAGGACGTTCATGGCCGGGCCGTGCGCCCGGCCGGTGCCGGTTCGCCAGCCTCAAACGGCCGCGCGTAGAATCGGGAGCATGGCAGAACAGCTTTCCGATGAAGAGATCCTGGCCGCCGCCACCGAGCTCGCCGCAGGCCAGGTCGGCGGCACGCTCGCGACCGTGCACGCGGAAGACGCGACGCCCTACGTCACCTACGTGCTCTTCCACCTGCGCGCCAACGGCGAGGTGCTCTTCGGCAGCGGCGCCAGCCCCCAGCATTCCCGCAACATGATCGCGACGCCGGAGGTCTCCTTCCTCATCGATAACCGCGACATGGTGACCACGGACTGGACGAAGTTCGACCGCGTCGTCATCGAGGGGCGCTCGGTGCTCGTGGGTCGCGAGGACGAGCGGTACCACGACTACGTGGCGGAGCTCGCGGCGAAGAACCAGATGGCAGCGTTCTTCACGGAGCACGGAAGCCTGTTCGTCATCCAGCCGCGCCGCCTGATCTTGATGAAGGGCCTGGACCCGGTCCGCCACACGGTGGACTTCGACTGGTAACCGGCCGGCCGGTGGCGCTCCCTTGGAGGGCCTCCCGAATACGACGGCAGCCGCGCCCGCCGCCCACCGGCTACCACCAGATCTTGCTCTCCACTTCCTCCGGCTGGTCTTCCCAGTCCGTGGTCCAGAGGTTCGAGGAGAGGTATTTCCAGCCGCCGTCCGCGAGCAGGCAGACGATGTGCTGCTCGCCTACGAGCCGCTCCGAGGCCTTGAGCGCCGCGCGGACGACCGAACCGCAGCTCACGCCCACGAAGAGCCCTTCGCGCAGCGTAAGCTCCTTCGACATGCCAAAGCTGGACCCGCTATCGACCACGATCTTGCCATCGAGCACCGACTCATCGAGCACCGGCGGGATGAAGCCGTCTTCGAGTGCGCGCAGGCCCTGCACGGCGTCGCCGGGGTGCGGCGCGGCGGCGATGACCTTGATGCCGGGGCGCTGCTCCTTGAGGTAGCGGCCGGTGCCCGTGAGCGTGCCACCGGTACCGAGCCCGGCCACGAACACCGTCGTCTGGGGGAGGTCACGGAGGATCTCGGGCCCCGTGGTCTCATAGTGGGCGCGCGGGTTTGCTTCGTTGCCGTACTGGTAGGGGAAGTAATATTTGCCGGGGTTCTCGGCGACCACCTGGCGGGCGTGCGCAATCGCGCCGTTCGAACCGAGCTCGCCGGACGTGTAGATGATCTCGGCGCCGAACGCTTTCAGCAGCTGCGTGCGCTCGGCGCTGACGTTCTCCGGCATCACGCAGATGACCTTGTAGCCCTTCACCTGGCCGATCATCGCGAGGCCGATGCCGGTGTTGCCGCTCGTCGGCTCCAGGATCGTCGCGCCGGGCTTGAGGTCGCCTGCCCGTTCGCCGGCTTCGATCATGTACTTCGCGATGCGGTCCTTCACCGAGCCCGTCGGGTTCTGCCCTTCGAGCTTGGCGTAGATGTGCACGTCCGGGCGGGGCGCAAAACTGCGCAGCTCCACCATGGGCGTGTTGCCGATGAGGTCCAGGACCGATGAGTACAGCGCCATCGGGGCTTCCTTTAACAACGAGGCGCCGATGACACGGAGACTGCGAAGAATCCCCGCGGCAGCCGGCCCCCGTGGGTCCTATCCGCCGGCAAGCGCGGGCAGGATGTCGAGCACATCGCCCGGCTTCACCGCCGTATCGATGCCGCCGGTGTAGCGAATGTCCTCGTCGTTCAGATAGATGTTGACGAAGCGGTGAAGTTTGCCGTCATCGCCGAACACCTGGCCCTTGAACCCGGGGAAGCGCGCGTCGACGTCGCTCAGGATGGCGCCGACGGTGCCGCCGCTGGCGGCCACTTGCTTCTGGCCGCCGGTCAGCTTTTGCAGCACCGCCGTGACGCGGACCTGAATGGTTGGTGTGTCAGTCATGGAACTCATCGGGAAACTCGCAAGCAAAAGGATTTCGAACTGGACCACAGAAGACGCAGAGGAGGAATGAACTCCAGCTCTCTGCTATCTGCGGCGAGGTGGTGATTCTTAGCCACCGAAGGGGGCGAGGGCGTGAGGGATGGGCGCTCCGCAGAACTGCTCGTAATCGATCAGCTCTTGGATCGTGGGATTGTCGCCGCAGAGCGGGCAGTTCGGGTCGCGCCGCACTTTGACGACGCGGAATTCGAGGCTGAGGGCGTCGTAGAGCAGCAGCCGGTTCACCAGCGGCTCGCCCACATCCAGGATGAGCTTCAGGACCTCGGTCGCCTGGATGCTGCCGATGGTCGCGCACATGGCGCCGAGCACGCCCGCTTCGGCGCAGCTGGGCACCATGCCGGGCGGGGGCGGCGCCGGGTAGAGGCAGCGGTAGCAGCCCTTGCCGGGGATGTAGGTGGTCGCCTGGCCGTCGAACATGAGGATCGAGCCATCGATCAGCGGCTTCTTCAGCAGGTAGCAGGCGTCGTTCACCAGGTAGCGGGTGGCGAAGTTGTCGGCGCCGTTCACCACGTAATCGTACTGCCCGATGATGCGGAACGCGTTCTCGCTCGTGATCGGCTCTTCGTGGGTCACGACATCGATGTTCGGGTTGTGCGCCAGCAGTGTCTGCTTCGCCGATTCGACCTTGGGCTTGCCGATGCTCCCCGTCACGTGGAGGATCTGGCGCTGCAGGTTCGAACGGTCGACGACATCGAAATCGACGATGCCGATGCGGCCCACGCCCGCGAGCGCGAGGTAGAGCGCGACGGGCGAGCCGAGCCCGCCGGCGCCGATGATGAGGCAGCTGGCCTCGATGATCTTGCGCTGCCCGATGCTCCCGACCTGCGGCATGATCAGGTGGCGGCTGTAGCGGTCGACCATCTCGGGCGTGAGCACGGTGTTGGCGCCGCCCGCGAGCGCGGGGATGACGGCCACCTCGTCTCCCGAGGCGACCGGTGTCGCCTCGCCCTGCAGGTGTTCGATCTCCACCTGGTTCACATAAACGTTGATATGGCGGGCGAGCGCGCCGTCCGCATCGAGGAGCTGGCCGCTGAAGCCGGGGAACTGGTGGTCGAGGTCGCTGAGGACTTCGCGCACGGTCGCGCCGGAGGCCCTGACGTTGGCACGGTTACCCACGAGATGCCGGAACGGCGTAGGAATGTAGACGGTGACGGACATGCTCTGGGCCTCCTTGGCTCTGCGCGGGCGCGTTCGGTGTGGCTGGAATCGCGCCGGGATGGGCCTGTTCGCCAGGCTGCCGGCGGCTTCCCCCTTCGTTACATGTTGACGCTCAGATACCTCTCCCCAGTATCGCAGAGCATGGTGACGACCGTCTTGCCGGGGCCCAGGCGGGAGCCCACGCGGCACGCCCCGATGACGTTCGCCGCCGCGGAGATGCCGAGCAGGAGCCCTTCTTCGCGGGCGAGCCGCCGGGCCATGGCGAGCGCTTCCTTGTCTTCGATGCGGATGATCTCGTCGTAGACGGCGCGGTCCAGCACGCCGGGGACGAAGCTCGCGCCGATGCCCTGGATGGCGTGCATACCCGCGCGGCCGCCGCTGAGCACCGGTGAGCGGGCCGGCTCGACGGCGGCAATGTGGACGCGCGAGCCAAGCTCCTCGCGGATGAGGTGCCCGACGCCGGTGATGGTGCCGCCTGTGCCGACGCCCGCCACGAACCCATCGATGTCGCCGCCCGTGGCGTCGAGGATCTCGCGGCCCGTGGTGCGGTAGTGCATCTCGGGGTTGGCAGCGTTTTCGAACTGCTGCGGCATGAACGCGTTGCGTGTCCTCTTCACCAGTTCCTGGGCGGCGAAGACGGCGCCGGTCATCCCCTCGATCGCGGGCGTGAGGACGAGCTCGGCGCCGTACCGCTCGAGCAGTCGCCGGCGTTCGAGCGACATGTCTTCCGGCATTGTCAGGATGAGCCGGTAGCCCTTGACGGCGGCCACGAGCGCGAGCCCGATGCCCGTGTTCCCGGAGGTGGGCTCGATGATGGTGGCCCCGGGCTGCAGCGCGCCGCTGGCTTCCGCCGATTCGATCATCGAGAGCGCGATCCGGTCCTTCACGCTGCCGCCGGGGTTCAGGTTTTCGAGCTTGCCCAGCACCGTCGCCGAGGTTGGCGGGATGACGCGATTGAGGCGCACCAGCGGCGTGCCGCCGATCAGTTCGAGCACCGAGCCGGCGACCTGCGGGCGCGTCGAGGCGGCGCTCATATGTTGTACCTCCCGGTCACGGCCTGCGGTTCGCGCTCCAGCAGGTCGCTGATGGTGTAGGCGGCGAGGATCTCGCTCGTGGCGTCGCGGATGCGCTCCCAGATTTCGCGCTGGCCGCACTGGTGGGGGTGATCGGTGAATTCGGGCGGCTCATCCAGCCAGGCGACGGGGGCGAGGCTGCCCTCGAGCGTTTCGATGACTTCGCGCACGCGGACGGTCGCGGGGTCGCGCACGAGTTCGTGCCCGCCGGACGGCCCGCGCAGCGAGCGGATGAACCCGGCCTTGCGGAGCGTCGTGAGGAGCTGGTCCAGGTATTGCTCGGGGATGTGCCGGCGCAGCGCGATTTCGGAGGACTGCAGCGGCCCCCCGCCATAGTGCCCGGCGAGCTCGATGAGCGCGCGCAAACCGTAGTCGCTGCGAGTGGAAACGCGCATATCAGGCGCCGCGCCCGCGAGGGGAGGCGGCGTGGCCGGATGGACCAGGCGCGCCCGCGGCGCGCGCCAGCGCTCCCCCCGGATAAAGTCGAGTGATCATGTCAACAATCTTAGATGCCGCCGTAAGGCGGCGCAAGGCGTGCCGGCGTAGGGGCGTGTCGGCGTGTCGGCGTACGGGCCTAACGGAACCGCGCGGGTAAGCACGCGGCGAAACGTCGACTCGCACCAACACAGCCTCGCGGCAGTGCGCCTGCGCGCCACGCCCACACGCCCACACTCCCACACCCCGCTATTCCCCCGGCAGCGAGAACGTAATCCGCGTGCCGCGGCCGAGCTCGCTCTCGGCGCGAATCTCGCATGACCCCTCCGTGAGGAATGTTTCGCTGCCCATGCTCGGGCGCGAATGTGGAGGGACGGTGCGCGGGCATGGGAAACGTCGGCGCCCGCGACGCGCCATGTGGCACGCCGCGGGCCGGCGGCTACGGCAACTCCTCGGTCAGTAGCGCCTGCTCCGGTACCAATACCCACCCGTGACAAGGCTCAGGAGGACCGAAATCAGGAGTGCGAGCAGGAACACTTTCGCGACGAAGATCCCGAGCCCGCCGAACACGAGGATCAGCAGGAGCAGGACGACCAGAATGGCTGCCAGGTTCATCAAATTCACCTCCGGCGCGGCGAAGCCGCTGCGATCAATCCTGACGCTGGGCCGTTGCCCCGCCGTAAGCACGAGGCGGCCGCGGCTTGCGGACTACTCTCGCTTCAACGCGGCAGACGGACTCCGGGGGGCTTCGTGACGCGCTCCGGTTGGGGCTGGCGGGCGCGCCGTCAACAGTCTTGGGAAGAACCAAGGAGGTGGACCCCGATGGCCCTGACCCTCGTCGAAGCAAGCAAGCTCAGCAACGACACGCTGCTCGCCGGCGTGATCGAGACGATTGCCGCCGAAAGCCCTGTGCTGCAGCGGCTGCCGTTCATCGAAATCGTCGGCAACGGCCTGACCTACAACCGCGAGAACGTCTCGCCGACCGCCACGTTCTACGACGTCGGCGACACCTGGGCCGAAGACACGCCCACGTTCACGCAGCAGACGGCCACGCTCAAGGTGATGGGCGGCGACGCCGATATCGATAACTTCCTCAAGACCACGCGCTCCAACATCCAGGACCTCGAAGCGTCGGTCGTCCAGATCAAGGCGCGCGCCGTGCGGTCGCTCTTCGATAACACGTTCATCAACGGCAACGTCAGCACGAACGCGAAGAGCTTCGACGGCATCGACCGCCTCGCGGTAGCCGGCCAGACGGCGACCATGGGCGCGAACGGCGCCACGCTTTCGCTGCCAAAGCTGGACGAGCTCATCGACCTGGTGAAAGGGGGCAAGCCCGGCCTCCTGCTCATGAGCCGCCGCACGCGCCGCTCGCTCAACGTCCTCGCGCGGGCCTCGGGCACGTTCCTCGAAGCGGACCGCGATGAATTCGGGGGCATGCTCCAGTTCTACGACGGCGTGCCCATCGGCCTGAACGACTACATCAGCGACGCGCAGACGGTCGGCACGAGCAACGACTGCAGCACGATCTACGCGATGCAGTTTGGTGACGGCGCGATCAGCGGGCTGACTGCGCCGGGTGGGCTCGAAGTGGAGCGCGTGGGCAGCCTCGAAACGAAAGACGCCTCGCGCATCCGCGTGAAGTGGTACGCAAGCCTGGCGCTGTTCAACACGGTGAAGCTGGCGAAGCTCACCGGTGTCCGCCCGTAGCGCGCGTCGCTGGGGATGGGGCGAAGGGGCCGGTATCTCCGCCGGCCCCTTCGTTTGTCGCGCCTGGTTGGTGCGCGCATGTACGAGACGGGCAGGGAGACTATCATCGTGCGACTGGAGCACCTGATGGCGGCACCACTGCTCGATGTAAGCCCGTCGGCCCTCGCCGAAGCGCGGCAGCAAGTGAGCCTATCCGTCGCCGACGCCGTTCTCCTGCTGAATCGCGAACTGAAGGCTGATGAAGCGCCGGAAATCAGCGATGCCGACGTCGAGGCATGGGAGGCGGGCCGTCGCCAGCCGAACCTGGTCGAGGCCGAAGCCCTGGCGCGAGTCCTGCTCATGCCGTTCGTGTCGCTCTTTGGCGATCATGCACCCGCGCCGGCGATCCATGACTTTCGGCTTGGGCCCGAGGGCCGGGCCAGGGGCCTGAGCTACGCGACACATCAACGCCTCGCCGAGTTCGTGAGACTGTACCGCTTCGCCCGCCGCCTCACATCGACGCTTGAAGCGGCGGAGGGCCTCGACCTGCCGCATTCAACCCTCGCTGAGCTGAATTCGAACTCCGCCATCGAATCCGTCGCTGCGCGCATGCGCGCGGCAATCGATCTGACGGACGAGACCCAAACCGGGTGGGAAAGCGAAGTGCGTGGCTTCGAGTGGAGTTCGGATGCGCTGCAAAAGGCTGGCATATTCGTGTTCGCAATGGCAATGGACACAGGGGAATGCCGGGGTGCCTCACGCTGGGAGAGAGGCGGGCCGCCCGCCATTCTCGTGAACTCATCCGATGCCCCGGCGGCACAATTGTTCTCGCTCTATCACGAGTACGCGCATCTGGTTCTGTCGACCAGGGGCACAGCGACGACGGTGTGCGATCCTGCCGGAATGGCTGGCTCAAAGGGCGTCGAGACGATGGCAAACAAACTGGCGGCCGCCGCGCTGATACCAGAGGCGCTGCTTCTCGACGCGCTTCCTTCCCGGCACCCGCCCTCGTCTGCCTCGTACCGTGACTGGGCGCCCGCGTCCCGCAACAAGCTGAATCGGCTTTTTCGAGTGAGCCAGAGCGTGATAGGGATCAGGCTCCAACAGCTTGGCAAGGTCGCCGACCCTGGCATTGCACAGCAGTTCTGGAGGCAGCCTGGCGGGTTTGCACGAGGCAAAAGGCGTAAGCGCTGGCAGGAATTGGAGCGCCGTCTCGGCCATCGCGCTGTCGACCTGACTCGGCGGGCACTTGCGAGTGAATCCCTGACGATCGCGGACGTCGCGAGGGACCTGGACGTGAAAGTAGGAGTTGTGGAGGCGCTTGCGGCCGCCGAGGCCGCATGACGCAGCCACTGTTCGCGCCTTTCCTTCCGGACACAAGCTCGCTTATCAACATTCAGCGCCTGGCGTCGGGCCGGCGCCATCTCCGCGACATGACGAAGCTCCTCAAAACGGGAAGCTTGCGAATCTCCGAATCGGTCGCAAGGGAACTCCGTCAGCGGGATGATGCGCTACACACCTGGGCGATTCGCAACACGAGGTACTGGGTCCCTGACTCGACTCTTGATGAGGGAGCAATTGCAGCCATCGCCAGGAGGTACCGGCCCCTCCTCGGAGAGCGGACGAGTGCGGCGGATCCCGTGCTCGTTGCACTTGGCGCGAGCCACCCCGCGCGCTTCATCATTGTTTCCGATGATGCAGGCGTTCAGGCGGCGTGTCTCAGCGAGAACGTTCCGTGCATCGGATACAAGGCCTTCCTCAAGATTCACGCTCTCTCGTAGGGCCGTCCCCGTTACTCCTCCCGGTCCCGCGCGACCGCGGGCGCGACGGCGCAGCCGACGAGGCCGATGCAGCGCGGGGGCAGGACAAGCGGCGTCGGCGTCGCGGCGATCGGGGTGGCCGTTGGGATGGGCGTCGGCGTGCGCGTCGGTGTGGGGGTGGGCGTCGGCGGCAGCGGCGAGCAGTTCGAGGTGGCGTTGTTGTCGATGGGCGCGATGATCGTGCCCTTCAGTTTCGGGAAGCCCGGGTCGCTATAGGTGAGCGTCGTGTTCTGGTTCACGACGACGCCGCCCTGGGAGGTGCCGCCCGGCGGGATATCGCCGCTGTCGTAGAGGGGCTGCCCGGGAAACTCACCGGGGAAGAACACGCGGTGCGGCACCGTGTCCTTGTTCAGCCAGACGATACGCGAGCTGTTGCGGTTGACGACGCAGACTTCCGGATTGAAGCCGCTGGCGAGGATGTCGATGGTGTACTCGCCGGCGGCCTGCGCGGTGCCGCCCGAGCTGCCAGCGACGATCGAGATGATGCCGAGCAACAGCATGCCGGCGGCGGCCGCGGTGATGAGCGGCCGGGACCAGGGTCGTGCCATGAACGCCTCGAAGACCACGCCCCGCCACGGGCGTTCGTAGGGTAACGCGAGGCGACGGTACGGGGTATCGGCGTGTGGACGTGTGGACGTGAAGGCGTGAAGGCGTGTGGGCGTTGCACAGGTCCGGTAATTGACTTCGGTTGGGGGCGCGGTCGGACTGCACGAGGCGCGGGACGCGGCGGAGCGACGCGCAAGACGCAATCGCCCGGGTCGCGCTGCGGCGCTACGCGATCGGCATCGCAGCCGCGTCCGGTTTCGCGATCGGCGTCGCGGGGACGCGCTGGAAGCGCGGGAGCTCGAGGAAGATCACCGCGAACACGCCGATCATGCCGATGGCCGCCAGCGTCGCGCGCGCCCCCACTACCTCCGTGCCGATGCCCGTGAGCAGCACCGGCAGCAGCAACAGGGTTTCGGTGAGCGTTTCCTGGGTCGCGAAGACGCGTGCCTGCTGGCCGCGGGGCGCCGTCTCCGTGAGCGCGACGCGGGCGCTGATGAGTGCCGCGCTGAGCGTCAGACCGAGCAGGAACGCCGCCGGCAAGGCGACGGCGAACGTGGTGTTCATCGAGGCTTCCAGCCGGGCGATGGGCGAGATCTCGCTGAACTGGACCACGGCGGCGAGCCCGTAATCGAGCACCGCCAGGGCGAACACACCGGCAATCATGCCGATGACCGACCAGCGCATCGTCTCCTGGGCGCGTTCGAGGCTCAGCGAGCGGGCGGACCAGAGCAGGCCCAGCACCACGCCGGCCACAGCCGGGATGCCGAGGTAGACGAGGGCCGAGCTACCGAGGCCCATGTCCTTGGCGAGGTAGAGGGGCAGGGCGATGACCAGCCCGCGCGAGACCACGGTCTTCAGCGCGAGCGTGATGATGGCGTAGCGCGCGCGCCCCTCGTTGGCGAAGAAGCGGCAGGTCTGGCTGAAGTTGAAGGCGGCGCGTGACGGCTGCGTTTCGCACGCCGGCGTATCGCGCAGCCGGTAGGAGAGCAGGGCGACCATCGGGACCTGGAGGACGAACCCGGCGACGGCGCCGCCAAGCATCACCATCGGGCCGCCGAGGAAGTACAGCGCCGGGCCGAGGACCAGCATGCCGAAACCCTGGCCCGCGTACTGGAGCGCGACGAGCATGGCGTGGGCGCGGCCGGGGGAGCGGCGCTGGATGGTGCGCACCATGGCCATTTCGGCCGGGGTGTAGATCTGGGAGGCAGCCGAATAGAGGCCGGCGATGATCCACATGGCGAAGGGTCCGCCTAGCAACAAGAGGCCCCCCGCGACGATCGCGATGCGGAGGCCCGCGCCCAGCACCAGCCCGCGGGCTGGCCCGAAGCGGTCCACGACGGCGCCGCCGAGGAGCCCGAGCAGGAGCGAGGGGATGAGGTTTGCGATAAGCAGCGAGCTGAGCCCCACGCCCGCGTTCTGGCCTGTGCCGGCCGTCACGAAGAGCGCCGCCCACATCAAGTTCTGCGCCGTCTGCGAGACGAACTTGGAGGCGTAGTACAACGAACGGTCCGCCACCAGACCCCTACCTTCTTCCACCACCGTTTGCATTTTCCCCCCGTCTATATGAACGGACATACCCGAGCGCGCACGCAGCCCGGCGGCCTTACCCAAAATGTGTGAGCACTGGAGAGGAAGCTCCGTTGCTCCGATCGCCTGCGGGGTTAGCTGACGGGTTCGGCGTCGAAGTTCGCCTTTGCGCTTGCGCGCAATACACCCCAAACGTTGGTTCCCCCGCTCCCCCGCGAACGGGGGATTCGGCTCTGTGAGCGTAGCACGGCAGGCCGCTTGCCGCGGTAAGGACACAAGAAAATCGGGTAAAATCCGTGTCCCGACATGCCGTTCGTAATGGTCCGCATGTGCGAAGGCCGCTTCCCGCCGCCTTGCTGCCGCACTGGAGCCACCGCTTGCGCACCTGGCCGGCCGGGAACGATTCGTGGAGTTCCGGCCCGGATCAAGGCCAGGCGGCGGCCACCGCGCAACCCTGGAGGTATATAGGCCGGATGTGCCGGCGCCGCGTCCGTCCTCGCCCGCGCCCAAAGCTGGCGGGCCTCCACCAATCCGCAGGTACGCGATGGGGACGCGAATGGTCGGGGTGCCCAGATTTGAACTGGGGGCCTCTTCGTCCCGAACGAAGCGCTCTGCCAGGCTGAGCTACACCCCGCCGAGCAGCCATCGTAACAGGGATTCGCCCACAAACCATAGCGAAATCAGCGGAGGCGCATCCGAAGCCCTCTCGCGTCCTCCGCACCGCCCTGCTTCCCTTCTATACTGGAGCCATGACTCCCGAAACCAACGGCGCCGCGTCCCTCATCATCGTCTCCGATTTCGTCTGACCGTGGTGCTACGTCGGCCTCGTTGAGGTCGAAAAGCTGCGCGAGAAGTTCGACCTCGATATCCGCTTCGCCCCCTACTTCCTCGACCCGCGGACGCCGCCCGAGGGCAAACCGCGCCGCCAGATGACGCAGCCCGGCGACCCGCCCTCGGCCCTCGAACAGCGTGGGACCGAGCTCGGCATCACCTTCCGGCGCGGGCGCACGTGGACCTCGAACTCGCACCTCGCCTTCGAAGCCCAGGAGTTCGCGGCCGAGCACGAGCAGCCCGGCGATGACCCCCTGGCGTTCCACCGTGTGATGTTCAAGGCGTATTTCGACGACCTCGAGGACATCGGCTCCATCGATAACCTGGTGCGCATCGGCGGCCGCGCGGGGCTGCCCGAGACGGAGCTGCGCGAGGCGCTCGAAAGCGGGCGCTACCGCCAGCAGGTCGACGACGGCATCCGCTGGTCGCGCGAGATCGGCGTCTCCGCCGTGCCCACGTTCGTCATCGATGAGAAGTACGGCATCGTCGGCGCGCAGGACCAGCTGGTGTTCGAAGATCTGCTCCAGCGCGCCGGCCACCGCCGCAAGGACGCGTAAGCGTCTCGCCACCCTCCGGGGTGGCATGGCCATTGGCCATTGGCCATGGGCAAGAAAGAGGGGGCGGCTGCCGCGCTGCTTCACGGGCTGGCCCTCATCGCCGGCGAGGCAGTCCGGTTGCCTGTCTCCCCTACGGCGTACCGGCCAATGGCCAACAGCCAATGGCCTCTCTTCGCTTCGCGCGCCACCCGCACGCAAGAGCCGGTATGCTCATGCCGGCCAATGGCCACCAGCCACTGGCCTCCGAAGGAGCTGCGATGTTCAAGGATCGGTACGGCCTCGAGCTTTCGACCGCCAGCGCAGACGCGGTGCGGCACTACAGCGCGGCAATCGACGCCAACCTGGCCGGGAACGGCGGCATCCAGGAAGAGCTCGATGCCGCGGTCGCGGCCGATGAGGGCTTCGCCCTCGCGCACGTGGCGCGCGCCCGCAACCTGCAGTTCCTCGGGCGCATGGCCGAATCGGCGGCCGCGAAGGAGCGTGCGCTCGCGCTCGCGGCCGGCGCTACGCGCCGCGAGCAGCAGCACGTCGCCGTGCTCGCTACCGCCATCGATAGCGACGCCGCCACCACGCTCGCGCTGGTCCGCGAGCACATCGCCGAGTATCCCCTCGACGCCTTCGTGCTGACGCAGGCGAATGGCCCCTTCGGGCTCATCGGCTTCGGCGGCGACGCTGGCCGCCACGCGCAGCAGCTGGCGCTGCTCGAAAGCGTCGCGCCTGCGTACGGCGACGACTGGTGGTTTCTCGCCGCCTACTCCTTCGCGCTCAACGAACTCGGGCGTTTCGAAGAAGCGCGGCGCCCCGCCGAGCGCTCCCTCGAGGTGTACCCCCGCAGCGGGCACGGCGCCCACACCATGGCCCACTGCTACTTCGAAACCGGCGACCACGCCGGCGGCGGAGACTTCCTCAAACGCTGGCTCGAAGGCTACGAGCGGCGGGCGGTGCTACACAGCCACCTCTCCTGGCACGTGGCGCTGTTCGAACTGAATTGCGGGCGGCCCGAGGGTGCGCTCGCCGTGTACGAGAGCACCCTGCGGCCGGCGGTCTGCGCCGGCACCGCCATCATCGCCATCTCCGATGCGGCCTCGTTCCTCTGGCGCCAGGACCTCTACGGAGTCGAGCGGCCGGCCGGCTCCCGCGAGGAGCTGCGGGACTTCGCGGCCAGCCAGTTCCCACGGCCCGGCCTTACGTTCGCCGATGTGCACTGCGCCCTCGCCTACGCCGCCGCCGGCGATTGGGACGCGCTCGACCGGTTGGTCGCGGGGCTCAAGGACCGCGCGGCCAACGGCAAGAGCCCCTCGGGCGATGTCGCGCCCGTGCTCGCGGAGGCCGTCGGCGCCTTCGGCCGCGGCGACTACGAACGGGCAGTCCAGCTGCTCGAAGCCTACCGCCCGCAGATCATCCGCATCGGCGGCAGCAACGCGCAGCGGGAGGTGTTCGAAGACACGCTCGTCGAGGCCTACCTGCGCGTCGGCCGCTACGACCAGGGCGAAGCGCTCCTGCGCGAACGCCTGGCCCGCCGTCCGAACGCCCGCGACGAAGCCGCTCTCGCCCGCGCGCAAGCCCGGCTGATCCACCATTCGCGGGTCGCGACCACCGATCCCTGATCAAGCAGCGCCGAGCGTGGGTGTCACGCGCCGTCCCCGGCTCGACCACGATTTCCGGCCAACGCCCAACAGCCAACGCCCAACGCCGCTACAACAACACCAGGTTGTCCCGGTGGATGATCTCGTCCCCGTAGGCGTAGCCGAGCGTTTCCGCGATGCGGTCGCTGCGCAGGCCGCGGATGCGGTCCAGTTCCGCGCTTCCGTAATTCACCTGCCCCGCCGCGACGCGCGCGCCCGAGGCGTCTCGAACCTCCACGGAATCGCCGCGTTCGAACACCCCGGTGATGCCCGCGACCCCGGCCGGCAGCAGGCTGCGCCCCTGCGCCCGCAACGCCGCCGCCGCCCCCGCATCGACCACGATGTGGCCCGCGCGGCTGATGTTGCCGAGAATCCAGCGCTTGCGGCTCTCCAGCCGGTCGCCGCCGGCGGGCAGGAAGGTGCCGAACTCGGCGCCGCCGGCGATCTCAAGGAGCACGTTCGGCTGCTTCCCGCTCGCGATGACCACGTCGACGCCGCCCTGCGTGGCGATGCGAGCGGCATTCAGCTTGGTCACCATGCCGCCGGTGCCATGGCCGCGCGAGCCGCCGGCGGCGCCTTCGATGGCCGCGTCGATGCGGTCGATGCGTTTGATCAGGTTCGCCGACGCGTTTTCGTGCGGGTCCGAATCGTACAGGCCCTCCACGTCCGTGAGCATCACCAGCAGGTCGGCGTCGATGAGGTTCGCGACGAGCGCCGAGAGCGTGTCGTTCTCGCCGATGCGGGTCGCAAGCACCTCGTCGAGCGCCACGGCGTCGTTCTCGTTGATGATGGGCACGGTCCCCGCTTCGATGAGGTCACGCAGCGTATTGCGCGCGTTGAGGTAGGCGAGGCGGTCGCTGAGGTCGCGGCGGGTGAGCAGCACCTGCGCGACGACGATGTCGTAGGAATCGAACAGCATCCCCCACGTCGCCATGAGCCGGTGCTGGCCAATGCTCGCGAGCGCCTGCCGGCTCGGTGCGTGGCTCGCTGCGCCACGGCGGCCGAGCTCGTGGCGGCCCGCCGCCCGCGCGCCGCTGGAGACGCAAACCACCCGGCAGCCGGCCTCGCGCAACCGCACCACCTGCCCCACGAGCCGGGACATCGCCTCGAGGTCGAGGCGGTCGGAGCCGGCGGTAAGGAGGCTGGTGCCAAACTTCGCCACAATGCGGCGGTAGCGCATGGCCCCAGCGTAGAGGCAACGGCACGAATGCGGGAGTGTTGCGGTCTCGGCCGCCACCACAGGCGCGCCCGGCTGCGGTCCACGGCCACGATCGACGGGGGACCCGGCCCTCACAACGGCTCAGCACCCACCACCTCCCCCAACCGCCGCCGCAGAAACGTCCGCTCCGCCTCGTTCGCCGTGAGCTCCAGCGCCTGCCGGTAGGCCGCCTCCGCCGCCTGCAGCCGCCCGGCCCGCCGTTGCAGGTCCGCGACCGCCGCATGGAACAGGTGGTAGCCCGCCAGCGCCGCCTCCAGCCACGGTTCCGCGAGCAGTTGCAGCCCCGCCTCTGGCCCGCGCGCCATTGCGACCGCCACCGCCCGGTTCAGCTCGATCACCGGCGTGGGGTGGAGACCGGCTGCGCCCCTGCGGGTCCAGGACTCGCACACTCCCACACGCCGTCACGCCGACACGCCTAATCCCTCGGGTGGCGCCGCCCCAACAACCCCGAGGGCGACGGCTCCTCCGCCCCGGCTTCGAACAACAGGTGCCCGGAGAGCGCCGCCAGCTTGTCCAGCAGCCCCAGCGCCGCCGCGGCGGCGACCGGCGGGAGGCGGGTGGCGTGCCGCTGCAGTGCGGCCCCGCTCGCCAGCGCCACCCGGACCCCGGCGCTCCCCAGCGCGCGCCGCCCGGGGAGCCGCCGCGGGTGCGCGCTGACTTTCGCCACAAGCTTCAGGTGCCCGCCGTGCCAGCTGATCTCCGGGTGCGCGCGCATCAGCCGCTGCGCTCCCCAGCCGTGGCAGACCTGCTTCGCCAGGAACAGCGGCAGGTCGCGCTCGTGCGCATGCTCCACCCGCATCGCCGGGCAGTACGCGACGCGGTACCCCAGCACCTCCGCCAGCAGCCCGAATTCGGTGTCGCCGACGCGCCGGTAGCGGTCGTTAAAGCGGAGGTTGTCGAACACGGCCCGGCGCACCGCGAGGTTGCGCGTGTCGCACTCGGTCGCATCGCCCGTGCGCAGCCGGCGGAGGTGCGCCTCGTAGCGCCGCTGCAGCAAGCGGTCGATGCGCGACCGCCCGAGGCTCCCGGACCAGCCTTGCACGAGGTCGGCGCCATCGGCTACCTGGTCGAGCGCGGCGGCGAACCAGCCCCGGTGCACCACGCAATCCGCATCGGTGAAGAAGACCACGCCGCCGGTTGCCGCCTCCAGCCCCCGGTTCCGCGCCGCATACGCCCCCGGCCGCGCTTCCTCCAGCACCGTGACACCTTCCGGCAGCGCCGCCAGCTGCGCACGAAACGCCGGCGCCGAACCGTTATCGACCACAAGCACCTGCAGCGCGCCAACCTCGTCCCGGCAGGCGAGCAGCGAAGCCACGCATGCCGCCAGGCGGTCGTCGTCCTTCACCGGCACGATCACCGTGACGCGCGCGCCCATCTAGCCGCCCGGCCCGGCGGGCGGCCGGTCACTCGAACGAGTCGCACGCACTCGGCAGACGGTCATGGCGCCTCGGACCCGGGAAACCAGGCGCGCCAACGGTACGCGCTCCCCCAACAGCGGTCGATCACCCCCACACGCCCACACTCCACACGCCGCCACGCCCCTGCGCCCCTACGCCCCAGCCCCGCTACCATGGCAGCGCCATGGACTTCGCGCTCGCCAGTATCCGTGCGATGGCCTACCGCCTCTCGGGGATGTTCGCGTGGGCGCTCATTGGCGTGCTCACGGCCCGGCTCCTCTCGGTCGAAGACCGCGGCCTCTACGCCTCGACGGTCGCCGCCATCGCGCTCGCTGGCGTCGTCGGCTCCAGTTTCGTCGGCGCCTGCGGCTACTACGTCGCGCGCCACGGCCACGACCCCGCGGAGGTCGCCGGCGCCGGCGGTTTCGCCAGCCTCGCCAGCGGCGCGATCATCCTCCTCATTTCCGCCGGGGCCTTCGCCTTCTACGACGGCGGCGACCGCTGGGTCATCCTCCTGGTCGGCTTCGCCGTCTTCCCCACGATCGCCCGCAACGCCCTGGGGGCCGTCTTCCTCGCCACCCACGCGCTCTGGCGCTACAACTTCGGCACCCACGGCCCCGCCTACCTGGGCCTCGCGGCGATCGTCGTCTGGGTCGTGCTCCTCGGCCACCGCAGCGCCGAAGCCGCGCTCGGCGCCTGGCTGCTGGCCCAGTACCTCTCGCTCGCCCTGATGGTGGTCATGGCGCGCGCCTGGTGGCACGGATTCGCCCACCGCCCCTCCCCTGCCCTCTCGCGCGCGCTCGTAAGCTTCGGCGCGATGCTCGGGTTTGTCGGGCTCGTGTCGCTCGCCAACCAGCGGGCCGACCTCCTGATGGTCGCCTGGCTCGATGGCAAGGATGGCGCCGGCGTCTACGCCTCCGCGCTCGCGGTCGGCGATGGTCTGCTGCTCTTTGCCATGGGCATCTCCACCGCCGCCTACCGCGACGTCGGCTCGCTCTCCCCCGCCGAATCCGCGCGCGTCACCGCCACCAGCGCGCGCCACACGATCTTCCTTGCGACCCTCGGCGCGGCCGCGACCTTTGTCGTCGCGCCCTTCGCCATCGAGCTCGTCTTCGGCCCGCGCTACGGCGGCGCGGCAAACGCCCTGCGCGTGCTCAGCGTCGCCGCGGCCGTGTTCTCGCCGCAGGCGATCCTCACGACCTACTTCATCGTCCAGCGTGGACGGCCGCTGGTGGTGGTCGCCCTCGGCGCGCTGTCCTTCGCGATCGAAATCGTGCTCTGCCTGCTGCTCGTGCCGCGCATCGGCATCGCCGGCGGCGCCTGGGCCACGCTCGTGAGCTACGCCGTCACCACCGTGCTCTTCGCGCTCGCCTTCCGCGCCGATAGCGGCCTCTCGCTGGCCGAGACCTTCGTCATCCGCCGCGCCGAGGTGGCCGCCTATCCCGCCGCTGCGCACCGCGCCCTCCGCAGCCTCCGCCACGCCGGCGCTGCCCACCCGGCGCCCGCACACCAGCCGGTCGAGCCGTAAACGGCCGGGCTGGCCATTGGCCATTAGCCGTTGGCTCGAGCTCCCGCCGTCCCGCCACGCCGACACGCCGCGCTGGCCGCTAGCCACCTCCCCCTGTACCGTCGCCGGATGCGGCTGCTCTGGCTCGGCGCGAGCGAAACCGAGATCGGCGAAGGGCCACCGGGCGAGTTCGCGCAATTCGTGGCGGCGCGCGTGCTCGCTGCCCGGACGGGCGCCGCGGTCGAGCTCATCACGCGCAAGACGTGGCCGGCCCCCGAGTTGCCCGCGATTGTCGATCGCTGGGTCGAACGCCTGGAGCCAGACCTCGTCTGCGTTTTTGTGTCTTCGTTCCCGTTTTGCTACGCCTCGGTCCCGATCCGCCTGCGCCACGCCTGGGGCCGGTTCGGGCGAAAGCTGGGCGAGGCCGGCGCGACCGCGATCGGCGAAGGCTGGCTGCCACGCAACCCCGTCTTCGGCGCCGCCCGCTGGGCCGCCCGCCACACGGTCGGCGCCAGCGCCTTCTTCGAGCCCGAGGCCGTGCTCGCGGTCTACGAAGAGGTCCTCACCGTACTCCTGCGGCACGAACACGTTGGCGTCGTCATGCGCAACGTCCCGCGTCCCGTCTATGTCGAAGCCGGCCGGGACGTGGCGGAGGCCCGGCGCCGGGCCGTGTTCGAAGGCATCGCCACCTACTGCGCCCGCACCCACATCCCCTGCATCGATCCCGATGCCGGGCGCTCCGCGGCGGAACTGCTTGCCCTGCGCGCCCGCGACCGCCTGCACTTCAGCGCGCTGGGCCACGCCGTCTACGGCGCTGCTGCCGGCGAAGCGCTCGCCGCAGTGGCGCTCGGCCGGTAGGTCCGATCGTGACGGCGTGGGTGTGTGGGTGTGTCGGCGTACGCCGTGCCACTCCGGCCAACGGCTAATGGCCCACGGCTAATGGCCAACGGCCAACGGCCCTTCCGAGAACGGGCATCGCCCGCACGCGCCCTTCGTGCAGTACTCCGCATGGAGCAGGAGCCCACCCTGCAACGCCTCCGCCGAGCCGAACGGCTTCGCCGGCCCGCCCAGCCAGCCTTCCAGCCGCCGCAGCTTGCCATACGTCCCCGGTGAGGGCAGCGCCGCCAGCTGTGCGAGCGCGCCGGGTTCCGCCCACGCCCCGCTCGCGAGCGCCACGGGCAGGACCGCGTTCACCCAGAGCTCGATCGCGCTTGTGCGCCCGAGTCCGGCGCCCGAAACTGCCCGTAGTGGCGCTCCCGGTGCAAGTGCCGCCGGCCAGCCCGCGCCGTCCTCCCCCGGCCAGAGCCGCACCACCACTTCGGCAGCCGCATCCAGCCGCCGCGACGGCGAGGCCAGCGGCCGCAGCCCGGCGCGGCGCAAGAGCAGTGCCGCCGCCGCGCCTTTCAGCGCCGCCCGGCAGGCGAGCGCGCGCTCGCCATAGGCTCCCGCCTGTTCCAGCAGGGCGGCGAGCGGCAGCCGCCGCGCCAGCCCCGCGAACGCCGCCCGGTTGGCGGCGCCCCCAAGCGTCTCCAGCACGAGCGTGTACAGCGCCTGCCCGGCGCCGTCCGAAGCCACGAGCGGCGCGACCCGCGCAGCCTTCGCCCGCAACCGCCGCCGGGCCATCCGCGCCAGCGCCGGGCCGGGCTCCACCCCCCGCGCGACCGCCAGCGCGCAGGGCGGCGTGAAGGCCGCCGGGACGCCGCCGCCGCGGCCGCCCGCGCGTACTACCGCGACCGCGATCGCGCGGCCGCAGGCGTGCAGCGTCGTGAGCGCACCGCTGTCGTTCTCCGCGACCACGTGCAGGACGACCCCGCCGTAGGCCGGGTCCCGGTGGTGGCCATGGGCGCGCCAGCCGCTCGCCCGCAGGTGCAGCTCGATGTCGCCGCGCAGGAGGTCCCCGCCCGCATCGAGCACCGCGCCGCGGAAGTCCGGCCCGCTGCTCCCGCCCGGCACCCCGGGAAACACGACCTTCAGCGCGCGGCCGTCTTCCAGCCGCTGCCCGCGCACGCCCTCGGCCCAGCGCGCCGCCAGCGCCGCCTCGTTCGCGTAGCCGTGCTGCGCTCGCGGCGGCGCGCCCGCGGCGGCCGCCGCCCGCGTGCTCAGCCCGTCCCCCGCGACGCTTCCACATCGGCGCCCGCCTGGTTGCGGCCCCGCGGCGCCATCTGCGCTTCGGTGGCCACCGGCGGCGTGGCGTCGTACGGCGCCGCCTGCTCGGCCAGCACCGCGAGCATGCGCGCGCTGGCGCCGCGCGGCTGGTAGCGGCCCGTCTCCCACTCGCTCACCGTCTGCTGCCGCACCCCGAGCTCGGCCGCGAACGCCGCCTGGCTGAGCCGCAGCTGCGCCCGCAATGCCGCCACCCCCTCCGCCGTCCACGCCGCCTTCGCCCGGTAGGGCGTCACGTCTTCGCTCATCGTCTCACCTGTTTCCGTGTAGCCTACACGGGCCATTGGCTGTTGGCCATTGGCCATTGGCCGGAACGTCCGGAGGAATGCTGGGTTGGACCGCAGGGGCGGGAGCCGGGCCACTGCAGGTTTGAGTTCGGTTCTGGCCGCTTGCTCACGCGCGCGGTTCCGTTACAAGCGTTCACGCCGACACACCCCACACCCCCACACACGCCGTCACGCCGTCACGCCGTCACGCCGCCACGCCCACACTCCCACACTCCCACACGCCGCCACGCCGCCACGCCGCCACGCCGCACCGCCGACACGCCCCGCCTGCTACCCTCCTCCCATGCCCCTCGCCGCGCGCTTCGCCGCCCTCACCCCGCACCGCCAGGGCATGCTCGCGGTGCTCGCCGCGGCCGTCCTCTGGAGCAGCGGCGGGCTCTTCATCAAGCTCGTCTCGCTCGATGCGCTGGCGCTCACCATGTGGCGTTCGCTCCTGGCCGGCGCCACGATCGCGCTCTTCACGCGCTGCGGCCTCCCGGACCCCCGCCGCGCCGGCCGCCTGACCTGGGCGCTCGCGGTCAGCTACGCGCTTATGCTCGTGCTGTTCGTCAGCGCCACCAAGCTCACCACCGCTGCCAACGCCATCTTCCTCCAGTACACCGCCCCGCTCTACGTGCTCGTCCTCAGCGCCGTGTTCATTGCCGAGCGCCCCTCCCGGACGGACCTCGCCTGCGTGGCCGTCGCTTTCGGCGGCATGGCCCTCTTCTTCGTCGGCCGCCTCCAGGCCGACGACCTCGGCGGCAACCTCAGCGCGCTGGGCTCGGGCGCGGCCTTCGCCGTCTTCCTCACGCTCCTGCGGGCGCCCTCCTGCGGCGACCGCACGCGGCCGCGCGCGATGGTCCTCGGCAACCTCCTGCTCGTCGCCGGCCTCGCCGCCGTGAACCTGGGCCGCGGCAGTGCCGCCGCCTTCACCCCCGGCCTCACCGACTTCGCGGGTATCGCCGTCCTCGGCGTCCTCCAGATCGGCCTCGCCTATGTCCTCTTCGGCTTCGGCATCGCCCACGTGCAGGCGCTCGAGGCCTCGTTGATCGGCATGCTCGAACCCGTGCTCAACCCCGTCTGGGTGTTCCTCGCGCTGGGTGAGCGGCCGGGCTGGTGGGCGGCCGCCGGTGGCGTCGTGATCGTCGGCGCCGTGGCCGTGCGCACCCTGCTGAGCGAACGCGGGCGCTCCGCTGCCGCCCGCGAGCCCCTGCTCGTGCACGCCGAGGCCTGACCCTGGCCGGCACCGCGGACGCCGCCGCTATCGCCGAGGTCGACGCCTCGCTCGACGCTATGCACGCCTGGCGCGGCTGGCACTGGTGGCCGAATCCCGACCCCTTCGAGGTCATCGTTGGCTGCATCCTCGTCCAGAACACGATGTGGACGAACGTCGAGCGCGCCCTCGACCGGCTGCGCGCCGCCGCCGCGCTCACCCCGGAGGCGATGGCCGCCCTCCCGCCCGAAGCGCTCGCGGAGCTGGTGCGCCCGAGCGGCCAGTACCGCCAGAAGACGCTCAAGCTGCGCGCCTTCCTCGCCCTCGCGGGACGCCACGGCGGCCTCGCGCCGTTGCTCGCCCTTCCCGCCGCCGGCCTGCGCGCGGAACTGCTCGCGACCTGGGGTATCGGTCCCGAAACCGCCGACGCCATCGCCCTCTACGCCGCACGGCAGCCGGCATTCGTGATCGATGCCTACACCATCCGCCTCTTCCGGCGCCTCGCCCTCGGGCCTGTGGCCAGTACCGATTACTACGAGTGGCAGCGCTACTTCCTCGGGCACCTCCCGCCGGATGGCGTGTCGGCGTACCGGCAGTCATGGCCCGTTCCGCTACGCCGTGGCCCCCAGCCCCCCCCCCCCCCACACCCCCAGCCGCCACCACGCCGCCCCGCCGCCACGCCACCACGCCGCCACGCCGCCACGCCGCCACGCCACCACGCCGCCACGCCGATACGCCGCCACGCCCCTCAGGGCTTTCCCCACCCCGTTTTGGGTGCTTTTCGCCCCTCCCTGCGCCCTACTCCCAATAACCGCCGCAGAGGCTGCTCCCTACGCTTAGGGCACTCGCCGTTTGGGCCGCATTGGGACCGGGAATGATTCAACTCACGCGCATCGATGGCACCGTGTTCTTCCTCAATCCCGATCTCATCGAGGTGCTGGAAGCGACCCACGATACCCATATCACCCTCATCAACGGCCACCGCTACGTCTGCGCCGAGGTGCCCGAAGTCATCGCCGAGCGCATCGCCGATTACCGCCGCTCGACCATGGGCGCCATCCGGAGGAGCGCCTGATGGACCTCGCCACCCTTATCGGCGTCATCCTCGCGATCGTCGGCATCATCGGCGGCAACGTCATCGAAGGCGGCAACCCCGCCGCACTCATGAACATCCCGGGCTTCATGATCGTCGTCCTCGGCTCCCTCGGCGCCACCATGATTTCGCAGCCGCTGGCGAACATCGTCGGGCTGCCGAAGACGCTCATGTCCGCCTTCATGGGGGGCGCGAAGCACGACCCCCCGGCGACCGTGGATCTCTTCGTGATGATGTCCGACAAGGCCCGCCGCGAGGGCCTCCTCGCGCTCGAGCCCGAAGTCGAGAAGATCCACGACCAGTTCACGCGCAAGGGCGTGCAGCTGATGATCGACGGCACCGACCCCGAGCTCCTCCGCCAGATCATGGAGATCGATGCCGAGGCGACGAAGCACCGCGCCGAATCGGGCGCCGAAGTCCTCGAATTCTGGGGCGGCATCGCGCCCACCATCGGCGTGCTCGGCGCCGTCCTCGGCCTCATGGGCGTCATGGAAAAGCTCGAGAACCCGGCCGAGATCGGCCCCGGCATCGCTACCGCCTTCGTCGCCACGTTCTACGGCGTATTCACCGCGAACGTCCTCTGGCTGCCCCTGGCGAAGAAGCTTCACAACAACTCGAAGCACGAGCAGCACAACCTCGAGCTCGTGATCGAGGGTCTCATGTCCATCCAGGCCGGCGACAACCCGCGCATCGTCCGCGAGAAGCTCGAAGGCTTCCTCGCCCCCGGCGCCCGCCAGAAGGCCGATGGCAAGGATGGCGAAGGCGCCTCCCGGAGGGAGGCCGCATGAGCCGCAAGGCCCCCGAGGCGAAAGCCCCAGAAAACCACGAACGCTGGATCGTCAGCTACGCAGACATGGTCACCCTGCTCTGGGCGCTCTTCGTCGTGCTCTACGCGCTCAGCGATTCCAACCCGCGCAAGCTGCTCATCGTCCAGCAGTCCATCGACCGCGCCTTCAACGTTGGGGTGCTCAACGGCTCCAGCGGCGCCTCGCCCATCTTCGATGCCGGCGGCGGCCTCACGCCCAGCATTGGCCAGATCAAGGCGAACGACCTCCAGACCATCCAGAAGAAGCTCAACGAGTTTTCGAAGAGCCGCGGGCTGGAGAACAAGATCCAGATCCGCCAGGACGCCGATTCCATCACCATCAGCCTCGCCGACAACCTGCTCTTCACCTCGGGTGAAGCCGACCTCCGGGCCGGCGCCCAGGACGTGCTCGAGCAGGTCGCCGAAGTGCTGAACCAGCTCCCCAACCAGCTGCGCATCGAAGGCCACACCGACAACGTCCCCGTGAACAACAACGAGTTCGCGACGAACTGGGAGCTCTCCGCCGCGCGCGCCTCGACGGTCGTCCGCTTCCTTTCGGAGGGCGCCGGGGTCCCCGCTGCCCGGCTCTACCTGGCGGGCTACGCCGATACCCGCCCCGTCGCCGACAACGCCACGCCGGAAGGCCGCGCCCTCAATCGCCGCGCCGATATCGTCATCATGTATCCCACCGCCGAGGACCTGCAGCGTTCCCTCTCCGGTTCGAAAGGCAAGTAGCACCATGCCCGATAAGAAGATCCTTGCCGGTGGCGCTGTCCTCGCCGGCGCCGCGTTCTGGTTCTACGTGAAGCCCAACTACGTCGATTCGAAGCCGCCCGTTGTCTATACCGAGCAGCAGATCGCCGAAGCCCCGCGCCCCACCGTCTACCTCGGCAAGCCGGTGGGCGAAAAGGCGACCGGCGAGACCGGCCTGGTCCTGAACCTGAAGGCGCCGCCTTCGGCCCCCGCTTATGCGAAGGTGGTGATCGCGCTCGAATTCGAAGACCCGAAGCGCGCCTACATCGGCGCCAAAGGCGCCGCGATCGCAGCCAAGAACGCCGCCTTTACGGAGGAGCTGCAACCGGAGATGTACCGCATTCTCGATGTCGTGACGAGTGTCTTCAGTTCGAAAACGCCCGAGCAGGTGTCGACCACCGAAGCCCGCGACGAGCTAAAAATCGAGCTCCGCGACCGCATCAACGAGACCCTCCGCGACCAGAAAGTCGAAGGCGTCTTCTTCGAGACCTTCATCACCCAGTGAGGAACTGAACGATGCCCGCTCCCAAGGATGTCCTGGCCCAGCTCCTCTCGCCCGCGCAGGCGGAGGTCCTCGCCGGCGTCGGCGCCTCCGTCTGGCAGGCCGCGTCCGCCGCCCTCGAGGCGCTCATCGGCGCGCTCCCGGGCATGGAAGCGGCCGACGGCCGCCTCGTCATGCCGGAGGAGATCATCTCCGAGTTCGGCGAACCCCACCTCGTCCTCGCGCTCGAACTCAGCACCGACCTCGACCAGACCGCGACCGCCTACGCCGTCGCTGCCACCGCCCAGGCCGCGGCGTTCTTCGAATGCACCGCCGCCGACCCCGAGGACCAGGAGCAGCAGACGGTCGTCGTCGTCTCCACGGTCCTCGGCCAGGTCGTCAGCCAGCTCAACAACCGCGTCTTCTCGAAGTCCACGGGCGGCCTCGTCCTTTCGCTCGATGAGGTCACGGCGAACACGATGCCGGCCTTGCTGGGCGCGATGGACGAGCCCGCCCTCGCGCTCACCGCGACGCTCCAGACCGAGCGTCCGCTGCCATTCACCTTCGTCCTGCCGGGCACCTTCCTCGATATCGTCGCGGGCGCCATGCCGGCCGCAGGCGCCGGCGGACCCTCTGCCGCGGCGGCGCCTGCGCCGGAGGCGCCCGGCGCCGGCCTCCCCTTCTCGCTCACGCTCGACGAGCTGGATGCCGCCGAGCTCATCGACGAGCCCGAGCTCGCGCCCCTCACCCGCGGCCGTGGCAGCATGCACGACCCGGCGGGCGCGTTCGCCGCACCCGCCGCCCGCCAGCCCACCCCGATCTCGCAAGCCCCCGCGGCGGCGGCGCACCGCGCCCGTTTCGCGCCGCTGCCCGAAACCCAGCCCGGCCTCTCGCGCAGCGCGATCGACATGATCTCCGGCCTGCAGATGAACGTCTGCGTCGAGCTCGGCCGCACCGAGCTCACCGTCGCCGACGTGCTGGGCCTCGGCGCGGGCTCCGTCATCGAACTCAACCGCCTCGCCGGCGAGCCCGTCGACATCCTCGTCAACGACCGCCTCATCGCCCGCGGCGAAGTCGTCGTCGTCGATGAGAACTTCGGCGTCCGTGTGGTCGAAGTCGTCCGGCGGCCGGCCCCGGACCTCGAAGAGCGCGCGGGGTGAAGGACCCGCGCAACCGCAGGCGGCTGATGTGGCTTGCCGGCCTCGGCGCGGCCTTGCTGGCTTCGCTGGTCTTCATCTCCATGTTCGCGCCCTCGGCCAACCCGGGCAGCACGCCGCCCGTCCTCCAACCGGAACCCGCCGCGACCGCAGCGGCGGCCGCCGCCGGCGCCGGCGACGCCGCGTCCAGTTCGAGTGGCGGCGGTGGCTTCAATTTCGGCAGCGGCGATGCCGTTTCGCTCCTCCTCCGGCTCCTCCTCGTGGCCATCATTATCGGTGTGAGCGTCGTCGGCTTGCGCTGGTGGGGCCGCCGCACGAGCGGGCCGCGCAGCACCACCGGCTTCCTCCGCGTGGTTGATACGCTGGCCATCAGCAACGGCCGCACCATCCACCTCGTCGCCCTCGGCGACCGCGTGATCGCTGTCGGCGCCACCGCGCAGCAGCTCACGTTCCTCAGCGAACTGACCGGCGCGGAAGCCCTGAGCGTCCAGGCTTCCGCGCCGCGCCCGGGCGAACAACCCCCGCTCACCACCTTCGCCACCGAGCTCTTCCATTCGATGCGCGCCGCCACCCGCCGCACCCCGCGCCCACCCCGGGACTCGGTCATCGGCGAATAGCCGGCGTAGGGGCGTATCGGCGTGTCGGCGTGTCGGCGTGTCGGCGCCGGAGTGTGGGAGGGCGTGTGGGTGTAAGCCGCCCACGTACGGGCGGAACGGGACCACACGAAACGGAACCGCGCGCGTAAGCAAGCGGCCAAAACCGAACTCAAACCGACCACGCACCTGGTCCACCCGCGCCATGCCACACTCCCACGCTCCGATACGCCGTCACGCCCCTACGCCCCGCCCATCGGGACTCTCCCTTCCCCGATTCAGGGTCTCCCGCCCGGCGCTCAGGGTGCCGTCCGCAGCGCTCGCGCCCTCTTCCCAATAACCCGCCCAGATACGCCGCCCTACTCTGAACTCACGCCCGGCACCACGGCCGGCTGAGGGTGGAATGACAGGATCCGGGGTCGAAACCCACGCCGGTGCGCCTGCCCTCGCGGCGACGGCGCCAGCGCTACGAGGCCGCCGCCGGCGCCTCCTGCTCGTGGTGGCGCTCCTCGGCCTGGCCCTCCTCGCCCTCACCAGCTGCGCCGCCCAGCCCGCCGCCGGTGGCGGCACGGGCCAATCGAGTCAGCTCATCGATACCCAGGACCCCCAGAACGTCTCCTCCGCCATCCAGATCCTGCTGCTCGTCACGGTCCTTTCGCTCGCGCCCGCCGTGCTCGTCATGGTCACCTCGTTCACGCGCGTGATCGTCGTGCTTTCGCTGCTGCGCACCGCCATCGGTATCCCCCAGCTGCCGCCGAACCAGGTGCTCATCGGCCTCGCGCTCTTCCTCACCGCCTTCGTCATGGCCCCCGCGATCAAGACCATCAACAGCGAAGCCGTGCAGCCCTACCTCTCGGGCCAGATTTCGCAGCAGGAAGCCTACAACCGCGGCGAGGCGCCCCTGCGCGACTTCATGTTCCGCCAGACGCGCGAGCAGGACCTCGGGCTCTTCCTCCGCCTGAGCAAGATCGACAAGCCTCAGGACCGTGCCGGCATCCCCACCTACGTGCTCGTCCCCGCGTTCACCATCTCCGAGTTGAAGACGGCCTTCCAGATGGGCTTCGTCATGTTCATCCCCTTCCTCGTGATCGACCTCATCGTCTCGTCGGCCCTGCTCAGCATGGGCATGATGATGCTGCCCCCGGTGGTGGTGTCCCTCCCCTTCAAGATCCTGCTCTTCGTCCTCGTCGATGGCTGGTATCTCATCGTCGGCTCCCTCGTGGGCTCGTTTAACTGATGGAGGCGTCCCTGTGAATGAAGCTGTTGTTATCGCTCTTGCGGACCGTTCGCTCTGGGTCACCCTCCAGGTGGGCGGCCCCATTCTCGCGATCGCGCTCGTCGTCGGCATCGCCGTCAGCATCCTGCAGGCCGTCACGCAGGTGAACGAGCAGACCCTGACGTTCGTCCCGAAACTCGTCGCCGTCGCCGTCGGCATGCTCCTCCTCGGCCCGTGGATGATGGAGACGATGCTCGGCTTCTCCGCCGGCCTGTTCGCGGGCCTCGGGACGTACGCCCGTTAGGAGAGACCGGTGCTGAACCTTTCGCCTGAGCTGGCCTGGGGCTTCCTGCTCATCCTCATGCGGACGAGCGGCGTGCTCGTGTCCGCGCCGCTGCTGAGCCACAAGGCCATCCCCGCGCAGGCGCGCATCGGCTTCGCCGTCTTCTTCTCGCTCGTCATGGTCTCGCTCAATGCCGAAAACCTGCCCGCCGCGCCCCAGGACTACACCCGGATCGCCGCCGGCGTGCTCAGCGAAGCGCTCTTTGGCCTCGCCCTTGGGCTGGCGATGCACCTGGTCTTCGCCGGCATCCAGATGGGCTCTCAGATCCTCGGCATCCAGATGGGCTTCGGCCTTGGCGCCGTCTACGACCCCATTACCGGCGCCCAGTTCGGCGCCTTCGACCAGTTCTACGCGATCCTCGTGACGCTCGTGTTCTTCAGCATGAACGGCCACTACCTCATCATCCAGGCGCTCGCCGAGACCATCCGCGCCGTCCCGCTCGGCACCTTCAACCCGCTCATGCTCCAGTCCGGCGCGATTGCCGGCCTCGCTGCCGGCCTCATGGTCACGGCCGTGCGCATCGCCATGCCCGTGGTCGTCGCGCTCTTCCTCACGGATGTCGGCATGGGCCTCGTGGCCCGCACGGTCCCGCAGGCGAACATCCTCGTCGTCGGCATGCCGGTCAAGATCGGCGTCGGCCTGCTGGTGCTCATCGCCGCGCTGCCCGCGACCACGCAGCTTATGCAGAGCGTCATCGGCGGCTCGATGGTTGGCTCCAGCGAAGCCCTGCTGGGGGCGCGCTGATGAGCAGCGAACGCACTGAAGCGGCAACGCCCCATCGCCGCGAGGAGGCGCGCAAGAAGGGCCAGACCGCGAAGAGCCAGGAGCTCGTCTCTGTGGGCGTGCTGCTGGTCGCGGTCATCGCCCTTCGCCAGCTCGGGCCGAACATCTGGAACGATATGGCCGCCATCGTCCGCGATGGCCTCGGGCAGAACAGCAAGCAGGAGCTCACACCCGATTCCGCCATGGCGCTGGGCCGCGGCGCCACCCTCCAGTTGCTGAAGACGCTCGCCCCCTTGCTCGCGCTCCTCGCCCTCGCCGGCATCGTCCTGAACGTCAGCCAGACCGGTCTGATGTTCAGCGGCGCCGGCCTCAAGCCGAAGGTCGGCGCCATCAACCCCGCGAAGAACGCGAAGCGCATCTTCTTCTCCGCCGATGGCGCCGTGAGCCTCGGCAAGGCGCTCGCGAAGATGAGCGTGACGGCCATCGTCGTCTTCATCACGCTGCGCGGCCGCATGGCCGAGATCGCCAACATGAGCCAGGTCGCCATCCCCGCCGCCGGCGCCCGCCTCGGCCAGCTCGGCTTCGATATCGCGCTCCGCGGCGCCGCCGTCCTCTTCCTCCTTGCCGTGCTCGATTGGGCCTGGCAGCGCCGCAAGTTCATGACGAGCCTGCGCATGACCAAGCAGGAAGTGAAGCAGGAGATGAAGGAGAGCGACGGCGACCCGCAGGTCAAAGCCGCCATCCGCCGCCGCCGCCAGGCCCTGATGAACCGCATGATGGCCGCCGTCCCGAAGGCCGACGTGATCGTCACGAACCCGACGCACTACGCCGTCGCCGTCAAGTACGACCCGGTGAACATGCAGGCGCCGATGGTGGTCGCGAAGGGCGAGCAGTTCCTCGCCCAGCGCATCAAGGAGATCGGGCGCAAGGCCGGCATCCCCGTGCTCGAAGAGCCGCCGCTCGCGCGTGCGCTCTATGCCGCCGTCCCCGTCGGCCAGTATGTCCCCGCGAGCCTCTTCCACGCCGTCGCCGAGGTGCTCGCCTGGGTCTACGCGCTCCGCGGCCGCCCCGGCGCCCGCCGCGCCCCCTCCACCAACCCGCGGGGAGCGTCCTGAACGATGGCTGTCCACGCTGCCGCCGCCCCCCGCACGGGCTTCTCCCGCATCCTCGGCCAGACCGATGTGCTGCTCGCCATCGGCATCATCGTCATCATTGGGATGCTCATCATCCCGTTGCCGAAGGCGCTGCTCGACCTCCTGCTGACCATCAACCTCGCCGCTTCGGTCACCATCCTGCTGGTCGCCGTCTACACCGACGACCCGATGAAGTTCTCTGTCTTCCCTCCCATGCTGCTGATCACCACGCTCTTCCGGCTGGCGCTCAACGTCTCCACGTCACGCCTGATCCTGCTCAATGGCGATGCGGGCAACGTCGTCCGCTCCTTCGGCAGCTTCGTCATCGGCGGCAACCTGGTCGTGGGCATCGTCGTCTTCTTCATCCTCGTGGTGATCCAGTTCGTCGTGATCACGAACGGCGCCGGGCGCGTCGCCGAGGTGGCCGCGCGCTTCACCCTCGATGCCATGCCCGGCAAGCAGATGGCGATCGACGCCGACCTCAACGCCGGCCTCATCGATGAGCACGCGGCCCGTCTCCGCCGCAAGGCCATCGCCGATGAGGCCGACTTCTATGGCGCCATGGACGGCGCGAGCAAGTTCGTCAAGGGCGACGCCATCGCCGGGATCGTCATCATCCTCGTCAACCTCATCGGCGGGCTCGCCGTGGGTATGCTTCAGCAGGGCTACAGCGCCGGCGACGCGCTCCAGAAGTTCGCGCTCCTCAGCGTCGGCGACGGGCTCGTCTCCCAGCTCCCGGCCCTGCTCATCAGCACCGCCACGGGCATCATCGTCACCCGCGCGGCGGGCACGACGAACCTCGGCAACCAGATGTTCGCGCAGCTCACCTCGCAGTCGCGGCCGCTCTATATCGCCGGCGGCATGCTCATTGTCTTCGCGATGCTCCCGGGGCTGCCGAAGCTCCCGTTCTTCGCCGTGGCCGGCATCGCCATCGGCGGCGCCTACCTGGTCAAGCGCCAGCAGAACCACGAAGAAGCGCTCCGCAACGCCCCGGCGCCCATCCGCGCCCCGGAGCCGGAACAGCTTGGCCCCCAGCAGGTCATCCAGATGATGTCCGTCGACCCGCTCGAGGTTGAGGTCGGCTACGGGCTGATCCCCATCGTCGATGAGCGCGCCGGCGGCGGCCTCCTCCGTCGCATCACCATGATCCGCCGCCAGCTCGCGCTCGATCTCGGCATCGTCCTGCCGACGGTGCGCGTGCGCGACAACCTCCAGCACGCCCCCAACGCCTACGTCGTCAAGCTGCGCGGCGTCGAGATTGCCCGCGGCACGCTCATGCCCGGGCAGTACCTGGCCATGGACCCCGGCACCGCCGAGGGCGACATCCCCGGGTCGGAGACGATCGAGCCAGCCTTCGGCCTGCCCGCGCGCTGGATCCCGCCCGCCCACAAGGAGCGCGCCGAGTTGCTCGGCTACACCGTCGTCGATGCCGAGTCCGTGCTCGCCACGCACCTCACCGAGCTCGTGAAGCGCTTCGCCCCCGACCTTTTGAGCCGCCAGGACACGCAGAACCTGCTCGAAAACATGCGGAACGACTACCCCACCCTTGTCGAGGACCTGGTGCCCACGACACTCACCGTCGGCGAAGTCCAGGAAGTCCTCCAGAACCTCCTCAGCGAGCGCGTCTCCATCCGCGACCTCGTCACCGTCTGCGAAGCGCTCGCCACCCACGGGCGCCTGACGCGCGACGTCGACCTCCTGACCGAGTATGCGCGCGCCTCGCTGGCCCGCCAGATCAGCCGCCAGCACGCGGATGAAGGCGGCACCCTCACCGTCATCACGGTCGGGCCGCGCACCGAGGACGAGATCGCGCAGTCGATCCAGCAGGGCGACCGCGGCAGCACCGTCGCGCTCCCGCCCTGGCAGTTGCAGCGCCTGCTCGGCGTGGTCGGCGCCGAAGTCGAACGCGTCGCCAGCTCGGGGAAGGACCCGGTCATCCTCTGCTCATCGCGCATCCGGCTCGCCTTCCGGCGGCTGCTCGAACGGCGCTTGCCGAACGTCACTGTCCTCTCCTTTGCGGAAATCACGCCCCAGACCGCGGTCGAAGCCGTGGGAAACATCGAGGTGAATGTTGGAAACGAAGCGATTCATCGGTAACGACATGATGCGGCTCTATGACCGCGTCCGGCGCGAGTTCGGGCCCGAAGCCGTCATCGTCCGCACGCGCAGCCTCTACCGCGAGGGCGCCGAACCGCTCATCGAGCTGCTCGCCGCCGCCCCGGATACCCAGCCGGACCTCGCGCTGGACCTGCAGTGGACAATGGTCGATGGGGCGCTCGGGCGCCTCCAGATCGCGAAGCCACGGCCGACCATCGGCGACCTCGAGGACATGGTCGCCCGGGAACCGGACCAGCTGCCGCCCCCGCGCCTCGCCGCCCCCGCCTCCGCCGGTGACGGCCACGCCGGCTGGATGGAAGGCTTCGTTGGCGAAGCACCGTCCACCCCGCGCGGGGCGCACGACGCCCCGGCCCCAAACTCGCAGGACCCCGCGCGCGGACCGCGCTGGCAGCCCGCCCGCACCTTCGAGGACCTGCCCTCGGAAGAGGCGCCCCCGCCGGTCCGCTGGGCCCCGCGCCCGGCGGCGCCCGCCGGCCCCCGGCACGGCGAAGAGCAACCGGCCGCGCGCATGTTCGACCTCCACCCCCACGCGCCACCCCGTGGGCTCGCCGGCGAGCTAGAGCTGGCAGGTTTGTCGCGCGAAGCCGCCGCGGCCGTCCTCCGCCTCGCGCCGGGCGAAGCCGGCCCCGCCGAGGCGCTCGCCGGCGCCCTCGCCGCCCTGCCCACGCGCTTCCCCGCTGAGGACCGCCGCGCGCTCGTAACGCTCCAGGGCCCGCCCTCGGCCGGGCGCACCACCGCGCTCCTGCGCATGGCGCTCGATTGCTGCGATTCCGGCCGCGAAACCGTGCTCATCGCCGCCGATAGCAGCCGCGCCGCCGCCCGCGAACAGGTCCACGCCTATGGCGAAGCCGCCGGCCTGCACGTCGTCGATGCCTTCGACCCCGAGGCCATCGCCGCCGCTCTCGGCAAGGCCCGGCCGGGCGCCTGCCTCTTCGCCGATGTCGCCGCCGGCCCGTTCCCGGAGATCGCGCTGCACGGCAGCATCCACCACGCCTACCTCGCGATCCCCGGCCACTGGCAGCGCGGCGCCCTCGAGGCCACGACCAACGCCTTCGATTTGGGCGCCTTCTCGGGCGCCATCCTGACGTTCACCGATCTATCCACCGACCTGACACCAGCTCTCTCCCTGGCAATCGAAGCGGGCCTGGGCATCGCCTTTTTATCCTCAGGGAGGGACGTTGGCAGTGGTGTCGGGCTGGCCGACCCATGGACGCTCGCATCAGGGATTTGTCCGATGCGGAACGGGGAGAGGACCGATGGGCAGCTCGTCGCCAGCGCGTGAGAATCCGTTCTACGGCCAGGGGTTGGCGCCGGGCGTCGCCCTGCGTTTGGAAAAAAGGGTGGCTGATCGGTTGGACACGTATTCGACCTGCATCGAGGAGATCACCGAGAGCGGCATCGCTGTCCTCGTCCCGATCCGCAACCTCAAGGTCACGCCCCTGCCCCTGGGCGGCGTCTTCCGCGCCGTCTACTCCGTCGACCGCCAGGGCTACCAGTTCACCACCCGTGTCATCGGCACCGCCAAAGCCTGCGACGTGCTCTCGTTGCCCCGCCGTATCGATTCCACCGACCGCCGCAACGCCTACCGGCTCGATACCGCGCTCCAGCCGTCGTCCGTCTACCGCCTCGTCATCGACGGCGAAAACCAGGAGTCAATGCTCCCGCTCGAGGGCACCCTCGTGGACCTCAGCGAGGGCGGCCTCTGCCTCAGCACGCGCCAGCCCGTGAACGCCGGCGAACGGCTCGGCATCGAAGTCGCCCTGCCCGAAGTTGGCGTCCTGCTGGCGCGCATGCGCGTCATCTCCGTCGATTACCCGCGCTACGGCTACCGCAACCACCAGGTCCATTGCATGTTCCTGGACCTGCCCCGCCAGGGCCGTGACCTCATCGCCCGCTACCTGATGAAGCGCCAGCTCGAACTCCGGCGGCTGGGCCAGCTATGACGCTCCGGCCCTTCGTCGTCGCCCGCCTCGCGGTCTACCTGGCCCTCGCTGTGGCCATCATGAGCGTCTGGCTCGGCCGCCGCGCCGGCGCCTCCTTCGATTACACGCTCCTCCGGGGAGTCTTCGTCTTCATCATCTTTGCTGCGCTTGGCTTCGGCGCCGAAGCGGTGCTGACCGTGGGCTTCGTGCCCCGGCCGGCGCCGGCGCCCGATGCCCACCACCGCGACGAACCGCGAGACACCGATGCCTGACAACCTGAGGAGTGCCACCCATGGCCTACACCAGTGAAGCCGCCCGCCCCACCAGCAGCACGCGCGATTCCGCGATCATGCAATACGCGCCGCTGGTGAAGTACGTCGTTGGGCGCCTCGCCATCGGCCTGCCCGCCATCCTCGATTACGAGGACATCCTCAGCTACGGCACGATCGGCCTGATCGAGGCCCTCGACCGCTTCGACGACAGCAAGGGCGTGAAGTTCGAGACCTACGCCATCAGCCGCATCCGCGGCGCCATCATCGATAACCTCCGCGCGCTCGACCGGCTGCCGCGCTCCGTCCGCCAGAAGGTGAAGCGCCTCGAAGCCGCCACCGTCTCGCTGACCGCCGAATTGGGCCGCGAGCCCACCGACACCGAGCTCTCGACGGCCCTCGGCATGACGCGCGAGCAGTACAACGGCATGCTCGTCGATTCGAGCTGGGTCACCGTCTCGCTCGATGGCCTGCTGGAGCGCGACGACAACAACGAAGGCTCCGGGTCGACCGAGATGCCCGCCGACCCCAACGAAGAGGATTTCACCCGCCGCCTCGAAAAGCGCCAGATGCTCGATGCCCTTTCGGGCGCGGTGAAGGGCCTCCCCGAACGCGAATGGCTCATCGTCTCGCTCTACTACAAGGACGAGATGACGATGAAGGAAATCGCCCAGATCCTCGAAATCTCCGAATCTCGCGTCTGCCAGCTCCACGGCCGCGCGCTCAGCCGCTTGCGCGCCCGCCTCGCCCGCGACCGCGCCTGAAAGGGGTCCCGCAATGAACGACGCCCTCGCCCTCGTCGCCATCTCGCAACTCGTCTGCCTGGCGGGATTGGCCTACCTCTACATGCAGCTGCAGGAGCTCCGCCGGGACGTCCCCCGCCGCCGCCGCGCCGGCGCCCCGCGGATGCAGACGGCCGGCCGCTCCGCCGCGACCGCCCGCGCAGCCCGCGAGGCCTATTCCCCGGTCCCCAGCTTCGAGCCCCCGGCCACCCCGTTCCCCCGCCCGGCCGCCGCTGCCGGCGGCCTCGATGTCGCGACGCTCGCCCGCCGCATGAACAAGAGCGAAGAGGAAGTCCGCCTCCTCCTCCGCCGCCGGGGGAGCGTCGCCTGATGAAGCGCCTGCTGCCAGTGCTGCTCTCGCTCGCCGCGCTGCTGCTCGTGTTCACGAGCGCCAGCGGCAGCGCGCGCGCCAACGGCGTCCCGCAGCTCGTGAAGCTCACCTACCTCGCCGGCGTCTCCAACTTCGGCCCGCGCGAAGCCGAAGGGGTCCTCGAATTCAGCTTCGCCGAGGCCTACGCGCGCATCGAGCTGAAGAACCTCAAGCCCATCGAGGGGTACACCTACGAGGGCTGGCTCGCCGGCGGGACCGGGAAGCCGTTCTTCGTCGCCACGCTGGACATCCCCGCCAGCGGCGTCGGCACCATCGAGACGAAGCTCGCCGGCCTCGACAACTACGACTACAACGTCTTCATCGTCGCGGCGCGCGCCGCCAGCGCCACGGCCGGCGCGATGCCCGCCCAGAAGTCCATCGCCGGCCGCTTCACCGTTATCAGCGATAACCCCGCGGCCGGCCAGAACGGCGACGTCCGCCCCGCCACGCTGCCGGACACCGGCGAGCCCCCGCCCGGGTTCCCGTGGAGCCGCATCCTCTACACCGCGGGCGCCATGGCCGTCGCCGCCTTCGCGATCAACAGCGGCCGCCGCTGGAAACGGAGCCACCATCGTGATTAAGGGTCTCTACTCCGCCTTCAGCTCCATGGAGGCCGCCTGGAAATACCAGGACGTGCTCGCCAACAACGTGGCCAACGCCAACACCGCCGGCTTCAAGCGCGAAGTCGCCTCGCAGGAGTCGTTCGCCGACGTGCTGCTCTCCCAGCAGACGCCGGTGGTCGCCCCCCTCGCCGTGCGCATCCAGGGCGTCGTCGGCCAGATTGGCACCGGCCAGTTCGTCGCCGAGTTCGCCACCGATTACACCCAGGGCGCGCTCGAACAGACCGGCAACGAGCTGGACCTCGCCGCCAACACCGGCTTCTTCGCGGTCCAATCGCCCACCGGCCAGGTCTTCTACACCCGCGACGGCCGCTTCAACCGCGATGCCGCCGGCGACCTCGTGACCAGCCAGGGCAACTACGTGCTCGGCGCCGATGGCGGCCGCCTCAACATCGGCGGCGACCCGGTCGCCGTCACCGCCGATGGCGCCATCGCCAACGCCGCCGGCGACCTCCTCGGCCAGCTCCAGGTGCTGGACTTCAGCCCCACCAGCCTCAAGCGCGCCGGCGAGGCCTACTTCACCTCCACTGCGCAGGGCCAGGCCGTCAACGGCGGCATCCGCCAGGGCTTCATCGAACGTTCGAACAGCAACCTCGTGGACGAAATGACGAGCCTGTTGGCCGTCCAGCGCACGTTCCAGGCGAACCAGACCATCATCGCGAAGCTCGATTCCACCCTCGACCAGGCAGCCGGCTCCGTCGGCCAGTTTGGAGGCCGCTGAGCCATGACCACCATCCTCGGCGCCGCCGCCAGCGGCATGGCCTACAACCAGAATGTGCTCGATGTCGTCGCCAACAACCTCGCGAACGTCAACACAGCCGGGTTCAAGGCGGTCCGCGCGCTCGCCGAAGGCACCCCCAACGCCGATTATGAGACCGGCGGCGGCCGCCTCGGCGTCTCCGGGACCACCTTCGACCCGATCTTCCGCGCCGGCGCCCCACAGGACACCGGCGACCGCCTTCACTTCGCCATCAGCGACGACAGCTTCTTCCGCGTCCAGGATGCCGATGGCTCCATCGCCTACACCCGCTTCGGCGCCCTCACCGCCGACGCCGCCGGCAACGTCACCGCCTTCCGCGGCCGCTTCCTCGTCCCGCCGGTCACCGTCCCCGAGGGCCTCTCGTCGCCGGCCGTCGACCAGTCCGGCGCCATCACCGCCACCGATGACACGGGCGCCGTCCAGGTCATCGGCCAGGTCGGCGTGGTCCGCTTCGTCAACCCGCAGGGCCTCGAAGAGCTCGGCGACGGCCTCTACCGCGAGACCGTCAACAGCGGCGCGCTCACCGAAGGGATCCCCGGCGATGGCAGCTTCGCCACCATTCGCCCAGGCTCGATCGAGTCATCGAATGTTGACGCCGCCCAGGAGTTTACCTCCATGCTCATCGCCCAGCGCGCCTACCAGGCGTCCGCACGTACCTTTTCAGTCGGCGACCAGATGCTGAGCGTCGCCACCAACCTGACCCGCTAAGGAGCACCAGCATGACCAGGATCGACGGGCTCGGTTCACTCGCTACCAGCCGCACCACGCAGGGCAACGCCGCCCAGGGCATCGAGGACGCCGCCGGCCGCCCCGAAGGCTCGGAGCGCGCCGCCGGCAAGCTCGACAACATCAGCGTCTCGGACCGTGGCCGCATCGTCGCCGAGGCGTCCCTGGCCGTGCGCAACACACCCGATGTGCGCGCCGACCGGGTCGCGGCGCTCAAGGCGTCGATCGCCAACGGCAGCTATGCCTCCGATGCCCGCGCCATCGCCGAGCGTCTCCTCCGCAGCGGCAGCTTCGGTGGATAGCGAGAGCGCCGAGCTGCTGGACCGCATCCTGAGGGTGCTTGGCCAGCAGGAGGCCGCACTCACGGTGCTCGTCGGCCTCGCCTTCGAGGAGCAGCACGCGCTCGTCGTCTCGGATTTTGCTGCGATCGAGCGCGTGAGCGCGGAGATGCTCGCCACCTCCGAGACCATCGACGCCCTCGATGCTGAGCGCCAACGCCTTGTCAACCAGCTCGGCACGGGCGCGACGCTCTCCGACCTCCTCCCCGTTGCCGACAATCTGGGCGTGACCGGATTCACCCAGGCGCGCGAGCGGCTGATGGCCCGGGCAAAGGAACTTCGTGAGGCCCAGGAGGCCAACGCCCGCCTGATCCTCAACGCCGTCAAGCTGCGCGAGCGCTGGTACGGGCTGATCGCCGGCATGTCCTCCCCGACGTACGGGGCGGCCGGCCGGCAGGAATTCCACCAGGGCCGGGACATCGTCTCCCGGAGCGCGTAGGAGCTAACCGATGAGTCTCTCCGCCGGGCTCGATACCGCCGTCAAGGCGCTGCGCGCGCAGCAGCTCGCAGTCGATATCGCCTCCAACAACATCGCCAACGCGAACTCGCCCGGCTACTCCCGCCAGCGCGTGCTCCTGCGTCCCATCGGCATCGATGGCAGCGACCGCTACACCCGCGATGCGCTCCTCGGCCGCACCGGGTTCGGCGTCGATGCCAGCGATGTGAACCGCGTTCGCGACCTCTTCATGGATTTCCAGGCCCGCCAGGCCCTCAGCTCCCAGGCCCAGTGGGACGCGCAATCCGGCGCCATCGCCTCCACCGAAGTCGTCTTCAACGAACCGAGCGACAACGGCCTCGGCGCCCTCATGGGCAAGTTCTTCGCGGCCTGGCAGGACGTCGTCAACAACCCCGAATCGAGCGCCTCCCGCACCACCCTCGTGAACTCCGCCACCACGCTCTCCACCCGCCTCCAGCGCGCAAACAGCGACCTGGATAACCAGCGCAAGGACCTCAACCGCCAGGTTTCGGGCGTCGGCGACCAGATCAACGCGGCCGCCTCGGAGATTGGCGCGCTCAACTTCCAGATCAAGCAGGTCGAGCTCTCGGGCGACAAAGCAAACGACCTCCGCGACCGCCGCGACCTCATGCTCGATAACCTCTCGAAGCTGGCGAACATCACCTACACCGAACAGCCCGACAAGACCACCACCGTCTACCTCGGCAGCCACGAGCTCGTCACCGGCAATACCGTGCGTTCCGTCGAAACGGCGCCAGACCCGGCGAACGCGGGCATGAACAAGCTCGTCTTCTCGATGGACGGCTCCGACGTCATGGCCTCGACGGGAAAGCTCAAGGGCCTGCTGGACGCCCGCGACGTGACCATCCCGGGCGTCATGGCCAAGCTCGATTCGCTTGCCTCCGGCCTCATCACGAGCGTGAACGCCGTCCATTCGGCCGGGTTCGGGCTCGATAACTCCACCGGGCTCGCGTTCTTCACCGGCACGGGCGCCGCCGATATCGGCCTCAACGCCACCCTCGCCGCCAACCCCAGCAAGATCGCGGCCGCTTCCGCCCTCGGCAGTCCCGGCGACGGTTCGAACGCCTTGCGGATTGCCGATCTGGAACTGGCGAACACCATGTCCGCCGGCACCATCACCTTCGGGCAGTATTACGGCAATATGGTCAGCGTGCTCGGCGCCGATGTCAGCCGCTCGAAGGGGCTCGCCGAATCCGCGGGCCTGCTCGCCACCCAACTCGACGGCATGCGCCAGTCCGTTTCCGGCGTCAACATCGATGAGGAAGTCACCAACCTCAACTCCGCCCAGAAGGCCTACCAGGCCGCTGCCCGCGTCATCACCACCATCGACCAAATGCTCGACACGCTTATCAACAACACCGGCATGGTGGGCAGGTAGCCATGAGACTCTCCGAGCAATCCCGCCTCACCGCCCGCGTGGGCTATCTCCAGCAGGTCACCCAGAACCTCGATTCGCTCCAGCAGCAGCTCTCCACCAACCGCCGCATCAACCGCGCCAGCGACGACCCGGCCGGCGCCGCGATCTCGCTCGGCCACCGCGAGAACATCGCCTATGAAGCGCAGATGCAACGCAACCTCTCCAGCGGCACCGCCTTCATCAACGCCAGCGAAGCTGCGCTCGGCAGCGCCGACGAATCGCTCCAGCGCATCCGCGAGCTCACCGTGCAGGCCGCGAGCGACACCGTCGGCGCCAGCGACCGCTCGGCCATCGCCGCCGAGGTGAACCAGCTCATCGGCCAACTCGCCCAGGTCGCCAATACCAACTTCGCCGGCGCCTACATCTTCGCCGGCTACAAATCCGACCAGCCCGCCTACACCGTCACCGGCAGCCCGCCCACGGCCGTCACCTACCAGGGCGACACGGGCCAGCGCCTGAACCGCATCTCCAAGCAGGATGCCGTGCCCGTCAACGTCGTTGGCTCGCAGGTCTTCGGCTCGATGTTCACGGACCTCATCGCCCTGCGCGATAACCTCGTCGGCTCCGCCCCCACGAGCGCCATTGCCGCCAGCGTCGGCACGATCGATGCCGCGCTCGGCCGCATCATCGATGCCCGCGCCGACCTCGGCGCCCGCGCGAACCGCTTCGAGGCCGCTCAGCAGGTCTCGGAGCAAACCAGCACCGACCTGGACCAGCTCCGCGCCGGCATCGAAGAAGTGGACATCACCAGGACCATCGTCCAGTTTCAGGCTGCCCAGAACTCCTACCAGGCCGCCCTCGGCGCCATCGGCCGCACCGCCAGCATGACTCTCCTGGACTACCTGCGGTAGGCGGCCGCGGAAGCACTCTGCACTCAGCACTCAGCACTTATAAACTGTCTCCAGGCCCCCGTAGCTCAGGGGATAGAGCAAGCGTCTTCTAAACGCTTGGCCGCAGGTTCGAATCCTGCCGGGGGTAGTTAACCAACATCCGTCGCGCTGGCGCGGCAACGAGCGGTCCCCACCCGGGCCCCGGCACAGGTCCGACCGGCGCCGCCGGGGATTACCCCTCGGCCGAGCACGTGCCCCGGGAGACCGCGCTCGCCCGGAGCCGAACCCGCCCCGCCCGCGCCTTCCGCGAGGTTCGTATATGGTCATCAGGGAGAGGGAGGGCGCGGCGATTGTGAGCGATCCCGAAAACGCCGCCATCTCCCCCTTTTCCGTGCTCGCCCATTCCCAGTACCGCCTGCTGCTCATCGGCACCACGCTTGCGATGGTCGCGTTCGGCATGATGAACGTCGTCCAGGGCGTCGTCGCTTTCGACCTGACGGGAAAGAGCAGCGCCGTCGGATTCGTTTCGCTGGGCCAGGGCGTCGCGATGCTGTTTCTCAGCCCCATCGGCGGCGCCATGAGCGACCGCATTTCGAAGCGGCGCCTCTTGCTGTTCACGCAGGCCGCGATCGGGATCATGTACGGTGCCATCGCCGTCCTCATTGCCACCGATGTGCTGACAATCTGGATTCTCGCCGCCTGCACGCTCGTGCTCGGCTGCCTGTATGCGGTCATGGGTCCAACACGGCAGTCGTGGATTGGCGACCTCCTCGCCGGTCCCGCGCTGGCGCATGGCGTCGCGCTGCAGCAGCTCATGCAGAACGCCACGCGCATCGTCGGACCGTTGCTGGCCGGCGCACTCCTGGGGGCGAGTTTCGTCGGTTCCGGCGGCGTCTACCTGGTAATGGCGGCCATCTTCGCCTGCGTGGTGGCCGTGCTGGCGCTCATGCAGCCCACTCCGCCCGTGCCCAGGGCCGCGCCGGCTTCCATCTTCGGAGACCTGGGCGAGGGCGTGCGATACGTCGCCTCCAATGCCGACTTGCGCCTGCTGACGCTCGTCTTCGGCGGTGTCGTCCTGAGCGCCTTCTCGTACCAAACCGTGATGCCCGGTTATCTCGAAAACCAGCTTCGCCACCCGGCGAGCCAGCTCGGGCTGATCTACGGCGCGGCGGCGATTGGCGGCATCGTCACGACACTGTTCATCGCGACACATCCGCCGAGGCGCCCCGCTTGGCTCATGCTCGCCTGTGGCGCCGGACTTGGCGGCTCCCTGCTGCTGCTCGCGATCGCTCCCTCGTTTATGACCGCGATGGTTGTGGCCGTGCTCGTCGGCGCGACTTCGAGCGGGTTCCAGATGTTGAACAACGTCACGCTCATGCAGCGCACCTCGCCGCGTTTCTTCGGCCGTGTGATGGCGGTGACCATGATGGCGTTCGGCTTGAACGCGATCGTCGCCTATCCCGTCGGCGCAATCGCCGACCGGTTCGGGGAGCGCCAGGCGATGGCCGGCATGGCCGGCGTGACCCTTTTGGTCGTGCTCTACGGCGTCATCGCCAACGCCCGTCTCGCACCACGCCCTCGCACCCTGACCGCCGCGGAGCAGTGACTATCTCCCGGCTGCCGGCGCGCATCAGGCACGCCCGACCGCCAGCAGCAGCCCCTGGATGATCGCCTCCGGGCGGGGCGGGCAGCCGGGGATGTGGACGTCCACCGGGAGGGTCGGCGCGGCGGCGCCGTGGGCCGCGTACGTTTGTGCGAACACCCCCCCGCCGACGGCACACGCTCCCACGGCGACCACCAGCCGCGGCTCGGGCATGGCTTCGTAGGTGCGGAGCGCCGCGTCCACCAGGTTACGCGTCATCACGCCCGTCACCAGCAGCAGGTCCGCGTGGCGCGGGGAGGCGACGAAATCGAGCCCGAGCCGCTGGATGTCGTAGTAGGGGTTGAGCAGCGCCGCCAGCTCCCAATCGCAGCCGTTGCAGGAGCCGGAATCGAGGTGCCGGATGTGGAGCGAGCGGCGCCAGCGGCGGCGGATCGCCGCCGCGAGCTCGGCGCCCGGGCCCTTACCGTCCATCGCGTGGCTCCCCGAGCAGGAATTCCGCGATCACCCCCGCCCGGCCCCGTGCGGCCAGCTCGAAGTCCCCGGTCGCGGCGATGGCGAGCGGCGGGCAGACGCGGATGCACTCCGCGCAGAAGATGCACCTCCCGTAGTCCAGCGCCCAGCGGCGCCCGCCGCCCCCCGCGGGCGAGATGGTGATGGCATCTGTCGGGCAGATGGCAGCGCACGCGCGATCGTCGATGCACAGCTCCGGCTGGAACCGCGGCACACGCCTGGTCGTCACCGAATCCGTGGGCGCGCCGGGGTAGCGCACGGTTGCGCGCCCCCGGACGAGCGGCTTCAGGACGAGCTGGATGAATCCCATGGCGGCTCCCTCAGCGGTCACAGCAGGCGTAACAGAGTTCGAAGCTTTTGTTGATCAGCGGGAAGTCCGGCACCATGTTCCCCGGCACCGCCCGCGCCACGAGCGGCCAGTTGGCGTACGCCGCCGAGCGGATCCGCAGGCGATAAATGCGGCCGCCGTCATCGAACATCACCCAGTGCACGTTCGCCCCGCGGGGGCTTTCGGCATACCCCAGCGCCGCCGCCCGTGGCGGCAAGCGCCCGGCCTCGGTGCGCGCCGCCCCGCCGGGCAGCCCGTCGAGGATCGCCCGCACGAGCCGGAACGATTCCTCGGCCTCCCGCACCCGCACCATCGTGCGTGCGAAGACATCGCCGCCGGTTTCCACAACGGGACGTGGCTGGACCGTCGCGTAAGCGGCATGCGGGTGCTGCGTCCGGTAGTCCGTCGCCACGCCCGAGGCGCGGGCGGCGACGCCCGTGCCGCCGAGCGCCGTTACGAGCGCGGCGTCCAGCCGCCCCGGCCCCTTGAGCCGGTGGACGAAACTGTCGACGCCGAAGATCCCGTCGGCGTACATGCTGAAGTCCGCGTGGATGCTCGCGAGCGCGCGGCCCTGCTCGTTCAGCGCCCGGGCGTCGAGGTCGGTGCGGAGTCCGCCGATGTCGACCACGCCCATGAGGAAGCGGTGCCCCGTGAGCGCTTCGTTCAGCCGTTGCAAGCGCTCCTTGAGGATCGCCCCGCGCGCCGTGCCCGCATGCAGCCCCGTGCCGGCGCAGATATTGCCGATGTCCCCGACATGGTTGTAGAGGCGTTCGAGTTCGAGCAGCAGCGTCCGCAACCAGCGCGCGCGCGACGGGATCTCCACCTGCGCCGCTCGTTCCACGGCCGAAGCAAAGGCAACACCGTGCGACACGGTGCACGCTGCACACGTCCGCTCCACTGTGAACAGCGCCCGTCCCGGCGCCATCCCCTCGACGATTTTCTCCACGCCGCGGTGGGTGTAGAACAGGCGCGCGTCCAGGAACAGCACCAGGTCGCCGATGTTCGAGAAACGGAAGTGCCCCGGTTCAATCACCCCCGCGTGGATGGGCCCTACCGGCAATTCGTACACGCCTTCGCCGTGCACCTCGAAATGGTCGAAACGCCGCGCGTCGATGGGCGCCTGCGCGACCCCATCGACGTGTTTCCGCAGCGGGTGGTAGCCGTGCGGGTACGACTCGTGCAGCACGAGCCGCCGCGGGTCGGGGTGGCCCACGGGGTCAATGCCGAGCAAGTCCTTCGCCTCCCGTTCGTACCACTGCGCCGCCGGGATGGCCGGCGTGAGCGCGGGGTAGGAGGCCCCGCCTTCCAGGTCCGCCTGGACCCGGATGAACTCGTCGAACGCCGGCAGCGAAAAGGCAGCCTCGATAGCGAGCCCACCGCCAAGCGGCTCCAGATCCAGCCCCACCATGGTCGCCAGCTCCGCCCCCCGCGAGACGAAGTACGCCGCGGCTCGCGCGATGTCAGCGGCCGGGCAGGCGAGGAGCGTCTCGTTGGGCGCCACCGCCCGCCGCAGGTCGAGAGGGACCGGGCACTGCTCCAGCATCGCCTTCGTCTGTGTGTGCACCTACGTCTCCATCACCGCGGCGGCGTCGCGCAGCATGTCGCGGACGGGCGCCGGCGGCGCGAAGGCGATCCACGCCGCGAGCAGCAGCGGCACGACCGCCGTCCCGAGCGCGAGCCGCGAGACCCTGCCCGGCGTGCGCTTGTTCTTGCGCTCCGCATAGGCCGCCCCGGCCACCTGCAGCATCAGCACGGCCGCCGCCAGCGCCACCAGGCCCATCCCGATGACCGCGACGAGGCCACGCCCTTCGCTAAACGCGCCGCTGATGAGGCCATACTCGGAAACGAAGGTCGCGAACGGTGGGAAGCCGGAGAGCCCAACCGTCGCCGCGACGAAGGCCACGGTGATGGCAGGCGTGGCACGCGCCAGTCCCCGCAGCCGGTGCAGCCGCCGCGTGCCGTAGGCCTGCACCACCGCCCCCGCCGAGAAGAAGAGGCTCGACTTTGTGAGCGAATGGGCGACGATGTGCAGCACCGCCGCGTACGTGGCAATCGGGCCGCCGATCCCGGCCGCGAGCGCGATGATGCCGATATTCTCCACGCTCGAGTACGCCAGCATGCGTTTCACATCACCCTGCACGAGGATGAATGGCACCGCCACTGCGATGCTCGCGAGCCCGAACGCCATCAGCGCGTTGTCGCGGAAGCCGCCGCCCACGGCGAGGTCGGTGAGCACGCCGAAGCGCAGCAACGCCACCAGCGCGCACTTCAGCAGCACCCCCGAAAGCAGCCCCGAGACTGGCGACGGCGCCTGGCTGTGCGCATCCGGGAGCCAGGTGTGCATCGGCGCGAGCCCGGCCTTGGTGCCATATCCCACGAGCACGAACACGAACGCGAGCCGCATCACCTCGGGATTGAGCTGCCCGGCGGCGGCGCGCAGTGTCGTCCAGTTGAGCGCGCCCCCTGAATCTCCCAGCACGGGCTCAGCGGCGTAGAACGTCATCATCGTCCCGAACAGCGCGAACGCGATCCCGACGGAGCCGATAATCAGGTACTTCCACGCCGCTTCGAGCCCGGCGCGGTCGCGGTGGATGCTGACGAGCAGCGCGGAGACGATCGTCGTGGCCTCGATCGCGATCCACATCGCGCCGAGGTTGTTCAACAGGGGCACGGCAAACATCGTCGCGAGGAATGTCAGCACGAGGGCGTAATAGCGGCGCGCGTGCCGCCCATCGAGCTCGCCGTGCTGCACCTCGTGCTCGATATAAGGAAGGGAGTTCACAACCGCCAGCAGGCCCACGGCGGCCACCAGGCTCGCGATCACGATGCCGAGCGCATCGATGTAGACCCAGTCCCCGAACGCCAGCAGCGGGCCGTCGCGGGACACCTTCACCGCGGCCAGCGCGATTACCGCCAGCGCGAGCGTGGTTGCGGCCGCAGAGATCACCCACGTGCCGCGTCCGAAGGGCAGCACCAGCGTCAGCGCCGCTGCGCCGGCGAGCGCCGCCAGCCCGGCCAGCAGGCTCACTTCGATGAGCGTCATCCGCGCAGCTCCCGGAGCACGTGCGTCTCGAGGTCGCCATGGATCTCCTGGATGCGGCGCGAATAGACGAACGCGACGACGACCGCGAGCAGCAGATCGAGCAGCACGCCGAACTCGATGACGAGCGGCATGCCGTACGTGGCCGTGAGGCCGGCGAGCGCCATGCCGTTCTCGATGACCAGGAACCCGGTGATCTGCGCCACCACGTGGTGGCGCGTCACCATCGTTTGGAGCCCGAGCAGGATGAGCGCGAGCGCCGCCGGCAGGGCGCGCGCTGCGCCAAGGGGCGTCTGGAACGGGTCGCCGCTGAACGTCTCGATGGTGAACAGGCTGAGGGCGACCGCCAGCGCCAAACCGAGCCCGCGTGGCAGCGCCGACGGCATCTCCGCGTCCCCGCGTGCCCGCGTGATCAGCACGAGCATCAGGCCCGGCAAGAGCACCGCTTTCACCGCGACGATCAGGCCCGCGCCCACGAACAGGTGGGGCCTCTCGGTGTACCACGCCGTTTCGACACCCACGGCCCCCAGCAGCACCGACTGCAGCGCGACCAGGTACACCACATGCCGCGGCCAGCGCGAGGACACCACGAACACCCCGACAACCACCATCGCGATCGCGAACGCGTTGATCGTGTCGGCCACGTGCGCGGCGCTCACAGTTCCCAGACCGTGATCGCCATCGCGACCAGCGCCACGAGCGACGCCGAACCGATCAGGTCAGGAAGTTCGTAGAGCCGCATCTTCGCGAACAGCGATTCGACCGCCGCCAGCGCCGCGCCCACCACGCCCACCTTCACCACCAGCAGCGCGCCGCCGCCAACGTACGAGGCCAATTCCGGGTCCCGGTGCAGGCCGAACGGCACGAACAGGTTGGCGATGAGCGACGCCAGCAACAGCTGCTTGATCATCCCCGAAAGGTGGAGCACGCCAAGGCTGCGGCCCGATTGCTCGATCAGCATTGCCTCGTGAATCATCGTCAGTTCGAGGTGCGTGTCCGGGTTGTCGACCGGGATGCGGCCCGTTTCGGCGAGCGTAACAATCGAGAGACCCACCAGCGCCAGCCCCCATTGCAGGTCGATGAAGCCGAGCTCGCGGTCCGCGCCGAAGGCCACGATCTCGTCCAGGCGCGTCGTGCCCGCCGCCAGCGCCAACGACGCCAGGGAAAGCAGGAGCGCCGGCTCCACCAGTGCGCCCAGCGCAAGCTCGCGGCTGCTCCCCATCTGCCCGAACGCGCTCCCGCTGTCGATGCCCCCGAGCGTCAGCGCCGCCCGGCCGAGCGCGAACAGCCCGATGACGACCAGCAGGTCGCCGTCGCGGCCAAGCGGCGAGGCCGCCGCGAACATCGGGACGAAGAGCGCCGCCGCGAGCGTCGCGCCGAGTACGGCCCATGGCGCCAGCGCCTGGATCGCCGTCGCCGTTTCCGCGCGCATCTCCGAACGGGCGAACAGTTTGAACAGGTCGTAGTAGCTCTGCAGCAACGGCGGCCCGCTTCGTGCCTGCGCGCGCGCCTTCAGCTTGCGCACGAAGCCCTGCAACAGCGGCGCCGCCAGTACCACGAACGCCACCTGGGCGGCCCCCAGCCCGGCCTGCGCCGCCGCGCTCATCGCGCCACCACCAGCATCGCGAGCAGCGCCACGAAGATGTATAGCAGGTAGACCTCGACGCTCCCGTTCTGGAGGGCCCGGATGCGCCGCGCCGAGAAGATCGCCACCGAACGCAGGGGTGCGTAAACGCGCTCTTCGAAGGTCGCCGGGACGCGCCCGCTGTAGCGCACTCGCCGCGGCAGCAGCGATGTCCCGTGGTAGTCCACCTGGATCTCGCGCTCGGGCAGGAGGATGCGCCGGAAGAACAGCCGCACCGGCTTCGAAAGCGACGTCGCCGTGTACTGCATGCCTGGGGCGAAGGCGCCGCCCGTCGCCCAGACCGGCCCGCGGCTGTGCCGGGTCGCCCCGAACAGCGCCCGCAGCACCAGCCACGGCACGGCCGCCAGCGCCAGCACCGCGATCGCGACCACCACCGGCGAGAAGCTGCCCCCGCCGCTGAGCGCCACCCGGTGGAACGCCGCCCCGCTATCGGCGCCCGGCGAACCTGCGAGGCTCGCCGGCACCCCACGCAGCAAGCGCACGAGCCCGGCCGCCCCGACGCCCGCCGCGACCGCCAATGCCGCCAGCCCGAGCACCGGGACAGTCATCAGCCGCGACGGTTCGTGGCACGCATCGGCCGTGCCGCCACGCGGGAGGCCCAGGAAGGTCATGCCGAAGAGCCGCACGAAGCACGCCAGCGCCAGCCCGGCGGTGAGCGCCAGCAACGCGAGCGCGCCCGCCGCGGCGAGCCCGGTGGCGATGCCTGCGCCGCTCCCGGCCAGCGAAATCAGGCTGCGCGCCAGGATCCACTCGCCCGTGAACCCGTTCAGCGGCGGCACGGATGCAAGCCCCAACGACCCGGCCAGCATCGCTACGCCGGTAAGCGGCAGCGCTCGCAGCAGCCCGCCAAGGCGGTCCATATCGAGCGAATGGGCCGAATGCTGGACGGCGCCGGCGCCGAGGAACAAGAGGCTCTTGAGCACGGCGTGGTTGGCCAGGTGCACGAACGCCGCCAGCAGCGCCGCCGCCGCCGGGCCGGGCAAGCTCGCCGCTCGAAAGGAGAGCGCCGCCCCGAGCGCGATCGTCACGATGCCCATGTTCTCGACTGTGCTGTAGGCCAGGCAGCGCTTCATGTCCTTTTCCATCAGCGCGTACAACACGCCAAGGACGGCCGTCACCGCGCCGGCGGCCATGAGCATGATCCCCCACCACTCCTCGCCCGGCCCCGTGAATTCGAACGCGACGCGGACCAGCCCGTAGATGCCGGTGGCCACCATGGCCGCCGACATCAGCGCCGACACGTGCGACGGCGCGACCGGGTGCGCGCGCGGCAGCCAGATGTGCAGCGGCACCAGTCCCGCCTTCGTCCCGAACCCCACGAGCGCCAGGGATAACGCCAGCGACGTCCGCGCGCTGCCGCCGGCCTGTGCGAGCCCCATGCGCTGGAACTCCTGGCTGCCCGCCGCATCAGCCAGCAGCAGCAGCGACGCGACCGCCAGCACCGTCGCCACGTGCGTCATGCCGAGGTAGAGCAGCGAGGCAACCTGCTGCGTGTGCGAACGTCCGTCGCCAAGCACGAGGAGGAAGCTCGTCAGTGCCATCGCCTCCCACATCGTGAAGAACGTGAACACGTTCCCGGCGCCGGCGACGCCGAACATGCTCAGCACGAACAGCGGATACACGGCGTCGTCCACCCGCCGCGGGTGGGAGTAGCCCACGGCGAACACCGACGCAAACAGGGCCACCAGCGCGACCACCGCGCCCAGCAGCGCCCCCAGCCCGTCCATTCGCCATTCCAGCCGCATCGATGGCGCGGGCGACCAGAGGTCGAAGGCGACCGCTCCACCATCCGCCAGCAGCCAGGCGCAGACGGCCAGCGCGACCACCGCCGCCGCCGCCGTCAACCAGTAGCCCGCACGCACCCGCGGTATGAGCGCGGTCAGCTCCACGGCGCTGGCGGCAAGCAGGGTTATGAGCGCGACGACTGTCAGCTGCTCCAAACGCGGTACCGTCTCTGCATATCTGCGAAGATGCTAACATTCTAATCGGCTCAAGCCTTCGGGCAATCTGTGGAGGGCGTGCGATGCCTTCAACCCTGCGCGAGTTCAAGGCCGACCTCTTCCGCAGTCTCGGCAGTCCCGTCCGCGTCCACATCCTCGAAGAGCTCCGGCGCGAAGGCTCCCTGACGGTGACCGAGCTCCAGCGCCGCATCGGCGTCGATGCCTCGAACCTGTCGCAACACCTGGCCGTGCTGCGCGCCCGCTCCGTCGTCGCCGGCGAACGCCAGGGAACGAACGTCCACTACTCGGTGACAGACCCGTCGGTCTTCCTGCTCCTCGATGCCGCCCACGCGCTCTTCGACCAGCAAGTCGCCCACCGCCGCTCCCTCCTCGAAACACCCGACCGCTGACCGCCGACCCCCTTCGCTCGCCCGCTTGCGCCGGCGCCCTCCGCCGGGAAATGCTGGCATATCCACCCACGACCGCCCCGGGGAACGCCGTGCCCTCACTGCGCCAACGCCTGAAGCCCGAATACGCCGTCGCCATCGTCTATGTCGCGGCCATGTTCGTGAACATCCTCGATACCACCGTTGTTACCGTCGCCCTCCCCACCCTCACCCGCGATTTCGATGTCGCCACGTCGCGGGTCGATTGGGTCGTCACCGGCTACCTGCTCAGCCTCGCCGTCTGGATCCCCGCCTCCGGCTGGATCGGCGACCGGGTTGGTACGAAGCGCACGTTCCTGTTCGCCATCGTGGTCTTCACCTCCGCCTCCGCCCTCAGCGGCTTCGCCCAATCCCTGGACCAGCTCATCGGCTTCCGCATCCTCCAGGGCGTGGGTGGCGGCATGCTCACACCCGTTGGGTTCGCCATGCTGATGCGCGCCTTCCCACCCGCGCGCCGCGCCCAGGCATCGAAGGTGCTGATCATCCCCACCGCGCTCGCGCCAGCGCTCGGCCCGATCGTCGGCGGATTCCTCGTCGATTCGCTCTCCTGGCGCTGGGTCTTCTTTATCAACCTGCCCATTGGCGCCGCGACGTTCGTTTTCGGCGCGATCATGCTGCACGAACACCGCGAGCCCCGGAAAGGTGGCTTCGATATCCCCGGCTTCGCCCTCTCCGGGACCGGCCTCGCGCTTATCCTCTACGCGCTCAGCGTCGCCCCGCGCGATGGCTGGGGTTCGCCGAAGACGCTCATCCCCGGGACGGTCGGGCTCGTCTCGTTCGCCCTGCTCGTGATGGTCGAGTTGCGCCGCGCTGCGCCGATGCTGCAACTCCGCCTCGTCGCGGACCGCCTCTTCCGTACGATGATGCTGACCTCGGTGTTTTCGACCAGCGCCTTCCTCGGCATCCTCTTCGTCATGCCGCTCTTCCTGCAGGAGGCGCGTGGCGTCTCGGCCCTGCAGTCCGGGCTCACCACCTTCCCGGAAGCGATCGGCGTCCTCCTCAACTCACAGATCGCGGGGCGCCTCTACCCGCGCCTCGGGCCTCGCCGGCTGATGGCCGGCGGCCTCATCAGTTTCGGCATCTTCCTCACGCTGCTCACGCGCATCGATCTCGGCACGAACCTCTGGGAGATCCGCGCGCTCATGTTCTTCATCGGCGGGTCGATGTCGTACGTCTTCCTCCCGTTGCAGGCGGGCGCCTTCGCCCGGATCACCCCCGCCGAGACCGGCCACGCCTCGGCCATCTTCAATACCCAGCGCCAGATGTCGTCCGCGCTCGGCGTGGCGGTGCTCGCGACGGTCCTCTCCGCGACCCTCCCCGATGGCCGGGGCGCGCGCACGGCGGCCCAGTTCAGCGCCGCCCAGGTCTCCGCCTTCCACGACGTGTTCCTCGTCGCCGCGGCGCTCGCCTTCGTGGGCGCCGCCATCGCCCTCACCGTCAAGGATTCCGATGCCGTCTCCACGATGCGCGCACGCGAACCCGCCCCCGAAGCCATCCCCTCCGAAGCCAGCTAGCCCCTGAGCCCTAAAAGCCCTCAGCCCCTCAGCCCCTCAGCCCCAGCCGCTCCCGCCCGCGTTGCAGCGCCAGCCGCAGCACGTGCCTGTTCCCGCGGTTCCACGTCACCGTCAGCGTCACGCCGCGCAGCTTCCAACCCTCGGGTGTGCGCACGAGCTCGTTCGTGTAGTAGCCGCCCATCGTGTAGTAGTTCTCGCCCTCGTTGTTCAGCACGAAGTGCTCCGCGCGCATGTACGAGGTGCACGTCGCCTCATCGCCGCGGATATCGTGGACGTGGTTCGCGCTCAGGTGCTGCGTCGCATCGAACCCCGCGAACAGCACCCGCGCGCTCTCAACCCACGAGTCCGCCGTCATCCGCCCCGGGCGCATCCCGATTGAGGCGAAGTCCATCTCGATTTCGTCCGTGAAGATGGACCGCAACAGCGGCCAGTTGTGTGTGTCGAGCCCGGTCGCGTACCGGTGCACCACGTCGCTAATCGCGGCCCGGTCCCAGAGCTGCTGCACCTGCTCCTCGGCTGTCATCTGGCGCCTCCCTGGCAAGCACTCGCACGATACTCCGATCCGCAACGGCCGCGGGCTGATCGAGGGACCGCGCCGTCCGCTCGTGAAAGGCGAGACGCCTATGCGCCGCTCGCCACCAGGTCGGCGTACTCGGGGTGCTTCTCGAGGTAGGCGCGCACATACGGGCACTGCGGCACCACCCGCAGTCCTCGTGCCCGCGCGTCATCGAGCGCGAACTTCGCCAGCCGCCCGGCGATACCGTGCCCTTCCAGCGCCGCGGGCACGCCCGTGTGGATCAGCACGATGCGCCCACCATCAACCCGGTACGCCAGCTCCGCCGTCTGCCCGCCGTACGAGACTTCGTAGCGCTCCCTGGCCGGGTTGTCGCGCACCACCAGGTCCTTGTCGTCAATCTCCACGCTGCCTCCGCGGGCTCCGAAGTACGATCACCATACGGCCTCCGCCCGCCGATCGCGCCCTCCTGGGATGGCCCGCCCGCCGACACGCCGACACGCCGATACGCCCGTCCGCCGGTCAAGAAACATCGTCGTAACAAGATCTTCATGGCCGCGTCATGGCCCTAACCGTGACTGCGTTCACAATGTCCCGCATACCCGGCGTCGTTCCCCCGCTGCGAATGCGGCCGAGCGCGTGTGGAACCGAGGAGTTTCGCGTGACCCCAGAAGAGATTAAGGGCTACTGCGAGGCGAACAACATCCGTTTTGTCGATGTCAAGTTCGCCGACCTGTTTGGGCAGTGGCAGCACATCACCCGCCCCATCCACGAGCTCAACAATTGGACCAGCGTCGCGAATTCCTCCTGGAGCAACGGCTGGGGCTTCGATGGCTCCAGCATCCGCGGCTTCCAGAAGATCGAAGAGTCCGACATGCTCCTGGTCCCGGACCCCTCGACGGTCATCATCGACCCCTTCATCCAGTCGCCGACGGTCTCCGTCATCGCGAACGTCGAGGACCCCATCACCCGCCAGCGCTATTCGCGCGACCCCCGCTTCGTCGCCGAAAAGGCCGAGCAGTACGTCAAGGACAGCGGCTTCGGCGATACCGTGTACATCGGCCCCGAGCTCGAATTCTTCATCTTCGATGAAGTCCGCTTCGGCACCGACCAGCATTCGTCGTTCTACTCGGTGGACTCGGATGAGGGCATCTGGAACAGCGGCGCCGAAAGCACGCTCACCGGCGGCCTCAACCAGGGCTACCGGCCGCGCTACAAGGAAGGCTACTTCCCCGTCAGCCCGCACGACACGCAGACCGACATCCGCAACGAGATGGTCGAGCTCATGGAAGAGGCCGGCATCCAGGTCGAGTTGCACCACCACGAGGTCGCCACGGCCGGCCAGGCCGAAATCGACATGCGCTTCGATACGCTGACGAAAATGGCCGATAAGGCGCTGCTCTACAAGTACATCGTGAAGAACGTCGCCAAGCGCCATGGCAAAGTCGCGACCTTCATGCCCAAGCCCCTGTTCCAGGACAACGGTTCCGGCATGCACACCCACCTCAGCATCTGGCGCGGCGGCACGAACCTCTTCTCGGATCCCGCCGGCTACGGCGGCGTGAGCCAGATGTGCAAGTCCTATATCGCCGGGCTTATCCGCCATGGCAAGGCGCTCATGGCAATCTGCGCCCCGACCACGAACAGCTACAAGCGCCTGGTCCCCGGCTACGAAGCGCCGGTGAACCTCGTGTACAGCGCCCGCAACCGTTCGGCCGCCTGCCGCATCCCACTCGTGAGCCCGGACCCGCGCCAGAAGCGCGTCGAGTTCCGGCCGCCGGACCCGACGGCGAACCCGTACCTCGCGTTCTCCGCCATCCTCATGGCGGGCATGGATGGCATCCGCAACGGCTGGGACCCGGGGCCCCCGCTCGATAAGACGAACCTCTTCGACCTCAGCCCCGAAGAGCTGACGAACATCCCCACCGTCGAGAAGTCGCTCGAAGGCTCGCTCCAGGCGCTGGAGAAGGACCACGAATGGCTGCTCGAAGGCGGCGTGTTCACGCCCGACATCATCGAGACGTGGCTCGCCTACAAGTACGAAAACGAAGTGGACCCCGTGCGCATGCGCCCGCACCCGTACGAGTTCCACCTCTACTTCGACGCCTGACCCGCGTCGCACCACATCCCGCAACGAGGGCGCCCGCAAGGGCGCCCTCTCCCATTCCCGGCGCCCCCGGCGGGATTCATGGCGTGCCCACCGTACCAGGTCCGCTCGTGACGCCTGCCCGGGAGTTGCGTGCCGCGCCGGCGGAAAGGCGGCCTCGGCTGTGAGCCCTGGAGCCGCAGAAAGCACGCGCCCGCGGCATCCGGGTGATAATCAACGGCATCGCGAATCAGCCGCCGCGCTTCTTCGCCCGGAACCGCGCCGCCGGCGTTCGAACGCATTTCCGCCCCGGGAGAGTCCCGTGCCCAACGCCAACGACCTGCCAGCCCCCAACAGGGCCCTCCACGAGCAGAACCGCCTCTCCTGGAACGCGGCCACGAAAGCCCACAACAGCCATAAGGGCGACCAGGCGAAGTTCTTCCGTGAAGGCGGCAACAAGCTCTACCCCGAGGAGCGCGCGCTCCTCGGCGACCTCCACGGGCAGCGGCTCGTGCACCTGCAGTGCAACTCCGGCCAGGACTCGGTGAGCCTCGCGCAGCTCGGCGCCGAAGTCACCGGCGTCGATATCAGCGACGAAGCGATCGCCTTCGCGCGCCGGCTTTCGGCCGATTCCGGCATCCCCGCGACCTTCGTGCGCGCCGATGTCTACGATTGGCTCGCCGCGGCGGGCGCCTCCGGCGAGCGCTGGGACGTGGCCTTCTGTTCCTACGGCGCCTTCTGCTGGCTCTCCGATATCGATGCCTGGGCGCGGGGCGTGGCCGGCATCCTCGCGCCCGGCGGCCGCTTCGCCGCCATCGAGTTCCACCCCGCGCTTTCGATCCTGGAGACGGATTGGTCGCTGAAGTACGACTACTTCCGTACCGACGAGCCCTACCGCTGGGACGACGGCGTGAGCGACTACGTGGCGGCCTCGGGGACCGGCCTCGCGCTGACCACCTACGAAGAAGGCGTGGTCGGCTTCCAGAACCCGCACCCCGTGTACGAATTCAACTGGCCAACGTCGCGCGTCATCAGCGCGCTCATCGGCGCCGGGCTCGTACTCGAACACTTTCGCGAATATCCGTACAGCAATGGCTGGACGCCGGGCGAAGACATGCGCGTCGCGGGAAAACGTGCCTACCCGCCGGCACGGCTCCCGAGCCTGCCGCTGATGTATTCAGTCGCGGCCCGGAAGCCGTAGCGCGCGGCCCGCCGGGGACGGCGGGGCCGCGCGCCTGGCGCGGGGTGACGTTACGGGGTCTCGTCCTCGCGGGCCGCGTCGAGGCCCGGGATCTCGATGAGCGGCGTCTTCGTAGCCGGCTCGCACATCAGGTTCGCGCGCCGGATCAAGACCGTGTTGGGCTGGAAGTTCAGCGTATCGAGGACCGCCTGGACGTTGACCGGCGCCACATCGGCGAGCCGGAAACATTCGAGCACTGTGTCGCCGAAGTCGCCGAAGACCGTGCCCTGCGCCGTTTGCTTTTGCGCCTGCTCGCACATCAGCGCCGCGATGCGGACGCTCGCCTTCTGCGGCCCGAAGTTGTTGGTGACGAGCACGACGCCGGTGTTCGGCGCGTTGCGGCTTTCGATCTTGAAGCACTGCCACACGATTGGCACCGTGGGCAGCGGCGTGAAGCCACCGCCGGCCGGCTGGTCCAGCCGGAGCTTGCTGGCGCCTTCGCACATCATGACGGCCGTCCGCACCTGGACCTTGTCGATGCCGAAGTTCTCGGTCTGGAGCAGGACCGTGTCGTCCGGATCCTGGCCCCGTTCCGTCTTGTAGCACTGTACGACTTCGGCCAGCGCCGGCGGATACGGGGCCGCACCCGGCGGGACCTGGCGGAACTTGTTCGCCGTTTCGCACATCTGTGTCGATTTGCGAATGGCGACCACATCCGGGCCGAAGTTCTTCGTCGTCAGGCGCGCGGCCGTCTTCACGTCGGCGCCGTAATCGATGCCGAAGCATTCCCACACCAGCGTTGGACCTGGTGCGGTCTGATCGGCCGCGATCCCGTTGTTCGCCGGCGCCGAGACCCGCGCCTCGGTCGTCCCGCTGCTGCCGCCCAGGGCGAAAAGCGCCGCGCCGCCGCCGATGAGCGCGATCAGCGCCACCGCCAGCGCGCGCACGCGAAGCCGATTCGAGATAACCATCCTGGATCCTCCTGTTCACCGTTGCGTCGTCACCCTGCCAGGATGTGCCGCGGGCGCCCCGGGAGATCGCAGGGCCGATCTCGGCCGGCCCGGGAGCGCGCTCGCTGGCCTGACACAAGCGGAGGCCGTCCGGCCCCTTGCTCTCCGCCACCGGCGGAATGTCGCCCTCTCCCTCCGTCTCGGGAGCCGGTGTTCCGGCGCAGTCTGCCGCAACTGTGCCGGGCGCACACGGTATGCTCCTTCGCGACAAGGTATGTCAAGTGCGAATCGCACGCAGCGTCCAGAAAGATATTCCCCACCGGGAACCAGCGTCCCGGGGGCGCGCCGTCGGCCGGCGGGTCAGACCGGCCAGTGGGTACGCAAGGGGGCCGGATCAACATCCAAAAGAACGGCCCATCGTCTCACTGACTTGCCGCACAGCTCGCGGCCGCGTCTCTCGCGGGGAATCGTGAACCGCGAATCCCGCTAGCCCGCGGCGAGCAGCGCCTGCAGGCGTGGCTCTGTGGCGGCGAGCGCCGCGCCGCGGTCGGCGAGCTGCTTCACCGTGCTGCGATCGCGGCCGCCGAGCGCTGCGGCGGTCTCCGCGAGGCTGCATCCGCGTGCGCGCAAGGCGGCAGCGGCAACGCTTCGCGCCTGGGTGACGGCGGCCGTTCGCGACCGCCCCACGAGTTCCGCACCGGTCGTGCCAAAATGCCGTGCGACCGACTCGAGTACGCCTGCAAGTGAGGGAGTGGACCGTCCTTCGCTGACCGCGATACGCACAAGCTCTGCGTCGAGCCGCGCCACATCGAGCAGCTCGCAGCGCCCGAGGTGCAACGCGACGTTGACTGCGCCCTGCAGCAGCCGCACGCTCGGCGCCTCCAGTGCGGCGATGCGTTCGACAACCCACGCCGGGAACGCCGCCCGGCGCTCGTTGCAGAGCCGCTCGATGAACGCCCGCCGCTCCGCGCGCTGGAATGGCGCCACCTCCGCCACGAGCCCGCCCGTGAGGCGCGTCGCCAGCCGCTGCGGAAGGTCGAGGTCCATCGGATGGCGTTCGCTTCCCACCGCGACGTAGCCACCAGAGTTCGTCACCGCGTCGATAGTGTGGACCAGTTCGTCCTGCGTGCCCTTGCGGGTGGCAACATACTGGAGGTCATCGATCACCAGCAGGCGCACGGAGCGCACGCACGCCTGGAACGTCTCCACCTCGCTGCGGCGCACCGCGCCCATGAAGCGGTTGGTGAACTCTTCGGCCGAGAAACAGGCGACCGCCCAGCCCGCATCCGCGGCGCCGCAGGCCATCGCGTGCAGCAGGTGCGTCTTCCCCATGCCGGGAGGGCCGAAAACGACGATGGGGTTGAAGTGGTGCTCGTCCCCGGCCAGCAGGCCGGCGCAGCTCCGGAAGGCGAGCCGGTTGCCTTCCGCCTCCACGTAGCGGTCGAAGGTGTAGGCGCAATTGAGGTTGCCCGCAACGGTGCGCGGCCGTGGCCGCGCTGGTGGTTCGTCCGGGCCTCCCGGCGCGCTCTCACTGCTCACGCCCCCCGTCCCGCGGGGCACGAACCGCACCCGCAAGTCCCGGTCCATGGCGTAGGAAAGCGCCCGTTGGACCACGAACGCGAGCCGCTCGTTCAGCCACTCGAGCCCGAGGGCGACGGTCGATTCCACAATCACCGTCTCGCCTTCGAAGCCGAGCGGCCGCGTCCCCTTGAGCCAGGTGTTGTAGTTGTGCGGCTGCAACTCCACCTGGAGCTGGCCGAGCGCTGCTTGCCAGGCGCGATTCAAGTCGCGTGCTTCGGACATGCAGTCGCTGATCATGCGGTGGCTGACCTCCTGTTCACACGGGAACGTGGCACATGGATCGTCGCGCTCGACGGGGTTCGGTCCGTATTTTTGGCTGCCGGCGGAGGGGGCATTTTCTCCGCGCGCCGGTCTGGCGTGGTCGCTACGTTAGACCTCGGCAAAGGGCGGTTCAACGCCCTTATGTGAGGATTTCGGCGTTGCAAGCCGTTCTTCATCGATAGAGACGGGTTATGTGCCTGCCTGACTCTGTCACGAGTCCGAAACACTTCCGGGAAAGCGCCATCCGGTGATTGACAGGCTCGCACGGGGTCAAAAGCCCTGGCCGGCGTCCGGTATCCGCGCCACCCGAAAACCATGACGTTTGCGTTAACGTTCGTAATGCTATACTGGGCCTGTGACACACGAACGCGGCGCTGAGGCCTACCTCCAGATTGGGGACGCGGCGGAGCGTACCGAGCTTACTCAGCGCACCCTGCGGTACTACGAAGAGAAAGGCCTGCTCAAGCCGCCGACGCGCATGGACGGTGGCTTCCGCCTCTATTCGGCGGAGGACATTGAGCGCATTGGCCGCATCAAGCAGCTCAAGGACCTCCTCGGGTTCTCCCTCGCGGATATCAAGGAGATGCTCGAAGCCGAGGACGTGCGCTCCCAGATTAAGGCCGAGTGGGACAAGGACGCCGATGCCGCCGAAAAGGCCGAACGGATACGCGCCGCTCGCCAGATGACGCTCAAGCAGATCGCGCTCATCGACCAGAAGATGCGGCAGATGGCCGAGATGCGGGCGCTCCTGGCGGAGCGCCTGGCCAAGCACGACGCCCTCCTGCTGCAGTGGACCGGCGAACCCACCTCCCCGGTCTCGGAGCCTGTCGGCGCCGCCTCCTAGCCGTCACTCCGCGGGAGGCACCGGTCCCGGCCAACCCCCAACGCCCCCGCCCACAGGGGACGGGCGAATCCAACGCCCACCGCGGCGCCTGTTGGCCATCCCCAGGCCATGCGGCCGAAGTCCTCTCAGGACTCAGGACTCAGGACTCAGGCCAACCGCCCCGCTTGACGGCGGGAACGCATCTTCCTATAACGAGGACGTGAGACGGAAGCCAGGCGCCCTCCTCCCGCTTGAGATGGCCATCCTGCGCACAGCACTCGAACTGCGCGCCGCCGGCCGGGGGGAGTTCTACGGCTACCTCATCGCCAGTTCCATCAAGGACCGCGGCGAGAGCCGCACGCTGACCGCCCACGGCACTCTCTACAAGGCGCTCGACCGCATGCGCACCGCCGGCCTCCTTACGAGCCGCTGGGAGGACCCCCAGGCTGCCGCCGATGAGGACCGCCCCCGCCGCCGCCTCTACGAGGTGAGCGCGCTCGGCGCCGCCGCGTTCGCCGAGGCGGAGCGCAGCGCGCCCAACTCCGGCTCACTCAATCCGGGCCTCCAGCCGTCGTGAGCAGCGATGCCGCCGCCGCCAGTTTCACCCTCTGGTGGACGCGCCTCTACACCAGCGGACTCCAGCCGTGCCTGCGCGATGAGCGCCGCGACGAGATCGCGAGCGACATCTTCGAGCACCGCCACGCGGCCGCCACGAGCGGCCCCATGCTCGCCCTGGCGATCGCGCTGCGCTGCCTCCTCGGTATCCCCGCGGACCTCGCGTGGCGCGTCGAGCACTCGGCCGTCGCGGGGATGCCGGCGCGCCTGCTGCTGGCCGCCCTCGGGCGCATCGAGAACACCGCCCGCTGGGTCAACCGGCGCGGCCTCCCCGGCCTGACCATGCTGCTCGCCGGGCTCTACCTGCTTGGCGGCGCCCTCGTGATCCTCACCCTGCCGATGAACAACAACCCGGACCTTCGCGGCGTGTTCGTCTTCGGCGCGTGGTGCATGCTCGCGGGCGGGCTCATCTTGCTCGGTTCGCGCCTCACATCCCGGCGCCCGTGGCGCGGGCTGGCACTCCTGCTGGGCGGCGCCGTCCCGCTCGGCGCGATGCTCTTCGCGACCGTCATCATCCCGATGGCGACGGCCGTGGTGGCCTGGCACGCGGTCGCCCGCTCGCGTGCCGCCACACGCCAGCGCGGCATCGCCGGCTGACCACGCTTTTTCGCGCCCTGTCATGGTGAGGCTCTTCCCGGTGGAGTAATGTCAGTCCTCACAGTCGGCGCCCGTGCTCGCCCACGGCGCGCCGCAAGCACAGGTTGGATGCTGCCGCATGAACGCTGCCACGCTCTTTGTCCGCTGCCTCGAGAACGAAGGCGTCGAGTACGTGTTCGGGGTCCCGGGCGAAGAGAACATCGACATCATGGACGCCCTCCTCGAAAGCCCCATCCGCTTCATCACCACCCGCCACGAGCAGGGCGCCGCCTTCATGGCCGATGTCTACGGGCGGCTCACCGGCCGCGCCGGCGTCTGTCTCGCGACGCTCGGGCCGGGCGCGACCAACCTGATCACGGGCGTCGCGGATGCGAACGTGGACAGCGCGCCCCTCGTCGCCATCGCCGGCCAGGGCGCGACCACCCGGCTGCACAAGGAAAGCCACCAGATCCTGGACCTCGTCGACCTCTTCAAGCCCATTACCAAGTACGCCGCCCAGGTGCTCGATGCCGAGATCGTCCCCGAGGTGGTGCGCAAGGCGTTCAAGGTCGCCCAGGCGGAAAAGCCCGGCGCGGCCTTCATCGAGTTCCCGGAAAACGTCGCCCGCGCCGAGCTGGACAAGAGGCCCATCCGCGTCCAGAAGGCAGCGACTCCCGAGCCGCCATCGTCAAAGATCGACGAGGCCGCGCAGCTCATCTCGCAGGCGAGATGCCCGGTGGTGCTGGTTGGCAACGGCGCCATCCGCCAGCAGGCCGTGCCTGCTCTCCGCCACTTCGTCGACGCCCTCCAAATCCATGCCGTGAACACGTTTATGGCGGCGGGCGCGATCCCTTCTTCCAGCCCGCTGTCGCTCGGCACCATTGGCCTGAAAGCCAACGACCTCCCGTGGTTCGCGCTCGAACAGGCGGACGTCGTGGTCTGCGTCGGCTACGACATCGTCGAGTACCATCCCGAGCTCTGGAACCCCGCTGCCGACAAGATCATCATCAACGTCGATACGCTCCCGGCCGAAGTCGACGAGTGCTACGCGGTCACCTGTGGCGTGCTCGGCGATATCACCGCCAGCCTCTACGGTATCGCCCGCCGCGCCCAGCCCCGTATCGCGAACCCCTTCGCCCCACTTCGCGCCGCCATCGTCGCCGACCGCGAGGCCTATGCCGCCGATGAGGGCTTCCCGGTGAAGCCACAGAAGATCCTCTGGGACCTTCGCGCCGTGCTGAGTCCGGACGACATCCTCATCTCCGATGTGGGCGCCCACAAGATGTGGACCGCCCGCATGTTCCAGGCCGAGCAGCCGAACACCTGCATCGTCTCGAACGGCTTTGCCTCGATGGGCATCGCCGTGCCGGGCGCCATCGCAGCCCGGCTCGCCTTCCCGGACCGCAAGGTCCTCGTGGTCACGGGCGACGCGGGCTTCATGATGAACTCCCAGGAAATCGAGACCGCCCTGCGCGTGGGCACGCCCTTCGTCGTCCTCATCTGGAACGATTCCGAATACGGGCTCATCACCTGGCACCAGCTCCGCCATTTCGGCCGCCCGAGCAACATCGCGTTCACGAACCCGGATTTCGTGCGCTACGCCGAAAGCTTCGGCGCGAAGGGATACCGCGTGGAGAAGACTGCCGACCTCGTGCCCACCCTGCAGGAGGCGCTCGCCTCGAACACAGTCGCGATCGTCGATTGCCCGGTCGACTACTCCGAGAACATGAAACTCACCGCGCGCCTCGCGACCCTCCGTTCGCCGCTGGCCGAGCCGCAAGGAGCGGCTCGATGAAGGCGCGCGCCGCCGTCCTTGGCGCCATGGGCCGCCCGCGGCCCTATGGCCAGTCCCGCCCGCTCGATGTGGCCGAGGTCCAGCTCGACCCGCCCGGGCCCGGCGAGGTGCTGGTCAAGGTCGCCGCCGCGGGGCTCTGCCATTCGGACCTCAGCGTCATCAACGGCGACCGGCCCCGCCCGATGCCCATGGCGCTCGGCCACGAAGCCTCGGGCGTCGTCGAGGAATGTGGCCCGGACGTGAGCGACCTCGCGCGCGGCGACCACGTTGTGTTCGTGTTCGTGCCCAGCTGCGGCCATTGCCTCCCCTGCGCCGAGGGCCGCCCCGCGCTCTGCGAGCCGGCCGCGGCCGCGAACGGCGCGGGGACGCTGCTCTCTGGCGCGCGGCGCATCCACTGGGACCGCGGGCAGCTCAACCACCACCTCGGCGTTTCCGCCTTCGCGGAGTACGCCACGGTCTCGCGGCGGTCGCTCGTGAAAGTTGATGAGCGCGTCCCGCTCGATGAGGCGGCGCTCTTCGGTTGCGCGGTGCTCACCGGCGTCGGCGCGGTGGTCAACACCGCGCGCGTCTCCGTCGGCGCCACCGTGGCGGTTGTCGGTCTTGGCGGCGTGGGGCTTGCGAGCCTCCTCGGGGCAATCGCGGCCGGCGCCGGCCGCGTCGTCGCCATCGATATCTCCGACGAACGGCTGGCGTTCGCACGCGAGCTGGGCGCCACCGACGCCTTCAACGCCACCGCACCCGATTGCGTCGCGCGCGTCCGCGCCGAGACTGGCGGCGGCGTCGAGTTCGCCTTCGAGCTCGCCGGCTCCGTGCGGGCGCTCGAAACTGCCTACGCGGTCACCCGCCGCGGAGGCACCACGGTCACTGCTGGCCTGCCGCCGCCCGATGCCACGTTCTCCTTCCCGCCCGTCCAGCTCGTGGCCGAGGAGCGCACGCTGAAAGGCAGCTACGTGGGCGCCTGCGTGCCCGTGCGTGATGTGCCCCGCTACGTCTCGCTCTACCGGCAGGGCCGCCTGCCCGTGGACCGGCTGCTCACCCACCGCCTCCCGCTGGATGACATCAACGAAGGCTTCGAACGCCTCGCCGGCGGGCACGCCATCCGCCAGGTCGTCACGTTCGCGTGAGGCGGTCGAGATCCCGGCGCTCTCTTGTCAGCGGCATTGACTGCTGCCCCTACCCCGGTGGCTAACGGCTCCTCGCCAGCACGCTCGATGGGCAGTCCCGCTCCAGCGGGCAGCGTTCACAGAGTGGTCGCCGCGCGATGCAGAGCCGGCGGCCGTGCTTGATTAGCAGCATGTGGAAGCGGTAGTAGTCGGCCGGCTCCACCAGCGCCTCGAGCGCGTGGTGCGCCTGTTCCGCGGTCAGCTTTGGCGTGATCAGCCCCAGCCGCTTCGCCACGCGCTCGACGTGCGTGTCGACCGGCATCGCGGGCCGCCCGAGCGCGAACAGCAGTACGCACGCCGCCGTCTTCGGGCCCACGCCCGGCAGCGCCCGTAGCCAGGCGCGCGCTTCTTCGAGCGGCATCTCCCGCAGGAACTCCAGGTCCCACCCGGGTGAGCGCTCCGCCACCGCCCGCAGGATTGCCTGGATGCGCGGCCCCTTTTGCTGCGCCAGCCCGCCACCCTGGATGGTCGCGATCAACTCCTCCGGCGGCGCCGCCGCAATCGCCGCCCACGATGGGTATTTCCGCAGTAGCTGCACGAACGCCCGCCCGCTGTTCGTATCGGCCGTGTTTTGCGAAAGCACCGTGAGCACCAGCTCGGCAATAGGCGCGCCGCTGGGCGTGTGCACGGGTGTGCCGTAGAGCGCCGCCAGCCGCGCCATGATCGCCGCGGGCGCCAGCGGCATCAGGAGCGCAGCATGCGGGCGGCGATGGCCGGCAGCAGCGGGATACGCGCCACCTCGCGCGCGTACGTCGATTCGCCCTTCTGCACCGCGAAGAACGCATCCCAGAGCAACGGCGCCTTGCCGCTCGCGAACATCCACGGACGTGGCGCCCGCCGCAGCATCCCGTAGAACATGAACGCGATCAGCCGCGCCGCCCGCAGTTCGGGCATGAGCTCGTGGTCGATGTCCTGCTGGTAGCGCGTAAGCGAGCCGCCGCCCATCGCCCGCAGCACGTTGCGCGCGGCAATGCGCCCGGATTCGATCGCGTAAAAGATTCCCTCTTCGGTGAACTCGTCCGCAAGGCCCGCGGCATCGCCGGCGAGCAGCACGCGCTCATCGGCGATCCGTTCGCGCCCGCGCCGGAAGCGGATCTTGTGGCCGCGCGCGACCTCCACATCCGCCGCGCCCAGGCCCAATCGCGCGACGAAGCGGCGCACGTACGCCTTCATCGCGCCGGCCTGTTCGCGCGGCAGCACCACCCCGAACGACAGCACCGAGGCCTTCGGGAAGAGCCATGCGTAACCCCACGGCCGGTACCCCAGCTCGATCAGCGCACGCGACCGGTAGCGGCGCAGCGCGCCCGCATCGGCACGCACTTCTACCTCCCAGGCGGCGCACTCGGCGATGTCCTCCCCGAGCCCCGCCATCTTCCCGACGGGCGAATGCGCGCCATCGGCGCAGACGAAGTAGTCCGCTTCCACCGCGAATCCCGGCGCTTGGAGCCTGACCACGCCGTCCCGCGACAGCGACCGCACGGCGGTGGAGGGCCGGAACTCGGCCCCCGCGGTCCGCGCCTGCTCCAGCAGCAACGCGTCGAAGCGGTCACGCATGACCATGTGCGCGAACGGCGCGCCCGAATCGCGCTCGAACCCCATGCGGCCGCGGTACGCCACGTCCAGCAGGTGTACTGAGTCCTCGATCACGCTATCGATGGGGAACGGCAGCAGCCGCTCCGTTCGCAGCGGGATGCCGCCGCCGCACGCCTTGTACCGTGGGAACTCCGCCCGGTCGATGATCAGCACGCGCGCCCCGGCCGCCGCGAGCTCGCGCGCGGCGGTGCTCCCCGCCGGGCCTGCTCCCACCACGACGGCATCGAATCGCGCCATGCGTCGATCATAGCGGCCGCGCGCGCTGGGGGCTGCGGGCGCCGCTCGTGGGCCTATGCTCTGCCGTCATCGCATGGCGTTCGCGCCGGCCGATGCGGCATTTCATCCCGCGCATTCCGCCTGTACCGCCGCTCGCCTACACTCTCCCCGCATGGAACCCGAATCGCGCTATTACTACTCGCAACGGCTCAAGCTTCATTACCTCGTCTGGGGCGATGAAGCGAAGCCGCCTCTGCTGCTTGTCCACGGCACCCGCGACCACGCCCGCTCCTGGGACCGCACCGCCATCGCCCTCAGCGACCGCTACTGCGTCTATGCCCCGGACCTGCGCGGCCATGGCGATTCCGAATGGTCCCTCGGCGGCGACTACTCGATCATCGACTACGGCCTCGACATGCACGCCCTGGGCGAGGCCATCGGCCGCGCGCCCTACGCCATCGTCGCGCATTCACTCGGCGGCGGCGTCGCGCTCCAATACGCCGGCGCATTCCCCGAAAAAGTCGCCCGCATCGTCACTATCGAAGGGCTGGGCGGGCTCGGCTGGGCCACGGGTGCGCGGAAGCCGGCCCACGTCCGCATGCGCGAATGGGTCGAAAGCATGCGCGGCCTCGAAGGGCGCAAGCTCCGCGTCTACTCCTCGATCGATGAGGCGACGGAGCGCATGGTCGAAGCGAACCAGCATCTCACGCCCGAGCTGGCGCGCCACCTGACGGTCCACGGGTTACGCGAAAGCAGCGGCGGCTACACCTGGAAGTTCGATAACTTCACCCACGCCGGCTCGCCCTACGAGTTCAACATGGAGGACGCGCGTGACCTCTGGAACCAGATCCGCTGCCCGATCCTCATCATCTGGGGCGCCGAAAGCTGGGGCGCGCGGTTCAAGCACCTGGACCTCAGCGCGTTCCATGATTACCGCTCCGTGATGGTCGAACGCGCCGCCCACTGGGTCCACCACGACCAGTTCGAGGAATTCATCGCACTCGCGAACGAGTTCCTCGCCGAGTGAACGTGGCGGCGCTCCGCTGGCGGGCGCGAGCAGCCGCTGCCCCGGCGCTCAGCCGTTCGGTTCTCCCGTCCCCTCAGGGCCCGTGCCGCCCGCGGGCCTGGGGAAGAGGTTGCTCGCCAGCACCACCACCAGCGACGACATGATCGAGACCACCATGAACGTCGCGAACAGGCTCACGATGACGCCAAAGACATTCATCCCCTCGGGGTGGATGCCGACCCAGAAGACGCCCGCCAGGCCCAGCGCGATAGCGGCCTGCACGCCGGCGCCGCTGTAGCGGTTGCGGTCCGCCCCCGGCCGCGTCGCGAGCCACGCCGTGAGCGCCGGCCCCAGCAGGAACAACGCCAGCAGCCCCGCGGGCGGCACGAAGTTCAGGCCCACCAGCGCGATCAGGCCCAGCGCTAACGCGAGGAAGAACGGGCGGCGCATGGAGCCAGCGTAACGGCGTGTGGGCGTAGAGGCGTATCCCGCGCAGGCGCCGGCCGGCGGCGAGCGTCGGCCACCGCGACCCATGGTGTACGGTGGAAGCCGGAGGGACCTTCGCATGCTTGAGGAACCAACCATCGACCCGTCTCCAGCGGCGCTGGCCGCCCACGCGCACCGCTGGCAAATCGGCGAGCAGCATGGCCCCGAATCCGCCGGCGCCTGCGCCTGTGGCGCTTCACGGATTTTCCACAACGGCTGGCAGGAACAACCTGGCTGGCTCGCCACGGCGCCGCGCGCGCCGCGCCGCGCCGCCCCCGCCAGGCATTAGGCCCCCGCCCGGCGGCTCAGCTCTTGTGGTCCGCCTGCTCGGCGTCTCGCTTCGCGCGTGACTCCGCCATCTGCGATTCCATCAGGTCCCGGTTCATCCGCTCCTGCTCGGTGGACGGCAGCGTTTCGCCGGAGACCATGCGATAGCGGTCGGTCTGTGACAGATCCTTCTTTTCCTTGCCCAGCAGCTTCGAGAGCAGTCCCATGCAACGGCCTTCTTCCGTGCGCCACGTCCCGCTTCGCGGAAAAACTTGCGCATCGGCCGCACAATACCACGCCGCGAAGCCCCGCAACGCAGTTTGTTAAGACGTTCACGTTATGCCGCGCCGATCAACGGCTCGGGACTCGGCCCTCGGAACTATGAATGCGCTACACTCGCGCGCGGGGTAGTTCCGGGTGGAGGCGAGATCCATGCAGGAGAGCGATCCGGGCAACCCGGCGCCAGGCCCGGCGGGCGACGCCGGCCGCGCCGCTGACCTCGCCCGCGCCCGCAACGAGGCGCTGCGCGAGCGCGCATTCGCCGATTCGGTTGCCGCGCTGATTATCGAGCGGCGGCTCGACGAGTCGGCCGCGCGCTATAACCGCCGCTGGCTCGAGTACACCGGCCTCACCGCCGAAGAGTCCGAAGCGCGCGGCTGGCGCCAGGTTGTCCATCCCGACGACCTCGCGCTCCTCCCGGACCCGGCCGCGGTCCGCGACCGCCGCGAACCCTGGGAGGGCGAGATCCGCCTGCGCCGCCACGACGGCGAGTACCGCTGGCACCGGGCGCGCTTCGTGCCCGCCATTGGTGGCGAGGGTCAACTGCTCGGCTGGGTCTCCAGCGGTCTCGATATCCACGACCGCACGGTGGCCGAGCGGGAGCGCGAAGCGGCACTCGCCCGGCTGCAGGCTATCACCACGGCCCTTCCCTCGATCGTCGTGGAGGTCCTGCCCGGCGGCCACATCGCTACCTGCAACGATGCCTATCGGGAATACTTCGGGCTCAAGCCGGACGAGCTCCCCGGCCAGCTGTGGATCGAATTCGTGCACCCCGAGGACCGCGCAATGCTCGCATCGGCTATTGCCTCGCTCAGCGAGGCGCCCACGCAGAGCGAGATCCGCCTCCGCCGGCACGACGGCGAGTACCGCTGGCACATCGCCCGGGCCATCGTCCGCAGGGACGCCGGCGGCGCCGCGGCTTCCTATGTGGCCACTGCCACCGACATCCACGCTCGCAAGCTCGCCGAGGAAGCCGTGCGCCTGAGCGAAGGCCGCTACCGCACGCTCATCGAAGCCCTCCCCCAGCTCGTGTTCGTCGCCAACGAGCGCGGCGAAGCGGTCTTCGTCAACCGCCGCTGGTGCGACTACACGGGCCTTGGCCCCGAACAATCGTATGGACGTGCCTGGCTCTCAGCCATCCATGTTGCCGATGCCCGCAATGGCAGCGAGGCGCTCCGGGCCGCCATCGCCAGCGGCGCTACCTTCACCGACACGCTCCGTTTCCGGCGGGCGGATGGCGCCTTCCGCTGGCATCTCGCCCAGGCCGTGCCCATGCAGTCGTTCGAAGGCGCCGTCATCAACTGGTTCGTCACTGCCACCGATATCCACGAACAGCGCCTGGCCGCCGACCGCGAACAGCTGCGAGCCGAGCTCGGCCGTGCACTCACCGCCTCGCTGGACCCGCAGGAAACGCTCGAATCGATCGCGCGCGTCGCCGTCCCCGCCATCGCCGACCGCTGCTGCATTGATATCGTAGGCCCCGATGGGCATCTCTCCCGCGCCGTCGCCTTCGGCGAGCCCGCGGCCACCGTGACCGGGGCCAAGGAAGCCGAGGCGATCGCGGCCGTCGTCCGCACCGGCGAGACGCGGATGGGAGGAGCGCCCGGACGCGGCGTGGGGGCGCACTCGTTCGTCACCGTGCCCATGCGCCAGGGAGACGCCACCCTCGGCGCCATCACCTTTTCGCTCGCGCCCGCCGCGAAAGGATTCAGCCTCGACGCCCGCGCGCTCGCCGAGGAGATCGCGAGCCGCGCCGCGCTTGCCGTCGCGAACGCGCGCCTCTTCGCCGAGAGGGTACGGACTGCGGAGGCCCTCCGCACCAGCGATGCCCGCTACCGTGCGCTCATCGATGCGGTACCGCAGATTGTCTGGGTGACCGGGATTGATGGCGTGGCTGATTTCTACAACCGCCGCTGGGAAGAAGTCACCGGGCTCGACCCCACCGACCTCGAGGCGTGGGCCGGCGTCATCCACCCGGACGACATCGACCGCGTGAACGAGACCTGGGGCACGGCTTTCGCCGGCCAACAGACCTGGGAATGCGAGTACCGGTTGCGCATGCGCGGCGGGGAGTACCGTTGGTACCTCGGCCGCGCCAGCCCACTCCCCGACGGCACCCTGACCCCGCGCTGGCTCGGTGCCGCCACTGAGATCGAAGCCATCAAGCACGCACAGGAAGCCCTCCAGCGGGCGAACGTCTTGAAGGACGAGTTCCTGGGGCTCGTCTCGCACGAGCTGCGCACGCCCCTGACCAGCATTTTGGGCCACGCTTCGCTGCTCACGCGCCACGGCGCCATCCTCGATGAAGGGTCGCGTCTCTCCTCGTTGAGGGACATAACGCGCGAAGCCGAACGGCTGCAGCGGCTCGTCGAGAACATGCTCGTGCTCGCCGGCGTCGAAGGCCGGGGCGAAGTCGTCACCGAACCGCTCCTGGCTCAGCGGCTCGTGGCGCGCGTGGTGACCAACCACAACGTGCGCTACCCCGGCCGCGAGCTCCGCGTCTCAATCGCCAGCGGCCTCTCGCCGGTGGACGCGCAGCCGACGTACTTCGACCAGGTGCTCGAAAACCTGCTCAGCAACAGCGAGAAGTACAGCCCCGCCGGGGAACCCATCGAAATCACCGTCACGGAAGAGGGCGGCTATGTCATCGTCAGGGTGCTGGATCGCGGTGCGGGCATCCCGGAACAAGAAACCAGCCACATCTTCGAGCCCTTCTTCCGCTCCGAGCGGACCGCGCGGGCCGCGCCCGGCGCAGGCCTCGGGCTTGCCGTCTGCCGCCGGCTTGTCGAAGCGCAGGGCGGCAGCATCTGGGCCGCACTCCGGCCCGGCGGCGGTACCGAGTTTGGCTTCGCCCTCCCCGCCGTCACCGAGGAGTAGGGCAGCGTCCCCCAGGCACGCCGATTCGGCGGCGGGGCACCGGTCGTCCTTTGCAGCGATGCTGCGGCGACGCTCCAGGTCCCCCGAGAGCCGCGCCCCGTGATTGACGGAAGCTTTCGGCGGCGCTGCTATCCTTGCTCACGCGCGAGCAAGCCGCGTCCGGGCGGCGCGTTGTAATGCAAGCGTCCGGCCGGTTTGTGCCGCTCGTTATGCACTCGCGCGGGCGACTCGCGACACTAATCCCCACCGTATCCCGGACGAGGCGCTCGCATGCTGAAGGTGTCCCGAAACGCGGCCGCAGGTTGGCCGGCCGCCGATTGGCTGCGCTCCCTCAGCGCCCGGCTCGAGCCCTTCCACATCGCCCTCGGCGGCGCCATCTTCCTCGCGATCGTCGTCCGCGCGGCGCAGGTGCTCCCCGCGCACTTTCCCCTGAACGATGGTGGCCTCTTCTTCGCCATGGCCCGCGATATCCAGGCGGCGCATTTCCGCCTGCCCGAATTCACGTCCTACAACGGCGGCCAGATCCCATTCGGCTATCCTCCGCTCGCCTTCTACATCGCGGCAGTGCTCGATGAGGTAACGCCGCTGAGCCTGCCGGCGTTGTTCCGCCTCCTGCCGCTGCTGTTCACCGGCCTCACCGTTGTCGCGGTCTACCAGCTGGCGCGCGACATGCTGCCCTCGAAGGTGGCCGTCGTCGCTTCCGTGGCAGCGTTCGGGCTGATCCCGCGGGCCTTCATCTGGCTGCTGATGGGGGGCGGCATTGCGCGGTCACTCGGCTTTCTTTTCGCGGTGCTCGCGCTCCACCAGGTCTACCTGCTGTATACAAAGCGCGACAACCGCTACCTCCCGCTGGCCATCCTCTTTGCCGGCGGCACCGTGCTCAGCCACCTCGAGACGGCCTGGTTCCTCGCCTTCAGCATTGCCGTCTTTTGGGTCGCGACCGGGCTGCACCGCCAGGGCCTCATCAGCTCCGCGTGGCTGCTCGCCGGCACCGCCGCCCTCACGGCGCCGTGGTGGGGCACCGTCGTCGCCTACCACGGCATCGGCCTGTTCCTCGACGCCAACAGCACCGGCGGCAACATCTTCTCCGATGCCGCCACCCGCAGCGTGGTCGTCGATGCGCTTGCCCGCGGCGTCTCCACCAGCGAGCCGTACTTCCCCGTCATCGGCGCACTCGGGCTGCTCGGCGCGCTCGTCTGCTTCACCAGCAACCGCTTCCTCCTCCCCGCCTGGTGGATCGCCATCGTGCTGCTCGATGAGCGCTCCTACGCCACGTTCGCCTCCATCCCCGTGGCGCTGATGGCCGGCATCGCCATTGCCGAGGTCGTCCTGCCCGTCGTCAACCGCCCGTCTCACGGCTCGCACGCCGGCGAAGGTACGCCCGCGCCCGCGCCTGCCCGCAACGACGGCGCCGAGCTCGTCCAGCGCTACTGGAAAGCCGCCCTCGTGATCGGCTGGCTCCTCTACTACGTCACGGTGCCCACGCTCGCGAACAACCGTGGCGAGGAGACCACCCTCCGCGCGCTCTCCAGCGACCAGCGCAGCGCCATGGCGTGGATTGCCAGCTCGACGCCCACCAACGCGACCTTCCTCGTCATCCCGCAGGCGGCCTGGGAAGTGGACAAAGAGTCGGAATGGTTCCCCGCGCTCACCGGCCGCCAGAGCATCGCGACCGTCCAGGGTTCCGAATGGCTGCCCGATGGCGCCTTCGCGCGCGCCATCTACGCCCACGACCGCGCCTGGGGCTGCGCCGGCAGCAACGCGGCGTGCCTCGACCGCTGGTCCGCGGATGTCGGGAAACCGATCGAGTACGTGTTCCTGCCGTCGACGGCGGCGGGAAAGCTCTGTTGCACTGAGCTCTACAACTCGCTCTGGAGCGATGACCGCTACGAGCTCGTGTACGACAGCGCGGGCGGGGCGGTGTTCAAACGGAGCGCGCCGGCCGCTATGGGGCCGGTGGCGCCGGACGGTTAAGGTTCGGGATACCGGCTCTCCCGTGCAGGGAAAAGCGCGTGCCTGATAGCCGGTTGTTACTGCACCACAAGCGAGATTGAGCCACGCGTTCGGGCGCCCTGCATACGGTGTCTGAGTTCGCCGCCCGCGCCACCACGGATGCCAACAGGCCGATTTTGGCGGCCGCGGCGCGGGTGAGCACCACGGGGACGGCTTCTCGTCCGTTCCCCAGGCGAGCGCCGATCTTTCACCAGCCCACACTGGAGAACGGAGAATTCATGAACGCACCATCGGATCGACGCACCTCGGTGCAGAAGAAATGGCTCGGCCTTGTTGCCGCTTTTGCGCTCCTGCTGGGCCTCGCCGGCTTCGGCGCGGCGAATACCAGCTTCGCGCAATCCACCCCCACCGCGACCGCCACGGGGTCCGCCGTTGCGGGCGTCCAGGCGCCCTCCATCACGCCGGCCGCACCATCGACTGGCACCGGCACCACCGATAGCAGCTCTGCCGTCCCGGTTTCGCTCGTCGTGCTCGGCGTGGCCGTGCTCGGCGGTGGGATCGTCCTCGCGGCCATGAGCCGCCGGCCCAACTAGCTCACGCACACCGGCGCTCGTACGGGCCGGGGCCGCCGCAGGCGGCCCCGGTCTTTTGTGGGCGAAACGCGAGACGGGCCCAGAAGTTAATTGCTCCGGCTGGAGTTCAGGTTCGTCGATTCGTCCGGCTCAGGCCCGCCGCCGGGCGCATCGGTCGCGACCCGGTTGCTCTTGCTCGAATTCAGGTTCACCGCCTCTTCCGGCTCCGGGCCGCCCGCAGGCATACCCCCGGCCTCGCAGTTGATGTTGCTCTTGCTGAGGTTCAGGTTCGCTGCCCGCGACGCGTCAGCCGCCGGGTCCGACAACGTATCGCTATCGTCGTCGCCTGCCTCGCGATTGTTCGTGATGTTGCTCTTACTCTTGACGATGCCGCCCTCAGCGGCGTCCGGCGACCCGCCGCCGTCTTCGTCGCTCGCCTCGCGATTGTTCGTGATGTTGCTCTTGCTCTTGACGATCGCAGCCGCGGCGGCCTCCGGGGCGGCCCCACCGCCGGCGGCGGCGTCGCCCTGGCTCTTTGGGTCGCTCTGCGACCCGCTCGCGGCCTTCGCGAAGGTTTCCGGCCCTGTACCGCCGGCGGCCGCCTGGCCCACCGTGCGGGCGCCCGGGAACCCCGCCGCTGTCTCTTTCTCGCCCACCATGCCCCTCCGGCGCTCTCGATCGCGCGAATCCTACACCCGCCCGCACGCGCTGGACTCAGGTGGTTTCGAATTCTGGACCGTGAACCCCCGCCGCGGCAGTCCCTCGACGATCACACCCGGGGCCAACCCCCGCTTCGGCGGGCCCTGGGGAACACCAAATTCGAGCTGGGCCGCCGGGTCTTCAGGACTTGCCCGCCGCCAGGCGCCCACGAGCGCCGGCAGCGGCTTACACTCTGAACTCGGAACCCGGAACCTGGAACTTCACCCATGTCCACCGACCCCCGCCTCCACCCCGCGTACGCCGATATCTCCACGTTCCTTCACCTCCCGTGGGTCCACGAACCAGAGGCAATCCGCGCCGCTGCCCCCGATATCGCCATTGTCGGCGCGCCCTTCGATGTCGCCGTCACGCACCGCCCCGGCGCCCGTTTCGGCCCGCGCGCCATTCGCGCCGCCGGCAACCTGACACAGTGGTCGCTCAACCACCTCGGCCTCGGAGTCGAGCCGTTCAAGCACCTCACCGCCATCGACGCCGGCGACGCCGCCTGCATCCCCGGTGATATCCCCCGCAGCCACGACGCCATCCGGGCGAAGCTCGCGGCCCTATTCGAAGCCGCCCCCAACTGCATCCCCATCGTCCTCGGCGGAGACCACTCCATCACCTACCCTGCCGCCGGCACCGTCGCCGATCACCACGGCCGCCGCGTCGGCATCGTCCACTTCGATGCGCACGCCGATGCCGCCGACGAGTCCTGGGGCGTCTCGCTCAGCCATGGCACGCCGATGCGCCGCCTGATCGAGGCCGGCCACGTCGCCGGCCGCAACTTCGTGCAGGTGGGGCTCCGTGGCTACTGGCCGCCGCCCGCCGTGATCGAATGGATGCGCGAACATGGCCTGCGCACGCACTTCATGGCCGAGATCGAACGCCGTGGCTTCGACGCCGTGCTTACCGACGCCATCGCCGAAGCGCTCGACGGCCCCGACCTCATCTACCTCTCCGTCGATGTTGATGTCCTCGACCCCGCGTTCGCGCCGGGCACCGGCACTCCCGAACCTGGCGGCCTCTCCGCCCGCGAGCTCCTCCGCGCCGTCCGCGAAATCGTCCTCAAAGTGGAGCTCGCCGGCATGGACGTGGTCGAAGTCTCGCCGCCCTACGACAGCGCCGGCATCACCGCCGAAGTCGCGCACCGCGTCTGCCTCGAGGCCATTTCCGCCCTCGCCGTCCGCCGCACGGAAAGGACCGAGTAGGCTGGCGGAGACTCTCGGTTGTCGTGGCGTCGCAGGGCGCGACCAGCGACACGTCGCACGCTTGGATGTCCCGGGCCCTGCGAAACGTCCCCTGGACCTGCCCGGAACCGTACCTGGCGGCAATGAACACCGCCGCCGTGTGACACCGGCTCGGAACTCGGGCCTCGGGCCTCACTCAGCACTCGGAACCCGGAACCCGGAACTCGGAACTCTGGCGCACGATGCGCTCCGCGTTGGCGCGGTCCCCGGGCGCGAGCTCGCCATCGAGCACGAGCGCGCTCAGTCGCGCCTTGATCGCCTTGATCCACGGCCCCGGCTCCCGTTGGAACATTGCTACGAGGTCATCCCCCGTGAGCGGACTCTCGGCCCGCAGCGCCGCCTCGTCCTCCGCCACGATCTGGCGGCAGTATGACTCCAGTGCGTCGTGGTACGCGTTGTCGTCGTAGGTGTGGCTCGCGTTGTCCGCGCGCTTCAGTGCGATCAGATCCTCCCAGTAGCCGCCGCTCTTCGCGATGAAGCGCCGCACCGAGCGCCGCTCGGCGATGTTCGGCCGGTCCATATGCCGCTGGACGAGCAGCCGGATGATGGCTGCGTCCTTGTGCGCGAGCTTCAGCCGGTCGAGCAGCGGCCCCGCCAGCTCGTACCCGACCGCATCGTGCCGGTAGAAGCCCCACTCCCCATCCTTCTTCACGTGCCGCACGGCCGGCTTCCCCAGGTCGTGGAGCAGCGCCCCCCAGCAGCGCGCGCGCACGTGCGGCCCCTCCTTCATCATCGCCTGCACCGTTGCGGCCGTGTGGCCCCAGACGTCGAACTGGTGCCAGTGGTTCTGCTCGCACCCGACCATCGGCACGAGCTCCGGCAGGATCACCGGTAGGGCGCCAACGTCGCGCATGAGCTCCAGCCCGCGGCCCGCTTGCGGCGCTTGAATCAGCTTGTCCAGCTCGGCTGTGATGCGCTCCTGCGAAAGCGTCGCCAGCAGCTCGACGGTCGCCGCCATCCCTGCCAGCGTCGCCGGCTCGATTTCGAATCCCAGCTTCGCCGCGAACCGCAGGCCGCGGAGGATGCGCAAGGGGTCCTCGCGGAATCGCCGCTCGGGCTCGCCGACCGCCCGGATGACCCGCGCCGCGATATCCGCACGGCCGCCATAGAGGTCGAGCTCGCGGCCCGTGCCTGCCTCTCGCGCGAGCGCGTTGATCGTGAAGTCGCGGCGGGCGAGGTCCTCTTCGATGCTCGCCCCGAACGTCACCTCCGGCCAGCGCGTGCCGCCGGCGTAAGAATCGCCCCGGAAGGTCGTTATCTCGGTCCAGCGCCCATCGAGCAGCACGCCGATGGTCCCGAACCGTTTTCCCACGGTCGTGACGTTCGCCCCGAGCGCCCGCGCAAGCGCCTCCACCTGGTCCGGGCCGGCGTTGGTCGCGAAGTCCTCGTCGCCGCCGCCAATACCGAGGATCTGGTCGCGCAGGTCGCCACCCACGACCCACAGCTCGAACCCCGCGCGCCCAAACGCCGCCACCAGCTGCTCGCGCGACACTCTCATTCCGAGAGTGTAGGACACCTGCGGCTGGCGGCGGCCGGCCCGCCCCGATAGACCATCCGTGCGCCGCCGCTGTACCTTCTGAGCGGCCCGCCCGGGCCGGGGGACACACGTGACCGAGGATCCACTCGCGACGATCGTCGTCACCGCCCGCGAGCGGTATAGCACCGCCCTTCGCTGCCTGCCCCGCCTCATCAGCACGACGCCCGGGCCGCATCGCCTCGTGTACGTCGCCGGCGGCGCGCCTCCCTACATCCGCGACTTCCTCACCGCGCAGTGCGCCGCACGCGGCTACGATCTCCTGCTCGAACCAGGGTTCCTCTCCCCGAACGAGGCGCGCAACCTCGGCCTCCAACGCGTGACGACGAAGTACGCCGTGTTCCTCGATAACGATGTCGTTGTCGAGCCGGGCTGGCTCGATGCGCTCGTGCGCTGCGCCGAGGAGACCGGCGCCGACGTTGTGGGGCCGCTCGTCCTCTTCGGCGAGCCCGAGCAGGGTTACATCCACTCTGTCGGCGGCGACCTCGAATTCTTCGACGAAGGCGACCGCCACTGGATGGTCGAGACGCACCGCTACCCAAACGTTTGCCTGAAGACGAACCCGGTCGAGCTGCGCCGTGCGAGATGCGACTACGTCGAGTTCCACTGCATGCTCACGCGCCGCGACCTGTTCGACCGCACCGGGCCGCTGGACCCCGACATCCTCAGTTCCTGCGAGCACATGGACCTGCTCCTGCGGGTACGTGAGCACGGCGGCGCCATCTACACCGAGCCCGCCGCCGTCGTCAGCTACCTCACCGATGCCGATTACGTCATGTCGGATGCCGCGTTTTTCGCCCGCCGCTGGTGCGACGAATGGAACGATCATACGTTCGCCCATTTCGCGCGCAAATGGCGGCTGGAGCGTGAGTCCAGCTTCTTCCGCGACCACGAGTCCTTCATCTGGCGGCAACAGGAGATTTGCCGGCTGCCGCGCGCCGGCGTGGCCCCGCAGGCCCCGGTACGCATCGGCGCGCACCCGTTCGCGCAGACGGTCCTGCAGCTTTCGTCCCAGATGGCAGCGCTCGGCTACCGCCCCCGGCAGATCGAGACCATGGAGCAAGGCTACCAGGCCGCCGCGCGTGTCTACGACGGCGTCTATCGCGAATCCGGGAAGACGCTCGCCGGCCACGGCGTGGGCACGGCCAGCGCGCTTGCCGCCTATGGCGCACCGGTGACGGTGATCGTCGCGGCGATGAACCACGCCGCCTACTCGCTCGGCCGCTACCCGGCGCACGCCGAGCACGACCTCGCCGCGCAGCGCCGCTGGCTCACGGCGCGCATCGGCTGGCGCGCCGAGGCGCAAGTCTTCGAATACTTCTCGCTCGATTTCCAGGAGCTCGAGGCGGCAGTGCTCGCAGCGGACCCCGACCAGCTCCCCGTCCGCCTCGCCTACGCCGTCATGATGCGCGTGGCGAACTCGATCGACGAGCACATCGATGGCGGACTCCTCCGCTTCGCCGACCCCGCCGACGCAATGGCGCGCAATTCGGCCCAGAACGAGCGCTGGGACACCATCTACCGCCGCGCCGGCGCCGCGCTCGGCATTGAGGCGATGGTCGATATCCTCACGGCGCTGCACGAAGAGCTGAAGTCGCTCGCGCCGCTCCCGGGCGCCGGCCTCGGCTGGCCCGGCTTCATCACTTTCGACCCCGAAACCCGCGAGCCCGTCCGCCGCATCGCCCGCCGGCCCGCAGCCGGCGCCCCGGTGGCAGCCCCGGAGCCGTTGGACGCCGCCCACGCTACCGCGCCTGTCGAGGCGGCCCCGCTGCTCGAGCGGCTGCGCCAGCAACACCTCGGCCCTACCCTCGTTGAGTTCGACCTCGCCGCCGTACAGTCGCTCAACGGCGGGCAACTTTCGTTGAGCGACGGGTCACTGCAACTCATAACCGACCCGGCCCAGTGGGCCTACAGCTGCAGCCTGCCGCTCACGCCCGGCGCTGCCGGCGCCGCGCTGGCGCCGCGGACCGTCCGCGTCGCGCTCGAAGTCGAGACCGGCGCGCTCGGCGTTGGCATCCTGCGCAAAGGCAGCACGACGGAGTTCCTCGTGCTCGAACAGAGCAAGACCTCTGGCGACGTCAGCGACCTGCTCTTCTTCGTGCCGGACCTTCGCGAAGCGGGGCACCTGGTGTTCCGCAGTTGGACTGCCGGCGGCAGTACCGCCGCGATCACGGCGATCGCGCTCCACGAAGGCATCCCCGGCCCGCGCTGAGCACCGGCGGCGCGTCAGTCGTCGTCCTTCGTCGGCCGGATGGCATAGGAGCAGAGCAGCTGCCCTTCGAGCCGCCACGCCCGGCGCTCCACATCAATCCCGCCCCCGGGCTGGCCGGCCATCGCCATGTCGTGGATGGCCCGCGCTTCGTACGCGCAGATCTGCGGATGGTCACGGCTCAGCGCGAGGATGGGGCAGTGGAACAGCGTCAGCAGCGGGTCGCCGCCGGCGCCATCTCCATCCCCATGCGGACTCGAAAGCTGGGGGGCGAAGTCGTTGCGCTCGAACAGCGAGACCATCAGGCCGAGTACCGCATCCATTCGCCCGTCCGTCCCGGCCGCGATCTCGGCTACCTGGCCAGCGGCCTCCTGCTGGAAGAACTGGTCCAGCAGCTCGGGCGCGCGCCCGGCGACGAAGTCCGCCAGCCGGCGCGCCATCGACTCATAGCCGTTGGGGAAGAGCACGTCCGCTGTGGCCGTGAGCGAGTAGAGCCGGCGGCGGCGCCCTGGACCGCGGCCAATTTCGCGATACCCGATGAGCCCTTCGCTGGCGAGCCGGCCAAGGTGCTGGCGGATAGCGCTCACCGTGACAAACAGGCTTTCAGCGAGGGCAGCCGCCGTCGCTTCGCCGTTCTGCTTTAGCGTGACGATGATCTTTCGCCGCGTATTCAGCAGTTCATCGCGCGGAACTTCTCGAAGCGCAATTGCAGCCACCGTGCCCTGACCATACTCCTATATTACGAGAGGCACTTTGCGACATTGACATTCGGCAGGATTTCCACGAGAAACGGAAGCGTTTCCCGCCTGCAGCCCCGGCTTCGACAGACACTTCTCCGCTTTTGCCAACCTCCGCCCCCCGCCGTACGATGCGCCGATCCACCCCCCCCCCACGCAGGAGCCAGCCATGAGTTTCAGCGTCCCCGAACACGTCCGGCCCATCCGCGAGCGCGTCCGCACCTTCATTGAAGAGCGTGTCTACCCGGTCGAGCCCATCCTCTTCGACCATTCCGGGGAGGAGGGCCGGCGCGTGCTCCGCGGCCTCATGCAGGAGGCCAAGGACGCCGGCCTCTGGGCGCTCGGCCACCCCGTCGAGATTGGTGGCCAGGGCATGCCCTTCATGGACTATGTCTACGTCAACGAAGTCGTCGGGCGTTCCGAAGCCGCCATCGCCGCGCTCGGCACGCATTCGCTCCAGGACTCGATCATGCTCCACCTGTACGCGCCCCCCGAGTGGAAGGAGCGCTACCTCAAGCCGCTCGTCGCCGGCGAGGTCTTTCCGAGCTTCGCCATGACCGAACCCGAGGTCGCGAGCTCCGACCCCACACAGCTGCGCACCCGCGCCGTGCTCGATGGCGACGAATGGTGCATCAACGGGCACAAGTGGTTCACCTCGGGCGCGAACACCGCCGCCTACACAACCGTCATGGTCCGCACCGAAGACGACGACGTGCCGATCCACAAGGCCTACAGCATGATCGTCGTCCCCACCGATACACCTGGCTACAACATCGTCCGCGACGTCCCCGTCATGGGCATGCTTGGCGGCCACTGCGAAGTCATCTACGACAACGTGCGCGTCCCCCGCACGAACATGATCGGCGGGCGCGGGGAAGGCTTCCTCATCTCCCAGAAGCGCCTCGGCCCCGGCCGCATCTTCCACTGCATGCGCTGGCTCGGCCAGGCCCAGCGCGCGTTCGACCTCATGTGCGACCGCGCGAACAATCGCATCGCCTTCGGCGGCCCGCTCGCCGACAAGGGCCAGATCCAGCAGATGATTTTCGAAACCGCCGCCGAGATCCAGGCCTGCCGCCTGCTCACGCTCGCCGCCGCCGAGAAGATGGACAGCGGCGACCCCGCCCGCGTCGAGATCGGGCTGATCAAGGTGGTCGGCGCGAAGATGCTCCACAATGCCATCGACCGCGCCATCCAGGTCTATGGCGCCGCCGGCGTCACGGGCGATTTCCCGCTCGAACGCATGTACCGCGCCGCGCGGTTCGCCCGCATCTACGACGGCCCGGACGAAGTCCATCGCGTGACCGTCTCGCGCCTCATCCTCCGCGAGTACGACCGCGGCCGCGGCTGGGACTTCGGCCTGCGCGGCTAAGCCGTCGCCGGGACGTCCGAAACGGTTGCGGCCTGATGAACAATCTTCGCCGGGAGCTAAAGGTTCGCGTGTATGTGACGAAGCACAACCCACATGGCGTTCCAGAGTTCGAGCCTCAGCCTCCTGGCCGGTGATGCGCACCGGCGCAACGTGGTGGCCGAAGCGCTGCGTGATGGGGCCGTGCGCACCGTGAGCCAGCCGATCATCTCGCTTTCGACGGGTGAGATCGCTGGCTTCGAGGCCCTCTCGCGCCCGCAGTGCCCGGCGCCGCTGGATGCCCCCGCCGTCTTCCTTTCGGTCGCGCGAGACGCGGGGCTGGAACTGCACGCAGATCGCACCTGGCGGCGCCTCGCCATCGAACGGCTCGCGCCGCAGCTCCCTCCGGAGGCGCTCCTGTTTCTGAACGTCAGCCCGAGTTCCCTGCTCAACGCCGAATTCCGCGGCCCGCCCACCGCCGACCTCGTCCGGCGCTACGGGCTCGCCCCGGAACGCGTTGTTTTCGAACTCACCGAAGAGGAGTCCATCACCGATTTCGCGGCCGTCCGCCGGGTGCTCGCCGGCTTCCGCAGCGAAGGCTTCGGCCTCGCCATCGATGACGCCGGCGCCGGCCCTTCAAGCCTCCAGTCCGTCGTCGAGTTGCGCCCCAACTACATCAAGCTCGACCGTTGGCTGACGCAGGGCATCGAAGGCGACTCCGCCCGCCGCGCGATGGTGAAGGCGCTCGTCGAATTCGCCCACCGCACCCGTGCACGTGTCATCGCCGAAGGCATCGAGACCGAAGCCGAGCTCGAGGCGTTCATCGCGCTCGATGTCGATTACGGGCAGGGCTTCCTGCTCGGACGGCCTGCGCCCGGGGTGGCACCGGCCTCTCCGGCCACGACCGAGCTCATCACCAGTGCCGCCGGCCGCCGCGGCGTCCCCGTCCGCGCTCGCGCCGCCAGCATCATGGGACTCACCTTCATCCCGCCCGTGATCCCGGCCGCCATGGCCGGCGAGGAAGTCCTTCGGCTCTTCGAGGAGGACATGTTGCTCGAAGTGGTAGCCGTCGAGGATGCGGGCGAAGTGACCGCCATCATCACCCGCGAACGCATCCTCCTTCGCTTCGCCCGGCAGTACGGCTTCGCCGTCTACGCACGCAAGAGCGCCATCCAGCTCGCCCAACCTGCCACCATCATCGATTCGCACACGCCCGCCCGTCGCGCCGCCGAGCTTGCGCTCCAGCGTGCGCCATCCGCGCGCCACGACCCGCTCGTGGTCATCCATGGTGGCGCGCTGGCCGGCTGCATCGAAGTGCTCGATCTCATGCGCCACCTGCTGAACGCCGACCCCGCCGCCCCGGCGGCCCACGCCGCCTGAACGGCGGCCCTGGTCCACGAGGTCGCGGCCCGTAAGTCTCCAGTTGCAACTGAGTCCGCCCCGCGCGACACTGCCGCCACTCAACTACCGCGGGAGGCCTCCCCATGGCCGAAATGAACGAAGACCAGTTGCGCGTGCGCTCCTACCTCCAGGCGCAGGCCGCCAAACTTTCCGTGGCGGAGCTGGTGGCGAAAGCGCGGACCGATGCGATGCCGCTGCGCGCCGCCGCCGCGGCTATCCCCGCCGGGCGCTTCGCGGAGCGCCCCGCTGGCGGCGAGTGGTCCGCCGCCGAGGTGACCGCTCACATCCTCCAGATGAGCGAGCAGGGCGCCTCATCGATCGAGGCCATCATCGCCGGCGCGCCGGCGCCGACCTCGATTCGCGACCTCATGGAGGCGGGTCCCGCCGGCGCGCCCGTCGATGCTGGCGACTTCTGGGACCGCTTCACTCCCCGCCGCGAGCAATTCTACCAACGCGTCCTCCCCGCTTCTGGCAATGAGCACCTGGACGTGCTCATTACGCACCCGATGTTCGGCGCGCTCAATTGGCGCGAATGGCTGCTCTTCATGCGCGTCCACGACCTCGACCACCTTCGCCAGCTCCAGGCCCTCCCCCAGCAACTGGCGTAAAGGGCCCGAGTTCCGAGCCGGTGATGGCGTGGCGACGCGCATTGCAGTCATTCCGGAGCTACGAACTCGGGCTTCCGGCCTCGCCAAGGATATAGCAGCTGCCGCCACAGCCCCTCCGGCACCTGCTCCCCCAGCACCCCGAACTCGACCGGCTGACGCCCGCGCGGCATGTAGAGCGTCCCGAACAGCGCATCGAGCCACGGGAAGGCGCCCGCGAAGTTCCGGTCGAGCCCTTCGCGCTCGGAGGTGTGGTGCCAGCGATGGAACACCGGGCTGGCGATTACATAGCGCAGCGGCCCGAAGTCCCACGGCACGTTCGCGTGTAGCCCGATGGCGTAGAACGTCAGCAGCGGCACGTACGCCCCGAGCAGCGTGGCGTTGAACCCGAACAGCAGCAGCGTCAGCGCCTGGATCACCCGCGTCCCGATTTCGTTCACCGGGTGCACCCGCACCGCCGAGAGCCAGTCCAGCTCCGTCGAGCTGTGGTGCACGGCGTGGTACTTCCACAGCAACCCCAGGTGGTGGAACCCCCGGTGCGTCCAGTAGCCGATGAGGTCGAACAGGAAGAAGAGTTCGATCGCCTGCAGCCACTCCGGCTGGTCCGAGACGAACGAGTGCCGGTGCTGGAGGAACTCTTTGACCGTCGTGTCGCTCGCCGCCGCCGGCACAAGCGCAATCGGGATCGCCACGGCGGCCACCGCCACGAACACGATCGACTTGTTCAGCAACGTGTCCCAGAAGTACCACGCGATGTCCGTCTTCACACCGCGGCGCAGCCGGCGCTGGCCCTTCACCGAGGGCCATGCCTTCTCCAGGATGCCAAACACCACCGAGAGGACGGTGAAGCCCGCGGCGAGGATGACCAGCTTGAGCACCATAGCGTTGGCCTTAACGGAAGATAGCTTCCAAATACTACATCCCGGCGTGCCCCGGCGCCAGCCCCGAGGCGCGGGCTGCTACCAATCTGCCGCTCTTCGTGGCACGCCAGTCTGCCGTCGCTCATAGAAAACCGGGGATGATAGTGAAGGAGATCCCATCGCTTTTGCCACCGATGACGTACAAGCATGTAAGGGCGCCGTGCGCGATACTGACGCAAGGTGGGAGGATGGGTAGCATGAGCACGATGACTGAAGACCGCGACGAGAGTACCGCCCGCGACGTTGTCCTGTCGGCACGTGATGGCGAACTGGTGGCCCTGCCGAAATGCGCCCGCTGCGCCCTGCGCTACATGCCCACGAAATCGACGAGCGCGCTCCGCCTTACCTACTGCAGCTTCCTGTGCGAGCTCGGCGACCTCGGGTTCAGCATGGCCGGTCTCGAGCACATGGAGCGCAAGAAGAAGGAAATCGAGCCAATCGAACCCCAGCCGGAACCCGCCGCCGCCCTGTAGGCCGTTGGCCCGAGCTGCCGTCAGAGCCGCGACCGGTAGGGAGAGCATCCCTACCCGAGCGCCCGGGTCTCACAACCTCTCGAGACTGCGCGGACCTCTTGCCGGGCGGATTCCCAGCTACCACCACCCCACCTTGTACCACCACCCCTTCGTCTCCTTCCCCTTCGCGCCGGCTTCCTTCAACCGCGCGTAATGCTTGCGGCAGAGCGGCACCGTCAGCCGTTCGCGCTCTTCGCCGCGCCACTTGAGCACCGCTACGTCTTCGAACGGCGGGTCCATGCACCAGAGGCAACGAGGTCGCGGCATGCTCGAAATCCTGTATGGGGGTGTGGGGGTATGGGGTGTGGGCGTACCGGCGTAAAGCCAACCGCAACACACTCCCATACTCCCACACTCCCACACTCCCACACAGCCCGGCCGCAACCCGGCCCTACAACTCCCGCACGAACCCCCACTCGCGGCTCTGCCAGGGATCCGGCGCGTAGCGGAAGCGGTTGCAGCGGAAGCCCATGCGTTCGTAAAGCCGGTGCGCCTTGTCGAATGCGATATCGCTGAACAGCACCATCCGTTCGGCGCCACGCTCGCGTGCCTGCGCGATCGCCCACGCGACGAGCGCCCGCCCGGTCCCGCCGCGCCGCGCCTCCGCCAGCACGTACAGACGATGGAGCTCGAACAGCCCGCCGCCCTCGTCGCTCACTCCCACCGTCCCCACCACCCGCCCGGCCGGGTCTACGGCCACCGCGAACCAGCCGGTGGCGCCGTCATAGTGCACGGCCGGCTCCCGCAGGTCCGCATCGTAGTCGTTCTCGTCGAACGGGAAGCCATACTCATCGAACACGGCCTTGACCACCCGCCACGGTTGCCCCGCGTGCAATGCGTCATCGTACGGGAGGATGGACGCGCTGGGTGCCGGGCCCTGGGTGCTGAGCGAGTCCGCCACTTTGTCCCTCAGTTGCTGGATCGTCGGCCGGACGGGGCGTCGCGCGGCGCTTCATATCCCCGCCGCAGCGGCTCAGCACTCAGCACTCAGGACTCAGCACTTTCCTCGGGCACTTCCATGCCCATGATGTTGTACCCGCTATCCACGTACAGCACCTCGCCCGTGATCGCGCCCGCGCCTGGGCTGCAGAGGAACGCCGCCGTCGCGCCCACATCGTCGATGGTGACGTTGCGATGCAACGGCGCCTGGTCCGCGAAGCTCTTGAGGTAGCCCCGGAAGCCGCTGATCCCGCTGGCAGCGAGCGTGCGGATCGGTCCCGCGCTGATCGCGTTTACGCGGATGCCCTCGTGGCCGAGGTCGGCTGCCAGGTAGCGTACGGTCGCCTCCAGCGAGGCCTTCGCTACGCCCATGACGTTGTACTTGGGCACCACCTTCTCGGCACCGTAGTACGTGAGCGTGAGGATGGCGCCGCCCTGGGGCATCAATGGCCTGGCGGCGCGAGCGAGCCCCAGGAGCGAATAGGCCGAGATGTTGTGCGCCAGCAGGAAGCCGTCGCGGCTGGTATCGATGAAGCGCCCCTTGAGGTCCTCCCCGCGCGCGAACGCAATCGAATGGATAAGGATGTCGATCGTGCCGAGTTCGCGCCTCGCCTTCGCGAACACGGCGCCGATCTCTTCGTCCGAGGCCACGTCGCAGGGCTCGATGAAGGTCGCGCCGAGGCTTTCGGCGAGCGGCCGCATCCGCTTCTCCATCACCGCCGCGTACGAAAACGCGACCTTCGCGCCCTCCCGGTGCAGCGCCTGCGAGATGCCCCACGCCAGTGAGCGGTCGTTGGAGAGGCCGAAAATCAGCGCCGTCTTGCCATCGAGCATACCCATGCCCGGCATCGTAGAGACCCAACCGGGAAGAGGGAAGGTGGCGAGAAATGGGCCTCTGTGTCCTCCGCGCCTCGTTGTTCCCGGCTTAGAACGGCTTGAACACCGCGAGCCACGCCAGCAGAGGCACGCTCAGCACCAGCAGCGTCCCGAAGACGATCGGTACGCGGTCATCGAGCACCTGGCGCAGTTCGTCGGTCGGGCCACCCTTCTTCGCCGCGATCAGCGCCGCCAGGCGCGCGCGCCGCAAGCCGAAGCCCAGCAGCGGCAGGCAGACGAAGTAGAAGAAGATGTAGAGCACCGTCAGCGCCGCCAGCCAGCCCGTCTTCGCGAAGTTGAGGTTCTGCGAGACCGCCCAGAAGAAGCCTGTGATCCCGGTCGCCATCGCGCCCGGCAGCAGGATGCGCGTCTCGTTGTTCGCCGCTTCCACCAGGCAGTACATCTGGTACTGCATGTCCTTCGCGCGCCACGCCTTCAGGATGAGCGGGTAGGTTGCCCCAAGCCCGGCGCCCAGCCAGACCATTGAGAGCACATGGACGATGCGCCACCAATCCATCAGAGAGCAACCCGCCAGGCGCGCATGACGCCAGTATGGGGCCACCGCGCGACCCGGTCTTGCGGACGCGGCCGCCCGCGCGCATGGGAAAGGGCCGGCCGGGAGGCCAGCCCCTACGCATGGGAGAGAGGGTCGCGTGCGAGCAATCTACGCGGCAACCGCCGCGTCGGCAACCGGGAATTCCATCACCACGCCGCGCTTCTGCCGCCGCTCGATACGCGCGGCAATCAGCCACGAAGCGCCGACCACAAGCCCGCCCAGGGCCATATCGAAGAACAGGTGGTTGGCGCTCGCGACGATCGCCCAGGACATCGCCACGCTCAGCGCCACCGCGATGGCGCGCAGCACCCGGCTCGCAGTGTTGACCCACACGGCCGCCGAGGCCATCGCGATCCAGCCGAAGTGGAAGCTCGGGATGGCCGCGTATTCATTCAGGATGAGCGACGGCTGTGCGTAGTTCACCGACGTGTTTCCGCCGAACACCGTATCCGTGAAGCCGAGGTTGTAACCGTTCGCCGCCAGCAGCCGCGGTGGCGCCGCCGGCACGAGGTAGTAGAAAGCCAGGCCGATGACCATCGAAATGAACATCACGTTCCGCATGAACACGAAGCGCTCGCGGCCCTTTGCCCACCAGAGCCACCCCCCGACGGCCGCAAGCACGGGGAAGTGCAGGTACGCATACGTGAAGTTCGCGACCTCCTGCACCCAGTAGTAGTGGATCGAAACGCGCTGCACCCACTGTTCGCGGAAGGTGCCCGTCGCCTCCTCCCACGAAACCAGGCGGCGCGTCACTTCCATGGAGAACGCGATGCGCGTGGGCGCCGCCCCACGCAGAAGGAAGTAGACGCCAATGACCAGCAGCACCACCGCGAAATCGCGACCGAACGCCGGGATGCGCCGCAGTGCCGCCGGTACGCGCAGGACCGAAAGGCCGCGCTGCATGGGGAGTGGGTAGATGGTCATCGCGGTGCTCCTTTCGGTCTTCAGACTCTGCCGAACGCCGTCGCGATACACTGCGATCGCGTTCACAAATCGGCGACTTCCAGATTAGCCGAAACGGCTACGTCCGGAAAGTGAGCTACGTAACGTAAGGGATATGAAGATCCCGCCTCCGAGATTGCAGCGGGCATCGTTCGGGTAGTCTCGCCTTCAGTACGGCCCGCCATGCTCACCCTGATCACCTCCGGGCCTCCCGATTTGTGAGCCACATCACGCACACCGGTTCTCGGGCGCCTGCCAGGTCGATGAAGGTCCACCCACCCTGACTCCGCTAACCCTCTTACATGGTATGCAGGTGTTGGTTGGATATCAAACGCGGTTCGCCTCGCCGTTCGCCCGACCGCTTCGCCTAAGATGGATCCACCCCCATTTCGGAGCCGCTCATGCCCGCCATCACCGGCGAGTACCTCCCCCGCACTGCGATGCTGATCGTCGCCCACCCCGATGACGCCGAGTTCATGGCCGCCGGCACCGTAGCGAAGTGGGCCGCCGGCGGCTGCGACGTTACCTACGTCATCGTCACGCGGGGCGACAAGGGCAGCGACGATCCCACCATGACCTCCTCGCGCCTGACCGAGGTGCGCGAGGCGGAACAGCGCGCCGCCGGTGAGGTCCTCGGCGTCCGCCGCTACGTTTTCATGGGCTACCCCGACGGCTACCTGCAGCACACCCTGGACCTCCGGCGCGACCTTACCCGTCTCATCCGCACCTTCCGCCCCGAAGCCGTCATCACCTTCGACCCCACGATGCGCTTCTTCGGGGATACCTACGTGAACCACCCGGACCATCGCACCACCGGCGACGCCGCCCTCGACGCCATCTTCCCCAGCGCCCGCGACCGCCTCACCTTCCCCGAGCTGCTGGTCGATGGCCTGGAGCCGCACAAGGTCCGCCAGGTGTGGCTCGGCTTCTGCGCCGAACCGAACGCATGGGTCGATATCTCGACCACGCTGGAGCTCAAGAAGAAGGCCCTCATGTGCCACCCGAGCCAGCTCGATGAGTCCATCGTCGAGTTCGCCGAAGAGATGGGCCGCATGAGCGGGGCAGCACAAAACATGCCCTTCGCCGAAGCCTATCGCCGCATCCGGCTCGAAGAAGACACCGACACCCTCGACGAATCCCGCAACGAGCGCTGACCGCGGCTCTGATTCGCGCTCGACGTTCGGCACCGAAAAAGCGCCCCACCAACAGTGGGGCGCCGAAATGGGTTCCGGCCAATAGCCAATGGCCAATGCCCAATGGCCATGAGCTCCTATCCCATGTTCTTCAGCCGGCGAATCCGGTCCTCCAGTGGCGGGTGCGTGCTGAACAGGTTCGAGACCCCCTGCCCCTTGAACGGCTTCACGATGTAGAGCGCCGAGACCGCTTCTTGTACCGGCGTATCCTGCATTGGCCGCATGGCCACGCCCTTCTCGAGCTTCTCCAGCGCGCTGGCGAGGGCCAGCGGGTCGTGCGTCACTTCGGCGCCCGTCTTGTCGGCTGCGTACTCGCGCTGCCGGCTGATGCCGAGCTGGATCATCGAGGCCGCGATCGGCGCGACGATGATCGCGACCAGCACGAGCAGCGGGTTCTGGTTCTCGTCGCGGCGTCCGAAGAGCGAGCTCCACATCAGCACCTGGGCGATGAGCGACACCGCGCCGGCAATCGTCGCCACGATCGAGCTCGTGAGGATGTCCCGGTTCTTCACATGGCCCATTTCGTGGCCAAGCACGCCCCGCAACTCGCGGTCGGTGAGGATGCGCCGGATGCCGGTGGTCACCGCGACCACCGCGTGCTGCGGGTTGCGGCCCGTAGCGAACGCGTTCGGCGATTCGGTTTCGATGACGAAGACGCGTGGCATGGGCATGCCCGAAAGCTGGGCGACTTCGCGGACGATGGCGTGCAGCTGCGGTTCCTGTGCTTCTGAGACTTCGTGCGCGCCCGCCATCTTCAGCGCCATCTTGTCGCTGAACCAGTAGGCGAAGAAGTTCATGACGCCGGCGATGATCAGGAAGAGGATGGCTCCGGAGAGCCCGCCAATGAGACCACCAACGACTACCAGGATGCCCGTGAGGAGCGAAAGCAGAAGGGTGGTTTTGATGAAGTTCATCGGTTCGGGGTGAGTACCTCCTGTGGTGTTTACCATTATACGGCGTGGGGTAAGGGCCCGGGTAAACGCGCGCTCACAGTGGGGCGCCGCCGCTCAGAGCCGCGGCCGGTCAATTCGCGGTGGGATCTACCCCCAGCGGCTGGGAAATTGCAGCTGCGCGGTCATCGCAGCCTGGTCGAACCGCGCCGCGAGATTCAGCACACGCCGCCGCGCCTCGCCAACGGAGTAGGCGTGGAGCGTGATGGCGATGCCCGCGTGACTTCGCCCCTCGCCCAGCCACCGATAGTGCAAAGGGGGCGAAATCGCGCGCGTTCCCCGTGACCAGCACTCGTCCTTCGCGGGTGGCGAACTCAAAGATGTTCCTCGTCGGAGCGGCCGTACATCCCAGCCGTGAACGCATCAATCGCGTCGAATTCAGATGCTCGCAAGGCCTTGATGAGCGCCTTGCGACCGACGTCATCGTCGAAGTACATCCGCCATGTCACTTGCCCGTCGTGCGGGCATAGTGTGCATCGGCGATCCGTAGTGTCTCCTCGTCCTGCGCGATGAGGTCCGCGTCAATGAGGTCCTTGTTCAACAGGTAACACGCGAGGGCGGCATGGGCCTGCGCCAGCGTCAAATGCATTTCGTCGGCAATCTCCGCTGCAGCCAGCCCCTCGTTGTGAAGCAGCCCAATGCGTCCCACGGAGACACCGGTGCCCGCGACGAACGGACGCCCTTCGCGGTAGCCAGCGCGTCGTTCGATAAGGCGCGCCAGATCGATGAACCCTTCGAGAACCGCCATGTGCAGATTGTACAACAGGCCCGCGCGCTCGAACTCCTTTCAATCGTCCTCTAATCCGCGCCTGCCACCCTTGCTGGCGGCACGCCTTCAGGCTGCACGCGCATCAGAAAGAGGAGACTCTTGTTCGGAATCGACACCATCTTCGGCCTGCCCGCCCATGCGCTCCTGGTCCACGCCGCCGTGGTCCTCGTGCCGCTCGCCGTCGTCCTGTTCGCCGCCGCCTGCTGGCGACAGGCCTGGCGCGCTCGGTACTCTCTCCCCATCGCCCTGCTCGCGCTCGGCGGCGCCGGCTTCGCGTTGCTAGCGAAGCAGACGGGCGGACCGCTCCAGCAATCGATCCGGCAGGCCGCCAAAGCGGCCGGCGCCCGCGCGAGCTTCGGCGAGCACCCCGAACAGGGCAATACCGCCCTCGTCTTCGCCGTGTTCTTCGCGCTCGCGGCGGCTGCCGTCTGGGCCATCGAACGCTACCGATCCCGCTACAGCCTGCCCAAATGGGCGCCCGCCGCCAGCTACGCGATCGCGCTCGTCCCCGCCGCCCTCGCGCTTCTCACGATGCTGCAGGCGGGCCATTCTGGCGCCCAGCTCGTCTGGAAGGACGTTGGCACGTTCGCCGCGAGCCGCTGACCGCAACGGCCGGGCGCCCGCTACGAAACCCTCTTGAACACCGGCGGTCGCTTCTCCATGAACGCCCGGAATGCTTCCCGCGTGTCCTCGCTGGCGACGATGTACTGGTGGCGTTCGCTCTCCAGGTCCACGTATGTGCCGAAGTCCATGCGCTCTGCCGCCACGTAGTGCGCCTTCAACGTCCGCAGCGCCACCGGCGATGCCCCCGCGAACCGTGCGACCATCGCCGCCACTTCATCGCTGAACACGGCGTCGTCCCAGACCCGCGCCACCAGCCCGATGCGGGCGGCCTCATCGGCCGTGAACTTCTCGGTGAAGAACGAGAGCTCGCGCGCCTTCGCCGCGCCCACGAGCCGCGGCAAGCTCCACGGGAGGCCCATGTCGCCGGCTACCGCCACGTTCAGGAACGCCGTGTTGAACATCGCCGAGCGCGCCGCCACGCGGATATCGGCGCCGCAGGCCCAGCCCATCCCCGCCCCCGCGCAGGCCCCGTTCACGGCGGCGATGGTCAGCGCCGGCATATCATGCAGCAGCACGGGCACATGGAAGGCCGCCAGGTCGGTCGCGACGTTGTCCGGTGGTTCGTCCGTAGAAGTGGCAGCGCGCAGGTCCGCGCCCGGGCAGAACGCCTTGCCCGCGCCCGTCATCACGAGCACCTTCACGGCCGGGTCCGCGGCGGCGCCGGTGAGCGCGTGGTGCGTTTCGCGCAGCATGCGGGTCGTCATCCCGTTGAAGCGGTCCGGGCGGTTGATCGTGAGTGTGGCCACGCCGCCGGCAAGCTCGTAGCGAATCGTCCTGTAGCCGTCCATGGCCCGTCCTCGAAGAGTCGTGTCGCCGGGCGTGCGCACGGCGCGGGGGCAGTGTGTCGCAGCCCGCCACGCATGGCAACGCGGCGCCCGCCCCCGCGGCGCTTCTTCGGCCCGGATGGGAACCTCGCGCCCGGCTTCCTCGCTGAAGCCCGTCCCAAACGGGCCACAACCACGTAAAAACCGCGGTCTTGCGCTTGACGCTGAGCAGCACAGCGGCCATAAAGAGGCTTGTAGTCGGTTGCGGGGCGAGTCGAGGCGCAACGCAGCCGCGCGCATTATGCGCGGCGCATTCGGACATGACGTCCGGCGGGGTGCGTCTTAGAGTCCTCCTGGGGGACTTATGACCTACCTTGGCCGGCGTTTTTTCGTGGCGGTCCTGCTTCTGGTACTCGTGGCGCTCGCATCCGGCGGCACGCAGCTTGCTCGCGTGCCTCGCGTCGCGCGCGCCGCCGGCACCGAGACGTTCACCTCCGCCACGCCTGCCAAGCTCTACGCCGGCATCCCCTCGCACCTCGCCGACGCCGACGCCGACCCGGCTGCCGGCGGCACCACCGGCTACTGCGTCTCCGTCGTCAACGAAGGCCACGCGGCCGCCGGCGGCAACAACGGCTTCACCATCGTCAACGGGACGATCCTCTCTACTTCCGTCTTCACGAACGCCACCGCCACCAATACCGATGACCGCTATTGCGCCGTCGTCCAGGGCACGGTTCCGACCACTACCGCGCGCCCGCCGCTCGTCCTGCGCTGGACCTGGACCGATACGCCCCAGAACGCATTCGTCGAGCTGACCGTCCCGCTGGTCTACGTCACGCTGAAGGGCACCGACGGCGTCGTGGGCGGTACCGCCCAGGTCTGCACGGTCGGCTGGGACCCCACCTTCCTCACAGGCGCCGCATCGAACACGCCCCCCACCGTCCCCAACGCCCTCGACGTGGTCTCTCTCGCCGATTGGACGGTGCTCTCACCCACGGGCGTGACCAAAGTCGGCGTGCTCAAACAGGGCGCCGAACAGTGCCTGCTCCTCAGCGCGACAACGCCGAAGCCAGACATCGATGTGAAGCTCGACTTCTACTCCGTCGCCGATGTCTCGATCGTAGCCGATGACCGGCTGCTCTCGGCCACCGGCACCGACGTTGTGAGCATCACCAACGCCACCGCGCCCGAGCTGCGCCACATCACCGTCGATGGCCTCGTCGCCACCGAGCAGGCGGCGAACCCGAACGTCATCGGCGCCCTGCATTCCGCCTGCGTCATCCCTTCCGTGCCCGGCGATACCATGCTCGCCAGTGACATCTCCTTCCAGAGCCCGGACGGCGCGACTGTTTCGGCGCTCCAGGTGTTCAGCTCGATCGGCCTCCAGGGCGCGCCCGACGGCACCAAGTGCTTCAGCTGGACCTCCACCAGCCCCGGCACCCAGGCCGTCAGCGCCCGCTTCACCGCCTCAACCGCGAACCCCGCCAACACCTCCGGCTTCCCTAAGGTCTTCAACGTCTCCTGGGACACCAACGGCGACGGCAATGGTGGCACCGTCGCCATCGGCGGCCAGCTCATCAAGACCTGGAACCGGATCCAGCGCACCGTCATCACCACCGGAGGCGACCCCACCGCGGGCGCGGTGACCTATGGCGCCATCCCCCTTCCGGTCGAGCTCAACGTCGCGGACGGCTCATTTCTGGGGTCGATCACCCTGAACGAGTTCGTCATCGGCGTCCGCCCCGGCTTCGAAGGCCCGATCGATGGCGTCCCCGTGACCCTCACCATCGATGGCACGTGCGGCTACTTCGAGGAAAACCTCCTCCGCGTCCTCAGCGGCGTGACCAAGGACGGCCGCCTGCAGTTCACGGTCAAAGTCGATGACGACACCGGCTGCAACCAGGCGAGCGTCATCCGCGTCACCGCGACGGCCAACTACCCGGCGACCATACCGAACGGTGCGGCCGCCACCGAGACGGTCGACATCACGCTTCAGTTCGGGACTAACGGCGCCGGCACTGAGAGCGCGCAGCCTCAGGTCCTCTGGGCGGGCCAGACCGCCACGATCGTGTACTCGTTCACCGGCGATTGCCAGAACGCCGTCGCCCGCTTCACCCGCTCGAAGGGCCAGCCGGGCCAGTTCCTCCCCGGGCCGGGCGTGCTCTTCTCCGATGCCGATTCCGCGACGATGGGCGCCGGCACGACCGGCTGCTCCTTCAGCATCCTCTATGAGAGCGAGTCCCCTGGGACGGTCGATATCACCGCCACGCTGGAAAGCCCGGATGTGCCCTCGGCGCGCTTCTCCAAGTCGGTGTTCACCATCTTCTACATGGCCTTCGAAGACCTGGACCTCGTCGTCGAGCCCGACCTCACCGTCTCGGAGTTCGGCAACCTGGACGCGACAATTCGCGGCTGGTTCCTCAGCCCGAACCCCTCGGGGCGCGCGAAGACCGTCATGCCCGATGGCCGCATCCTCCCGGCGAACCGCTGGATCCTCCCGGACGACTGGGAGACTCTCAAGGGCCCCGAAGGCTTCCGCGCGACGTGGGGGACGATCATCATGCCGCCCGCACGCATCACCTTCTTCCTCAAGGATGAACCCCTGCGCAACGCCTACGGCGGCGAAAAGAACGGCGCCCTCGGCTTCCTCGCACCCGATGACGGCCTCGAGTTCTCCTTCAACGTGGACCCGCAGAGCGGCACGCCAAGCGTGCTCGGCAGCGTCCAGAAGCCGCGGATCCTGAGTGAGTACACCGCCACCGATGGCATCGCCACGGTCGATACCTTCGGCGACCTCAACCTCTCATTCGAAGAGTGCCCGCCTAACGCCATCACCCGTAACCCGGAATGCCGCATCGGCGATGTGGTTGGCCGCACGAGCTACTACGCCCGCGCCGAGTACCCGGAAAACCTGGGCAAGCAATCGCCGATCCAGTCGGCCTACGTCAGCACCACCTTCACCTGGGCCGGCTACAAGCAGGTCACGATCGTCGATGACCCCGACCCCAACTACAAGTACGTGGTCGCCCACCTCAAGGACCGCGATGGCTTCTGCAACGCCATCAACTACAACAACACGCTCGGCGTCCCCGTCCAGTTCCTGATCGACGCGGGCGATGGCGTGATCGTCGAAGCCCAGGGCCAGCCCTCCTCGATTTCGCCGAACAAGCGCTTCGCCACGGCTACCACGTTCGATACGCAGGACGACCTCGGGAACCCGATAAACACCGATATCGCGAAGCCGGCCGTCAGCCCTGACGAATGCCAGGCCTGGGTGAAGATCGCGAACACCTTCCCCACGACGGTGAATGTCACCGTGGTGTTCCCCGCGCCCCCTTCGCCTATTCCGAGCGCCCTGCGCATCACCGCTCTCACCTGCGGGCCCGCCGGCTCGGTGACCGTGACCAACACCGGCGCGATCCCGGTCTCGCTCGCCGGCTTCGGCATCCGCAGCCTGCGTCCCGGCGCCGGCGAGCATGGCAACGAAGAGCACCTCGGGCTCATCGGCCTGCTCCAGCCGGGCCAGAGCGCGACCTTCCCCGGCGCCGCCGGCGCCGGCTGGTACAACGCCGGGCCCGACCCCATCTTCGGGAACGTCGGCGGCGATTACGCGCGCCTCATCTGGGAGGAGTATTCGATCAGCACCGCCACCTGCGATGGCCGCATCATCAACAACGAAATCCCCATGCCCTACCGCTACCTCTTCCCGCCCGATGGCGAGGGCGAGATCCAGCTCGACGTGATCGTGCCGTTCGGACCCACCCTGCCGGTCCGCCTGGCCGCGGGCTGGAACCTCGTGACTGCGGGAACAACGCGCGCGGATATCGGCAGTGTGCTCGCGGATGACGCCGTCAACGTCGCGGGGATTTACACGTGGGATGCGAACGCGGGCGTGTGGAAGCGGTACGGGGGCAGCGGGAGCCCGCTGAACACGATGGAGGCCTTCGAGCCTGGCGCTGTGTACTGGGTGGACGTTAAACGGCCATTTACGCTGCAGCTCCCCCGGTAGTGCCAGTTAGGGATCCCTCCGATACCTTGGAGCGAGGCCGTTAATTCAACCTCGAAGTGAATCCATGACTGAGACTGCTCGTCCCGGCATCCGCGTTACCCTGCCCGTCGCATTCGCAGCGGCCGTCCTCATGCTGGTGCTTCTCGCCCCCAGCGCCCACGCGCAGGTCTTCGGGCCGCCCTCGACGTTCTTCGGCTCCGTCACCGATTCCGCCGGCCCCGTGGCCGAAGGTCTCCCGGTCGAGGCATACGTCGGCGACAAGCTCTGCGGCTCCAGGGGCAAGACCGAGTACGTCGGCGAGGGCGAGGGCCGCGTCGCCGCCTACTCCGTCGATGTCGTTTCGAAGGAGCAGACCGAGGGTTGCGGCGCCGAAGGCGTCGAGGTCCGCATCAAGATCGGCGGCCAGTTCGTCAACCAGACGGGCCGCTGGAAGGCCGGCCCCGTCGAGGTCGACGCCTCGCTCGGCACGGCCAGCCCCGTCGCGCTCCCCACGGCCACCAAAGCCCCCACCCGCGCGCCATCGACCCCGAAAGCCGAAGGGACCCCGACCCTCAACGCGCAGGGCACCCCGGTGAACGCCCAGGGCACGCCCGTCGCCGCCTCAGCCGGGACCATACCCGCCGGCTCCCCCGGCGCCGGCTCGCCCGTGCCCACGCTCGCGGGCGGCCTTTCGACGACGCAGCCGGGCGTCGCGGCCAGCGCCTCGGACGATGGCGGCTTCCCTGTCTGGGGCGTCGTTGCGATCGTCCTCGTTGGCGTGACGGCCGTTGGCGGCGGCGCCGGGCTGGTGATGGCGCGCAACCGGCGCGCCGCACAGGGCGGTCCGCTCGAGTAGACGCGCACCTGGCGGGACCGCGTATCCGCAAGCGGCCAAACGGCAAGTCGTACCGAAAACGTCCGGGCACCGCACCACGCGCCGCGTGCGCGGACCATCGCTCCATTCCCGGGCCCCCGTGCATCGCCGCCACCCGGCGTAGGCCGCGCCAATCACGCCACACAATTGTGAGTCGCAAATCGCGAATCGTGAATCCGCCTAGCCCTCCGTCGGCGGCGTGCCGGGCATGGGTGGCCGCGTCGGTGGCACGGTGGGGGGCGCCGGTGGCACCGGTATCTCCGTCGGCGGCGGTAAAGCCGCCGGCGGGGTCGGGGTTCCGGGGGCTGGCTCGGGCGCCGGCGTCGCCGCCGCCGGAGTTGGCGTGGCGCTCGCTGGCGGCGCCGGTGGCGTTGTCCCACCGGCTCCCGCGGTCGTCACAGGCGCAACCGGCCGCGATGCTCCGGACGACCCGCCACCTGTCATCCCTCGCAGCTGCGCGAGCGTGATGCGCGTCGGCGTCGGCGTCGCCCCGGTCCCGCCGCCCGGTACCGCCGGCGACGCCGTTCGGCTGGTCGCCGGGGATGGGCTGCGCGTTGCCGTCGCGCTACGTGGCGTTTCGGTCGGGGTGGGTGGCGCGGGCGCTGCCTGGGACTTGCCGATGCCGAGGTAGGCGAAGCCGCCGGCCCCAAGGATGCACGCCGCGAGGATCATGGCAGACCGATTCACGCCATGACTATCGTCCGCCGCCCCGGCCCGTCTGAGGGTCGTTCAGGTTGCAGCCGCCGCACTTCGGCGCGGGCCGGAAGACCCGGAATCTCATCGTGACATCGCGGACCGCTAGCCGATGTACACCACCGGCGACCCCGTAGCCCAGACGTCCGCGGTGATCGGGATCGGCGTATCGGTCGTGCTGCGCGAAAAGAACATCAGCATCGAGTACTGGTCCGCCTGTTTCCCGAGCGTGCCGCTGCTGTATTTCGCGATCGTCTGCCCGCGCTTCACGTTCGCGCCCGGGTCCAGCAGCAGGATCGAGGTCGCTGGCAGCCACAACTCCACTGCCTCGCCCTTCACATTCGTGATCACGTACGAAAACGACCCCGCCGCCACCTTGCCCGTGTCACTGAACGTCACGCGGAGCGCAATCTTGCCATCGAACGGCGCCACGATGTCCGAATCGGCCTGGAGCGTCAACGCCACGCCGGGGTACTTTTCGTCGTCCGCGAAGTTGAGCGCCTTCAGGCTTTCGATACGCGACCCGTCCTTCACGGGCAGGGTCGGCTTCGTCACGTCGTCGCCCTTGAACTGGGCGATGGTGACGGCCTTGTACGCCGAGGGCCGCGTCGTCGCCGTCGACTTCGCTACGACGATCGTCGGGCCGGGGGTCTTCGTCCCACTGGCCACGCTCGTGGAGTTCGATGTCGAGGCAGTCGAAGTGCCCCCCGTGCTATCGTCCTTGTTCCCGCAGCCGCTCAAGATCGCGCCCATGGCCACCAGCACCGCCAGCGCGGCGGCGCCCCGGGCACGGCGGGTGCACATGGAGATGACGGTCATCCGTGGGACCTTCCTCCCTTCGCGGGGCCGCTCCCTGCCCGCGATCAACGCCGCTCAGGCTTCAAGCCCCTGGCCCGCGCCACCGAATGCTACCGTCCGGCCGCGGCTGGCGACAATGCGGGCCATCCCGTACCCCGCGCGTGCCCGCTCGCACCCGCCCGGCGACTCACTATCCTGGCCCGACACGCAGCATGAGACTTGTCGCCGTTTAACGGTGAATTCACGGCCAGCGCCGAAATTTACTACGTTAGGCGCGGTATAACGCAGATGATATGGATAGGGCGTGGCGAAAGCCCAGGCCGCGCATGCCATCGACCTGCTCGAACGCGAGGGGGCCACACTCGACTTCCCATACACGAGCCAGCTCCACGGGAAGTTGAGGGAATTGCGATTTCATATCGACGGTCGCCCGATGCGGATCTCGTGCTACATCGCGCGGGGCCGGCATCCGGCCGCGCACCGGCTAAACTGTAGGACGGCCTCGAACGGGTCCGGCAGGCTGGACGGTAGGTTGGATCGCGGGACGTCAGGCCGTGACCGGAGCCCCCGAACGGCCTACAATCGGCTTCGGGACGCCTCCGTGGCTCAGGGGTAGAGCAGCCGTTTCGTAAATGGCAGGTCGTCAGTTCGAATCTGACCGGAGGCTCCAGCACACCACACCAACGGCCCACGGGCCGTTCTCCGCGCCCGCCGCCGCGTCTCCCCGCCCCACACATCGCCGCGGTAGACTGCGGCCCGAAGAGGAGACACACATGCCCGGCACCGTGCTCTACGAACGCGATGGCCACGTCGCCACCATCACCTACAACCGCCCCGAAGCCCTCAACGCGATCAACGGCGAGCTCCGCGCCGACCTCAACGCCGCCTGGGTCCAGTTCCGCGACGACGACCAGGCGTGGGTCGCGATCGTCACCGGCGCCGGCCGTGCCTTCAGCGCGGGCGCCGACCTCCGTGGTGGCGGCGCCGGCGATGCCTCGAAAGCGACCTTCTGGGAGACCCCCAGCCTGACCTCGCTCGAAAACGGCATCGAAATCTGGAAGCCCATCATCGCCGCCGTCAACGGCTACTGCCTCGGCTTCGCCTGCACCCTCGTCGCCGCCTGCGATTTCGTCATCGCCAGCGACCGCGCCGAATTCGGCTTCCCTGAAGTGAAGCTCGGCGTGCCCACCATCCAGGGCAGCATCCGTATGCCGAAAAAAGTCGGCTGGCAGAACGCCATGGAGCTCCTCCTCCTCGGCGACCGCGTCGATGCGCAGCGTGCGAAGGAGATGGGTCTCTGCTGGAAAGTCGTCCCCCACGACGACCTGATGCCCGAGGCGCGCAAGCTCGCCGCCCGCCTCTGCGCCGCCGCGCCCCTCGCCGTGCGCGCCACGAAAGAGGTCGCGCACCGCGGCCAGGGCCTGCCGTTCGTCGAGGCCGTCCGCTTCGGTGAAACCATGCGCCGCGTCGCCGGCGCCACCGAAGACGCCCGCGAAGGCATGACCGCCTCCCGCGAAAAGCGCACCCCTACCTGGAAGGGCGCGTAACGGAACCGCGCGCAACGGAACCGCGCGCGTAAGCAAGCGGCCAAAGATCAACTCGAGCCGATCCCGCACCCGGGCACCGGGATCACCGTGCCAATCGGGTCTGCTCCGTTCGCCGCTATGCCGGCGCGGCGAACATCGCGTCGCCCGCTAGCAGCCAGGAGCTAGTAGCTCCTTACCCGCGCGGCAGGCCCAGCCCCCGCATCGCGATGATGTTGCGCTGGACCTCACTCGTGCCGCCGCCGATTGGGCTCGTGGTGCTGTGCATGTAAAAGCGTGGCAAGCGCCCGCCGATGGAGCGCGCGTAGCCGCGGTCCGTCACCTGCGCGTGCATCCCCGCCAGGTGCATCCCGGTCACCGCCAGCCGCACATCGAGCTCGCTCGAATACAGCTTCGCAATCGACGACTCCTTGTTCGGGATTTCGCCGCGATCCTGCATCGAGATGATGCGGTAGCAGATGAGCGACTCCACCCGCGCCTCGATCGCCCGGTCGGCGAGCTCGTTTCGCAACGCCGGCCGCTCGGCTACCGCCGCCCGGCCGTGCGCCGTGTCCTTCGCATAGGCCACGAGGTCCCGCGCGATGAGCTGGTGACCGACACTCGTGGCGATCCCGCTGCGTTCGAAGTCCAGCGTCGTCGTCGCCAGGTACCAGCCGCGGTTCTCCTCGCCCAGCAACGCGCTCGCCGGGATGCGTGCGTCCTCGAAGTAGACCTCGTTGAACTCGTGGCTGCTGAGCATATTCACCAGCGGCCGCACCGTGATCCCCGGCGTCTTCATATCGACAAGGAAGTAGCTGATACCCCGGTGCTTGGGCGCATCCGGGTTCGTGCGCGCGATGAGGATGCCCATGTCCGCGACGTGCGCGCCGCTCGTCCAGATCTTCTGGCCGTTCACCACGTAGTCGTCGCCGTCGCGGATCGCCCGCGTCTGCAGGCTCGCGAGGTCGGAGCCCGCGCCGGGCTCACTGAAGAGCTGGCACCAGTGGTCCTCGCCGCTGATGATGCGCGGCAGGTAGCGGGCCTTCTGCTCCTCCGTCCCGTAGACCATCATCGTCGGCCCCGCCCAGCCGTGGCCGATACCGCCGGGCCGCGGCGCCCGGCGCCACGCGAACTCCTCGCTGAGGATGAATTGCTCCTTCACGGTGAGCCCGCCGCCGCCGTGCTCCTTCGGCCACGCGGGCGCCGCCCAGCCGTGCTGGTTCAGCTTCGCCGTCCAGCCGCGCATGAAGTCGCGGTAACGCGGCGATGCCCGCCCGGCGCCGTTGAACAGCCCCCACTCGACCGGCTCGGCGGCAATCTCCGCGGGGAACTCGGCATCGAGAAACGAGCGCACTTGCGCGCGAAAGATCCCTTCCTGGGGTGAGTCTCGAAAATCCATGGATCTGCTCCGGGCCGGACTGATGTGCCACGAACGGTACCGGTGGCGCCCGCCGCTGGCAAAGCACGCGAACCTCAGCAGTCCGGGAACAAATCCCGCGTGCCCGGCGTTCTCAGTCCATTGGGCGCGATATGTGCCTGTCAGGGGAAACACCATGAAGAGTCATCATCGGACGGTCATCGCCTTCGTCGCTGCCGGCGCCGTGGCCTCGCTCACGCTGCTCGGCTCGGCCTGCGGCGCCTCGGACAACAGCACCGGGAGTTCGGTGCCGCCAGGGCCCTCGGCCGCCACCGTCTCGCCCCGGACAGCGAGCGGCACCGGTGGTGACGCCACCACCTCCACCGAAAGCTTTGCCGCCTCGCCGGCCGAGAAGTCCACCGGCGGCGTTAGTGCTCAGCCCCCGAGTGGTTCGAGCGCGCCCGCTACCAGCGGCGCAGCACCCGGCGCCGGGAACGACGGCAACGCCGCCAACCTCGCCAGCACGCTCGACCGCAAAATCATCTTCAACGCCGCCATCAACCTCGGCGTCAAAGACGTCCCGCAGGCGTTCAACGCCGCCAGCGCCATTGCGCGCGACAACGGCGGCTTCGTCGAAAAATCCACGTTCCGGGGCGGTTCCGCCGGCTCCGACGGCCGCGACGAGTCCGCGACGCTGACCATCCGCGTGCCGGCCGACAAGTACCAGGACGCGCTCCAGGCGATCCGCACGATCGATGGCGCGAAGGTCCAGCAGGAAGGTTCGAAGTCGAGCGAGGTGACTGAGCAATACACCGACCTCCAGAGCCGCCAGCGCAACCTCGAGCGCACCGAGAGCCAGTACCTCAAGCTGCTCGAACAGGCCAAGAGCATCAACGACATCCTCACCGTCAACGACCGGCTCGATAACGTCCGCGCCCAGATCGAGCAGATCCAGGGCCGCCTCAACGTCCTCGACCGGCTGGCCGACCTCGCGACGATCGATGTCACACTGGCGCCCATCGCCATCGGCAAACCCGGCACCAACGACGGCTCCACGAGTGTGCGCGCCGCATTCTCGGAAGCCTGGGCAGGCTCACTCGACGTGGTGCGCAGCATCGCCCGCGGCGGCGCCGTCGTTGCGGTGGCCGCGGCCTGGCTTGCGCTCCCCGTGCTGGCGCTCTACCTCCTCGGCCGCCGCTTCGTCAGCCGCACCCGAAACCGCACCGCTTCGCCATCCTAACGGCCGCGCCGATCGCGGCCCACCACCCCCGGTAGTCGTGGCCCTCTGGCGCCACGGGTCAGACCTCCCACGTTCCGGGACCAATGACCGAGGTTCGAATGCGGGCACACGTGGATCAGCGGCCGAGCGCAAAGCGCGAGACCGCGGCGACCACCTCCCACGTTCCGGGACCAATGACCGAGGTTCGAATGCGGGCACACGTGGATCAGCGGCCGAGCGCAAAGCGCGAGACCGCGGCGACCGCAGCCACCCACCGCCACGAGCGCCATTCCCGTCTTCGTCCCCTCGGCGTAGCCCGCAGCCGTCACCGACTCGGCCCTCGGAACTCGGCCCTCGGAACTAGGAACTCGGCCCTCGGAATTCGCCCCCGGTTGCGTCATGGTAGCCGGCGAGTGACTTCACCGGTCTGCCACCTTGGCAATCTCGCAGACTTACATAAACATGGGTCGTGCGCGTACCATGCTCGCGTCACATATCCCGGCCGGTGTGAGGTCGGCTTCGGCCCGAACCCTCTCGTCATCCCCGGCGAATGTGGCGCGGGCCATTTCAGGCAACCCTCGCGACTGGTGATACTGACCCGATGAAGGTTCGCACCCTACCGCGGAAAGCCCGTACCATGAGTCCGTCCCGGGTCGCCCAGGCGGGTCGCGCCCTGGATGCGGACGCGTACGTGGCGCGCCCGCAGCTGGCCGATATCCAGTGGCAGGGGCGCGATGCGTCGATGAAGACCGCGTTCGAACGCTACCGCGAAGGTGAGCCAGCGGCCTTCCACGAGGTAGTCTCGGCCTATGCCGCCGCGGCCTACTCGGTCGCTACCACGGTCCTCGGCGACCGCGGACTCGCCGAGCAGACGGTCGAGGATGCGTTCGTGCTCCTTTCCGAAGATGCCTTCGCCTTCGATGCCGGTGGCGATGACGAAGAAGCCTGGATCCTGGCGCGCGTGCGCGAGCGGGCGCTTCGCTTGCTCCGGGAGAACGGACGCTACCGGAGCCGCCGCGAACCGCCGCCCGAGGCCGCCTGGGCCGCCGCCAGGCAGGACGAGGTCTGGCGCTCCGTGATGGCGGCCGCGACCCCGCGCATGGTCCGCGGCGTCCTCGAATCGCTCACCGAAGCTCAACGCGAGACGCTCGCCCTCGCCTTTTGGAAGGGCCTCAGCCCCGCCGAGATCGCGCGCATCCGCGGCGTCCCCGAGGCCGGCGTCCGCGCGAACCTGCGCCTCGGCCTCGAACGCGTGCGCGATGCGCTCGCCCGCCGCGCCCGTGAGGTCTCCACGCCGTGAACAACGATCAGGTCCGCGAGCGCCTCGCGGACTACGCCCTCGGGCTCCTCGACCCCCAGGATGCCGAGACCGTTGCCGGCGTCGCAGCGAAGAGCGAAGCTATCCGCGCGGAAGCGTGCCTCTACGTGCAGGCCGCGGAAGCCCTCGTGCTCGGCGCGCCGCCCATCCCGCTGCCCGCCGGCGCGCTCGAGCGCATCGCCGCCGGAGTCGCCCGCCGCCTCCCCGACCTCCCCGTTGCGGCGCCCCGCGGGCCCGCCGAAAACGGCCACCAGAGCGAGGACGGCCATGCTCCTGCCGTCACCGCCGACCTCGCCGCTCCCGGTCGCGAGGAGCGGTCCCCTGGCTTTTTCGCCGATCTGCTCGCGGCCGAGGGCGAACTCCCCGCGCCTTGGGACGCCGCTCCCGAACCCGTCGCAGACGCCAACCCCGCCGCCGCCGGCGGACCCGGTTCCGCCGAAAGCCCCGGCGAGTCGCCGCCCATAGCGGCCACTGACGACACCGAAGAGCCGCCCGGGGATGGCCATCACGGTCCCGCCGCCGGCCACTCTGCCAGTGGCCAACGGCCAACGGCCGATAGCGCGGCGACCGAGTGGCACGGTCCCGCCTGGAAGCGCCGCAAACTGCTCCGTCAGCGCGACCCCGGGGGGCGGGAGCCGCACCCCGATCGGCCACGAAAATCCGATCCGGCGCCGCCCGTCCCTGGCTCCGATGCCACGATCGCGGCTGCCATCTCGGGCGCACCGCCGCCTCCCTTCGAAGTGCCAACAACGCCAGGCCCCGGCGATACGGCGGAAATCGCTCCCGGCGCCGAGCCGGCGGCGGCCCGCACCCACCGGCGCTTCGGCATGTTCCGCCGCGCCGCGCCGGACGCAGCCGCGACCGGGCCTGAGCTCGAATCCCGCCTCGCGGCCGATGGACTGGCGGCGCCCGCGGCTCACCTTGCTCATCCATCCGCTGACCCGATGCCCGGCCCGGCCGCCGAGGTGCCCGTCGCCACGGCCCTCGACGAACCGGCCCCGGCCTCGCTGGAGGAGCCGGCCGCGGCGCTCGATGTACCGGCCGCACCCGTCACGTTGGCCGCGAACGAGGTAGCGGCCATCGAAGGTGAGGACCTGGAGCTCGCCCCCACCCTCGCGGATGAGTCGCCGCCCGCGGCCGCTGCGGCGACGCTCGCCGCCCGGGCCACGTTCGATGGCCCGCCGCCACGCCCCGCCGCAGCCTTTACGGACGAATCGTCCGCGCCTGAACCCGGCACCCTCGCCGCCGACGGGCGCGACTTCCTTTCCGGCGTCGACTCCTACGACGACGGCGAGCCGGAAACTCCCGGCGCCCCTGGCCCCGCCCGTGCGCCTGCCCCGTCCCGCCGCCGCTTCGGCATCTTCCGCCGCGCCGTCCCGGCGCCCATCGCCGCCGGCAGCGTCGAATTCCCACCTGTTCCAGCCCCGGTTTCGCCGGCGGGAGCGTCCGAATCCGCCGTCGAAGAGCCGCCGTTTGCCCCGGTGCTGGATTTGGACGCGTTCCTGGAGGATTCGTCCCAACCGGAGCGTGACGATCTCGCCGGTGCCGTTGCCCATGCACCCGCGCCCGCCGAGGCCCGGCCAATCGCCGAGCCCATGGCCGAGCCCCCGGACGCTCCAGCCACTCTGACTGAGCCGGGAGCCCCCGAGCCTGAGCCGTCGTCGGTGGCCGAGGATGGCGGCGAAGCATCGCCCGTGGACTTCTCGGAGGATCCAGGCGATCTCCTTGGCGTCGATCCAGGCGGCGCCCTCGCCGGCGATGAGCCCGCGGCAGGCCTGATGAGCCCCCCGCCCGTGCCCACCGAACCGCCCGGCCGTCGCCGGCGCTTCCGCATGCTTCCCCGCCCCCGGCCCGAAATGCCCGCCCCGGTCCTGCGAAAGGTCGTCATCGAACCGCCTGCCGCATCGGTCGCGGAAGCGCTCGCCCTTGCACCTGGCGAATCGTTCACAGCTGCCGGCGAAGCGCTCCCTGGTATGGCGGATGCGGTTGTCGCGCCCGCCATCGGCCACGAAGACGCCCCCGTCGCCGATGAAGCGCCGGCGCGTCCAGCCCCGCGCCGCCGCCGGTTCGGCCTCTTCCGCCAGGTTCGGGAGCCGAGCCCCGCGCCGGTCCGCCGCCAGGTCGTCATCGAACCGCCCGCCGCGACCGTCGCCCAGGCGATCGCGCTCGCAACCGGGGAAGCGCCTCCAGCGGCCAGCGAAGCCCTTTCGGAAGCCGTCGGCGAGTTCGAGCTGGTAGAGTCGGGCCGCTCCGCTGCCGAGGCGGCCGCCCTTCGTGCCATCGAACACGATGGCGCGGACCTCGCCGTCGAAGCGCCACCGCGCACGAGCCGCCGCCGTCTCGGCTTCTTCCGCCGCTCCCGCGAAAAGCATGTTGCCGCCGTCCGCCGCCAGGTGGTCGTCGAACCCGCCGCGAAAACCGTCGCCGAGGCCATTGCCCTGACCTCCAGCCAGTCGGCGCCCGTCGTGGAGGACGCGCCCGCCGGCGCCGCCGGAGATTTCAGTATCGTCGAATCCGGCCTCTCACCCGCCGAGGCCGCCGCCCTGCCCGGCCCCGATCTCGAAGGCCCCGGCCCTGGCGGCGAAGCGCCAACCGCTGCACCCCGTCGCCGGTTCGGCATCTTTCCCCGAGCTCGCACCGAGCGCCCGTCACCGATGCGCCGCTACGTGGTCATCGAGCCGCCCGCAGCCTCGCTCGGGGAGCCCGCCGGGCCGCCCCTGGAGACGCCAGGCAGCGAGGCGGGACCTCTCGACGGGGCCGGCACCGTGCCTGCGCCGGGACCGGATGACGAAGACCGTTCCGCGCACGGCACGCGAAAGCTGCGACGCTTCGGCATCTTCGGCTCCCACCGCGAGCAGCATCCCGCGCCCGTCCGCCGTCAGGTCGTCGTCGAGCCGCCGGCCAGGTCCGTCTCCGAGGCGCTGGCACTGCTGCAGGCAGAGCAGGCGACCCGGGCGCTTGCGGCCGGTGCGGAGCCAGGCTCCACACCCGTCGCGGACCTGATCGAGGCCGATAACCGCGTGCCACCCGGGCCAGGCCCGGAGGACTCGACGGTCCTCGAACCGCCAGCCGGCGCCGTCCCGGAGGCGCTGCGAGGAGACCGTGACGCGGAGGCGCTCGCCGGGGAAGCTCCGCCCGGCGCCATCGACGACCTGGCCGAGGCCTTCGACCTGGCGCCCGCCGCCTGGGAACCCGAGGTCGTCTGGAACCCCTCCCCCGCCGTCGACCGGGACCGTCCAGCTGGCGCCGCGGAGGCCGAGGCACGGACCGCGGCTGTTCCTGCCCCCGCCGCGGACGAGCCCGGCGACATCTTCGCCGAGCTCGAAGGCCTTGCCGCCCCGTATCACGGCGCATCCGCTCCACCCGTGCCGATCGAACTGCCCCCCACCGAACCCGGTTACGTGCCGGATCCGCCGGCGTCCAGGGCGCAACCGGGCCGCGGCTTCTTCGGCCCATTCCGCCGCCGCGCGGCCGCCGCGTCCGGGGATCAGGCAGCCGCCGTGCCGGCGTTCGACGCCGATGCCGCGGGACCGGCGGACCTCGCCGCGGGGCCGGCGGCGTTCGATACCGGCGACTTCGAGCCGGGCGAAAGCTACGACCTCGGCGAAGCATTCGCGGAGGAGCCCGAGGTGGCCGCCCCGGACGTCTCCACCCCCGGCGCCGGGACGGGCATGGATCCCGACCACGCCATCGTCCGTGCCCTCGGTGGCCCCGAGGCCACCGGCCCCGTCTCGCAGCCATCCCTCGACGCACTGCTTGGGTCTGCTTTCCCGGCGGACGCCGCCGCCGCCCCGGATGCGCTCGAACCATCTCCCGAGCCCGCCGCCGTCCTCGATGACGCGACTATCATCGGAGAGCCTGGCCCAGGGGACGTTCGCCGCCAGGCGCCGGCGGGCGCGGACACGGCGGCCATGGGCCCCCCCGCGCCCGGCGTGCGCGCGATCCCACCCCTCGAAGCGCTCCCGGACAGCGGCCGCGACGCCACCCTCCGCAGGCGCCGGTTCGGCCGTTTCCGGCGCAGACCGGCGGCCCCGCAGGACGATCGCCCCGCGGCACACCAGCCGGCCGAGTTCGCACCGCTGACCCCGGACGCCTTTGACGAAAGTGAGTACACGCTCGAAGGCGACTTCGGTTCCCTGTTCGCCGAGAAGGCCGAGCCGCAGCCCCCGGTCGCCGAAGCGCCCGCCACCGCGCCGCCCGATGACGGCGACGGGGGTACCTTCACGGGCGAGGACCCCGGCGCGCTCTTCGCCGAGCCGGCCTCGGTCATGCGTGCGGCGGCCCCGCTCCCGGCCGGCGCTGACGAAGACGACGACTACTCTCTGGACTTCGCTGCACTCCTGGCCGCTCCGGCGCCGGCCACCGAGGCCGGCGACGTGCCGCCCGCTCCCGCGCCGGCCACCGAGGCCGGCGACGCGCCTCCCGCCCCGCCGCAGGCGCTTGTGGAGGCGCCAGCGCCCTTGCCGGCGATCGAGCCGGAGTTGCAGCCCGCGCCGCGCCGGCGACGCCTCGGCCTCCTGCGGCGCAAGGCCCTCGGCGAAGCCGATCTCGACAGCGACGACCTCGAAGACGAGGACCTCGACCGCTACGACGACGAGGGCCGCCCGCTCGCGAAGCCCGGCGACCCGGGCGCCTGGCGCTTTACGGCGTGGCTCTCGATCTTTCTGCTGGTGGTGGCGCTCGGCGGCTCGACCGCGTTCGCCTACGCATGGCGCCAGGCCCGATCCGATGCGGATTCGCAGGCCGCCGCGCTTTCGACCCGCGCCCTGCAGATGACGCTCCTCGGCGATGAGGTCCGCGGCACGCTCTACATCGGCTCCGATTACAGGAGCGGCGTGGCCGTCTTCGAAGGCCTCACCGTGCCTATCGACAAGGACCGGATCTACAAGCTCTGGTACGATACGCCGGAAGGCCCGAAGCTCGGCCGCGCCTTCCGCCCGCGCGATATCCCCACGTACATCCAGCTGCGCAGCATCCCCAAAGATTTCACGCGCGCCTTCCTCACCATCGAACCGGACGTGCAGCCGGCCCCAACCCAACCGTCGGGCCCGGAACTCGCCTCCGCCGCTGCGCCGCCGATGCCGAAGAAGTGAGTCCCCATCACGCCGTCCTGCGTCCCAACGCCCTCGCCAGCGTGCATCGGGCCACGTGCTGTTTCCTGTTTACCTGCCCCGGCGTAGCATCATGAGAGCCGGGTACGAAGGAACTGCCCCGATGGTGGCTGGCGTGCGCACCCTGAACTATGTCTTCTCCGTGACCTCGATCGTACTGGGCATCGCGCTCATTCTCTTCATGCTCAGCCAGCGCACCGACTTCAACATCGGCACCGGCATCGGTGTGGTCCTCGTGCTCAACGGCATCGTGCGGCTCTGGTTCGCGCAGGACGACGTATGAACCGCGACTCCCTTCCTCCCGCTCCACGCCTGGCTCCCGAGGCGATTTCGTAGCGAATGGCCGCACAACAGACCTACCTCGTCGCCGTTACCCATTCGCCCGCCAGCCTGGAGGCGGTCTCGGTGGCCTGTGCGCTGGCCAGGCAGCGCAAGGCGAAGGTCACCGCCGTCCACGTGATCGAAGTCCTCCGTTCGCTCCCCCTGAACGCGGAAATGGAATCGGAAGCGCGCCGCGGCGAGCAGCTCCTGCGCAAGGCCGAGGAGGTTGCTACGCACTCTGGCTACCACGTCACCGGCCAGCTGCTCCAGGCCCGCGAGGCCGGACAGGCGATCGTCGATGAGGCCAACGACCAGGGCATCGAAGCGATCATCATGGGCATCGGGTATAAGCGCCTGATCGGCGCCTTCCAGGTGGGCCGTACCGTCGATTTCGTGCTGAAGAACGCGTCCTGCCAGGTCTGGGTAGTCCGCCAGGCCCTGCTCCAGACCACGCACGGCCACGCCACACACAGCGCCGGCCACGGCGCCGGCCACGATTAGGATGGGAACACCATGAACGTGCTCATCATGGGTTGCGGCCGCCTCGGCGCGCGCGTTGCCACCCTCCTCGACCAGCAGGGCCACCAGCTGACCGTGATGGATACGAATCCGGCCTCCTTTCGCCGCCTCCCCGAATCCTTCGGCGGCACGCGCTTCATCGGCAACGGCATGGATGGCCCCGCCCTCGAGCGCGCGGGAATCCGCGAAGTCGATGCCTTCCTCGCCGTCACCCAGGGCGATAACCGCAACTACTTTGCCAGCCAGATGGCGCGCGAGGTCTATGGCGTCAAGCGCGTCCTCTGCCGCATCTACGATCCCGTGCGCGAAGAGATCTTCCGCGAGCTCGGGCTCGAAACCTTCAGCCCCACCAGCCTCGGCGCGGGCATCATGGTCGATATGCTGCTGAAGCCGGCAAAGGGGTAGAGCTATGTATGTGCTGATCGCCGGCGGCGGCAAAGTTGGTTTCTACCTCGCCCAGGAACTGCTCAACAGCAACCACGAAGTCCTCATCGTCGAGCGCGAAGGCGGCCGCGTGGCAAGCATCATCGAAGAGCTCGGCGATAACGTGCTCCACGGCGACGGCTGTGAGGCGACCACGCTCGATGCCGCCGGCGTGGCCCGCGCCGACCTCGTCGCCGCCGTCACCGGCGACGACGAGGACAACCTGGTCATCTGCGAGATCGCCCGCCGCCGCGGCGTTACCCGCACCATCGCCCGCATCAACAACCCGAAAAACGAGCTGCTGTTCAAGAAGCGCGGCATCGAGACCACCATCTCCGCGACCACGGCCGTGCTCGCGCAGATCGAGCAGGAACTCCCGACCGGCGAGATGATCCCGCTGCTGCAGATGCACAGCGGCCTCGAGCTCGTCGAAATCAAGCTCCCCGAGACCTCGCCCGTGGCCGGCCGCTCCATCCGCGAGGTCCTGCTGCCGCCTGAGTCGCTGATCTCGCTCGTCGTCGATCCCGGTGGCGTCCCGCGCATCCCCAGTGGCGATACGCGCCTGCAGGCCGGCGACGCACTCGTCGTCGTCACCCGCCGCGAAAGTGCCGCCGTGCTCCGCGAGGCCCTTATCGGCTCCACCCACGGCCTCGACACGTGAAACGACCACACCCCCACACCCCCATACCCCCATACGGCACGGGTGAACACGCGCCATGAAGGTGGCGTACCTCGGCCCGCCCGGCACGAACGGCGAAGAGGCCGCCATCCGCGCCGCCCCGGACGCCGAGCGTCTCCCCTGCACCTCCCACGCCGAGGTCGCGAAGGCGGTCGATTCCGGGCGCGCCGATATCGGTGTGGTCGCCATCGAGAACCTCCTGACGGGCTCCGTCGCCGAGACCCTCGACATCCTCATCCACGAGACCTCGCTCCGGATCCAGGCCGAACTGCTCGTCCCCATCGTCCACAACCTCGTCGTCCGGCCCGGCACGAAGCTCGAGGACATTTGCGTCGTCTATTCGCACACGCAGGCGCTGGGCCAGTGCCGAAAGTTCCTCGAAACGCGCCTCCCGCACGCTGCCGTCGAGGCGTCGCTCTCCACCGCAGGCGCCGTTGACGTCGCCATGAAGCACGGCGGCGACGCGGCCGCCATCGCCACCGCCCGCGCCGCCGCGCTCTTTGGCGGTGAGGTCCTGGTCCCCGGTATCGGCGATTCGGCCAACAACGTCACACGCTTCGTCGTGCTTTCCGCGGGCCGCCGTCCGCCGTCCGGCCACGACGTCACCGCGATCGCCTTCTGGTTCGCCAACGACAGCCCGGGCTCGCTTGCGGGCGTGCTGGACGAATTCGCCATCCGCGGCATCAACTGCCGCAAGATCGAAAGCCGCCCCACCCGCGAGACGTTCGGCGAGTACGTCTTCCTCGTAGATTTCGAAGCCCACGAAGACGACCCCCTCGGCGCCGCCGTCCTCGCCGCCATCCGCCCGCTGTGCTCCTCCGTCAAGGTGTTCGGTAGCTACCCCTCCGGGGTTTGAAGTCCTGAGTCCTGAGTGCTGAGTCCTGAGGGGGCTACCGTCGCACAATCGCCGAGGCTGGAAGGTCCGCGATGCGCCGATGCTCTCGGCTGCATAGCCGAGCCCGGGCGCAAGCGGCGGAGCCAGCTCAGCACTCAGCACTCAGGACTCAGCACTTTTGCCACACCACTTGCACCGCGCGCCCGAACGCGCGACGATCCCCTCATGCAGGATGAGATCTATCGCGAAATCGCCGGCGCCATGGAACGCGGCGAGTCGGTCGTGCTCGCCACCGTGGCGCGCACCCGCGGCTCCACCCCCCGCAAAACCGGCGCCAAGATGGTCGTCCGCCGCGACGGCACGTTCTTCGGCACCATCGGCGGCGGCTGCGGCGAGGCCGAAGTCTGGCAGGAAGCCATGGACGCCTTCGGCGACGGCCGCGCCCGCATCGTCACCGTGGACCTGACCGAGCCCACCGATGGCGAAGACAAGATTTGCGGCGGCATTATGGATGTCTTCGTCGAGCGCCTCGGCGCCTAGATTCGAGATTCACGCCTTTCGATTCTCGGCTCCTGCCCTGGAGTTGACCGCGCTGGCCGCGGCGTGCCCCCGTCACGCACGCCATCGGTGCCCGGGTCCTCGGCACCGCGAGCGTTCGCCAGCGTCCGCGCGCTCGCATTCGCGCGGCTCCATACCGGGCGCGCTGATTCGGGCCAGTGTCGGGGCGCCGGCAACAGCCGGTAAATGGCGTATGCCCGCCACAGCGCTATGCTGTAGAGTACAAGCGTGAGACGCCCGCTTTGCGGGCAAAGGTGGTAGCTATGTTCGGCTCTCTCGGCGCCCCCGAAATCGCGATTATTGGCGTCGTCATTATTCTGCTCTTCGGCGTCGGCAAGCTCGCCGGCCTGGGCAAGGATCTCGGCTCCTCGGTCAAGGAATTCCGCAGGGCCATCAAGGACGAGGACAAGGAAAAGGACGCTCCGACCGTGCAGCAGGCGCAGCCGCAGCAGCAAATCCAGCCTGCTCAGCCCACCTACGCTGCCCCGGCGCAGCCGCCGGTGCAGCAATACACCCCGCCCCCGGCGCCGGCTCAGCCGCCGGCCAAGGGCGATAACAGCCCCGGCATCTTCTAACCCTCCCTCGCTCGCGCCCAATCGCACGGCCCGCTTCAAGGCGGGCCGTTTGCATTCCCGTCCCCCTCAGCCCCTCAGCCCTTCCCCCAACCTCCCGCCGCCGTTGTACTATGCGCCGCACCACAAAATGGCGCCCTCGCGCGCCGCCGGAGGAGTCGGTGAAGGCAGCTCTTGTCGCGGTCGGGATCCTGGCTACGGTCGCGGTGTTTGCCGCGTCCTGCGGAGGCGGCTCCTCCAACGACGCGAGCGCGCAAAACAGCGGGACCGCCGCTTCCGCGCCCACGGCGGTCACATTCGTCGAGCCAACCGCCTCCGCCCAGAGCCCCGATGCCCTCTGCGCCATCATAATCGACATCAACACCAGGAACGGCGCGATGAAGGACAAGCAGTTCCTCTCCGAGGCCCAGATCAAGCCCGGCGCCGACAATCTCGTGCGCGATGAGATGGTTTCGCGCAGCGCCGAGCTCCTCACCGCCGCCACCGCCGATGTGAAGGGCGCACTCGCCGCCCAGCTCGACTACTACGCGCGCTCCCAGAAAAACGCCTACGCACCCCTCGGCGCGCTCACCTCGGAACGCCTGCAGCAGATAAAGACGTTCGAAGCCACGAAGTGCGGCATCACGCTCGCGTCGTGACGCCGCGCCGGCTACTTGATGCCGATGAGCTCGATATCGAAGACGAGGTCCGCGTTCGCGGGCACCGGGCCGTAACCAGCCGCGCCATACGCCAGCGCGGCCGGGATATACGCCGTGCGCCTGCCCCCGGCGTTCATCGTGGAAAGCGCCTCGGCGAACCCGGGGATAACGCCGTTCATGGGGAAGGTCACCTGGCGTGTGCCCGACGTGTCGAACACCTGGGCGTTCGCCGCGAGCCTCCCCGTGTAGCGCACGATGACAGTCTGGTCCGGTCGCGGACTCGCGCCCTTGCCCACGGCGATGTCCACGTATTTCAACCCGGACGCCGTCACCTTCGGGTTGGGGAGCACGATCGGCGTCCCCACGGGCGGGGCCGTCGGGCCTGTCGTCGCGGCAGTGGTCGCGCCGGCCGTGGGCGCGGCTTCGGTCGGGCTGGCGGGCGCCGCGGTGGTGCTGCCGCGGACGGTCGGCGCCGGTGTGGTGGTGGCGCTGTCGGCGCCGCCGCCACAGGCCGCGCCTACCACCGCGGCGGCCAGCACCCCACCCGCGCCGAATAGAAAAAGGCGAACTTTCATCGCTACACGGTATCCGCGGGCGCCGATACGCTCACTCCCCCGAAAAAGCCCTCTTTCTGCCCCGTGACGCGCAGAATCCGGCTACCGCATACTCACGATGTCCAGCACGTAGGGCTCCACGCTCGAACCCGGCGCCGTGATGGCCACGCGGTCGCCCGCGCGCAGTCCCGGCCGCCGGATGAACCAGTGCTCGTGTGGCCTTTCCGGCCCGCGGCACGTACATGGATAGCTCTCGACCGTCGCGCTGTGCCTCTGGCCGTCATCCAGCAGCGCGAACGGCTCGCCCGCCGGCGGGAAGAACCGCAACGCCTCCTTGAGCACGAACAGGTACCCTTCGCGCGCTTCTTCGCCACTGGCCCGGCGTTCGCATCGCGGCCCCATTAGTTCGCCGCCACCGGACGCTCTCGCGCCACCAGCCCGACAGCGTCGCCGGGGCGCACCGTCCCACCCGAGAGCACGCGCGCGTAGACGCGGCTGCAGCCGGGGTGCAGCGTCTGGCTCATCCGCATAAAATCGCCGCCCGCGAACCAGCGCTGGTTCGTCTTGCACGGCGTCGTGTAGCGCGTGACCTCAATCTCGACGTCCTGGCCGAGGCGCAGGCGTGTCCCGGGCAGCACCCGCTCCCAATCGATGCCGCGCGTGGTGATGTTCTCACCCGCACTCCCGGCCGCGATGGGATGGCCCTCCGCCTGCAGCGCCTCGATTACCTCCATCGCGAACAGGCACAGCGCACGCTCCGGACCGCCGTGATTGATGCGGTCGGCGTGGCCGTCCCCGGCGATGCCCAGCGGCCCCACCTCGCCTTCCGGCACGGCCACCTTCGGCACCCCGCCGCGCGAGATGCTCACCTGCACAATCGTCCCGGTCCCGGTCATGCCTCTCCTCCACGCCAGCCGGCGCCCTCCCAGCGTAGCAGCCCCGAATCCACGGGACGTATACTCCGGCCAGGCGGGCAGCCGCCGGGAGTGTGCCATGCGCCGCACCGAGGTGCTCAAGATCCTCCGCGACAACCGGCCCCGCCATCGATGCGTTTGGTGTGGAATCGCTTGCCATCTTCGGCTCGGTCGCGCGCGACGAAGCTACCGATGACAGCGATATCGATGTCCTCGTGGACTTTGGCGGCCGGCACAGCTTCGCCGATTTTATGGACCTGAAGCTCCTGCTTGAAGACCTGCTCGGCCGCAAAGTCGATCCTGCGGAACGCGAGGCGCTGCGCGAGGAACTGGCGCCGCGCATCCTGCGCGAGGCCGTCCTTGTCGCGCGAGGGTGGGTCGGCCCGGGGCCGCGCCGCCCTCTAACAGCTAATAGCTAGCAGCTATTAGCTGGCCCTATCCCTGGTTTCCCCAGCTGTCCCAGTGCGTCACCGCGCTCGCCGGCAGGCGGTTCGCGACCTTGAAGTCGTCCCCCGTGAAGTAGGCGAGCGGGAACAAGACCGCCTGCGAGACGTTATCCGGAATGCCGAGCAGCTTCGCCACCTCGCGCTCCTTGCCCAGGTGGATCGATGTCCACGCCGTGCCAATGCCGCGCGCCCGCAGCGCCAGCATCAGCGACCACGCAGCCGGCAGGATCGAACCCCAGAACCCCGCCTGCATGCCCGCTGAGGCGCCGTCGGTGCGCCCTTCGAGGCAAGGGATGATGAACACCGGGCATTCGTGCATGTGCTCGGCGAGGTACGTCGCCGAATCGCGCACCTTTGGCTGCTGCGCCGAACGCGGGTCGTCCGCCGGGTACTGCACCGGCGCGGTGTTCGCGTACAGCTCGAACAGCCGCCTGTAGATGTCCGCGATCGCCTTCCGCTTCGCCGCATCGGTGATCACGATGAAGCTCCAGCCCTGCCGGTTCGAACCCGTCGGCGCCTGGGTCGCGATCTCGATGCACTCCTCGATGACCTTGCGGTCGATAGCGCGGCTGAAATCGAGGCGCTTGCGCACCGAGCGCGTGGTCGTGAGGACGTGGTCAACGCTGGCGAGGTCCATGGATGCTCCTGCAGTCATCGATTGGTGTCGGCATTACACCACAGTCGCGCGCTGGCCGCGTCGCGCACAGCCGCGTCCCGTCACGCCCCGTTACACGGCCGGCCGTATCATTGGCACCACTTCGCTCGACGAGGCTCGCAGTTGATCGCCGATCGCGCCGTCCGCGTCCAGGGTCTGCGCAAGGAGTACGGCAGCTTCGCCGCCCTCAAGGGCATCGACCTCGAGATCGCGCACGGCGAAGTGTTCGCGCTCCTCGGCCCCAACGGCGCAGGCAAGACGACCTTCGTCGAAATCCTCGAAGGCTATCGCCGCCGAACTGGCGGCGCGGCCACCGTGCTCGGCAACGACCCCGGCGAAAGCAGACGCGACTGGCGCGCGCGCATCGGCATCGTGCTCCAGGCCTCGACCGTCTTCGACCTCCTCACCGTCAACGAAGTTGTGGCTCACTTCGCCGGCTTCTACCCGGCGCCGCTGGATGTCGGCGATGTGATCGGGCTCGTCGGGCTCGATGAGAAGCGCACCGTGCGCTGCGACAAGCTCTCCGGCGGCCAGAAACGCCGTGTCGACCTCGCCCTCGGCCTCATCGGCGACCCAGACCTCATCTTCCTCGATGAGCCAACCACCGGCCTCGACCCCGAAGGCCGCCACCAGCTCTGGGATGTCGTGCGGGCGTTCACGGCGCTCGGCAAGACGGTCGTCCTGACGACGCACTACATCGAAGAGGCCGAAGTCCTCGCCGACCGCGTCGGCGTCATCATCGCCGGCGAGCTGGCGGCCGTGGGCACGCCGCGAGAGCTCGGCGGCCGCAAGACCGCGCTAGCGACCGTGCGCTTCGAAGCTCCCGGAGCGCTCGCCGCGGCCCCACCGCCGGCCGTCCCCGGCGAGTGGGCGCGCCGCGATGGCACCGTCAGCATCGCCACCGCCGCCCCCACCGAGACCGTGCGGCTGCTCACGGAATGGGCCCGCACGCGCGGCTTCGACGAGCTGCCCGCGATCACGATTACGCGCCCGTCGCTCGAGGATATCTACCTCGAGATGGTGGAGAGCGCCGGGGCCGTGACCGAAGGGCGGGCGGACCAATGACCACCGCCGCGCCGCATGCTCGCCCCGCCGCCACCAGCTTCCCGACGCTCTTCGCGCTCAGCCGCAGCCGCACCGCCATCGAAATCAAGCTCTTCTTCCGGAACACCGACCAGGTGTTCTTCACGTTCCTGCTCCCGGTGCTCTTCCTTGTGCTCTTCTCCGCTATCTTCAGCGGCGACATCGATGCCGGCCCCGGACGGCGCATCGACTTCCCGACGTACTTCCTCCCCGGCATCGTCGCATCCGGCGCCATGAGCACGACCTTTGTGAACCTCGCGACCTCCATCGCCGTCGAGCAGCGCGAAGGGCTGCTCAAGCGCCTCGCCGGCACGCCGCTGCCACGCGAAGCCTTCTTCATCGGCCGGCTGATGATGGCGGTGGTCGTCACGGTCGCCCAGACGGCGATCATGCTCGTCATCGGCGTCTTCGTGTACGACGTCGGCACGCCGCCCACACCGGAGCGCTGGGCGTTCTTCGTGGCGCTGCTCGCGCTGTCCGCCGCCGTCGGCGCGGTGCTGGGCATCGCCTATACCCGCCTCATCCGCGATGCGCGCTCCGCCTCTGCCATCGTCCAGCCACCGTTCCTGGTCCTGCAGTTCATCAGCGGCGTCTTCTTCCGCTGGAACGACCTCCCACCGTGGCTCCAGGCCATCGCCACCCTCTTCCCGCTGCGCTGGATCGCCGAAGGCTTCCGCTACGCCTTCCTCCCGGACTGGTTCGGGAAGTTCGAATACGGCGACAGCTGGGGCTGGCAGCTTCCGCTCGTCATTCTCGCGGCCTGGCTTGCCCTCGCTTTCGCCCTTGCCATGCGCTTCTTCCGCTGGGACATCCAACCCGACCGCTGACGTGGCGCCTTCCGCCGCCCGGGCACCGGGCGTCGCGCCTCACCTCCCGCTATACCGCTGCGATCGCCGGCACGTCCAGGCTGATCGGCGCGTTCGCCTCGAAGGGATCGAGCAAGCCCAGCTGCTTCGCGTAGTCCTTGATCGCCGGCATCACTTCCTTGCCCATCAGGTTGATGCAGCTGACCGAATCCTTGTGGTCGATCTTCCCATCGTTGCCCCAGAGCGCGAGGATGCCCACGCGGTTGTTGTCCAGCACCGTCTTCAACTGTTCGATGACGTGGTCCGGCGTGCCCCAGATGAACGTTCGCTCCATGCGCCGCTGGTGCATGGGCGGCGGCTTCACCAGCGGGCGCCGCCCGGCCGCGATTTCGATGAACGCCTTGCGGTTCGAAGGCGAGCCGTAACCGCTCGGGTTGCCCCAAACCGGGTGCGCCAGCCCCGTGAATTCGCCCGCCATCCACATGAACTGCTGCGCGTTGCGCTCGGCCTTCTCTTCCGTCTCCGCCACGTGGCACTGGAGCAGCTGCCCGAAGTTCTCCGGCCCCGGCTCGTATCCCACCGACCGTGCGCTCTCGACGTAGATGTCCTTGATCTTCTGGCTGACATCGAAGTTGGTGTTCAGCCCGAGGTAGGGGTAGCGATGCTTCGCCGCCCAGATGACCGTCTCCTTGCTCGCCACGCCCGGGATCCAGATGCGTGGGTGCGGCTGCTGCAGGGGCGTCGCCCACGGGTTCACCACCCGGAACTGGTAATGCTTGCCCTCCCAGCGGAACGGCCCCGGCTGCGTCCACGCCTTGATCACGAGGTCGTGCGCCTCTTCGAAACGCTCGCGGTTAAACACAGGGTTCACGTTCGCCTGGATGTTTTCGACCCCACCGCCGCGCACGAACCCGGAGACGAGCCGCCCCTTCGACACCATGTCGATGATCGAGAGCTCCTCCGCGAGGTGCACCGGGTTGTCCCAGATCGGCAGCGGGTTGCCCAGGAGCACGATCTTCACGTTCTTCGTCGTCGCCGCGAGGATGGACGCGAACAGGTTCACGCGCGGCGACATGCAGAACGGCGCCGTGTGGTGCTCGTTCAGCATGATGCCGTCGAACCCCAGCTCGTCGACCAGCTGGTACTCCTCCAGCCGTTCGTTGTAGAGCCGGCTGCCATCCTGCGAATCGAAATAGCGGTTCGAATGCAGGAGCGCTGTGACGCGCTGCTTACGGCCCGCGACCGTGATCTCGTCGAGCGCCGCGTGCTCCGGGTTCCACGCCGACATCGGCTGTTCGGTGAAATACATGAGATGCATGGCACTGCCTTCCGTTTTGTCTGGATTTGCTCAGCGCTTCAGGAACGCGGCGACCTTCGCCGCGAGCACGTCGGGGAACTCGAGGTCGACCGCGTGGCCGCACGCCGGCACCGTCTCCAGCGTCGCGTTCGGCAGCGATGCGCGGTAGATCTCCGCACACTCCGCCGGGACCACCTGGTCGTCCGCCCCCGCCACGATGAGCGCCGGCGCCGTCACGCCTGAAAGCAGCCGCGGCAGCGCGACGTTGTACATGTACGGCTTCCAGCCGATCCGCGAGGCCATCTCGCGGTCCGTTTCCCAGCCGGCGAGCTGGTCGAAGTCCGGCTCCGCGCCGTAAATGGCCTCGAACTTGGCCTCGTCGTGGAACATCGCGCGGGCGTAATGCTCGGTGCTGACGATGAACTGGTCATAGATGTAGCCGTTCTCCGGCTTCACGCCCATTGGCGAAACCAGCACGAGACGTTCGAGGCCCGGCCCCCACGTCGTCGCCATTTCCGCCGCGATCCAGCCTCCGAACCCAAGGCCGACGACGCTGACAGCGTCGAGCCCGAGCGCCGGCGCCAGTTGCCGCATCACGACGGCCAGGTCCCGCGGGTTCGTCAGCCACTCCCAGGCCGCTGGCTCGCCGTGGTCGAAGCCCGGGTACCAGGGGTAGGAGATCGAGAACTCCGCCGCGAGCCGGTCGAGGAACTCGTTGCCGGGCGCGTGGCCGTTATCGCGCGGGAGCACGAACACCGCGGGCCCGCTGCCCGCCTGCGCCACCGCCACGGGCCCGCCGCAGACCTCGACCGTCACCTCGGTCCAGTTCGCCTGTTTGATTGAAGTTGCCGCAGTTGTCATCGCGCCATCCAAACCCGCCACCGGGATTCGGCGGCCATCCGCCGCCGCCAGCCAGCCGACGCTACACGAGCATCGAACGGCCGGTCAAACGGGCGCGTGGCAAGGGTGGGGACTGCCGTTAGAATCCGAATGGTCGAGGGCAGGCCGTGAGGGACGACGACATATGAGAGATTGGTACCCATGGGAGGAACTTCCGGCCGTTGAGGCTGAGGTCGCGTTGGCGCTCGAAGGCGAGTTTTCGGTGTATGAGGTCGCGGTTTCAAAGCTGTACGGGGTTATCGACGATGTCCTTTCGCTTGATGCGGCTGGCGATGCAGTAAACGTACGTGTAGCCGCGGTATGCCTCAATCGAGCGCTTAATGACCTTCGATCGGCCTGGCTCTTGGCGCGGCACGGCTACATAGCACAGGCGGCCACCCTCATGACATCTTGTTGGGAACACGCGACTGCCTCCGAGGTTGTCTCAGGATCCCCAGACGTTGCCGAGGCGTTCGTGGGCCGCAAGCCCCAGGACTCCGGGTGGGGACCGAAGGCACTTGCAAAAAAGGCTAGGGACAGGCGCGTAGAGTTAGTGCCCGAACTCGTGGAACTGTCGCCAGAGTACTTCGAACGGATTTGGGCGAACAATTATGCTGCCTATTGTTGGCTGTGCCAGCTGAAACATCCCACCGCCGACTCGCTCCTTCACGAAGCAGCAACGAAGACAACTAGTGCCCATCAACTCACAATCACGGCTCGACCGGATGGTAGCCCTGAGTATGCCGGACTTAGGGCGCTGGTACTCCAGACGGGGTTGAACGCCATCTACAGCGCTGTTGGCGGGTTTCTTGCGGCTGTACGAAATTCCGTGGCGCCTGACGAGTTTGAACGCGTGGCGAATTCCTGGGTGCTTGCTCACAATCTCATCACTTCGGCGGTGCGAATCGAGGACATTCCGATCAGCCTCGCCGGGTCCGCATTTGCCGAAGACTTCAAGCGATTTCGGGCCAATGCCCGTATGGACGGGCCCGATGAACAGGCGGATCCGAGCGACCAATGACGCTTAAGTAGGATGGATGGTTCGCCGTTCGACCCACCGACGGGATCGCGTCACACGAAGCTCCGGGCCGTTTTGCGGGGCTTCGCCGCGCGCGTTATGCTCCCCTCGATAGCTCCCATTCACGGGGGCGCCAGGAGGCCGCATGGCAGCGACGGTCGTCGAGCGCATCAAGGTCATCGATGCGGATAGCCACATCTCCGAACCGGAGAACCTCTGGACCAACCGCGTCTCGACCCAGAAGTGGGGCGAGCTCGTGCCCCACGTGCAGTACGACGAGGCGATCAAGGAGGACCGCTGGTTCATGGGCGGCAAGCCGTTCATGCCGACCGCCGGCGCCGCCATGGCCGGCTGGAAAGAGCCGCCCCCGGACCATCCGCCTTCGCTCGAAGAAGCCGACCACGGCTCCTGGAGCGCCCGCGACCGGCTCCAGCGCATGGACGAATACGGCATCTGGGCGCAGGTCATCTACCCCAACGTTGGTGGCTTCGGCAGCGGCAACTTCCTCGCGCTGAAGGACCCGGAGCTGATGTACGAGTGCGTCAAGGCGTACAACGACTTCCTGCTCGATTGGTGCTCCATCGATATGAAGCGCTTCATCCCGATCATGGCCATGCCCTTCTGGGATGTGGACCTCTGCGTGAAGGAGATGGAGCGCTGCGCGAAGGGCGGACACAAGGGCGTGCTCATGACGAACCAGCCGCACGTCTTCGATATGCCGCGCATCACCGAGCGCCACTGGGACCCGCTCTGGCACCAGGCCACCGACCTCGGCATGTCCATCAACTTCCACATCGGCTCGGGCGACCTCACGAAGCTGCGCGGGGTCACCGTCGACAACGGCCGCCAGGCCGCCTACGCCAAGGCGACGGTCTCCATCTTCCTCGACAACTCGCAGGCGCTGATGGATATCACCCTCTCCGGCCTCTGCCACCGCTTCCCGAAGCTGAACTTCGTGTCCGTCGAAAGCGGCGTGGGCTGGGTGCCGTTCCTGCTGGAGGCGATGGACTGGCAGTGGCTCAACAGCGGCTGCCGCGAAGAGCACCCGGAGATGGACCTGCTCCCGAGCGAGTACTTCAAGCGCCAGTGCTACGCCTGCTTCTGGTTCGAAGAGAAGAGCGCCCTCAGCGCGATCGAGCAGATTGGTCCCGATAACCTGCTCTACGAGACCGACTTCCCCCACCCGACGAGCATGTCGCCGGGCCCGAATTCGGTCGCGGTCTACCCGAAGGACTTCATAGAGGAGCACCTCGGCCACCTGCCGGAGGACTCCCTGAAGAAGCTCCTGCAGACTAACTCGGCCAGGATCTACCACCTCGAGGTGTAACGACCTCACGCGCACCGCCCCGCCGCTCGCCCCCGAAACCTTCGGACAGGCGGTGCGGGACCGTGTGCGGTATCCTCGCCGCCCCCCGATCGCCCCTACTCCTGCGCGTACCGCCACGGCGTCGGCTGGCTGGCGCCCTCATCGATGGTCCACTGTGGCAGCGCGAAACCTTCGCCCACATCCCGGTACACCATGCGCACGCGCGTGCCGATGCCGCACGTCTTCACCACCTCTGGCGGCGCGAGCTCGCCGCCGGGCGTGACAAGGTTCCCCACGATCCGCAGCGCCTCGTGCTCGCTCGGGATGCCGCGCTGCACGTCCAGGTCGACCAGCAGCACCTGGTACGGCAGGTGGCCCCGGAACTGCGGCTGGATCGCATGGTGCACTTCGCCGTACGAATGCACCGCCCCGCGCCCCTCGACCGGCGTCCACTCGGACTCCGCTTCGGCGCACCACGGGCAGCCCGTCGTCGGTGGGTAGCGCAGGAGCCCGCAGCCCTTGCACCGCTGGAGGCTGAACTCGTGCGCCCCGCAGCGCCGGAAGAACTCCAGATTCTCGATGTCGATGTCGCTCACGGAGAGCTGGATGCCGAGATATTCCCCGTTCAGTGCGGCCATCGTTATCCCTTCCTCATGACCATCGCCGAACCGGTGCCGGGCATCGCCCAGCCGAGGTTCGCCGTCACGTTCACGTCGCGCACCTGGCGGCAGCCCGCGCCGTAGTCGTAGGTGTGCGCGAGCTTCCCGTCCGCGCCCGCCGGGCAATAGTCATCGATTTCGCCGCGCAACTGGCGCACGTTTTCGATGACCATGTTCATGCCGTGCGTGTAGCCCTCGCAGAGGTGGCCCCCGCTCGTGTTGTTCGGCCGCCGCCCGCCGAGTGCGATCGTGCCGTCGCTCACGTACTGTCCGCCGTCACCCTTCTTGCAGAAGCCGTAATCCTCGAGCTGGAGCATCGTCGTGAACGTGAATGCGTCGTACGAGCCGGTCACGTCCACCTCCTCCGGCCCGAGCCCCGCATTCGGCCAGAGGATGTCCTTCGCGTAGTGGCCCGCGACCGTCGAGATCGGCCCGGCCTGGTAGTGCATGTCGCCGCGCGGCTTCCCGCAGCGCCCTACCACCGAGAGGATGCGCGCGGGCGTGTGGCGGTAGTCGTAGGCGCGATCCGCGCGCGTGATGATGATCGCGGTCGCGTTGTCCGTCTCCACGCAGCAGTCGAGCAGGTGCAGCGGCTTCACGATCATGCGGCTGTTCACCACCTCTTCGGCCGTGACGGGCGTCTTGTAGTACGCCTTCGGGTTGTTCGCGGCGTGGCGGCTGTGAAACACCTTCACCATCGCGATCTGCTCGGGCGTGGTGCCGTAGTCGTGCATGTGCCGCATAAAGGTCTGGCTGAAGCTCTGCGCGGGGCTCACCTGCCCGTAAATCGCCGAGAACAGCGCGCCGCCGCCCATGCTTGGCGCCGCGCGGCCGGTCGCGCCCATGCGTACGCCCGTGAAGCCGTTCATCGAACGGAACACCACCACGGTCTTGCACATCCCCGCTTCGATCACGCCGATCGCGATGCCAACCAGCGCCTCGGTGCTGGACCCTCCGCCCATCACGTCCATGTAGAAGTTCAGGCGGATGCCCACATCCGAGCTGACGACTGGCGACGGCGTCGAATCGTTCGCCTGGTACGAAAGCATGCCATCGACTTCCGAGGGCTTGATACCGGCGTCCGCCATCGCGTTGCGCACCGCCCACGTCGCCATCGCCCGCGTTGTGCGCCCCGAACCGCGCATGTATGGCGTCTCCCCGACCCCGATGATCGCGTACTTATCGCGCAGGAACTTCGGCGCCGTCGCCTCGATGTCGTTCGCCATGGCACCTCCCCGGCGCCGTCAGCGAAGGCGCGCCCCCTACTTCTACCGTCCCAGCCGCGAAAACGGTAGTCGTGCTGCTCCGCGGCCGGCCGGGGTATGGGCGCCCGGGCTCGGAGCGCGAGCGCAACGCGCGACATCGACAGTCAGCCCCTCAGCCCCTACTTCCTCGGCAGCCCTTTCACCTTCGACTGCGTCTCCTCCACCGCCGCCTCCGCCATCGCCTTCGTGACCGCGGTGATCCCGCCCGAAACCGTCACCGTCACGCCGACGTTCGCGAACCGCCAGAGGTAGGTCTCATAGTGGAGCTTGTACGTCTCGCCCTCCACGTCGAAGTTGAAGTCGTAGGCCAGCCCCGTCCCGCCCTCCGGCGCTGTTGCCAGCGGCTTGACCGATTGCACGTAGATTGTCGAGCCCTGGCCGGCGGCCGCGGCCACGCCGTCTTTCAGGCATTGCTCGAAGTTCGCGCTCTGCACGGCGGACTGGTACAGCTTGAGCGATTCCGCGGGCGCGGTCGCGTCCTTGAAGATATTGATTTCCGTATCGACGGTGGCCGGGATCGCGGCGTCCTTGCTGTCGAGCGTGAGCGCCTGCTCCGCCCGGCCCGCGCGCGCCGCATCGCTCTTCGCCCGCGCCTCGCTGCGCTTCGCGTTGATCTCCTTGCACGCGGCGGTGTCCACGGTCGACTCGGCGTCGCTGAACTGGTCCGTCTGCGTGACCGTCCAGCCGATGCCGGGCAGATCCTTATCCGTCAGTAGCACTTTGCGTGCGAGCTCGTCCGCCTTCCCCGGGTCGACAATGGTGCCATCGTCCGAATCGTCGCCGCCCCCGCACGCGCCCAGCAGCGCCACCGAAAAGACCGCACCAACGAACCAGATGCGCGCGAATTTCCCACCGGCCATACGTCCCTCGATGCTCGTCCGCAGCGCCCGGCGCGCCCGCGACCGATCTCGCCGCGATGGTACAGAGCATGCCGGCTATGAGCCGTCGCGGTCCGAACCTGACGGCCCCATTGCCCACCCAGGAGACCTCTGCACCCCTGCCGCGTCCTGCCACCGGCGTCCCTACCGCAACGGCGCCCGGAACGCCGGGAGCGAGAACCACGAGTTTCGCTGCGCCCTCACTGGCTGCGGCTGCGTCTGCACCGGCGGCCTGGGGCCCGGCTCCGCCGTGGGCGTCTCCGCCAGGGGGCAGACCCAGTTGCGGTCGAACTTCTCGACCCACTGCACCATCGCCACGGTGTCGCCCGCGAAGGCGAACGCCCCGGTGCAACGCTGCTGCGCCTCCGCCAGGTCGCGCGCGCCGGCTGCCCAGCTCGCGATCCCCGGCCGGTAGTCTCCGGCGATTTCGCCCCATTGGTAGGCCGTCGAATACGCCCCGGTCGTGACCTTCTGGCTGCGCAGGTAGTCGATCGCGCCGGAAATCACGCGCGCGTTGAGCGCGGTATCCGGGGACCACGTGTTCATCTCTTCCACATCGAGCCACCAGCGCGTGGGGTTCGTTCCCGCCCGCCGTGCGCTGTCCACGGCATCCCGCGCGGAGTTATAGCCGAAGTTGTAGGCATTGCAGCCGGCGTCCTCGATGCGGCAGACGCCCGCCGGTCCCACCACCGTGTTCAACGATGTCTCCCGGGGGTACTCCAGGTTCAGGTACACCGCCGGCTGGGATTCCGCCTGCTTCGCCCACTCGTACTGCTCGCGATAGCAGGGGTTTTCGGTGAACGGCCGCCCGCCGTTGACGCCGACGATCGCGAACGGCACGGGCGCCTCGGGCAATGGTTCGCCGCACTGGGGCCACGAAATGTCGTAGCCCGGTGTCGTGGGCGCCGGCGCCGGCCCGGCCGCGTGCGAGACGCGAGTCCCCGCCAACACCGCGAAAATGATCCCGATGAGAAACGCCGCGAGCAGCTGCTGTCGCCCAATCCTGGCCGTCTTCCGCAACCCCATCCACCTTCAGCGCCCACCGGTCTGATCGGGCCGCGCTTCGATTGAGATTCTGATGACGGTTTCGTTGGCTCAAATGCAACATAAAGAAAGGGTTGCTTCGCTGCCGAGAGTGTGACAAATCACTCACAGTTTTCCGACTATGCTGCGCCCTGTCCGCAGGTGATCAGGCCGTCCCGTGCCGGTGTATCTCTTTGCGTCACTCGCCGCCCGCGCCGCATCATCGCGCTCCTGCTCGATAGCAAGGGCGTCATCGCCATCCCTATCGCGTTCGCGGCCAGCGCCGCGGTCGAGACGCTCGCGCTCGGTATCGTGCTCGCCCTTCGTCTGCGCGTGCGCACCGCCGCGGGGCCACCGGCCGCCACGCCCGCCGCCGGCGTCTGACTCCGGACCCGGTGGCGGCTCCGGGCGCCCGAACGTGGCTCTCCCCCGCAGCGGCGCCGCGCCGCACGCTGACTCCACTCGTTCCCCTGAGGATCGCAATGCCCTCTATCACCGGCATCGCCCACGTTGAGCTCACCGTCCGCGACCTCGCGGAAAGCGAGGCCTGGTACGTCAACCTTCTCGGCTTCCGCCATGTCTTCGATGGCCGCGACAGCGTCCGCGGCCTCGTCGCCGTCGCGCTCTTTCACCCCGAGACGAAGATCGTGTTCGCGCTTATCCAACACCCCGATGCCGGCGTCTCTTCCTTCGACGCCCGCCGCCCCGGCCTCGACCACCTCGCCTTCGCCGTCCGCGACCGCGCCGAGCTCCGCGCCTGGGAAGCGCGCCTCGCCGAGCTCGGCCTCGACTACTCCCCCTTCGAGCAACGAAGCGCGGAAACCGGCCGCGGCGCCGCCGTCACCGCCTTCGACCCCGACGGCATCGCGATCGAATTCTTCGTCGGCGGCGAATAGCCGCACTAGTAGCTAACAGCTAACAGCTAGAAGCTAATCCCCTGTGGCGAAGCGCCTGTTCGACCTCACCATCACCCTGCTCGTGGCGCCACTTGCCATCCTCGCGGTTGCCGTCATGGCGGTGGTGCTGGCATTCGAACTCCGTGGCTGGCCCTTCTTCGTCCAAACCCGCATCGGCAAAGGCGGCCGGCCCTTCCGCATGTACAAGCTGCGCACCATGCGCCACGCCGCGCCCGGCCAGGCCAGGACTTACGCCATCGAGGACTGGAGCACCTTCGTCTTTTCGCCCCCGGGCCAGATCGACCCCCGCATCACCCGCTGGGGCGCCTTCGCCCGCAAGACCTCCATCGATGAGCTGCCGAACCTGCTCAACGTCCTCCTCGGCCAGATGAGCATCGTCGGCCCGCGCCCGGAGATTCCCGAAATTGTCCGTCAGTACCCGCCGCACTATCATCGCCGGCACAGGGTCCCGCCCGGCATCGCCGGCCTCGCCCAGGTCAGCGGCCGTTCCGATTTGGCGTATGACGAAATCATGGCATACGATCTCACCTACGTGGATCACCATTCGGTGTTGACCGATGTCCAGATCCTGCTGAAGACCGCCGCCGCCGTCCTCAAGGGAAGTGGCGCGCGATGAGCACCCGCCGCCCCCGCCACTACTTTCCCCGCGACCTCACGCGCCTCATCGCCGGCGACCCGCTGCGCGTGGCCGCGGCCGCGCTGCTCGATATCCTCGTCGTCTATGCCGCCTACGCCGCCGCGCTGCTGCTGCGCTTCGATACTGATGTCCCGCGCGTAAACGCGCAGTTCACCTGGCAGGTCGTGCCGTTCATTGCCGGCGCCTATGTGCTCGCGAACATGCTCTTCGGCGTCTACCGCACGGTCTGGGCCTATGGCAGCCTCGGCGATATCCTCGCCCTCTTCCGGCCAGTCCTCCTTGTCACCTTGCTCGTGTTCGTCGCGAACTTCTGGGTGCAGGACCGCAACCTCCCGCTCTCTGTCATCCTCATCGCCGGCGAGCTCATCTTCCCGGGCATGGCCGTCGTCAAGATGCGGACGCGCCTGCTCGGACGGCTGCCGTGGGGCTCCGTCGCCTCCCGCCGGCTGCTGATCATCGGCGCCGGGCACACCGGCCAGCTCCTCGCCCGCGAGCTCCAGAACACGCCCGCGCTTCAGTACCAGCCGATCGGTTTCGTCGATGACGACCCCCGCAAGCTCCACACTCGCATCCACGGCCTCCGCGTCATCGGTGCGATCGACGAGCTCCCGGACCTCATCGAACGCCTGGACGCCTGCGTCGTCGCCATCGCCATCCCGCGGGCGAAAGGCGCCACCATCCGCGCCATCGTCGCCAACTGCCAGCGCTTCAACATCCCTGTGCGGATCGTCCCCGGCGTCGACCACTGGGTGCAGGGGCAGGGCCAGGACAGCCTCCGCGACATCACGCTCGACGACCTCCTGGGGCGCGAGCCCGTCCAGGTCGATTACGCCGCCTGCACGCAATCGGTGAAGGGGAAGGTCGTGCTCGTCACCGGCGCGGCCGGCTCCATCGGCTCCGAACTCTGCCGCCAGGTGCTGACCTTCCAGCCGCGCGAACTGCACCTGCTCGATAACAACGAGAGCGGCCTCCACGACCTCTCACTCGAGATCACGTCCATCTCCCCTGATACCGTCATCCGCCTCTGGGTCGCGAACGTGGTGGAGGCGCCCAAAGTCGACGCCATCTTCGCGAAGGTCCGGCCCGAGCTGGTGTATCATGCCGCCGCCTACAAGCACGTGCCTCTCATGGAAGCGCACGCCGATGAGGCCTTCCGCGTGAACGTCCTCGGCACGCTGAACGTTGCGCGCGCGGCCCGCAGCTACCAAACAGGCATGTTCGTGCTCATCTCGACCGATAAGGCCGTGCGCCCCACGAGCATCATGGGCGCCACCAAGCGCATCGCCGAACTCCTCGTCCTCGCGCTTTCGCGCGGCACCGAGCTCACGAACTACGCCGCCGTGCGCTTCGGCAACGTCATGGGCAGCCGCGGCTCCGTCGTCCCGACGTTCATGCGCCAGATCGAGCGCGGCGGTCCCGTCACCGTCATGCACCCCGACATGATGCGTTACTTCATCAGCATCCCCGAGGCCGTCTCGCTCGTCATCCAGGCCGGCACGTTCGGCGGCCACGGCAATATCTACATGCTCGATATGGGCGAGGAGATCAACATCCTCGAACTCGCCGAGCGCATGATCCGCCTCCGTGGCCTTCGCCCCGGCCAGGATATCGAGGTCGTCTTCACCGGCCCCCGCCCGGGCGAGAAGCTGCGGGAGGAGCTCGTCGCTGACTTCGAGCAGATGCTCGTGACCGACCACCCCAAGGTCATGCGCCTCACCGCCTCGGTCGATGTCACCGAAGCCGAGGTCGTCCGGCTGATCGACGAGATCGCCACGGTCCCGGCGAACGACGCCGAGGAGCTGCGCCGCCGCATCCACCTCGTCGCCCGGCGCTATTCGCTCGATATGGGCGACGACACCGCCGCCCAGCCGCCCAAAGCCGAACCCGCAGCGTCATGAGCGGTTACCGCGTGCATCCCACCGCCGAAGTCAGCGACCGCGCCACCATCGGCGAGGGCGCGAGCATCTGGCACCAGGCGCAGGTGCGCGAAAACGCCTCCGTCGGCCCCGGCTGCATCATCGGCAAGGGCGTCTATATCGGCGAAGGCGTCTCCGTCGGCGCCAACTGCAAAGTCCAGAACTACTCCTGCGTCTACGAAGGCGCCACCCTCGAAGACGGCGTCTTCGTCGGCCCCGAGGTGGTGTTCACGAACGACCGCTACCCGCGCGCCATCAACCCGGACGGCACCCTCAAGGCCGCCTCCGACTGGGAGTGCCAGGGCGCGACCGTGCGCTACGGCGCCGCCATCGGTTCGCGATCGGTCATCCTGCCCGGCGTCACCATCGGTCGCTGGGCACTCATCGCCGCCGGCTCCGTGGTTACGAACGACGTCCCCGACCACGGGATCGTGGCCGGCAACCCCGCGCGCTCGATGGGCTGGGTCTGCGTCTGCGCGCGCCGCCTGGACGCCGCCCTCCGCTGCCCTGCCTGCGCCCGCCGCTATCACCGGACCGAGACGGGCCTCGCGCCCGCGTGAAGATTCACGGTTCACGATTCACGCTTGAGCGGCCCGTCAAATTGCGAATCGTGCAAAGCGCCCGCGCTCGCTATCCTCGAAGCACGCACCGCGATACGCCTGTCTCCGAGACTGCAAGTGAATCGAGGTCCGCACGTCGTGAATCATGAATCCGGAAGGCCTGCTCGATGACCACCGCCCACCGCCCCATGATTTCCATCGCGAAGCCGCTCATCGGTGATGAGGAGAAGCAGGCCATCCTCGAAGTGCTCGATAGCGGCCAGCTCGCCCAGGGCCCGCGCACCGAAGCCTTCGAACGCGCCTTCGCCGAGTACATCGGCACGAAGCACGCCGTCGCCGTCGTCAACGGCACCGCCGCGCTCGTCGTCGCCCTGCAGGCGCACGGCATCGGACCCGGCGATGAGGTCATCACCAGCCCCTTCAGCTTCATCGCGACCGCCACCAGCATCATCGCTTGCGGCGCCACCCCCGTGTTCGCCGATGTCGACGCCTTCGACTTCAACCTTGACCCCGAGAAGGTGGACGAGCTCATCACCGACCGCACGAAGGCGATCATGCCGGTGCACCTCTACGGCCATCCCGCGCGCATGGCTGAATTCGAGGAGCTCTGCGAAGACAATGGCCTCGCGCTCATCGAAGACGCGGCCCAGGCCCACGGCGCCGAGTCGCAGGGCCGCCGCGCCGGCAGCTTTGGCACCGGTTGCTTCAGCTTCTACCCCACGAAGAACATGACGAGCGGCGAAGGCGGCATCATCACCACCGACGACGACGACGTCGCACGCCAGGCCCGCATCATCCGCAACCAGGGGCAGGAGCGCCGCTATTACCACGAGCACTTCGGCCTCAACTGGCGCATGACCGACATCACCGCCGCGATTGGCCTCGTCCAGCTCGGCCGCCTCGAAGGCTGGAACGAAGCCCGTATCACCAACGCCGAGGCGCTCGCCGCCCGCATCACCAGCGTTGAAACGCCCCGCGTCCGCCCCGGCGACCGGCACGTCTTCCACCAGTTCACGGTCCGCGTCCCGCGCGACCGCGATGGCTTCCAGCGGCGCCTGCTCGAGGCGGGCGTCGGCACCGCGGTCCACTACCCGGTGCCTATCCACCGTCAGCCGATCATGCGGAAGCTCGGCGTCGATACGGCCGATGCCCCCATCGCCGAAGCCGCAGCCGAGATGGTGCTCTCCCTCCCCGTGCACCCCTCGCTGTCGCCGGATGACATCGCCCACATCGCCGCCGCGGTCAACGCCGCCTACTAGCGCCGCCGAGGTTTTCCATGGCTGACCGCGAAGTCCGCACCGTTGCCAGCGGCAACGCCTTCCGCGTCGATCTTGCCAGCGCGCGCCACACCTGGACGCTCGATGAGCCGCTGGACGAGGGCGGCGCGGATACCGGGCCAAGTCCCGTGACCGCGTTCCTCGGCGCGCTCGCCTCCTGCCTGACCATGTCGTTCCAGTTCCAGGCGCGCCGCAAAGGTATCCCTATCGACCGCATCGAGGGCTGGATCGCCTCCAACGAAGAGCGCCACATCGAACAGATCGCCGTCGAGCTCCAGGTCTGGAGCAGCGCCAGCGAGGAAGCCGTCGCCGCCCTCCTCCCCGCCGCCAAGCGCGGCTGTTACGTCAGCGGCGTCATCCGCCCCGATATCAAGTACACCGTCGAGCTCGCCGTCTACCCCTCCGCCGGCAACACCTGAGCGACTGTCCTCGGAAGCCGCGCCCCTTCCATGGGCGCACAGGTGGCGGCCACGTCGCAGGGGCCGCGCATCTGGCCCCCGACGCGCCCACCCCGGCTCGCCCGCCGCGACGAACACCACCAGGAGGCTAGCTATGGCAGACCCGGACGTGAACGAGTGGAACAAGAACATCATGAAGGAGTTCCACGAAAACGCAGGCAAGGTCGGCGGTATGTTCGCCAATATGCCCATGCTCATCCTCACCACCACCGGCGCAAAGAGCGGCGAGAAGCGCACCACGCCGCTTGTCTACCTCCCCGATGGCGACCGCTACGTCATCATCGCCTCCAAGGGTGGCGCTCCCACCCAGCCTGCGTGGTACCACAACCTCGTCGCCAACCCCACCGCCACGATCGAGGTCGGCACCGAGGCCTTCGAGACCGGCGCCACCATCTACGCCACCGGCGAGGAGCGCGATCGGCTCTACAGGAAGCAAGCCTCCATGTTCCCCGGCTTCGCGGATTACGAAAAGAAGACCACGCGCACCATCCCGGTTGTCGTCCTCACGAGAAAGAAGTAGCACGTCCGCCCTTGATCCCAATGGCCCGGCGCGGGACAACCCGGCCGGGCCATCGTCGCGTCCGGCGCCCGGCCCGCGCGACCACGCCCACTCCGGCGAATCCCCACGCGCCGACGGCCAAACCCTTACGCGCATGCCCGATTCCCCCGCACATCATCAATGTGCGCAGCTTTTTGCGGCCCGTTTACGTGACTGTGATCCTTCTCACAGTGCTCGCGGTTCAAATGATGAAGACGGATATCCATTTGGACGGCGCCCATGCAGCTCACGACTCGATTCTTCGCAATCGCCGGCATCGGCCTCTTACTGGCCGCGGCATTCACCTTCGGCCCCCGCGATTTCGGCACGCCTACCGTGGCGCGCGCGCTCGCCAACTGCAGCCCAAGCGGCGCTACGCTCGATGCCGAAGAGAGCAACTTCCTCTCGCTCCTGAATAGCTACCGCGTCGAAAACGGCCTCGTCCCGCTTGCGGCTTCCGCCAACCTCACGCGCAGCGCGGCCTGGCTCGCCGCCGATATGGGCGCCAACGCCTATTTCGACCACGCCGACTCGGCCGGGCGTGGCGCCACGCAGCGCGTGCAGGACTGTGGCTATCCCGATCAGGCCGGCGAGAACATCGCCGCCGGCCTCGCCTGGAGCACCGGTCAGGACGTCTTCACCGCCTGGCGGAACTCCCCCGGGCACAACGCGAACTTGCTGAACGCCTCCTACCGCATGGTTGGCATCGGCCGCGCCTATGTCGCGAACTCGCCCTACGGTTGGTATTGGGTCGCCGATTTCGGGTTCGCCGAGGACGGCACCGCCGCCACACCCGAGCAGCTCCCGTTCACCGGCGTCGAGTCCGGCATCCGCTCCACCAGTCTCACGCCGGGCGCTTGGAATGTTGCCACGGTCCTCCCCGGCGGCATGAAGGTCAGCGACCTCCAGGGCTGGAGCGCCTGGGTCCAGCTCGCGAACGGCTGGTGGCAGGAATACGGCGCGGACGAGTTCATCCCCGGCGGCACCGTGCTCGGCCTGCTCCCCCGCGGCCTCTCCCTGGATCGCGGCCGCACCGCCCGGTAGGGCGAGCGGCCATCGGCCATTAGCGGCAAGCCCTGCCATCCGTGGACCGCATTCTGCCCGGCGTGCGTAACGGGACCGCGTGCGTAACGGGACCGCGCGCGTAACGGAACCGCGCGTAACGGAACCGCGCGTAACGGAACCGCGCGCGTAAGCAAGCGGCCACAACCGAACTTGAGCCGAAAACGCTCCGGGACCGCCGCCACACGAAGCAGAGCCCCTCCGCCCCCAGCGCTTCCTCTCCGCTTGTTCGCCGAATCCTCGAAGTCAGCGAGCCTGGCGCAAGCTGTCCTACTCCACCACAAGCGTCCCGCGCATCTCCCCCGGGTGGATCAAGCACGTGTACGCATACGTCCCCGGCGCTGAGAACGTGATCGAGCCGCTGTTGCCCTTCGCGACCACGGAGGTATTCCACTCGCCGTTATCGGCCGTCGCCGTGTGGGCGTTCGAACCGAAATTCGTCCACGTGACGGTCGTGCCCACGGGAACCGTTCTCGAACTCGGCGCGAAGAAGTTGTCCCTCATCGAAATGACCACTCCCGGCGGCGGCGCAGTCGCCGGCGTCGGCGTCGGCGGCTCTGGCGTGGCAGTCGCGGGGACAGGCGTCGGCGTTGGCGTCGCCGGGCGCGGCGCGGTCGCGGTCACGGCGACGGTCGCCGTCGAAGCCGGCGCGGTGGCGCCGGCGCTTGCCGTAGGCTCTTCCGTCGCTGCCGCGGTTGCGGTCGCCGGCGCCGGCGATGGCGAACCGCCGCCGGCGCCGATCGGCCCCGAGCCATCCGGCGATGGCGTTGCGCTCGCGGCAACCGCGACAGTCGGCCCCGTCGTCGCGGTGCGCGCCGCGCTGCCGTCACCGCCGCCGCACGCGCTCAACGCTGCTAGCGAGGCGATCGCGCCCGCCACAATCACCACTCGAACGTTCACCGCCATCATCATCGTCCCCTCCGCGGACCGCACCTGCCGGCTTTCCGGCCAATGCCCAACGCCCAACAGCTAATGCCCCCTCGCCGCCAGCTCCTGGAACCGGCCCGGGTCCACCGACACAAACACCCCCTCCGCCTCCGCGCACAGCCGCTCGCCGTGGTGCAGCGTCGCGCTCGCGAAGATCTTCTTTCCCTCCACACGGTCCACCCTGCCCCGGAAGCGTAACTCCGCGTACAGCGGCGTGGGCTGGCGATATTTCACCGCGAGCGTGCCCGTCATGCCGGGGTGCCCAGTGGTCGATTGCGCCATCCCCAGCACCTCATCGAACGCCGCCGCGACGAAGCCGCCGTGGCAGTGTCCCGGCGGCCCTTCGTACTGCTGGCCGAAGACGCACGTCGCGGTGACTTCGCCCCCCTCCATCGCCACCCGCAGCGGCGGCGCCACCGGGTTGGCGAGCCCAATGAGCGGGCTGCTATCGAAGAACGCCCGCGGGTTGCCGGCGTTCGATGTCTCGCCAAACCCCCAGTGCGGGCGCCCCCGCGGCCCGTCGGCCAGCCGGTCCGCGAAGCGCTCCGCCGCCTCCGCTGCGGCCAGCAGCTCGTCCTCCGGCATGTCCGAATCGAGCAACAGCTCGTTCATCCGCCGAATGGCGGCCGCGAGCCGGTGAAACGCGAGCCGTTGACCGGCCGGCGGCTGCTCGTCCGGCAGCCACGCCGGCGCCCAGGGGTTCGGACGTTGCTCATTCATCCCACAAGTAACCCACACCACCCGCCCCACGCGCCAGCGACCGCCAGGGCGTCAGCTGCCGGGACGCAGCTCCGGCACGATGATGACGTGGTATGATGCCGTCATGAGGACGATCATCGATCTGCCGCAGGCGCAATTGGACGCGCTCGCACAACTATGCGCGCGGGAAGGAATCTCGCGTGCGGAGGCCATCCGGCGGGCGGTAGATTCGCTGCTGGCGAGCCGCGTCAAAGAGATCCAGGAATCCGCATTCGGGATCTGGACTCACGATCGCCGAGACGCCGAAGAAATCCTGGACGAGCTACGGGCCGACTGGGACCGTCCTTGAGGGGCTTCTTCGATAGTGATGTCATCATCGACTATCTTCAGGGGATTCGACTCGCACACCTGGAGTGGGATAGATACGACGTCCACGAAGTGAGCGTCATGACCTGGATAGAAGTGCTGACAGGGGGTTTCGGCACTGGGAGTGAACCGCGTGTTCGGGAGTTCCTGGGCACGCTCGTGATTCACCCGCTGACCCCGGAAATCGCGGAGGAGTCGGTTCGTCTGCGAGTTACTCGGCGCCTGCGTCTTCCTGACGCGGTGATATGGGCGACAGCGATTGGGCTTGCGAAGCCCCTCATCACACGGAATACCCGAGACTTCCCGGCTTCGGAACGCACGGTCCGGATTCCCTACACGTTGAACTAGGCACGCACTCGGGTAACCGCCTACGACTCCGGCCGCAGGTCATCCGCCAGCGTCGTGTCGCCCGCGTCGGCGCCCGCCATCACCTGGTCGGTATCCACCGGCGCCGCTGGTGTGACCACCTTCAGTTCGTACTCCTTGATCACGGCGATGATCACGCCGATAACCGCGAGCCACGGCGCCAGCAACGCCCCCACGATCGCGAACAGCAGCGGGATATCCACCGCCACGTGCTCGCCTTTGCGCACGATGAAGTGCCGCTCCATGCCCGTATCAATCCAGGATTTCGCCCTCTGCTTGACCGACGCCGTGTCTGCCATCGAAGACTCCTTCCGTCCCGCGGGACGCTGAACCAGGAGGCGCGGAAAACGTGAAGGGGGCCGCGCCGACCCCGGATCGCCCGTGCCCCCATGGTAGCGCGTCTCGCCGCCGGCATGTGCCGCGGGGCCAACCCCGCGGACGAGTCCTTGCTGGCATCGACCGGCCGGCGTCCCTCTCGGCGTGAAGCGTGAGGCGTGAAGCGTGAATTCGTTATCCTTGCGTGCATGAAAGCGATCGTTCTCCCCAGGCCCGGTCCACCCGAAGTCCTCGAATACCGCGACATCCCCGAGCCAACGCCCGGCCCCGAGGACCTGCTCGTGCGCGTGCGCGCCGCCGGCCTCAACCGCGCGGACTCCCTCCAACGCCGTGGCGGCTATCCCCAGCCCGGCCCGAAAACCGAGTTCGAGGTGCTCGGGATGGAGTTCGCCGGCGAGGTCATCGGCCTCGGCGATCGTGTCGAGGGCTTCGCCGCCGGCGACCGGGTGATGGGCATCCTCGCCGGCGCCTGCTACGCCGAACAGGTCGTCATCCACCAGCGCCTGGCCATGCGCGTCCCCGGTAACCTCTCCTGGTACGAGGCCGCCGGCACCCCGGAGGTCTACGTCACGGCGCACGATGCGCTCCTCCAATGCTCGTTCCAGGCCGGCGAAAGCGCGCTCATTCACGCCTGCGGCTCTGGCGTCGGCGTCGCCGCCATCCAGATCGCGAAGGTGATGGGCGCGTCCTTCGTCGCCGGGACCGCCGGCGCCGATGCGAAACTCGCGCAGGCGAAGGCGCTCGGCCTCGACCTCGGAGTGAACTACCGCACCGGCGATTTCGCCGCCGAGGTCCTTGCCGCCACTGGCGGCCGCGGGGTCGATGCCGTGCTTGATGTCATCGGCGCCGGCTACCTGGAGAAGAACCTCCAGTCGCTTGCGCCGAGGGGCCGGCTTGTCTTCGTTGGGCTCATGGGGGGCGCCGTGGCGCCCTTCAACATCGGCCTGATGCTCGCGAAGCGCCTCCAGTTCCGCGGCACCACCCTCCGCAGCCGCCCCCTGGAGGAGAAGGCGAGCACCATCCGCGCCTTCGAAAAGAGCGTCCTCCCGCACATCGCCAGTGGGCGCGTCAAAGTCGTCGTGGACCGCGTCTTCCCGCTCGCTGAAGCCGCCGCGGCGCATGTCTACCTCGAATCGAACGCCAACTTCGGCAAGGTCATCCTGGACGTGGGGTAGGCCACGGCCACGCCTACATTTCGTACCCGAAGCCAGGTAAAGGCGATCTTGGCGCAAGGGTTGTTCGATAGGGAACCTTCAACCCGCCTCTAACGTTATTCCAACTGAGAGTGGCCACGACATCGGGCTGTCGAGGCTGGCTCCGGCACGTTCGCGTGCCGGCGCCGCCTCGCCGAAACCCCCTGCCCGACCTTCCCCTCAGCCGTTCGCAGGCAGTAAACACCACCAGGGACGGCCAGCCCCTGTCCCCGAGCCGCTTCGTCCCTCCGCTACTTCGGATACGTGAGCGCGGTCGCCGAGCTCCACGCCAGCGGCTCCTCGCGCGCGTCCAGCTTCACTTCCTGCCAGGTCACCCGCATCCCTGCCTCGACCTCGTCGGCCTTGACCTCGAACATACCGCCGTTGGTCTCTTCCGCCGGCCGCGCGAGCACCTGCATGAACGCCTCCGCCGCCTCGCTCGTCTCCAGCATGCGGGGCTGCCAGCGCCCGAACACCTTCGGATTCTCCGCGTACTCGCCCGTCATGCCCGTGCGCACGAACGGGTAGAGCACCGAAAACGCCGACACCAGCGCTGCGCTCCGGCCGAGGTTCACCGCGAGCACCTTCGGCAGTTGAAGCACGGCCCAGTTCGCGATCGAATAGCCAGGCACCGTCACGCCGGGGTCGATCGCCTGCCGCGAGGAGATGTACACCAGTTGCAGCGGCTGGTTGTGGTAGACGGCCTCGCCCGCCCAGAGGTGAGTCATCGCGAGGAAGCCGTCGACCTTCGTGTCGAGCACCAGCCGGCTCTCCTCCAGGTTGTCGATGAAATGCTGCCGGACCCGCGCCCGGCGGACGGCCATCGCCTCGCCCTCAACCTCCTTCAGCGCCCGCCCGAAGGAATATCCCTTCTCGCTCAGCCCGGAGTTGCAGATGACCAGGTTCGGTGGCTGCCCGCCCATTTGCTCAATCACATGGCTGCGCGTCGCCCAGAGGTCGCCCATGTTCGTCACATCCGCCTGCAAGGGGAACGCGTTGACGCCCTCGGCACGCAGCTTCTCGACCAGGTCGAAGCCATCGACGTAGCTGCGGTGGAAGTGCACGCACACCGATTCGGCGCCGTTCAGCCCCGCCGCGAGCGCGAACGATTGCCCGAGCCCGCCGTCCTTGCCCGCGCCGCTGATGAGCACGCGCTTGCCCTGCACCGCCGCCGCCAATTCGGGGCCGAAGCGGAATGCCTCCAGGTTCACCGTGAATGCCATGGGGATCTCCCTCGAAGTAGTGCGCGCATTATGGCTCAAGTCCGCGCTATCCGCCTGCGCTATCGCACGGCCACATCTCCACTGGGAGCCATCGAAATATCGGGCACATCGGTGCGCGCGTGGGTTGGCGGCGAGGTCCACCCGTCCGCCGGCGCGGACGTCAGGAGTGTCACGCGGGCAGCCGCTGTTCATACCGGTTGACGCCGCTCCTCGGACGCGCCGCAAATCAATCGTAATCGTGAATCGTGAATCGCTACGCCGCGCTTACGGGCAGCTCGATCCGGAACCGCGTCCCGTCCCCCGGCGCCGATTCCACCGCGATGTCCCCGTGGTGCTGTTGCAGGATCCCGTAGGCGATGGCAAGGCCGAGGCCGCTTCCCGCACCCGCGGGCTTCGTCGTGAAGAACGGCTCGAATATGCGCAGCTGGACGCCCTCATCCATGCCTGGACCATCGTCCTCGATCACGATCGTGGCCTTGCCCGCGCCGGCCGAGACCGCGAGGCGGATGGTCCCACGCGTCCCGAGCGCGTCTCGCGCGTTCAGGACCAGGTTGAGCAGTACCTGTTCCAGCTGCCCGCGGTGCGCGTCCACCAGCACCGCCCCCTCCGGCAGGTCTGTTGTCACGCGGATCCCCGGCGGCAACGACGGACCTGCCAGCCGCGTCGTATCGACCACCACCTCGCGCAGGTCCAGCGGCGTCAGCGCAAAGAACCCCCCGCGTGCGAACGACAGCAACCGGTGGCTGATCTCCGCGCCCCGCAAGGCCGCCCCTTCGATCAGCTCGATCGACTCCTCCATCCGCGCCGGCGACTCCCGCTCCAGCTTCAATAGCGAGCAACTCCCGAGGATGGTCGTGAGCAGGTTGTTGAAGTCGTGGGCGACACCCCCGGCCAGCACGCCGAGGCTCTCCATCTTCTGCGCCTGGATGAGGGCCTGCTGCGTCACCCGGCGCTGCGTCATCTCGGTGAACGCGCCTACCACGCCCGTGATTTCGCCGCGTGAGTCCGTCAGCGGGCTGAATCGCGCCTCCATCCAACCGCTCGTCTCCGTCCCCGGGATGTGGTAGGCCACCTCCGGCGTTGTCACCGATTCGCCCGCCAGCGCCCGTTCGAGCAGCCGGTCGATGCCGTGCTCGCGGACGTGCGGGAACGTGTCGGCCGCCTTGCGCCCGCGCAACTCCGCCGACGTCTGTCCGATGACCCGCTCGAGGTAGCTATTGCAGAGTACGTATCGCAGCTCGCGGTCGTAGATCGCGACCCCCTCGACGACATTGGAAACAACCGTTTGTGCGAAATGCTCGGACTCTCGCAACGCCGCGAGCAGCTCCGCCTGCTTCGCTGTCTGCGTGCGCAGTTGCCCGGTGAGCGCCATGTTCTCGCGCAACATGAACAACTGCCGCGCGCCGGCGAGCGCCATCGCCACCACCGCCCCGGCGGCAACGACCACGGGCGAGTGTCCGAAACTTGCCGTGATCAGCACCGCCACGACGAGCGGCGTGGCCATCGCATACGGGAGGTACATGCTCACCAGGGAATTTGGCGCCGCCGGTCCGTCGCCGGCAGTTTGCGGTGCTCCCGGCAGGATGATGGCGAGTGCGATCAGCCAGTTGACGGCGAGCCAGACCACGTCGAGGCCGCTCGCGTAGTCCGCGCTGCCATTGCGCACGAACACCGTGGCGAACGCGCCGTCGGCCATCACGAACAGCACGAACCCCGCCGCCAGCACCGCCGCGCGCGCGCTCAGGCGGCCACGCTGCGAGTAGTACGCCGAGACGATGATCGCGATGAGCCCGAGGTCCAGCACCGGGTAACCGACCGCGATCAGCGCGGCCCCGTGGTCCGCCGCATCCATCCGCGGCAGCACGAGGAACTGCCAGCCCAGCGTACCCGCCACGACCATCGTCATGGCCGCGTCGAGCATCCAGCGGCGGTCACGCCCGGCTCGGCCCGTCCCGGCCAGCGCCGGGATTGCCACGAGCGCGAACGCATACCCGATGTAGTACAGCGGGTCCGCGACGCTCGGGAACGGCGGCTCGGTCCCGTACGCCAGCTGGTACCACGAAAACACCCAGTCGGCCGCGTCCCACGCGACCACCATGCCGGCCAGCAGGATGAGCCCGAGGCGTTCTCGCCCCTCCGCCTTGGGTATCCGCCCCCAGAGAAGGAACATCGAGACGATCGACGGCACGTGATATGGGAGCACCGGGAGGAACGAACGGACCGGCGAGGCCAGCGCAACGCTGTACGCGGCCAGGAAAACCAGGCCCGCGACCGCCAGCAGTCTGGCGCCCCGGAGGCCCCTCCAGCCGAATTTCGGTGGGTTGCCGGTAGCTGCAACGCGAGGGGTGGCGCTCACGGGGATCGAACTTGGGCAGCATCCGCGCACATTACGGCCACCCTACCGTTTCCGGCCCCCCGGCGACCGTAGGACAAACCCCTATTGTCCGCCCGCGGCTTTCTTTTTCGTTGCGGCCGGGCACTGCCGGGCCATAGCACGAGACCGCCGATCCCGGCACCCACGGCCTTGTCTACGAAAACCCGGGCGGCTTCCTCGCGGCCACGGGGCCAGCCCGCCCGCCTTCACGCGCTAGCCGGCGCCTCCCACACCGAGTTCCCGCAGCAGACCCTCCACGCGTGCCCGGATCTCGTCGCGGATCAGCCGCACCTCCTCCAGAGCCCGCCCCGCCGGGTCGGTGAGCTCCCAGTCGAGGTAGCGCTTCCCCGGGAACACCGCGCACGCGTCGCCGCACCCCATCGTTATCACCACGTCCGCCGCTCGCACCACGTCGTCCGTCAGCGGTTTCGGAAACTCCTTCGAAAGATCCACGCCCACTTCCTCCATCGCCCGGACCACGGCCGGATTGATCTCGCTGGCCGGGGTGGACCCGGCTGAGCGCACGTGTACCCGCCCGCCGCCGAGGAGATCCATCAGCCCCGCCGCCATTTGTGAGCGCCCAGCGTTGTGCACACACACGAACAGAACTTCCGGCCGTTCTTTGTTCACGAGACCCTCCACTTCGGCCTGCGCCCGGAGCCGCTCGCGCGCGAATCGATACACCAGCACCGGGACGAACTCCACCAGCTGCGAACCTTCCAGTAGCGCCATCGATTCATACACGCAGCGGCTCACGGTTTCCTGGCCGTAGACCCCGGCGAACTCACCGGCGAGCCGCTCGATGCTTTCCTGGATCCGCCTGTGCAGCACGTCCGGCGACATCCCGGCCATGGTCATTCGCTCCTTTCCCCGGTGCGGATCTCGGCGCCCGGCGAGTGTGGCTCGCGCAACAGCTCGTAGACCGCCGCCGCCAGCAGTGCGCCCGCGATGGGCCCCACCCAGTACACCCAGTGCGCCTCCCAGGCGTTTGCCGCCACCGCCGGGCCGAAGCTGCGCGCGGGGTTCATTGAGGCGTTCGCCACCGGCCCCCAGCCTGTCGCGGCAAACCCGACATAGCCGCCGATCGCGATCGCGGCGAGCCCGCCCTGCGCGCGGCTGTCCGTCGCCACGGCGAGGATCACGAACATCAGGAAGAACGTCAGGATAATTTCCGACCACAGCGCGGATGTCGCCCCGTGAATGCGTGGCGCCGTGGCCCCTGCGTCCCCGGCATCGCCCACGATGGCGATGATCGTAAGGCTGGCCAGCACCGCTCCCGCCAGTTGCGCCGCGATATAGCCCGCCGCCTTCAGGTTGCCGATCCGCCCAAGCGCCCGGAACGCGATGGTCACCGCGGGGTTGATGTGGCAGCCCGAGATGTGTCCGAGCGCGAAAATCATCGCCATCACGATCAGGCCGAACGACATCCCGATGCCGACGCCCGTCACGCCGCCGCCGCTGGCCGCGTCCACGGCCGCCGATCCCGGCCCCGCGAACACCAGCGCGAACGTCCCCAACGCCTCGGCGAGGTACGGCGCAAAGACGGGCTGCGGCCTCAACATCGGGTATTGACGATACACGGCCGCGTGAACGCGTTGTTAACGCATCCGCTTCCCGCATGGTCCGTCAGCGCCTTTGGCCCGCGAGCCCAACGGCCTCGCCCGCCACGACCGGCGCTCGCCGCCCGAGGATGAGCCCGATCGCCACCGCCGACACCGCCAGCACGGCCGCGGCCACCCGGAACGACGCCTGGTACGAGCCCTGTTGCCCCACGTAGATGCCGATCAGCGCCGGGCCCGCGGCGCGGCTCACTGCCACGAACAGGGCCTGCGTCCCCAGCAGCCGCCCGTACGCATCCCCGGGGAACTTCTCCGATGTGACGAGCGCCCGCAGCGGGTAGATGGCGCCGAACACCGCCCCAAACACGACCACATACACCCACACCTGCCACCACTCAGCCGCCACGCTCGCGAGGAGTGCCGCCACCGCGAGCCCGGCCGTGCAGATGCACAGCAGCAGCGTGGTCGAAGTTCGCCCCGAAAGGGCGGGCAGGATGAGCCGCGCCGGCAGGCTGAGGATGCCGGCGATCGCAATCACGTTCGCCACCGGCCCCGCATCGAACCCGCGCGATTCCAGCTGCGCGATGGCGTGGAATGAGAAGCCGCTGAATGCTGCGTTCGCCGCGAAGAAGGCCGCCGTGAACGCCCAGAATTGCCGGCCCCCGCTCCTCACGCCGTGCCACGTCTCGCGCAAAATGCTGGCGCGCGGTCCGTTGCGTTCGCCGATCGCCCCCTCGGCGATCACCATCGGCACGGCCGTCCCGACGAGCGCGAGGATGAGCGCCAGCACCACCACGCCCTCGCGCCAACCGAGCTGGTCCACCAGCACCCGCGTCAGCGGCGTGAAAATCGTGATCGAAAAGCCGCTGATCAATGTGAGCACGCCATACGCCCGCGGCCTGCTTGCGGCATCGAACCAGCGGTTCATGAGCACGTACACCGGCTCGTAGAAGGTCGCCGCCATGGCCGGCCCGACGACCACGCCCATCACGGCCAACACCTGCCATGGCTCCTGGGACGCCGCCAGCAACGCCAGCCCCGCCGCGCCCACCAGGCTCCCGCCCAGCATCAGCCGGCGCGACCCGAAGAGGTCGGCGATGGTCCCCACGAAGAGCGCGGCGCCACCGGACACGAGCAGCGCGAGCCCAAACGCAACCGAAAGGAGCCCTGTCCCGAACTCGCCGCCCGCCGCCTCTTTCGTTATCAGCACGCTGAACGAGTACGACAGCGTCCCGTAGCTCGTGTTGATGAACAGCGCCACCGCCACTACCTGCAGCCATCGCCGGTCCATCACGAGCCCATCTCCCATTGAATTCGGAAATATCCGATGACCACGCTATCGCAAAACCAGGTAACTATCCCCTGACAGCACGTAAGGTGGTATGCTGGCTTGGCGATGCGAACGCTGCGATCATCGGCTATTTCCGATGGGGTTGCAAGGGCCGGGGCGAGTTAGCGCGGGTCGACCGTGTAGCCCACGATCTCATCGCCCAGGAAGCGGCCGCGCGTCGCCACGACGTTGGCTTCCTTCAGTTCCACAACCAGCACTAAGGAGTTGTTGGACGCGCCTTCAGCGAGCTTCTGAAAACTCCAGTGGGCATCGTTCGCCCCTTCGATCTTGATTTCGGTCCCGTTCTTCAGTACGACGCTCACTCGGGGCATTGGGTATAACCGCCTATTCGTTTTACTGATTATAGGGCGAAGGCCCTGGTGCCGTGTCTACGGCAGAGGCAGGGCGTGATACGCTAGCCGCATGGGTGGCACACCGCGCGGCAAAGAGAAGCCCCGACCCTCTTACGAGGACGGGGCGTTGCGTGACCCGGAGATCGAGCGCAAGCTCGATCCGGGCTTTAACCGTTCGGCCTTGCGGGCGCTGATTAGGCGTGCAACAAGAGCCTCGGATGCCACACGGGGGAACCCGGCCGACAGAGCCTAACTACCATTGGTAGAACTCCTTCCCGAGGCGGGGGGTTGGCCTCGTAAACCTACAGGCCCCCCGCCTCTCTTGTTATCCCCAACAGCTGCCTGTACAACTGGATTAGGCAGTGGCGGCTTCGATCTGCGGCATCGATGTCGGCGCCGCGATGAGCTTCCGGTTCTCATAGTCCGAGAATTGGTCGAGCAGCTTGAAGACGAACTCGCGATCCTCCTTGGGCAGCTCGAAGAACCGGACAGATGCGTGAAGGGAAAGCGTGCCACCGCCGTACAGGGTTATCACCTTGGATTCGCCGGCGGTCGGCGCAATGAACGGGGCTGGCAGAGTAGGAGGAAGCGGCCGCTTGGATACCACACCGACTCGGCGCCCGCGGGCTTCCTCGGTTTGCTGGTTTTTCGTCACCCGCTGCTTGGGGGTATCGAGCGTTGGAATACCCGCCTCGGCGCAAAGTGCAAGGAACAGCGTCACCATTCGGTCAATCTGTGACTTCGGCTGGTACTTCTGGAAGTGGCTTCGGATGCGAGGTTGCGGGTCGGTCGTTGGATCGATCTCCGCGAACGTCTCCGCATACGCCGCACGGAGGATGCGCGCGAGCATATCCGGGTAGTTGGAATCATCCATATCGTTGAGCGCGCGCCACTCATCAGTCGGCTCGTTCGCCTCGTTAAGCAGCCCGAGAAACCGGAAAGCTGCCACCGTGCGGCTAATCATCCCTTCCGGCACGCCCGCCACGCGGAGCGTGTCCTGGGTCATTGTGTCGGGGAGGTTCCTGTTCCGGTAACGGCGCAGCAGATCCTTCACGTTACCAACGGCGGCGTACGGGCGAATCCTGCTGTCATCGGGCATGTAGCGTAACTCCTTGGGGAAACGTGGCTTAAACGTACGGGGTATGCCACTCAGCGTCAAGGCACCATTTGCATTGGCCACTGCACTTTTCAGATTGCCGCCACTTTATGCATCATCTGGGCATGAATGAACCAACGGTTGAACAGATCAAGAATGGGTGGCTCGCCCGGAGCCAGACTCCAAAGCTAGCAGGGTTCGGCGACAGCCCACAGGCGGCTCTCGCAGATTGGGAGAGGGGAATCGCCCTATTCCGTGCCGCGCTCGCGCGCTGCGCTTATTCCCCGATGGGCGCGTACGTCCCATAGATCCCATACCGCGTCTTGGTTACCCGGTTTGCGAGCACCCGGAACATCGGGCTTGCGTCCCGCCGATGGTTGTAGCGGAACGCGTATTCGTTTACGTAGCTCTGGAGATATGCCGCGCCAACGGCGTGGTGCGTGCCCCGGATGCCATTTTTCATCAGGCTCCAGAAGCCTTCGATGGTGTTCGTGTGGACGTTGCCGGACACGTAGACCTTCGCGGAATGGTTGACCCGATGGTGGACGTAGCCCCGGCCACCGAGCTTGTCATAGCCCTTCGCCTCATCCGTGAACACCGTCGCGGCGGGCATGATTCGTTCCGCGATTAAATTCACGAGATGGGTTTTGCGGACGTTCGGGATAACGGCTGTGGTGACCTTGCCGCCGCGCTGGACAGCGCCGATGACAACGACCTTGTTCGAGAGGGAGTTGCGGGAGTGCTTCACGTGCGCGCGGTTGCTGAACTTGCCGCCGACGAAGGTTTCGTCAACCTCGACCTCGCCCGAAAGCGGGCCACCGTCCTCCTCCATGAGCTTCCGGATCTGAGTGAACATGCGCCAGGCCGTCTTGTACGTGACGCCCAGCTCGCGCTCCAGTTGCTTGGCAGAGATGCCGCACCGGGTGCTCGCCATTAAGAACATGGCGTAGAACCAGCTCTTAAGCGGCGTGGTGCTCTTCGCGAAGATGGTGCCCGCGAGCGGGTAGACGTGCGTGCCGCAGTGAGCGCAGGACCATGCCCGCCGGTTGCTCAGCCTGGCGTGGGCGCGAACCTGACCGCACGCCCGGCAAGGGATGCCCGCCGGGTAGAGCATGTCCACGATGGCCACGAGGCAGCTTTCCTCATCCGGGTAGTCCCGGTTGAAGTCGTTGATCGTGTACTTGGCGGGCTTGAACTTCTCGGCCATGATTGAATTCTGAGCCAGGGCCTACGTGCTGTCAAGGGATAATTACCGAAATATCCGATGACCACGCCGTCGCAAAATTACGATACGCTGTTCCCACAGGTCAACTGCAGGAGCCACCCGCGTGAAAGCCGTCACGCTCACCACCGACGAAGAACGCGCCGCCGCCCTTTTCCGGGCGCTCGGCAACCCCGCCCGCGTGCGCATCGTCCGCGAGCTCGCCGGGCGCTCCACCTGCGTCACCGGCGACCTCGTCGGCGTGCTGCCGCTCGCGCAATCGACCGTGAGCGAGCACCTCAAAGTGCTCAAGGACGCCGGCATCGTGCGCGGCGCCATCGATGGCGAAGGCGACCGTTGCTACTGCCTCGACCCCGAAGTCCTGCGCTGGCTCCTCGAGTTTTGCACCGGCATCGAAAGCGCCGCCGCGGTCGCCTGCTGCTAGCCCACCCCGGACGGATGGTCGCGATGGCCCACGGGCGGTTGCGTCGCCGGGACCCGATCGGTGATGCCGCGCGTGAATCGTGAATCCGCTAGCCCCTGCCCGCGCGCCGCGATACCCTCGCCCTATGCCCACCGTCCTCCGCGCCGCCGTCATTGGCCTCGGCTCCATGGGCGCGAACCACGCCCGCGTCCTCAGCGATACGCCGGGCGTCGAGCTCGCCGGCGTCGCCGACCCCGACCCCGAGCGCGTCCAGAAGGCGGTCGGCGGCCGGCCCGTAGCGGGCTTCGCCGGCGTCGCCGAGCTCCTCGCCGAAACCCGGCCCGATTTCGTCTCCATCGTGGTGCCCACCGGCCTCCACGAGTCCGTCGCCCTGCAGGCGATCGAAGCCGGCGCGCACGTCCTCGTCGAAAAGCCCATCGCCGCCACCCTCGATGCCGCCGCTCGCCTGGCCCGCGCCGCCGAGAAGCGCGGCGTCATCCTTACCGTCGGCCACATCGAGCGCTTTAACCCGGCCATCCGCGAGCTCAAAGCCCGCCTCGATGCCGGTCAGGGCGGGCGCGTCATCCAGGTGCGGGCACGCCGTGTCGGGCCGTTCCCCCACCGCATCCGCGATGTCGGCGTCATCCACGACCTCGCGCCCCACGATATCGACATCATGCGCTACCTCCTCGCCGCCGACGTGGAGCGCGTCTTCGCCGAAGCCCGCCGCCACATCAACACCGCCAACGAGGACCTGTTCGCTGGCAGCCTCCGCTTCGCCGGCGGCGCGATGGGCCTGCTCGACATCAACTGGCTCACCCCGATGAAGGAGCGCTCCCTGACGGTCCTCTGCGAGAAGGGCATGTTCGTCGCCGATTACGCCGCCCAGTCGCTCGTGTTCTACGAAAACTACGCCGCCGCCGCGCGCGAGGGCGCCATCGCCAGCGTCACCGAAGGCCCGATGACGCGGTACCCCATCGCCAACCGCGAGCCCCTCCGCGTCGAGCTCGAAGCCTTCCGCGACGCCATCCTCGCCGGCGGACCAGCGCCCGTAAGCGCCGCCGACGGCATGGCCGCCCTCGCCATCGCCGAAGCGCTCGTGCAGTCCTCGCGCGAAGACCGCCCGATCGCCGTCGCGCCCATCCTGGCGGAAGCATGAACGTCGCGGTCATCGGCATCGGACGCATCGGCCTGCCGCTCGCCGCAGCCATAGCCAGCAAGGGCCACCGCGTTTTCGGCTGCGATATCGATGCCGAGCGCGTCGCCGCCGTCAACCGCGGCGAGAACCCCATCCCGGACGAGGCGGGCCTCAGCGAGCTCCTCCCGGCGCTCGCCGCCTCGCACGCCCTCGTCGCCACCACTGATACCGCCACCGCCGTCGCGCAGTGCGACACGGTGCTCTTTGCCGTCGCCGTCGATGTCGATGGCGAAGGCCGCGCCGACCTCGAGATGCTGTTCGGCGCCTGCGACGCGGTCGCGAAAGGCCTCCGCCCCGGCACGCTCTGCATCTTCGACACCACCCTGCCCGTCGGCACCACGCGCGCACAGCTCGCGCCGCGCCTCGAATCCGGCGGTCTCGTGCTCGGCCGCGACCTCTTCGTCGCCTTCAGCCCCGAGCGGCTCTTGATGGGCCGTGTGATCGAAGACCTCACGAAGTACCCGAAGGTCGTCGGTGGCATCGACCGCGAGTCCGGCGCCCGCGCCGCCGCCTTCTACCGCGAGGTGTTCGGCGGCGAAGTCTACGAGCTCGCCAACGCCGAGACCGCCGAGCTGAGCAAGCTCTCCGAAGGCGCGTACCGCGACCTCAACATCGCGCTCGCGAACGAGCTCGCGCGGGTCGCCGATGCCTACGGCGTCGATATCGCCGAGGTGATCCGCGCCGCGAACAGCCAGCCCTACTCGCACATCCACACGCCCGGCACCGGCGTCGGCGGCCACTGCATCCCCGTCTACCCGCACTTCCTCCTCCAGGGCCGCGGCCCCAGCTCGCTCTCCGCGCTCGGCCGCGAAGTCAACGACGCCATGCCCGCCTACGCCGCTGCGCGCGTCGATGCGCTGCTCGGTGGCCTCGCCGGCAAGCGCGTGCTCATCCTCGGGCTGACCTTCCGCCCGAACGTCGCCGTCACACCGCACACGAATGCTGTCGACCTCCTGCGCGAGTTCACCGCGCGTGGCGCGGTGGTCCGCGGCCACGACGCCCTGCTCAGCGAAGACGGCGTCCGCGACCTCGGTTTCGAACCGGCCCCCGCGCCGCTCGCCGGCTACGACGTCGCCGTCCTCCACAGCTACCACCGCGCCTACGCCGCGCTCGATTGGCCCGCCATCGCCCCGCTCGTCCTCGACGCTCGCAACGCCCTCGATCGCGCCGCCCTCGAAGCCGCCGGCGTCCGCTACGTCGGCATCGGCCGCCCCGCCACCCCGGACTGAGCGTCGCCGCCCTCGGGCCTCGGGCCGCCGTCATCCCCCCGCCGCCGAAGCCACCTCTTCCTGTTCCGCAATTTCGATTGACTGCTCCGCGTCGTCCGAGCGGTCCGCGCGTGTGAGCCGGTAGTTCCGCAGTTCCGGCATCTTCGCCGCCACGATGCCCAGCACCGCCAGGCTGGCCGCGCCCCCGCTGATGACGGCGAAGGTCGCGTTCGTGGCGGCCGCTACCACGCCCGATTCCACCGTGCCCAGCCGGTTGGAGGCGCCGATGAACAGCATGTTCACCGAGGTTACGCGCCCGCGCAGCGCGTCCGGCGTCGCCAGTTGGATGGTCGTCTGCCGCATCACCACGCTGATCTGGTCCGAGAAGCCGATGCCGATGCAGGCCAGCAGCGACAGCGGGAACCAGCGCGACGCCCCGAACACCATCGTCGCGAGCCCGAACCCCAGCACCGCGAACAGCAGCGTGCGGCCCGTCCGCTGCACCTGCGGCCGCATCACCAGGATCACCGACATCACCAGCGCCCCGCCGTCGATCGCCCCGAGCAAGAGGCCGTACCCCACCGCCCCGACATCGAGGATCTCTTTCGCGTAGATCGGCAGCAGGATGGTCGCGCCGCCGAAGATGACCGCGAACATGTCCAGCGTCATCGAGCCCAGCACCGGCTGCCGACGCCAGACGAACCGCACGCCCTCCATCACGCCCGCGAAGCTCACGCTCCGCTTCGGCGCCTCATCCGGGCGGGGCTTCAGCGTCGCCATCAGCAGCACCGCCGCCGCCATCAACGCCACCAGCGCGCTGTACGCCAGCCCCACGCCGGACACCGCGATCAGCACGCCCGCCAGCGGCGGGCCGCTCACGAACGACAGCTGCTGGATTGTCCCGCTCACGACGATCGCGTTCGCGAATGTCTCCCGCGATACGAGCAGCGGCAGCAGCGCCGACCGCGCCGGCCAATCGAACGCCGCCGCCAGCGACCACGCGAAGAAGAGCGCGTAGATGATCGCGAGGTTATCGGTTCCGGCGAGTGTCACGCCCGCAAGGCCCGCCGCCGCGGCCAGCTGCGTCCCCTGCGCGATGATAGCGAGCTTGCGCCGGTCGTAGCGATCCGCGACCGCCCCCGCGACCAGGCTGAACCCGAGCGACGGGATGAACCCCACCACGCCGATCATCGCCAGCTGCCATGCCGACCCCGAGATCGCATACACCTGCCACGCCAGCGCCGCCGCCAGCAGCATGGTCGCCATGCCCGAGAACAGCCGCGCGAACGAGAACAGCAAGAACTGAGGCTGGCGCAGCGCAGCGAGCGGGTCGTGCCGCGCCCCGGATTCCTCGGCCATGCGTCATAGTCGCCCGCCCGCGAGCGGCAGGTCAATGCGAGGCCGCCGGGACGCCCGCGCCCCTACTCCGCCGACTTCTCGCCTGCGAGGAACGCCACGAGGTTCTTGGGCCGGTATTTCGCGTCCTCGGCATAGCGCTGGCGGGCGCTTTCGTGCACCACCTGCGGCCACTCCAGCACGGGCGGCTGCGTCACCGGGTCCTCGCCGGGGCGGTCCTTCGTCCGCTGCGCCAGCAGTTCCTTCAACGTGCGATCCCGCGGCATCGCGACCAGCGGCCGGACGTACGGCGGCGCCAGCCGGTAGATGCCCGTCCGCGAATTGCCGATCCGGGCGTGCAGGTTGGGCTTGACCCGCCGCGCCAGGTACTCGTCGTCGAAGCCGAGCCCGTGCCGCTTCGCCCGCTCGACCATCCACGCGAACGGGATATCGGCGAGGCTACCCGTCTTCTCCCCTTCGTCCCAGGTCACGGAGCCGCCGCCCACGTCGCTGTGGCCGCCGGGGAACCAGGCTTGCTCCAACGCCTGCTCGGTGTTGCGTTCGCGCCACCAAATGGCGGGCTCGAACGGCGCACGCTTCTCATCGATCGCCAGTGCCTGGTAGGCGTTACGCACGACCGTGCTGCTGATCTTCACGTCGTGGAACTGGAAGTCCCGGTTGATCATCTTCCCGAGAAACGTCCCGCCGAGGTGCCCGGGGATACCGAGGGCGCCAACCGTGTCCCACACCCCCAGGCACGTAACCTTTATCGGCGTGCAGTACCGCTCGCGGAACGCCTTTGCTTCGTCGCTATCGGGGCCGCGCTGGTTCGGCGGCAGCTTCGGGTCGTCCCGCTTGCGGTAGATAGCGTATGCCTCCGGGAAGCGGTGCGAGTGCTCCTTCCGCAGCAGGTGGCATTTGCGGATGAGTCCGACCGTGCTCCGCGCGGTGAAGGCCCCCCGGCTGAACCCGAAGAAGTAGACCTCGTCCTCTTCGGCGTAGTTATCGACGAGGAAGCGGTACGCGTCCTCGACGTTGCGTGAAAGGCCTGCGCCGAAGGCGCCGCCGAGCCAGCGATCGAGCCCCCAGTTCGTGCCCACGCCTTTTTCGTAGAACACCACCTGCTCTGTCCCATCGTGCGCGGCCGGGTGGATGGCCTGCGCCATCTTCTCGACGTTCGTCGGCTTGCCCTTGTCACGGGTGTTCCACGTGCCGTCCGAGCAGACAATCAGGCGCTTCGCCATGGCGTGCCCCCACCGCGGCGATGCGCGGCGCATTCCCACCGCGAGCAGTATACGGACGCCGTCCAGCCTCCGGCTGTGGCCAGGCTCGCGCAAGCGACAACTGCCGTCGCCGCGGGGCGCTCCCTGTACCCCCATGCCTCCCGCCCGTGCAATCATCTTGCGTGGCTCGCCGCTCCTCGTGGTTCTCCCTCGCCGTTACCGGCGTCCTCGCGGCGGTCGCCATCGTGGGCGCCGTGGCCCTCGTGCTGCTGCTGGTCTCGGCCGACTCCGGCGCCACCGCGGCCGATGCCGGCGAGGACGGCTTCACCGTCATCCGCCCGGACCCGCGTCTTACACCCGGCGACGTCTTCCCCGTTGGCACCGACGTCATCTGCGTGACGGGCTACACGAAGAAGGTGCGAAACGTCCCCGCCGCCGTCCGCCGCGAAGTGCTCGCGAACTACAACTTCACCGCTCCCTCGGGCACCTTCGAAGTCGACCACCTCATCCCGCTCGAACTCGGCGGCAGCAACGACATCAAGAACCTCTGGCCGGAGCCCGAGAAGCCCGCCCCCGGCTCGCTCCAGAAGGACAGGCTCGAAAATCGCCTCAACGACCTCGTGTGCAGCGGCAAGCTGGACCTCGCCACGGCCCAGCAGGCGATCGCTGCAGATTGGTACGCGGCCTACAAGCGATACGTCCTCGAAAGGTAGTGGAGACCCCGTTTCCTGTACGCTGATGGTGCGGCGCCCGCCCGCGATACTCACCAGGAGCGGCCGATGTCCCGGCGTTCAGTTGCCAGCGTTGCCTCTGCCAGCCTCGTGCTGGCGCTTACCGTGTTGGGCGCCACGTCCTTCGCTCAGAGCTCGCTGCCGAAACGCGCGTATCTCCCGCTTGTGGCCGCCGATTCGACCACCGGCGGCGCCACCGCCACCACGACGCCCACGCCCGAGGACAGCGACACGACCGAACCCCTGCCCACGCGTACGTCGGCGCCGGGTACCGCCAGGGGCAACTAATTTACGCCCGCCGGCCCGCGCATCTACTTCGCCAGAAATGAGCAGGTCCGCCACCAGCTCCCAGCACCACGGCCCATGCCACGGCGTGTCGGCGTCACCCACACACGCGCCCCTCAGCCCCTCAGCCCCTCAGCCCCTTGTATAGTGGCCCAACAGTATCGCGAAGGTGGACGGGCGCCTTCTGCTGCCCATGCCTTGCCGCTCCGGAGGGTCCAATGCGCTTCGGTCTCGTCTACGACTTCCGCAACCCGGCCCAATGGGAACGCCCGCTCCCGGAGCTCTATGAGTCGATCCTCCGGCAGGTCCAGTTCGCCGAAGACCTCGGCTTCGATTCCATCTGGATCACCGAACACCACCTCGCCGAAGACGGCTATACCCCCTCCCCCGTGACCTTGCTGGCGGCCATGGCCGCCCGCACGAAGCGCGTGCGTCTCTCGACCGACATCCTCATCCTTCCCCTCTACCACCCGCTCAAGCTCGCGGAAGACCTCGCGACCGTCGACATCATCTCCAACGGGCGCGTCGAGCTCGGCATGGGCATGGGCTATCGCGATGCGGAGTACGCGGCCTTCGGCCAGACCCGCCAGCAGCGCGCCCGCCGCATGGAGGAGGGCATCGAAGTCCTCAAGGGCGCCTGGGGCGACGAGCCGTTCACGTTCGAGGGCCAGTTCTTCCAGCTCCACGACGCCGTCGTCACGCCCAAGCCGGTGCAGCGGCCCCACCCGCCGCTCTGGATGGCCGCCACCTCCGAGCGCGCCGCCCGCCGCGCCGCGCGCCACGGCATGCACCTGCTCCCGCAATCCGACCGCCGCGCCGCCTACGACCCCTGGCTCGACGAGCTCGCCATCCTCGGCAAGGACCCGGCGGACTACCGCATCGGCCTCATCAAGGCCTGTTTCGTCACCGATTATGCCGACGACCCCGTTTGGGCCGAGGCTCGCCAGCGCGAGCGTTACCGCTGGGGCAGCTATCGCCCCTGGATAGAACACGGTGGCGGCTTCGCCAAACCCCTCCCGGGCCAGCCCGAGCCGATCAACCAGCAGTGGATCGTAGGCCCGCCCGCGAAAATCATCGACGAAATCGAATCCTTCCGCGAATTCCTTCCCGTGACCGACCTCATCTCCTGGGGTACGCCGCCCGGCATGGACCCCACCGCCTTCAACCCGTACCTCGAACGCTTCGCGTCCGACGTCATCCCGCACTTCCGCGACAAATAGCCGCACCATCCTTTAACGCACCTTAGCACTCAGGACTCAGCACTCAGGACTCAGCACTCCCGGGAGGCACCATCATGGCGAAGCTCACAGGGAAGGTCGCCTTCATCACCGGCGCCGGCTCTGGCATCGGGCGCGCGTCTGCGCTCCGCTTCCACGAGGAGGGCGCGGCGGTGGTCTGCGCGGATGTCGATATCGACGGCGCGAAGGACACCGCCGCCCGCATCGCCGAGCACGGCGGCAAGGCGAACGCCATCCGCCTGGACGTCACCGATTCCGCGGCCGTGAAACAGGCGCTCGAAGACACCGTCGTCGATTTCGGAGGCCTCCACGTGCTCTTCAACAACGCCGGCGTCGGCGGACGGGACCTCGGCTGGGACACCGTCATCCGCATCAACCTCGATGGCGTCTACCATGGGCTCTTCCACGGTGCCGCGCTCATGGCCGCGCGCGGTGGCGGTTGCATCATCAATACTGCCTCCGTGGCGGGGCTCGTGGGGCTCGTGCGACCGCCCGTGGAACCCGAGCCGCCGATCGAATGGGGCGCCGGCGCCTACATGGCGGCCAAGCACGGTGTCGCCGGCCTGACGAAGCAGTTCGCGCTGACCTATGCGCCCAAAGGCGTCCGCGTCAACGCCATCGCCCCCGGCTACATCCACACCCCGATGACCGCGTCCGTGCGCGAAGACCCCGCCACCGAAGCCTTCATCACGTCCCTGCACCCGCTGGGCCGTCTCGGCCAGCCCGAGGAGATCGCGGCCGCCGCCGCCTTCCTCGCCAGCGACGACGCCTCGTTTATCACCGGCGTCATCCTCCCCGTGGACGGCGGCTACACCGCCAGGTAGCGAAGCCGCGGCCCGGCGCCCGGACCTTTGTGCCGGCGACACGCGTTTCGTCCGCCTCGCGACGCCGCGCCGCTCGCCGGCTTTCCTGCCAATGCCCAGGGCCCAACGCCCTATCCCGCCACGATCGCGTCCGCCTCGATTTCGATGAGCATGTCTGCCCCGACCAATGCCCGCACCTCGACCATCGACGTGGCCGGCCGGATCTCGCCGAACACCTCCCCGTGCGCCTTCGCGAACTCCTCGAAGCGGCTGATATCCGTCACGAACATGCGCGTGCGCACCACGTCCGCGAGCGTCGCCCCCGCCTCCGCCAGTGCCCGCTCGATGATCTCCAGCGCCCGCTTCGCTTGCGCGTAGGCATCTCCCGGCGCGTGCGTCGAGCCGTCCGGGTTGACCGCCACCGTCCCCGCCACCGCGACAAAGTTGCCCGCCCGCACCGCCCGCGAATACCCCGCCACCGGCTCCCACGGGCTCCCCGAAGAGATCAATTGTCGCGCCATCGCATTCCCCCAATCAGAGCCGAAATCAGAGCCGCCGTCAGAGCCGCGACCGGTAGCGAGCGTTTGGGCGTCCCGCCAGTCCTACTTTCCCTGCTCCGGCCACGACTCGCCTACCCCGCATCCTCGCCACTCGCATCCCACAACGTCGGTTGCGGCAGCGCTCCCGCAGGCGCAGGCGCCGGGATCCCGAGATGCTGGTACGCCGCCGGCGTCGCGACGCGCCCGCGCGGCATGCGCTGCAGGAAGCCACACTGCAGCAGGAACGGCTCGTACACATCCATGATCGTGTCCGATTCCTCGCTGATCGATGCGGCGATGGTCTCCAGCCCGACCGGCCCGCCCCCGAACTTCTCGATGATCGCCCGCAGCACCATGCGGTCCGTCTCATCCAGGCCGAGCGCGTCGATTTCGAGCAGCTCCAGCGCCGCCTGCGTCGATGCCAGCGTGACGCCGCCGCCCCCGCGCACCTGCGCGTAGTCTCGCACCCGCCGCAGGATGCGGTTGGCGATCCGCGGCGTCCCCCGCGAGCGGCCGGCGATCTCCATCGCCGCGTCATCGGGCAGCACGATCCCGAGGATGCCCGCCGACCGCCGCACGATGATCGAAAGCGTCGCCGCGTCGTAGTAGTCCAGCCGGTAGACCGACCCGAAGCGGTCGCGCAGCGGCGCGCTGATCATCGCGTAGCGCGTCGTCGCGCCAATGAGCGTGAACTTCGGCATCGCCAGCCGCACCGAGCGCGCGCCCGGGCCCTTGCCGATGACGAGGTCCAGCGCGAAGTCCTCCATCGCCGGGTAAAGGATCTCCTCGACGGCCCGTGCCAGGCGATGCACTTCGTCGATGAACAGGATGTCCTGCTCTTTCAGGTTCGTGAGGATGGCCGCGAGGTCGCCCGGCCGTTCGATCGCCGGGCCGCTCGTGGTGCGGATCGCGACGCCCATCTCCTGCGCGACGATGTTCGCCAGCGTCGTCTTTCCCAGCCCCGGCGGCCCATACAGCAGCAGGTGGTCCAGCGCGTCGCCGCGACCCCTGGCCGCCTCGATCGCGATCGAAATGTTCTCCTTCACGCGCTCCTGGCCGGGAAAGTCCCCGAGCTGGCGCGGCCGCAGCGAACGGTCCAGTTCGCCGTCATCGACCATCAGCGAGGCGCCAAGCAAACGCTCTTCCGGCATGCCCGAAAGCGTAGCAGGTACGCCGCCATGGGGCCGCGCGCCGCGGGCTCCCGCGGTTGGCGCCGGCGGCTGCTATTTCCGTCAAGGGACCGGTCGCGTCCGTTACCGGCCGACCCCACGCGGAACCCGGGCGGGCGCCGCGGCGTCTTATGCTGGGTGAAGGGATGCCGATGACCGTCCGCCGCCCATGGCTGCTCGCCGCGCTCGCGCTCGCCCTTGCCGGGCTCGTGGCCGCGATGGCCACGGTGGTGGCCACCGGCGGCGACGGGATGCCGCCGGATTCGTCGTCGAGCGCGACGGCCGTGCCGCCGGGCGTCCCCATCCCCACCGGCGATACCTACGGCGCCCTCCGTCTCGCCCGCGCCGACCTCGCCGGGCGCCTGTTCTCGACCGCCCCCGCCGACATCCTGAAGGTGCAGTTCCGCGGCGCGCGCGATGCCGGCTGGGATGGCTGCTACGGCGTTTATCGGCCGCAACAGGCCTGCGCAGAGCTCTTTGCCGGCGGCCTCATCGCCTTCTTCGACGCCGGTGGCAAGACCTACCGCTACCACATCGCCGGCGGCCAGCTCATCGCCACCGGCTTCCTCACGGGGACGTTCACCCTGAGCGACGGCACCGCCGTTGAGCCGGCCCTCCGCGCCGACCTGCCCGCGCTCCTTGCAGAGTACGCCCGCGACGACCTCGCCCTCCGCCAGCAGGCATCGCGCGGCGATGTCACCGTTCTCGCCATCATCCCCATCGAGATCACCTGTGCGAAGCCAGTCTTGAGCTGCCCCGCAGGCCAGGTCACCGCCTATCCCGCGGCCTACGTCCTTCTGGAGCTGGCGGGCAAGCAGTACGACTACGGCGTGGCCGCGACGGGCGTCGAATCCTACGACCCGCAGCGCGTCATCTTCTTCGACGAACTCCCGTCGGATCCCCAGGTTATCCAGCGCGCGATGCGGGCGGACCTCGCGCAGCGCCTGTCCGTGCCCACCGAGCGCGTCTCCATGCTGTCGTTCCGCAACGTCACGTGGCCCGATGGCTGCCTCGGCGTCCACCGGCCTGGCACATTCTGCGCGCAGGCGCTCGCCGAGGGCTTCCTCGCCCTGGTTGCCGGCCCGGACGGCAAGACCTACCGCTACCACGGCGCCGGCGACACGTTCATCGCCGCCAGCTTCGAACCCACTGCCACCATCAGCGACCCCATCCCCGGTAGTCGTGGCCCTTTGCGGCCACTGCCGTGACCCCAAATGTCCCGAGACTCGCATTCTGGATCGGCGAACGGGCACACGTGGATCAGCGGGCGAGCGGTCCTCCGCGAGATCATGGCGACCGCAGCCAACCACCGCCATGAAAGCGATCCCGGTTCTTGTCCCTGGTTGTGGCCCCGGCCCTCGGGCCTCGGGCCTACACCGCCGCCGCCACCGCCGTCAGCTCGGCGATCGCCGTCACGATCTCGTCCCAGGCGCCGACCGGGAGGTCGTGGCCCATGCCCTCGATCTCCAGCATGCGCGCGCCGGCTATCGAAGCGGCCGTGTCGCGCCCGCCCTCGATCGGCACGAGCGGGTCGGCCACACCATGGATCACCAGCGTCGGCGCCGTTACGCGCTTCAATCGCTCGCGGCGGCTGCCCGAGGCAAGGATCGCGACCAACTGGCGAGCCATCCCCGCCGGGTCGTGGCGGCGGTCGTAGGCCCGCTCGGCGCGCTCGCGCACTTTCGCCTCGTCGAACGGGAAGCCCGTGCTGCTGAACACCCGCGAACTCTCGATCGCGCTCGCGATGATCGCCTCGCGGCCCTCCGGCACCGGCCCCATGAGCCGCGCCATCACCTCCGGCTTCGCCGGCGGCAAGTCCGGCGCGCCCGTCGTGGACATGATAGACGTCATCGTGAGCACCCTGTCCGGGTGGCGGATGGCCATCTCCTGAACGATCATGCCGCCCATGGAGGCCCCCACGATGTGCGCCGCGGGGATGCCGAGCGCGCCCAGGAGCGCGGCTGCGTCGTCCGCCAGGTCCGCGAGCAGGTAGGCCGAAACGACGGGCTTGCCCGCGGCCTGCGCGGCCATCGCCGCCATGTTGTCGCCGCCGGCGGCGCCGTCCAGGTGTGTCGAAAGGCCCACGTCGCGATTGTCGAAGCGGATCACGTGGTGGCCCGCATCGGCAAGCTGCTCGCAGAACGCCTCGTCCCACGCGATCATCTGCGCGCCCAGCCCCATGACGAGTAGGAGCGGTGAGGCGCCCGGCGTGCCGAACGTGTCGTATTCGATCTGGATCCCGTTTGCTGCGATGTTTGCCATGCGCGGCATGGTGCTCCCGCACCGGGACGGCGTCAATCGAGTCACGGGCCGGCCACATACCCCCGCCACCCTTCCACGCACGTGACGCCGTTCGGCCCGGCCATGGCCTCGTGCTCCCAGCCCGCCGGCAGGTCCAGGCGGTCGCCTGCGCCGAGGATGAGCCGCTCGCCCGTGGCGTTCATCGTGAATGTGATCGCCCCCGCCTGGCAGAAGAGCACCTTGTGGTAACCGTGGCGGTGCGGCGCGTACCGTTCGCCCGGCCCGTTTGACCACCAGTGCGGCTCCAGACCCTCCTCCCGCAGCCGTTGCTCCAGGAACGCCCGGCCGGGCGGCGCCGCGTGGCGCCAGCGCGTCAGGACGGGCGGCAGCGGGATCTCGGCCACGCGGTCATTCTGCCACGCCGGCCGCGGACGCCGCCGGGTTACGCCTGCGCGCGCAGAGGCTCCAGCTCCGGCGCGAACTGCTGCGTGTAAAGGCTTGCGTAGATGCCACCCCGCGCGAGCAGTTCCGCGTGCGTCCCTTGTTCCACGAGCCGGCCGTGGTCCAGCACCAGGATGATGTCGGCGGCGAGCACCGTCGATAGCCGGTGGGCGATGGCGAGCACGGTGCGCCCGCGCGTCAACCGTTCGAGTGCGTCCTGGATGGCACGCTCCGTCGCCGAGTCCACGCTCGACGTCGCCTCATCGAGGATCAGGATCGCCGGGTCCTTTAGCAGCGCCCGCGCGATCGCGACACGCTGTTTCTCCCCGCCCGAAAGACGGTACCCACGCTCGCCCACCACCGTTTCGTACCCGTGCGGCAGTGCCGCGATGAAGTCGTGGATGTTGGCGGCGCGAGCTGCACGCTCGATCTCGTCGTCCGTCGCGTCCTCGCGCGCGTACCGGAGGTTCTCGCGGATGGTCGAATGAAACAGGAACGGCTCCTGGTTCACCATCCCGATGGCCCCCGAGAGCGACGCCTGCGTGATGTCCCGGATGTCGTGGCCATCGATCGTCACGCGCCCCTCGTCGGCGTCGTAGAGCCGCGGCACGAGGTATGCCGCCGTTGTCTTGCCCGCACCGGAGTGCCCGACAAACGCCGCGAACTTTCCGGCCGGCACTTCGAACGACAGCCCGTGCAGGGTAGGCGTGCCCGGCAGGTAGCCGAACGTGACGTTGTCGAAGCGCAGGTCGCCGCGCACACCGCGCAGGTCGACCGCACCGGGCCTGTCCGCGATCTCCTGTTCGAGGTCGAGGTAATCGAAGAGCCGTTCGAACAGCGCCAGCGAACTGAGGACGGTCACATTGACGTTCAGCAGCCCGGTAGTCGGCCCGAACAGCCGCTGTAGCAGCGCCGCGAACGTCACCACCGTCCCCAGCGACGTCTCGCCGCCGATGACGCGATGGCCGCCGTACCAATACACCACAACCGGCGCGAGCGACCCGAACAGCCCCATCGTGATCATGAACCAGCGCCCCACCATCGCCCGGCGGATGTTGAGCTGGCGGATCCGGCGCGCGCTCGCATCGAAGCGGTCCATCTCCGAAGCCTGCCGCCCGAACGTCTTCACCAGCAGGGCCCCGCTCACGGAAAGCGTTTCCTGCATCTGCGAATTCAGCGTCGCGAGCTCTTCCTGCGAGGCGCTCACCAGGTCGCGCTGGATGTTGCCCACCCGCCGCGCGGGGATGATGAACAGCGGCAGGAAACCGACCGAAAACAGCGCCAGCCGCCAGTCCAGCGCCAGCATCACCGCGAACGTGGAGACCACCGTGATCACGTTGCCGACCACGCCGCTCAGGGTGTCGCTGACGACGCTCTGCACGCCGCCGACGTCGTTGCTCACGCGCGACAGCACTTCGCCCGTGCGGTTCGCCGTGAACCAGCGCAGCGACATGCCGCTCAGGTGGCGGTAGAGCGCCGAGCGCAGGTCGTACATCACCGCCTGCCCAACCGTGTTGCTCAGGTACGACTGCAACACGCCGCCCAGCGCCGATATGCCGACGAGCACGGCCATCAGGGCGATGAGGACGTTCAGCTCGAAGCCGTTGCCGTTCCCGGGCTTGAGCGCGTCATCGATGATGCGTTGCAGCAGCAACGGCGGCGCGAGCCCCAGCAGCGCCGTCGCCACAATCGTCAGCAGCAGCACGATAACGAGCGCGAGGTGCGGCCGGTGCAGCGCGAGCGCCCGCCGGAGCGTTGGCCAGGCGGGCCGTTGCGGGCGTGCCCGCCGGCGCCGGATCCAATCGTGTTCGGACATCTGCGACGATCGTAGGCGCATCCACGGCTTAGCCGGTACTCCCCGGTCGGGCAGGCGTTCGGGCGACCCGGGCAGGTACACTTCGCCCATGCCGAAGGCCGCACCGTCCGATGTCCGCCGCAAGCTCGACCGGCTCCGGGCGCTCCAGATGTCGTCGCCGGCGCGCCAGGCGGAGTTCGCCACCGAGCTCATCGCCACCGAGCGCAACGCCGAGGTGCTGCTGGCCGCCGGGGAAGTGCTCGTCACCCATCCCGACGGCCGCGCCCACGAACCGCTTGCCGCCGCCTACTCGTACTTCGCCGCCGATGGCAAGAAGCGCGACCCCGGCGGCATGGTGCGCGCGGGCATGATGCGCGCGCTGCGCCTGGTTGCCGTCCCCGGCGATGTCGCGCTCTTCGAACGCGCCATCGAGACCTATGAACCGTCGCCGATGGACCCCGGTGCGCCGGCCGTGCTCCGCGCCGCCGGCGTCGCCGCCCTCCAGGCCATCGACCCCGTCCTCGCCTGCTACCACGCCGTCCGCCTGCTGGGCAAAACCGGCACGACCGCGCGCATGACGGGCGAGCCCGCACTCACCGCGGTGCGCGTCCTCTACGCGTCCGGCGAAGACCGCGCCATCTACCTCTACGCGCTGACCGCACCGGATCCCGCGCCCGAAGTGCTCGCTGAGTGCCTTCGCTCGCTCGAGGCCCTGCCGCCTCCCATGCTGGTCGAAGTCTGCGAGCGCTTCTCCGCCGCCGGCGACGACGTCGTCCTCATCGGGCTCTGCGACCTCTTCGTCGCGGCCGGCGCCCCTGGCCCGATGGCCGCGTTCCTCAAGCACCTCGAATCGGTCGAGGTTTACGGCTACCTCGCCGCCGCCGTCGTCGCGAGCCGCAAGATGGAGCTGCTCCAGGCGCTCATCGGCACCATCCCGTTCGAGTTCGACCGCCGCAAGCTCGCCCTGCTCGCCGACGCGCTCGAATACGCCCCTCCCGACCCGGCCACCACCGCCGCCATCGCCGCCGCCCGCACCCGTGCCATAATCGCGAATCAAAGCCGGGATAAAGGGGAAGAAGAGGGCCGCGACCGGTAGGGAGGAAATCCCTACCCGAGCGTCCAACCACACCCGGCCCTCGCCTACTCCCCCGCTGAGCCCGCACGGGGCTCCGGCGCCGGCGCTCAGCAGCCCGGCTCGCCGCCGTTCCCGCAGCAGTTGCTCCGCGTCCGCAGCTTCTTCCAGTTGTTCCGGAGCGCCAGCCGAAGCTTCGTCCCCAATGGCGCGTCGTACCCGCGCCAGTTGCGCCAGGTGGCCCCCAGGCTGGGCCGCGGCCGCCCGCTCACGCCGGCACTGGCCCATCCTCCCGCGGCGTGCGCACATTGATTTGCGACCGCTCGCGCGCGCTGAAGACGATGCGCTTGCGGTCCTGGTAATCGGCGATCACCGTTGGCATCGAAACCTCCGAACCAGGGCCTCGCCGGCCATGCCAGCTGGAACGCCCTGCGCATGCTGTGGTAGCGGCGCGCCACCGCGACCGTGCGCGCCGCTCTTGCCGCTCATACGGTCGCCAGCGACGGGTACAGTTCGTTGTCGCGCGTCGCTTCGAACGCGGTGATCTTCTCCTCGTCCAGCAGCGTCAGGCCGATGTCGTCGAGCCCTTCGATGAGGTTGTTCCGTACGAACGGGTCGATGTCGAAATGGCGCACGAAGGTGCCATCCGCCGTGGCGACGGTCTGCGAGACGAGGTCGACCACCAGCTGTGAGTTCGGCAGCTCTTCTGCCCGCGCCATCAGGTGCTCGATGTCCTTCGGCGGCAGCACCACCGTGAGCAGGCCGATTTTCGCGCAGTTGTTGCGAAAGATGTCCGCGAAGCTCGGCGCGATGATGACCCGCAGCCCCATGTCTTCCAGCGCCCACGGCGCGTGCTCGCGCGATGAGCCGCACCCGAAGTTCGGCCCCGCCAGCAGGATGGGCGCGCCCGCGTAGGCCGGGTTGTTCACGACGAAGTCCGGGTCCTTGCGCCACTGCTCGAAGGCGAACCGCCCGAAGCCTGTCCGCTCGATGCGTTTCAGGTATTGCGCCGGGATGATCTGGTCGGTGTCGACATCGGCGCGGTTCAGTGGGATCGCCTTCCCCGTCACCGTCTCGAACTTATCCATGCCTTATCTCCACGTCCGGATATCGACGAAGTGGCCCGCGATCGCGGCGGCTGCCGCCATCTGCGGGCTGACCAGGTGGGTGCGCCCGCCCCGCCCCTGGCGCCCCTCGAAGTTGCGGTTCGAGGTGGATGCGCAGCGCTCGCCCGGCATGAGCGTGTCCGGGTTCATGCCCAGGCACATCGAGCAGCCCGCATCGCGCCATTCGAAGCCGGCGTCGGTGAAGATCCGGTCGAGCCCTTCCTGCTCCGCCTGCAGCTTCACCAGCCCGGAGCCCGGGACCACCATCGCCTTCACCGTGCTCGCCACGTGCCGGCCGCGAATGACGCCCGCCGCGGCCCGCAGGTCCTCGATGCGCGAGTTCGTGCACGAGCCAAGGAAGACGCGGTCCAGCGGGATGTCCTCGATCGCCGTGCCCGGCGTCAGTCCCATGTATGTCAGCGACCGTTCGGCGAGCTCGCGCGCGCCGGCGTTCGCGGCCGTCGCCGGGTCCGGCACTCTGCCCGTGACGGGCACGCTTTGGGCCGGCGTCGTGCCCCACGTCACGCACGGTTCGATCGCCGCGCCATCCAGTTCGATGACGGTGTCGAACGCGGCGCCGCCGTCTGTCGGCAGCGCCCGCCATGCGTCGAGCGCGTGCTCCCACGCGGCGCCCTTTGGGGCAAAGTTGCGGCCTTCAAGGTAAGCGAACGTCGTGTCGTCGGGGGCGACCAGCCCGGCACGCGCGCCGCCCTCGATCGACATGTTGCAGATGGTCATGCGGCCTTCCATCGAAAGGCCGCGGATAACGTCGCCGCGGTATTCGATGACGTGGCCCACGCCCCCCGAAACGCCAATCTGGCGGATGATCGCGAGGATCACGTCCTTGGCCGTCACGCCCTCGTGCAAGGCGCCGCCCACTTCCACCGACATCGTCTTTGGGCGGGCCTGCGGCAGTGTCTGTGTCGCGAGCACGTGCTCGACCTCCGAGGTGCCGATGCCGAAGGCGAGCGCGCCGAGCGCGCCGTGCGTGGCCGTGTGGCTGTCGCCGCAGACGATGGTCATCCCCGGTTGCGTCAGCCCCTGCTCCGGCCCGATCACATGGACGATGCCCTGCCGCACGTCATCGACGCCGAAGTACGGCACGCCGAAGGCGGCCGTGTTCGCGCGCAGCGTCTCCACCTGCTGGACCGAAAGCGGGTCCGTCCATGGCTTGTCGCGGTCGAGCGTGGGCACGTTGTGGTCGACGGTCGCGAGCGTCAGGTCGGGCCGGCGTACCTTACGGCCCGCGAGGCGCAGGCTCTCGAACGCCTGCGGCGAGGTGACTTCGTGGACGAGGTGGAGGTCGATGTAGAGGAGGTCCGGTTTGCCCGCTTCGCTGCGGACAAGGTGGTTATCCCAGATCTTCTGGGAGAGCGTGCGGGGTTCAGCCATGGTCATCTCCGGGGCGAGCGGCGGCTGTCTCTACGCCGCGAACACTCAGGATATCGCAGCCGGATCGGAGCCGCGACCGCGCCGGGGGCGGAAGCGAGCGATGTGCGGCCCAGCCCCGGGCGCGTCAACGCCAGGCTCAGCGCCGCTCCCGCCCGGCGCCGTCCACCCGCAGCTCACGCGGTTGGGCGCTCGCCGCGTTCGCCGCGCAGCGCGAGGTCCACGCCGCCGAGGCGCCGTTCGCCGCCAGGCGCCCGGCCCGCGCCGCGATGCGCCGCCATCAGCATGTAGTCGTGGAGGCCCGCTTCGACCGCGTTCGTGAACCCCTGGATGTCCTGGGTCTTGTTCACCGCCAGCTTTGACATCCGCAGCGCCATCTCGCTGTTCTCCGCCACCCGGCGCGCGTACGCCAGGGTCTCCGCCGCCAGCCGCTCCCGCGGGTAGACGCGGTTCACGAAACCGAGCGCGCGCGCCTCCTCGGCGCCGATGAAGCGGCTTTCGAACAGGATCTCCTTCGTTTTGCGCGCGCCGATGTCCCAGGGGATGGAAAAGTATTCCACCAGCCCGGCGAGAAAGCGGGCGTCTTCGGCGGCAAACACGAGGTCCATCGCCGCCGCGATCATCCAGCCGCCGAAGATGCAGTACCCCTCCACCATCGCGATCGTGGGCTTCGGCAGGTTCCGCCACCTCAGCGTGAGGTCGAGGTTGTACTTGCGGAAGCTGTCGTAGTACCCGAGCCCGCTTTCGGGGATGCCTCGCGCCTCCCGGTCGGCGAGACTCTCGGGCGTGCCCAGGTCGTGCCCGGATGAGAAGTGGCCGCCCTCGCCGCGGACAATCGCGACCCGCACGCCGGGGTCGCCCATCGCCCGCTCCAGCGCACTGTCGAGTTCATCGAGCAGGCGATAGCTCTGCGCGTTGCGGTACTGCGGCCGCGCGAGCGCGATGATGGCGACCGCGCCCTCCTGTTCGTAGCGGATGTCGGTGAGCTCCATGGCGACCTCGCGCGGCTTGTGTTTGGCGGTAGTCTACGCGGCCCCGCCGCGGCTCGGAGCCCCCGGCGTCGAGGCAGGCCCTCCGGGGTAGATCGCCTCCGAAGACCGGTGAGAGGCCGGGACAGCAAGGTAAGAGACCTGATTGGAACTCCCCCGCCCCGCCGGCGGAGGGATGCCCGGAACGTCGGTGAAACGAAGGGGCGCCGGCAACCAGCTTCAACACCGTCGTCATCGGGCTCGCGGTCTTCACCGCCTCGGGCTGGCTGGCGTCCCTGGCGCTCGGCAAGCGGCCGGGACCGGCGGAGCCGCCCGGGTAATATTGGTGGTTGCGTGGAAATGTGCGAGTGTGCTAAGGTGCGAAGCGAAAGGAGGTGCTGCGATGAGCGAGCGCCTGACAGTGGTGTTCGATGACGAGGACCTGTACCGCCGCCTGAAAGTGACGGCTGCCCGCCGCGGCCAGCCCGCGAAGCAGCTCATCGAGGATGCGGTCCGCAGCTACCTCGGCGAGGACCTCGATAGCCGGCCGCCGAAGCCCTTCGACTGGGCGCAATTCGAGGAATGGCAGAGCGAGGTCGACGCGCTTGACGCGGACGCGGGCGATGGCGCGCCCGCGAACCTCTCGGCCATCACGGGTCATCGCTACGAGGTTGCCGAGCAGGGGCCCGCGCTCCGCATCGCCGAAGGGCGGACCGAGTACGACTCCCGTTGATCCGCATCCTCGTCGATGCCTCCGCGCTGGTCCCGCTCGAAGTCGGGCGGGACCAGTGGCGGGCGCGCGTGCTCGCCATCCTGCGCGAGCTGACGAAGGCGGGCCGCTTCGAGCTGGTGACGACAAGCTGGACGCTCTACGAAGCGCTCGCCATCGTCCAGCGCCGGGACCGCAGCCGCGTCGCGCACCTCTTCGCGCGCGCCTCGAACCTGATGCACGTCGTGCGGGTCGGCCCCGCCGCCGAGGCGGAGGCGCTCCGCCGCTTCCTCACCTGGGCCGACAAGACGGCCTCGATCGTGGACCACGCGAACCTGCTGGTCGCGCTCGAAACGGGCTGCGACGCCGTCATCTCTTTCGACGACGACTTCCGGCCACTCGTCGCCGGCACGGCCCTGCGGCTGGTGCGGTAGGTGCGTTGAAGCCCCCCACACGCGCAGCCATCGCCGCCCGCAGACCTTCGGGCTACTGCCCGCCCGCGGGCGCTGCCGCCGCCTGCATCTCGCCCCGCCGGCGGCGGGCCACGGCCTCGTCTTCGCCGAGGGCGCCCTCGCCGGCGTGCGCCTGCTCCTGCTCGTAGGTCATGCGGTAGAGGTTCGCGTAGATGCCGTTGCTTGCCAGCAGCTGGTTGTGTGACCCGATCTCCGCGATCGCTCCCTTATCGAGCACGACGATCCGGTCCGCCTCGCGGATCGTTGAGAGCCGGTGTGCAATCACGAACGAGGTACGGTCCTTCAGGAGCTGGCGCAGCGCCCGCTGGATGATCACCTCGGTCTGGGTGTCCACCGAGGCCGTCGCCTCATCGAGCACGAGGATGCGCGGCGCGGCGAGGATCGCCCGTGCAAAGCTGATCAGCTGCCGTTGGCCCACCGAGAGGTTCTGCCCCCGCTGCTGGAGCACCGTGTCGTAGCCGTTCTCCAGCCGATCGATGAACTCGTCCGCGCCGACAGCATGGGCGGCGGCGACGACCGCTTCGTGCGTGGCCTCCGGGCGCCCGTAGGCGATGTTCTCCCGGATGGTGCCGCTGAACAGGTACGGGTTCTGGAGCACGACGCCCATGTGCTTCGTCAGCGAGCGCCGCTTGACGTCGCGGATGTCGTGCCCATCGATCCGGATTGCGCCCCCCGTCACCTCGTAGCCGCGGCTGATGAGCGAGGTGATGGTCGTCTTGCCGGCGCCGGTGTGCCCCACGAACGCGATCGTCTCGCCGGGCGCGACGTGCAGGTCGATCCCCCGCAGGATCGGCACGCCTTCGATGTAGTGGAACTCGACGTTGTCAAAGTCCACCCGGCCCTCGATGTCCTCGAGCTCGATCGCATCCGGCCGGTCCTTGATCCGCGGCTCGGTATCGAGCACCTCGAAAATCCGCTCGCCGCCCGCCATCGCCCGCTGGAGCATGGTGTACTGCAGCACGAGGTCGCGGATCGGGTCGAAGAAGCGCCCCACGAAGAGGGTGAAGCTCGTGAGGATAAGGAAGAAGTTGATCACGTCGGTGCTGTTGTCGGCGTTGAGGGCGCGCAGGCCGCCCACGATCAGCACCGCGCACGTCGCGATCGCCACGGCGAGCTCGATTACCGGCATGATCGCGGCGCTGAGCATGCCCGCCCACACGTTCGCGTTGCGGTTCTCCTGGTTCAGCTGGTCGAAGCGCTTGCTGTTCTCGTCTTCGCGCGACATGGACTGCACGGCACGCACGCCCGAGACATTCTCCGCGAGCGTGCCGTAGAGGGTGCTGAGCTTGACGCGCACGTTCACGAACGCCGCTTTCGCGTGCTTCGCCCACCACGCCATCACCAACACCAGCGGCGGCACGATCGCGAACGTCACGAGCGCCAGGTTCCAATCGAGGAAGAGCAGGATCACGACCACCACCATCAGGCCGATGATGTCCATCGCGAACGTCAGCGAACCGCTCGTCAGCAGGTCCTGCATCACGGTGACATCGCTCGTCAGGCGGCTGATCATGCGCCCGACTTCCATTTCATCGTAGAAGCTGAGCGAGAGGCCCTGCATGTGCTCGTACATCTCGGTGCGGAGGCGCAGCAGGAGCCGGTTCCCGAGCCACGCGGTCGTCAGCTGCTGGGTGAACGCCGCCGCCCAGTTCAGCACCGCCATCGCCGCCATCAAGCCCGTGAGCACGTAGAGCATCCGGGTGTCGTGCTGCAGGCCGGCCTTCACCGTCAGGCCGATGAGCAGCGGCTGTATGAAGCTCGTGACGGCCGATACGGCCATGCAGCCGAACGCGAGGAATGCCCGCCCGCGGTGCTCCATCAGGTAGGGGAAGATGCGGCGTACGACCTTGGCGTCGTACACCTTGCCCAGCGACTCGTCGTCCCAGTTATCGGCGCCGCGCCCCGCGCGCGGGCCCATGGCCTGGCCGCCGATGCCCGTGCTCCAGCCGCCGGCCGCGCCGCCGCCTCCCCACATGCCCATTAGCAGCCCCCCCGCTTCGCTTCAGACGCGCGCAGCCGCCGCAGTTCGCCTGTCACGATGCGCCCCCGCCACTCGCGGCGGCACGGCTGGCCCGCCCCACCGGAGGTGCGGCTGCCTGCCTCGCGCCCTGCGAGGGCGCCACCGGCGCGCGGCCGCCGGGCGCTGCCGCGGGCGGCGCGCCGCCCGCGCCCGGGGTCGCCCGCCCAAGCGCTTCTTCCTGATCGCGCAGCTCGAGGTCGAAGATGCGCCGGTAGAGCCCCTCCTGCTCCAGCAACTCGGCGTGCTTGCCGCGCTGCACCACGCGCCCGCGTTCGAGCACGATGATCTCGTCGGCGCGCATCACGGTCCGCAATCGCTGGGCGATAACGAACGTCGTGCGCCCGTGCATCAGCTCCTGCAGCGCCTGCTGGATCAGGAACTCGGTCTGCGAGTCCACGCTCGCCGTGGAGTCATCGAAGATCAGGATCTTCGGGTCCATCAGCAACGTGCGCGCGATCGCGAGACGTTGCTTCTGGCCGCCCGAAAGCGTCACCCCGCGCTCGCCCACCCACTCGTCATACCCATACGGCAGGCTGACGATGAAGTCGTGGATGCGCGCAGCCTTCGCGGCGCGCTCGACATCTTCCTGCGTCGCCTCCGGCCGCCCGTAGGCGATGTTGTCCCGGATGGTGCCGAGGAACAGGAACACGTCCTGCTGCACGATGCCGATGTTCTTGCGCAGCGAATCGAGCGTCACCTCGCGGATGTCCGTCCCGTCGATCGTGATGCGCCCGCTGGTGACGTCGTAGAAGCGCGGGATCAGGTTCACGACGGTCGATTTGCCGCTCCCCGTCGGGCCCAGCAGCGCGATCACCTGGCCGGGCCTGGCATCGATATCCACGTCCGCGAGGACCGCGCTCAGGCTGTTGTAGCTGAAGCCCACGCCTTCGAAGCGGACGTGGCCCTCAACGGTCCCGAGCGGCTGCGCCCCGGGGTGCTCCTGCACCGCCGACTGCGCGTCGATCAGTTCGAAGATCCGCTCGGATGACGTGATTGCCCGGGAGAAGAACGTGACCGCGAAGCCCGCCATGCGCACGGGGAGCTGCAGCAGGTTCAGCCAGAGCGTGAAGGTCAGGAGGTCGGCCGCGGTCAGGCTGCCGCGGGAGATAAGCCAGGCGCCGAAGCCGACCGTGGCCGCTATCTGCAGCTGGCCCAGCCCCATCATCAGCGGCGCGTGCCACGCCATGATCTGCGATGAGCGGTAGCTCAGGTTCGCCTGGCGCGTCGATGCCTCGCGGAACTTCTCGCTTTCGAAGTCCTCCCGGCTGAACGCCTTGACCACGCGGATGCCCGAGAGCCCCTCTTCGGCCACCTGCGTCATCTCCGCCTGGTTCTGCTGGATCTGCATCCACACCGGGCGCACCTTCTGCGCCATGATGAACGAGCGCCAGATCAGGATGGGGATGCTGACCACGCTCACCAGCGCCAGCTGCCAATTGATGACGAACATCCCAACCACGGAGATCAGCAGGATCAGGACGATGTAGCCGACACGCAGCAGGCCCATGTTGATGTACATGCGGATGCTTTCCACGTCCTGCGTCACTCGCGACATGATCTGGCCGGTCTGCGCGTTGTCGTGGTAGGCGTAGCTCAGCCGCTGGAGGTTGTTGTAGATGCCGTTGCGGATGTCGTAGGCGACTTTCTGGCCCACCGACTCGCCGAGGAACTGCTGCCCGAACGAGGCCAGCCCGCGGCCGATCGCGAACAAGATGACCGCCGCCGCCCCGAAAATAAGGAGATTCTCGTTGCCATCGAGCCCGACGACCTTGCCGCCGGCGCCACGGACGGGCTTGAGGCCGAAGTCGATCGCGTAGCGGACGAGGAGCGGGCTCGCCATCTGGAACACAGCCGCGCCAATGACGCACAGCCACGCGATCGCGAACGACCGCTTGTAGACCTTGATGTAGCTGTTCAGCCGGAGAAGGTAGCGCACGTTTCCCCCCGTGAATTTCGAATGTAGCACACCCTGACGCTCACGTGAAGGTGCGGGAGCGCCGCGGCCGATACCGCACGGCGCGATGAATGAAGCGGCACAAGGACCGGGCCGCGCACGGCGCCCAGGCTGGGCCGGCGGCGCAACTGTCCGTGCCCGCGCGGCGTGCAACGCCGCCCCCGCCGCGGTAGCCTGTCCCGCCATGAGCGAACTCTCGCTTGCGAGCCGCAAGGGCATCGAGCGCGCCGCCGCGCTGCTGCGCGCTGCGAGCAACGTCGTTGTGCTGACGGGCGCCGGCATCTCCACCGAATCCGGCATCCCCGATTTCCGCGGCCCGCAGGGCGTCTGGACGAAGAACCCCGGCGCCGAAAAGATGGCCACCCTCCAGCACTACATGGCCGACCGCGACGTCCGTGTGGCCGCCTGGCGCAACCGCCTCGCCAGCCCCGTCTGGGAAGCCGAGCCCAACGCCGGCCACCGCGCCCTCGCAGACCTCGAGCGCAAGGCCAACGTGACACTGCTCGTTACCCAGAACATCGACGGCCTCCACCAGAAGGCCGGCTCATCACCCGGCCGGGTCGTCGAAATCCACGGCACCGTCGCCGAAGTCGTGTGCATGGCCTGCGGCGAACGCGCGCCGATGCGCCGCGCCCTGGACCGCGTCGAGGCCGGCGAAGAAGACCCGCCCTGCCGCAGTTGCGGCGGCATCCTCAAGTCCGCCACCATCTCCTTCGGCCAGAACCTCGTGCGTGCAGACATCGAACGCTCGCACGATGCCGCCTCCAACTGCGACCTCTTCCTCGCCGCCGGGACCTCGCTCACGGTCCATCCGGCCGCCAGCCTGCCGGCGACCGCGCTCGAACAGGGCGCGCGGCTCATCATCCTCAACGCCCAGGAGACCCCGCTCGACCGCTACGCCGACGTCCTCCTCCGCGACGCCCTGCGCGAAATCCTCCCGGCGATCGTCGCCGCCATCTAGTCCGCGGCTCCGGCCGCCGCTCGGACCAGGGGCCACAGGTCAGGCACCAACGCTCCCGGACCAGTGGCCCACGTCCGAATGCGGGCGTGGATCAGCGGGCAAGAACTCGGGCCTCGGAACTCGGCCCCCGGGTCTCGGGCCTCGTGCCTCGGGCGTCTGGCCTCCGTCGCGTACAATGCCAACCCCGGAGGCACACCCATGCTCAGCCCCTACCGCGTCCTCGACCTCACAACGACCGCGGCCGCGATTGGCCCGATGATGCTCGCCGATATGGGCGCCGACGTCGTCCGTGTAGAGCCGCCGCTCGGAAGCCCCGGCCGCCACCAACCGCCCCTCGATCCCGGCGGCGAGCCGAGCCTTCACTTTCACGCTTTCAATCGCAACAAGCGCGGCGTCACGCTCGATCTCGATTCTCCGGCGGGTCAGGCAGCCTTCCGCGCCCTCGTCCCCGCCGCCGATTTCCTCTTCGAAGACGCGCGCCCCGGTGTGATGGCGGCCCGTGGCCTCGGAGTCGAAGCGCTGCATCAGTTGAACCCGCAGCTCGTCTACGTCGCGACCACGCCCTTTGGGCAGGATGGCCCCTACGCCGCCCACGCCACCAGCGACATCACGCTCGCAGCCATGGGCGGGATGGTGGCCCTGAACGGCGATGCCGACCGTCCCCCCGTGCGCATGACCGTGCCGCAGACGTGGCTGCACGCCGGCGCTGAAAGCGCGATGGCCGCCATGGTCGGCCACTTCCGCCGGCTCCAGACGGGTATGGGCCAGTTCATCGACGTGTCCGTGCAGGCCAGTGTGTTCTGGACCGGGCTCAACGCGATGATCGCGCACGCCGTCACCGGCAAGGACATCGAACGCGCCGGCACGCTGCTGCAACTCGGCATCGTCAACCTGCCACTGGTGTTTCCCGCAAAGGACGGAGAGGTGGTGCTGGCGCCCACGGGCGGCACCATGGCGGGCCTCGTCGCAAAAATGGTCGAAGACGGCGTCGTCCCCGCCAGCTGGCTGACCGGCGAGGACTGGCCCACCTACGACCTTCGCTTTCTCACCGGCCAGCCCGTGACCATCGCCATCACCGCCGCCTGCGAGGCCATCGGCCGCTTCACCAGCCGCTACGCCAAGGCCGAGCTCCTCGATTGGGGCCTTGCCCATGGCGTCACCATGGCCCCCGTCAGCACCAACGCAGATGTCCTCGCCTTCCCGCACCTCGCGGAGCGCAAGTACTGGCAGCCCTATACGCTTCCCGGCGGGCGCGAAATCCGCATCCCGGGCCCATTTGTCCGCCTCGAAAAGACGCCGCTCTCGATCCGCCGGCAGGCGCCCGCGTTCGGCGAGCATACCGCCGAGGTCCAGCGCGAATGGGCCACGCTCCGCCCCGCCGCCGCCTCGCTCCCGCCGACCGCGAAGGCGCCGTTGCCCTTCGAGGGCCTCAAGGTGGCCGATTTCTCCTGGATCGGCGTCGGCCCCATCACGGCGAAATACTTCGCCGACCATGGCGCCACGGTCGTACGGGTCGAGGCAGGGGCGCCGGTGGACCGCCTGCGCGGCGCCGGGCCGCACAAGGATGGGATCCCGGGCACCAACCGCTCGCAGTTCTTCGCCTCCTTCAACACGTCCAAGAAGGGTATCAACCTCAATCTCAAGGACCCCGCCGGGCAGGCGATCGCCCGCCGCCTGCTCGCCTGGTGCGATGTCGCCTTCGAATCGTTCACGCCCGGCACCATGAGCGACCTTGGCCTCAGCTACGAGACCGCGAAGGAATTGAACCCGAACATCGTCATGGTCAGCACCTGCCTCATGGGGCAGACCGGGCCTGCGGCCAGGCTCGCGGGCTATGGCTACCACGCCGCCGCCATTTCCGGCTTCTTCGAAGTCACCGGCTGGCCCGACCGCGACCCGGGCGGCCCCTTCAACGCCTATACCGACGTGATCGCGCCCCACTTCCTCGGCGCCACCGTCGCCGCCGCCCTCGACCACCGCCGCCGCACAGGCCAGGGCCAGCACATCGAGCAGGCGCAGATGGAATCCGCCCTCTACTTCCTCGCGCCCGAGGTCCTCGAAACACAGGTCACCGGCGCCATGCCCCGCCGTGCCGGAAACGACTCCCCGTACTTCGCCCCCCACAATGTCTACCCCTGCCTGGGCGACGACCAATGGATCGCCATCGCCGTCGAAACCGATGAGCAGTGGCGCGCGCTGCGCGGCGCGCTCGGCAACCCCGGCTGGGCCATGGACGCGCGCTACGAGACCGCCTCCGGCCGGCTCGCGCACCACGACGCCATCGACGAGCAGATCGGCGAATTCACCTTCTACCAGGACCGATACGATCTCATGGAGCTGCTCCAGCGCGGAGGTGTGCCCGCCGGTGCCGTCCAGCGGTCGAGTGACCTCCTGCGCGACCCGCAGCTCGCCCACCGCAACTTCTTCCGCCCGCTCGTGCACCCCGAGATGGGCGAGATTCCGTACGAGGGCCACATGTTCCGCATCGCCGGCTACGACAGCGGCGCGCGCTTCCCCGCACCGTGCCTGGGCGAGCACAGTGCCGAAGTCCTCACCGAAATCCTCGGCATGACCGACGACGAGCTCGCCGAAGCCCTCACCAGCGGCGCCGTGGCGTAGGCCCGCGTGCTAACCTTCCGGCCGTGGCCGGCGATCACTTTGCCCGCGTCCTCCGGCTGGCCGGCGTGCTACCAGGCGTCGAGGCGGGCACATCGTGGGGTACGCCATCGCTACGGGTGCGCAAGAAGTTCCTCGCGCGCACGAAGGAGGACGGTGAGACGCTCGTCGTCCCTTGCGCCGGCCTCGACGAGAAGGACTTCCTGCTCGCGACCGAACCCGAGGTCTATTGCGAGACCCCCACTACCACGGCTGGCCCGGCGTCCTGGTCCGTCTGCCGTGGTCACCGATGCGCGCCATTTCGCGATGATCGAAGCCGCATGGCGCCGCACCGCGCCGAAGACCATCGTCGCTCAGTACGACGCCCGCCTGCTGGACGCCCCAACCGAATCGCCAAGTCCTGATCGGTGAATCGTGAATCGTGAATCGTGAATCTATTTCCCCTTGCGGCGCCACCGGCCCGCATGCTTGCCCGCGCTCCGCGCCGCGGGCGCCGGCGGTACGTACGCAGCGAACGGCGCCGCCGCGATCAGCGGCTGCAAGGTCACGATCGCCTTCGCCAGGTCGTCCGCGACCTCGTGGCCGAGGTCCGCGGTGAGCTGCTCGAAGCGAAAGACCCGGTGGAGGCGCCGCCATGACGCCGTCCACTCCTCCAGCTCCCACTCACCGCCGAGGGCGGGCTGCACGGTCGCCGCATGCCCGGCGATGTAGCCAGCCCACGCGTCGTTGAACTCGGGCGGCCCTTCGAAATGCAGTCCGAGCTCGACCACGCCCCGGCCGACATGCGGCTGCAGCTCGAAGTGCACGAGCGGGTTGCCGTAGTGGAGCTGCAGGATGGTCCACATGACCTTGCGCTCCGGCCGCGGGAACTCCGCCGGGAGCGCCGCCATCGCCGTCTCTTCCGTGAAGAACACGAACTCCCGTGCCTTGAGCTTCCTGTTGATGCCCGAGATGCTCACCGCCAGACACTATCACGCGCTCCGGTGGCCGCTACCGGCGCACTCACATCCAGACGCCACCCTCGTTTGTCGTGCAGCCAATCGCCCGGTAGGCCGCATCGATGAGCGATTGGCCGCGTTCGTTCATCAGGATCCCCTTGCCCATGCGGTTCATTGCGTAGCCGAAGCTCATGCCCGCCGCCGGGTCCGCGAACCCGATGCTGCCGCCCGCGCCCACGTGCCCGAAGGCCGCGCTCGAAAGGATCGCGCTGTCACGGTTGTTCTCCTTCCAGCGGCGGTTGTCGATCGACTTCATGAACCCCAGCGCGAACCGCGTCGGGATGAGCAGCGTCGCGTCCTCGTGCGTCGCCATCGATACCTCGCCCATCCGCGCCAGCGCCACTTGGTCGACCAGAGTCACGTTGCCCAGCGAGCCGCCGCATGCCAGCGGCGCATAGATCGCCGCCAGCCCTCGCCCATTCGAGATGCCGCCACCCCCGCCGATCTCGGCCGCATGCGTCTCCCGCGCGTTGGGGTTGAACCCGCCGTTGTTCATGAGCGCCAGGGTCTGGAGCGAATGCTTGTCCGCCACGATCCCGAGTTCGAAGTCGCTCATCGGCTCGCCCGATTGGCGCACGTAGCCAATCACCGGCGCCACGCGCGGCTCGACCTCCTCCGGCGTCCCGATCCAGAAGTCCGCCCCCAGCGGCTCGGCCACTTCTTCGCGGAAAAACGTCCCCAGCGACTTCCCGGAGACGCGCCGAACGAGTTCGCCGACGGTCCAGCCGAAGTTGATCATGTGGTAGCCGTTGCGCGTGCCCGGCTTCCAGAACGGCGCCTCGGCTTCCAGCCGCTCGATCATGTAGTCCCAGTCGCAAGCGCCGCCGTCCTTCAGCGAGTCGCGGATCGCGGGGACGCCCACTGAGTGGTTGAGCATCATGCGGACGGTTGCGGCTTCCTTGTCGTTCTTCGCGAACTCGGGCCAGTACTCCGCCACCGGCGCATCGAGGTCCAGCTTGCCGCGGCTGGCGAGCACATGCGCGCAGATCGCGGTCGCGCCCTTCGTGCACGAAAACACGATGCACACCGTATCGCGCTCCCACGGCTTGCCCTCGCGGTCCACGTGGCCGCCCCAGAGGTCCAGCACCGTCTCGCCGGCGAGCGTGATGCATACCGAGGCGCCCACCTCGCCGCGGTCTCGAAAGTTGCGCTCGAACTCTTTCGCCACGCCCGCGAAGCGCCCATTGAACGTCCCCTCGACCCGCCCGCCGTTGACCTCGGCGTGTAGCTCTTCCATTTCGCCTCCCTGTCCGCTCAGGAGGACGATAGCGCCGCCTTCCGTGCGCTTCAAACGCTGCGCCGCTGTAGCATCCGCGCAACCCGGGGATGGTGATGGCGCATGGCGGAGTCCTACGACGTCGTGATTGTTGGCGGCGGGTTCGCCGGTGGCGGGCTCGCGACCGTGCTCGCCCGCGCCGGCAAGCGGGTGCTCGTCCTCGAAAAGACGACGACCTACCGCGACATGGTCCGCGGCGAATGGATCGCGCCCTGGGGCGTGGTCGAAGCCAACCGCACCGGCCTCTACGACACGCTCGCCGCCGCCAATAACCACCACCTCCCGCTGCACGTGGAGTACGGCGAAGGCATCGACCCCGCCGAGGCCGAAGCCACCGCCCTCGATATGACGCTGTTCCTCCCGGGGATCCCCGGCCCGCTCGCGCTCGGCCACCCCGCCGCCTGCCAGGCGCTCCACGATTCCGCGGTCGCGGCCGGCGCGACCGTGCTCCGCGGCATCGGCGATATCGCCATCGAAGGCGGGGCGAAGCCATCCGTTACCTATTTCCACGAGGGTGTCGCGCACACCGTCGCCTGCCGTCTCATCGCCGGCGCCGACGGCCGCGGCTCTTCCGTCCGCCGCCAGGCCGGCATCGCGCTCCACCACGACGAGACGCACCATCTCTTCGCCGGCATGCTCGTTGAAGACGCCCACGGCTGGCCCGCGCACATCCAGACCGCCGGGACCGAGGGCGATATCCAGTTCCTCGCCTTCCCGCAGGGCGGCGGCCGCGTCCGCCTCTACCTCAGTTACGGCCTGGACCAGAAGAACCGCCTGGCCGGCGAGGACAACCAGCGCCGCTTCCTCGATGCCTTCCGCCTCGCCAGCGTGCCGAACAGCGAGGCGCTGGTGAACGCCACCATCGCCGGCCCCTGCAACTCCGTCCCCAACCACGACACGTGGACCGATTCGCCCGCCGCGCCCGGCGTCGTGCTCATCGCCGATGCCGCCGGCTACAACGACCCAATTATCGGCCAGGGCCTCTCGATCGCCCTGCGCGATGTCCGCATCGTCAGCGATCTGCTCCTCGGCAGCGACGATTGGAAGCCCGCGCTCTTCGCGCCCTACGCCGGGGAGCGCGCGGAACGGATGCGCCGGCTCCGCTTCGCTGCCGCCCTCGATGCCGCCATCCACGCTGAATTCGGCCCCGCCGCCATGGCCCGCAAGCTCGCGATCCGCCAGGCGGCCGCAAAGGATCCGGCCGTCGCCATCGCCCGCGCGGCGGTCATGCTCGGCCCCGAAGTGCTCCCGCCCGAAGCCTTCACCCCCGAGTCCCGGGCCGCCGTCCTCGCGCTCGGCGGGTGACCTTCCGTCCGGTCTCAGCCCTGGTCGTGGCCCCGGCCGGCTCGGAACGCGGAGTTCGGGCCTCAGCGCCTACCGCGGGCCGCCGAGGTCGGGGCGTGGGGGACGGCCAAGAATGATTTCATTACGCACGGAAGAACCTCCAGGAGTGTCTGGAGCCTTCGGTGTTTCGGTAGCCCGGCGATCGTTCCCGCCGCGCCCGGGGGCAGATCCGTAGCTTTGCGTCACCGGCTTTCGCCGGCTTTGCCGTTTCGCTCGCGCGAAGTGCTGCTACCGGGAACTACGGCCGCCTGTCCGTGCCGCCGCAGGGCCAACCGGGTGACGTTCCAGTTCGCCCGGTTTCAAGCCCGAGTCGTGAATCGCAAATCGCGAATCGTGAATCCCGATTGCGTTACCATTGCATTTACCGAGAACGCCCGCGTCCAGCGCGGACCGGCGGGAGTGGAGCATGAAGCTTGCCGAGCGGCTCGCCGCACCGGGCCCGAAGCGCATCCTCGCGCTGGATGGCGGCGGCGTACGCGGCGCCATCTCCCTCGGCTTCCTCGAGCGCATGGAGGCCGTGCTCCGCGAGCGCCATCAACGCCCCGGGCTCCTCCTTTGCGACTACTTCGACCTCATCGGTGGTACCAGCACCGGCGCGATCATTGCCACCGGCCTCGCTCTCGGCATGGGCGCGCGCGAACTGAGCGAGCTCTTCGCCGAACTCGCCGGCGTCGCCTTCGAACGCCGCCCGTGGCTTCCCTGGCGCCGCGAGCGCTTCAGCGCCCGCCCGTTCGAGCTCCAGCTTCGCCGTATGCTCGGCGACCGCACCCTCGGCGGCGACGACCTCCGCACCGGCCTCTGCATCGTCACCAAGCGCGCCGATACGGGGGTCACATGGCGGCTGATGAACCACCCCGCCGGCCCGGATTTCGAAGTCCACCGTGATATCCGCGTCCGCGATGCCGTCCGCGCGAGCGTGGCGCCGCCGCGCTACTGGATGCCCACGCGGCTGGAGGTGCTCCGCGGCGAAGTCGCCGCGTTCGTCGATGGCGGCCTGAGCCTGGCGAACAATCCCGCGCTGGACCTGTTCCTGATCGCCACGCGCGATGGCTTCCCGTTCCGCTGGCCCACCGGCGATCAGGACCTGATGCTCGTCTCCGTGGGCACGGGGCTGTGCCCCAATCCGGGCCCGGCACCCGCCCGCGGCGCCCTCGGCCACGCACGCCACGGCCTCTCCATGCTCATGAACGACGCCGACTGGTTCAGCCAGTCGCTGCTCCAGGCTATCTCCCGCACGCCGACACCGTGGCCCATGGGCACGGACCTCGACCCCGGAGCGGCCCTCCTCAGTGGGGCGCCCGCGCTCCACTACGTGCGCTACAACGCCCTCCTCGAAGCCGCCGACCTCAGCCGGCTCGGCTTCGACGATCTCGCACCCGATGCCGCCGCACTCCGCGACCCATTCGCTGCCCACAACCGCTTCAAGCTCGCGGCGATCGGCAAGGCGGCGGCCGAACAGCGCGTCACCCCCTCCCACTTCCCTGCCTGCTTCGATGTCGCGCTTCCGGCCGAGGTGCGCGTGCCGTTCGCCACCCTCGCCGATGTCGCCGCCATCGCCGCCATCGCCGACCCGGTGATCCGCAACCTGCGCATCACCTGGTTCTACCACCAGGTCGCCTCCGAGCTCACGCGCCGCCTCGGCGGCGCCGACGCCACCTGGTTCGCGTTCGGCACATGGGCCTCGAAGACGGCCGGCGTCACCATCCGCCATGAGGAGGTGCCGGCGTGGGCGCGTGGCCTCCTCCTCCAGGACCACGTCCCCGGCGTCCTCGATGCGCTGACCGACTTCGTAGTCGCGATGAGCGGCGTGATCGCCGCCGGCAACCTGCTGGTGTTCGAAGAGCTTGCACCGCCCGCGCTCGCCTTCCTCGACCTGCTCGCAGCGCCCGCGGATAGTGCCGCGCTCGATGCCTTCATCGCCGGGCTGGCGCCTGAATCGCGCGAGGGTGGGCGGGTGGAGGCCGCCTTCCGCAGTTGGTACGCCGCCGCGCAAGAACTCGATGGCGACCGCCGCGCCGAGCTCATCCTGCTCGGCAACTGCAGCGCCGTGTACCACGAGCAGCAACGCCTCCAGTCGGCGCTGGAAAAGGCGCTCGAACTCCCCGTGATCGATGCGCTCGGCCGTGAGATCGAGGACGGCGACGATAGTCTCTTCGAAGCGGCGCTCCACGTCGCCGGGCGCCTCCTTCGCCCCTCCCTGGCGTTCACACGCCGAGAATGGCGGCGGTTCGCCACGCGCGCGCTTATGACCTACGAGCTGCCCGAGCGGAAGCTGCGCCTCGGGCAGGATGTCCTGGGCCCCGCACCCGGCGTGTACTTCCCCCTCGAACTCCGCGAGCTCGAGCTGCCCGCGCTCTGCGCGCTCATGACCGAGCTCCATGCCGCCGGACCCACCACCGGCAAAAGCGCCTCCCACAACTGGGCGAAGCTCGCCGACCGCATGGACTTTATCGCCACGCTCTTCCGTTCACGCCAGCAGGATCTGGGCTTGCTGGCGCCGCCGTTTTCGCGCGCGCAGGTGGCGGCGTTCCAGGCCGGCCAGCTCCCGGACGGCCCCCTCTGACCCGGCGCCGCGGTCGCGGCATCCAGCCCTGAGCCCCAAAGGAGTCTTCATGAGCCCCCGCTGGACCGATGAGTTTCTCGACGCGCAGCGCTTCGTTGCGGACGCACCCGCCGATGCCGTCATCGCCGGGCTTGTCGCCGCGAGCGAGATGGGCGTGGCCCAGCGAGTGCTTCGCACGCTCACGCTGAACGATCAGCCCATCCCCGGCGACCTCCCGCAGCCGGCGAAGGAATACCTCCTCACTTCGCGCGACCTCCCACCGTGGGCGGAGCCGGACAAGATCCGCCGCGGCGAACACCTCTATCAGCGCTACGGCATGCAGATCGGCATGCTCCTCTTCTGCTCTGCGCTGGCGGAGGGTTACCTCGTCGAGCGCTTCGCGCGCGTCCTGTTTCGCACGGCGCAGCTCGAAAGTAATACCCAGCGCCGGGTCGTCGAAACCGGCCAGCTCGTCACCGACGCCATGGCCCCCGGCGGCCTCGAACCCGGCGGGCGCGGCATCACCTCGGCGCTGCGCGTGCGGCTGATGCACGCCTCCATCCGCCGCCTCATCAAGGAACAGGCGAAAGTGGACCCCGAAAGCTGGCCCGACGACTGGGGCGAGCCCATCAGCCAGGGCGATATGGCGGCCACGCTCATGGCCTTCTCCGTGCTGATGCTCGATGGCCTGAAACGCCTCGGCACGCACCTCGACGCGGCCGACGAGGAGGCCTATTGCCACTGCTGGCGTGTCGTCGGCTACTTCATGGGCATCCATGAAGAGCTGCTGCCAAACAACGTGGACGAGTCGCACGAGCTCCTCGCCTCCACCCGCCGGCGCCTCTACAACGTCTCACCCGAAGGGCTGGCGCTCGAGGCCGCACTCATTGCCCTTCTCGAAGAGATGTCGCCAGGCCCGATGAAGCACATCCCCCGCGAGATGATCCGCTTCCTTATCGGCAACGAATACGCCGATCTGCTGCGCGTTTCGCCTGAGCGGGGCTTCTGGCGGCGCGTCTTTGGCTTCTTCATCCGCACGCACCGGGCAGGGATGTACTTCGTCAGCGAGACGCGCCTCGCGAATATCGCCGAGCCGTTCAACCGCGCGTTGCTCCGCGGCCTGATGGGCCGCACCCGCGGCGGCACGCGCCCGCCATTCGAAATCCCCACCGAATTGCAGGAAAAGTGGGGGCTCTCGGCCCCCGCCCCTACGCCGTGATCTGGTCGACTGCCGCGCTCTCCTCCGGCGTCAGCCGCCATTCCACCGCCGCCGCGTTCTGGGCCACCTGCTCCGGCGATGTCGCCCCCGCGATCACGCTGGGCACGTAGCTCTTGCTCGCGAGCCACCCGAGCGCGAGCTCCAGTACCGTGTGCCCGCGCTCCTGCGCGAAGTTCTCGAGCTTGGTCAGCAGTTCGAAGTTCCGGTCGTTGAGCGCGCGCTGGCCCCGCGGCCCCCAGGCCGCCAGCCGCGTCCCTTCCGGCGGCGCCTCGCCTTGCCGGTACTTGCCCGTCAGCAGGCCGCTCGCGAGCGGGAAGAACGGCAGCAGCCCGACCCCATACGCGTGCAGCGTCGGCACAAGTTCCCGCTCGACGCTCCGCTGCAGCAGGCTGTATTCGTTCTGCGCCGAAACGAACGGCGTCAGGTGCTCGTAGCGCGCAATATAGTGCGCCTCCGCCGTCTGCCAGCCGGCGAAGTTCGAATGTCCGAGGTAGCGGACTTTCCCGGCCCGCACCAGGTCATCGAGCGCCTGCATCGTCTCTTCGATCGGCGTCAGCGGGTCCGGCGTGTGGACCTGGTAGAGGTCGATATAGTCCGTCCCGAGCCGCCGCAGGCTCGCCTCACAGGCGGCCACGATGTAGCGCCGCGACGCGCCGGACCGGAACGGACCCTCGCCCGCCTTCATCCCGAACTTCGTTGCGATCACCACGTCGTGGCGGCGGCCGCCGAGCGCCTTTCCCAGCATCTCCTCCGAATGCCCGCCGCCGTAGATGTCGGCGGTATCGAAGAGCGTCACGCCCACCTCCACCGCCTTGTCCACCACCGCATGCGTGCGCTCCATATCGATGCGCATGCCGAAGTTGTTGCAGCCCAGCCCGGCGACCGAGACACGCAGGCCGGAACGCCCGAGATTGCGAATTTCCAAAAAGGGTCCTCCACGGAAGTGTGTGCGGCGGAGTATACGGGGCCCGCATCGCAACCGCGGGGGAGCATCCTGGCGAACGGGTGAGGGGTCAGGAAATGGCGCCGAGCCCGCCACCGCCCACTTCAACGATGCTCGAAGGGATATGTTCGCCGAATGGCACGGTCCGCGAGCTGGCCCAGCGGCCGTCGGCGGCCTCGTGCACCGTCACCGTCCTGCGCCGGGGGTCGACGATCCAGGCCTCGCGCACGCCGTAGAACGCGTACGCGGGCAGCTTCTCCTGTACGTCGTACTTCCGCGTGCCCGGGGATGCGACTTCCACAATGAGCGCCGGCGCCCCGTGAATGTGGTCGCGCGCGATGTCGGATTGGTCCGGGGCCAGGTAGATGACATCGGGTTGGAGCACGGTCTTCTCGCCGAGTTCGATATCGAGCGGCGAGAGCGCAGCCTCGCCACCGGCGCGTGCCGAGTGGCCCAGGAGCGCGACATACAGGGCGCCGACGATTCTCTGGTGCTCCAATGTCGGCGACGGCATTTTGTGGAGCACCCCCTCTAACAGTTCGTAGCGCTCGTTCGTGTCGGGCATGGCGAAGTAGTCCGCGGCCGTGACTGTGCGGGCGGCGATGACGGGCATGCCGAACGGCTTCCGAATTGCCATGGTCACAGGATACCGGATCGCCTCACTTTTTCGCCCGCGCCCGAACCACTCCATCACGCGTCGGCCGGACCGCATCAGCAGCCGGGCGCGAGCACCCACTCTCGGATCCATCGTGCCGTCATCCCCGGACGTTCGATGCAGATCTGGTGGCGGCCGGTTGGCGCCACCTTCAGGTCCCAGCCGTTCGCGGCTGCCAGCGCCCGCACGCGTTCGATTGGCGCCGAGCGGTCGCGCCCGCCATGGAGCGCCGCCACCGGCGCCGTCACACGGCCCGCCAGCTCCTCGACCAGGCCGCCGAAGATGATCCGTTCGAGGCTGCCGGTGTGGCAATCGCGCGAATGGTCGAACATCGCGCGCAGCTTCGCCCGCGGCTGGTGGGGCACGATCAGGGCGGCACCGGGTCCCCAGACCCGCCACGTCAGGTTCAGCGCGATGCACCCGGTATGAGACGCCCCGTCCGCCTGGAGCAACGTCCGGCGCAGGAGCCCACGGCCCCGCAGGTATGCCAACCCGTCGGCGCGGTCCTTGTAGATAGGCAGGCCGATGAGGCCGACCCGTTCGAACCTCAGGGGATTGCTGGCGGCGAGCCCCAGCGCGACGATCGCGCCCATCGAGTGCCCGACGACGTGCGTCGGCTCGAACCGCTCGACCACCGGCCCCAGGTGTTCGATGACGCGCTCGAGCGTGTACTCTTCGCATGGCCGGTTCGCCGTGGCATGCCCCAGCAGGTCCGGCGCGAGCGTGACCGCTTCCCCGCCAAGTTCGCGCCGCACCGGTCCCCACACCCCTTTGCCCGCGAGGATTCCGTGGAGCAGCAGCACCCGCGGCGGGCGGGTCGACGCGGCCGGGCTTTCTCCGGAGCTGGCCGCGGATTCGCCCTCGCCGCCCATGCCCGGCGTTTCAGCAATGCCGGAAGTCGTGCTCACCATCTCATGGTAACGCAGCCCCGCAGCTCGAACCGGTGAGCGTGCCGGCCGCTACTCAAGCAGCCGCCGCGCCTTCCGGGCCGCGTGAGCGTCGACAACCCGCGTGCCCACGCGCGCGACCCATGCCCCGTCGGCGCGGGCCGCGTCGTAGGCAGCCACTTCTTCTTGTGCCCGCGTAAGCCGCCAGGCGCTGGTGGCGAAGGCCGTATTGGCGGCACCGACTCCGCCCACGCCGGGCAGGATCGCGCCCGCGAACCCCGATTGCGCGTGCCGCGCCAACTCGAGGTCGCCTCCGGCGAACAGCGGCTGGCCCTCGTGGGCCCGCGCCGCAGCGACGACCGCTCCGCGTGCGTACGCGAGGCGGGGCCCTTCCTCCTCGTGCCGGGCGCCGGTGTCGTCGGCGTACGCATCGGCATCGAACACCAGCCCCGCGACGCGCGCCGTGGCATGCGCGAGGTCCGGCGCTCGCAGCAGGCCGCGGGCGCTATCGATGACGGGGAAGGCCGCAATCGCGCCCGGTTCGATGCCGCGGTTGTATTCAAACTCCCGCAGCAGCACCGCGAGGTCGCGGACGTCCTGCGGGTCCACGGCGTGCGGCAGCAGCACTGCGGCCAGCGCCGGCGATACGAGCGCATCGAGGTCCTCGCGCAGGAGCTGGGTACGCGGGTGGTTCACTCGCAAGATAGCGAGCTTGTTCGCGTCACGCACCCGTCTGAGCCCGTCACGCGCGGCTTCCCGCAGGCTCGCGACATCCTTGCCGGCGTCCGAGACGGTAAGCAGCACCCCATCGGCCGCCGACGCGAGTGCGTCCTCCAGCGCTTCGCCGGCGCCAATCGCGACGATGCTCCGCAGCCGCACTACCGCCCCCCGATGTATCCGCCGACCACCATCGGCCGCGGCTGCAGCGCCGAAAGGTGGATATCCTGGCGCAGCGCCATGATCCCCTGGAGGTGGTCCAGCGCGTGCCGGTAGAGCGTTTCCGCCAGCCACTGGCACGTCAGGGGGCCCCAGCGCGTGTCCGTCCGCCAGCGAGACCACACGTGGTCCGGCATGTCCCGGAAGATGAGCAGCTCCTCGTCGCGCATGCGCTGGATGTCGTTCACCAGCGACTGCATCGATTCTTCCGCGTCGTAGCGGAAGGCGTGCCATTCGCGGCGATTGTAGTCGAGTGGGTCGAGCATCTCGGGGACCGTTGCCCAGCGCAGCAGCGGGAGCATCACTTCCTTGTCCATGTCCCGCAGGTGGCTCATGTGTTCGTGGATCGACCATTCGGCGTCCGAGGGCTTGTACGCCAGGTCCGCGCGCGGGAGGTTGCGCACCGCCCACGCGAGGTCATCGGTGACGAGCCGCAACCGCGATGTCAGCTCCGCGCGATAGTTGGATGTCTCGCTCATGCCGTGCCTCCGTTGGGTGCGCGGGGGCGCCACGCACGGGCTAGACGCGAGTATAGGGCGATACGAGCGATATGGATATAGCGCTTGACTATTTCCGCGTGCGACGCCCGGCCCTGGTTGCTCCCCGTGTCGCCGGGCGCCGAACCTGCCGGTTCCTACGCCCTCTGCCTCGGCGACGCTCGGTTCGTCCCCGTCACGCCTTGCCCGGCGGCGGCGGCAGGTCTTTCGCCAGCTTGTCGTACCGGCGCGCCAGGCGCCCGACATCGGGCTCCGGGCCCATCACGTCGTTGACCTGTTTGCCCCACTTCGCCTCCGCCTCGGCGAGCTGGTCGGCGGCGGTCAGGTGGCGCGCGAACTTGCTCATCACGCGCACCATTTCGCCGCGGCAGCCGGCGGTCGCACACTTCGGAGCGGCCACCTCCGCGGACACCGTGCGCGCGAACACCTCAGCCCGGCTGTGGCACGCCGGGCACTCGAACTCATAGAAGGGCATGCCGCCAGCGTATCGAACCCTCCGCTCCGCCGCCACCGTCGCCCGCGGCCGGCTGGATTCGCGAATCGCACATTCCCTACCGGTTCGCAGCCATTCGGCGGCGCTGTTCCGCAAGCTCGCGCTCCATGCGCTCGCGCGTCGCGAGGGCCTCGGCGTCGCTGATGACCGCGTCGCCCGGGCCGGCGCGGTCCGGGTCACTTGTCGGCTCAAGGCCCGGCGCCTCCAACCCGTGCTGCGCAACTTCGTCCTTTGGCAGGCTCAATACCACGCGCCCCGCCGAACGCGAGGTGACATACGCCTCACTCAGCCAATAGTCCCGGGCCATTGGCGCATCGACAGCGAAGTACCCGCCGCGTACTTCCTTCACCGCGCCGCAGTCCTGGCCGTCCGCCGCGACCACTCGATCGCCGATGCTGGGCCTTCCGTCCTGCCGGGTATCTTGCTCGGTCTGGGACGTTGCCATGGCTGTCCCTCCTTAATGGACTACGGGTATGCTCCGGCCCCGACCGGTAGCCATCGCATCGTCATTTCGCGTGGGAGCGTTGCGACTGTCTCGCAAGGGCGATGGACTCTTCAGGCCGCCCTCCGTACGCTCGATCGGATGGCCGAGCAGTACGTCGCCTCCGATAAGCGGACCGGCCTCGAAGTCGCGGTCACGGGCGAATTCCCGCCCGCACACGAGGATCGCATCCGCATCGCCCGCACCGCGACGCTCTTCACGCGCCTCATGTCGACCATCCTTTCGACGGAAAACGAAAGCCAGCGGCGCGAACGGTTCCTCGCCGTCGAGACGCAGCTTGAGCTGGCCGAGGCGCTGATCCGCGAAGATATGGAAGAAGTCCAGCGCCTCATGCAGCAGACCATGGAGCGTATGGGTATCTCCAAAGAGCAGCTCGATGAACTCGCCCGGCGCATCATCGACCAGTTCGGGCAAGGCCCCGAAGGCCCGGGCAGCGAGCCGCCCCTCTTCCCCGAAAACTAAACGGCCCTGTCCCGGGCGTTGGCCGCCCACGGGCGCGACTGCCGAGCGGCCCGTCCATCATCCCGCCCTACGCCGCCGTTGATCGAGGCTCAGTCGAGTGCCCTGGCGTCGCGCCGTCCGGGACGCGGGGAGCGTTCCTCGGCATTCGAATGGAAAGAATCGTTGACTATGACATTGCACGCGCCCATAATCGCGCCCGTCTCTATCGATGTTTCATATCAACGAAATCGATGGCAGCACGCATTTGGAGGGGGCTTTTCGCATGGACGACTCAAACTACTGGACCCGGCTTCAACGCCGCCGGCTAAGGGACCGTCAGGGAATAAAGGAGTCGGTGTCGGGTAGCCGCCGACGGGGAAAGAGGGAGTAGTTCCATTCGCCGTGGAAGGAGTCGCGGCGAAGATTGAGGGCTTCCATCTCCGCGTCCGGTACCGTCAGTCCCTTCGGATAGGTGTTCCGATCGAGCGCG
>JACPOQ010000097.1 GCA_016191435.1 Chloroflexota bacterium | reverse complement strand
GGCTTGGTCGCGATGATCTCGATCTTTCCCGGCCGGCCGGTGCGATGCATGACCAGCGAATCGCCGTCCAGATCGCCCATTTCGTTGCTGACCATTGCTTCCGAGCCCTTGCTCGCCATGCGTTACTCTCCCGATTGAAGGGGCATATTGGCGGCATTCCCCCGGCGGGACCAGCAGGCCATCCCGCGCTGCAACGCAATCCACCGCCCTTCACTTCTCAGGCAGTCGTCCACATGGGTTGGCGGCAGGGCTATGCTAGACCCGTCCTCAGCCGAGGAATTTTACGTGCCGGACAGCAGTCCTTCCGTCGCCATACCCGCCGATGCCACGCCCATGATGCGCCAATACCTGGCGATCAAGGCGGCGCATCCCGGCCATCTGGTGTTCTACCGGATGGGCGATTTCTACGAGCTGTTTTTTGACGACGCGGTGAAAGCTTCTGCCGCGCTGGACATCGCGCTGACCAAGCGCGGCCAGCACCTGGGCGAAGACATCAAGATGTGTGGCGTGCCGGTGCACAGCCACGAGGCCTACCTGTCGCGCCTGATCCGGCAGGGCTTCAAGGTCGCCGTCTGCGAGCAGGTCGAGGACCCGGCCGAGGCCAAGAAGCGCGGCGCCAAGTCGGTGGTCGAGCGCGCCGTGATCCGGGTGATCACGCCGGGCACCTTGACCGAAGACTCTTTGCTCGATGCGCGCAGCCACAATTACCTCGCCGCCGTCGCCGAGGCGCAGGGCGAGCTGGCGCTGGCCTGGCTCGACCTCTCGACCGCCGACTTCGCCGCCCAGCCCCTGGAGGCGGGCCAGCTCGCCGCCGCCCTGGCACGGCTGGCCCCCGGCGAGCTTCTCGTGCCCGACCGGCTGCTGGCGCGCGAGCCGGTGAAGGCCGCACTGGAAGAATGGAATGCCGTGCTGACGCCGCTGCCCTCGGCGCGCTTCGACAGCGACAATGCCCGCAAGCGCCTGCAGTCGGCCTTCAAGGTCGCCGCACTCGACAGCTTCGGCGCCTTCTCGCGCGCCGAGGTCGCGGCCTGCGGCGCCCTGCTCGACTATGTCGAGCTCACGCAAGCCGGCAAGCTGCCGGCGCTGGCGCCGCCGCATCGCGTGCGCGCCGACGGCACGATGGAGATCGATCCCGCCACGCGCCGCAATCTCGAGCTGGTGCGCGGCCTCGACGGCCGCCGCGACGGCAGCCTGCTAGCCACCATCGACCGCACCCTGACCGGC
>JACPOQ010000071.1 GCA_016191435.1 Chloroflexota bacterium | reverse complement strand
GATCTCGACGCGCCAGATGTGGGGCTTCCTGGTGCTGAACTACCTGATCGTCATGCTGACCCTGGGGCTGGGCTGGCCGTGGGTGATGCATCGCACGCTCCGGCTGATCGCGGCCGAGCTGTGGCTCTACGGCGCGCCCGATGGCGCGTCGATCCGCCAGCCGACCGATCTTGGGCCGCGTTACGGCGAGGGGCTTCTGGACATGTTCGACGTGAGCGGCGTCTGACATGGCGACCATGGCCCGCTACTACGACGGCGAGACCGCGCAGGTGCACGACGTGAGCGTGCGCACCACCACCAATGAGCTGGTGATCTTCCGCCTCGCCGACGCCGGCATCCTGGCGCGCTGGCCGATCGGCGAGCTTGCCGTGCTGGGCGACGTCCAGCACGAGGTGACGCCGCCGATCGTGCGCAAAAACTCCGAGGCACGCCTGGTGGTCGAGGACCCCGAGCTGCGCCGGCAGCTTGCCGCGCTGGTGCCGCAGCTCGCACCGCTCGCCGGGACGCCGCCGACGCCGGCCCGGCGCATCGCCGCCTTCGGTGCGACGTTCGCCGTGCTGGTTGGGCTGTTCTGGGTCGCCGTCGACTACGGCACCGAGTACGCGGCGCCGTTGCTGCCCTACAGCCTGCAGGTCAAGCTGGGCGAGAGCGTGTTCGATGAGCTGACGACCGACAAGGACGAGTGCCACGGCAAGGCGGGCATGAAGGCCTTGAACGATCTTGCCAATCGCCTGGCCAAGGCAGCCGATTATCCGCACGAGATCGCGGTGCACGTGATGGAAGGCGGGCCCGTCAACGCTTTCACCCTGCCGGGCGGCATCCTGGTCTTCTATTCCGACCTCTTCGAGCAGGCCAAGGACGGCGCGCAGGTGGCGGGCGTCATGGCGCACGAGATCGGCCATGTCGTGCACTACCATCCGATGAAGGGCGTGGTGCGCCAGTACGGCATAGAACTTCTGGTCAAGCTGGTGAGCGGCGGCTACTCGGATCTCCTGGGTACGCTGGCCTCGGGCGGCAACGTCCTGCTGGCGCTGCGCAACGGCCGCGCCTTCGAGCGCGACGCCGACGCCACCGGCGTGGCTCTCCTGGAAAAGCTGGAAATCCGCGCCGACGGCATCGCGAGCTTCTTCGAGCAGATGCTGGCCAAGGAGCCCAAGGACGCCGCCGCCGTCGCCGGCATCTGGTCGAGCCATCCGCCGACTGCCGAGCGCATCGACGCCACGCGGCGTCCATCGACCGGCAAGCCGGCCTTCACGGATGCCGAGTGGAAGGCCATACGCAATGTCTGCAAGTGAGTGCTAGACCATGCCGATGCACTGGACGATCTCGCACGACGAACGGCTGGTGACGGTGATCGCCGACGGGCCGGTGACCTTGCTGGAGATCGAGGCCTATTTCGATGCCGTGATCCTGGCCGGCGCCCAGCCCTACGGCAAGCTGCTCGATGCGACCACCATGGAAGCGCGGCTGAGCGACGCCGACGTGATGGCGATCGGCGCGCGCATGAGTGCCTACGTCAAGGATCAGAAATGGGAGGGCGGGCCGGCGGCCTTCGTGGCGACGAGTCGCGTCAACCGCGAGTTCATCAAGCGCTTCATCAATCTCAGCGCCTCGCCGCGACAGGCGAAGATCTTCCAGACAATGGACGAGGCCCGCCGCTGGCTCGACGGGCAGATGCGCTAGCGCTTCTGTTTGGCCTTATAGGCCAGCCAGTCGACGATGGCGTCGAGGTCGCTGTCGCTCAGCGCCGCCCGGTCGAAACCCGGCATCTTCTGCTCGGGCCATCGGCGCACCGATGCCGGATCGCGGATCAGCTTCTTAAGCGCCGGGATCTGGAAATACTGCGTGACGTTCATCGGCCGGCCGAGATCTGGGCCCTGTTCGCCTTCGCCTGCGCCGTTGAAGCGATGGCAGGCCATGCACAGCGCCACGAAGCGGTCGAGGCCGATGCGAATGGGATCGCCCGCCGGCACGTCGGCGCCCACGGCCAGGCCGGGCCAGCGCTTCAACGGGCTGTCGGTGACCGCGAGCGCGGCGAGGCGGTAGGCCCAGTATTCGGAGCTGACGCGCGCCGGCGGGACGAGCCGCCAGACGATGTAGAACGGACCGGCGCTCACCCTGTCGGGCTTGCCCGGAATGGATGGCCACGGCGCCGCGGGGGTCTCGACGGCGAGGAAGCCTTCGATCTGCGTCGAGGTGGCAGTGGCGAGGCTGCCGGGGATGCTGACCGAGAAATTGTCGATGGCGCGCGCCTGCAGGTAGTCGTCCGCGCCGATCCCGGTGCCCTTCAGCAGCTCGGGCAGCGGAATGGCGCGGTAGGTCATCGGGCGGCGATAGACGGGATCGGTGACCGTGATGCTGCGGATGGCCGGGTGGGCGAGCAGGTCCTGCTGCGTAAAAGTCCGGCTCGAGGTCGTACCGGTGATCGTGAGCGTCGGCGACTGGGCGATGGCGGACGTCGCTGTGATGATCGCCGACAGTGCGGCCGCCAAAAGCCGCGCTGCCGCCATCACGTCATCCTCTGACCGCCGATCCGGCAATCCTTCAGGATCTCGGGCCGGAAGGCGAGGCCATGACCCGGCCGTTCCGGCGGCGTCATCGTGCCGGTCTTCGACGGCAGCACCGGCTCGATCCAGAGATCGTCGTTCCAGTCCATGTATTCGAGGTAGTTGGCGTTGGGGATCGCGGCCAGCACATGCACCATGGTCTCGTGGAAGAGG
>JACPOQ010000070.1 GCA_016191435.1 Chloroflexota bacterium | reverse complement strand
ACGTGGCTCTGGTGCTTCGTCACCGGAGGGTCGCTACCACCGCGATCTACGCAAAGGTCGACCATCGGGCGCTGCGGGCACTCGCCCTGCCATGGCCGAGGAGCGCGCAATGATCGACTTCGCTGCTGCAGTCACCGACTACCTGGCGATCCGCCGAGCGATGGGTTACAAGCTCGTCGAGGACGAACGGCTACTCGGCCAGCTCGCCGCCTACCTCGACGCGATCGACGCCGAGCATCTCCGCGTTGCTGACGCCCTCGCGTGGGCGACCCAACCCACCGGTGCGGCACCAGCGTGGCATGCCGTTCGGCTCGGCACCGTCCGCAGCTTCGCCCGCTACCTCACGGCGTTGGACCCGGCGACCGAGATCCCGCCGGTCGGGCTGCTACCCGAACCCGACCACCGTGTCATCCCTTACATCTACTCCGATGACGACATCAGTCAGATCATCGCCGAAGCCGGACGACTGGCCCCCGAACACCGCGCTGATACGTACCAGACACTGATCGCGTTGATCTTCGTGAGCGGTATGCGAGTCGGTGAAGCGGTCCGGCTCGACAACGACGACGTCGACTTCGACGACGGGATCATCACGATCCGCGACACCAAGTTCGGCAAGTCCCGTCAGGTGCCGTTGCATGCCACCACCGTCGACGCGCTCAGGAGCTACGCGGGCCGCCGCGACGAGCGTCGCCCCAAACCCAAGTCAGCGAGCTTGTTCACCTCCAGCATCGGGACACGCCTGTTGCGGGACAACGTCAGCACCGTCTTCCCTCGTCTGGTCCGCTCGGCTGGGGTCACCGCGCCGCCCGGACGGCGGTCACCACGGCTACATGATGCTCGGCACACGTTCGCCGTGCGCTGCCTGATCGGTTGGTATCGGACCGGTGCGGATGTCCGCCAACGCCTCCCGTTGCTGTCCACCTACCTCGGACACGTCGACCCGACCACCACGTACTGGTATCTGTCGGCGGTGCCCGAGCTCGTCGAGCTGATCGCCGCACGGCTCGACACCGACGCCGAGGAGCAGCCATGACCACCGTCGCTCCGCTGCTCGAGGCGTTCTTCACTGACCGGCTGATCAACCAGCGCCACGCGAGCCCGAACACCGTCGCCGCGTACCGTGACGCTTGGTGCTTGCTGTTGCGCTTCGCTCACACACGAACGGGCACACCACCAAGCCAACTCACCCTCGAAGACCTCGACGCCTCGACCATCAGCGCGTTCTTGAACCACCTCGAACACGAACGCGGCGTCAGCGTCCGCACCCGAAACGCTCGCCTCAGCGCCGTTCGGTCCCTGTTCAGCTTCGCCGCCTACCGGCACCCCGAACACGCCGCCCTCATCCAACGAGTGCTCGCCATCCCGACGAAACAGGCAACCAAAGCCGTCGTCACCTACCTCGACGAAGATGAGATCAGCGCCCTGCTCGCCGCGCCCGATCGCAGCACCCGCATCGGCCGACGCGATCACGCCCTGCTCGTGGTCGCGATCGAGACCGGGATGCGCGTCAGTGAACTCACCGGACTGACCTGCGCCAGCATCCACCTCGGTCCAGGCTCCTACGTGCACTGCCACGGCAAGGGCCGCAAAGACCGCGTGACGCCCCTACGACGTGAGGCCCGCGACGTGCTCCGAACGTGGCTCGCCGAACGAAACGGTGCACCGGACGAGCCACTGTTCACGGGCCCCCGGGCCCGATCGCTCAGCCGCGACGCAGTGCGACGCCTCGTCGAACGACACACCGCCACCGCCGCCCAAGCCTGCCCGTCGCTGCGCACCAAGAACGTCACGCCCCACACCCTCCGCCACAGCTGTGCCATGAAACTGCTCCGCCACGGCATTGACCCGGCCACGATCGCGCTCGTCCTCGGCCACGAAGACCTGCGCACCACCTACGGCGTCTACCTCCACGCCGACCTCAAACTCAAGGAACAAGCCATCGCCCGCACCGCGCCACTCGACATCGACCGAAGCCGATACCGGCCAGCCGACCGCCTACTCGCATTCCTCGAAGCGCTGTGAATATGTCGACCGCGGAGCCACGCCAGCCAGCACGATCACCCCCAACGCCGCATAGTCGCGGGCTCCACATAAGAAGCACAAGTCGACTATGGGTTGTTGGGCCGGTGGTTCGATCCGGTGACGGAGCGGATGCGGCGGGTGCAGGGGTTCATCATCGTGTTGGTGTACTCGCGGCTGATGT
>JACPOQ010000083.1 GCA_016191435.1 Chloroflexota bacterium | reverse complement strand
GCCATTGCCCCAGCAACGTCCGCGAAGCCGTGCTCCCACGCTCGCTCCAATTCGTCGCTCCTCAACCCGTGACTCCTTCGCCCGCCAGCCTCAATTGTCCACTCGCCTACTCCTTTTATGCAATAATATAAGTCACACCCCCGTGTCGGCGGACAGGGCCTGACAAGAGCTGAGCATGACGCAGACATGGACCGTCGCCTCACCAAGCCCGCCTCGTTCGCGCTTGACTGGCTTCTCTGGGTGCGTTGGGGGCTACGAACACATCATCGTCCGCCACCTGATCCCCGCTCTGGACGCAGTGCAACTCACGAAGCTCGCACCAGCGCAGATCCAGCGGTACTACGCCACGAAGCTCGCCTCGGGACGTCTCAACGGCCAGGGCGGCCTCTCGCCGCGCACGGTGCGACACCACCACGTCACGCTTCACGACGCGCTCCAGAGCGCGGTGAAGTGGGACATCCTCGCCCGGAACCCGGCAGATGCCGTCGACGCCCCCAAGTTCGAACGAGGCGAGATGAGAACGCTCGACGACGAGGGGGCGTCGCGACTTCTTGGCCGCAGCGCGTGAGTCGCAGTGGTATCCGATGGTTTAGGTAGCGCTCTTCACGGGACTGCGTCGCGGCGAGGTGCTCGCGCTGCGCTGGGTGGATGTGGATCTCGACCTTGCCCGCGTCTACGTCAACCATGCGGTCCATCGCCTCCGGACCGGCGAGATCATCTTTCGCACAACGAAGTCAGCGAGGAGCCGGTGCGTGGTGGCCCTCCCGCCCTCTGCCGCGCTCATGCTGCGCGAGCATAGCGAGAGCGAGCAGCGCCGGCGCGAGCTCGTGGACGGAGCGACGGTCGATGACCAGCAGCTCGTCTTTGCGCGCCTCGACGGCTCGCCGATTCCGCCGGACAGCTTCTCGCAGTCCTGGCGCAGGCTCGCCGGCCGCAACGGCTTTCGGCGTGTCCGCCTCCATGACGCCCGTTATACGCACGCCATTCTGCTGCTCAAGCAGGACGTGCATCCGAAGATCGACCGGGAACGCCTGGGGTACTCCACCATCGGCACGACGCTCGACATCTACTCACACGTAGTTCCGGGACTCCAGGACGCCGCTGCGCAGGCGTTCGACACGGTCCTCAGGGGCTCGCCGTCGAAGGTGCTGTGACGGCCCATTTGCAGATCCATCTGCAATTGCGAAGGCCCCTCAACAATTGAGGGGCCTTCTCTGGGGTTTCCAGATTCAATTTTCTGGTAGCGGGGGAGGGATTCGAACCCCCGACCTTCGGGTTATGAGCCCGACGAGCTGCCACTGCTCCACCCCGCGACGAAGCGGCGAAAGGAATGCGCCTTCGTAACCAAAGAGCGAAGAAAACTGCGGGCCGTTCATGACTGACAAGCCTTCAATGTGGGTCAAGCCCTCGACCATTAGTACGCCTCAGCTGAACACATTGCTGCGCTTACACCTGGCGCCTATCAAACAGGTGGTCTTCCTGTGGTCTTACCTGGTTAATCCAGTGGGAGGTCTCATCTTGAGGTCGGCTTCGCACTTAGATGCTTTCAGCGCTTATCCGTTCCGGACATGGCTACCGGGCAATGCTCCTGGCGGAACAACCCGCACACCAGAGGTCCGTTCACCCCGGTCCTCTCGTACTAGGGGCAACGCCTCTCAAACCTCCTACGCCCACGGCGGATAGAGACCGAACTGTCTCACGACGTTCTGAACCCAGCTCGCGTACCGCTTTAATGGGCGAACAGCCCAACCCTTGGGACCTACTCCAGCCCCAGGATGCGACGAGCCGACATCGAGGTGCCAAACCTTGCCGTCGCTGTGGACGCTTGGGCAAGATAAGCCTGTTATCCCCGGGGTAGCTTATATCCGTTAAGCCACGGCCCTTCCACTCGGTACCGTAGGATCACTTTGACCGGCTTTCGCCCCTGCTCGACGTGTTTGTCTCACAGTCAAGCCCCCTTATGCCAATGCACTCGACGGGTGATTTCCATCCACCCTGAGGGGACCTTTGTGCGCCTCCGTTACTCTTTAGGAGGCGACCGCCCCAGTCAAACTGCCCGTCAGACACTGTCCTCACGCTTGCTCGCGAGTTAGAAAGCGAACCAAGGAAGGGTGGTATTTCAAGGATGGCTCCACCGAGCCCGAAAGCCCGGCTTCAACGCCTCCCACCTATCCTACGCATCCCAGGCCCACTTCCAGTGCCAAACTGCAGTAAAGCTCCACGGGGTCTTTTTGTCCTGCCGCGGGTCAACCGCATCTTCACGGTCAATTCAATTTCGCCGGGTCCCCCCTCGAGACAGTGCCCAGATCGTTACGCCTTTCGTGCGGGTCGGAACTTACCCGACAAGGAATTTCGCTACCTTAGGACCGTTATAGTTACGGCCGCCGTTCACCGGGGCTTCAGTTCAAGCCGTGAAGCTCTCCCCTTAACCTTCCGGCACTGGGCAGGCGTCAGCCCCTATACGTCAGCTTTCGCTTTTGCAGAGACCTGTGGTTTTGATAAACAGTCGCCTGGGCCTGCTCACTGCGACCCCCGTCAGCTTCCCGGGCAAGCCGGGGCACCTCCAGGGGTGATCCTTCTCCCGAAGTTACGGATCGAATTTGCCGAGTTCCTTAAGGAGGGTTCTCCCGTTCGCCTTGTGGTTCTCACCACCACCCACCAGTGTCGGTTTGCGGTACGGGCGCATTGGTAACTAGCAGCGAGGCTTTTCTCGCCAGCATGGGCTCAACCCCGTCGCTTTGACAAAGTCTCCACTTCTCCCGGCCTCTCTGCTTGACCGCTCCGGGGATTTGCCTCCGGAACGACGCCTACAGACCAGGAACGGACCATGTCCAATAGGCCCGCGGGATCTACCCTTCTGGGTCCCCCCTCTGCATCAAACGTTACCATCGCGGTGCTGGAATACTAACCAGCTGTCCATCGCCTACGCCTCTCGGCCTCGGCTTAGGCCCGACTAACCCTACGCGGATTGACCTTCCGTAGGAAACCTCGGGTATACGGCGGGCGCGGTTCTCACGCGCCTTACGCTACTCATGCCGGCATTCTCACTTCGCTTCGCTCCACGGTGCCTCACGGCTTCCGCTTCTCGGCTGAAGCAAACGCTCCCCTACCGCCATCTCCCCAAGGGAGATGGCCCACAGCTTCGGTGCCATGCTTAGCCCCGTTGAATTGTCGGCGCAGAACCACTCGACCAGTGAGCTATTACGCACTCTTTAAAGGGTGGCTGCTTCTAAGCCAACCTCCTGGCTGTCTTTGCGATTCAACATCCTTATACACTGAGCATGGACTTCGGGACCTTAGCTGGTGGTCTGGGCTGTTTCCCTTTTGACAATGAAGCTTAGCCCCCACTGTCTCACTGCCGAATTTTGTCCGATGGCATTCGCGGTTTGATTGGGTTTGGTAAGCGGTGAGCCCCCTAGCCCATTCAGAGCCCTACCTCCAACGGAGACCATTCGACGCTGCACCTAAATGCATTTCGGGGAGAACGAGCTATCTCCTGGTTCGCTTGGCATTTCACCGCTATCCACAAGTCATCCAATAGTTTTGTAACACTAGAAGGTTCGCGCCTCCATCGAGTTTTACCTCGACTTCACGCTGCCCATGGATAGATCACCAGGTTTCGCGTCTACTCCACGCGACTCAGGCGCCCTATTCGGACTCGCTTTCGCTACGGCTCCACAAGTCACCTTGCTTAACCTTGCCACGTAGAGTAACTCACCGGCTCATTCTTCAATAGGCACGCTGTCACCCGTCGTAACGGGCTCCAACTGCACGTAGGCACGCGGTTTCAGGATCTATTTCACTCCCCTCCCGGGGTACTTTTCACCTTTCCCTCACGGTACTGGTTCACTATCGGTCATCAGAGGTATTTAGCCTTGGGAAGTGGTCTCCCCAGATTCCCACGGGGTTTCACGTGTCCCGTGGTACTCAGGTACCTGCTGGGAGTCACACACCTTTCGCGTACGGGGCTCTCACCCTCTCTGGCCGGCCGTTCCAGGGCCGTTCTTCTAGATGTGCGATTGGTAACTCCACGATAGCAGGCCCTACAACCCCGCCAGGGCGAACCCTGACGGTTTGGGCTTCTCCCCGTTCGCTCGCCGCTACTAGGGGAATAATCTCTTTTCCTCGGGGTACTTAGATGTTTCAGTTCCCCCGGTGCCCTCTACCGGACCTATGTGTTCAGTCCGGAGTGACCGGGTTTGACCCGGCCGGGTTGCCCCATTCGGAAATCTCCGCCTCAAAGCTTGTTTGGCAGCTCAACGGAGCATATCGCAGCCTTACCACGTCCTTCATCGGCCTCTGATACCAAGGCATCCACCGCGCGCCCTAAGTAGCTTGACCCACATTAAGGCTCGACAATCATGAATTGCCCGCACCTCGTGCTTGCGCACGGGGTGCAAGATGCAGTTTTCTTCGCTCTTCAGTTATTAAGGTGCGCCCCGTGGGTTTCCCCCCGGGGTTTCCGGCTTCGCCGCCGGCCACTGCCTGGGGCAGTGGCCGAATGTGAAGCCTCGGTGGGCCGAGTCCGTGGGCAAAACAAAAACCGGCCGCCGTGGCAGACCGGTTGGTGCGGCCCCCTCGACGATGGATCGCGGCTAGATGTCCTGCCCTGCTATGTCGGTACTCTCCTGCGTTGGCCGGGCCTGGGCTGGCTGGTGGAGCCGACGAGATTCGAACTCGTGACCTCCGCCGTGCAAAGGCGGCGCTCTCCCAGCTAAGCTACGGCCCCTCCGGTGATCGAAGTATGCCACAGCCTTGCGGTTGGGGCTATCTTCTCAGCTGGTCCGGAACGATTGGTGGGCCATTCTGGACTCGAACCAGAGACCTCAGTCTTATCAGGACTGCGCTCTAACCAGCTGAGCTAATGGCCCGTGGCCCGGTGCAGCTTTAAAAGCTGGATAGCGGACAAAAGACGGCCGCCTGGAGGCCGTGGGTGACGACGCCGGCGAACCGGCACCGATCGACCTGGGTCATGCCAACCCGCTCCCTCGAGGCACCGCTGCCCCTCGGGATTTGGCGCGGGGTGGGCATACTCCCTAGAAAGGAGGTGATCCAGCCGCAGCTTCCGCTACGGCTACCTTGTTACGACTTCGTCCCAATCGCTGGCCCCACCCTCGACGGCTGCCTCCTTGCGGTTAGCCCACCGGCTTCAGGTGTTACCAACTTTCATGACGTGACGGGCGGTGTGTACAAGGCCCGGGAACGTATTCACCGCAGTAGTGCTGACCTGCGGTTACTAGCAACTCCGGCTTCATGCAGGCGGGTTTCAGCCTGCAATCCGAACTGAGGATGGCTTTGATGGGATTTGCTCCGCCTCGCGGCTTGGCTGCCCTCTGTACCACCCATTGTAGCGTGTGTGTAGCCCCAGGCGTAAGGGCCACGCTGACCTGACATCGTCCCCTCCTTCCTCCGAGGTTTTCTCGGCAGTCTCGCCAGAAAAATACAACTGGCGACAGGGGTTGCGCTCGTTGCGGGACTTAACCCAACACCTCACGGCACGAGCTGACGACGGCCGTGCAACACCTGCGCATGCTCCCCGAAAGGTCCGTCGGCTTTCACCTCTGTACTACATGCATGTCAAACCTGGGTGAGGTTCTTCGCGTATCATCGAATTAAACCACACGCTCCGCTGCTTGTGCGGGCCCCCGTCAATTCCTTTGAGTTTTAGCCTTGCGGCCGTAGTCCCCAGGCGGAGTACTTATCGCGTTGGCTTCGGCACAGAGGGGGTCGATACCCCCTACACCTAGTACTCATCGTTTACGGCGTGGACTACCCGGGTATCTAATCCGGTTTGCTCCCCACGCTTTCGCCCCTGAGCGTCAGGACAGGGCCAGGATGCCGCCTTCGCCACTGGTGTTCCTCCCGATATCTACGCATTTCACCACTACACCGGGAATTCCACATCCCTCTCCCTGCCTCAAGCCTGATAGTTTTCCAGGACCTCTCCCAGTTAAGCCAGGAGATTTCACCTGAAACTTATCAAGCCGCCTGCGGGCGCTTTACGCCCAATAAATCCGGACAACGCTCGCCACCTACGTATTACCGCGGCTGCTGGCACGTAGTTAGCCGTGGCTTATTCGCGAGGTACCGTCAGAACTTCTTCCCTCGCAAAAGGAGTTTACGACCCGAGGGCCTTCGTCCTCCACGCGGAATTGCTGCGTCAGGCTTTCGCCCATTGCGCAAGATTCTTAGCTGCTGCCTCCCGTAGGAGTCGGGGCCGTATCTCAGTCCCCGTGTGGCTGACCATCCTCTCAGACCAGCTACCGATCGTCGCCTTGGTAGGCTATTACCCCACCAACAAGCTAATCGGCCGCGGGCCCCTCTCATAGCGCCGGAGCTTTTACTGCTCGGATTCTCACCGAGAGTGTTATGCGGTATTAGCTCGCCTTTCGGCGAGTTATTCCCCACTACGAGGCAGGTTACCCACGTGTTACTCACCCGTCCGCCACTACCACCGAAGTGATCGTGCGACTTGCATGCCTAATACATTCCGCCAGCGTTTGTCCTGAGCCAGGATCAAACTCTCCGAAAAAAGGTTTCCATCAAACGGCTTGCGCCGCATCGGTTCCCTTTATAAACGGGTTCCCAGACGTTCTCTTTCGTCCGCTATCCAGTTGTTAAAGTGCGCCGGGCTATTAAGGCCCGAACGAGAAGACTAGCTCGATTGCGAAAGCTTGTCAACTCGGCCGGCTGCGCGCCGCGCCATCGCGTGCTCCCGGACTTCCGCCCGCGCCGCCTCCGGCGCCCGCTTCGAGGCGTGAGAGCCAACGTACCAGAGGATCGCGGTGTGTTCCACTCCACCGGGCGGGTGCGACTGGAACAGCCGCGACAAGGGAGGCTGCGCGCACCGCGTCTCAGCGTTTCGGCGTTTCGAAACCCGATTGCGAGAGCCAGCGGGCCTTCTGGTCGGCGCGGACTTCCTCGTCGACCGTGCGGTAAGCGCCGAGGAAGTCGCGCGCGAAATCAGCGAAGCGGCCGGCCCCGATGGCGGTGTGCATACGTTCCGTGAGGCGCACGAGGTAGTGGATGTTGTGGATGCTCGCGAGCCGGTGGCCGAGGAGTTCTTCGTTGCGGAAGAGGTGGTGGAGGTAGGCGGCGCTGAACCGCAGGCACGCGGCGCAATCGCAGGCGGGGTCGATGGGGCCGGGCGCGGTGCGGTAGCGGGCGTTCTTGATGTTGACGCGGCCGGCATCGGTAAAAAGTGACCCGTTGCGGCCGAGGCGCGTGGGCAGCACGCAATCGAACATGTCGATGCCACGGGAAACGGCGTTCACCAGGTCTTCCGGGCTGCCGACGCCCATAAGGTAGCGGGGGCGGTCCGGTGGCAGCTCGGCCGCGACGACTTCGGTCATCGCCCACATTGCCGCCTTGGGTTCGCCGACGGAGAGGCCACCGATGCTGTAGCCGGGCGCGGCCATCGCGGCGAGTTCGCGCGCGTGCCACCGCCGCAGTTCGGGATCGGTGCCCCCCTGGACGATGGCGAAGGTCGTCAGGGCCTCCGCAGCGGCGCGGGAGCGCTCGTACCAGCGGATGGTGCGCTCGGCCGCGTCACGGGCGGCAACGGGCGTGGCAGAGCCCGCGAGGACGTGGTCGAGGGGCATGGCGATATCGACGCCGAGGGCCTGCTGGACGGACATGGCGATTTCCGGGCTGTAGAAGTGCTCCGAGCCGTCAATATGCGAGCGGAAGCTGACGCCGCGGTCGTCGACCTTTCCCAGGCGGGCCAGGCTGAAGACCTGGAAGCCGCCGCTATCCGACAGGATCGGCCCGGGCCAGTCCATGAAGCGGTGGACCCCGCCGAGTTCGGCCACCAGCTCATGGCCGGGGCGGAGGTAGAGGTGGTAGGCGTTGACGAGCAGGATTTCGGCGCCGGCGGCCGCGACCTCTCCGGGCATCAGCGCCTTGACCGTCGCGAGGGTGCCGACGGGCATGAACGCGGGGGTGCGGACCTTGCCGCGCGAGGTGGTAAGGAGGCCGGTGCGGGGGCTGACGGGCGATTCGCCGCCACCGGTGAGGGCGAAAGAGAACATCAGCGCAGCACGGTTTCGAGCGCGTTGCGCACGACGGCGTCGGGGACGCCGTCGCGGGTGGTAGCGTCGCCGATGGCGGCGAGGACGACCCACTGGATGCGCCCGGCTCGCACCTTCTTGTCGGATTGCGTGGCAGCAAGGACCGCCGCGGGGTCGAGGCCGGGGCCGGTTTCGGGCAGCCCATAGGCGCGGATGAGCGCCTGCTGGCGGTCGAGTGCGGACGCCCGGAGCAGCCCGAGTTCCGCCGAAATCAGGCCCGCGGCGTGCATGCCGATGGCGACGGCTTCGCCGTGGAGGTAGTCGCTATACCCGGTGACAGCTTCGATGGCGTGGCCGATGGTGTGGCCGTAGTTCAGCAGCGTACGGCGGCCGGCCTCGCGCTCATCCTCGGAGACGACGCCGGCCTTGATCGCGACGCTGCGGCCGATGAGCCCGGGCGAAAGCATGGACGCCGGGTCCCCGGCGCCGCGCTCGAGGTCGGCGACGAGGGGTTCATCGAGGATGAGGCCGTGCTTGATCACTTCGGCCCAGCCGGCGCGGCGCTGGCGGGCGGGCAACGATTCGAGTACGCGCGGGTCGATCACAACTGCGCGGGGCTGGGCGAAGGCGCCGATGAGGTTTTTGCCGCGCGGGTGGTCGACGCCGGTCTTCCCGCCGACCGAGGCGTCGACCATGCCAAGCAGCGTCGTTGGCACGTGCACGAAGGGAAGGCCGCGAAGCGTGGTCGCGGCGGCGTAGCCGCCAAGGTCGGTGACCACGCCGCCGCCCAGGCACACGACGAAGTCCGAGCGCTCGACGCGTTCGCCGAGGAGCCAGTCGTAGACGGCGGACACGGTACCGAGGTTCTTCTGCTCTTCGCCGGCGGGGATTTCGAAGCTGGCAGCCGGGATGTCGGCCGCCTGCAGCGAGCCAAGGGCGGCGGCGGCGAAGAGCGGACCGACATTCGCATCAGTGAGGACGAAGGCGCGGCCGCGCAGGCCTGCCTCCCGGCAGAAATCGCCGAGGTGCTCGATGGCGCCTGCCTGGACGACGATGGGACAGGTTGCTGCGCCCGTGCGGACGACCGCGACGACGGGCGGGCCGAACATTGCCTCCGTGGGCTCGACGCCGAAGCGGGGCGCCTTCGGAACATCCCGGCCGCCCGCTTCGTGCCAGAGGCGAATGATCTCCTCGGCGACGTGCTCGGGGTCGAGCGCTTCGACATCGACGGCGGCGTCCGCGAGCTCGTAGTAGCGCTGACGATCCTCGAGAAGCACGGCCAACCGGGCGGCCGGGTCGCCGCCGAGCAGCGGCCGCGTCTCGGTCATGGGGTCTCGCGAGAGGCGGCTGGCGGCGGCGGCGGGCGAGATAACGAGCCAGACCGCGAAGCCTTCGCCGATGGCGCGGCGGCCTTCCACGGTCGTTGGCGCGCCGCCGCCTGTCGCGACGACGACCCGCGAGCGGCGCATCGCGGCCGTTAGCGCTTCCTGCTCGCGGGCGCGAAACGCCGGCTCCCCTTCGTCGCGGAAGAGGTCCGGGATCGACCGCCCGGCCTGTTCTGCGACCGCGGCGTCGGTATCGACGAAGTCCCAGCCGAGGCGCCGGGCGAGTTCGTGGCCGACGGTTGATTTCCCGCTACCAGATAGGCCCACGAGGACGATGCGGTCGGCTCCCACGATTAGACGGCGCCCCTGGGCCAGAGACTCTGCACGTGCCAGTCGTAGGCGGCGCGAAGCTCCGCGAGGGTGTCGCCGGCGAACTTTTCGAGCCACGCATCGGCGAGCACGATAGCGATCATGGCCTCGGCGACAACGCCGGCCGCGGGGACGACGCAGACGTCGCTGCGCTCGTAGTGCGCAAGGACCTCCTCGCCGGTCTCGAGGTCGACGGAGGGGAGCGGGTGGGCGAGCGTGGGGATGGGCTTCACGGCGGCACGCACGACGATGGTCTCGCCAGTGGACATGCCGCCTTCGATGCCGCCGTGGTTGTTGGTGGCGTGGGGCCACGGGCGGCCGCCCCAGCGCTCACGGGGCAGAATGACATCGTGCACGTGGGAACCGCGCTGCGCGGCGCCGCGGAAGCCGGAGCCGAAATCGACGCCCTTGAAGGCGTTGATGCTGCAGATGGCCTGGGCGATGCGGCCATCGAGCTTGCGGTCCCAATGGACGTAGGAGCCGAGGCCGAGGGGCACGCCATCGACGCGTACTTCGACTTCGCCGCCGACCGTGTCGCCATCGGGTTTGGCGGCGTTAATGGCGGCGACCATGGCTTCGCCGGAGGCGGGGTCGGCGCAGCGCACGCTATCGGCTTCGACGGCATCCCAGTCGACCTGGTCCGGGACGGCGGCGGTGACGCCGCCGATGGCGAGGGTGTGGCTGTGGAACACGACGCCGAATTCGGCGAGCAGCCGCTTGGCGACGGCGCCGACGGCGACGCGGGCTGCGGTCTCGCGGGCGCTGGCGCGTTCGAGCACGTTGCGCACGTCATCGAAGCCGTACTTGAGCGCGCCCGGGAGGTCGGCGTGCCCGGGCCGCACGCGCGTCACGCGTTCGACCTCGGCCTCGACGGGCTCGACGGCCATTTTCACGGTCCAGTTGACCCAGTCCCGGTTCTGGACCCAGAGCGCGACGGGCGAGCCGAGCGTCTTGCCGTGGCGGACGCCGCCCATGATTTCGGCGTGGTCCTTTTCGATTTTCATGCGGCCGCCGCGCCCGTAGCCGCCCTGGCGGCGCGCAAGGTCAGGCTCGATGTCGGCCTCACTGAGGGGCAGCCCGGCGGGCAGGCCCTCGATGATCATCGTCAGGCCCTTCCCGTGGCTCTCGCCGGCCGTGAGCATGCGGAACTGTCCCATCAGGCGTGGCCCTCGGCTTCGCGCGCGGGGGCTGGCTGCTCGGGGAGCGAGCCCTCGATGGGCGCGAGCGTGATGGGCGCGCCCTCGCCTGTGGGGAGCCGGTGGTAGACGGTTGCGAAGCGCGCGAGGACTTCGGCGGGCGTGAGCGCGTCCCACGAGAGGGCGTCGGCATCCACGCGGTCGGCGGTGGTGGTCAGGATGGGTTGTTGCACGGGGACGCCATCGTTTCCGGTGAAAGTGGAGTACACATCGACGCGCACGCGGCTGAGCCGCAGGTTGGGAACATCGTACAGCATCATGTCGGCCAACTTCGCGGCGAGCGCGATGGCAGCATCGAGCGCGGATGCGACCTGCACGCGGCGGCCGTCTTCGGTGCGGAACTCGCCATCGGCGGCGGCGGAGAGCGTCGCCGAATCGAGCGTGACGGCGACGAGCTGGGCGCCCTGGACGCCTGCCCAGAGCGAGGAGGGCAGGTCTTTCGGCGGCCGGGCCCGCCGCCAGACGGCCATCGCCTCCTCGCTGAGGGCAGCGACGATGGGGACGTCGCCGGCCTCGACGCGGCGGCGCCACTGGCGCTGCTGGAACATCTCGGTGGCCACGGCCCAGCCAGTGGCGAGGAAGATCGCGAGGACGACGAGGCTCCCGAGAATGATCACGCCAGGTCCCGGGCGGCGATGGCCTTGCGGGCGGCGTCGAACATCACCTCGATGGGGGCGTGCACGCCGGTCCAGAGTTCGAATGAGAGGCCGCCCTGGTAGATGAGCATGGGCAGACCCCCGAGCGTCCGGCAGCCGGCGGTGCGGGCGGCGCGGAGGAACGGCGTGTCCTCGGGCGTGTAGACGATATCGACGGCGAGCGTGCCGGGGCTCATGGCGGCGGGGTCGCAGGGGAGGTCGCCTTCGCCAGCGGTCCCGTGCATGCCAACCGAGGTGCAGTTCACCACACAATCGTAGCCCGCGACCGGGTCGGCGTAGGAGACGGCCTGGGCGCCGGCGCCGGTCTCGGCAACTTCGCGGGCGAGACGGGCAGCGCGCTCGGGCGTGCGGTTCGCGATGGCGATGGTCGCAGCCTTTGCTTCGGCGAGGGCGAAGGCGATGCCGCGCGCGGCGCCGCCGGCGCCGAGCAGGAGGAAGCGCTTGCCGGCGGGGTCGAAATAGGATTCGTTGCGGAGGGCGGCGGCGAAGCCGGGGCCGTCGGTGTTGAAGCCGTAGAGCCGGCCGTCGCGGTTGACGATGGTGTTCACCGCGCCCACGCGGGCGCTCTGGCCGCCGAGCTCATCGAGCAGCGGGATGACGGCTTCCTTGTGGGGGATCGTGACGTTCGCGCCCAGGTAGCGCGGATCGCGCAGGCTGACGACGCGCCCGGCCAGCGCTTCGGCGGTGGTGTCCCAGCGCTCGTAGGCGGCATCCAGGCCACAGGCGGCGAAGGCAGCCGCCTGGAATGCGGGCGAAAGCGAGTGCGCCACCGGGTGGCCGATGATGCCGGCGAGTCTCACGGCGAGCCCACGGCGGCGATGTTGGCTTCGTGCTGGGCGAAGGTCTCGGCGAAGACGTGGGAGCCGTCGCCCTTCTTCGCGTCCGCGACGAAGTAGTAGAACTTCGTGGGCGTGGCGTTGGCCACCGCTTCGATGGAGGCGAGGCCCGGGTTCGTAATCGGCCCCGGCGGCAGGCCCGGCACGAGGCGCGTGTTGTAGGGCGAGTTGACCTTCAGGTCGTCGAGCGTGAGCTCTTTTTTCCACCAGCCGTATCTCTGGACACTCGTGGGGTCTTGAGCGACGACGAACTGGACTGTGGGGTCGGCGCCGAGGAGGTCGCCGTTGGCCAGGCGGTTGAGGAAGACGCCGGCGATGAGCGGCCGTTCGCTTTCGATCACGGCCTCGCGTTCGATGATGGAAGCGAGGGTGATGGCCTGGTGCGGGTTGAGGCCCTTCGCGGCGGCGGCGGCAACGAGCGCCGGCGAGAACTTCGTGGTGAAGGTCTTGATCATGCGGTCGACGAGGCCGGGGCAGCCGGCGCCGACGGGCAGGATGTAGGTATCCGGGAAGAGGTAGCCCTCGAGGTTGGCGCCGGGGGGAAGGGTCGCGGCGAACTCGGGCGGGAGCTTCTCCTGGTTCACCGCATCGAGGAACTGCTGGCGGGTGCAGAACTTCGCCTGCTCCGCGCGGACCGCCATCTCTTCAATACGGATGCCTTCGGGGAAGGTGACACGGAGCACGGGGACCTGCTCCTTCACGGTAACCGCCTCGACGGCTGCGGCGGTCGGCATGTCCTTGTTGAGGATGTAGTCGCCCTTGCTCAGCTTCTCATCCACGCCCATGAGCTTTACGAGCAGCGAGAAGCGGTCGCCCGAGGAGATAATGCCGAGCTTCTGGAGGTCCGCGCCGATGTCGCGGGCCGAGCGGTTGGCGGGAAGGGTGTAGGCGACTTCCTCGCCGGGCGGAGCCGGCGTTATGGCGGCGCGGGGGGAGGCGTGGATGGCATCACCGGGGGTGCGGGCGATGGCATAGCTCGCCACGAGGGCCGCGAAGACAACAATGCCGGCGGCGGCCGCGGCGAGCGCAAGTGCGCGCTGGCTCCTCACCGCCGGGCCCCGCTGCGCCGCGCATCGAGCACGGCCTGGAGGACGAGGGCGGCGGCGGCGGAATCGAGCTCGCCGGTGGCACGTTTGCGGCCGGCCCCGGCGCCGCCGCGCGCTGCCTGCACCGAGGAGAGGCGCTCGTCCCACTCGGCAACGGGGACGCTGAGCCTTTCCCGGAGCATGGCGGCGAAGGCGCGGGCCGTCCGCGTCTGCACCGAATCCCTTCCCGCAAGCGTGAGCGGCAAGCCCACGACCACTTCGGTGATGCTTTCTGCATCCACCAGGCGGGCGACGGCTTCAGCAACGGCGCGCGGGCTCCCCGACAGAATTGCCGGGCGCGCGTGGGCGTAGAGGCCGAGTTCGTCGCTGATGGCCACGCCGGTGCGGCGCTCACCCGGGTCAAGGGCGAGGAGTCGCGGCGCCTGGGGCGGGGGTGGGGGAGGAAGTGGGGGCATTGGCGCTTGCTGTTCCTTGGACGCCGCCCGCAGAAGTATCGATCCCGCGGAGCACGACCGAGATGCGGAACCCGAAGCGTGGCACCCATGGGGCCCACCCCGGCGAGAGACGGACATCGGAATCCTGAATACCATACCGTCCGGCGAGGGTCGATTCGGCATCGCCCCTGGACTTGCCTTTGACCGCGTCGCGGATGCCCTCGCGCGTGATGTTCCGGGCGAAGAGGCCGGATACCTTAATCTCGGTGGTGACGGTGCCACGGCTCGTGTCCTCCTGGCGCGCGCCCGTTTCGGTGGCGGTGATGGAGCCCGGGAGGAGTTCCCCGCCGCCCTGGCCCGCAAGCAGGCGGTCGCGCGCAACAAGATCCAGCGTCTCCTCCAGGATCGCGAGCGCCTTCACCGTCACCTGCACGTCCATCAGGAGGATATCGGTGGGCGTGCCGACCGGGTCCGAGGGGTCGCCGGCGTCGATCGTGGTGGATGCCGTGCGGAGGAAAACAGCGTCCCGCGGGCGCTCCGCGACAAGCTTCGCCCGCAGGGACTCGGACTTCGAAAGGTCTTGCGCGAGCGCGTTTAGCGCGGTGATGTCGTTGGGATCGACGGCCTGGCGATTTTCGTCGGCGCCGCCCGCGGCAGCAGCCGGGTTCGTCACCCTGAGTGCGCGGTACGCGGGCTCGAGCCACGCCGTAATCGCGCCCGCGGGGACGTTCCCGCGGCTGCCGGGGCGTGTTGCGGTGGCTTGCTGCGTGACGCTCTGGCCGGCGGGCACCGATGTCGCGAGGTCCAACTGGAACGGCTGGGCATCGGCGCCGGCGAGCAACACCGTGGACTTCGGGATCTCGACTGCCGCCGTCCCGGGGTTCGTGATGGTGACCAGCGCCTTCGCCTGCGTGGTGCCGACGGGGGCTTTGCCGGTGGTGCGGACAGCGAGCGTGACGGTGATCTTCGCGCTGACTTCGCGGGCGGGGACGGCGAGGGTCGCGAAGTCTATGGTGTCGCGGTCCCTGGAAGCGGTGATGGTGAGCACGTCCGTCAGCGTCTCCGCCGGCGGCGTAACGATGACGTCGGCGGAAGGCGCCATGGTCAGGGCGAGCCCGATGAAGAGCGCAGCGGCGAGCAGCAGCACGAACGCCTGGGCGAAGCCGCCGACCGCCGGGATGAGGATGCTGCGGTTGCCGAGGCGGAGCACACGGCGCCCGGCGGAATCCCAGCGCACACGGTCGGGACGGCGGGCCACGGGCAGCCCGACCTGCCGGGCGCGCGTGGCGAGGGCGGACGAAGTCGTGGCGACGGCGACGAGCTTGCCACCCTCTTCGGCGTGGCGTTGGAGGCGGCGCATGCCGAGCTCGGTTGCGAGCTGGCGGTTACCACGGGGGGCGTGGACGACGACCGCGAAGGTGGGGGCCGTGTCCACGCGGCCGCAGATGGCCGCGACATCATCCTTCGGGTTGACGAGCACGACGCTGGCGAGCCCCAACGGATCGCTCTCATCCCCGTCTCCGTCGTAGTCATCGGGCGGATCGTCATCGCGGGGGGGTCGCTGAGTCACTGTGTCTCCTCGCCTCCGGGCGCCAGTGCGGGGTTAGCCGGAGAGTGCAGCCATCGCGAGCCTGCGTCCCTCCGCGAGGGCCTTGTCGAGAAGGGAGGTGTCTTTTGCGCCGGCCTGGGCCATGTCCGGCCGGCCACCGCCTTTGCCGCCGGCGGCCTCGGCCATGGCGCCGACCATGCGGCCGGCGTGGACGCCCCGCGAAACAAGGTCCTGTGTGCAAGCGACAAGGAACGCGGGGCGGCCATCGATGGCAGCTCCGAGCACGAGGAGGGCCGGCGAAAGGCGGGCGCGCACGCGGTCCGCGACATCCTTGAGGCCCTCGGTGGTGGCGATTTCGACGCGGGCCACCGAAAGGTGGACGTCGCCCACTTTGGTGACATCGACGATGAGCCCTTCGGCCACGGCCGCTGCTTGCAGGCGGAAGAGCTCGGCGCTCTGCTTGCGGAGGCGGTCAAGCTCCTCGTGGAGTGCGTCCACGCGCTCTTCGAGGGCGGCCGGGGTGGTGGAGAGCTTATCGGCGAGACGCAGCAGGCGGCCCTGCTGTTCGAGCAGGTACGCCTCGGCGGCGCGCCCCGTCATCGCCTCGATGCGGCGGGTGCCGGCGGCGACTGCCGATTCGCGGAGGACGTGGATAAAGCCGATTTCGCCGGTACGGCGGACGTGCGTGCCGCCACAGAGCTCGGCGCTGAAATTGGTGCCGTCGTCCTTGATTTCGACGACGCGGACGTCGTTGCCGTACTTGTCGCCGAAGAACGCGAGCGCGCCGGCATCGACGGCGGCGCGGTAACTGGTCGTGCGCCAGCCGACCTGGAGGTCGTCGCGAACTTTGGTGTTCACGAGTTGCTGGACTTCGACGAGTGCCGAATGGGGGACCTGTTCGAGGTGGGTGAAATCGAAGCGCAGGCGGTCCGGCGTCACCAGCGAGCCCTGCTGGCGCACGTGGGGGCCGAGCAGACGCCGCAGGCCCGCGTGCAGCAGGTGCGTGCCGGTGTGGTTGCGCGCGGAGCCGCTTCGATAGGCATGGTCAACCACGGCTTCGGCTGTCTCTCCCACGCGTACGGCTCCTTCGCTGACTCGCCCCCGGTGGATGATGGCGCCGCCGGTGCCCTGCGTGTCGTCGACAACAAAGACGCCGGAAGGTGTGCGAATGTTCCCTCGGTCGCCGACCTGTCCGCCGCCTTCGGGGTAGAAGGGCGTGGTATCGAGCACGATCTCGCAGGTTTCGCTTGCGGTGGCGATGTCCACGAGGGCGCCGTCGCGGAGGATAGCGACGATGCGGGCATCGGCATCGACGCGGGAGTAACCGACGAAGGCGCTGTGCTCGTCGCCGATCTGCTGGAGCAGCGGCGAGGGCTCGCCCTTGAGGAACTTGCCGGCATCGCGCGAGCGGCGGCGCTGCTCATCGAGGGCGGCTTCGAAGCCCGGCTCATCGAGGACGAAGCCGTGCTGCCCGGCGACCTCGCGGATGAGTTCGAGGGGGAAGCCGAAGGAGTCATAGAGGAGGAAGGCTTCGGCGCCGGGGAGCGTGGCAGCGCCGCCGGCCGCGCGGTGGCGGTCGAGAAGGGACTCCAGGCGCTGTGTGCCGGCTGCGAGCGTGCGCACGAAGCGCTCCTCTTCGGTCCGGAGGGCGCGCTGGATGAACTCGCGGCTCTCTTCGATGTGTGGGTAGCCCACTTTTAGCTTTTCGATGGCGACGCCCGCGAGGCGGGCGGTGAAGGTATCGCGGACGCCGGCCTTGCGGGCGAGGTAGATGGCGCGCCGGAGGATGCGCCGGAGGATGTAGCCGCGGCCTTCGTTACTGGGCACCACGCCATCGGCGACAAGCATGGTGGCGGCGCGGCAATGCTCGGACATCGCGCGGATGGCGTAGGCCTGGCCCTCGCCGGCGCCGTGGAAGTAATCCACGCCGAGGACCGCGGCGGCTTCCGTGAGGAGCGGCAGGAAGATGTCGGTCTCGTAAACCGAACGCTTGCCCTGCAAGACCGCCGTGACGCGCTCGAGGCCGCTGCCGGTATCGATGTTTTGCGCGGGAAGCGGTTCCCGGCGGCCGTCCGGGTGCTGGTAGAGCTGCATGAAGACGAGATTCCAGATTTCGAGGAAACGCTCGTCGTCGTAGCCCACACCCACACCGGGGACGGGGTTGCCGCCCGCATCGAGCTGCAGCCGCGCGCCGGCGAGGCCGCGCTCGGGGAAGTGGTCGTAGTAGATCTCGCTGTCGGGCCCGCAGGGGCCACTCGCGCCGGGACTGCCGTGGGGAAAGCTGAACCAGTAGTTCAGATCCTCGCCGCGGCGGTGGATGTGGTCATCGGGGAGGCCGGCTTCGCGCCAGTAACCGTAGGAGTCGTCGTCATCGAGGTAGATGGTGGCATGGAGGCGGGCGGGGTCCAGGCCGTAGATCCGCGTCATCAGCTCCCAGGCCATCTGGATGGCGCCCTGCTTGAAGTAATCGCCGAAGCTGAAGTTGCCCATCATCTCGAAGGCGGTGAGGTGGCTGAGGTCGCCGACTTCCTCGATATCGGTGGTGCGGAAGCAGCGCTGAACCGTCGTGACACGCGCGGCGGGCGGGGTCTGTTCGCCCATGAAATGCGGTTTGAACTGCTGCATGCCCGCGCTCGTGAAGAGCGACGTCGGGTCGCCGATGGGGACGAGGGGCCACGGCGGGAGCAGAAGGTGGCCCCGCTCCTGGAAGAAGGAGAGGAAGGCCTGGCGGATTTCGTCGGATGTGCGGGGGGGCGTTGTCATAGCGGTTGGTTCGAATGCTACGAAGGGCGCGCAATGCGTGTCGAGCATTGAATCTACCGAAGCTGCGGCGCCATTCCCCCGATTGGCGGGTGCGGCCGGGGCGCGCGGCAGATGTGGTTCGCTTGACAGCCTCGGCCGGGCACGCCGATGATCCGCAAGGACGCGGCATGCGCGTCCGTTATGCGTACCGACCTCGAACCTCCTGAACGTTACCCCCAACAGGCATCCGGCCGATGCGGCAGCGCACGCACGGCTGTTTCCGGTTGCACGCGATGAGCGGCGAACTCGGCGTCATTGTGCTGGCGGCGGGCAAGGGCACGCGCATGAAATCCGCGCTGCCCAAGGTTCTTCATCCCGTCTGCGGCAAGCCGATGCTGCTCCACATCCTCGATGCGGCTCGCGAACTTGCGCCGGCAAGGCTCGCGGTGGTCATCGGGCACGAAGCGGGGCAGGTGCTGGCGGCCATGCAGGGCGAGGAAGACCTGACGTTCGTGGTGCAGAGCGAGCTCCTTGGCACCGCGGATGCGGTGCGGCGCTGCCGGGAGGCGATGACCGGCTGCCGGCGCGTGATGGTGCTCAACGCCGACTCGCCGATGGTGACGGGCGAGTTGCTGCGCGCGCTGGAGGTGTCGCTGGAAGACGCTCCGATGAGCTTCGTCACCTGCCAGGTGCCGGATGCGGCCGCGCTTGGCCGCGTGGGGCGGGACGCCGGCGGCGCGGTGACCGGCATCGTGGAGGCGGCGGAGTGGACGGGGGCGCCCGGGTCCGGCGAGATCAATGCCGGGCTGTACGTGTTCGATGGCGCCTGGTTGTGGGCACACATCGAAGGGATAACGAAGAGCCCCGCGGGCGAGTACTACCTGACGGACCTCCCCGGCGTTGCGAGCGCCGAAGGGCGGCCGGCACGGACCTGCGCGGCCGCGGCTGAAGAAGTGCTGTTCGTCGATGACCGCGTGCGGCTGGCGGAGGCGGAGCGGCTGATGCGCGAGCGGATCTTGCGCAGGCACATGCTCGCGGGCGTGACCATCGCGGACCCGGCGACGACCTACATCGACGCGAGCGTGCGGCTGGCGCAGGACGTGACCGTGCTTCCGAACTGTTACCTGTACGGGCAGACTGACGTGTTCGCGGGCGCGGTCATCGGGCCGGGGACGACGTTGCGAAACGCCGTGATCGGTGTGGACTCGCGCATCCAGGCATCGGTGGTCGAAGAGTCGCGCGTCGGCAGCCGGGTACGCATGGGGCCGTTCGCGCATCTGCGCCAGAACGCCGTGATCGGCGACGACTGCGAAATCGGGAACTACGCCGAGGTGAAAAACGCGAACCTCGGCAACAACGTGAAGATGCACCACTTCAGCTGCGTGTTGGACGCCGACGTGGGCGACCGCACGAACATCGCGGCGGGGATCATCACCTGCAACTTCGATGGGGTGAAGAAGAACCGCACGACCATCGGCAGCGATGTGTTCATCGGCTCCGACACGATGCTCGTGGCGCCGGTGACGCTCGGGGACGGCTCGCGCACGGGCGCAGGTTCGGTGGTGACGAAGGACATCCCGGCGGGGGCGTCCGCCTACGGGGTGCCGGCGCGCATCGTCAGCCAGCCGGAAAGCGGGGCCGAGTGATGGACGGCGCCATCTACACCGGGCTCGCGGTGCTCATCCCGGCGACTATCCTGCTGGCGCTGGTGGCTGCAGCCGAGACGGCATTGGAGCGCGCGAGCGACGTGCGGCTGCAGGCGCTGGCCGCGCGCGGCGATGTGCGGGCACGGCAGCTCGCGAGCTCCGTCGGGCAGCCACGCGAGTTTCTCGGGCCGCTGACGGCGGCGCGCGTGCTGTTCTCGGCCGTGATCGTCTCGGCGTTTGCGTGGCTGGGCGCGAGAGAATGGAGCCCGGCGAAAGGCGCCGCGGGCTTCGGGATGGTCGGCGGCGTGTTCGTCGCGATCGTGCAGATGACTGTGGGCTTGATTGCGGCGCGCGGGCCGGAGTACGCGGCGCTGTCGCTTTCGGGCGTGGTGCGGGCGACGCGGTGGGTGTTCCTGGTGCCGGCGTTCGTGCTCGGGCTGCCGGCGATGGTCATCGCGCGCTCGTTGAGCGCCGTGGGGCCGCGGCGCCAGGAGGACATCCTTTCGGTGATCGAGCGCGAGGAAGCGGCGGGCGGCGTGGAGGAGCAGGAGCAGCGCATGATCCGCGGCGTGATCGCGCTGGAGGACAAGGCCGCGCGCGAAATCATGATCCCGCGCATCGATGTCGCCGCGGCCGATGTCGAGGACAGCATCGACGACGTGGCAGCGCTCGTGAACGAGCGCGGCTTCAGCCGCGTGCCGGTCTACCGGGAGAACATCGATGACATCGTGGGGGTGGTCTACGCGAAGGACCTGTTGCGCGCCGTCTGCAACGGCGGCCGCGACCGGCGGCTTTCGGAGCTTTTGCGCGAGCCGGCGTTCATCCCCGAATCGAAGCGGCTGGACCAACTGCTGACGGAGATGCGTGCGAGCCGCCAGCACATGGCGATCGTCGTGGACGAATACGGGGGAACGGCGGGGCTCGTGACGATCGAGGACCTGTTGGAAGAGATCGTCGGGGAAATCGAGGACGAATACGACATCGCCCGGCCGGCGATGGAGCAGATCTCGCCGGACGAGGTGGTGCTGGACGCGAGCACGGGCACGGACGTGCTCCGCGAGCTGTTCGACTACGACGTGGAGTCGGAGGACTTCGATACGGTCGGTGGGTTCCTGATCCACCAGCTGGGACGCCTGCCCTCGGTGGGCGACGAAGTAAAGGTCGATGGGCTGAGCCTGCGGGTGCTGAGCATGTCCGGGCGCCGGGTGCGGCGGCTCCGGATCGCGCGCAATGCAGCGGCCGAGCCCGAGCGGGTACAGGCGTAGGCCGCGCAGGCTGCGCTATCGCGCTGCCGGCCTGCCCGTATACTTCGACTCCCATGACGAACGCCGAGGGAGCGGACGAACTGCCCTACTGGCTCGCGCTGCGGCGGGCGGGGCTTGGCAATTCGAACTTCTCGCTGCTGCTGAACCATTTCAAGTCGATCCCCGCGGCGTGGGCGGCGCCGGCCGATGAGCTGGGGCGTGCCGGGCTGGACGCGCAGTACATCCGGGCGATGGAGAAGGCGCGGTCCACATTCGATGGCGAGCGGGAGATGGCGCAGCTGGCGAAGCACGAAGCGCGGGCGTTGACCTGGCTGGACCCGTCGTACCCGGCCATGCTGCGGGAGATACCGCAGAGCCCGCCGGTGTTGTTCGTGCGTGGCGCGAAGGGCCCGCAATTCGAACTCGCGGTGGCGGTGGTTGGCACGCGGCACATCACGCCGTACGGCCGCCAGGCGACCGAGCACTTTTGCGCCGTGCTCGCGCAATCGGGCGTGGCTATCATCAGCGGGCTGGCGCGGGGCGTGGACACGGTCGCGCACCGGGTCGCCCTGGAGAACGGGGCGCCCACGGTCGCGGCGCTCGCCGGCGGCATCGACCAGGTGTACCCGCGGGAGAACGCCGGGCTGGCCGCGCGGATCCTCGAAGAGGGCTGCCTGGTGAGCGAATACCCCGTCGGGATCCCTGCGCGCCAGGACTACTTTCCGCGGCGCAACCGCATCATCTCGGGGCTGGCGCGGGCGACGCTGGTGGTGGAGGCGGGCGAGGGCAGCGGCGCGCTCCACACCGCGAATTGGGCGTTCGAACAGCAACGGGACGTGTTCGCGGTGCCGGGACCGATCTTTTCGCGGCAGAGCTACGGCACGAACCAGCTCATCCGTGAGAACACGGCCCGGCTTGTGTCGACACCGGAGCAGCTCTGCGAGGAGCTCAACTTGCTGACCGCGGGAGGGCAGATCCCGCTCACGCGGGCGGCGCCGGCCGGCGCAGCGCAGGCGGCCGTGGCGGCGGCGCCGAGGGTGGCGGCATCGGCCGAAGAAGGCCAGTTGCTGCATTGGCTGCAGGAAGGGCCGCGGCATGTCGATGAGATCGCAAGGGCCTCGGGCATGGGCGTGGCGGCGGTCAGCGGCACCCTCCAGGTGATGGAGCTGAAGGGCATCGTGCGGCAAGAGCGGCCGATGGTGTACGGAAAGGCCTGATTCACGCGCACGTGCGCATGTGCCGCTCGGAGAGCGGCTCCCTCTCGACAAAGGTGCGACGCACTCTTTAGTCTCGAACGCAAGCCCCTCCGTGGGCGATGAAAGTAGAAGCGATTTTGACGACAGCACCCACATCTCGTGGCACCGCGAAGAAGGCCAGGACCAACGGCCCGATCGCGCGGCGCAAGGCCACGCGTGAATCCACGGCGGCGGCCGGGGCCGCTCCCCGGCGCAACGGCCGGGCGAAGAACCTCGTCATCGTCGAGTCCCCGGCGAAGGCGCGCACGGTGGAGAACATCCTCGGCTCGGAGTACCGCGTCATCGCGTCGGTCGGGCACGTGCGGGACCTGCCGAACTATGGCTACGGCGTGGAGGACTTCGAGTCGTTCAAGCCGAAGTACGTGATCGTCAAGGACAAGAAGCGTGGCGTGGACAAGGGCGGCGTGATCGGCGAGATCGCCGACGCGGCCCGGAATGCCGACCGCGTTTACCTCTCGACCGACCCCGACCGCGAGGGTGAGGCCATCTCGTGGCACATCCGCGAAGCGGCCGGCATCCCCGAGAGCAAGACCTCGCGCGTGGTGTTCCACGAGATCACGAAGCCGGCGATCGAGGAAGCGTTCCGGAACCCGGGCGAGCTGAACATGGACCTGGTGGACGCGCAGCAGACGCGGCGTGTGCTGGATCGGCTCATCGGCTTCCCGCTGACGTGGTTCGTGCAGGGGAAAGTGAGCAAGGCAGCCAGCGCGGGGCGCGTGCAAAGCGTGGCGCTGCGGCTGATTGTCGAGCGCGAGCGCACGATCCTGGACTTCAAGAAGCGCGAATATTGGACGATCCATGCGCTGCTCGCGAAGGGCGGCGCCGCGTTTTCCGCCGAGCTGGCGCGGCTGCCTGGCGAGCGCGGCAAGTCGAGTATCCGGCCGGGCACGGGCGAGTTCACCCCTTCGGTCCCGGACAAGGCGTCCGCGGATGCGCTGATCGCGGCGTTCAGCCGCTCGGCGTTCGCTGTTTCGAGCGTGAAGAAGGGGCAGCGTTCGAAGTCGGCGGCGCCGCCGTTTACCACGAGCACGTTCCAGCAGGCGGCGAGCAACCGCCTCGGCATGGGGGCGCAACGGGCGATGGGCGTGGCGCAGGCGCTGTACGAGGGCGTCGACGTGGGCTCCGGGCCGGTGGGCCTGATCACGTATATGCGCACCGACTCGGTGGCGATTTCGCCCGTGGCACGCGGTGAAGCGCGCCGCTACATCGGCGGCCGCTGGGGCGCGGAGTACGTGCCTGCGAAGGAGAAGGTGTACGCGACGCGCTCGAAGGGGGCGCAGGAAGCCCACGAGGCGATCCGGCCGACGGACCCCGCGCGCACACCGGAGAGCCTGCGCCGCAACCTGTCGTCGGAACAGCTGCGGGTGTACCAGCTGATCTGGCAGCGGTTCATCGCGAGCCAGATGGCGGACGCGCGCTTCACGACTATGGCCGTGGAGATCGCGGCGAAGGAAGCAGGGACACTGCGCGGGACGTTCAAGGCGAACGCGCAGCACCTCGTGTTCGCCGGACACCTCGCGGCGTACGGCGTCGACGCCAGTGAGCGCACGGCCGGCGAGGAGGACGAGGACGCCGAGGCGCAGCTCCCGGAGCTGGCCGAGGGCGAAGCGCTCGAACGGCGCGCCGTGGATGGCCGCCAGCACTTCACCGAGCCGCCGCCGCGCTACACCGAGGCGACGCTGGTGAAGGCGCTCGAAGAGCAAGGCATCGGCCGGCCAAGCACGTATGCCACCATCGTTGGGACTGTGCAGAAGCGGGATTACGTCAAGAAGGAAGGGCGGGCGCTCGTCCCGCAGGAGCTTGGCTTCCTCGTGAACGACATGCTCGTGAAGCACCTCGACCGCTACGTGACCGTCGGCTACACGAGCGAGATGGAAGAAGAGCTCGACGACATCGCCGATGGCAAGCGCAACTACCTGGGCGTGGTGAAGGACTTCTGGGACACGTTCGAGCCCGCCATCGAGCTGGCGAAGGGTACAGCCGAGAAGCAGCAGGAAGAGACGGACATCCTCTGCAACGTCTGCGGCCAGGCGAAGATGGTGATCAAGTGGGGGCGGAACGGGAAATTCCTTGCGTGCCCGCGCTACCCGGAGTGCAAGAACGCGATGCCGGTGAACGAGGCCGGAGAGCCGGTGGCCGTCGTCCAGCCAAAGCTGACGCAGTATGCCTGCCCGAAATGCGGCGCCGCGACCGTGCAGAAGACCGGACCGTACGGGCCGTACCTCGATTGCACGCGGCGCGAAGAGAAACTCTGCGACTTCCGGTCGGGGGTGCCGGTGGGCGTGGCCTGCCCGGAGGAGCCGGAGACGGGCCAGCTCGTGGAGAAGCAGGCGCGGACGGGCAAGCGGGGCACCTTCTATGCCTGCTGGAACTACCCGCACTGCAGCTACACGACGAACACGCTCGAGCCGGGCAAGATGTCGCCCGTGCGCTCGCCGGAAGAGCGCGCCGTGGCGAACGCAAAGCTGCTGGAACGCAGCGCGCGCGGTAAGGCCGCGTTCGCAGCCCGGCGGGCGAACGCGGGGGCGCGGGCGAAAAAGGCAAGTTAGCTGTTGGCCATTGGCTATTGGCAGGAAGGCCAGCGGATGCGGGCGCGCCGCCTGAGTTGGCGGAGGTTGATGCTCGCCGCAGCGGTAGCTGGACGCGTGCCGACTACGGGGTGAGGCCCTTGCCGGCGACGGGCGTGAGTTCGGTGGCCTCGGCTGCGGCGGCCAGCAGGGGCATGACCCGTGCGATGCGTTCGCGGGTCTCGGGCGGCGCGAGCGAGGCATCGTGTTCGGCCTTGCTCGCCCAGACCTCGGTGACCCAGACGGCGTCGGGCTCGGATGGCGACGTGTTGACGATCCAGATCTCGCAGCCGGACGCAACGGCCATGCCGGCGGCGGCCTCGCCAAGGAGCCGGGCGAGCGTGTCCCTCTGGCCGGGATGCGCGGTGAATTTCACGTACATGCCGTATTTGCTCATGCTGTCATGCTACCGCGTGCGCGATCCGGCCCCGATGCCGGGCGGAAGGGTGGCGGGCGGACCCTCGCTGTCACCAGGATGATAGTTCCCTTTCGGGACGAGCTTGTTGCGGCGGCCCCGGCCGCCACATAGCCTCAACCTGGAGAGAGGCAAGCAAGCGTGACAGACCCTGTGGCCGAGGCGTGTACGGGAGGAGAGCCGCGCGCGCACGAAGCTGAGTTGCTTGCGCGCGCGAAGGAAGGCGATCGCGAAGCGTTTTCGGCGCTGTATGCGGCGCACTTCGATGCCGTCTACGACTTCGTGGGGCGGCTGCTCGGCGACCCGGCCACGGCCGAGGACGTCACGCAGGATACGTTTCTCAAGGCGATGCAAGCGCTCGGCGGCCTGAAAAAAGCCGATAGTTTCCGCAGTTGGCTGTTCACCATCGCGTACCACCGCGCGCTGAACCATCGCCGCATGACCGCCCGGGGTGTGCGCGCCGGGTGCGGGCCAGGAGAGGGAGTCTTCGACCTTACAGGAGTGAGAGACCACGACCCCGGCATCGACCCGCAGGAACGGGCGGAGCGGGCGGCGACGGCGACGCTCGTCTGGGAGGCGGCCCTGGGGCTGGAGGCACGAGAGTACGCCGTACTCGATCTCCACCTGCGGCGGGGCTTCGACACGCCGGAGATCGCGGCGACGCTCGGGATCAGCAAGAACCACGCCGCCGTCATCCTGATGCGGAGCCGCCACGCACTGGCGGACGCAACGGTGGCCCTCTTGCTCCTGAAGGAAGGCCGCGCCCACTGCCCCCGGCTCGACCGTGAGCTGCCAGCGACCGGAAACATGAGCCCCGGCGTCCGCAAGATCATCGACCGCCATCGGCGCGGCTGCGAACGGTGCCAGGTGGAAGGCATCGCCCTCGCGCGGCTCGAGGCGGCATTCGGCGCGCTCGCGCCGGTGGCCGCCGCCGCCGCGTGGAAGGCGGGAATGCTCGCGAAGATCGGCGCGGGCGCGATCGGCGGAAGTGCGGCGGGGGCGGGCGCTGGAGTGGGTGTGGCGGCTGGCGCCGGTGTCGCCGGTGGCGGAGCCGCATCGATGGGGACCGCCGTTCTGGTCGGGGCGGCGGTGGTCGCGGCGGCGATTAGCGCCACCGTGGCCGTCATCGCGCCCTGGCAGAGCAGCGGCGGCAAGCCCGCCGCCGCCGCGGACGTTGCGGCTACCACCCCGACGGCGACTCCACCGCTGGTCACCGCCACGCTATCCCCAGCGTCGAGCCCAACAGCGGCGCCATCCCCGGCATCGAGCCCAACGCCCGCGCCAAGTCCGTCGCCGGCGGCCGCGCCGCCACCGCAGACACCGGGCACCCCCGTAGCGCCGGCCGCCAGTGGGGAATCTGCCGGCGGCACCGGTCTCGTGGCCAGGGATTCGCCCCCGGTCCGCTCGATCACACCGCCGGCGCGGGCCGCGAAGGCTGCGGAGGGTGGGTTCCCGGAGCCAACCGGCACTGTGAACGCGGTCGTTTCCGGCCAGGTGGCCCCGTTAGTTACCCCAACGGTGGCGGTTCCGAACCTGGAGCTGCCCCCAATCGCCGAAAGCCTGGCCGCCTCGCTGCCGGACCCGGTGGCGGTGGTAGATAGCGTGGTGAGCTCGGCCGTCGCCCCGCTCGCGACCATCCTGGTGGGGGAGGCGCCCGCACTCGTCCCGGCCGACCCGGTGAGTGCGCTTATCCCCTCCGGCGGGAACCTCGCTGGTGCCGTATCCCCGGTGACGGCCGAGGTTGGGGCCTTGCTGACCGGGCTAGGGCCGTAGCTCAGCCTGCTAGACGTTGCCCCTGCGGTGGGACTGCCCGGCGGCCTCGGGGAAGAAGCGATGCTTCTCTTCGGGCGAGATGACACTGGGGAAGTAACGCAGGAGGCAGTCCCAGCAGATCCCCCACGAGGCGAGGTTCGGCGTAGCCACGCGCTCTTTCGCCGAATCACACCAGGCGCAGACCGTGCCGACGGGGCGCCTGGTTCCCGCCGGATCATCCAGCGTGTGGCCACTCTGCATCACCGTAGCCGGTTCCTTTCCACGACGAGCGTTCCCCTCGCTCTTGTTAGACACCGTAGGGACGGAGCGAATGACAGCGTGCCGCGATTCCCGCGCAGAAACGCGAGGAATTCTCCACGGTTCACCCGGGGATTGATCCGGAATCGCAACAGCACCGGGTTGACGGCGTACGAGTGGCGGCCTGCCCGGAGGCGCCGATTTGCCAGCTCGCGACGCGCACATCTGTTCGCCTGCCGGTTAGAATGGCACCATCCCCGGCCCGGGAGCGCCTGTGTCCACGCCCATCCGGCGGCAGTACCTCGAACTGAAAGCGCGCTACCCGGGCACGATCCTGTTTTTCCGGCTGGGCGACTTCTACGAGACCTTCGACGATGACGCGAAACTCGTGGCGGCCGAGCTGCAGATCACGCTCACGAGCAAGCCGATGGGCAAGGATCTGCGTGTGCCACTCGCCGGTGTGCCGTACCACAGCATCGACGGGCACGTGGCGAAGCTCGTGGCGCGCGGCTACCGCGTGGCCGTCTGCGAGCAATTGGCGGACCCGGCGGAGGTCAAAGGGATCGTGCCGCGCGACGTGGTGCGCGTGGTAACGGCGGGGACGGTGACGGCCGAGGCGTCGCTCGAGGCGGGGGCGCCCAACTACCTCGCGGCGTACGTGGTGCGCCGCGACGGGCCGGCGGCCGCGCTCGCCGACATCACGACCGGGGAAGTTCGGCTGGCGCGCGGCGAGGAGGCGCTGCTGGAACTGCTGCGCAGCGCACCCTCGGAGCTGCTGGTCGAAGACATGGACGTGCCGCCCGGCCTGAGCGCGACGATCTGCCGGCGGCCTCAGTTCAGCGAGCTGGCGGTCGAGGCCGAGCTGGCGAAGCAATTCGGCGAGCAGGCCCAGGGCGCGCTCCTGGAGGGCGCGGCCGAGGCGGCGGCCCTCGCGCACATCGTCGCGTACCTGCGGGAGACGTACCCGGCGGCGCTGGGCGCCCTGCAGCGCGTGCGGGCGCTGCCGGCCGGGGGCCTGCTCACCATCGACCAGCGCACGCTGCGGAATCTCGATGTCCTCCCGGTCGCGGGGCATGCGTCGCTGTGCAGCGTACTCAACGGCACCCATACGGCCATGGGCGGGCGGCTCCTGCGGGCGTGGCTCACGCACCCGCTGCGCGATGGCGGCGCCCTCGGGCAGCGGCACGACGCGGTCGGGTGGGCTGTGGGACACCCGATCGAGCGCGAGCAATGCCAGGCGCTGCTGCGCGGGATGCCGGATCTCGGGCGGCTGGCGGGGAAGGTTGGGGCGCGCTCCGCCGGCCCGCGCGACCTGCATGGGCTGCGCCTTGGACTGCGCACGACGCTGGACCTCGCGGCGATGCTGACGCGTGGTGAGGCACCGCCCATCGTGCTGGAATCGCTTGAGGCGATCGCCGGCGCGGCCGATGCGTTGCTCACGCTCGACGCGGCGCTCGACGACGACCCACCGCCGGGCTTCGACGAGGGCGGCGTCATCCGCCCGGGCTTCACCGCGGAGATCGATTCGCTGCGGGCGATGACGCGCGACGCGCGCGGCTTCCTGCTCGGGCTCGAACGGAGCGAGCGCGAACGCACGGGGATCCGTTCGCTGAAGGTCGGGCATAACCGCGTGTTCGGCTACTACATCGAAGTGTCGAGCGCGAACGCGGGCGCCGTGCCCGACTATTACCAGCGGCGGCAGACGCTCGTCGGGGCGGAGCGTTACGTAACCGAGGAGCTGAAAGAGCACGAGTCGCGGCTGGTGGGCGCCCGCGACCGGCTAGTGGACCTCGAAAAGCAGGCCTTCGCGGCGCTGCTCGAGTCGCTGGCGGCGGGGCTGGCGCAGTTGCAGGCGGTCGCGGATGCGGTCGCGCTCATCGACCTCGTGCTCGCCCTGGGGGAAGTGGCGGCGACGGCGGGGTACATACGCCCGCGCTTTCACGAGGATTCGGCCAGCCTGCGCATCGCCGGCGGGCGGCACCCGGTGGTCGAACATGCACTCGGGCCGGGACGGTTCGTGCCGAACGACTGCATCCTCGATGCGGACTGCCAGGTGTTGCTGATCACGGGCCCGAACATGAGCGGCAAATCGACGTTCCTGCGGCAGGTCGCGCTCATCGCCCTGATGGCGCAGGCGGGATCGTTCGTGCCGGCGGCGGAGGCAGACCTGCCGCTGTTCGACCGCATCTTCACGCGCATCGGTGCGCAGGACGACCTCGCGGCCGGGCAATCGACGTTCATGGTGGAGATGGTGGAGACGGCGCAGATCCTCCACCAGGCGACGCCGCAATCGCTGGTGGTGCTGGACGAAGTGGGGCGCGGGACGAGCACCTTCGACGGCATGGCGATCGCGCGGGCGGTGGTGGAGTTCCTGCACAACCGCAAGGAGGTCGCGGCGCGGACGCTGTTCGCGACGCACTACCACGAACTGACGGGGCTGGCGGAAGTGCTGCCGCGCGTGCGCAACGCGCATGTCGCCGTGCGGGATGACGGCGGCGAGGTGGTGTTCGAGCACCGGATCGTGCCGGGCCCGAGCGACCGCTCCTATGGTATCCACGTGGCGCGGCTCGCGGGGCTGCCGGGCGCGGTGGTGACGCGCGCCGAGCACCTGTTGGCCGAACTGGAGGCGGCACGCGATGGCTTGCCGGCGCCATCCGCGAACGGGCACGGGGGAATGCAGCCGGCGCTGTTCGGGGGACCGTCGCCCATCGAGGTTGCGGTAACGAAGCTGGATATCGACGGCATGACACCGATCGAGGCGATCCAGGTGCTCTACGAACTACGGGCGCTACTGCCCGTGGCGAAGAAGCGGTGACCACGTTCGTGGCGGCGCCGATGATCCGGGTGCTCGCACCGGAGGTGGCGGCGCGAATCGCGGCCGGTGAGGTGATCGAGCGGCCGGTGTCGGTGGTGCGCGAGCTGCTCGACAACGCCATCGACGCGGGCGCGGCGAGGATCACGCTCGAGGTCGAGGAGGGCGGGCTCGCGTTGATCCGCGTCACCGACGACGGCCGCGGGATCGCGCCCGAGCAGGTCGAGCTCGCGTTCGAGCGCCACGCGACGAGCAAGATCGGCGCGCTCGATGATCTCAGCCACGTGCGCACGCTCGGCTTCCGGGGCGAAGCGCTGCCGTCCATCGCGGCGGCGGGCGACGTCGAGTTGACGACGCGGGCCGCCGGCGAGCCGGTGGGATTGCACGCGACGCTGGTGGATGCGCGGGTGGTGCGGCGGACGGCACGGCCGGCGCCGGTCGGGACCTCGTTCGCGGTGCGCGAGCTATTCGGGCGGCTGCCGGCACGGCGGAAGTTCCTCGGCAGCGCGACGGCCGAGGCGCGCCAGGTGACGACGCTGGTGTCGCACTACGCGCTCGCCTACCCGGGCATCGCTTTCCAGTTCAGCTCCAACGGGCGGCGGGCGCTGGCCACAAGCGGCGACGGCGACCTCCGCCACGCGTTCGCGGCCGTGTACGGCGCGGACGTGGGCGCGCAGATGCTCGATGTCGAGTTCGGCGAGGAGGTGGCGGTGGTGGCGGGGCTGGCAGGGCCACCCGCGGTCCACCGCGGCAACCGCGCCGCGATCTCGGTGTTCGTGAACGGGCGCTGGGTGCAGAGCCGGCCGCTGACGTTCGCGATCGTGGACGCATACCAGTCGCAGCTGCCGGTGGGTCGGCACCCGTTGGCTGCGCTCACGCTCGCGCTCCCGGGCGAAGAAGTCGACGTGAACGTGCACCCGGCGAAGGCGGAGGTGAGGTTCCGGGACGAGCGCGGGGTGGCGCGGGCGGTGCGCCACGCGGTGCAGGCCGCGCTCGAACAGTCGCGGCCGGTGGGGTGGGGCTGGAAGGATCCGGCGAGCGCGGAGGCGCCAGGGCGGCCGGGGAGCACGGTGGAGGCTCCGAACCGGGCGGCGATCGTCCCGCCGTTGCGGTCGCGGTTGGACCCGCCGGCGGCGCTCCTGCGGCCGCAAGCCACCCAGCCGCGCCTCACGTTCGAACCAACTGCACCTGGAGGGGCCAGCGGCGGGCCGGCAGTCGGCGCCACGCAACGCGAGGTGCTGCCGCTCCTGCGGGTGGTGGGCCAGATGGGCGCGACGTACATCGTCTGCGAAGGGCCCGATGGGATGTACCTCCTGGACCAGCACGCTGCGCACGAGCGCGTGGTCTACGACCGCATCGTCACGCGTGAGGCCGGCGCCGTGGTTCGCCAGCCGCTGCTGGAGCCGGCGCTGGCGGAACTCGACCCGCTGCTCGCGGCGACGCTGGAGGAGCATTGCGGCCACCTCGCGGCGCTGGGGCTGGAGGTCGAGCCGTTCGGGGAATCGGCGTACCTGGTGCGGGCGGTGCCGGCGGGGATCGGCGGGACGGACATCGCGGCGGCGTTGCGCGGGCTGTTGGAGCAGTTGGGCAGCGAGCGGCGTGTGAGCGACCCCTTCGGGCGGGCGGCTGCAACCATCGCCTGCCACGCGAGCGTGCGGGCGGGGATGGCGCTGGCGCTGGAGGAGATGCGGCGGCTGGTGGCGGACCTGGAACAGACTCCGAACCCGCGGACGTGCCCGCACGGGCGCCCTACGCTGGTGCGGGTGGGGACGGAGGCGATCGAGCGGCAGTTCGGGCGGCGGTAGGGCGTGTCGGCGTAGGGGCGTGTCGGCGTATCGGCGTATCGGCGTAGGGGGCGTGGTTCAGTCCGGTGCGCGGCGGCGGCTGCGACGGGCCATCATCAGCGCGGGGACGCTCATCGAGGCGAGGATTGTGATGGCGACGAGGATCAGTGCCCGGGAGGCTCCGCCGGACGACCCCGGCCCGATGACTCCGGAGCCTGTGTCCGGGGGCCCCGGCGCCGGTGAGGCAGCCGGCGGAGGTCCGTCGCCGGCCGGAGCCAGCGGTTCGAGGTAAAGCTCGCCCGAGGCCAGGCTGAAGTACGGCCCGGGCAACCCGAACTCGGCCTGGGTGGCCCACACCTGCGTGTAGCCCACGCCCGCCAGGCCTCGGCCCGCGGCGCACTCGCCGGCGGGGAGTCGCAATTCCAGCGAAATCGTGCCGGCCGCATCGGCAGCGGCTTCGCGCATGGCCGATCCTGCGCCGACGCCAATGGTGAGCCGCTCCGCGGGCTGGAAGCCAATGCCCGTCACGGTCACATCGCCGCCGCAGCGGGCCGTGCCGGGTGTCACCCGGAGTACCGGGCTCCCGGGCTCGCTGTCGCGCGCACCCGACAGCTGCAAGGGCGCGATCTCCGTCAGAGCCCGAAAGCCTGGATCGGCGGCGGCCGGCGAGGGGTCGATGGCCCAGACGTGCAACCCGATGATGCGGCCGTTGAAACGTTCACCGGAGCACCATGAGGTGATGAGCCGTGCCGAGAGGTTGAAGGTGCCGGCGGGGCCGACGTCCGCGAGGGCCAGGATGCGGCCGTCGAAGGCACCCCCCAGCACATACTTGCCGGGCGCGAACCGCACGCCCTCGGCGCGAAACGGCTCGCCGCAGGCGGGCGACGGAGGCACGAGCGTGACGCGCGGCGCAGCGGGGTCGCTGTCGGTCATCATGGCCGCGAGGGCGTGCCCGGCAGTGTAGTCGGCGCCCTGCGGTTCGGCGCCGACGAATGACGCGGCGGCGCGGTCGGCGACGAGGAGGCCTCCGGGGGCCGGCGGCGGCTGCAGGCCGATGACGAGGTACTGACCATTGAGGTCGCCCTGGAATTCGAAGGACGGACAGGCTTGCGGCACGCCGGGATCGGGCAGGTATGCGACGGTGTCGAGGCGATCGCCGGCCTTCGCGCCACGATGTCCCTGCACGACAGCGATCGTGAGCTGGTACGGCGTGTACCCCGGCCGTACACCGTCCTGGGGCAGCGGTGTCACGGCAGCGATCCGGCCTTCGACGATGACGGGCGTTTCCAACATGGCCTGCAAGGCGCCGGGACCCGAACAGGCGAAGGCCGGCCGAGGACTCCAGGCGGCAGCCGTCAGCACCGCCGCAATGGCGAACGCAAGTGCCACGAGCACACGGGTGATGGTTGGGGTGCGCTGCCGGGTTGGCACGATGGCATCCTCCGCCCGATGGAGCGACGTTCCGGTACGTCGCGCCCGGGGAGTGTACGACAAAGGGGTGTGGGGGCGGCTCAGGGAGGCGGGATTAAGCCTCTCGGCGAGGGACGCTTGGTGGGCCGCGGTATGGCCCGCTGAGGGGCGCGGCTACCGTGGGCCGGCTTCGGCGGCGAGGCGGGCGGCTTCGGCGGCGCGGTCGCGGGCGGGGCCGCCAGCGGCGGCGATGACGTTGTCGACGAAGTCCGATTTCGCCATGGCGTAGGCGTCGACGTCGTCGCGGTGGAGGGCGGCGAGCCGCTGCTTGAGCGCCCAGTATTGCTCGCGCAGGGCGGGACTGGCGCGCAGGGCGTCGCGAAAGACGAGGTGGCGGATGTACTCGTCGTGGCCCTGCTCGTACGCGTGGACGTTGTGCTTCCAGACGTGCGGGTCGCCTTCGATATAGCGGGTGAGGTAACGGCGGCCGGGGATGCCAGCTTCGCCATTGTCCTTGTAGCCCAGCGTCGCGAGCGCCGCGGCCAGCCTATCCGCATCTTCGAGTGTCTTCAGGGCGGGCATGAGATCGAGGTAGGGCTTGGCGCCGATACCCGGGATCGCGGTGCTGCCGACGTGTTCGAGCGCCACGAGGAGCTCGCCCGTGGCGGCGAGGATCGCGGCCTTCGCCGCTTCGAAGCGCGCCGGCCAGAGCGGGTCGTACGGGCGGAGGACGACGCCGTGGGCGCGCACACGCGCCTGCTCTTCGGGGGTTGGCGGCGTGGCCACCGCCGCGGCTACTGGCGCATGCGCTGCCAGCGCAACAGGTTGGCGAGCGCGTGGCCGGCGCGGGCGATGCTCGGGTAGACGGCGATGCCGTTGCGCCAGAGCATCTCCTGCATTTCGTTGGTTTGCTGGAAGGCCTCATCGGTGGTGGGCGCGCGGATGGCGACGACGATCGGCTTGCCGCTCTCTTCCTGAATGCGGCGGAGGCTCTCGGTCTGGCGGGCCATGCGGCCGCGGGGGTCCGCAAAGCGGGCGCCGGGCCCCATGCCGAAGCTGGTGTGATAGAGCACGACATCGATGTTGGGGGCGGTGGCGCAGGGCAGGAGCGTGCCTTCGAAATTCTTGTCGTCCCACATGTTCATGCTGTCGATGGGGTTGCGGATGCTCGTGCCCGCCTCCTGGGTGACCTTGGCGAGCGCTTCCTGGGTCTCATTGAGGAGCGGCGGGACCTCGAGGCCGGCGGCGTCGAGGTCATCGGCGGCGAGGACGCTGGCGCCGCCGCCACCACCGACGACGACCACGTTCGGGCCGCCGAGGTGCTTGACGAAGCGAAACGTGACCGCGACATCGACAAGCTCTTCCAGGCTCTCGACGCGGAGGGCGCCGGCCTGGCGGCAGAGGGCGTCGAAGACCTTGGCCGAACCGGCGAGCGAGGCAGTGTGGGATGACGCCGCACGCGAGCCCGCCTCGGTGCGGCCGCTCTTGAGGATGGCAAGCGGCTTGGCAGCCCCGGCCCGGCGGACGGCGCGGGCGAGGCGTGGGCCGTCCTGGATGCCTTCGAGATAGGCGACGATGATCTCGGTTTCGGGGTCGTCGGTGAGGTAATCGAGGAAGTCCGCGGCCTTGAGGTCGGCGCCGTTGCCGAAGCTGATGACCTTCGAGCAGCGGATGCCGCGGGGCATGGCGTAACGCACGAACTCGCCGGCGTTCATGCCAGACTGCGAGACCATGCCGACGGGGCCGGGCGAGGCCGTCTGGCCCTGCATCATCGCGAGGCGCGCCGAAGGCACGTAGAGGCCCATGCAGTTGGGGCCAATGAGGCGGATGCCGGCCTGGCGGGCACGCGCGATGACCGCCTGCTCCATCTTGGCGCGCTCGGCGTCGCCGGTTTCGGTGAAGCCGGCGGTGAAGAGGTGGAGGACGCGTACGCCCTTCGTGATGCAGTCCTCGAGCAGGCCGGCGACGTGGCGGGCGGGTACGGAAGAGATGACGTAATCCACCTGGTCGGGGATATCCGTGAGGCGCGCGTAGCACTTCAGGCCACGGATCGCGGGTGCTGTGGGGTGGATGAGGTAGATGGGCCCCTGGAAGCCAATCTCCTGGAGGGAGGTGACGAACCCGCCACCGCCAAAGCCCATGCCTTCGCGGGCGGAAACGCCGGCAATTGCAATGGAGCGCGGATGAAAGACAAAATCGAGTGCCGGCACGGCGGGCGCGGTTGAGGTCACGGGCACGGTCTCCGTCGTCGTTTCAGTTTGGGCAGCCCTGGGGCGAGTACTCAGCGTACCAGAACACGGCGCAACCGGCCGCTCGCCTGGACGTAGGGGGCGGGGCGCGGGCAGGCGAGCGGGCGCCTTGCCGTTTCGGTTGACACCCCGCGCTGCTCGGGCGGACGATGGCGCGAAGTGCTGCGCGGACCGATCCCATGACGTTGGTTTCCCGATTGGCGGCGGTCCTCTTCGTGGTCGCGTTGCCGCTGTTCATGATCACAACGAGCGTGCGGTTCGTCGCGAGCGAGGTGCGGTTCTACGAGTGGGGATTCCGGGAGTACGACGCCCCGCAGGTGACGGGTGTGCCGCTGCCGGAGTTGGACCGGGCGGGCCGGGAGATCGTCAACTACTTCCAAAACGACGCACCGATGCTGCGGATCATCGTGAACGAAGATGGCGAGGAGACATCGCTCTTTAATTCGCGCGAAACCTTGCACATGAGCGACGTGAAGCGCGTGATGCGGTTCATTTACCGGCTGAACGAGTGGACGCTGGCGTACGTGCTCACGTATGTTGCCGGCTCGGTGCTATGGACGGGCGAGCGCACGATGCGGGGGCTGGCGAAACTATCGCTGGCCGCGATTGGGACCGGGTTGGCGGCAGTTGCCGTCATCGGTATCGCCGCGCTGGTGAACTTCGAGGCGGCATGGACGAGATTTCACCTGATCGTCTTTCCGAAGGGCCTGTGGCAGTTCAACCCGGACACGGACCATCTCATCCAGATGTTTCCCGATCCCTTCTGGCAGGTTGCGACGGCGGTCGTGGCAGCGCTGATCGTGGCGCAGGCGATGATTGTCGCGATCGCGGCAACGGCGTATCTGGTGCTTTCGCGGCCGGAGCGCAAGGACCTTCCCGGCGCGGCCGCCCAGGGGCCGCGGCTCCCGGCAGAGGCGCGCGCGGCTGAATAGCCGAATAGAGCGAAGGGGCGGCGTCCGGTTAGTTTGAGCAGCCGCAGGCGCCGCCCCCGCAGCAGCCACCGCCCATCGGCGCTTCAGCGATGGCGGTGCCGCCGCGCGGAGCGGCGAATACCGAGACGGTGCGCTCGGCGCGGTGGCCCTGTGGGCACTGGACGGCAGCGCCGGCTTCGGACATCGGGCGGCGCTGTTCGAAGCGCTCGCGGCAGGTGGGGCAGTAGTACTCGTAAATGGCCATGGACGAAGTATAGGGGATGGGCCGGACGGGGGGGAGGTCAGGCGGCGCGCTCGCCGGCCTTCTCGGGCTTCTCTTCGATCGGCGTGTCCCCTTCCTCATCGGCGTCCTCATCGGAGCGGCGCTGGCGGCGGGGAGCGGGCTCGCCGGCCGCCGCTGCGGGCTCCAGCACCGGCTCGGGGGTCTCCGGGTCCAGCGGCGCCGGTTCGGCGATGGGTGATGGTTCGAGCGGCTCGGCCATCGGTGCCTCCGCGGGCGGGAGGCCAGCGGAAAGGACCGTGCGGGTAATGACGTTGCCCGGCTCGACCCAGCCATCGCCATCGGACTTCCGCGATGAGAACTGCGAACGGAACCACGCGACCAGGCGAGCGAGGAACTCCATACGGTCTAGACAATAATCCTGCGTGTCGCGCTAAGGCAACCTCGGTCAAGACTCGCCGGCGGCGACGTTCGCGAGGAACTCGGCGACGACTGCGTTCCACTCGGCGGCGCGTTCGAAGTAGGCGGAGTGGCCAGCACCTTCGAGTTCGTAATAGGCGGCGCCGGGGATGAGCGATTGGGCCTGGCGGATCATCTCGGGGGACGTGATGAGGTCGTGTTCGCCGACGAGGAAGAGGATGGGCACGCCAAGCGAGCCAAGCGGACCGTGCATGCTGCCCCGGTAGGTTGGCGGCGGGCGGCCGAGAAAGCCCTTCGGGCGCGGGGGATTGAGGGCGTTGACCTGGCGGTAGAGGAGCGCGAGCGCGGGGTTGGCTTCTTCGAACGGCTTCGCGAGGGCGTGGTCGCGGAGTCCGCCATCGCCGCGCTCCTCCTTTAGTTCGTCCTGGAGCTCGCGGACGCGGTCGTTGGTGGCGCCGGCCGTGGTGCCGCAGAGTACGAGCGAGCGCACGCGCTCGGGAGCGAGCCGGGCGAGGCCGGCGACGGCGCGGCCGCCCATCGACTGCGCGACAACGTGGGTGCGTTCGACGCCGAGGTGATCCAGGAGGGCGACGAGGTCGGTGCCGAGGGTGAAGCGGCCTACGGCCATGTCGCCGCGGGAGAGGCCCCAGCCGCGGGCGTCCCAGAGGGTGCAGCGGTAGCTGCGGGAAAATACGGCGACCTGTTGCCACCAGGAGAGGTGATTGCCGCCGGCGCCGTGAAGGAAGAGGAGGTCAGGACCCGAGCCGTGTTGTTCGAAATAGATGCTGGCGCCGTTGACCTGTGCGTAGGGCATGGCGGGATTCAAGCGTATTGCGGGGCGGAAGTCGAGTTGGCGTGCGGCGGGCACGGAAGTGTATGTCGGCCCGCCACCGACGAGACGCTGAAGGACGGCGACCTGTTCGCCTGCATCGGTGACGGGCTGGACTTCGACACCTTCAGCGCCGCTGGGACGCTCGCCTAACGGCTATGGCGAACCTAGCCGAACGGGTGATTTCGGCGGCCACGGCGGCGTGACATCCTCGATGAGCGCCTGGAGACGGCGCTGGAGGAACCAGAAGTGAGTCACGAATCAACCAACCCGCTCGCGGCGCTTTCCGACGCGCTCGCGGACGCAGTCGCGACGGCGGCGGCATCGACCGTGCTCGTGAGCGCCCGGCGGCGGATCCCGGCGAGCGGCATCGCCTGGAGCGAGGACATCGTGGTGACGGCCGACCACGTCATCGAAAACGAAGACGAGATCACGCTGCGGCTGCCCGATGGCGGCGAGGCCAGGGCGGCCGTTGCAGGGCGGGACTCCGGCTCGGATGTCGCGGTGCTGAAGGTCACCGGCGCGACGCTCACCCCCGCCAAGCGCGGGCCTGCGGCGCGCGTGGGGAACTTCGTGCTGGCGCTCGGCCGGCCCGCGGTGGGCGAGCCGATGGCGTCGTTCGGGGTGGTGAGCGCGATTGGCGGCGCCTGGCGCACGTTCAGCGGCGGCCAGGTCGAGGGTTACATCCGCAGCGACACCACGTTCTACCCGGGCTTCTCGGGCGGTCCGCTGGTGGACGCCGCCGGCCAGGTGGTTGGGCTGAACAGCTCGCGGCTGGGACGCGGCGCGGGCCTGACGATCCCGCTGGACGCGCTGACGACCATCGTCGAAGCGCTGAAGGCGGGCGGGAAGCTGAAGCGCGGCTACCTGGGCATCGGCAGCCAGCAGGCGCGCCTGCCCGAGGCGCTGCAGGCGAAGGCCGGCGGCCAGGAGACAGGCCTGCTCGTGCTGGGCGTCGAGCCCGGCAGCCCGGCGGACAAGGCTGGGATGCTCGTGGGCGACATCGTCGTCGCCATCGGCGGCGTGGCGGTGAAGGACACGGACGGCCTGCAGACGGCCCTGGGGCCAAGCACGGTGGGCAAGGCGACGCCGGTCGCAGTCCTTCGCGGCGGCGAGCCAAAGACGCTCACGGTCACGATCGGCGAGCGGGCATAAGGAGACAACGGTGCCAACGGCAGTGCTGGAAAACCCTGCAACCCTCTTCGCCGGCGCGGCCAACCTCGTCGCGGAGAAGTTGAAGCCTATCCTCGTGGCCGTCCGCAGCCGGGCGGGCGGCGGCTCGGGGACCATCTGGAGCGCCGACGGGCTGGTCATCACGAACAGCCACGTCGTCCCCGGCGACGAAGCGGAGGTCGTCTTCGGCGACGACCGCGTGCTGCCGGCGAAGCTCATCGCCCGCGACCCCGAACGCGACCTTGCGGCGCTAAAAGTGGATGCCATCGGCCTGCCGAAGGCGGAGGCGGCCGATTCCGACGCCGTGCGCGTGGGACAACTGGTGTTCGCTATCGGCAACCCGTGGGGCATGCGCGGGACCGTGACCGCCGGGATAATCGCCGGCAAAGGCGCGGTCACGACCGAAGGCGGGCTCCAGCTCGACAACATCATCCGTGCTGACGTGCGGCTGGCGCCGGGAAATTCGGGTGGGCCCCTGGCGGATGCAGAGGGTCGCGTCATCGGCATCAACGCGATGATCGCAGGCGGCCTGGCGCTGGCAGTCCCGTCGCGCTTCGTTGAGCAATTCGCGGGCGGCGATGTGCCAGGGCGTGCGTTCCTGGGGATCCGCGGGCGGCCGGTGCCGTTACCCGAGGCGATCGCGGCGTCGTTCCACTCGGAAGACGGCGGCGGGCTGCTGATCACCGATGTAGAACCGGCGAGCCCGGCATCGCTCGCGGGCATCCTCCCGGGGGACGTGCTGCTGCGGCTCGAAGGCGCGCCGGCCGGCGTTCGGTCGACGGCGCGGGCGCTCCAGCGAATGCGCCCGGGCCACAGGCTGCGGATTGATCTCCTCCGCGGCGGTCGGCTCGAGGAGACGACGGCCGAGCCGGTGGCGCGCGTCTGATGACCCGCTGGTGGCGGCGGGCGGCGCCCTGGGCGCTGTCGCTCCCGCTCCCGTGCCGTTGCGCGGGGGCGGGAGTTTCGCCGTGCCCGCCCGGGACGATACTGGCAGGGTGATGGATTCGCCCGGTCCGCAGCGAGAGACGAACGTGCTTGTCGCGGCGCGATACCCCGCGGTGCGGGCGGGGCTGCGGGCATTGCTCGAGGACTCGGCCGGCCTGCGGGTGACCGGGGAGGCGCCCCTTGAGGGGATAGAGGACGCGCCGCTGCCGCCCTTTGACGTGCTGGTGGCGGACCTCGGCGAAGACGCCGAGGCGCGGCTTGAGGAACTCGACGAGGCCCTGCCGGGGGTTGCAGCGGTGATTCTCGCCGACTGGGAGGCGGGCTCGCTGGGCCGGTCCCCGGCGAGCGGCGTGGCGCGCGGATGGCTGGGCCGCGACGCCACGCCACAGGAGCTGACAGCTGCCGTGCACGCGGTGGCACGCGGGCTGGCGGCGATCGAACCGGCGCTGCTCGGGCTTATGTTGCGGGCTGCACCGGCGCCGGAGAGCACGCTCGATGCGTCACTTACGGAGCGTGAGCACGAGGTGCTGCTGCTCGTCGCGCGGGGATTACCCAACAAGGGGATCGCGCTGGAACTCGGGATAAGCGAGCACACGGCGAAGTTCCACGTCGGGGCGATCCTCTCGAAGCTCGGGGCGGCCAGCCGGGCGGAGGCAGTGATGGCGGCGGTACGGCGGGGGATCTTGCCGCTGTAGCTCCATTGGCAATTGGCGATTGGCCCTCGGCCCCAATTGTGGGGTCGTGGCGGGCGCGACGCCGAAGGTCCAGGCCATTCTCGACGTGGATGGGGCGGCGACCGCCGTGTTTAGAGCTACCGTCGCACGGATGCCGTAGCGGGCGCGGCTTGCGATACTGGAGGCGATGGACCAGCCTTCGCTGTTTGCTCAATTTGGGGGCCGTGCCGCGGTCGAGGCGGTGGTGGAGGACTTCTACGTGCGCGTCGAGGCCGACGCGCATATGCGGCCTATCTACCCGGAGGACCTGGAGCCGGGGAAGGCGAAGCTGAAGCTATTCCTCGAGCAATGGCTCGGCGGCGAAGCGCGCTACTCGGACCTTTACGGGCATCCACGGCTGCGGCGGCGCCACTTCCCATTCGTCATCGACGACCTTGCGGCCGGGCGCTGGCTGCGGCATATGCGCGAGGCGATGACCGCGAACGGCGTTCCATCCGGCGTGCAGGCACACGTGTTCGAACGGCTTGGGCCGCTGGCGCACCACATGGTGAACGCGGGCGAAAACGTGCCCCGTGAAGCACTCGGGGATGCGCGGCTCAGTTGAGTTCGCGGCGCGCGAGCCGCAATTGCCGGCGGCCTGAAGCCGCGGGCGGATGGCGGGCGTTAATCGCGAGGTGAGTTGCCGCGCGGGGCGGCGCCGCGGTTGCGTTCGATGAGCTCCCGCTGCTCGCGCTCGGCAGCGCGGCTGCGGTAGTCGATGTCGCCTTCGCCGGGCGGTTCGAAGCCCGGATCTCCAGGGTCCGCCTTGAGCCGGTCGAGCTGCTCGTGGCGGCGCCTGGTGCAGACGGTGATGATCCCTCGACATCCGGCTCGGGGACTCCGGCCGGTTCACGCAGCGGCTCTTTGCCGGTCATGGTCACACGGTAGCAGGGCCGCGTTGCTGGGCCGTTCGAGCGTGACGTGGACCGTTGGGGGTTCGTCGCGGTTTGCACTGCGAGAAGTTCGCCAGACGCGGTGGCGCGGACGCAAGCGCGCGGCAGGCCTGCCCGGCTACGTTGGAAGCCTATGGCCGCGGTGAGGGAGTCGCCCCGGCACGCGAAGGAGGCAGCTCATGAACAAGGACAAGATGAAGGGCAAGGGGAACGAGGCAGCGGGACGAGCACGACAGGCTGCGGGCGCGATCGCCGGCAATGAGGAGATGCATGTCGAAGGTCACGCCCAGGAGATGAAGGGCAAAGGCCAGGGGATGATGGGCGAGATGAAGGACAAGACGAAGGAGATGCGGGACAAGATGAAGTAAGCGCGACCGCGCAGGCGCGAGAAAAAGCCCCGGCCAGATTGGCCGGGGCTTGAATGTGTGGCTTGGATGGCGTCTCAGTGGCGGCCGTTGCCGTTGTTGCGGCTGCCGGCACGGCGCCAGCGGAGGAACTGCCAGTAGGCCAGCAATTCCGGAAGGTCCTCCGGGTGGCTTTCCAGTTCGGAAATCAGCTCGGCGATGTCGCTGTCCTTGACGTACAGCATGTCGCCCTCTTCGCCGAGGAAGTAGTGCAACGGGCGGTTGAGGATGCGGGCGACGTTTAGCAGCATATCGATGCCGACGGAGCGTTGGCCGGCCTCGTAGAGGCTGATGGCGCTCTGCGTGGTGCTCAACGAGCTGGCCAGCTGGCCCTGGCTCATGCCGGCATCGCGCCGTGCCAGCTTGATGCGATTTCCGAGGCCGGCCGAGACCGGCACCTTACCGTTTTCGAGGGTTGTTTTCATGAATACCCGTTCTCTCCAACTGCTTCTTCGCCAACCGCCCAACGGGCCGCATATGCGTCCGTGAAATAACGTAAGGACGCCCTATCTTTCGGTCAACACGAAAGACTTTATCCGGAAATGACAGGCCACGTCCTCGGCGGCGGCGTCCATACGAATAGTTAATATGCGAGGACGGGGTCGACGATGTTCTCAAGTGGCTGCCCGCCCACGTAACGGCGAAGGTTGGCGATGAACAGCTCGGCGGCGCGGTGCCCGTAACCCTCGACGGCACCGGAAACGTGCGGCGTGATAATCACGTTGGGCATGTCCCAGAGCGGGCTATCGGCGGGCAGGGGTTCGGGGTCCACGACATCGAGCACGGCGGCGGCAATTGTGCCATCGCGGAGCGCGGCGATGAGGGCATCCTGGTCCACGACCTGCCCGCGAGCGATGTTCACCAGGCTCGCGGCCGGTTTCATTTTCGCCAGCTCGGCGGCGCCGATAAGGCCCCTGGTCTCGTCGGTGAGAGGGACGCAGAGCACAATGTAATCAGATTCGGCGAGCAGGCGGTCGAGGTCGGAATACGGCATGAGCTCGTCGCAGTCGGGGTCGGTATCGCCGGCGGCGACGGTGCGGCGTGTGGCGACGACGCGCATCCCGAAGGCGCGGGCGCGCTTCGCGAGCTCGCGGCCGATGGCGCCCATGCCCTCGATGCCGCAGGTTTTGCCCTTGAGTTCGCCGGTAAAACGAAAGTCCCAGCTGTGCGCGGCCTGATCGCGCACGGACTTGTGGAGCCCCTTGACCAGCATGAGCATCGTCCCGATGCAGTATTCGGCGATCGCGACGGCGGCGAGACCGCTGACGTTGGTAACGACGAACTGGCGCGTGAGCAGTCCGTCCTTCGCGAGCCGATCGACGCCGGTGTTGATGACCTGGAACCAGCGAAGGTTCGGGGCGGCGTCGATGAACTCGACGGGGAAGTTGCCCGGGCCGAAGAGGATTTCGACCTCAGCGAGCACTTCCTTCGCCTTGCGCTGGTCGTCTTCGGAGAGTTCCATTCCCGGCCGCAGGACGAGGGCGGGGAAATCGACGATGCGGACGCGGGGGTCGACGGCTTCGATTTCGCGGAGGATGGCAGGATCGAGTTTGAAGGTGATGGCAACAGGGATATCGGCTGGCACTGGTGCTCCTGCGGACGGACATCGGGGGTTGGCGCCGGGCGGCGCGGGTGGAGGTGTAGTTTGCCGCGCGCGCGGGCGCAATGCTAGCGGCCGCGGGCGAGGCGCCGGATGAGCGGCTCGGGGAGGCCGGCGGCGGCCATCAGCTCCTGGGTGGCCGCGATGTCGTATGCGACGCGATGGAAGCGGACCGTGAGGTTGCCGGTATCGAGCAGGGCGTAGCACGCCCGCGGGTCGCCATCGCGCGGCTGGCCGGCGCCGCCAGGGTTGATGGCCACACGGGCGCCGGGGATGCCGATATCGATGCCGGCGCCATCACCGGGGCGGTGGGCCGCCAGCGAATGGTCATCCTGCTGGTAAATGACGATCGGCAGGTGGGTGTGGCCAAAGACGCTGAACCGCGTGCCCTGTAGGGCGAAGTGGGCCGTGGCTGCCTCCACACTGTCGAGGTACTCCCAGATCGGGTCGCGGAGGGAGCCGTGCACGCGAGTGTACTCGCCGTCCTCCGCGACCTTCGGGAGCGCTGCAAGCAACGCGCGCTCCTCCGCCGTGATGGTGCGTGCGGTCCAGCGGGCAGCCTCGCCCGCGGGACCGTTGAATTCGTCCGTCCCGGCGAGGCCGGCCGCGGCCGCATCGTGGTTGCCGAGCACGCAGCGCGCCTGGATTTCGGCCATGCGCGCGATGACGGCGCCGGGCTGCGGCCCGTAGCCCACGAGGTCGCCCATGTGCCAGACGGCCTCGGCGCCTTCGGCCTCGGCGGCGGCCAGGACGGCATCGAGCGCGGCGAGGTTGGAATGGACATCCGAGATGAGCGCGACCCGCATCTGGTGAGCGTACCTCGCAGGGCGGGAAGGAGCGCGCGCCTACATCATTCGTGCTACGCCGGGAGTGTTCATGGCGTTGATTGTTGAGCCGGCGTGAACAGAGTTGCGCCATTCGTTCGATGCAGCCATATGGGAGAGCTGCCGATACTGGTTGTGGAGCAGACCGCCGGAACCGCTCCAGGGGATTCCGGCGAAAGACATCTGGCGGCACTGTGGGCATCGTGCCCGAGAAGCCCCTTTCCTGTCCGCAGGAGAGGGGCATTTCTTTGCCGCCCGGGCTGGCGCGGACCATTGCTGCTCAGGCGCGGGTGGGGACTGGAGGCGAGCGCAAGGCCCGGGCGATCATCCAGAAGCGCTGGAAGGCGGTGACGTTCGCCAGCACGGCGAGCAGCCAGATGACCAGCGTGAGGCCGTTAAAGACAAGGCCAAGGCTGAGCAACGCGACGCGCTCCTGGCGGCGGAAGAGGCCCTCCCGCATGGACAGGCCGACAACCTCGGCGCGTGCGCGCATGTAGCTCACGGCGACGCTGCCGAAGAGTGCGGCATAGGCGGCGCCTGCCTGGACTTGCTCGCCGCGGTCGCCGAAATACCAGGCGATGCCGGCGAGCAGCGCCGCCTCGCCACAGCGGTCGAGGACGGCGTCGAACACGGCGCCGTAGTCACTGGCGAGGCCCATGGCGCGGGCGACGGCGCCATCGACCAGGTCGAGGAGGCTGAAGAAGAGGAAGACGATGCCGGCCGCGACCAGGGCCTCCCGGATGACCAGGTAGGCGGCGAGGATGTTCCCGAGCAGGCCGAGCAGCGAGATCATGTTCGGGGTGACGCCGAGACGGCCGACCGCACGGCCCATGCTATCGGCGAAGCCCCGGGGCAGCCGCTGGGGGATAACGTTCAGCCGCGGCATCCTCAGACGCCGCCGCCGGCGGCGGCCGCTGCATGGGCGGCTGCGCGCAGGGCGCGGCTCTCAGCGACCTGACGCTTCTCGTAGAGCAGGCGTTCGTAGTAGGAGAGCACGCGGTGGGCGACGCTGTCCCAGCTATAGTGCTCGGCCTGCGCCTGGCCCCTGGCGGCAACGGCTGCGCGGAAGGCGGGCTCGCGGATGTAGGTCAGGAGCGCGGCGGCAATGGCCTCGTGGTCGCGCGGCGGGACAAGGACACCTTCGTCCTGGTCGGTGATCATGGTCGCGAAACCTTCGATGTTGCTGGCGACGACGGCCACGCCCGCCGCCATAGCCTCCAGCAGGGCAATGCCCTGGCTTTCGTTGCCGGTCGCGGGGGAGCAGAAGGCGTGGGCGCTGCGGTGGTAGCGGGGCATGTCCTCGTAGCTCACGTTGGAGACGAAGACGACGTCCGCGAAGGGCCGCATCAGGTTTTCGTAGCGGGTGAAGTCGCCGGCGCCGACGACGATGAGGCGCACGTTCGGGTCCTTCTGGCGGAGCTTAAGGTAGGCGCGCAGGAGGTATTTCAGGCCTTTGCGTTTCTCCGGGCGGCCGACGAAGAGCACGTTGAAGCGGCCATCCATGAACCGGGGCAGGGGCTCGGTTTCGCCGGCGAAGTGGGCGTAATCGATGCCGTTGGGGATGATGTTGAAGTAGCCGGCAAAGTAGCGGCTGACGAGGGCGGCGGCGGCCGGCGAGACGGCGATCTTGCCATCGAGCTTGCGGAACCAGCGGCGCGTGATCGGCCGGGTGTATTCGTACATGCGGTTGCCGCCTTCCTTGGCGGCGTGGAAGGTCCCAACGTTGATGGCCTCGGAGTAGCGGAGGAAGTGGTAGGGCAGGAGCGGCATCAGCGGCTCGTGAAGGTGGACGATATCGAACTGGCCTTCAGCGAGGACCGCTTTCACGGCCGGCGACTTCCACGCGAACGTGATGCGCGCGACCGAGCCACTGACGCGCAGCCCGCGGGGCCGGCCCATGACGACGCAATCGCGGGACGCTTCGGAGACATCGGAGGCGGGGGCGAAGATAACGACTTCGTGGCCCCAGGCGCGGAAGCGCTCCGCCAGGTGGCGGATGTGCGAGTTCGCGCCGCCGGCGACGGACCAGTCGTAGGGCGAGACAAGCGCGATCCTCATAGCCGGGACCCCTGCCGCCGGGAGAGGCGGAGCATCTTGCGGGGAGTGGCGGCGTAGCCCCACGCAAGCCCGAGGAGGGCCTGGCCGACGCCCACTTCGCGCAGAGAAGGATAACGCGTTTGCGCACATGAGATGTGTCCTTCGCTGATGGAGGTGAGCAAGTCTTCGGCGCCGCCGCCGGGGAAGACGGTCCAGCCGGTGGCGGCGTGCGGCAGATGGTGGGCATCGCTGCCACCCACCGTGGGCAAGCCCCAGCAGCGGTTGTGGCGAGCGGCGCGGTCCGCCGTCAGGCGGCCGGCCGGGCTGGGGTTGGCGAGCTCGATTGCGTCAAAGGTGATACCCGGCTCGGCGCGCGCGCAGATGCGGGTGATGGTGCGCTCGCTCAGCGAGCGGGTCAGCCAGCTCAGCGGGTGGGGGACGATGGCGAGGCCGGCCTGCGCGTGGATGGCTTCGAGTGTCGCTTCGACGCTGCGGAAGCTCCGCGGGGCGCGCTCGATGCCGAGCGCGAGCAGGTGACCGTGCAGGGTGGTGATTTCGGCGCCAACGATGACCTGCAGGCGGTAGCCGCGCTTCGCGGCGTGCTCACGGGCGCGGTGGCCGCCGGCGGCGTCCTCGTGGTCGGTGACGGCGATGACGTCGAGGTCCGTCTTGTGCTCGAGGTGGTCGACCAGGTGTTCCGGGGAGGCCATGCCATCGGAGACGGAGGTATGGAGATGCAGATCAGCCTTCGCCACAGCGGTGCACCTCCCAGAAGTCTTCGAGCACCACCCATTGGCCGGGATCGCGGCGCAGATGGCGCTCGAGGAGCGCGGCGAAGCGCTCGGCCGCCACCAGAACATCGTGCTCTTGATCGGTGGTGAGCGCTACGCAAAACGGCTCTTCGACCCACAATGTGAAGTCGTCTTTCCTGCCGCGAGAGGTGAACATCGGCATGACGACGGCGCCGGAGCGGCGCGCAATCTCCCATGGCCCGCGCGGCAGCTTGACCGGGCGCCCGGCGATCTGCACGCAGATGCCGGTGCCCTGGATGTCGCGGTCGCCGAGCAGGCCGAGGAGTTCGCCGCGTTGCAGCGCCTCCAGCGAGGCGCGGAGGCCGGCGAAGTTGGCGTCGTAGAAGGCGCCGCCGGCCGCCGCGCGCAGGCGGTGCATCCTGCGCGCGAACGCGGGAGGCCGCAACTGCTCGACAATGGCGACGAACGGCCGGCCGCGGTGCGTTAGCGCCTGCACAACGAGCTCGGGGTTGCCGGTGTGAGCGCTCACCGCGATGACGGGCCCCGGCTGATCGAGGGTGCGCAGCCAATCGGGGTTGACGATGCGGACGTGGCCGGCTTCGAACGTCGAAAGGTCGCGGTGGGGGATGGTGCAGAGGTCCACCCAGTAGCGGCCAACGTTCTCGTAGGCGCGGCGCCCATGATAGTTGGCGCGGGCGGCGTCGCCGTCGCAGAAGGGCAAGAGGTTGCGGATGAGGCGTCTGCGCTCGCGGCCGCGCGTCCGCCAGGCGAAGCGCCCGGCCAGGCTCGCGACGGGATAGAAGAGGGACGGCAGCCGTCCAACGACGGGAGCGATGACCACCAACCAGAATCGGCGGCTCACGACGTCACGGGGACAACGGCCGATTGGCGCGGCCACATCTCGCGGAACATGTACCACTGGTCGGGATGCGCACGGATGAAGCGCTCGTGCGCATGCAAGATGGCCTGCGTAAGGGACCGGACATCGGCGTCTTCATCGCCGGTACACACTGGCTGGACGCCGAAATCGGTGAGGACGTTGACGTGCCCAGACCTGCCTGCGCGGGCGAAGGCGGCGGGGATGACGGCGGCGCCGCTGCGGAGCGCCAGGCGCGCCGGCCCCGCGGGCACCTCGATCTCTTCGCCGAAGAACTCCGCGCGGACCCCTTCGCCGGGTACCGGGCGGTCGATGAGCAACGCGAGCAGGCCGTTGCTCTTGAGGGAGCGGAGGATCGAGGGCGCCGTGCGCTCCATCGCGACAACTTTCATGCCGAGCCTGCGGCGCGCGCCCACGACTGTTTCGTTGAGGCGGGCATCACGGAAGGTTTCGGCGATGACGGTGACGGGATAGCCGCGCGCGGCGGCAGCGCCGGCGCCGAAGTCCCAGTTACCGAAGTGCATGCAGACGATGATGGCACCTTTGCCGCGATCGAGGGCGCAATCGAGGCCGGCGAAGCTGGCATCGCCACGGCACCCGGCAATGAGTTCGGCGCGGCTAAAGGCAGGGAAGCGGATGAAATCGGCGAGGTAGCGGCAATAGTTGACGAGGGACGAGCGGGCCACCCGCCGGAGCTCGCCCGGCGGCGCACCGGGGAGCACGCGGGCGAAGTTGTGCAGGGTCGCGCGCCGGCCGCGGGGCCAGACGTAGAAAGCGGCGGCGCCAATCGCGGCGGCAATCGCGTAGGCAACACGCCTCGGCAGGCGGCGGAGAATGGCGGACGCAGCCTGCCATGCGCGGTATTGCATCTATCCCTCGGCGATGAAGGCCTCGACCATGGCGCGCGCCTGGTCGTCGTGGTGCTGCTTCGGGGGCGACTTCATGAAGTACGAGCTCGGCGCCAGCAGCGGGCCCGCATGGCCGCGATAGGGCGAAGCGCAGTTGCCGACGCCAATGATGGCCACGTTGATTTTGCTCAATAACGACTTCTCCTTCCGGGATTCCGGATGATGCGGGCAGTCGTTCATCCGCCTCGAGCCGCGCTTATCGTGCGGAAACGCGGGGCGCCGGGCAGTAACTCCCGGCACGGGGTTTCCCGTACGTGGAGGGGATCATAGCAACGGGGAGTGGTGCGGGGAATCGGCGGGTGCGAAGTGCTCAGTCCTGGGTGGTCTCTGTGGGTGCGATGATGGGGGTTGCGGCGAAGCGGAGGGGCTGGGCTGCTGGTGCGCGACCGCCAATCGCAACTATTCGAGCGCCGTTGGAGTAAGGGCGCGGATGGTAGACCGCATGCAAGGACATTTGGTCCTTCGCTCAAAAATCGACCGTGGCCACCGCTCTCGGTCCGCTAGCCCTGCCAGAACTGTGAGAGCGCATCGGCGACGGCCTTGTGCTGGGCCGGCGTGAGGCGCCTGGCGAAGGCCTCCTCGATGTCAACCTGGTGCCGCACGATGGACTCTTCGTAGAGACGTTTGCCCTTCTCGGTGATAAGCACCGATACCCCTCGCCGGTCCCCGGGAACGCTCTCGCGGCGCACCAGGCCCACGGCTTCGATGCGGTCAACGACACGGGTCATCCCGCTATGGGTGAACAGCGAGCGCGCCTGGAGGTCCTGCATGCGGAGCCGGCCCCCGGGTGCGTCGTAGAGCCGGCTGAGGGCGTCAAGGAAGGCCAGCGAGATGCCCGAGTGCTCCTCGAGTTTCCGTTCCACCTCCCGGAACACCTTCGCGTTCGCAAAGATGATGCCGCGCCAGGCGTCGAACCAGGGCGGGCCGACCGATGTGGCTTCATTCGCCATGGGTAAATCCTACGGGGCAAAAGACGCGGGGGCAAATATTTCCCGGACAGTCATTGACAGGACAGTATTTGCTGTGACAATATTCGCCCGCGGCGCCAAGCCGACATGAGCCCCGGAAGGAAACCCTCAATGGCAACCATGTTCGTTCGACACAAGGTCACCGACTTCGCCACGTGGAAAGCCGTCTACGACGACTTCCGTCCGACGCAGAAGCGCCTGGGTGTGACGGCCGACGCCGTCTACCGGGGTGCGGACGATCCGAGCGACGTGACGGTCGCGCACGAGTTCCCGACGCTTGCCGCCGCCAAGACGTTCGTTGCCAGCGACGAGCTGCATGCAGCGATGAAGAATGCCGGCGTCGCGGGTGAGCCCACCATCTGGTTCGCCAGCAAGGCGTAGCGAGCGTTGGCGCGCGAGAAGGCAGGGCGGCAGCGCTGAGTCAGGGAGGGCGCCGAGGTCGTGCTCGGCGCCCTCGATGTCCCCTCCAGCCTTGATGCCGCCGTGGAGGGGGACAGCTCCAGGTCCATCTCGGCTCGTACGAGTCGCTCAACCCGCTCTTGCGTCACTACGGTTCGACGCCCCAAGGGTCGCCCGACGAAGCTGCCCGCCATGCCTCCGTTGGGCCCAGGGACGAACGGCCGGTAATCGGGGGTAGCCGAAGCCCGGGGTAGAGCTTGCCCAGTCGTGCCGAGGCGTTCATCGACGATCTCCCATCCGCGTCGCGTCCAGCTCGCGCGCGTCCCGCATCTGGCGCGCCGTGGCGGTCTGCTGACCGTCCCTGTCATCAGAGATCCGGGCGTATATTCCGACTGGCGAGGCCGTCGTTGTGCTCATGCACGAATGGTACTATTCACTACCATTGTCTTCGCGGCTCTGACTGCAGGCGCCGGCGCTCGCGCCAGCCGCCGATGACGAAACCGCTCCCGTAGGTGACATGCATCGTCGCCATGGCGGCGAAGGTAAGGGTGGTGCTGGCGCCATTCTTGCGCGCGGCCTGCCTGGCGGTGAACAGGCCGCCCACAACGTAGACGAGCGAGAGCAGTCCGAGCAGCAGGCGGGCACGCTTCCAGAAGAGCCCGAGGAACAGCAACGCGGGGCCGCCCGTGACCATCGCGGCGGGTGCGAAGTGGCGGGCTTGCAGCGGCCGCCCGCGGCTGAGCAGCGTGCCCTTGGCGCAGCCGTATTCCCAGTACTGCTTCGCGAGCGCCCGCAGCGTGCGGCGCGGGTAGTAGGTGCTGCGAATGGTGGGGACAAGGACGATGCGGCCACCTGCTTCGAGCAGCCGCGTGTTGTAGCTGTCCTCATCGGCGCCATCCACGGTCTCATCGAAGCGGCCCACCACCTGCCAGACCAGCCGGTGGTAGCAGCCGAACGGGACCGTATCGACTTCGCCCTCGTCATCGGCGTAGCGAAAGCGGGCGTTGCCCACCCCAAACGGCGAGGACATGGCAGCGGCGATGGCGCGACCGACGAGCCCCTCGCCCACGGTCTCGATCGGGCCGCCCACGCAGGCGGCGCCAGTGCGCTGCAATGCTTCGACCGAGGCGCGCACAAAATCGCCGCGCACAGCGCTATGAGCGCCGATGATGATCCAGCAATCGCCGGTGGCGGCATCCATGCCGGCGTTCAGCCCGCCGACCGTGATGCGCTTCGGATTATCGACGAGCGCCAGGCGGTGGAAGCGCGATGGGTAGGACGCGACAAGATCGCGGGTGCGGTCGGTGCTGCCGCCATCGGCGACGATGACTTCGAGGCCCTCGGGGCCGTAATCCTGCGCGGCCAGCGAATCGAGCAGGTTCGTGATGTAGCGCTCTTCGTCCAGGCAGGGGATGACGATGGAAACGAGCGGGCGCTCAGGTAGCGTGAGTGGCGCGTCATCGAGGCGGAGCGATGGGACGGTCGTCATGCGGCCAACGTACAGGGGAGCAGGGACTAGAGGCTAGAGGCTGCGCGCTGCGAGGCGTGGGCCGCGAGGAGGCCGAGCGCGGCCCGTTCGACGCGTTCAGCGGTGTCCGCGACGCTGTGGAACCGGCGTACCCAGGTCCGGCCGGCATCGCCCAGCCGCTGGCGTCCGTCGGCGTCGTCCACGAGGCGGGTGACGGCGGCCGCGATATCGACGCCATCGACAGCGCGCACGAAGGGCGGGCGCTCGGGGTAGGCATGGTTGTGGGTATACCAGGCGACCACGGGGCGGGCGCAGGCCATCGCCTCGAGCTCGGCCATGCCGACCACCCCGAGGAGCACCTGCCCGACGACCACCCCGTGCCGCGAGATGATCGCCGGGAGGCGTGAACGCCGCTGGTGGGGGACCAGGGTGACGTTCGGGAGCGCCTCGAAGCGGGCGGTCCACTCGCCGCCAGCCACCGCGGTGACGCGGATGTCGGGGCGTTGTTCGGCGAGGCGGCGGCAAGCGTCATGGATGCGGGTGGCACCTTTTATGTCGCTCAGGGCGCAGCAGATGAACACGTCGCGGCTCTCACGCGCCGGCGCCATTGGCTGGAAGTCGTCAGTATCGACCGGATTCGGGAGAAACTCGGCGTCGGGGCGGCGGGCTTTCACGTAGGAGGCGAGGTCCGGGGTGGAGTAGAACACGCGGCTGGCGCCGCGCAACGCGCGTTCGACCATCGGGCGGGTGAACGGGGTGATCTCGCGGACGTCGCTGCCGTGGCAATGGAGGATGTAGGGGAACTTGCCGAGCACGCCCACCATACCGAGGTAGGCGTAGTGGATGTGCACGGCGTCATAGTTTCCGGCGCGGACTTCGCGGATGATCTGTGCCCATTCGATCGCGCGCACGGGCCCGACGATCGGCTTGACCATCCACGGCAGCCCGCCACCCACGAGCCGCGGCCGGATTACATCGACGTCGTGCCCGCGCGCGCGCAGGCCGCCCGCCAGCTCGGACGCGACCGAGGCGATATCGTTGATTTCGGCGATGCGCACCTCAGGCGCCCGGTGAGGCGGACGAATGCCCGGCCCGCACCTGCGACAGCCATTCGAGCAGGTAGATGGCCGCGAGGCCGAAGACGACGGTCACGGCGATCACGACGGCGACGCGACCAATGTTGCTCCCGGCGACGCCGCCCGAGAAGGAATACGACGTAGCGATGTCGCTCTGGGCGCTGGTGACGGCGACGCGTGCATTGTTGAGGCGCACGTAGCTTTCGTTCTTGGTCTCGGCGAGCGTGCGGACGGAATCGAGCTGTGCGAGGAAGTCCGAATCGAGCGAAACGTCCGAAAGGCCGGAGCGCTTCTGGCGGACGATGGCGACGGCGGCGTTGAGTACCGCCTGTCGGTCGCGGAGGGCGCCGGCGGCCTGGGCATCGGTGACGGGCTGGCCAAGGATCGCGGACGCCGCGACACCCGAGGGCTGGCCCTGGCCGCCGAGCGCTGCCTCCACCTGCGCGAGCTCGCCCTGGAGGTTGGCTTCCTGCCTGTTCAACTCCTGGACGAGGCCGGCCGAAGAGAACTGGCGCGAACGCACGAGCTCATCCAGCGGGAGGCCCTTCGCCTCGGCCAGCGGGCGGAGCTTCGCGACGGCGTCCTGGAAGGTCTTCTCATCGAGGTCCGCCACCGCCTGTTTCTTGCTCACGAAGCGCTGGCGGAAGAGGCCATCGGTGGTGCTGTACTCCTTCGTGAAGACATCGACGAACGCCTGGCGGTACTGCTCCGCCTTCGCCTTGTCCGGGTCTTCGATGGAGACGGTGAGGATGCCGCGCGAGACGCCATCGGCGACGGAGATGGGGGCGAGGGCGATGGAGAAGCGGGCGTAATCGAAGTTCGGGTCACCGATGGCGGTGATGACTTCCTGCTTGAATTTCTCGTCGCCGGTCATGGATTGAGCTTCGAAGATGCGCAGGCCGCGGTCGCCTCCGGCGACGAGGTCCTGCACGACCGTCTCGAGCTGCATGCTGGCGACGGCTTTCGAGTTGCCGGCCACGCTGCCGAACGCGAGCGCAATGATGAGGCCAAGGATGAAGAATGGGATGAACAGCCACGCCCGGCGCCGTACCAGGTTAAGGTCTCGTTGCAGCCCGCTCGACCCGACGCTGGTGCCCCTGAACATGCGGCCGTATCGTAGGCTGAGGCCGGAACCCGGTCAATGTGAAGAGATTCACGAGGCTTTCCCCCGCAGATGTACGACCTGGCCGTCATTGTCGCCGTTGAATGCGCCCTGCTGGCGGCCATCATCTTTCTTCGCGAACCCAAACTGCTGATCCCGGCCGTGGTGATCGGGCTCACGTTCGAATATGCCGAAACGCAGGCGCTCGGCCGCCTCGGCTCCGGTGGGGCAACGGGCGCCATCCGCGCGTTGCTGAATCCCGGCAAGGCGGCGATGGTGGCGACGGTCATCGTGGTGCTGGCGCAGAGGCGCCATCGCCTGTCGAGCCTGTTCCCGGATTCGTCGCTGCTGCTGCCGGTGTTCGCGCTCTCTGGTCTGCTTGTCATCGGCCTGGCGTGGTCCGATTCGTTGCGGCCGCCGAACAGCATCCTCATTTTGCCGCTCTACGTCGCGTTCATCGTGACCGCGCCGGCGTTAATCGAAGACCGCCGGGACCTGGAGCGGATCGCGGGCGCGTTCTTCCTCGCCACGATCGCGCTCTCGGTCGTGGCGATCGCCCAGCGCAACCCGGGCGTCTTCCACTGGCGGGCCATCCTCGTGAACTCGGATGAGTACGCCTACCGGTCGAACGCGACATTCGCGGACCCCAACAACCTTGCGCGCTTCCTCGTGGTCTCGATGTCGTTGGCGGCGGGGATGGTGCTGGCCACGGGCGCGCGGCGGCTGACAGTCTACCTTGCGGCCCCGTCGTTCGCCCTCGGGGCGCTGGGCATCGTGCTCACGGGCTCGCGTTCGGGCTGGATGATGTTGCTGCTGGTCGGCTTCATTGTGGTCCTGACGGCGCCCATCGCCCGCTATACGAAGGTGAAGCTGACCGCAGCGGCCGTGGCCGCGGTGGTGGCGATGGTGGCGCTGCTGCTGGCCCAGGGCGGAGCCAACGCGGAGCGTGTGCGTTCACTGACCTCAGGCGTGGACGCTATTGGCCAGCGCGAGTTCCTGATCAGGGCCGGGCTGCACATGTGGCGCGACAACCCGCTCATCGGCGTCGGTACGGGCAACTACCAGCACGCGCTCGTGCTGAAATACTTCTCGGAGATCCCGTCCTGGGCGAAGACGACGCTGTCGCACACGTCGGCGGTTTCGGTCCTCGCGGAGCTGGGCATCGTCGGGGCTCTCATGTATGTGCTCGTTGGAGTGCGGATCGGGATCGCAGTGGTGGCGACCTACTGGCGCACGACGGTCCCGTTCAATCGCCTGATGACCGGCTGGATCGGGGCTTCGCTGGTGGGAATCCTGTTCATCAGCCAATCCGAGGGACGGCTTATCGAGGAGCCGTACCTGTGGCTGCTCATGGCGCTGCTGATTGCGATCGAGACCGGGCCGCTGCTGGCCGGCCGGCGCGAACCCGCGACGGCGGCCGAAAGCGCCGCGCCGGTGACGGCGCCCGTGGCCGAAAGCGCAGCGGGGCGAGGGCGCCGGGCGCCGGCGGGCGTCGCGCCCAGCGCGCCCGGGGCGCCCATCGCGGTGGACGAACGGCCGGCTCTCTAACGCCGCGCCGGCGATTCGTCAGCGGCGGGGCGGCGCTTCTACACTAGCGGCATGTACACGGTCTTCGCCGGCGGCGTCGGCGCTTCACGCTTCCTCCAGGGCCTTTACGAGGCCGTCGACCCGGCACAGATCACGATCATTTCGAACACGGGCGACGACGTGGAAATGTTCGGCCTTCACGTCTCACCCGATACCGACATCGTGCTGTACGCGCTCGCAGGGGCGGTCAATCCGGAGACGGGCTGGGGGCTGACGGGCGATACGTTCGCGGTAGTCGAGCAGCTGCAGCGCTTCGGCTACCAACGCTGGTTCAACCTCGGCGACCGGGACCTGGCGATGGCGATCCACCGCACGCGGCTGCTGCACGCCGGCGTGCCCATGCACGAGATTGTCGCCGGGCTTGCGCGCGATTGGGGGCTCGCCTGCCGCGTCCTGCCGATGTCGGACGAGCCCGTGCGCACGAAAATCTTCGGGCCCGAGGGCGAAATCGACTTCCAGGACTACATGGTCCGGTTGCGGACCGAAGTGGACGTGCGCTCCGTCGCATTTGCCGGGGCCGAACTGGCTCGGCCGGCGCCGGGCGTCATCGAGGCGCTGGCGCAGTCCAGCGCGATTATCCTGGCGCCGAGCAACCCGATCGTGAGCATCGGGCCGATCCTCGCCGTGCCGGGGATCCGCGACGCACTTGGCAGTTCGAAGGCGAAGCGCGCGGCGATTAGCCCCATCATCGCAGGGCAGGTGGTCAAAGGCCCGGCCGCGAAGATGCTGCAAACGCTCGGGTACGAGGTCTCAGCGGTGGGCGTGGCGAAGATGTACACGGGCCTCATCGACCTTATGGTCATCGATGAGCAGGATCGGGCATTGGGGCCGCAGGTCGAGGCGCTGGGCATGCGCTGCCTGGTGACGGACACGATGATGACGAGTGCCGACCGCAAGAGGGAGCTCGCGGCCGCCGTGGTCGCCGCGCTGTGAGCCAGTGCCGCACGGCGCCCCACCGCTCCCCGTGACGGCGGAGCGCGCGGGCGTGACCGCGCTGATCCCGGTGAACATGCTCGACCGAGCGAAGGGCCGCCTCGCGGCGGTGCTGGACAGACCGGCGCGTGAGGCGCTCGCGCTGGCGACGCTGCGGACGGTGCTCGCAGCGGCGGAAGCGGTCTGCGACCGGGTGGTCGTGCTCACCGCCGACCCTCGCGTTTCGGCCCATGCGGCCGGCGGACGCGTGACGTTCCTCGCGGAGGACCCGGAACGGGAGGGGCTCAACGCGCAGCTGGAGTTTGCGCTCGAAAGCATGACGGAGGCGCCGGGCGGGGTGCTGATCCTGCACGCCGACCTCCCGCTCGCGACGGCGGACAGGCTCGCGGAGGTGCTGAGCAGCGTCGCGCCCGCGCCATCGGTGACGCTGGTGCGGAGCAACGATGGCGGCACCAATGCCATGGTGTTGCGCCCGCCGGGCCGCTTCGCGCTGGCGTACGGGGTGGGAAGTTTCGACAAACACGTGCGGGCAGCGACCGCTGCGGGGTTCGCGGTCACGGAAGTGCTGGAGCCGGCCCTGGGCCTCGACCTTGACACGCCCGCGGATATCGAGGCCTTCCTGGCGCTGCCGCGAAGCGGAGAAACGGAGGCGGGCCGGGTGCTCATCGCCGCGGGGTTCGGGATGCGCCCGCGGCGGGCGTGAGGGGTCGGCCATCTGCCAACAACACACGCGGCCGATAGTAGGCCTGTGGAGACCATCCACACGCAAGGTTAGGCCGGCGGGTCGTCAGCACTCCAGATCAACGCCTGCGCCGGCCAGCCACCTCCCCCAGCCGCCTCGCACCCGTATGGGCGTGCCGGAGTGTGGGCGTATCGGCGTGTGGGCGGGCGGGCGTGCTTTCGAGTCGCGGACGTGGTCGTTGCGCCCGGCCGCCTGCTGACGTGCGCGGTACCGATGGCGGCGCGGGACGGTACACTCGGGGGATGGACGGAGATGGACTGCGGGATCTATTGGCGAAGGTGGCGGCGGGCGAGGTGACCGTGGACGCAGCCGCGGGACGGCTCGCGGCGGCGCCGTATGACGACCTCGGGTTCGCGGCCATCGACCACCACCGGGCGATGCGCGATGGGTTGCCCGAGGTGGTGCTGGCCATGGGCAAGACTCCGGGGCAAGTCGCGGAGATCGCGCGGCGCGTGCTGGAGCGAGCCGGGCGCGTGCTGGTGACGCGCGTGGAACCGGCACACCTCGAAGCGATCCGGGCGGCGATCCCGGGGGCCGTCTACAGCGAGGACGCGCGGCTCGCGTGGTGCGACCCCTGCCCGCGGGCGCGGGAGGGCAACGTCGCGGTGGTGACCGCGGGGACATCGGACATCCCCGTCGGCGAAGAAGCGGCGATCACGGCGGAGATGATGGGCGCGGCCGTGCAGCGGCACTACGACATCGGTGTGGCCGGGCTGCACCGCCTGGCGGACCGCATCGAGCCGCTGCGCGAAGCGAACGCGCTCGTGGTGGTCGCGGGGATGGAGGGTGCGCTGCCGAGCGTTGTCGGGGGGCTGGTGGCGAACCCGGTCATCGCGGTGCCGACATCCGTCGGCTACGGCGCGGCCTTCGGCGGGCTGGCGGCGTTGCTCGGGATGCTGAACAGCTGCGCGACGGGCGTCGCGGTCGTGAATATCGACAACGGCTTTGGCGCGGGGTTCATGGCGGCGACGATCAACCGGCTGGCGGTGCGCGCCACGGCCAGCGCCCCGTGAGCGCCGGCGACGATGCGGCGGCCGTCTTCGATTGCTTCTCCGGGATCGCCGGCGACATGACGCTGGCGGCGCTCATCGACGCGGGCGCCCCGCAAGCGGATGTCGAGGCGAGCCTGCGGCGGCTGGGGGTCCCCGCGTTCTCGCTCGGGACCGAACGCGTGCGACGGGGCGGGATCGAAGGACTGCACTTGCTGTTAAACATCGACGAGGAGCGCACGTACCAGCCTGGCGAGATGCGCGAACTGGTGACCGCAGCTGGACTGCACGCGCGTGTGACGGGACGGTCGCTGCGAGCGATCGAACTGCTGGCGGCAGGGGAGGCGGCGGCCCACGGGACATCCGACCCGCACTTCCACGAAGTCGGCGGTGTGGACGCACTCATCGACATCGTTGGTTCGATGCTGGCGCTGGAGCTGCTCGGCGTGGAGGAGGCGTGGTGCCCGGTGGTCACCGTCGGGGCAGGGACTGTCACGAAGTCGGCGCACGGGGTGATCCCTGCGGCGCCCGGGCCTGCGGCCGCGCACATTCTCCAGGACGCTGGCTTTGCGTTGCGCTTCGTGGAGGCCGGCCATGAGCTCGTGACGCCGACGGGCGCGGCCATCCTCGCGGCGGTCGCCCGCCCGGGTCCGGGGACAATCGTGGCGAAGCGCCACGGCATCGGGGCGGGCACGCTCGACGCATCGGGACGACCGAATGCGCTGCGGGTGTTCGTCGGCCGCAGCGTCGCGGTGGGCGCCGGAGAGACCTCGGGACCGCGCACCCGCCAGATCGTGGAACTGGCGGCGAACATCGACGACATGCCGGCCGCGTTCCTGGCGCACGCGCGGGACCGGCTGCTGCAAGAAGGCGCGCTCGACGCGTGGCTCGAGCCCATCGGGATGAAGAAGGGGCGGGCGGCGACGAAGCTCTGTGCGCTTGCAGACCCCGAAGATGAGGCGCGGTTGGCGGCGCTGATGGTGCGCGAGACGAGCACGCTGGGCGTGCGCGTCACCGGGTACCGGCGCTACGAAGCGGCGCGGCGCGTCGAGACGTTTGCGTCGTCGCTGGGCGAGGTGCGGGTGAAGCTGCGAGAATGGGAAGGAGCGACGCGGGCGGCGCCAGAGTTCGAGGACATTAAGGCGCTCGCGGCGAGGCGCGGGATGCCCGCACTGGAGGTCCAGGCGGTGGTCGAGGCGGACCTGCGCGCCATGGGATGGGGCGGCGCCGGCGACGATCCGGCCTGAAGCCGGATGGCGGCACTCGGGCGGAGACGGCTATACTGGCTTCATTCTCTCGTGAGGACTCCGTTGACAGACTGAACCGGGCGAATGTGCGATCGCGGTGAGCGTCCCCAGGATGCCCGCGGCCCGGTGTGCCTCACGATATCCCGCTCTCATCCGGGCAGCCTCGCGCCTCTCTCGCCTTCCCCACGCCGAACCCGCGGGATCCATGCGTGCCGGGAGCAGCCTGTGCTAACCATCGATTCGATCAGCAAGGAACTCGGGGGCCGTGTGGTGCTGCGGGCCGTCTCGTTCACCGTGCCGCCGGGGCAGGCGGCGGGCGTGGTCGGTGCGAACGGCGCCGGGAAGTCCACGCTCCTGCGCATCATCGCCGGCGAGCTGGCGGCCGATAGTGGCCGCATCCAGTTGCCCCGCGGCGGCCCGATCGGCTACCTGCCCCAGGGCTACAGCGGCCGCGAGGGCGAGACGGTGGCCGAAGCGTTTCCAGGCGTCTTTGGCGGCGAAGGTTCGAGCGAGGAGTTGGAGCGGTTGGGGCACGAACTCGCGCTGGACCCATATAACCCGGCGCTCGTGGCGGCGTATGACCGCGTGCTTGCGCGGCTCGCTGCGGGCCCCGCCGAGGCAGCCATCGAGCCGCTCCGGGAAGCACTGGGACTGCGTGACATCAGCCGCGAAGCGCATCTCGGTGAGCTCTCGGGGGGCGAGCTGACCAGGCTCGGGCTGCTCTCGGTCGCGGCATCGCAGCCGCCGTTGCTGCTGCTGGATGAGCCGACGAACCACCTGGACCTCGCGGGCATTGAGTGGGTGCAGGCGTTCGTCCGCCGGTTCCGCGGTCCGGCGGTGGTGGTCTCGCACGACCGGGCGCTGCTCGATGCCTGCGCACAGCAAATCGTCGAGGTCGACGGCGCCACCGGGACCGCGGAGAGCTTCGCAGGCAACTATTCCGCGTACGCGGAGGAGAAGGCGCGGCGCGCGGCGGACCAATTGGAGCGGTACAGGCGCCAGCAGCGTGAGGAGCGCCACCTGAAGGAGGTCATCTCCGCCGTGGAGTCCCGCTCCCGGAGCATCGAGAACAAGTCCATCGACTTCTACGTGCGGAAGCGCGCGAAAAAGGTGGCGCGGCGCGCGGTGACGCTGAAGGCGCGGGTTGAGCGCCAACTGGAATCGGCCGAGCACGTGACGCGGCCGGGCCGGGCGCTCCAGGGCTTCGCGGGGAGCTTCCACGTGGAGGAACAGGGGGCCGCACTCCTCGTCTCGGTGATGAATGTGGCGCTCGCGGCGGGCGGGCGGCGGCTGGTGGAGGGGCTGTCCTTCGACGTCCGCCGGGGCCAGACCACAGTGATCACCGGGCCGAACGGCGCGGGCAAGACGACGCTGCTGCGAGCCATCCTCGGCGCGCACGACGTCAGCGAGGGCCGCATCGCGTTCAGTGCCTCCGCAACGCCGGGCTACCTCGCACAGTCCGAGCCGGCTTCCGCGGTTGGGCAGGAGGCGGCGATGACGCCGGTGGAACTGCTGCGCCGCAAGCGGCCAATGACGGATGGCGAGGCGTCGAACGTGCTGCACCGCTTCCTGCTCGGCCACACACAGGTGCGAACGCCAGTGCGGGAGTTGAGTTACGGCGAGCGTCGGCGCCTCGCGCTGGCGCTGATGGTGCTCGGCGGCGCGAACCTGCTGGTGCTGGACGAACCCACGAACCACCTGGACCTGCCGTCACAGGAGGCGTTCGAAACCGCGCTGGCCGGCTACGACGGTGCGGTCATCGCAGTGACACACGACCGCTACTTCATCGAGCAATTCGCCGACGAGGTCGTGGATCTCGGCGCGTTCGCCGCGGTGTGATCGACGGGCGCGGCGGGGCGCACACGCGGCGAGCCCGGCCAGTTGGCCGGGCTCGATACAGGTTCGAGTCAGGAGGGGTTTTAGACGGCGGCGGCGGCCTCGGCGCCCGGTTCGACCGAGAGGCTGCGACCGCGAAAGTGCTCCAAGAGGGACAGGTCCGGATCTTGTGGGACAACACCTACGTTGACCTCTTCATGGCGTACGCCGAATTCCACGAGTCTGTATCGACTCGAACGAGAGAAGTGCCGTTCGAAGGCGCGACGATCCGCGTCATTTCCGGCGAGGACCTGGTCGTGTTCAAGATGCTATTCGGCCGCCCACGGGACTGGTTTGATATTCAATACGTGCTGCATATGCAAGGTTCAAAATTCGACGTCGAATACACCCGGCAATGGCTGGTTGCGATGGTGGGAGAAGACGACGGGCGCGTTACGCGATTCGACGAATTGGTTACCGACGTCGGTGCGGGCCGGCCGTTATTGGACTGAGCTCCCGAGGCGCAGTAAGGTAAACACGCATCGAGGGGCGCCGGTGATGCGAGTGTGCGCGGCCCTAGTTCGTCCAGAGCTTGGAGAGCACCCAATAACTCCAATTGCCCTTCCAGACCGAACAACTGGCGCCGCAGTTGGCCGCGGTGGGATAGTCAGTCGTGTTCATCGACATGTTCCCTCCGCTCCCCTCTTCCATCACGTGCTTTCCGGTAGTTGGGCACGTTGGAGACACCGGCTCGGTAGCCGTTTGCGCGATGTAATATTCGGTGGTTGAACCATATATGCCGCCATTGATCCAGAAGGTGTAGCCGTTATATCCGGAATATACGTGCTGGTATAGTACCTCTGCCTCGTAGGTTCCCGCGATATCGTAAATATCCACGTAGGTCCAATTCTTACACTGGTTGCCGCTTGCGGAGTAGACTATGTGACCCTCGCCAGCCACCGTGCCGCCGCCGGAGTTCGAGGCGTAGGAGCGGAAGTAGACCCATGTCGGGTCACCGAAGTCCAGTGCGGCGCCGGTGGCGTAAGGACTGGCACAGAGGTTGTGCCAGCCACAGGTCAGATAGCCGTTGCCGCCGGGGTACACCTGGACACTGACCGACGCTACCGCGCGCGAGGCCGTCACCGGGAACAGTACGCCCAGGGCGCTGCCGAGCAGGCTGGAAACCACGGCCACCGACAGCAAAAGCCTTCGTATCATCGCTCGATCTCCGCCGCCACCCGCAGCAGGTACTCAAGCGTGACTCCCTCACCTCTGATGAAGGTAAAGCCCTCGCCGTCGTTGACGATGACCATGGAGGTCCCGTACGTCCCGATCACCGGTTTCAGCAGGGCGGCGGGCCGGCCGTTGACGCTGCCCTCCGACCACCGGTCGAAGGCCTGCGCCATCCAGAACCGATGTCCAAAGGTCTGGCGGTCTACGTTGAGTCCGCCCGCCCCCTTTCCACCGCCCTCGCCCGGGGAGACATCAAACGATTGATGCACGCTGAGAAGGCGCCCGTCACAGGCCATCCCAGTCTGTGGAAGAGCGGCCGTGACGGTCGCGGCCATGCCGCCAAGGCGGATGCCGAGCGGTTGCTGGCTCAATTCGTCCCCGACCGGCTCAGTCAGGGACACGGTCCCTGGCGGGCAACCGCCGCGCTCGTCCAGCGGGACAGAGTCATCGAAGGGCATGATTTCGATCCCGCCCAGGACGCCGACGAAGGGCGGCTTCTTGCGGTCGGCATTCTCATACGGGACGAACCAGAACGCCTTGCTCATGTCCGGCGTGGCCCCCGGGAGCGGGGTCGCGTTGCCGTCCGGCGTGGCCTCCGGGAGGGGAGTCGCGTCCGCGCTCACCGTTGGCTGGGAGGCGGGTTGGGCTTGCGCCGAGCTGCCCTGGTTAACGGCGCGCACCAGCGCGAATGAAGTGCCGGTGATGACGCTCGCCATCACAGCGGCACCCAGGCTTACCGAGAGGATCCTTCTCCGCCGGTTCATATCGCCCGTCTCATGTTGGGTTGATGCATGGCCGCTCGTTGCATTGGGCGCTCCTCGCTCCGTCCAAAGACGGGTACCGTTTCACTATGCGGGGTTGAGCACGTTTTGCCCATTGGGTTGGAGCGACCCATCTTTATCCGGTTCGGGCGAAGCGCCGGTACGCAACCTGGCTACCAGCGCACCTCTACCCCACCGCGCACGGCGAGATCCCGCAACCACTCCACCCTGTGGGCTGACCACCATCGCCCCAGCTCGCGTTTTGAGTTGACGCCAAGGAACTCGCTAAGCCATTCGACGTGCCTCCGTGCGGTCGCCTCGGATATCTGCAACGAAACCGCGATCTCGGGGATGGTGCGCTGCTCGCTGATGAGCCTGAGCACCTCGGCTCGCCGAGCGGTGATCGAGGCAAAGCGGCGGTCTTGTATCACGTGGGCCCACTCTCTCGCGGGGAGTCTAACTTGAGTGTCGAGGGTTGGGCAGCCGAGGCCGCAACGGCGCCCGATACGCCACCCGTGCACCATAGCGGCCGCCCGAAAAACCTTGGTAAAACGTTGGCGTCGCCCGCGCTGGCCGGCTACGACGGTGCGGTCATCCCGGTGACACACGACCGCTACTTCATCAAGCAGCTCGCCGACGAGGTCGTGGATCTCGGCGCGTTCGCCGTGGTGTGATCGGCCCGCGCGGCGCGGCGCACAAACGGCGAGCCCGGCCAGTTGGCCGGGCTCGATACAGGTTCGAGTCAGGAGGCTTCAGACGGCGGCGGCGGCCTCACCGTCGTCGTTGAAGACGGCGAGCATGCGCTCGGCTTCGTCGACGCTTTCGAGGCGGACGATGCCCTTGCGGATGGCATAGCGGATGAGGTCGGTGCGGTTGCGCGCGTGGAGCTTGGCCATGATGTGGGCCTTATGGGCTTCCACGGTCTTGACGCTGATGAAGAGCGCGCTGGCGATGCCCTGGTTGGTGTAGCCCTCGGCGATGAGCTGGAGCACTTCGCGCTCGCGCGAGGTGAGGGTATCGGCGCTGCTCTTGGTATCGGAGCGCTTGGCCTGGTAGAGCACCTCGGCGAGGTCGAAGCCATCGCTGAGGGCGCTGGAGAAGTAGCTGTTGCCGCGGTGGACGGTCTGGATGGCGAGCACGAGCTCGGACACATCGGACTTCTTGATGATGTAGCCGGAGGCTCCGGAGCGGAGGGAATCGAGGAGCTGGTCCTCATCGACGAAGCCGCTGAGCATCACCACGCGGGTACTCGGGCTGGCGCGGCGGATCTGGCGGGTCGCTTCGAGGCCGTTGAGGCCAGGCATCACGACATCCATGAGGACGACATCGGGGCTGTACTTCTCAACCGCCTGGACGGCTTCGCGGCCGTTCTCGACATCGGCGATGACTTCGAGCTCGGGCTGGCTTTCGAGCAGCATGCGGAGGGCCTGGCGGATGACGGCGTGGTCATCCACGAGGAGGATGCGAATGGGGTGGCCGCCGCGGCCGGCGGACATGTTGCTCGATGAGGAGCGGAGAGCGAATGGGCGACCCGGAGTGCGCTGAATGGTCATGACTCTTACCTACCTCTTCTTCGGCTGACCCCGGGAACCACTGGAAGAGACCGCGTACGCTCAAGTTCCAGAAGGTGAATCCGCCCCGGCGCAAGACCCTTACGACTTCATGAGTCTACTGGCTGGCTGATGCGCAAGTAGTAGGGTACACCCTGATAACTCTTTTCCGGCGCCCGGTCAAGTAGTGTGTCAGACCCTCGGCGGCGAGGCGCCAGCCCCGGTATTTCCAGTGAAGGCCGCGATCGCCGTTCGAAGCAAGTGCGGGCTCGTGACAGGCGGGTGTCGATCGCGCTAAACGCTGAAGAACGCGCGTTCGACGTGCCCGGCTTCGCTTGCCAGGTGCATTTCGGAGCGGAGGGCCAGGACGCGGTCGCTGTTGGCGGCGTGCTCGGCGGAATTTTCGTCTTTGTAGACGGCGATGCGGGCGACTTCGCCGCTATCGTCGTGGGGGCGGAGCAAGAAGGTTTCGAGGCACGCGGGGTTCTCGGCGGCGAGTTCGTTGAGCTGGCGCATGAGCTGTTCGAGCCGCTGCTCTTCGCCCTTCCGGGGGCGCGCGATAGAGAGCCTGATGTAGGGCACGGGTGACCTCTTTCGGTTGAGTGGCCGGATTCTAGGTGAAAGGGAGGCGCGGGGGAAAGAGAAAGCCCCCCGGTCGGCCCGGGGGGCTTGAAATGAATCAGTCCATTGGAGTTCGAGGGATCAGAGCCGGAGTTTGCCGTGGGATGGCTGGCGGCGGCGCTGGCGCTGGGGAAGGGCGGCTTCCTCCGCGGCGAGGTCCACGGGCGGGCTGGTAAGCACTTCGTGGACGTAGCCGCACATGATGCAGCTCCCGTAGGTACCGTGCCAATCGCGCTCGACGATCATCGAGCCGCGGCACTTTGGGCATGACTTGGGTGGGGCTTCCTGCAAAGCCGGCATTTGGGTGTCCTCCTACGTCGCAAGCGACAAAATTCGAAGCAGAACCGGGAGATGGCAGACCATCAAGGTGGGAACTCCCACCAGGCCTCCTGCTGCGTACGGGGTTAGCTGACGGGTTCGGGCGGAAGGACGCCCTATCGGCCGGGAGCGGCCGAATTCACCCCGAAAATGGTTCCCCCGTTGCGCGCGTAGCGCACATTCCGCAGTTGCACCGGGTTTGGGACCGAGCGCGTTGACGGTCTATCAAGCCCGTCACACTGGACGCTACCGAGTTCACAGAAGGGTGTCAACCCTCTTTGCGCTTTCTGTCACAAATTTACTGAACGATTGGTCGAGCAGTTCACTCGGGTTCATGTCTGGTCAAACCGTGCGGTCCCGGCCGCTGGACGGCGGCGCCGGCGCGAGAACACACGACGGCGGTGGAACCTCTGCCACTCATCCGGGCGCGCGAACGGGAGGCCGGGCATAGGCCAGCGCTTGCCTTGCCGGGCGCGGGCGCCGTCTGTGGCCGAACAGGAACGTCCGGGCTTACCGGTTGTCGCGGCCGCGGAGCACCGCGAGCGTGAGCTCCTCGACGGTCTGGAGCGAGGGGTCGGCGGCGCGGGCGTCTTCGACCCAGCGGCGCGCGTCGCCGCGCGGGTAGCCGAGCGCCGCGATAGTCTCAGCGGCATCGGCAACCACGCGGTTGGAATCGAGCCGGGTAGCATCGACGGGCCGGGCGAGGCCGGCATCCTGGAGTGCTGCTTCGGCGACGACCTTGCCGCGCAGCGTCGCGATGATCTTATCGGCGCCGCGCGCACCGATGCCGGGCAGGCGCGTGAGGGTGGCGCGGTCTTCCTGCTCGATTGCGCGCGCGATCGTGCTGACCGAGACGTTCATCGCCTTGACGGCCTTCGCGGGGCCGATCCCTTCGACCGAAATGAACTTGCGGAAGAAGTCGCGCTCGGGGCGGCGGAGGAAGCCGACGAGGACGGGCACGGGCTGGTTCGTGCTGGCGGAATAGAAGATATGCATGCCGATTTCGGGGCCGGCGACCTCGCCATCGAGGATGCCTTCGCCGGCGAGTGCCTGCACCTCGGGCCAGAGGAACAGGGGCAACAACACTTCGTAGCGCACGCCTGCGACATCGAGCTCGATGGCGGGGCCGGAGATATCGAGGCGGGCGATGGCGCCACGGAGGTGGGTAATCACGGGTGTAGCGTAACGGCGTGGTGGCGTAACGGCGCAACGGCGTAGAACTGGCACGCCGACACGCCGCTACGCCCCTACACCGTTACGCTACACCGGTGCCCGAGCTGCCCGAAGTTGAGACAATCCGCCGAGACCTGGAACCGCTGGTGGTGGGGCGGCGCGTGGTCGCGGTCGAGGTCGATGCCGGCACAATCCAGCTGCTGGCGGCGGCGCCGGTCGAAGTGCTGCGCGCCAACCTCGTTGGGCGGACGTTCACGAGCATGGGACGGCGGGGGAAATACATCCTGCTGGGCCTTGACGATGGGCGGACGCTGGTCGTTCACCTGCGGATGACCGGGCGGCTGCTCTGGCGCGATTCCAGCGCGCCACCAGAGACGTACGAGCGAGCGAAGATGGTGCTGGACGACGGTCACGACCTCCGCTGGAGCGACCTGCGCAAGTTCGGGACGTGGCGGATGGTCGACAACGTCTCGGAAATCACGTCGAAGCTGGGCCCGGAACCGATAGACGCCGCGTTCACGCTGGCGCAGTTCCGGGGAGCGCTGGCGGGGCGCGCTGCGCCCGTGAAAGCGGTGCTGCTGGACCAGCGGCGCATGTCCGGGCTCGGGAACATCTACGTCGATGAGGCGCTGTTCGAGGCGGGGGTGCGGCCGGATACGCCGGCCGGGCTCGTTTCGCCGGCGGCGGCGAAGCGGCTCTGGGCGGCGGCGCGGGCCGTGCTCGAACGAGGCATCCAAAATCGCGGCGCCAGCTTCAAGGATTACGTCGACGGGCAGGGCAACCCGGGGCAGCACCACATGTACGTGCAGGTGTTCCGGCGCGAAGGCAAGCCCTGCTACGTGTGCGGTAGCACCATCGAGAAGACTGTGGTCGGCGGCCGGGGTACGCATTACTGCCCGAAGTGCCAGCCGAAGGCGCGGCGGAGGGCGGCACGTGGCGATTGAGGCCGAGAGCATCGCACAGCTGCTGCGACTGGCGCCGGAAACGGACATCGATGTCGAGACGCTCGGGCCTGGCGCCGATGCACCGGTACATGCGACGCTCTTTCTGCCGGGAGCGCTCCAGCAGCAGGTGCTGGTGCGGGGGCTCGGCGATGAGGATAGCGAAACGCATGCGAGCGTGCTGGAAGCACTCGGCGGCGCCGGGTTCGCTGCAGCGCCGCGGCTGCTGGCGGCGGGGTCCGGCCTCGCGATCGAGGAGTGGGCAGAGGGGTTGACCGCGCTGGCCGCGGCGCATGGGACCGAGGCTCTCGAGCGGGTTGTGGCCACGATCGCGGCGCTCCACGCATTGCCGATCCGTGCAGGCGCGCGCTGGGAGCTCCCGGAGGATTCGCTCATCCCGGGTGTGGACGTGCCGTTGCACCGCCTCGGCTTCGCGGCGCACGAGCGCGAGGCGGCGGCGGCGCCAATCGCGGCGGCGCGCGAGGCGCTCAGGGCAGGGCCATTCGGGTTCGTGCATGGCCGGCTGACCGCCGGAGCAGTGGTGTTGACCGCGGGCGGGCCAGTATTCACCGGCTTTGCGCACGCGGGGGCCGGGCACCAACTCTGCGACCTCGCGGCGTTCCTCGTTACGGCCGGCCTGGGCCTCGATGAGCGCGGCGCGCTCGGCGGCCGGTACGCAGCGGCGCGAGGGCTGGAGGCGACCACGATGCAGGGGCTCGTTGAGCTGGCGGGGTTGCTCTGGGGGATGGAGGACCTGCTGACGCTGCCGCGCCGCCTGATAGAGGCGCTTGGGGACGACCCGGCCACGCACCGCATCCAGCTGGAGGCTTCGCGCATCGAGGCGTTCCTACGAGAGCGTGGCGGCCCGCATCCCGCCGCCATGGCGATCCGCGCCGCGCTCTGGCGGCGGTAGAATCAGCGGATGGCGACAGGCTACCCTGGTGATCTAGGCGAGCTCGCGTTCGTCGAATCTTACGCAAACGGGGCGTTGCGCAAGCCCCAGGTAGTGGCGGATGCGCTGCTGCGGTCGCTGGTGCTTTCAGGGCAGAACGACCGGCTCATCCTCTTGGGGCTGCTGGCGGAGCAACTCGCGGAAGCGTGCCGGCGGCTGACGGCGGTGCACGGCGGCCTCGCGGACCGGCGGTTCCCGCTGGCGCGGGTACTTGCGGGACCGCTGCCGGGGCGAGACGAATGGACGCTCTTCGTGCAGCAGGCGGCGACCTTCACACCGGAACAGATGGTGCGGGACCTCAGCCTCGGCGAGGACGCCCTTCCGAGCGCGCAGAGATTGCGCGCGCAACCGGACCTCGCGGCGCTGGGCGGCCTCGTCGGTGCGGCGGAGGGTGGGAGCGCGATGCTGCTCCTGCCGCCGGTGGGGTCTCGCGACGGCGGCCCTGCCTCATGCTGGTTCGCAGGGATCGACCGCGGCGGCGAGCCCGTCGCGGCAGTGTTGGGCAGCACCGAGGGCGACGCCGCCACGCTCGCCGACCTCACGGCCGACATTTGCGGCATCGCGCGCGGCTTCCTGGGATCATATCTCGATGCGCGGCGTAACGCCGGCCGGCGAGACTGAGGCGTGGGCGAAGGGACCGGCTGGCGCGCGGGCGCGCGCGACGCTATCACGGACGTGCCGGGCATCCGCGTGGGCCACTGGACGGACCGGCGCGCCGGCACGGGCTGCACCGTCATCCGCTGTGAGACGGCGCTGATGGCCGCCGTCGATGCGCGCGGCGGGGCCCCCGGCACGCGCGAGACTGAAGCGCTCGCGCCGGCGAACGTGGTCCGGACCTGCCACGCGATCCTCCTGGCCGGCGGGAGCGCGTTCGGCCTCGCGGCAGCGACGGGCGTCATGCGCTGGTGCGCGGAGCAGGGTTTCGGGGTCGAAACGCGCCATGGGCGGGTGCCGATCGTGCCGGGCGCGGTGATCTTCGACCGCGGCCTTGGGCGCGAGGATGCGTTTCCCGATGAGGCGGCCGGGTACGCCGCGGCCGCGGGCGCCCGTGGCGGCAAGGTCGCCGAGGGCACCGTTGGGGCGGGCACAGGCGCGACGGTCGCCAAGCTGCTCGGCCCCGGCCTGGCGCTGAAGGGTGGGATAGGGACGGCGAGCGTCGCCGGGCCGCGAGGGATCATCGTGGGGGCGCTCGCGGTGACGAACGCGGTCGGGTACATCATCGACCCCGATTCGGGCCGCGTGATCGCGGGGCCGCGCGCCGAGGGCGGCGAATTCGTGCCGCTGCCGGAGGCGCTCGAACGGCGCACGGAGGAGATGGACGCATTGCTGGCGAACACGACGCTCGTGGTCCTGGCGGCGAACGTCGCGCTGCCGCATCACGAACTGCTGCGAGTGGCCTACCAGGCGCACGATGGCATAGCGCGGTCGGTGCTGCCGGCGCACACCTTCGGGGATGGCGATGTCGCGTTCGCGCTCGCGATGGGGCCGCTCGAGTGCCGGGCAGGCGACGCGCTCACGGCCGGGACGATGGCGGTTCGGGCGGTCGAGCGGGCGGTGGTGAAGAGTGTGTTGGCTGCGCGCGGGCTCCATGGGGTGCTCTCGGCGAGAGAGCACCGCGGCTGGTAAGCCGGCTGCAGCGCGTTTCGTCCATTGCGCTTCAATCTATGTCAGGCGAACGGCCCCTGCCGCCGAACATAATTCTGCTTCAGCCTTGTTTCGCCATTTGACCGATTGTGGATGAGCAAGAAGCGGTATAGATTCCTCACAGTCTGTCAGCACTTTCTGTTTCAGGTAGGAGGAACGAATGAAGCGACTGGTCATTGCAATCGCCGCCGTGGCGATAGGCCTGGTGGGGCTCACCGGATACGGTGGGCCGCAACGGGCCGCAGCTGCGGAAACGCTCAAGGTCAACGCCGGCGGGGGTGAAACCGGCTATGCCGTGAACCAATTCATGGCGAAGACCGTCACGATCAAGACGGGCACGACGGTGAGCTGGCAGTTCCCATGGGCGGAGCCCCACGTCATCGTCCTCGCGAAACGAGCCGAGGTTGATGCGCTCCGCGCGGCAAACCCGGACGCGACTCTGCCTGAAACACCATCGGGCGCCTCATACGACGGGTCCGCGCCAACAATCGCGAACATCATCATCTCCCCGCTCTTGGCCCGGAATCCGGACGGCTCCACGGCGTCGTGGGACGTCACGTATACGAAGGCGGGCACGTACGACTACTTCTGCGAGATCCATCCCTTCATGGATGGCCAGGTCGTCGTCGTCGACAGCGGAACTGTGGACACACAGGCCACCGCAGACGCGCGGGCTGCGTCCGAGTACTCGGCCTCGCTGACGGCCTTGAAGGCCCTCGGCAGCACGCTGGCCGCCAAGCCCGTGGCGGTGACCGCGAAGACGGGTGGCGGCAACAAGTACACGCTGGTCGTTGGCGGAAGCCTCCCGACCGGCGACGACCTGATGCAGTTCTTCCCGGCCACCCAGAAGATCAAGGTGGGTGACTCGATCGAATGGGTGACATCGACGCCAGCGCCGCATTCGGTAACCTTCGGCGCCGTCACCCCGCCTCCGGGACCGGGCTTCAACCCGTTTGCGCTGCCACCGAGCGCACCAGCGAACGGCTACGACGGGACCGGATTCGTGAACAGCGGGATAATGACGGCCTCGCCCCCGGGCGCACCGGCGGACCCGAATGAAATCAAGAGCTTCGAGTTGGCCTTCACCAAGGTGGGTACCTATCAGTATTACTGCATCCTTCACGGGGTTCCGCCGTATGACCAGGGCATGGTTGGCACCATCGTGGTGGAAGCAGCGGCCGCGACGCCGACGCCAAGTGTGACGGCGACACCCGCCACGCCCACGGCGACGGCCACAACCACGGCGACGGCCACACCCACCCGGACGCCAACCCCCACCGCCACGCCCACGACGCCTCCGCCAACGCCGACGGCGACAACCCCTCCGGCGACATCCACCACCGCACCCGGCGCCCCGAACACGGGCACCGGCCTGAGCGATGACGGCGGCAACAGCGGCTGGTTGCTGGTCGCCGGGGCACTCGCCCTTGCGGGGGCGATTGCCGGCACAACGGTCCTGGCGGTCCGCCGGGAGACGAGGCGCTAACCGCGCCTGAAAGGGGACAACGAGGAGGCCTCGCGTGGAGACACGCGGGGCCTCTTTCTTGTCGCACGATGACGCTTCCCTCTTCGGCGTCGGGTCGCCATGCTTGCGTGCGGGAGTGGAGGGGATCCGGTGGTCCTCGCCGTCTTCAAAACGGTTGCCCTGTCGCAAGCGCGGCGGGGGGTGGGTTCGACTCCCATGCACTCCCGCCAGAGGAAGCCATTGGGCGTTGGGCGTTGGGCGTTTGGGCATTGGCTATTGGCCAGAGCGCCGGCAAGCGGGTGGTGGTGTGTCACCGCGTGCCGGGCGCTGGCGAGGCGTCAGCGCTCGAAGCGCCACCGGGTGGCGGTCTGCGTGAACTGCGATTCCGTAGCATCCTGGTCTGCGCTGCCACCGTAGGATTCGATGAAGCCGAAGGCGACGCGCGGTTCCACGGCGAAGATCGGGCCTTCGCCGCCGGTCATCTCCCAGTCGTACTTTTCCTTGTAGGGCGCCTTCATCACGGCGAGCGCCTCAGCCTCCGGCAGCACTACCGCAATGCCCTCGACGATGACGGCCTGGCTGCCGCTTTCGGTGTGGATGACGCAGCGCGGGTCGGCGGCAAGGTTCTTTGCCTTGCGTGATTTGGCGCCGCTGCTGAAGTAGAGCCTGCCGTTTGCCCAGACACCCCAGACGGGCATTGCGTGGGGCGCGCCGCCCGGGCGGGTGGTGGTCACCCAGTAGTTGCGCGAGGCGGCCAGCCGCTCTTCGGCCCAGCTCCAGGGCAGCAGGCCGGCCTCGGCGGGCGCGAACCCGTAGCCGGGCGCATACGGGCGGTCGGCGGTTGGTTGGCGATCATTGCTCCCGGTCACAGGCACCTCCAATACGGGCATTCTGCGCTCGTGCGGAAGTGATTGCGCGTGTCATCGGGTTCAGGCGGGGCGGGTGCGCTGACCGACGAACTCCTTGGGGAGCCGGACGGTGAAAACGGCGCCGGAGTTGGGAGGGCTTTCGGCGGACACGGTGCCGCCGTGGGCGCGGACAACGTGCTTCACGATCGCCAGCCCAAGGCCCACGCCAGAATTGGCGCGCGACGAATCGCCCTTGTAGAAGCGTTCGAACACGCGCGGCAGGTCGGGGGGTTGGATACCGGGGCCTTCGTCGCGGACTTCGAGCGCGACGAGTTCGCCCTCATCGCGCACGGCGGCGTGGACCGTGGTGCCGCGTGGGCTGTACTTGATCGCGTTGTCGAGCAGGTTCGAAACGACACGCACCAGCGACGCGTGGTCGGCGTGGATGATAGGCCCGGGAACCGGCGGGAGCTCGAACGTGATCTCCTCGGCTTCGTACCGCGGGCGAAGCAGCGCGGCGGCTTCGGAGAAGAGCGCGGCGGCGTCGATCGGCTCGGGGTGTAACTCCACGGCGCCTGATTCGATGCGGGAGAGGTCCAGGAGTTCGTTGACGAGCGTGGTCAGCCGTTCGACTTGCTCGTGGATGCGGCCGAGGAAGTGCTCGGTCTCTTCGCCGGGAGCGACGCCGCCGTCCACCATGGTTTCCACCAGCGCGCGAATCGAGGCCAGGGGCGTGCGCAACTCGTGGGAGACGTTGCTGAGGAAGTCGCGGCGCATCTGGTCCACGCGCGCGACATCGGTGAGGTCCGTGAGGATGAGGAGCACGGCCCACTGGCCGCCATCGCGGATGGGGACGGCGGCGGCGCGGAGCGGGATGCGTTTCGAACCGAAAGTGATGACCGTGGTTTCGGGGCCCGAGGCGGCCACTGCCCGGCGGATAAGCCCATCGAGCTCGAAATCGCGGCCACTTTCGATGAAGCGGCGGCCGCGCGCGGACTGCTCGGTGGCGCCGAATACGCGCTCCGCGGCCTGGTTCATGAAGCGCACCACGGTGTCGGCGCCGACGGCGACCATCGCATCGGTAGAGGCATCGAAGACGGCGCGGAGACGAGCCTGGTCAGCATCGACGGCGGCAATGAGCTCCTCGAGCTGGCGGGCCATGGAGTTGAAGCTGCGCGTGAGCTCGCTGGCGGGCCCCCCGGAGATGGCGACGCGTTCGGACATTTCGCCGCCGGCGAGGCGTAGTGCGGCCGCGCTCACGCCCTTCACGGCCTGGGCGGATTCGCGAAAGGCGAAGTAGCCGCAAGCGGCGCCGATCACGACCGCACCGCCCGCGAGAACGATCCCGAGCGCCACACTATCGGCGCCCCAGGCGATCCAGAAGGCGAACGCTCCGAGCAGCGCTGCGAAGACACCGACGCCGGCTCCGCGGGCAACCAGATGCCCGCTCACGAGGACCTAGCCTTCGAAAAGGTAGCCGCTGCCCCGGACCGTGCGCAGGCGCACCGGCAGTGCGGGGTCTTCTTCGATCTTCTGGCGCAACCAGCGGATGTGGACATCCACCGTCCGGGGACCGCCATAGAAGTCGTAGCCCCACACCTCATCGAGGATCTGCTCCCGCGAAAATACCCGGCCGGGATGTTGGACGAAGAATAACAGAAGCTCGAACTCTTTCGGCTTGAGCTTCAGGATCTTGCCGCCACGGCGGACTTCGCGCCGCTCGCGGTCCACTTCCATGTCACCGGACAAGATGAGCGTGGGGCCCGCATCGGGAAGAGCGCGGGGGCCGCTGCGCCGCAAAAGCGCGCGGATGCGGGCCATGAGCTCGCGCATGCCGAAGGGCTTTGGCACGTAGTCATCGGCGCCGGTATCGAGGCCGGCCACGCGGTCGCCTTCGCCGCCGAGCGCGGTGAGCATGATGATTGGGACCGTGGTGTCGCGGCGCAGGAGCCGGCAGACCTGCATGCCATCGACGCCGGGCAGCATGACATCGAGGACGATGAGGTCGGGCAGCTTCTCGCGCGCGAGCTTGAGGGCGTCGTCGCCGCGGGAGGCGGTGAGGACGGCGTACCCTTCGCGGCGGAGGTTGTGAGCAAGCGTAAAGAGCAGCGTCTCTTCGTCTTCGACGACGAGGACTTTCGCCTGGGCGGCGGCAGTTGTGACAACCATCTCCCCGGATGGTTCACCGCGAGCGTTAACAGCCAATGAACGGCGCCCCCGCGACCATCATGCGCGGCCGGCGGCGCGCCGGCCAGTCCGCGCGGGGCGGATAGCCAGCGGCGGGCGGGAGTACAACGCTGCCCGTATAGTGCGCGGCATGTGGTCCGACCCGTCACGCATCGACCTTTCGCTGGACAGCCGGGCGGCCACATTCGAGAACCCGGACGGTGCGCGGGGCGCCGGTGGGGCAGCGAAAGGCGGGCGCAAGGGCGCGCCTTCGCGCATCATCGGGCCGGGCGAGCGGGTGGTCCTCGCCGACCTGAGGGGCCCGGGCACGATCCGCCACATCTGGATGACGTTCCCGCCGGCGGCGCCGGAAGTGATGCGCGCGCAAACGCTGGAGGTGCGCTATGACGGCTCGAAGGCGCCGAGCATCTGGGCTCCATGCATGGACTTCTTCGGGATGCCGCATGGGCGGCCCGTGGCCTACTACTCGGCGCTGACGGCGGCGCAGGAGGGACGGGGCTTCAACGCGTATTTCCCGATGCCCTTCCGTGATCGCGTCGAAGTGACGTACACGAACGCTTCGAACCGGCCGCTGCCGCTGTACTACCAGGTGGATTACACGCTCGAGCCCGCCGTCGCAGGGGACGCGGGGTACCTCCATGCCGCCTTTCGGCGCGAAAACCCCACCACGATGAAGCAGGACTTCGTCATCTGTGACGGATTACGGGGGCCAGGGCGCTTCCTCGGGTGCGTGGTGGGCATCAGGATGTTGGACTCCGGGTCCTGGTATGGCGAGGGCGAGGTGAAGGTGTTCCGGGACGGCGACACGACCCTGCCGACGATCTGCGGTACGGGCCTCGAGGACTACGCCGGCTCGGCGTGGGGGATGGGGGCGCATGCGGCGCTCTACGGGGGATCGCCGCAACAGGTGTACCCGCCCGGCCAACCGAACCAGCCGGATTTCGTCGGGTTCTACCGCTGGCACCTGCCGGACCCCATCATCTTCGCGCGCGAAATGCGCGTGACGATCCAGCAAATCGGGTTCGCGCAGTTCGCGGCGGGGCAGGACGAGGCATTCGCGGCGTACGAGGCAAGCCACCCGGCCGCGGGCGGGGGGTGGACCAGCGACACCGGCCGGCGCGTGCTGGCGCGAGGGATCGCCGAGCGGGTCGACGACTACTGCGCGACGGCGTTCGTGTATTGCCGGGAGCCGCAGCCGGCGCCTGCGCTGGATGTGGCGGCGGCGGTTGCCGGGATCGGGCGGCTGCCCTACGAGCAGCCGGCGCCGTTCGAGGCGATGTTCGCGCAGGGATGAGCGAGGCGGCGACTATCCAGCCGAGTGGCGTTTCGGCTCGGTAGCGGCCTTGAGCATGTCGCGCAATGTGGCGAGGTCGTATGGCTTCTGGATGAACCCGGCGAGGCCCTTGCCTTCGAAACGGCCGGTCGCATCCTGCTCGCTGAATCCGCTCATGAGGATGACGTTCGCGCCGGGGTCGATGGCGCGCATGGCCTGGAGCGCCTCCTCGCCATGCATGGCCGGCATGGTCATATCCAGGAGCACGCAGGCGATGTCCGCGTGGCGCGCGGCGAACAGCGCGACGCCCGCCAGCCCGTCGCCGGCCTGCAAGGCGGTGAAGCCGAAGGTCTCGACGGCGCGGGCAGTGACGGCGCGCACGGTCGCCTCGTCATCGACGATGAGCACGGCGCCGGCGCCGCGCCAGTGCTCAGTCGCCGCGGGCGCCGGCGCGGGCTCATCGGCGGCTTTCGTGACCGCGGGCAGGAGCAGGGTGAAGGTCGTACCCATGCCGGGGGCGCTATCGACTATGATGGCGCCCTTGTGGCCCCGCACGATGCCGAGCACCGCCGCCAGCCCCAGCCCGCGGCCGGTGAACTTCGTCGTGAAGAAGGGGTCGAAGATGCGGGGGAGCGTCTCGGAATCCATGCCGGTGCCCGAATCGGCGACCTCGATGAAGACGTACTGGCCCTCCGGCAGGTCCGGGCTGAGGTAGGCGCTGGCCAGGTACTCGCGGGTCGCGTGGCGTACCCCGGTAGTGACTCGGACGACGCCGGCGTTCGGCCCGATCGCATCGGAGCCGTTGACCACCAGGTTCATAACGACCTGTCGCAGCTGCGTGGCGTCGGCCTCGACGAGCGGGACCGGATCGAGGCTGCAGTGCAGGTCCACGCCTTTGCCGATGGAGACGCGCAGGAGGTGCAGCATCTCCTCGACGAGGGCGTTGAGGTCCACGGGCCGGACGAGGAAGCGGCCGCGGCCCGAGTACGCCAGCATCTGCTTCGCGAGCTCGGCGGCGCGCTGGCCCGCGGTTTCGATGGCCTCGATCGTTTCGCGGGCGGGGGACGTGGGCGACAGCTCCGAGAGGGCGAGGCCGGCGTTCCCGAGGATACCGACGAGCAGGTTGTTGAAATCGTGGGCGATGCCGCCGGCGAGGACGCCGAGACTTTCCAGCTTCTGCGCCTGCTGGAGGGCCTCTTCGGTGCGCCGGCGTTCGGTGACGTTGAACGAAACCCCAATCAGGCCCGTAACCGCCCCGGTGCTGTCGCGGACGGGGGAATACTGGGTCTCGTACCACGTGCCTTCGGCCAACTCGACGGTGTCGGAGAACTCTTCGCCGGCGAGGCCGCGGCGGATGCCCTCCGTGACCGACGGGCGCGCCGCATAGAGCTCGAACGCTGACCGGCCAACCACCTCACCAGCGGCCAGGCGGATGTCGTCCAGGCCCTTGCCTTCGGAGAGCGTGAAAATGCCGTCGCCATCCACGGCCCAGACGATTATGGGCGAATTCGCGGCGACGGTGTGCAATCGCTGCTCGGCGAGGGCGCGGGCTTGCTCCGCTCGGTGCCGGTCGGTGATATCGAGGGCCACGCCAGTCACGCCGGTGACGCGACCGTGGCCATCGAAGACGGGCGAATAGTTGACATCGAAGACGAACTCGCGGATGTGCGTGAGCTCGCTGAACTCCTCGCCGGCGAGCGCGCGCCTGAAGGCCTGCAGGACGGGGGGCCAGTCCCGGAAGGCGTCCCAGACCGGGCGGCCAACGACACCCAGCGCCGACGCACCGGCCGGGTTGCCTTCGAAGACTTCGAAGACCCCGTCGCAGTCCACGGCGAAGAGGATAAGGGGCGCATTCTTGACAACGCTCTCGACCTGGCGCTCGGCGATGCGGCGGGCGGCCTCGGCCGCGCGCACGCCGGTAATGTCGCGCAGCGAGCCCACGATCTGGTAGCAGCGGCCGTGCTCATCGAAGAGGGGCGTGACCTGCCCGTTGATGATGACGCCGTCGTCCGAGACGGACTCCCAATGGAAGGGAGCGCCGCTAGCCACCGCGCGTTCGAAGCGCTCGACGATGCGGTCGGCAAGCTCTTTCGGAAGCGACTCGTGGGGCGTTTTGTTGAAGACCACCTCGACGGGCCGATTGAGCATGCGTTCATAGGCGCTGTTGACGACGATGCAGCGGAATTGCCCGTCGTCGCCCCGCTCCATGACGTAGAGGGCGTCGGAGGTCCCTTCCACGACGGCGCGGTAATTCGCGCCGGCCCGCCGCCGCTCGGTGATGTCGCGACTGATGCTCAGGACCGACACGATCTCGCCAGTGCTGCCGAATTCAGGGACGAGACGGGCATCGAGCCAGAGCGTGGCGCCCGCCGGCGTTTCGACCTCCACATCGGCGGTCACTTCCGCGCCAGTCGCGAGCACGGCTTCGGCCCGGCCGCGGAGGCTCGGGCGGACCCGCGACTGGAACTCATCCACGTGGCGGCCCACGAACCAGGACGGCGGATAGGACGAGGCCGCGGCCATGGCGGCGTTGACGTAGACACAGCGCAGCGAGGGGTCGAAGCGCGCGATCAAGTCGGGGGAGTTTTCGGCGAGGGCGCGGAACTCTTCCTCGCGGCGGCGGAGCGCTTCACGCGCGAGCTTCTGGTCGCGAATGCCGCGGGAAATGGTCGCCACGCCGATGGGCTGGCCGTCGCTATCGAACACCGCGAACGACGTGGCGGCGACATCGACGAGGGTGCCGTCTTTGTGCCGGGCGACGGTCTCTTCGGACGTGATGCGGCCCGCGGCGAGCAACGATGCCAGCCGGTCGCCGGTATTGGAGCCTGACTCGGCGAGGAGAGAACAACCATCCTTGCCGATTGCCTCTGCGGCCGCGTAGCCGTAGAGCCGCACGGCTGCCTGGTTCCAACTTGTTATGGAGCCGCTCGCGTCGCACGAGACGATCGCTTCATCGGACGATTCGACGATTGCAGCGAGACGGGCGATGGCGCGCTCGGCTGTCCGGCGCTCGGTGATGTCTTCGCACGTGGCCACGATGGAGGTAATCTCCTCGCCGTGCCGGAGGGGCGCCAGCCCGGCGCGCATTGTGCGGCGACTGCCGTCCTTGCGCTGCACTTCGAGCACGAGCGACTGGACCGGTTCACCGGTGGCGAAGATCCTCCGCAGCGTGCCGCGGGGGCTGCCATCGGCTTCAGCGATGATGAAATCCATCGGGTCCATCCCGAGAAGCTCGGCGTGCGGGTAGCCGGTCAACCGGGCGGCGGACTCGTTGGCGAACTGCACGCGCCCATTGCGGTCCAGGCTGAAGATCGCGTCGGTGGCGTGATCGACGACGCCGCGGGTGAACGCTTCGCTCGCGGCGGCGACTTCGGCCAGCTGGCGGAAGCGCTCCTCGCTTGCCCTCCGGGCGGCATCGGCCCGGCGCGCTTCGATGACGACGCCGCCGAGGTGAGTCGCCGTTTCCACGACGCGGACCTCGGCGAGGCCCGGGATGCGCGGCTCGCGGTAATAGACGGCGAAAGTGCCAGCGACGCGGCCCTCACCCGCCACCACCGGCGTGGACCAGCAGGCCCGGAGGCCGGCGGCCAGGGCGGGTGCGCGGTATGCGAGCCAGCGCTCGTCTGTCGCGATGTCGCGCGTAATGACGCGCTCACCACGGAACGCGGCGGTGCCGCAAGCGCCGACGCCATCGGCGATAGGCACCCCGGCGGCGACAGCGGCGCTCCATTCCGGCGGCAAAGAAGGCGCGGAAGCCGGGCGGAGCAACCCGGCTTCTTCATCGACAACCAGCACGGAACATGCGCTGCCCGGTACGTGCGCCTCCACCAGCAGGCAGATGTCGTCCAGCACCTCGACAAGCGCGGCGCCGCGTGCGATGCGTTCGAGAATGGCCATGTGGCTTGCGGCCAGGCCCTCGGCTGCCTCGCGGGCCCTGATGTCGGAGGAGGCGGCGATGGTGCCGTTGCTGCCGCCGGAGGGATCGATCATGGCGTAACGCTCATGGCGACATCGAGCGGCGCGGGGGATTTCGCAGTGACCCGCGCCTCGCAGGATGGGGAGCCGAAGGTTCGACCGGGACTGCCACGGGTGGAACCGGTCCAGTCGGCTCCGATGCGGGCAACTTCTTGCCAGGGGCGGCCAATGACCTCCTCGGCCGTCCAGCCGAACAGCTTCGCGGTGTGGTGGTTCGACGGACTGAAGACGCCGCCGTTGTCCATCGAAACGACGGCCACGCCGTGGCCGAGCGCGGCGCGGATGGCGAAGCGCCGGGCACTATCTCCGCCGACGATGAGGACGTTCAATTGCGCGTCCAGCCTGCCCCTCAACAACGGTGGCGCCATCGCACGGCGCGGTCGGGTTCATGGTAGGGCCCAACTGCGACGGCCTTGATAGGGGGAACCCCTAGAAGCACAGGCGATAGTGTGCAATCTCCTCGCCGGTGGTGGCGAACGCGGAACCGGATGAAGCCGGGCGCCGGGCCGTGGGCGGGCGTCATTCCTCATGCCCCCCATGGGGCGTACGCTAACAGCCATGGCGGAACCGACCTGCCACTATTGCAAACGGCCCGCGGAGGAGGAGTGTCCGACGTGCGGGCGCCTCTACTGCCTGGAACACGGCGACGACGTGTGCCTGCGCTGTCTCGCGCCGGAATCTGCAACACCTTCAGCGAAGGTCTACCGTGGATCGGTGCTGGCGCTGGTGGTCGCGTCGCTGCTGGCGGTGTTCCTGGTGGTGCGGCCACCGGAAAGCAAGAGCCAGCAGGATGCGGTGCGCCCGCTGCCGACTTCGACGCCGGCGGTCGCGGCAACGGCCACGCCAACGCGTCCCGGCAGCGCAGCGACGAAGGCGCCGACGACCGCCGCGACGGCGGCGCCCACCTCCCCGACACCAGCTTCGCCGACGGCTGCTCCGTCCGGTGAGCGCAGCTACACGGTGGCACAGGGAGACACGCTTTCGGGCATCGCGGCACAGTTCAACACGACGGTGGCCGCCATCCTCGCCCTGAACCCGGGCGTGACGGCGGAATCGCTCCAGATTGGCGCGACGCTGAAGATACCGGCAGCGCAATGAGCCGCATGGATTGGCAGGACGACCCGATCATCCAGCAGCAGCTGCGCGCGCGCGGCGTGCGGAACGGGATCCTCCGGTCGGCGATCCTCTGGACGCCGCCGTTCCTGGCCTCGGCCGGGGCGTTCCTCTTCTTCCTCTTCGATGTGATCACTGGCCCGAACTACGGGGGCACCTGGTTCCTGGTCATCGTCTTGCTCGTGTTCGCGGTGCTGTTCGGGTCGCAGTGCGTGCAGGCGTGGCTGGACCTGCGGACGTCCCCGGTGACGAAAATGGGCATGGTCACGCGGCGCTGGTCCAGGAACGATTCGATCGTGATGCGGAGCCATTACATCCGCCTGGACACGAAAGAGATCCTGCGCGGGGACCCCGATTTCCTGATGGACGTGAAGGAAGGCGATACCGTCGAGGTGTCGTTCTACCGGCGTTCCGCGGTGATCACCGCGCTCGAAAAGCTCAAGCCTCCTCCCAAGGGGGACGAGGAGCCCGGATCGTAGCCAACGCCGGCGAGGGCCAGGGCCGCATCGCCTTAGGCGGTTCCGGTGGATACTTCCCGGAATGGCTACTTACGACGAACTCCAGATCGGCGACTCGGCTTCCTTCACCAAGACCATCGGCGAGAGCGACATCTACCTGTTCGCCGGCATCACTGGCGACCTCAACCCCGCGCATGTCGATGCTATTTCGGCGGCACAGGGGATGTTCAAACAGCGCATCGCGCACGGGATGCTGACGGCGTCGTTCATTTCCACGGTGCTGGCGATGCGGCTTCCAGGACCTGGCACGATCTACTTGAGCCAGGAGGCCCAGTTCCGGGCGCCAGTGTTCATTGGCGATACGGTCACCGCGCGCGTGGAGTGCACCGAGAAGATCGAGGGACGCCGCTGGGCGAAGTTCAAGACGACCGTGACGAACCAGGACGGCAAGCTTGTCGTCGATGGGCAGGCGACGGTAATCCCGCCATCGGCGTGAGCGATGGTTTCGCGATGCGCGGGCGTTGACAGCCGTGTTGTACTTTCGCCCATGACGACGAGTGCGGCCGACCGCGAACGGGCACTGTTCCGGGCGCTGAACGCGTGGGTGGAACCCGCGGTGCGGGCGGGCTGGTTCGCACCGGGGCTCACACCGGGGCTGATCGTGCTCGAGACGCGCGGGGTGCGCACCGGAGTCCTGCACCGGGTGCCGCTCATGGCGACGGTGCTGGGCGAGATTGTCGTCGTGAGCACCGTCCGCGGTGAGCGCTCACACTGGGTCCGCAACCTTGCCGCCGCGGATGGCGGCGTGGGCTGGTGGGTCCGTGGGCGGCGGCGGGAGGGGCACGCGGTGGTGCTGAGGCCGCGGATGCCAGTTTCCGGCCGGAGCGGCGATGACGACCGCGCGATCGGGCGGCTGGTTGAGCACCTGGCCCCGGCGACGGCCGCGGGCTGGTCCTTCGCCTTGCTTATCCCCGGGGAGGAGGAGGCGCGGCTCGGCGAGCCGTGAGCAGCATGAACACTGGCTGGTTCGATATCAGCGTGCCGGTGCGGCGCGGGATGGTTGTCTTCGAAGGCGACCCGGCGATCTCTGTCGAGCTCATCCAGAGCAGGGCGAGTGGCGGAGTCTGCAACGTCAGCAGGATCGTGGCCGGGGTCCACACCGGCACGCACATCGATGCGCCGGTGCACTTCATCGAAGGCGGCGACGGCGCGGAGCTGACGCCGCTGGATACGCTCATCGGGCCGGTGCACATCGCCGACGCGACGGGCGTCCACCACCACATCGATGCGGCAACGGTCGAGGCGCTGGGCATCCCGGCAGGGACGGAGCGGCTGATCTTCAAGACGCCGAACTCGGCGCTGTGGTCGCAGTCGGAGTTCTCGCGCGAGTTCTTCGCGCTGACGGCCGATGCGGCCGAGGCGCTCGTGCACCTCGGGGTCCGGCTCGTGGGCATCGACTATCTGTCGATCGCGCCGTTCGATGACCCGGCGCCGACCCACGTGACGCTGCTGGAGGCCGGAGTCGTCATCCTCGAAGGGCTGGACCTCGGCGGCGTGGAGCCGGGGCCGTACACACTCGTCTGCCTGCCACTGCTGCTCGAGGGGGCCGATGGCGCCCCGGCGCGAGCGCTGCTTGCCCCGGAATAAGCGCCCTGCAGGAGTGCCCTGCGCAGGCGGCGAGTGGCCGGCGGTCCGATGACCGCCTGTACAATGGGGGTTGTGGACTACGCCGAAGCGGTTGACTACCTGATGTCCTTCACGGATCTCGAACGCGGCGTGCAGCGATCCAGCAACCCGACCATGAGCGTGGCCTCCATGCGGTCGCTGCTTTCACGGCTAAACGAGCCGCAGAACGGGCGGCACACGGTGCATATCACGGGGTCGAAGGGCAAAGGGAGCACGGCCGCGATGATCGAGGGCATCCTGCGGCGGCAGGGGTTGAGCACGGCGCTGTTCAGTAGCCCGCACCTTCACTCGTTCACAGAGCGCATCGCCATCGAAGGCGAAGCCGTTTCGCCAGAAGAGTTTGCCGCCGGGCTCGAAGCCATCCGCCCGGCCATCGCCGATGAGCAGGCGAGCGTGCATGGGAACGTGAGCACCTTCGGCGTGCTTACGGCGCTCTTTTTTTGGCTTGTGCGAGCGCAGGCGCGGCCGGTGCGGTGGCAGGTGGTGGAGGTGGGCCTCGGTGGGACGTTCGATTCGACGAATGTCTTCGACGACATCGATGTGGCGGTGATCACGCCGATCTCGCTCGAGCACACGGCGATCCTGGGGAACACGCCGGCGGAGATCGCGGCCGACAAGGTGGGCATCGTCAAGCCGGGGACGACCTGCGTGATGGCGCCACAGCGCGACTCTGCCGCGAAGGAAGTCATCCGCACCCGCTGCCACGAACTCGGTGCGGAGCTGGTTGACGTCGCGGCACTGTATGAAGCGCGCGTGCTGGAGAAGCATGTGTACGGGCAATCGTTCGAGCTGCACGGGCCGGGCGGCACGCGCCAGTTGCGGACGCCGATGCTTGGGCGGCACCAGGTGGACAACGCCGCGACGGCGGTCGCGGTGGCGGAGGCGCTGCGGCGGCGGGGGCACACGATTACGGAGGCGGCGATCATCGACGGGATCGCACACACGCGCATCCCCGGGCGCCTCGAGGTGATGGGCCGCCATCCGCTGATCGTCGCGGATGGCGCCCACAACGCGGAAAGCGCAGCCGCGCTGGCGGATTCGCTGCGACAGTACTTCGATTGGAAGCGCTGCTTCTTCGTGATCGGCACGATGGCGGACAAGGACATCCGCGGGATGGGGTTCAAGCTCGCGCGGCTGGCCGAACTCATCGTCTGCACGCGTTTTCGCAGCCCGCGGGCGATGGACCCGTACCAGATGATCCAGGAGATCGGCTTCCTTGGGCCGCCGGCGGTGGCGGAGGAAAACGTGCCGGATGCGATCGACACGGCGCTTTCGCATGCCAACCCGGACGACATCCTCTGCATCACGGGGTCGCTGTATGTGGTGGCGGAGGCGCGGGAAGCGGTGCTTGGAGAGAGCGTGTACCACTGACGGTGGGCTAACGGAAGGTGGCCTCGTGGCAGGGCCAAGGTGGTGGCTGCGAAAAGCGGCCGCGGAGAGCCGTGGCTACCAGGGCGTGGCCGGCGCGAGCGTGGCGGGCTTTTAATTGCGGCCGAGGTCGCCGAGACGAAAAGAGTCGTCGTCGTCATCGTCGTCGGCGTCGCTGTCGCTGTAGACGCCGGCGGGGGAGCCCTTCCAGACGCTGACGATGAAGTCCTCGCGGTAGGGGTCGGCGGTCATCACGAGGCGCTCGTCGATGGCGTCGATGATCTCCTGGATGCGCTCCTCGTTGGCATCGGCGGTGGTGCAAAGGGTGGCGTGCACATTCGGGCCCTGGTAGTGGATGTCGATGCGGCCGATGATGCCGCCATCCTCCATCAGGGTGTATGCCTCGGAATGGGGCGTCCGGGACTCCCGTTCGAAATCAATCACAGCGGCCGCACCTGTCCCTTCCCAAGAATCGTCCACTTATAACTGGTGAGCTCACGCAGCCCCATCGGCCCGCGCGCGTGCATCTTCTGCGTCGAGATCCCGATCTCGGCGCCGAGGCCGAACTGCGCGCCATCGGTGAACTGCGTGCTCGCGTTCACGTAGACGGCGGCGGAATCGACTTCGTCGAGGAAGCGCATCGCGTTGGAGTAGCTCTCGGTGAGGATGGCGTCGCTGTGGTGGCTGCCGTACTGCTCGATGTGGGCGGTGGCTTCGTCCATCGAATCGACCACGCGCACGCCGACGCGAAGCGCGAGGTGCTCGGTTGACCAATCGGCGTCGTTGGCGCGTTCCGTGATTATGCCGGGGTGGCGCTCACGCGAGAGCAACGCCAGCGCGCGCTGGTCGGCGATGAAGGTAACCTTGCCGCCCCAGTGGGCAGCCATGCGGTCGAGGAACGCCGGCGCGATGGCGCTGTGCACGAGCAGGGTATCGACGGCGTTGCAGATGCTGTAGCGGCGGGTCTTCGCGTTATCGACGACGTTTACGGCCATATCAAGGTCGGCGAATTCATCGATGTAGATCTGGACGATGGCATCGCCGTGGGCCACGACGGGCATGGTGGCGTTCATGCGGACGTGTTCGACAAGTTCGGCGCCACCACGGGGCACGATCAGGTCGATGAGGTCGTGGGCCTGGAGCAGGTCGGCGACATGAGCACGGTCCGGGTCGCTCACGACCTGGATGGCGCCGGCCGGCACGTCGGTGGCGGCGAGGGCGCGCTGGAGGAGCTCGCCGAGGGCGGCGTTGCTGTGACGGGCTTCCTTGCCGCCGCGAAGGACGGCGGCGTTACCACTCTTGAGGCAGAGGGCGGCGATATCGATGGTGACGTTGGGGCGCGCCTCGTAGATGCAGGCGACCACGCCGAGCGGCACGCGCCGCCGGGCGATCTGGAGGCCGTTCGGCAGCGTACGGGCATCGAAGACCTCGCCCACGGGATCGGGCAGACCGGCGACGGTGCGCGTATCGCCGGCAATAGCAGCGAGCCGCGCAGACGTGAGGGTGAGCCGTTCGATGAAGTAATCGTCAAGGCCGGCGGCGCGGGCGGCCTGCAGGTCGCGGGCGTTCGCTTCGAGCACGGCCTGCTGGTCGCGCTCGATGAGATCGGCGATAGCGAGCAGGGCGGCGTTGCGCTGGCTCGTCGAAAGTTGCGCGAGGGGGCGGGAGGCGAGGCGAGCCGCCGCGGCCCGCTCACGGATGAGGGAAGTCGCCGTCGTCATGGTGGTAGTGTATGCGATCGGTGCCTTCGGTGACGGCAGGAGCCGGGCCGCGACAGCGTGCTGCCGCCCATGACCGGATCCGTCTCGACCCCTGCGTGGCGCCACCGGCGCTCGGGCTACACCTTCACGTGCGCGTTAAGGTACACTGGTCTCCATGAGCCGATTGGGAACCGCGTTTCGACCGCTGATCGCCCGCCAATTCGGATCCCTGGCCATTTTCAACTATCGCGTCTACTTCCTCGGGCAGACGGTGTCGCTCATCGGCACGTGGATGCAAACGACGGGCCAGGCGTGGCTTGTGCTGCGGTTGACGGGGTCGCCGCTGGCGCTGGGGACCGTCACTACGCTGCAGTTCTTGCCGATCACGGTGTTCACGCTGTTCGGCGGGGTGGTCGCGGACCGGCTCCCGAAACGCCGGATGCTGATGGTCACGCAGTCGGCGGCGCTGGCACAGGCGCTCGTGCTTGGCATCCTTGTCGCGAGCGGGCAGGTGGAGCTGTGGCACGTTTACGTGCTCGCGCTCTTGCTCGGGACGATTAACGCACTGGATGGGCCGGTGCGGCAATCGTTTGCGGTCGAGCTCGTGGGCAAGGACCAGCTGGCGAACGCGGTCGCGCTGAACTCCAGCATCTTCAACGTTGCCCGCATCCTGGGCCCCGGCGTCGGCGGTCTCGCGATCGCGTGGGTGGGGTTGTCGACGACATTCTTCCTCAATGCAGCGAGCTTCGTGGCGGTGATTGGCGCGTACGCGATCATGCGGCCGTCCGAATTCAACAGTCCGCACCGCCGGGCCGCGCAGGGGAACGTGTTGCGCCAGATTGGCGAGGGCATCGCGTATTCGGTGCGGACGCCGGCGGTGCTGTTCGTGTTCATCCTGCTCGCGTTCATCGGGACATTCGGGTTCAACTTCACGGTGGTGATCCCGCTCGTGGCGGAGTTCGCGCTGAAGGTTGGCCCGAGCAAGTTCGGGTTGCTAACCTCGGCGATGGGCGCCGGGTCGCTCGTGGGCGCGCTGGCCATCGCGGCTTTCGGGAAGGCATCGACGAAAGTGCTGCTCCTGGATTGCGTGGGCTTTGTGCTGCTGTTCGCGGCGATCGCGTTGTCGACCTCATACCCGCTGACGGCGGCACTGTTCGTGTTGCTCGGTGGCACGTCGGTCATCTTTTCGACGACGATCAACACGTCGTTGCAATTGACGGTGCCCGACCACCTACGGGGCCGGGTGATGAGCATCTTCTTTCTGCTGTTTGCGGGATCGACGCCGGTGGGCGGCTACCTCACGGGGTTTCTCGGGGAGAAATATGGCGTGCGGCCGACGCTTGCCGCTGAAGCGATCATCTCGGGGGTCGGCATCGTCGTGGCGCTGGCCTACGCGGGGAGGTTCGTGGTGTTCCCGGGGGCGGGGCGCCGCGCCGAACAGCGTGCGGCCGAGGCTGCCGCGGCAGTGGAGCCGCGAGACGGGGTGGCGCGCGACCACGTGTGAGGGCCGGGCGGTGGGAGATCGAGCGGGCGGCTACACGCCTCGCCGCACTTCGAACCCGAGCTGCTCGGCATTGCGGGTGAACCAATCGCCGATGGCTTCTTCGGGCGTGCGGCCGGAGCCGAGGGCGGCGAAGTCGCCGTTCTCGGCGATCCAGCTGTGGGCGCGGCCGCGGATGCGGACGATGGGCCAGCGCCCGCCGATGATCCGGTGACCGTTGCCGAACTCCGGCCGGGGAGGCCGCGCGAATTCGTATGCCACTGGCTCCTCCGCTGGTCCTCAGTTGTCGATTTTCACCGTCGTCATGCTGCTGCCCATGGGGCCGCTGACCCAGCCGCCAAAGTAGGCGGCGAACTTCCCGGCAGGGCCACCCGCAACCACGAGCGTGATGAGCTTCGGGTCGCGGAACTTCGGCAAGCGGGTATCGAGCCCCAGTTTGGCGGCCGACTCCGGGGAAATGCCCTCGGCGCACGATGCGTCCTGCACGAGCTCGCGGACCGGGCGCGCGCTTGCCGCCTGGATCTGGGCGCGCACCTGGTCCTTGGTCCAGCCATCCTTCGCGAACGTGTCAACGTGCTCGGGCGGCACGACCAGGACAATCTCGCCGTAGCCGTAGTGCTTCGTGTGGCTGATGGCAGCCATCGCCAGGCCGTAGCTGGTGGCCAGCGAGCGCGCATCGCGCGAGAGCTGGTCGACGATGCCGTTCGGGGCGCCGCCGGCGAACACGGTGACGGTGCTATCGGATTTGTGGAACCCGCGCTCGACGTGGAGCGGCTCCCAGTTGCTGCGCTCCTCGAACTCGGCGAAACACATGGTGTATTTGCCGGGCTGGCCGAGCGCGGCGCGGTCCACCCCGCCGGGGCGGCCGCCGCCGACATTGCGGACGACAAGCTGCACGGCGCGGCCGATGGTGGCGTTGGCGCGGTTGCCCTGGCCGAGCGCGTTGAAGGTGTAGTTCATCCCGATGCGGTCGCGGATGGGGCCGTTGACGATGATCACCGGCGTGGGGAAGTGCGTGGTCGCGAGCACGCCGTGCATGTTGAACTGCTCTGTGCAGACGGCTTCGAGAGCGGCGATCACAACTGGCAGGTACTCGGGCTTGCAGCCGGCCATGACGGCGTTGATCGCGGCCTTCTCGACGGTCACGGGGGCGAGGTTGGGCGGCACGACGGCGATAACGCCCTGGGGGTCGCGCTTCGTGCCCGCGAGCATGCGCATGACGCGCTCGGGCGTCGGCGGGATGACGGGCAGGCCATCGGTGAGGCCCTGGTCGAACATGAACTCGAAGAGGTCGTCGGATTCAGCGACCTCGATGCGGCGGGCGCGCAGCGGGCTGTTTTCCGCCTCGGCGGCCAGGCGCTCGGCGATGCCAGGCTCCACCGACTTCGAGCCGCAACCCGGCCGCCAGTCCGGGTAGGCGGACCAATCAAGCACGGGCGCCGGCTGGAGCGTGAGGGAGATGAGCCGACCGAAGAGCGCCTGCCAATCGGCCTTGCCGAAGCCCACGAACTGCTCGAGGACTTCGCCGCGGGGGCCGGCGAGGATGACGGTGGGGACCGTATCGAGGTCGTAGCGGAAGGAGACGGCAAGCTTCGAATCATCGAGCACGGGCATCCCGGAAGGGAGGCGCGCCGCGAAGACGCCGGGCCCCTCGCCATCCTGCGTGATGGCCCAGGTGTCGATCGTCCCGCCGAAGGCGGCCCCGGCCGCGTCGATGAGCGGGGCAGAGAGCACGCACGTCGGGCAATCTTCCTTCACGAAACAGAGGAGTGCGGGCCGGCCGGTGGGGAATGCGTACTGCGTACCCGAAGCATCGGAGAGGGTGAACGCAGGCAGGGCCGTCGACATGCGCGCAGTCTACGCCGGGTAGTCATGCCTCTGGGGCGGAAATTATGGTAGCGAAGGGTCAAGGATTGTGAGGTTTTGGTAATAGGCGCGGGCGAAGCCGCGGTCACGCGTGAGCAGCCGGTCGGCGTGGACGGAAGCATGGGCCGCGACGAGGAAATCGGGGATCATCCGCTCGCGCCTCGGGACTGGGGCACGCCTCGGCCGGAGAGTCACGGCCGCCCGCGCCGCCCGTGGCGGCTCGAACATCCGATCCCGTCAGCCGCGCGCCCCGGTCGCTATGCGCCCGCGGCGCCGCCGCCGATCGCCACCGCTGCGCCGAGCGGTGAGCGCGGGTGGCCGGGCGTGTAGGGCTGGATGATGGGGGTGGCACGGTCCGCTTTCGGGAGCGGCTTCGGCGCCCAGTGGTCTTCGTATTCGCTGAACTTGGAACGCAGCTTCGGGGCGACCTTTTCGGCGAAGAGCTGGGTGTTGTACATCACTTCGTCGCGGGGCATGGAGCCCATCTGCAAGCCGCACATCAGGTTGCCGACGCGCAGGTCATCGGAGAGCTTGTCGATCTGCTCGGCGACGTCGTCGGGGCTGCCGGCGATCACGAAGCCCGCGGCCGTGAGCGTCTTCCAGTCCATGGTCATGCTGGCGCGCTGCGACATCATCTCCATCTGCGACTTCATGCCGGCTTTCACGGTGCGGTTCGTGCGGTAGCCGGGGGCATCGACGAAGCCCGGGTAGAGGTGCAGGCAACGCTGGTAGAAGTACTCGACGTGCTTTGCATAGAGGCGCTCGCATTCGGCCATGTTCTCCCCGATGCACATCACCTGGAAGAAGCCGGCCTGGTACGGGTTCGGCTCCTTTTTCTTCTCCTCCATGCGGGACCAGAAACCGTCCATGATGGCCTTCGCCCGCATGTAGCCACTGTAGGACAGGTAGGCGTAGAGGTAGCCGAGGTCGGCGCACCATTCCCATGTCTCGATCGAGCCGCCGCCGGGGATCCAAATCGGGGGATGCGGGTCCTGCAAGGGGCGCGGCCAGGGGTTCATGTAGCGGATCTGGTTGTACTTGCCGTTGAAGCTGCTCACGCCCTTGTCGTTCCAGGCCTGCAGGATGAGGTCGTGGGCTTCGTAATAGCGGTCGCGGAGCGAGGCGCCGGGGACGCCGTAGGCGAAGTTCGTGTCCATGGAGGTGCCGACGGGGAAGCCGGCGCAGAGGCGGCCGCCGGACATGACGTCGAGCATGGCGAACTCTTCGGCGACGCGCAGGGGCGGGTTGTACAGCGCGATGGAGTTGCCCATGACGACGATGGCGGCGTTTTCGGTACGCCGGGTGAGCGCGGCCGCCATGATGTTCGGGCTCGGCATGAGGCCGTAGGCGTTGGAGTGGTGCTCGTTGACACAGACGCCATCGAAGCCGACGCGGTCGGCGAACTCGAGCTCGTCGAGGTATTCGTTGTAGAGGGCGTTCCCCTTCACGGGGTCGTAGAGGCGGTAGTCGGGGTCGACCCAGACGGAGCGGTGCTTCTCCGTGAAATCGTCGGGGAGGTAGGGCCAGGGCATGAGGTGGAACCAGTGGAACTTCATCGAGGCGCCTCTCGGGACAGGCTCGCCGGGCGGAAGTGGTTAGCCTTCGCCTAACGGATGCGGGCAGTATAGCGCGGGCCAATGCGTGGTGTCAGGGCGGTCGATTCCGAGCGGCGTTGCGATTCGGTGGGAACGCCGGCGGCCGCTCGCTTGATGGGACTCACTGCAACGGCGAATACGGGAGCGGGTTGAGGAAGTACATCGACTCTTCGGGCGCGGCCTTGCGCAAGGCCGACGTGATCTCCGCCATGGGGTCGCCGGGCTGGTAGGCGAAGCTGGGGGCGGCGGGCGCAATCCAGATGTCGGTGACTTCGCCGCGCTGGCCGATGGCGGTCTCGTAGGCGGTGGCCAGCTGCACGCCGGCTGCTTCGAACTGGTCCGCGAGCCTGCCGATGAGGCCGTACGCGACGGCCTGGCCGCCGGGCGCGAGGTGCAGGATCGCCTGCACGTACTGGCGCGGCGTCGCAGGCCGGCCCGCGAGTGCGCGTTCGAGGCGCTGTTCCGTGGCGTAGGGCACCGGGCGGGCGGACTTGGCGCTCTCGGTCACCGAGAACTCCTTCGCGAGGGCGGCGAAGGAGCTCAGCAGGGTTGGCTCGCGGAAGAGGGAGGCGCTTGCCTGCTCATATGCGGCCATGCTTTCGAAGCGCTTGAGCAGCGGCATGACGACGTTCCCGTAGAGCTCAACGTAGCGGTCGAAGGCGGTGTTGGTGATGGGGCGGATGGTGTGGATGGCTTCGATGAAGACGGTCATGCTGCTGCTCCGGCGCGTCGGCGCCCGGCGAGTCTACCGGAATCGGGGCGCCTGCGGTCTAACGGGCCCGCAGGTACGCCCGGAGGACCGCGCGAAGGCGCCGATCCAGCTCCGTGGTGGCGCGGGCGGGTTGGAAGTGCTCGCGAGCGAAGGCGATGCCCTCGTCGTTCAGCGAAAGCGAGCCAGCGGCATAGCGTGCCGCGAGCGACTCGATGGCCGCTGCGACGGGTTCGAGGCCCGAGGCCTGGACGGCGCCAGGCAATGGGTACGTCCAGATCACGTAGCGGCCGCGGGAGAGCGCTTCGAGGGCCATGAACGACGTGCCATCGTGCGTGGTCAGCCGCACGACCACCGTGACGTCGCGGTAGAGCGCGTCCATGTCGTCGACCCAGCCGTGCGCCTCGAGGTTCGGAGGCAACGGAGCGGGGAGTGTGGCGGCGGGCGAGGGGATCAGCGTGAAGGCGATGTCCGGGAAGCGCCGTGGGAGTTCGAGCAAGGTGGCCATGTCGAAGACTTCGCGGTCGAAGGCGTCCACCGGGAGGTAGAGGAGCACGCGGAAGTGCGCCGGCAAGGGCGGCGCCACGGCGGCGAGGCCCTCGACGGGCAGGGCCACGTGCTCGGCGGCGATGCCGATGGCGGCCAGCTCGCCGGCGAGCCACGGAGCGTCGCACCAGTGCGTCGCGCGGCGCGACAGCGCGGCGGATGCGTTGGCACGGGCGTGCTCCTCGGTGGCGATGAGCACATCGGTGCCAACCCAGTGGACGACGATGGGGCGGCGGCGCACGCGCGCCAGCAAATCCTGCGGGGAACGCCGGTCCAGGCGGCTGCCGATGAGGTACACGACATCGGCGCGGGCGAGACGGGGAAGGAGCCGCAGCCAGGCGACCGGATTGTGGCCGGGGTGGGCGACGTACGCCGTATCCCAGCCGCGGGCGGCTAACAGGCGGGCGAGCATGCGGCCGAAGTAGGGTAGCCCGAGGATGACGAGGCGCCGCTTGCGGGGCCGCCGCGCGCCGGGGGGCGTGTGGGTGTGCGGGTGGGGTTGCGTGGTCATCGGGCGGCGGGCCTGCCGAGTTCGACGGCGAGCGGCGAGACGACCGTCGCGCCGGCCGGGACGTTGCGGTTCACGAGCGCATGCGCGCCGACGGTCGCAAGCTCGCCGACCGTGACGCCGTGGAGGATCGTCGCGCCCGCGCCGAGGTAGGCGCTGCGGCCGATGCGCACGGGCGCCTGCTCCCGTGGACGCCGCTCGCGAAGAGGGCCGGGCCCAACATCGATGTGGGTGATGAGCGAGCAGCGCATCGAAAGCGTGGCTTCATCCTCAATGGTGACGTTGTCGGCGAGGTCGATGAGGAGGTCGGCGCCGAGGTGCACGCGGTCTCCGATGCAGAGGCGGGAGAAGTCGCCATCGGCGTTGACGATGTGCAGGGGCGTGTAGATGGAACAGTCGCGGCCGACGGCGGCGCCGTAGGCGCGAAGGATGGCGGCGTGGTCGTGCGTGGTCGTGCGCAGCTCCATGGCGATGCCTTCGATGCCGTCGCGGAAGTAGCGGGCGCGGCGCCGAAATGCGGATACGCCGCCGAGCGCGCCGCGGGCGGGGCGCAGCACCGGGGCGAGGGCGGAACGCGTTCGGGCAAGCGAGGAGGGGCGGCGGCGTTCCATGACCGCGTAAGCGTCCACCCGCCGCCGCTTGAGCGCGAGGGGCGCAGTAGCGTTCCGTGGGTTAGCTGGCATCGCTTCCGGGCGCGCATCACAGGGCGTCACTCTCTGCCGCGGTCCGGGGGGCGACTAGCAGCGACGCGCCACCGTCCACGCGCTCGCGTCGCCGCAGCGCTCCTGCCTGCCCTCGACGATGAACACGTCGCGCCCTTCGAGCCCGGGCGGAAGTCGCTTCGCCGTTCGCCAAGCTCGCGTGTCACGGCTGCGTCGATCGCCTCCTGGAGCAGCCACTCCTTGAACGCCCGCGCCAGCTCGTCGCCCCACGACACAACCTGCCGGACCGCCGCTCCCGCTTGTCCTCGCCCGCACCGTCGCTCGACCCCCTCTGTTAAGCTGTTCACTGGGCTCTGTCCTCCGTTGGTGTGCTTCAGCAGGCACAACCTACCGGAAGACCAGAGCCCTCCTCCTTCCATGAATTCCCGAGACGCTGTCCAACGGGGCTCTCTGTTGCAATTGCTTTGAGTGGCGTTCACAATGCACCCATCCAACTTTGGGCAACCCGCCATGCTCTCCAGCGCAACCGCCCCCCCCCCGGCTTTTCCACCCTGGGGCAACAGCTTAAGGTCACGGCCTTCCTGTTACTAGTCGTGAGCTCCATCGCCCTTCCATGGATCTTATGGCCGACCTCGGCGAGCGCTGAGAACCCCTGGTACACGAGCGATCCCAAGCATCTCTTCTACCAGCATTACGACAGTACCGGCCAAGGCACGTACGACGAAGACTTCTGCGTAGACGACATCACTGGCACGGTTGGCGACTCGAACCTTTACAACATGGTGTCTGACACTCTCCTATCGGCCAGCCCGCGCTGGGACCGAATGAACGGTGCGGACTCTCGAGTCGACCTGTATGGTGTAAACCCAAACACCACCGGCTCCTGTGGAAGTCTTTCGTCTTTGAGTTGGGTCGAACTCCGCGTGTATGTAAACGCCACGGCGCCGTCCTGGTGCGGTTCGGCGAGCTGTACGGATTTCGCCGGGCCCATTCCCGCGGTGAATCCGAAACACAACCAATACGGGATCATGTATATGCAGACTGCACATGTCCCTACCAACAACACGAGCGAATACCGTCGTAACATCAATCACGAAGCAGGACACGTCTGGGGTCTTCGCGACCCGATCACATTCAACGACTATTACGGCGGTTGCTACTCGTCCTGGGGCGTGGGCTACTACAGCGTTATGCACCAGTACTCCGCTTACTGCTCCTCTCCTGGTCCGTACGTCGTCTATCCGCAAGGAGGCGACTTCGAAAATGTGATCACCTTCATGCTACCGGCGCACTGAGAATGCCCATGACATGGTTCAACAACAGCGAGAACAAATGGAGAGTGAGTTGACATGAGCACTAAACGACGGTGGCTCATCCTTGCTGCACCGGTCGCCATTGCCGCATCTTGGGGCATCTGGGCATTGGCATCAGATAAAAACTCAACACTGGCTGAGTCGGCTTCTTCCCTCGGCCGGGCTGCCATCGAGGTCTGCGTGGCCGTCTCACCTGCTGAGGCCAGCTCGATGGATGAGAAGGAACTGACCAGGCGCGTAAGCGACGCGCTCGACGCCGCCCTACTCGACCCTCGAGCCGCCGACCTCGGCGTCCGCGGCATGCCGCGAACGGTTGTCGTCGGATGCCCCCAGGGGTACGTGGCACCACCCGCTGATGTCGCACGTGACCCTGCAACGGTTGGCATCCGAAGAATCGTAAACAAGCCTTCGCCGACGAGCACGTTCGTATTCGTGGTCTCTGATGCCCAAGCGGGGACGGTCGGGCCGAGGGGATTCGCACGAGCACCCTATGAAGCGACGTGTGATCCGAGCGGTTGCATGGAAGTCAGTACGGCGGTCTTCGTGACAGCGGAGACGCTCTCGTCGCCAGATTCGCTGCGCACGGCCATGGTCGTCGGCCTCGGCATCGACCCGACTGGTGGAGAGTACCCGGACGGACGGCCGCCAGGGGCAACTTCCAGCAAGTGACGCGCACGGTCGTCATCGACGCGGGCGGGCGCAGCGCGACGGCATCGCTCCAGCCGGGTGGCCCCCAGCTCTGAAACGGTCATCTCCGACTCGCTTCGTTCGCCCCTCTGGACGTTGTCGGCACGTACAACTCACTCCCGCGGGCGACGAAGTCAAAGGGACGGGCGCCGCCGGGTTGACAGGTCCGCGAGCCTGCCACAGGATGGCCCGACGCTGTTGTGCGCGAGCAGAGGGTATAGATGCCATGCTGAGTTCGCTCGCCGTTTTCGACCGGGCCGCCTGATTCCGGCGTAACCCCGTCTCTTCGCATTGCCGTGGCCACGCCGCGGTGCGCCAACAGAGGTCCCTCCCGTGACTGCACTACCCGTCGAGGCTTCGGGCCTCGTGAAGTTGTATGGTTCGCTCCGCGCCGTGGACGGCATCAGCTTTGCCGTGCGCGACGGCGAATGCTTCGGCTTTCTCGGGCCGAACGGCGCGGGCAAGAGCACGACCATCAAGATGATCACCTGCCTTTCGCCAATTACCGAAGGGCGCCTCCTGGTGGACGGCCAGGACGTGCGGCACGAGGCGCGCGCGATCAAGTCCGCGCTGGGCGTGGTGCCGCAGGACGATAGCCTCGACCCGGACCTGCCGGTGCGCCAGAACCTCGAGGTGTACGCGCGCTACTTCGGTCTTTCGAAGCAGCAATCGGCGGCGCGCATCGACGAGTGCCTGGCGCTGTTCCAGCTGCAGGAGAAGGCGAACGAGAAGGTCGACGACCTCTCGGGCGGGCTCAAGCGGCGGCTGGTGATCGCGCGGGCGCTCATCCATGAGCCCCGCATCCTCGTGCTCGATGAGCCAACGACAGGGCTCGACCCGCAGGCCCGCCACCACGTATGGCAGAAGCTGCGGCTACTGAAGAGCCAGGGCGTGACCATGATCCTGACGACGCATTACATGGACGAAGCGGCGCATCTCTGCGACCGCCTGGTGATCATGCACCGGGGCAAGATCCTGACCGAAGGGAACCCTCACGCGCTCATCCGCGAGCACGCCGGCGACCACGTGCTCGAATTGCGGCTGGGGCCCGAGGAGCGCTCACCGTTGCTGGGTGAACTCTCGGGCGTGCCGGATGTCGCGATCGAAGAGGTCGAGGACATCGTCTACGTGTTCGGCGCAGGTGAGGTTGCGCAGCGCATCGCCGAGGCAATCGGCGACCCGTCGCTGGCGTTCCTGCGGCCTGGCAACCTGGAGGACGTGTTCCTCCGCCTGACCGGGAGGGGGTTTCTCGATTGACCGCATTTGCTGTCCGGCCCGACCTGTCTATTGGCGCCTACCACGTGTGGCAACGCAACCGCGACGTGCTGCTGCGGCTGTGGCGCTCCGAGTTCGTGGCGCAGTTGCTCGAGCCGGCGTTCGTGATCTTCGCGCTCGGCATCGGGCTGGGAAAGTTCGTGCAGCTCGACAACAACCAGAAGTACGTCGCATTCCTCACGCCCGGCCTGCTGGCGATGTTCCCGATGTTCACGGCGGTGTTCGAATGCGCCTGGGGCAGCTACGTGCGGCTGGAGATGAACGGCACCTACAAGGCGATCCTCGCGACGCCGGTGAGCATCGACGACGTGATCACGGGAGAGATCCTCTGGGGGACGACGCGCTCGGTGGTCAACGCCGCCTACATCCTGCTCATCGCGACGGCGCTGACGCCGTGGTTGGACATGGTGCGTTCGCCGTGGGCCGTGCTGGTGGTGCCGGCGGCCGTGTTGCCGGGCATCCTCTTCAGCTCGATCTCGATCCTGTTCGCGTCGGTGGCGAAGGCGATGAGCCAGTTCAGCTACTTCTTCAACCTCGTGGTGAACCCGATGTTCTGGTTCGGCGGCGCCTTCTTCCCGATCGACTCACTGCCGACGTGGGCGCGGGTGGTGGCGTGGTTCCTGCCTCTGACGCACGCCACGGAGCTCTATCGCGGCCTCATCAACGGCCACTTCCACGCGACGATGTTCGTGGACGTGGCGTGGCTGGTATTCGGCTCGGCGCTGTTCTATTGGCTCGCGCTCGCGGGCATGCGCCGCCGGCTGACGGAGTAGCAGCGCTACGTGGTTCGTGCGTTGAACTCACTTGCCGGCCATTGCTCTTTGAGCCCGGCGTTGAGCTCAAGACCCACGTCCTTAAGGAATTGCGCGTCCTCCACTGGCACGCCTGACTCATCGCGTGGGCCAGTCACAACATCGAACTCCCAGCTGCGCTGACTTGGCGCCGTAAATGTCGTACCCGTACGCGTTCACCACGTTACCTGAAGCATCGACCGTCTTCATCGTCGAGCCCAACCCGTTTGGCAGGTAGTAGTAGTACCAGCTCCCGCCCTGTTTCTGCGCCACCAGCCCGGCGCCGTAGACGTACTGCGAGCCGTCGTCCAGCACCACCGGTAGCCCGGAGGCGATGTCCCGGGTGAAGGTCGTCGTGACGCCGCCCGTCGTGTTGGTGTTCACCGGCGCCAGGGCAGCGGTGCCGTGCAATGCCAGGCATGATTCGTCTCCCTCACTCCCGAGGAAACCGTTTCCGGCTGAGCCAGCCGTACTGCGGCACGACGCACAACCTCGCCCAGAAACCCGGCAGTGAGGAACGCTGCCCACACGTTGAGATGAGCTGGATCCAGGAACAGGAAGACGACGACCATGGTGGCTGCTTGCGCGCCATGGCTCCACAAGCCGACGAATGCTCTTGCATCTCCAACGCAACGTGACTCCGGGTCTCCGCGGCTGGTGGGCCACCTCCCCCGCTCGACCTTGCGGTGCCCGGCGCGGACGGTCGGCAGCGACAGCCCCGTCGCTCGCGCGACTGCCGCCTGGCCGCCACGCCCCAAGGCCGCCGCCTCTGCCCGTGGCAGAGCGTCGGGGAGTCACTTCCCACCAGAGTGGCTATGCCCGCCGTTCAAGTTGCTCCCTTTCCTCAGCGCCGTTAGCCGTTCATGTCTCAATCGCTTGATGTTCTCGAACGACCGCGGGTTTGGTGCACCATTAATGGCTTCGATCAGAAACACGACGCTGACGATCGAGTAGTGCATGGCGATGGGGAGGCTCCACCATGCTCGCTCGAGTCGGTTTAGAACCTTTCGCACTAGGGCCTGTCGTGCCCACGTGATCTTCGGACGAACCCGAACGCGTTTGTTAGCGGGTCCAGAGTGGAAAACACCACGACGAACGAGACGATAGCGACAAGCGCGCCCAGCACCGTGCTGTCAGCGAGATGGCGGACGTCCAGTGCGATTACCAGCGCCATTCCGCCTACTGCTACTACTCGCACCGCTCGGGATCGAAAGTGAAGGGCAGCAATGATCAGGTAGCAAACGATCGTTGCGGAGGCCAGCTGTAACGCCGTTTCTAACGCGCCCAGGGGCGAGGACAACAAGACCACGCCAACTGCTCCGAGAGTCAGTCCGTAGGCCGCAAACAGGCGCCACCGAGGCACGTCCTTACTTCTCTCCATTTGGTGTGTCAGCGTCATCCGAGTCTCCCTGTATGATGTCTTGAAGCTTGCCGAGGGCAGGGCACAACGGGATCGAGACTCCCGGAAGCACACCAGGAACTGGGAATGGGGCTGACGTGATCAGTTGGCATGCGAACTCTGCCTCATTGTACTCTCCTTCTAAGTATCGTCTCCGAATAATCGCCTCCTTCGCCCAAATCGTGTAGCCGACTAAGGCCACGGCGGCGGCACATGCGGGAGCCGCCCCCCCGAACGTGGCCGGTACGGCCGCGCACGCAAGGACGGCGGCGAAACCTGCCGCAGCCTGCGCTATTGAGAGTTGTACGAGAGGATCGGTGGCCTTCCCCACGGCGAAGTCCGCCAGTGCATCGACGGCACTCCGCAGCTGATCTGTCGTGGCGGACGCTGCCGAACTGGCTCCTCCCCAGATCGCGTGGCCGGCGTCCTTCGTGCACTCCCAGGGATCACGCCAGCTGCACTCGTCGAGCCCAGACGGATCCACAAAGCTCGCCGGGTTACCCGAGTATCCGAGGGGACTCCCCGGCCAGCCGGCGGCCGTCGCCAACGGGTCCCTGCTCAAGAAGCCACCCGTCTCCGGGTCGTAGTACCGAGCCCGGAGGTACTGCAGCCCGGTCCCGTCCGTCTGCTGGCCCGCGAACTGGAAGTCATTCGCCTGGGTCCCGGAGGACGTCGCGGTCTTGCCGTACACGTCATACGTGTACGCGTTCACGACCGCGCCCGTCGAGTCGACGGTCTTGATCGTCGAGCCCAACCCGTCCGCCAGACAGTAATACCAGCTCCCGCCCTGTTGCTGGCTCACCAGCCCGGCGCCGTAGACGTACTGCGACCCGTCGTCCAACACAACGGGAAGGCCGGAGGCGATGTCCCAGGTGAAGGTCGTCGTGTTCCCGCCGGTCGTCCTGCTGTTTCGCAGCCCGTCGCCGCGGTAGGCGAACGTCGTCGTCACACTGTTCACCGTCGCCGAGACCATCCGATCCTCGTAGTCCCAGGCGAAGCTGTCGCTGCCGCGCGCGGTGAGGTCGCCGTTGTTGTCCCAGGTGTAGATGATGGCGCTGGTCGGGCTCGGCGGCGTGACGCTCGTCAGGCGGCTGTCGTCGTCGTAGGCGTAGGTCGTGGTCCCGCCAGCGTCGACCTTCGTGCTCCGGTTGCCGAAGGCGTCGTAGGTGTAGCTCGTCGTCGAAGGCCCCGGGTACGTCACCGAGGTGAGCCGGTAGGCGTTGTCGTAGCTGTAGCTCTCCGTCCCCGCGAGGTCGACCTTCTGCGTGCGGTTCCCCGCGTTGTCGAGCGTGTACGTCTCCGAGGCCAACGTGGTCCCGCCCTTGTCGTGGCTGATCGCGGTCAGGCGGTCGGCGTTGTCATAGGTGTACGTCGAAACGACGCCTGTGCCCGAGGGGAGCGTGGCCGTGGTCATGCATCCTGCATCATCGTACGCGTAGGTGGTCGCGTTCGAGTCCCAATCGGTGACAGACGTGAGGCGATTGGCGTTGTCGTAGCCGTACGTCGCCTGGTTCGAGCCACCCGGGTAGGTGATCGACGTCCGCCGGCTGGCGTCGCCGTAGCCGTAGCTCACGACCAACTCTATCGCGGCCTCATCAACGGCCACTTCCACGCGACGATGTTCGTGGACGTGGCGTGGCTGGTGTTCGGCTCGGCGCTGTTCTATTGGCTCGCGCTCGCGGGCATGCGCCGCCGGCTGACGGAGTAGGGGCACTACGTGGTTCGCGCGTTGAACTCACTTGCCGGCCATTGCTCTTTGAGCCCGGCGTTGAGTTCAAGGCCCACGTCCTTCAGGAACCGGGTGTCCTCCACCGGTACCCCGGATTCATCGAGGTACGGAAACGTTCCGGCACTGAACTCCCAGCCAACTGACCTGAGTTCATCGATCGCAGGGAGCCTCGCGCGGACAAAGTCGACGAGCCACCGAACGTGCGAACCAAGATCGTCCGTCGCAACGAACCCAGTGATCTTGAGGAACCAGCCATTTGATGGAATTGGGCCGAGTTCTTCGATATGGGACCTCGCTCCGGCCAGCACTGTTCGGTCGGGCGGGACGCCAAGACCTTCGGTCACTTCGTCGGGAGTCGCCGCGTCGTGATAGGCCCTCAGCTGCGCGCTCGGTGGGTGGATCACTCGAACCACTTGAAAGCCTCGGCAGCCATCTGAAAAGAACGGAAGGACTCCCCGGATTTTGCGCTAATCGCAGTGCCCTTCGTGTTCTCCACGATCCAGTCGAACTGATCTCGGGTTACGGACCACGAGAACTAATGACTATGATAGGTACAGACACAATCATTGACACGAGGGCATCCCCAAAACCCTCCGACAATGAATCAAATGCAATGCTCATGCCAACCATCGCCAGAGAGAAATAAATAGCCAACGCTACGCCCACCACTATCCCGTTGTCGTCTTCGAACTTACGGCGACCGATTCGCACGAGTGACACGGACAATACTGCGCCGAGAGCGAATATGACCCATCCAAGAATCATTGCCGCACGCCGCCTTGCTTTAAGCTCTGAGTGTCGCTCCCCGTTCCGAACCCACGACGCCACCGGCGCCATTGGTTCGCGACTCAGAAAGCCACCGGCCGCAACCATCCTGCCGCAGAGAGCCCGGTGTGCTCGCGGCCCGCCGGACCAACACGATCCGTTCATCGTGGTAAGCAGCCTAACGCTCTCGGCAGCGCAAGTGGTTTTGGTGGAGCGCCAACGCCAATATGCGAATGCCCAGCGCCTCACCCGGCGCTGCCGGATTCACTGCTTCGGGGCGCCGATTCCGCATCGCCGCCCTGCCCAGGCGGAACGGCGAAGCTGAGTGGGATCGGACCAAGGAGACTGGTCGCAGAGAGAATCTCTATCCCCAAGATTGTGCCGGTGGCTCTCGAAAAATCGATCATGATTGGCAATTCCGTTCCGTCGGTCCTCCTCGCCCGACCAAGCGACCTCGCGTCCCCCGGCTGAATTGGTGCAAGGTAAACATACGCCGCATCGGCCGCCGGATCGTAGGTGATGAAGGGATACTGAGCGTCTCGATTCAACAGCCACCTCCTGCTTTTCGCATTCTCGTTATATCTCCCTTGGCTATGTCCGTAATGATGGTTGTGATGATGCCGGTTAGTGGATCTGCACCGACGAACATCTTGCTCTTTGGGTCCCACCATCCTTCGTTACAGATGCCATTCTGAAGGTACCTAAACGGCTTCGGCTGCATTTGTTTTATTCACGTCTTCCGGTGTGACACCGCGTTCGGCCATTCTTCTGGCGGCGTGCGCTGATAGCTCGTACTCTCCGAATTTCATTCCAGCCCAAACATATATAGTATTGGGACGAGGACAGATCTTGATCGCCTCACAAGCTCTCCTCATGAGAGTTGCCAGTGCATTGGCGTCCTGGCAGAGTTGTAGATCGTATATACAGATCAAAACTTCCGTAGGATTGTCCGGAATCGGGCATGGAAGTATCCAAACGCATGTACCAGTGGGATCGGCATAGTTCACGGGCGACGAAAGCGCGTAGGTGTAACTCGAGGTGGTCCAAGTTGGCGACGCCGCGAGGGGATCGCGACTCAAGAACGTGCCCGTGTCCGGATCATAGTACCGCGCCCGCAGGTACTGGAGCCCTGTCCCGTCCGTCTGCTGGCCGGCGAACTGGAACTCGTTCGCCTGGCTCCCGGATGCGGCCGTCGTCTTCCCGTAGCCATCGTACGTGTAGGCGTTTACGACCGCGCCGGCCGAATCGACGGTCGTAATGGTCGAGCCGAGACCGTCGGCGAGGTAGTAGTACCAGCTGCCACCCTGCTTCTGGCTGACCAGGCCGGAAGCGGCGTAGACGTACTGGGAACCATCGTCGAGCACCACCGGTAGCCCGGAGGCGATGTCCCACGTGAAGGTTGTGGTGACGCCGCCCGTGGTGCGGCTGTCGCGCGGCCCGTCGCCGCGGTAGGCAAACGTCGTCGTCACACTGTTCACCGTCGCCGAGACCATCCGGTCCTCGTAGTCCCACGCGAAGCTGTCGCTGCCCCGGGCCGTGAGGTCGCCGTTGTCGTCCCAGGTGTAGTTGATGGCGCTGGCCGGGCTCGGCGGCGTGACGCTCGTCAGGCGGCTGTCGTCGTCGTAGGCGTAGGTCGTGGTCCCGCCGGCGTCGACCTTCTGCGTGCGATTCCCGGCGTTGTCGAGCGTGTAGGTCGCCGAGGCGAGCGTGGTCCCGCCCTTGTCGTGGCTGATCGCGGTCAGGCGGTCGGCGTTGTCGTAGGTGTACGTCGAAACGACGCCCGTGCCCGAGGGGAGCGTGGCGGTGGTCATGCGTCCTGCATCATCGTACGCGTATGTGGTCGCGTTCGAGTCCCAATCGGTGACAGACGTGAGGCGATTGGCGTTGTCGTAGCCGTACGTCGAGCGTTCAGCCCAAGCGCTGCCAATATCCGACTACGAAGGGATGCACTGGCGCAGTGAGAGCGTCAACGCGATCCTTGTGCTCCGCGGTGCCGTGCTGAGCGACCACTGGGACACGACGGCCGGCCTTGCCCAGGAGCACCTCCGCCTCAGCGCGACACGCACCACCGCCACGACCGTTGCCGGGCCCGCCGGGCCGCCCGTCGCCATCGAGCCAGCCGCCCACCGGGCATCCTCAACGGCCGTCCCACCGCCCACCACCCGTGGAAGCGCTACCCTGCCGTCGCCACCCATCACCTAAAACTTTGAAACCGCACCCGTGACGAGTCACGCTTAGCACTCCGTCTGGTACACTGCTAACGATGCCCGCACAGCAACGCGACTACTACGAAGTGCTCGGTGTTTCGAAGAATGCGACGCCGGACGAGCTCAAGAAGGCCTTCCGCCGGCTCGCGATGGATTACCATCCCGACCGCAACAGCGCGCCGGATGCGCACGAACGGTTCAAGGAACTGAACCGCGCCTACGAGATCCTTTCGGACCCGGAGAAGCGCGCAGCGTATGACCGCTTCGGCCACGCGGCCGTGGATGGCTCAAACGGCGGCGGCCCGCAAGGGTTCGATGGCTTCGGCAACTTCGATGGCTTTGGCGACATCTTCGATGCGTTCTTCGGCGGCAACGCCCGGGGAGGCCGCCGCCGGCGCGGCCCGGCGCGCGGCGCGGACCTGCGGTACAACCTGCGGCTGACCTTCGAGGAAGCCGTGTTCGGGACCGAAAAAGAGATCGAGTTCAACCGGCCGGAGCGCTGCGAGCGCTGCACCGGGAAGGGCACGGAGCCGGGGACGGATCTGGTGGTGTGCCCCGAATGCAACGGGGCCGGGGAGATCCGGCGCGCGCAGCAGAGCATCTTCGGGCAGTTCGTGAATGTGTCTGCCTGCGGCCGCTGCCAGGGCGAGGGGCGCATCGTCGAGAGCCCGTGCACCGTCTGCCGCGGCAGTGGGCGCCAGAAGAAGGCGCGCAAGATCCAGGTGAAAGTGCCGGCGGGCGTCGATGACGGGGCGCAGATCCGGTTGACCGGCGAGGGCGAGGCGGGCGGCCACGGGGGCGACTACGGGAACCTGTACGTGGCGCTGTCGGTAGCGCCGCACCCGCGCTTCGAACGCGTGGACGACCACATCCTGCTGGAGCAGCCGGTGAACATCGCGCAAGCGGCCCTCGGCGCGCGGATCTCGATCCCAACGCTCGATGGCGACATGGAGTTCGAAGTGCCGGCCGGGACGCAGAGCGGCGAGGAGTTCATCATCCGGAACAAGGGCGTGCCGCACCTGCGCGGCATGGGCCGCGGCGACATGGTCGTGCGTGTGCACGCGGTGATCCCCGAGGAGCTGGACGACGCACAGCGCGAGCTGCTGGAGAAGCTGGCGGAGACGATGGGGACGCCGGTATTGCCAAAGGGCAAAGGCAAAGGGTTTTTCGAGCGGTTGCGGGACGCGGTCGCGGGGTAGCGGTACGCGACGGCAGGGGCCGCGGCGCGAGCGTAGCCATTGCGGTGCCCGGCACTACTTCAGGCGTCGAGGATTTCCTGGAGGCGGCTGTTCAGGGGCTTGCGCGTGAACGTGGCCTTCGCAAGGTTCTCGACGTACTCCTGCACCTGGAGCTTGCGGAGCGCCTGGAGCTTCTTGAAGCCTTCATCGATGTGGGCCCTGCCGCCGCCGAGCAGGATGGCGAGCGGCTCGGAGACGACCGGGTCGGCCCACTCTTTCGCCACGCGGTACTCGGCTTTCGCGAAGTAGAGGTCCTGCTCGGCGCGCCGCTCGGGCAGCTTGAAGAGGAAGTGCTTGAGGCGCTCGACCTGGTAGTCCATGAGCCGCTGGCGGTCGCGGGCGCAAAAGGCGTAGAGGTCGCGTTCGAGCTGGTTCTGCGCGATGAGGTCGCCATTTCGGTACAACGTCAGCAGCATGCTGTCGTACACGAAGAATGAATCGGCGAGCTCGGGGTAGCTGCGGGACTCGCGGGCGACGCGGCTGTAGTCAGTAGGTGCCTGGAGGCCAAGGCCGCCGCCGTTGGAGAGGGCGCGCTTGCGGAAGGCCTCGGTGTGGCGAGCGAGGTCGTAGATGACTGTCGAAAGGAAGAGCTTGGCCTCGAGGAAGCCATAGCTGATCTCCGGGAGCCAGCCGCCGATGATGGCGGACTGGGCGTAGGAACGCTCGCTGAGTTCGGTCATGAGCTGGCAGACGGCCCGTTCGAGGTCGTCGGGGAGTTCCTCGAGGCTGTTCCAGTTGAGATCGGTGGCGCTAATCCAGCGGTCGCGGATGGCCGTCTCGTACAGGGGCACCACGCAATCGGCCCAGACGATGGCCTTTTCGAAGATGGTGTAGCCCATGTCCTCGAGCGGCTTGCTGGCAGGGTACGAGCCGCGGGCGATCTCGCTGCGGTTGTGCCAGACGTCGGGGATGTCGCCGTAGGTGCCGATGTTGAGGTCGCCGATGGTGAGGCCAAGGGCGGGGTCGCTGGCACGGGCGTGGACGCCCCATTCGGTGGGGACCTCCATCCACTTGAAATCGGGCTGGACGAAGGCGGCGCCTTCGGCCTGGAGGAAGGTCTTCGCGGTGGCGCCATCGACGTTGGCGCGGAGCGCCTGCCAGATCTCCTGGAGGCTGTGGCCCTTCGCGAGGGCTGTTTCGATGATGCCTTCTTCCCAGCCGAGCTCGCGGGCTTTGTCGCGCGCTTCCTGGGGGATTTCCATCTGTTCGGTGCTGGGTGCCTGCGACATGCTCGCGCCTCCGGGTGGGATTCGGGAAAGGGGTGGCAGGGCCCGCGGTGGCCCGGTACGGGGACGGCTAGACGGGGTCCAGGAACTGGGCCATCAGCGGTCCAAGGCGCTCGCGGCGATCACCAAGGCCGGCGACATCGAGGCGGTGGACGTACTCGTTGATCTGGCGCTTGCGCAGGAGGAGGAACTTCTGGAGGCCTTCGTCGAACTTGTCCTTGCCGCCGCCGAGGAGGATGCAGAGGGACTCGAAGACTTCCTGGAGGGTGACATCGCCGGAGCCGCCGCCGGCGGCGTCGCCATCGGCCTTGTCGAGGTAGTGATGGATCTCCTCGCGGCGCTCGGGTTCGGTGTCGAGCACGTACTTGAGGTGCATGACGCCAAAGGCGAGGTGGCGAGACTCATCCTGCGCGCTCATGCGGAAGATCTTCTTGTCGGCATCGGTCTGGCCGATGAGCTCGCCCATGCGGAACATGGACTGCACGAAGCCTTCGGCCTGGACATGCATGAGGACCGACATCTCGGTGAAATCGCGCGCTTCGATGAGCGTGCGCAGGCCATTGGCGCCCTGCGCGAGCAACCCGCCGCCGTTGGCGAGCGCGCGCTTGCGGAAGACATCGGTGTGGCGCGCTTCGTCCATGATTTGGGACATCAGGAAAAGGCCGCACTCGAAGTCCTGGGCGCTAATCTCGGGGAGCCACTGGCCGGGGACGTCGCCGGCGATGAACTCGACCTCGGTGAGCATGGTGCAGAGCTGGCACATGGCGCGCTCGAGGTCTTCGGGGAGCTGCCCGAGGGTTGCCCAGGGAATATCGCGAGCCGAAGACCACTGCCGCTGGGCAGCTTCTTCGTAGAGCATGATGCAGTTTTCGGACCAGACGTCGGCCTTCGACTGGTAGTTGGTGCCGAAGCGTTGGGCGCCGGGGCGCGGGGTGACGCCTCGGAGCCGGTAGGTCATATCGCCGGCACCACGGGCCGAATCGGCGTAGCGGCCGGAGTTGATTTCCTTGAGGGTCAGGCCCTTCTTGCCGGGGGTAGCGGATGCCGGCTCGTCATAGAGGTTGAGCCAGGACAGGTCGAGTCCGGATTCGGTGATGGGGTTCGCAGCCATGCTGGCCTCTCCCTTTGTTTAATGGCGGCTATAGCGTACGGCCACGAGGGCGGCGTGGGAAGAGCGAATCTTACCGGCGGGTAAGCGAAGGATGCGGCGCGCGGCGGGGAGCCCGCGCGCCGTGCGGGCGCGTCACCGTTCACCCCTCATCCTCGCCGCGCGCGATGCGTGCCCATTCGATCCGGAGGCTCGGGCGGAGAACTGCGCGGGTTGCTGCGCCGCGAATGCGGTGACGCGTGCGTGGCGGCGTGGCTCGGTGGCCGCGAGGCGGGCCGGAGCGCGGCGCAGCAGTCGCCTTCACTGCGAGTGGTAGGGGCGGCGCGGGAGTGGCGGGGCCAGCGGGCTGCCTGAGCGTGCGCGCCCTGGGGGATCAGAGCCGCGGCCATCGCCGGGACGCGGCTCTGGGCCGCCGCCGCGTGGCGGATAGCCCGCTGGGGTGGCGCGTGGCACGATCGCCAGCGATATGCCCAAGCAAGTCTCAAACGTCGCGACGGACGACTATCTCACGGCGATCTATCGCCTCTTCCACGATGAAGGACAGGATGTCATCGCCGTGCGGCTCGCGGACCGGCTGGAGATCACGCCGCCATCGGTCGCGGGGATGCTCAAGCGGCTGCAGCGCGATGGGCTCGTCGAAATAGATGGGCGCAAGGTGATCCACCTGACGCCGGAGGGATTGCTGCGCGCGGAGCGGATGGTCCGGCGGCACCGGCTTGCGGAGTGCCTGCTGACCGAAGTGCTGAAGGTGGAATGGTGGCGCGCCTACGAAGAGGCCCACCTGCTCGAACACGGCATCTCCGACATCACCGAGCCGCACCTCTATGAGACACTCGGACGGCCGGTGCGGAGCCCATTCGGGTATCCCATCCCCGGGCCGGGAGCTGCGCGCAAGCTTTCGATGACAACGCTCGCCGACATCCCGCAGGGGGCTGAGGTCGAGATCGACCGGGTGTTCGAAGAAGATGGCCAGCTGTTGCAGTTCTTTCACGAGGAGGGCATCCGGCCCGGCATCAAGGTCACCCTCGAGGCGGTGGCGCCCTACCGCGGGACGATCACGGCGCGGGTGGATGGCCGCTCGGTGGTGATGGGCACGCAGGTGGCCGAGCGGATCTGGGTAACAGGCGGGCCGGGACGCCAGGGCCGGTCGATGGCCGCGAATTAGCAACCGAATATCCCCGGCCGTGCGGCTCTCCTCATTGGCGGGGAGCATCCGACTATCTATGGGATGGCCCCAGAAGCGCCCGCCCAGCCGCTCCGCATCCTTGTCGTAGAGGACGATCCATCACTCGGGCGGTTGGTGCAGCGTGTGCTGAACCGCTACACGCCCAACGTTTCGGTTGAACGGACGGGCCGCGCGGCCATCGCGGCGGTGCAGCATGAGCCGTTCAACGCCGTCGCCGCGGATATTAGCCTGCCGGACATGTCGGGACTCGACGTGATCGCGGCGACGCGGGCAGCGGCGCCAGCGAGCGGCATCGTGGCGATCACCGGGTACGTGGACGTGGACGTGGCGGTGCGTTCGATGAAGGCCGGCGCCGACGACTTCCTTGGCAAGCCATTCGAGCCCGACGTGCTCTGGCACATGCTCAACAAGGCCTTCGATAGCCGGAAGCGGCGGGTGGAGGCGGAGCAGGCGCAGGTCTACCGGGAGCTCGCGTACACGGACGCGCTCACCGGGTGCCCGAACCGGCGCTTCATCGACGAGTTTATCGTGGAGGCCGTTGCCGATTCGCGGGGCGACGGCCGGCCGCTGGCGGTCGGGTACGTGGATATCGACAACTTCAAGCTCTTGAACGACTTCGTGGGCCACGACGAAGGCGACCGTGTGCTGCGGAAGGTCGCAGGCGTGTTGCGGAGCCTGGTGCATGCGCCGGCGAACTTCGCGCGCTTCGGCGGCGACGAGTTCGTGGTGGTGTTCCCGGGGGTGACGGCGCCGGAGGCGCGCGCGATCATGGACCGCGTCCGCCACGCGGCCGCCGCGATCGAAGTGGTGAACGGGGCACGAATGGCGCTGCCGACGCGCATCAGTGTGGGGATTGCCGCGTTCCGCGGGTCGGAATCGCCCCGCGACCTGATCGCGGAAGCCGAGGACCAGATGTATCTCGACAAGTCCGTCACGCCGCTGCTCATCGGCACGGCCGTGGAGCAGGACACGCCGGAGACGATCAAGGTTTCGAACCTGAAGGCCCTCCGAAACCTTGTGAAGGCAATTGACCGGCGCGACAGCTACACGCGCTTCCACAGCGACCATGCGACGCAACTCGCGCTGGCCGTGGCACGCGAGCTCGGAATCGGCGGAGAGCAGCTGAGCGCGATCACTATCGGCGGGCCGATCCACGACCTCGGGAAGATCGTGGTGCCCGATGAGGTGCTGAGGAAGCCAGGACCTCTGACGCCCGAAGAGCGCCGCACGATGGAGGAGCACCCGGTGATGGGCGCGGCGATCACTGCCGCCGTGACGGACTTCGATACGGTGGTAGACCTCGTGCGGCATCACCACGAGCGCTTCGACGGCGATGGCTACCCTGGCGGCCTGAAAGGCGCGGGCATTTCGTTTCCCACGCGCATCTTCACGCTGGCGGACGCCTACAGCGCGATGACCACGGATCGGCCCTATCGCAAGGGGCTGACCGTGGAGCAGGCGCTGAATGAGATCCGCGAAGGGCGCGGGCGGCAGTTCGACCCGGACATTGCGCTGGAATTCAGCAAGCTCATCGAGGGCCGCTTCGGGAAGGCAGCGGCATGAGGGGCCAGGCGTACCGCGTGTTCGCGATCGCGGCCTGGCCGGCGGCGTGCTGGGGTGCGTTGGAAGTGGCGCTGCGCGTGGCGACGGGTCAGTATGACGGGCTCGCGCCAGTGGTGCTGTTGAGTGCGAGCGCGGCGGGGACGATCGTGCTGGCCGCGATGCGGCGGCGGCAACTGCGGGTGGTGGCGGCCGCCCGCGAGTGACATGTGCTCGGGCGCCGGCGGCTGCGTAGACTGCGCGGCATACCTGCGAGGAGAGCTGCCCATGTCCCGACTCCCCAACGCCACGCGCGAGACGTTCCCCGACGAGCTGAAATACGTCTGGGACGGCGTCGCGCGCGACCGGACGGCCGGCGATGATTCCGGCCCGGCGAACATCTTTCTCGCGATGGGGAACAACCCCGCACTGCTGCGAGGCTACCTCCGGCTCGCGAATCCGTTGTGGGCAAACTGCGGTCTCGATGTGCGGACGCGCGAGCTGGTGATCTTGCGCTGCGCGCTGCTGCAGCACAGCACGTACGAGTGGCACCAGCACGTGCGCATCGGGCGCGCGGCCGGGGTGACGGACGCGGAGATCAAGGCCCTCGCGCACTGGAAGACTGAAGGCGGCTTTAGCGACTCGGAGAAGGCGCTGTTCGCCTACGCCGATGCGCTGTCTTCGACGGACCATCCCGGGCGAGACGTGTTCGATGGTCTTGCGGCGCACTTCGAGCCGGCAGCGCTCGTCGGCATCACGATCCTGGTTGCGTTTTACTTCGCCACGGCGAAGTTCCTCGGCGCGATGGAAGTGGATACGGAAACGCCGTTCGTCGGCTGGCCGGTCTAGGCCAACAAAGCATCGCGCGTTAGCGAACGAGTGCAACGATCCTGCCGGGGGTGACCATGGGCGCTACTGGACCGGAACGGCTTGCGGGGCAGGGGCTCGACCCAAACCAGGAGGAGTCGGGGAACCGCGCCATCCTGGAACTGCTGACGGGCAGCGACGGGCAGGCGTGGACCGATTTCGTTGCGACCTGCCGCGTCGCGGGGGATGGCTCGGCGGTGTACGAGGCGTGGGCGCGGCGGGGGATGGTGCGCTGGGAGCGGCAAGTCGCCGCCGGTGGCGGCTACGAATATGTCGTCGTGGAGACGATTGGCGAAAACCCGCTGGGGCAGCAGGACCACCGGGCGTTGGCCACGTTGGCACAGGAACTGGCGGCCGCAGGCGACCCCGGCGATGTACAGCAGGCCTACGTGGCGCACGGCCGGCTCACGTACCCGCACGCGTACGAACGGATTTCGCAACTGTTCGACAGCCCGAACGCGCCCGACCTGGTGGTGAACTCCGAGAGCTATGCCTTCGGGCTGCAGCCGGGCCAGCACGGCAACCTCGACGTGATCCAGTCGCGGTCGCCGCTGGTTTTCAGCGGGCCGGGCGTCAAGAGCGGCGCCATGGTGGAGTGCGAGTCGCGGCAGATCGACATCGCGCCGACGATAGCCCGGCTGATAAACTTTCCGCTCATCGATGGGCGTGACAGCACCGGACGGACAAGCAGCGAGCGGGGCGCAGCGCCGGATGTCTACCTGCGGCGGCAGGACGGGGCCGTGCTGGAAGATGTGCTAGATGCGGCGACTGGCGCGCCGGAACGGGTGTACCTGCTGCTGCTGGACGGCCAATCACACACCGAGCTGCTGCACCGCCTCGAGAGCGAGAGCGGCTCGATCCCGAACCTGCGGCGGCTCGTCGCGGCGGGGGTGATGCTGCGGTACGGGAGCATCACGAACTTCCCGAGCATCACGTGGCCGAGCCACAACGCCATCGGCACCGGCTGTTGGAGCGGCCACCACGACATCGTCAACCCGAGCTACTACCTGCGTGAGCGGCGCGAGGTGATCTCGCCGCAAGGGCGGCAGTTCGAGACGGGCGTGTGCCTTTCGCCGGAGGTGGAGACGTTGTTCGAGGCATTCCACCGGGTGTTCGGCGATTGGGACGGGGACAAAGGGGCGTTCACGGCTTCGATCATCGAGCCCTGCACGCGCGGAGCCGACCATGCGACGCTCGAGCGGCGGCTGATCGGCGACCGGGCACAGTTGATCGCGCTCACACAGGAGACGCAGGAGGAGATCAACCCCCGGTGGAAGGACGAACTGGAGGAGCACGGCCACCGGATGATGGGCGAGATCGACAACCGTGGCCTGGCGCAGGCGCGGCAGTTGTTCATCGATCACAGCCACCCCGCGCCGATGTTCGTCTACCACGAGTTCAGCCAGCCCGATGCCGCGGCCCACGACTACGGCCCGCACCACGAGGGCGCCCGCGCGGCGCTCGATGAGACCGACGTGCGCATCGGCCACATCTTGCGGCTGCTGGAATCGGAGGGCCTGTTCGCGTCGACGCTGTTCGTGATCACGACCGACCACGGCATGGCGACGCAGGATGTGTCGCTGAAGGCGAACGCGGCGCGCATCCCCGAGCGGGCGGGGATGGCCGCCGTGACGACGGAACCGCTGGTATACCTGCGCGACCTGGATGTCGCGATCGAGGTGGCGCACGACGGGCGAACGGCAAACGTGGTAGTGCTCGATAACGACGTGGATATGACCGGCACGAAGCCACCCGTGGCGCGCGCGGCGCTGCTGGTGAGCGACCACAGGGACGGGCGCGTGGCCTCCGCCGCGACGGATACCCAGGGCATCGCGGGGTTCGTGATCCCGGCGGACCTGCGCGCCTCGGAGCTCCGGCTGTCGGTGCGGGCGGAGGGCTTCAATCCGCGCCACCTGTTGCTCGATGGGACGAACCTCGCGGTGGACCTGCGGGCGGCGCTGTACGGGACGGCGGAAGCGCGCTGATTCGCTCGCGGAAGAAGTAAACTAGCGTCATGGCGTTCACGGTCGACGACGTGCAGGACATGATCCGGTTGCTCGCGACTCACCCGGAGTGGCGGGCGCAGCTGCGTCCGCTGATCGTCGGCGACGAATTCGATCGTCTGCCCGCGGCGATGACGGCGATGGCGGAGGCTGGCGCGCGGACGGACCAGCGGTTGGAGCAAATCTCCGAACGGCTCGACCGCATGGCGGAGGCTGGTGCGCGGACGGACGAGCGGTTGGACCGGATGGCCGAAGCGGGACTGCGGACGGACCGGCGGTTGGAGCAGATCTCCGAGCGGCTCGACCGGATGGCGGAGCGGCTCGAGCGAGTTGCCGTTCGGCAAGACGAAGACTCAGGCGACATCTACGAATTCAAATTCGCCCGCAAGGTTGTGTCGCTCCTGGGGGAGTGGGTACGGCATCCGAACGTCGTGACGCTGGAAGACCTGCCGCTGATCGAGAGCGCCCAAGCTTCGGGGCAATTAACGCTTCCCGAAGTTCGGCAACTTCGCGCGCTCGACTTGATGGTACGGGGCGGCGATAGGAGCATCGACGGTTATCCGGATGTCATCCTTGCCATTGAGGTGTCACGGAAAATCGATCGGAACGACATCGAACGCGCGGCAGCTCGGGCCGCGTTGCTGCAACGGGCAGGATATTCCGCTCAAGCGTGGGTCGGCGGTTATGAAATCGACGACCGGGACAGGTCGTTGGCGGTCGAGCGTGGTGTTTCGGTGCGGCTGCTCAACAGCGTCGCCTGAGGGCGCGCTTGCCCAACCCTCACGTACACGGTAGACATGGAGACGCCACGGCGGTACCGGACCTCCGGACCGCACATCATCAAAGGCAGGCCTCCATTGGCGGATGCACCGCGCAAATTGCTACCTCGACCAACTCCCGAAACGCAGGACTTCTGGAACGGCATGAAGGCCGGGGAGCTCCGGCTCCAGCGCTGCAACGAACCCGGCTGCGAGAAGGTCTACTTCCCGCCGCGGCCGTTCTGTCCGGGCTGCGCATCGCGCAATGTGAGCAGCTTCCGCGCGAGCGGCCGCGGGACGCTCCACAGCTACATCATCAACCACCGGCCGGCGCCGGGCTTCCAGGATGAAGCGCCGTACGCGATCGCCGTCATCCAGCTGGACGAAGGCCCACGGATGATGACGAACATGGTCGGCGTGGCGCAGACGCCCGAGAAGCTCGTCCTCGACATGCCCGTCGAGTTGGCGCCGGAAAAGGTGACGGACGAGATTACGCTGCCGAAGTTCCGGCCGGCCGGGGGGGCGCGATGAAGCCCGGGAGCGTCGCTATCGTCGGCGCGGCCGAGACGACGGAGATGGGGCTCATCCCCGGGCTGTCGCAGCTGGGGTTGCACGCCGACGCGGCGTTGAACGCAATGGCGGACTGCGGGCTCAAGCCGGGCGACATCGATGGCGTCGCGTGCGCCGGGGAATCGCCAAACTCGACGGCGTGGTACCTCGGAATCACGCCGACGTGGGTCGATGGGACGCAGGTTGGCGGCTGTTCGTTCATGCTGCACGTCCGGCACGCGGCGGCTGCGATCAACGAGGGCCTCTGCTCGACCGTGCTCATCACCCATGGTGAAAGCGGGCGGTCGCAGATCGGCAGGGGCGGCTTTGGCGGCGGAGCATCGACGCTCGCGGGCCAGTTCGAGGCGCCCTACGGGCCGTCCGGGGCGCCAAGCATGTTCACCGTGCCGGTGCTGCGCTACATGAAGCAGTACGGGATGACGGAGGAGCAGCTCGCGATGGTGGCGGTCGTGCAGCGGGAGTGGGCCGGGTTGAACCCTCGCGCAAGCTACCGCGACCCGATCACGATCGAGGACGTGCTCAATTCACGGATGATCGCGTATCCGTTCCACCTGCTCGAATGCTGCCTGGTGACGGACGGCGGGGGGGCATTGATCCTGACGTCGGCGGACCGCGCGAGGGACTTCCCCACGAAGCCGGTGTACATCACCGGGACAGGCGAGAGCGTCGAGACGCCGATGATCAGCCAGATGGCGGACTTCACGAGCTCTCGCGCGTTCGTGACCTCGGGGAAGAAGGCGTTTGCTGAGGCGGGCATCAGCCACGGCGATGTCGACCATCTGATGATCTACGACGCCTTCGCGCACCTGCCGATTTATGGCCTCGAAGACCTCGGGTTCGTGGGGCGGGGCGAAGCGCCGCGGTTCATCTGGGAGCGCAACACGGCCATCGGCGGCAAGCTCCCGACGAACACGAACGGCGGCGGCCTGAGTTACATGCACTCGGGGATGTACGGGATGTACGCGCTGCAGGAGAGCGTCCGGCAGATGCGTGGCGTCGCGCCGGCGCAGGTGCCGGGTGCGAAGGTCTCGGTGTGCCACGGGGTAGGGGGCATGTTCGGGGCGGCGGGGACGATCATTATGTCGAACGAACGGCCCGGGTAGCCGCGCGGCGCCCAAGGGGGGACGACGACTCCGCCATTTGTGCCGCGGCGCATGTGAGTTGCTCCGGGCACGCCGGGCTCATCCCAGTGGCATGTGCTCGGTGAGCCAGGTGGCGACGGGCGCGAGGGGGTTGTTCGGCGCGGCCGGGGAGGGCGGGGCGGCGTGGCCCAGCCACGGGATCGTAGCGAGCACTTCGTGTTGGGCGAGGACGGCCGAATCGCCGATGGCGGTCTCGAAGAGGCGGATGTTGTCCCCACACCTGGGGCAGGCGAGGTAGGCCATGTTTTCGATGACGCCGAGCACGCGTCCGCCGTCGCGCATCGCCCAATCGACCAGGCGCTCGGCATCGGCGATGGCGAGGGGGCTCGCGGTGGTGACGGCGATCACGCCGTCGATGGTCAGACGTGACCGGAGGGTGTCCTGCGGCTCGCCGGTGCCGGGCGGGAAATCAAGGAGCAGGTAATCGAGCTCGCCCCATTGCACGTCGCGGAAGGTCTGGTATGCCAGTCGCCCGATGAACGCCGGGTCCGGGGCCACGGCGCGGGCCGGCGGCACCATCAGTCCGAGGGAGACGATGGGGAAACCGGCGCGCATATCGGGCTTCAGGTAGGGAGTCGCGGACTTGCGCGCCACCGGCAGCCATGTCGTGCCGCGGGCCTCGCTTGTTAGGCCGAAGATGTCGGGAATGTTGGGGCCGTAGAGATCCGCATCGAAGATGCCGACGCGCAAGCCGATGGCGCGGAGCGCGGTCGCGAGATGCGCCGTGACGGTGGTCTTGCCGACACCGCCCTTGCCGCTGGCGATGGCGACGACGCGCGCGACGGACGGCGGACGTTCGGCCATCGGGTCAGGTGAGCGCGGCTTCGGCGGCGCGGACGGTGTTCACCAGAAGCATCGCAATGGTCATGGGGCCGACGCCGCCCGGCACGGGCGTAATCCAGGACGCGACCTCTCTGATCGCCGGGAAGTCGGCGTCGCCGACGAGACGCCAGCCGCGCTTACGGGACGCGTCCTCGATGCGGTTGGTGCCGACATCGATGACGACCACGCCGTGGCGGACCATGTCCGCGCGCAGGGTGTTCGGGCGGCCGGCGGCCATGACGACGATGTCGGCGGTGCGGGTGAAGGCGCCGATATCGGGCGTGCCCGTGTGGCAGATGGTGACGGTCGCGTTCGCGCCCCTGGTTTTGTTGCTCAGGAGCACCGCGAGCGGGCGGCCGACAAGGGTCGACCGGCCGACGACGACGACGTGTTTGCCGGCGGGGACGTTCCCGGTGCGGGCGAGGAGCTGGAGGACGCCGTTGGGGGTGCAGGGGATGGCGCCATCGGTCTGGCCGCGCAGGAGGCGGCCGAGGTTCACCGGGTGGAGGCCGTCGACGTCCTTCGCCGGGTCCACCGCGTCGATAATCGTGCGCTCGTCGATCTGCGGCGGCAGCGGGAGTTGCGGGAGGATGGCGTGGAAACGGGCGTCGGCATTGAGGCGCGCGATGAGCGCGAGCAGCTCGGACTGCGGAGTCTCGGCGGGCAGGTGGAAGGTCTCGGAGAAGATACCGACCTCACCGGAGGTCTTCGCCTTCGAGGTCACGTAGCTGACGGAGCCGGGGTCATCGCCGACGAGGACGGCGGCCAGGCCCGGGGTGACGCCGCGGGCCGCGAGCGCGGCGGCGCGGGCAGCCACTTCGGCGCGGATATCGGCCGCGATCGCGGTGCCATCGATGATCTGGGCTGCCACGCCACAAGCGTAAGCGCGCCACGGCTGACGCGGAACCGGACCCCGGGTGCGGTTCAAAGTTTTGCACAGGTGAGTAAGCGGTAGCACGATAGGTGCCGTGGCGGAGAGAGGACCAGGCGGTGAGGTCGAAGCAGCCGGAGTGGATACGCGCGTTGTTGGAGCGCGCTGTTGCGGAAGCGGGGCAGTGGCGCGAGGCGCACCCGCGAGCGACGTTCTGGGAGATCGAAAATGAGGTGGAGGCGCGGCTTGGCCCTGTGCGGCAGGGGATGATCGAAACGTTGGCGCAAGAGAGGCCTGAGCAGCGACTTGACCCACCAACCGGAGGCGGAGCGGCCGCGCTGCGGGCAGTGCGGCGGCGAGCTGGAAGCGCGCGGGCAGCAGCCGCGGGAAGTGATCACCTTCCGGGGGGCGAAGGTCCGGCTCCGGCGCACGTATGCCGTCTGCGACACGTGTGGAGCGGGCGTTCTTCCCCTCGATGACGAACTGGAGCTGTTGCCAGCTCACCGTCGAGCGCCTGGGGGTAGGTCACCGAGGTGAGGCGGTAGGCGTTGTCGTAGCTGTACGTCTCCGTCCCCGCGAGGTCGACCTTCTGCGTGCGGTTCCCGGCGTTGTCCAGCGTGTAGGTGGCCGAGGCGAGCGTGGTCCCGCCCTTGTCGTGGCTGATCGCGGTGAGGCGGTCGGCGTTGTCATAGGTGTACGTCGAAACGACGCCCGTGCCCGAGGGAAGCGTGGCCGTGGTCATGCGTCCTGCATCATCGTACGCGTATGTGGTCGCGCCTCCTCACCGGCCAGATCACTTTGCGCACGCCTTAGTCCGCGCGTAGTCCAGGAACTCTGAAGTACTCAGGAACTTGCTTTCCGCCTTGATTTTGCCAAACCGTAAATCGGTGAGTTTCACGTCATCGCTGGTCACGAAGGTTCGGCCCCCAGCAGATCGGTTGGTTATATAGGCTCGGAGGAAATTGTTCGAGGGGGGCCTAGCCAGCGCAACGGCCTCTTCGAAACCGACTGGCGTCACCCCGACGGTGAACGGTTCGCGGGTACCCGCCACTTCAGAAGCTTGAACCTGCCAGATTGTGACTTCGGAAGACTTCTTCATGTTCGCCACATGCTGGGCGCCGGTATCGACTAACCGGACCGCTATCACTTCGCTTGCAGACGTACATAGGACTGTAAAAACCTGAAGGCGGCCCGTCTCATCAAGCCCGAATCCCGCGGACGCAGGCGCGGCATCGCACGCAGCAGCCAGGAAGGATGTGGGTAGGACAAGAGCCAAAACGATCATCAGTTGTTTGGACACGAATACTCTCTCACGCCTGTCCCGGGTCCGATCCCGGCGTCTTTCTCAAATGGGTTGCCACACATTCCGAAAAACTTCTGGGCCAGCCCGTAGCTCCCCAGCATCAACGCCTGACCGACCATTGGCGCCGGCCAGGTCGACAAGCCCGCAATCGCCCACTGGTTGGCGTGTTCTGTTTCGTGTTCGATCAATTCCTCTCCCATGTCATCCCAACTCTTCTCGCTGGTCGAAACGACGCCTGTGCCCGAGGGGAGCGTGGCGGTGGTCATGCGTTCTGCATCATCGTACGCGTAGCTGGTTGCGTTCGAGTTCCAATCGGTGACAGACGTGAGGCGATTGGCGTTGTCGTAGCCGTACGTCGCCTGGCTCGAGCCGCCGGATGCCAATGCAAACGTCACCGTCGTGTCGAATGGGACGCTCCCAATAGAGAGCAGCAGCGATTCCCGAGTCATTTGGGGAGGTTGGCGCGCTTGTTTGCGGAGGAGCTTCTGCGAGTCGTGGCCAGTGCCACCTACATCAGCACCGCGGACTTGAGGCCCTCGCGGCCGAGGCGGGCGGTGTAGGCGTCGGCGGCGTCCGGGAGGGCGTAGCGGTTGGTGACGACGCGGTCGAGGGCGGGCAGGCGGGGGATGAGGGCGGCGGCGCGGGCGTAGAGTCCGAAGGGCGCGTTTTGGGTGCCGAGGATACGGACTTCGTCATAGTGGACGCGGTTGAGGTCAAGCGTGTGGGTGGAGGCGGGCGGGAAGCCGGCGAAGAGGTTGATCCAGCCGAGCCGGCGGGCAAGGTCGAGCGCGAGCGGGAGCGCGGGGGCGAGGCCGACGGCGACGGCGACGGCGGGGAAGCCTTCGCCGTGGGTGGCGTCGCGGCCCAGCGCGGGCGCCTCCTCGGGCGTGGCCACGATGTCGGCACCGAGCTCTCTGGCGACGGCGCGGCGGTGCTCGTCGGGCTCGGCGACGAGGATGGGGCCAGCGCCCCAGGCGCGCCCGGCGATGAGGTGCAGCAGTCCCATGGGGCCGCCACCGACGATCGCCATCGGCGCCCCGGCCTGCACGTTCAGCGAGACGATCGAGTTCAGCACGCATGCGAACGGTTCGAGGAGCGCGCGCAGGTGCGGCGGCGTGGCCGGCTCCATGGGCAGCAGGTGGCCGAGGGAGACGAGCTCGGGTGGGACGCGGAGGTATTCGGCGATGCCGCCATCGAGGTCGTAGCCGAGGGTGCGGCGGGAAGGGCAGCGGTTGCGGTAACCTTCGCGGCAAAAGGAGCAGCGCCCGCAGCAGAGAATCGGACAGAGGGAGACGACATCGCCTACCGTCGCGCGGGCTCCGCGGCCGACGGTCACCACTTCGCCCGCGATCTCATGGCCGGGGATGACGCCGGCGACGGCCTTCTTCTCGCCGAGGAAGACGCGCACGTCGCTGTTGCAGAGCCCGGTGGCGTGGACGCGGAGGATGACCTCGCCGGGGCTGGCGGCGGGGTCCGCGACATCGACAACGGCGACTTTGCCGGGTTCATAGAAACGGAGCGCTTTCATCGCGCCCATTAGGCCACGGCCGGCGCGCGGAAGCCAGCGGGCGGGCCTGAGGCCCGAGGCCCGGTATCGCTGCTGTCGCAACTGGCTCAACGTTTTATCCGCTAATGGCGGAAATTGGATGGACTTGATGCCGGCGATGGCGCCCATACTTGGGCCATGGCCGTGAAAGTGTTGATCAGACGCGAAATCATCCCCGGCAACGAACGGATTGTGCAAGAACTGCTCGTGCAGCTGCGCACCCAGGCGCTCAAAGAGCCCGGTTACGTGAGCGGCGAGACGCTGATAAATAGCGAAAACCCGCACGCGATGGTGGTCATCAGCACGTGGTCGAACCAGGCCGACTGGCGCCGCTGGCAGGAGTCCGAGACGCGGAAGCGCCTCGACGGCCAGCTCCAGGGGCTGCTTGCGGCGCCGGAGAGCGTGCAGGTCCTGCGCGAGCGCAACCGCGACGCGGACTAAGTCATCCTCCGCAGAATGCGTCGGACGGTCGGCGGGAATTCGCCGGCCTGTATGGCAATTTCGCCGCCGTGTGCGGCAAACGGCAGCTGGACGGTATAGTGCCGAACCGGAGGAGATGTTGCCATGAATTGTTCCTTCGATGATCAGACCGTAATCGTCACGGGCGCGGGGCGAGGCCTCGGCCGATCGCACGCGCTCGAGTTCGCCCGTCGCGGCGCCAAGGTCGTCGTCAACGACACCGGGGGCGATGTCAACGGCAATGGCCGCGACCCGGGCGTGGCCGCGGCGGTGTGCAGCGAAATCCGCGCTGCCGGCGGCACCGCGGTCCCTTCGTTCGATGACGTCGCCCAGTACGAAGGCGGCTACAACGTAGTGAAGACGGCGATGGACGCCTTCGGCCGCGTCGATGCCGTCATTTGCAACGCGGGCATCCTGCGCGACCTTGCGTTCCACAATATGAACGAGGACGACTGGGATGCCTCGCTCGGCGCCCACCTGAAGGGCTGCTACACGGTGCTCCACGCCGCCTGGCCCGTGTTTCGCCAGCAGCGCTACGGGCGCGTTGTCATGACCACGTCGATCTCGGGCGCCTTCGGCAACTTTGGGCAGGCGAACTACGGCGCCGCGAAGGCGGGCATGATCGGGCTGATGAATGTGCTCAAGCTCGAAGGCGAAAAGTACGGCGTGATGGTGAACATCATTTCGCCCGCCGGTGCCACGCGGATGACCGGCACGGTGCCCTCCGCTTCAGATGCGGGACGAGTCGCCCAGGCGAACGTCAACCTGCCGGAACAGGTCACGCCCGCGGTCGTCTACATGGCGTCATCGGAATGCCACGATAGCGGCATGATCATCCACGCACAGGGCGGCCAGTTCTATCGCATCGCCATCGTCCGCGGGCGTGGGTTGCCGGCTGAGCCGGGCGCCGAGCGCAACGCCGAATGGGTCGGCGAGCATTGGAGCGACATCACCTCGCTCGATGACGCCTACGTCATGTGGAACCTGGGCCAGACGCGCGCCGACCACGACCGCGCGGCGCAGCCGGCCTGAGCTTGCGAGGTCCGCAAAGCACGCCCGTCCATGGAGGAGTTCGTGCCCGACCTTATCTACGAGAAGTTCGATAACCACGCGGTGTTCACGATGAACCGGCCGGAGCGGCTCAACGCGCTCGGCGGGACGATGCAGGCCGAGCTCAACGAGGCGCTCGCCGACTTCTCGGCGGACGCGGGCATGCGCGCCGGCATCGTCACGGGTGCGGGCCGTGCGTTCAGCGCCGGGGCGGACCTCAAGGAAATGTCGGCGCGTAACGCCGGTGGCGGCAACGGCGCGAGCCTCGGCGCGACAGCTGGCGCTTCCATGCGGTTCGCGCGTCACCCCAAGCCATTCATCGCCGCCGTCAACGGCCTTTGCCTTGCCGGCGGGCTCGAGCGTGCCCTCGATTGCGACATCCGCATCTGCTCGACCGAAGCTTACTTCGGCCTCTTCGAGGTCAAGCGCGGGATCATGCCTGGGTATGCGGTGCACCATCTCGGACGGCTCGTCCCGTTCGGCGAAGCGATGTACATCCTCCTCACGGCCGACCGGCTGGAGCCCGGCGACGCGCTGCGGATTGGGCTTGTCCACGAAGTGGTCCAGCCCGAGCGGCTGCTGCCGCGAGCAGTCGAAATCGCGCAAATGATCGCCGCCAACGCGCCGCTTGCGGTCGAAGGCACGAAGGCTATCGCGCACCACTGGCGTGAGCTGCAGCTCGATGACTCCTACCGCCTCGCCAGCTGGGTCGGGCGCGTCGTGCTCGATTCCGAGGACGCGCGCGAAGGGCCGCTCGCGTTCGTCGAGAAACGTCCGCCGATCTGGAAGGGCCACTAGTTCGCCTGCGGGCCAGCGCCAGCGGTACAGACCTTCGTCGAGTGGCGGGCGGTTTCGAGCGCATCGAAGGCTGCGTAGCCGATCGCCAACAGCCCGCGCTGGGAATGCGGAACGGCGATGAAAATACGCCGCGCGTCCGTGCCCTTCAATACGCGGCGGCGTAACGGCTTGCCATGTTCGTCATACTGGTGAGTATTCCCATGGAGGACGACCAATGCTCACCGAACGTCTGACCTTCCGCGCCAAATACGGCCACGGCGACGAGCTCACGGGGCTCTTTCGCGAGTGGTTCTCGAAGATGGCGAAGCAAGCTGGCATGACCGGCGCGCGGCTCTACACCGACGCCACCGGCCCGATGTTCACGGTCGTCGCCGAATCGGACTTCCCGGACATGGCGGCGTACGCGGCCTTCTTCGCCCAGGACCAGTCGATGTATGCCGACCCCGAGTTCCAGACCTGGTTCGGCAAAACGGTCGCGGCGACGGAATCGGGCGACCGCCAGCTGTTCAACATGGACAAGCTCATGTAGCGCTTCGCCAACTGGCGGCGGGCCGAGCGAATCGGCCGGCCGCCCCCGCCCTGCGTCTACCGCAAGGATGCGGTTTCCGGTCCCGGTGGATTGGCGGACGCCGGCAGTCCCCCGCGTGCCCCGATCACCGCCCCGCGCCGCTGAGGTGCCCGCCATCCTTGACAGCCCGACCTCGACCAAACAGAGTCCTCCTGGCGTAGTCAACCGGACCAGGCAGCATGGCGCACCGTGCCAGGTGCGTCCGCGCAAGCTTCGGCAAGGAGTTGATTGTGAAGGTCGGGCTGCTGCAGTTCTTCTCGTGGACGGGGCGCGTCCCGGTGGCGACCGTCTACGAGCGCGCGATGGACCGCGTGGCCATGATGGAAGACAGCGAGTTCGACTGCATCTGGCTCGCGGAGCACCACTTCACAACGTACAGCGTCTGTCCTTCGGTGACGTTGATGGGCGCCTACATCGCCGCCAGGACGAAGCGGCTGCGCATCGGCACCGCGGTGACGCTCAACGCGTACTATCACCCGCTCCGGCTTGCGGAAGAGCTCAGCATGCTCGACGTATTTTCGGGCGGGCGGTTGAACTGGGGTTCCGGGAAGGGCTTCGACCCAACCGAGTACCGGCTTTTCAACGTCACGAATGAGGACGTCTACGACCGCTTTCGCGAAACGGCGGACATCGTCCAGAAGGCGTGGCGGAACGAGCGGTTCAGCCACCACGGCAAGTACTTCGATTACGACGACGTGCTCGTACTCCCGAGGCCGTTCCAGGTCCCGCACCCGCCGGTGTACCTGGCTGCCAGCTCGCCCGATTCCATCCGCAAGGCCGGGCGGAGGGTTACACGATCATGCTCGACCCGCATTCCTCCAGCGGCGAGATTCACTACAAGCGGCAGCTCTACGAGGAAGTGATGACCGCGAACGGCCACGTGATCGGCAACCGGGACCTGCCGATCGTGCGTTACGTCGCGCTCGCGGACACCCACGCCGAGGCCGAGCAAGTCGCGCGGCATAGCTCAGCCTGGACGGTGGGCGCCTATGCCAACCCGAACAAGTCGGGCCGCCCGCAACAGCAGATCCCCGGCCACGAGCGGGACCCGAACGTGGACCCGGTGGAGCGCTACCTCCATGACGTCGCAATCGTGGGCACGGCGGCGGAGGTCGTGGACCGGCTCAAGGAACTCGAAACGGAGATCCCAATGAACTACCTGATGCTTGCGCCAATGAGCCAGGACACGTTCGTCCGGTTCACGAAGGAAGTACTGCCGAAGGTCCGCTAACCGAAGCCGGCGCCACATATGCGATGTGAAGTGCCAGCGTTACCACGCCGCCCGGAGCGGTGACCTGCTTCTACGGCATTGGGACGCCGCCAGGCTTCCTCGCCGCCGCCGGCCTCGCAGGCGTAGACGCAACCGGCACTGGCCCCATGAGCGCCATCCGTTGTGCGCTAAGCCTTTCGCACGTCCACCGGCCATTTTCAAGTGACGGGCGGCACGCCCGCGGAGTATGGAGCCATGATCAAGTTTGCGGTTCTTTCGCTGGCCGTCGCGGCGGCGTTGGCGTTGTCCGCCGGGACCGCCTTCGCCCACGAGCACGGAAGCTGCCGCGCGTGGGGGCAGGGCGATGTCGCCGCCCTCGCACAGACGGGCGACCTGGGCGCGCTAGTCCGCGAACTCGCGCCGGTTAACGGTGACGTCGCTGAAGAGCACGCCGCGACCTGCGAGGCACGCTGAGCTGATGCCGCTCGCCGCGCGCTCCGGATGCGGCGCGCCGAACTGGTCGCGGAGTTGCTGTTCGAACACCACGCAGTGTACTGAGGTATCGGATTGGGGCGGATTGACGCGCCCATTGGCGGCGGCTGAGTGGTGCGACTACCGGGGATGCGCCGCTACCCGAACAGGGCGGCGTCGATGCCCCAGGTCATGCCGGCGCCGGTCGCGAACAGGACTACCTCGCTCAGGATCATCATCAGGTTCTGGCCCTGCTCGCCCTGGTCCTTCAGGCCCGCGAGGAGGAAGTAGTTCGCGTTCAGGAACACGGCCAGCACGAGCCCGGCCGGCGTCAGGAAGCCCAGGACGAGGCTCACGCCCGCCGCGGATTCCCCCAACACCACCAGCCACGAAGTCACCACGCGCCGGCGCTGCGAGCTGAGCGACACGCGCCGAATGGTGTTCGCGAAGGGCGGGATCGGGTGGTCCCTGGTCAGCGATTCGACCCAGTTCATCGCGCCGCCGCGGAGGAAGTTTGGTAGGTCCTTGTGGCGCACGCTTTCGAGCCACCAGAGGCCCACGCCGATGCGCAGGATGGCGAGCCACTCGGCGTTGGTGAGCCAGTCGAAGATGTCCTTGTCAGGCACGCGCGGATACCGGCCGTGTCACGGGCAAGCGACTCATGCGCGCGAGTCTACCGTGTGCCGCCGTAGCCGCACGGGAGCGCACGCCTCAGCCCTCGCGGGCGGCGTCCCGCACGTCACGCAGCCAGGCGATGTGCGCGCTTTCTTCCAGGGCCGTAATCCAGTGCAGGGCTTCCCAGAGCGATTGGCCGCGGGCGTAGGCTCCATGGCCGCGCAGCAGCACGACCAGGTGGGACTGCAGCGCGGAGGCAAGCAGCTCGACCTGGAGCGGCCCGGGTGCGACGACCGGTACCTCTTTCAGGTGCAACTGCCCCTCCAGGTCGCAGGGGACGAACAGGTCCACATCGAACGAGAGTGCGGTGGCGTGGCGTGGGTGGGCATGGCAGAGAGCCTGGGCGCCGGTGAGCGCATATACCGCCTGGTGGAGCAGCGTGTCGCTCGACGGCGGGGGGCCTTCGTGACGGCCATCGGCGCCGACACGGCTGATGTGGCGCTCCTTCAGACGCCCGAGCATGGTGCCGGTGCCCGTGATCCAGAGGTCGTGGCCCGCGCGGATGCTAAGGTTCCCGCCATGGCTGGTGACGAGCGAGAGCTGGTAGAGGTCGCGCCCGACCTCCTGCATGTCGCGCATCACACCTGCCGGGATCTCCACGGCTGCACCTCTATCACCAATCGCCCGCGCTCGACGACCCGCCTGAGCGGTCACGGATGCGAACCCGGACGGCGAGTCCCCGGCATCGTACTGTCACCGCCCCTGTGTCCGGCATGAGACAGGCGGCGCGAGACGACCCCGGGCCCGATCAAAAGGCAGTGAACTGGCCCCCGCCGTCGACTTCGATGCGCTGGCCCGTGATGTAGCCGGCGGCATCCGAGACAAGGAAGCGCACGACATCGGCGATTTCCTGGGGCGAGCAGACGTGGCCGAAAGGCATCGCCGCATCCAGCTCGCGCAAGTTTTCGCGGCTCTTCGTGCCCCGCGTGGCCGCGGCGAGACGGATGCCCATCTGGGTCTCGACCAGGCCGGGCGCGACGATGTTCACGTGGATGTTGTTGCGCCGCTCTTCTTTGTAGAGCGTCTTCGCAAGCGCCTCTTCCGCAGCCTTACCCATGTTGTAGGGCGAGCCGTTCCCGGCGTATCCAGTGGTCGCGACGCTGGAGATCATGATGATGTCGCCGCGAGGCTGTTCACGCATACTGGCGAGGACGAGTTTGCTCAGGTAGAAGGGCGCGAACGCGTGCGTGCGCACGACGCGCTCCATCTCAGCGGGGTCGGTATCGAAGACGCTGTTGCCGCGGCTGGCGATGCCGGCGTTGTTCACGAGGATATCGATGTGGCCGAAGTCGGCGATGACGGCCTGGACCATCGCCTGGGCCTCTTCGAAGGAGTCGACGGAGGCCTGGTACGCGCGGGCCTTGCCCCCGGCCGCGGCGATGGCAGCCACGGTCTCATTGGCGGCGTCCTCATCCTTACGGTAGTTCACGGCCACGCCCGCGCCATCGGCGGCGAGGCCTTCGGAGATCGCGCGGCCGATGCCGCGGCCCCCGCCGGATACGAGCGCAACGCGCCCCGAGAGTGTCATGTGGTGCTCCTCTGGCCCGTCTGTCTGGCACGGGCAATGCCGCCGATTCTACCGGCTTCGGCGGCAGCGGCTACCTCGCGGGCAGCAACGGTAATTCACCCCAGCGCGCCGAGGCCGCCATCCCCAACTTCGACAATGCCCGAGGGGATGGGCTGGCCGAAGGCGACCGTCAGCGGCGGGCCGAACCGCCCGTCCGTCGCGGAATACACGGCCACGGTGCGGCGCTTGGGGTCGACAACCCACGCTTCGCGGACGCCAAGCCGCGCGTAGGCGGGGAGCTTCTCGTTCGCGTCGTATTTGCGCATGCTGGGGGAGGTGACTTCCACGATGAGCGCCGGTGCGCCATGGACGTGGTCGCTCGCTATCGCGAGCTGGTCGGGCGCGATGTAGATGACATCCGGCTGCAGGACATTGTGTTCGTCGAGTTCGACATCGAGCGGGGCTATGCCCACTCTCCCACCGGCCCGGGCGCTGTATTGTTTGAGCGCGATGCACAACTCCAGGGCGATGTCCTGGTGCTCGAATGTCGGTGACGGCATCCGGTGGAGCACCCCCTCGATCACTTCGTAACGTTCGGGCGTGTAGGGCATGGCGAAGTAGTCCGCAGCGGTGAAGCGGCGATTCGCCGGGACTGGAGTGCCGGAGGGCTTCCGTAATGCCATGTGCCCATGATACGCGAGCGGCAGAGGCTCCCGCACGGGTTGGCCACAGGATCGGCAGGGCGTTCGCTCAGCCGAGCGCGCCAAGGCCGCCATCCCCAACGTCGACGATGCCCGAGGGGATGGGCTCGCCGAAGGCGACCGTCAGCGGCGGGGCGAAACGCCCGTCACCGGCGCGGTACACGGCCACGGTGCGGCGCTTGGGGTCGACGATCCACGCTTCGCCGACGCCAAGCCGCGCGTAAACGGGGAGCTTCTCGTTCGCGTCGTATTTGCGCGTGCTGGGGGAGGCGACTTCGACGATGAGCGCGGGTGCGCCATGGACGTGGTCGCTCGCGTTAGCGAGCTGGTCGGGCGCGATGTAGATGACATCCGGCTGCAGGACATTGTGTTCGTCGAGTTCGACATCGAGCGGGGCTATGCCCGCCTCTCCGCCGGCACGACCGGCAAAGGCATCGAGTGCCGTCGCCAACCGGAGAACGATTCGCTGGTGCTCGAATGTCGGTGACGGCATCTGGTGGAGCACCCCCTCGAGCACTTCGTAGCGTTCGGGCGTGTAGGGCATGGCGAAATAGTCCGCAGCCGTGACGCGGTGGTCCGCCGGGAGGGGTGTGCCGGAGGGCTTCCGTAGCGCCATGTGCCCATGATACGCGAGCGGCGGGACGGGCGTCGCTTCGCAAAGGCTGCGCCCGCCGGTATAGTTCCGCGTACTGGAGGCTGTATGCGGAGCCTGGCACGCACGGCCAACCCCGCGCGGACACCGGCCGAGCTCGTCGCCGCTGCCCGGGCGCTGGCTCCGCTTGCACGGGAATGCGCCCCCGAAGGCGACGCCCGGCGGCAGCTCTCCACGCGCCTTGTCGATGCGATGGCGGAGGCGGGCCTGTTTCGCATCGCGAACGCCGCCACGGCGGGCGGCTACGAGGCGGACCCACTGACCACGATCGAGGTCATTGAAGCGATCGCCGAGGGCGACGGCGCGGCGGGCTGGACACTGATGATTGGCACCGAGTCCGCCGGGATCGTCAGCGGCTGGCTTACCGAGGACGCGTGTAAGGAATCGCTCCTCGCGGACTCGCGGGCGATCTTCTGCGGCGCGCTCAACCCCGTGGGACGGGCGTTCCGTTGCGCGGGCGGCTGGCGCGTGACGGGCCAGTGGCCGTTTGCATCCGGCTGCACCCACAGCAGCTGGTTCCTCGGCGGCGCCGTCTTGTACGACGGCGACAGCATGCGCACGTACTCCAACGGCGTGCCGCGGTGGGCCCAGTTCCTGGTCCCGCGGAGCGAATTCACCATTCTCGATACGTGGCAGGTCGGGGGCATGCGCGGGTCGGGCAGCCACGATGTCGCGGTCGCGGACGTATTCGTGCCTGACTACCGCACCACCGATATCTACGGCGAGCCTTCGCACGAGACCGGCCCCATCTGGCGCCTGCCGCTGATGACTCGGCTTACGTACAACAAGGTGGCCGTCTCCACCGGCATCGCCCGCGCCGCGATCGATGCCTTCATCGCGCTCGCGAATGAAAAGACGCCGCGCCTCTCGGGGGCGCTGCTACGCGAACGCCCGCTCGCCCAGGCGCGCGTGGCCGAGGCCGAGGCCACGCTACGCTCGGCGCGCGCCTTCGTCATGGAGGCTGTGAGCAGTTGCTGGCAGTCCGCGCTCGCGGGCGAGCCTATCTCGCGCGAGCAGCACATGCTCGTGCGGCTGGCGTCTTCGCATGCCACGAGCGCCTGCGTACGCGCGGTCGAGCTTGTCGCGAGCGCCGCGGGCGTCTCCGCGAACTACCTCGCGTCGCCGCTCGAGCGCTGCCTGCGCGACGTGCGCGTCGTGCCCCAGCACATCACCGTCGCGCCGCAGATCATGGACATGGCGGGCCGTATCATCCTCGGGTTGGACGCGGACAGCATCGTCTTCTGATTGCGCGGCCGGGACCGCTCCGTGACCGGCGCAACGGGGGTGGCCGCTTCGCGCCATTTGTTTACACGTGGGTTACCGCATCATGCTTGCGGCTCCTCTCGCCGCTGTCGAAGCTGCTGACGAGACGTTTTCGGGAGCGCCATCCTATCCTTGCGCTCGTTGGTACCAGGCCCGTTTGCGGTTGCGGCGGTGGCGGCGCCTGGCGCCGCTGCGGTGTCCGCGGCTTCGAACGGTACGCTGGCTCATCAGCGGCGAGACCGACGGCCAATGGGACGACACCGGCCAGTACCAACCGAAGAACGTGCCCGGCGATGCCTTCGAGGTCGTCGCGACGGGACCGATCGAGCACTGGCGCCCGCCCCTACCGGCCGGCGGCAGCCCAGGGGGCCGGGAGCCTGCACTCCCGGCCCTTTTTCCCCCGTGAGGCGCAGGGTTCGCGAGTCGCCGGGGCAGGGCACAGGTCCAGGTTGGCCTGGAGTCGTCCCGCTGTGTAGCTGGTGGCCGCGAGGATCAGCGGCGCGAACGGCCATGCGTTCCGGCAGTTGCGGTTCGCACCCTGGCCGGAGATATGACCGGAAGTTGGGGACGGGCCGGTGATGGAGGCGGGCGGCGCCGCGGGGTGCGAGAACGCCGGTACGACGTTTTTGAGATCACAATTTGTGATCTCAAATTGGCGACGGTGGCGAGCGGGCAAACCTGGAAGGCGTAGGGACAGGGGTACGCGGAACGCAGGCAGTTCAGCCGCTGCGAAGGGCGCCTGCCTCGGGCGCGGCCACCGGGGACTGCGCCGGGCCGGGTGTTGGCTAGAGTTCGCCGCGGCGGATCTTGTATTCGAGCACGAACGGGTTGTGCTTCGTTTCGAACTTGATCGTGGTTTCGTCCATGTGGCCTGGCATGACGACGGTGTCTTCGGGGAGTTTCAGGAGGCGGTCGCAGATGCTCTGCATCTCCTGTTCGAAGCTGCCGCCGGGCATATCGGTCCGGCCGATAGAGCCGCGGAAGAGGGTATCGCCGCTGAACAGCATCCCTTCGGTGTAGTAGCTGACGCTGCCGGGCGTGTGGCCGGGCGTGGTAATCGCCTTCAGCTGCAGACCCGCGACCTCGACTGTGTCGCCGTCTTCGACGAACGCCGCCGGGTCGGGCGGTTGCTGGCCGGGGTCCAGCCCGAAGCGCGCGGCGGACATGCGGAAGCCGTCCCGGAGGAGGTCGAGGTCCTGGTGGTGGAGGAGAAAGTCGGCGCCGGTGGCGGCGTGGACGCCCTTCACGCCGAGGACATGGTCGATGTGGGCATGGGAGTTGGCGATGAGCTTGATCGTGACGCCCATATCCCGCGCAAGCGCGAGGATCTCCTCGGGCTGGTCGCCGGGGTCGATGCAGATGGCTTCACCGGTGCGGCGGTTGCCGACGACCCAACAGTTCTCCTGGAACACCCCGACAACAATGCCCCGGACCATGATCTCGTTCGCTACTTCCATGCAGGCAGCATAACCGATTCGCGATTCGCGATTGGCCACTCACGATCCAGACGGGGCATGGCCACTCGCGCCGAGTTCATGATTTCGCGGCGTCGAGCGCTTCGCGGACGAGGTCCCGGCCGGCTTCCGGGAGCGTGAGCGCGAGGGCGAGGTCGCGGCCGGCGGGGCTCATCTTCTTCCAGGTCTTTTGGAGCACGGTGACCATCCTGGCGCGATCGACGCGGCCGGCGAGCTCGATGAGCTGCGTTTCGAGGAACACGAGGCAGAGCGCATCTTCCATGGCCTGGGCGTCATCATCGCGGCCGAGGTTGTCCTTGCGGATGAGCTGGCCGACGCGGGCGATGGTGTCGTCGCCGTAGCCTTCGGCGCGCAGGATTTCGGCCGTGCGGCCGGCATGGAACGCATGCAGGCCGGTGCGCCAGCGGAGGTAGCCGCGGCGATCGTTGGGGTACGAGCCCCGCGGGACTTCCCAGCGGCGGATGTGATGCGCGCGAGCCGCGAGGAGCAGCGGTTCGGGGGCATCGGGGCGCAGCCGTTGGACCCACGCGGTCATCATTTCCGCGTGGACGAGCTCTTTCGGGCGCGCTTTGCCGCCGGCCGTGAGCGTCGTGGGGTCGGCCGCGTTCGCGGTATCGATGGCGGCGATGGCGCGCGCGAAGCGCGCGGGGTCGGCGATGCTAGCGCCCATGCAGGGATGATAGCGCAGGCGGGTGCGGTCTGGCCGGGTGGTAGGATGTGCCTATGACGACCGCGACCCGGCTCGTGACACTCGAGGAATTCCTTTCGTGGCCCGAGGAACAGCCAGCGCTGGAGCTCATTGACGGCATCCCGGAGCAAAAGCCTGTGCCCAGCCTTCCTCACAGCCGCGCAACCACGAAACTGATGTTCCTGCTCCACGAGCACCCCGCAACCTCGAAAGGCGAGGTGCTGGCCGAACTGGGCAAGTCGTACCACACGCCACTGGGCAACCATCGTGTGCCGGACCTGTCATTTTCCGCTGAAAGGCGCATCCCGGGCAGTGGCGAACTCTACCCCGCGGAGCCCCCGGACCTGGTGGCGGAAGTGAAATCGAAGGGCCAGGGGCGGGATGCCTTGCTCGCGCGCTTGCGCTTCCTACTTTCACAGGGAGTCAGGGTTGGGCTGCTCATCGATCCCGAGCGCGCGACCGTGACGGTGGTGGACACGGTCGGCGAGCGCCGATTCGCGAAGGACGACGAGGTCGCGATCCCGGAAGTCGGGGCGTTCTCATTCCGCGCGAGCCAGTTGTTCGAATAACTTCGTCATCGGCCGATTTGCGGCGGAGCGAGCGCCAGCCATCTAGCCTCGCGGCGGGCGGCCGATGCCGGTACCATGCGTGCCACGCGGGGTATCGCCCCCGGGAGAGCACGCATGTCGCTCACGATCCGCATTTCGCACCCCGCCATCTCCGGCGCGCACGCCAAAGAAACCATTGCGTTCTACACCGAAGTGCTCGGGATGGAACTGGTGCTGCGCCAGCCGAACCTGGACTTCGCGGCCGAGGAGCACCTGTTCTTCCACGTCGGTAACGACAACTTCATTGCCTATTTCGTGCCGGTAGAGGGCGTGGACCCGGCCAGCTACGAGCAGGCGCGCGGCGGCTCCGGGCATATGGACCACCTCGCCATCGACACGGATGCGGCGGGCATCGCCGAAGCGCACCGGCGGCTGACGGCGGCGGGCGTCGCGGTCGAGGGGCCGATAGACCGCGGCTACGAGCGTTCGATTTACTTCAAGGACCCGAACGGCGTAACGCTGGAACTGCTGGCGTGGATCACGGCGCCGCCGCCGGGCGTCCCACAGGCCGAGATCATCAAGCGGGCACAGCAGATCCGGGAGGCGCGCGGCGCCGCGTTCATCGAGGACGAGGACGTGCAGGCGGCGATCGCGGCGGTCAAGGCGCCCGCGTAGCGACGGAGGGATCCATGGCAGGCAGGCTCGAAGGCAAGGTGGCGATCGTCACGGGGGCGGGGTCCGTGGGCGAGGGTATCGGCAATGGGCGTGCCGCGGCGGTGCTGTTCGCGCGCGAAGGCGCCCGCGTGCTGCTGGCCGACCGCAAGCGCGCGGCGGCCGAAGAGACGCTGGCGATGATTGACGGCGAGGGCGGCGAGGCAGACGTGTTCGAGGCTGATGTCACGCGCAGCGACGACTGCAGGGCCATGGTCGAAGCAGCGGTGGGCCGCTGGGGCAAGCTCGACATCCTCGACAACAACGTCGGGATTGGCGGGCGTGGGACCGTGGTGGATGTGGACGAGGATGAGTGGGACCGGGTGATGCGCGTCAACGTGAAGGGGATGATGCTCGCGAGCAAGCATGCCGTACCCGCGATGATTGCGAGCGGCGGCGGCGCGATCGTCAACATCTCCTCGATCGCCGCGTTCCGGCCGCGCGGACTGACGCCATACTCGGCGTCGAAGGGGGCAGTCATCTCGCTGACGCGGGCGATGGCCGTGGACCATGCGCGCGATGGAATCCGCGTGAACTGCATCGCGCCCGGGCCGGTATACACGCCGATGGTCGCTGCCGGCGGGATGCCGGATGAGCTGCGCGAACGCCGGCGCAAGGCTTCGCTGCTGCAACTCGAAGGGACGGGCTGGGACGTCGGCTATGCCGCCCTGTTCCTGGTTTCGGATGAGGCGCGCTATATCACGGGCGTGTGCCTGCCGGTGGACGGCGGCGTCATCATCTCGTCGACGACGGCGCGCGGATAGATCGGTGGCGCGGGGCCCGGGACGGGCGTAGAAGTTGCGAGGCCGGGCCTTCGCACTGTGCCCGGAAGGAGTGACTTGTGGACCGGCGCTTCGAGGGAAAAGTGGTTGTCATCACGGGGGCGGCAGGCGGCATCGGGCGCGCGGCGGCGGAGCGGTTTGCTTCCGAAGGCGCCCGCATCGTTGCCATCGACCTGCAGGGCACGGCGCTCGATGACGCGCTGGCCGTGGTGAAGGCCGCGGGCAGCGAAGGGATCGCGGTCGCGGCAGACGTTTCGCGGGCAGCGGATGTCGAGAACTACGTCCGGGCGGCGAAGGGGGCTTACGGGCGCATTGATGGCTTCTTCAACAACGCGGGCATCGAAGGCTGGGTGGGCCCGAGCACGGAGTACCCGGAGGAGATCTTCGACAGGGTCATCGCTGTGAACCTGAAAGGCGTGTGGCTCGGGATGAAGTACGTGATCCCGGTGATGCGCGAGCAGGGCGGCGGCGCGATCGTGAACACCGCCTCGACGGCAGGCCTCAGTGGGACGCCGACAATCATCGCGTACGGGGCGAGCAAGCACGCGGTTGTGGGCATGACGAAATCGGCGGCGTTGGAGTTCGGGCATGACAAGATCCGTGTGAACGCCGTCTGCCCGGCGCCGATCGAGACGCGGATGATGCGGGCCCTGGAACGTGGCCTCAACCCGGACGATCCCGGCTCGGTGCACACGACGATCGCGGCGAACATGCCGCTTGGGCGCTATGGCGAGCCATCGGAGGTGGCCGCGCTGGCGGCGTTCTTGTGCAGCGACGACGCGAGCTTCATCACGGGTGGCATCTATACAGTGGACGGCGGCAGCCGCGCCCGGTAGGGGAGGAGCAACGAGATGGCGCGCGTCCCGTACCGCTCGCGCGATGGCCTGCCGGAAGGCGACCGCGTCATCTTCGACAACCTCGCCGCGGAGCGCGGCGGCGAGGTGGCGAACCTGTTCCGGGCGCTCGCGCACAGCCCGGTGCTCCTGCGCGACTTCGTCCGCATGGGCGGCGACATCCGTTTCAAGACGACGCTCGACCCGAAGCTGCGGGAGCTCGCAATCATGACGGTCGGCCGGCTGTGCGAGAGCGCGATCGAGTGGGTGAGCCATGCGGCACTCGCGCGGAAGGCCGGAGTAAGCGAGGAGCAGATCCTCGCGCTGCCCGTCTGGCGGCGGCACGCGGCATTTTCGGAGCAGGAGAAAGCGGTCATCGGCTATGCGGAGCAGGTGACGCGGGACGTGCGTGTGACGGGGGAGGCGTGGGCCGGGGTGCACGCTTTCCTCAACGACGAGGAGCTGGTCGAACTGACGCTCAGCATCGCCTACTACAACATGGTCGTGCGCTTCCTCGAGCCGATGGAGATAGACCTGGACGACGCGTACCGCCGGTGACGCGGCACGCGCAGGGACATGGCAAAGGGCCGGCGACGTCGCCGGCCCTTTGCGATTGGTGCCCTCTCGCGGGTGGTGGACCGTCAGGCGAGCTTGAAGCGCGCGGTGGACTGGCCGAGGGCCTCGGCGAGCTCCTTCATCTTCCGCGCGGTGGCGGCCAGGTCGCCGGATTGCGTCGAGAGCTCGTGCGTGGAGGCGGAGACCTCTTCGGCCGAGGCCGACGTTTCTTCGCTCGTGGCTGAGACCTGGACGATGGCGTCGGTCACGCGGCCGGTGCCGCGCTCCATCTCGCCGGCGCCGCCGGCCGACTCCTGGGCCACGGAGATCCAGCGCGGAGCGTCTCCCGCCTTCCCGCTCCGGGCGCACTTTCGGGACGGCCGCACAGGGCCGATTACTGACATGGGAGGGTGCATGACCTGTCCCTATTGCGCCGCATCCGTCCGCGCTGGCGGGCAGTTCTGCATGAGCTGCGGGGCGTTCATACCGGCGGAGCGTGGGCACGCCCGTGAGGCCGCCGTGGTGACCGCGGCCCACTCGACCACCGCGTTGGCAGCGCCCGACCTCGAGCCGGCGGGACTGGTGCCGCGGCTGATCGCGAACGTGCTGGACACCCTGCTGCTCGTGGCGTTTAACCTGGCGTTGTTCGCAGCGGTGCTGTCTCTGCAAGGGCGAGGTATCGGCGCTGAGCCGGTGCTCACCGTGGCCAGGAGCTTCGCGGTGCCAACGCTGGCGATCGGAGCGCTCTACTTCGCGGGCTTCGAAAGCTCGAACTGGCGCGCGACGCCGGCAAAGCGGCTCTTCGGGATGGCCGTGACCGACGAGGACGGCGACCAGCTCGGGCTGCTCCACGCGCTCGGCCGGTACGCCGCGAAGTCGCTGACCATCGCGCTCTTCCCGATCGGCATCTGGTTCGCACCGTTCACCGCGCGCCGCCAGACGCTCTACGACAAGCTCGTGGGGACCGTCGTCATCGAACGCTAGAACCGCCGCCGGAAAAGCCTGCGGCGGAGAAACGGCCGGCGCGGGATGAGGGCAGGCCGGAAGAACCAGCGGCGTCGAAAGAACATTGCACGCACCTCACGGCGAAATCGCCTTCGAAGGATAGATGGCGCGTGACCCGCCCGGGGTGACGCGAGGGCGAGACATCGGTTGCGGAGCGGCCGGTGGCGGCGCGCGCGGCTGAGTCGCCAGACCTCTTCGTAGAACATCTTCATCGGGCCCACATAGGGCTCGAACGAGCTGCGGGTCATGGCCGCGAGCTGGCAGATGTGGGTCATGTCGTGGCTGACCCAATAGTGGAGGAAGTTGGAGGCGCTGACTTCGCCCGCCTCGTCATGCACGCCCAGCCGGTGGAGGGCGGCGCGGTCGAGGCTGCGCAGCCATGTCACGTCACGCTCACGGCAGCCGCGGAGTTCCAGCAGGAGCGCGGCGACCGAGCGAGCGCCATAACCGCTCTCCGCGATGCGACGCGATGGGTCGATCGACGTGATATATGGGCGGTCCTCCTCGACCACGCGGCGGATTTGGGAGACGAAGGCCACATATTCGACATCGAGCAGGTGAGCGACGAGATCGCGCGGGCCCCATTCGCCGGTGAGGTTCGTCGATTCCGCGAACTCGGGGGGCAGGGCCTCGACGATCGCAGTGACGATGCCGGGCGTCGCGGCGATGAGGGAGAGGGCGGCTTCGATCTGGTCGTTGTCCAAGTTCTCACCTGTTGCCGGGGGCGATGTTAGTGGCCGGCGGCCAGCACTGCCGCTTCGTACGCTTCCTTGCCGAAGCCGGCGCCCTCGTTGCGATGCGGCCGCTTCCCGGCGATGGCGCGGTCGTAGAGGGCCGCCATTTCGAGCGCGATAGTGCGCCAGCGGAACCGCTCCACGGAGCGGCGGGCGGCGCGGCCGAAGTTGGCGCGCAACTCGGGGTTGTGGAGCAGGACCTCCAGCTTTTCGGCGAAGGGCTCGGGACAGCGCCAGGGGATAAGGTATCCGGTGACGCCATCGGTGACGGTTGAGACGAGGCCGCCCACGCGCGAGGCCACGACGGGAGTGCCGCAGGCCATCGCCTCGACGGCAACGAGCCCGAAGCTCTCGTAGTAGCTGGGGACGACGCAGACATCGGCGGCGCTGTAGTAGGCCGGGAGGCTATCGTGCGCGACGGCGCCTTCGAAGCGAACATTTGCGGCGATGCCGGCCTCACGCGCTTGCCGTTCGAGCTCGGCCCTCAGCGGCGTGGCGCGGTCGTCGCCGCCGACGATGAGCAGCGTGACGCTGCGGTCGTCGAGGGCCGCGACGGCCGAGATGAGGATATCGACGCCCTTGAGCTTTTCCAGGCGCCCGACCCAGAGCAGCACCGGACCCTCGGCGGGGAGGCCCAGGCGTGCGCGCGAGTCGGCGCGGTCGCGGGGACGGAACAGCTCGAGGTCCACGCCACAGGGGATGGTTTGCATCTTCGACGGACTGGCGTGGTAGTAGCGTTCGAGGAGCTGGCGTTCGTGCGCGCTGGCGGTGACGATCGCGTCGGCACGGCGGACGATGCCACGTTCGATGCGGATGCGCTGGCGCGGCTCGCGTTCGGAGACCCGCGCGCGGTTTTTGACTTCGCCGAGGGTGTGGAACATGACGACGTGGGGTGCGCGCTGCCGGCGCGCAAGGACGGCGCCGGCGCGGCCACTCTGCCAGTAGTGGCTGTGGACGATGCGGTAGGGCTCGGGCTGGCGGGCGGCGAAGCGCTCCATGCCACGCGCAAAGTCGCCGAGATAGCCGGCGATCTCTTCTTTTTCGATGGGGGCGGGCGGCCCGGCATCGACGCGCACGAGCCGCAGGTTGGGGGCGATGGGCTCGACTTCGGGGAGGTCGCCATCGCGGCGGGTGAAGATGTCGACTTCGTAGCCGAGGGCGGCGAGCTCGCGGGAGAGATCGAGGACGTAGATGTTCATCCCGCCGGTTTCGCGGCCGCCGAGGGGCGCGAGGGGGCTCGTGTGGGCGGAGACCTGGGCAACACGCATCGCAAATCAGTGTACCGGGGGCGCGGTTCATTACAAGGAAGCGCCGGGCGCGAGATAGCGCCCTGAGGGGCAGGCATGAGCGAGCGGACGGCGGATCTCCGTCCCCGGGCAGGCCGGCTCGTGTATTATCCGGACATGGCTGTCGCATCGTTGCCCTGGCATTACGTTGAGCCGATCGGAGAGAGCGTGGGCGAAGTTCGAGTGGGACTGGATCTCGAGGCAGACGCGCCCCGTTAGCTCAGGCTGTCCGCTGTGGCGAGCTCGTCCGCACCGATTTTCGCGCGCAAGAAGGCCGCGATGCGTTCATTCGAGTGCCGGGCGATATCGACGGGGAACATATTGAAGCCGTGCGGGCCGTCCTGATACTGGTGCACGTCGCACTGGTTGCCGGCTTTGCGCCAGGCCTCGGCCATCAGCATCGTGTCGGAATAGAGGTGGTCGAGGGTACCAACACTGAAGATGGCCGGCGGCATGCCGCGGAGGTCGGCGTAGAGGGGCGAAATATATGGGTGGCGAAGGTCGCGCCCGGCGGCATAGGAGCGCGAGAAGAACTCCATAATCGGCCCGCTGAGCACGAGGTTGCGGTCCCACATCGCCTTCATCGAAGGCAGGTCGTAGATGGCCGAGAAGACGCCGTAGGTGAGGACGGCGGCGCGGAACGGCTCTTCCATTTCGTCGCGGCGGCGCAGGAGCGTCGCGACGGCGAGGTTCGCCCCGGCGGATTCGCCGCCGATGGCGAGGGCAGCCGGGTCGGTCACGCCGAGATCCGCGGCGGCGTTTTCCAACCAGCGCGAGGCCGCCACGCAGTCATCGAGGCCGGCGGGGTACGGGTGTTCCGGCGCGAGCCGGTACCCGACGGAAACGACGGCAACGCCGGCGGCGGCGGCGATCCCGCGGAGCATCGGGTCCTGGGTGGTTTCGGAGCCGAGTACCCAGCCGCCGCCATGGATGTGCAGGTAGGCGCCGGTTGGGCGGTCGGGTACGAAGACGCGGACGGGGATGTCCCCGCCAGGGCCAGGGATGGCGATGTCCTCCTGCCGTGCGATCGTGGCGCCCTGGCCCTGCGTGGCCGCCGCCGCCGCGAGCCGCGCGCGGCGGACTTCATTCACGTCGCGTTCGAGGCTCGCGAGGCGCGCGGCTGTGTCGGCCTCAATCGTTGGGAGCAGGGCGGCGATCTGCGGGTCCATCGGGACTCCTCGCTGGAAGATGGGGTGGCTCGGAGTCTACGAAGGGGCGGCGCGGGGCGCCACAGCGCGCGTGGCCCCTGCCCGCGCGAGAGGGCTTTCCGCGAAGGCTTCGTACGCGACGACGACCAGTGCGGCAAAAGAAATCGACCTGGCCGGCGTCCGTACCCGAATGGCCTCCATGCCCGTACGATGCCCTCATGACACGCGAGGAGATCTTCCGGCTGACGGAACTGACCAGCTGCGGCGGCTGAGCATCCAAGGCGGGGCCCGGGGCCCTGGCGCAGGTGCTGTCGCCGCTCGCTGGCCTGTTCGAGGCTGCGCGCCACCCCAACTTGTTGGTTGGGCTTGGCGTCGCGGATGACGCTGCCGTGTATCGCATCAACGCGACGACGGCGGTGGTGGCGACGCTTGATTTCTTCGCGCCGGTGGTGGACGACGCTTATACGTACGGTGCGATCGCGGCGGCGAACGCGATGTCGGACGTGTTCGCGATGGGTGGCGAGGTGCTGTTCGCGCTCAACATCGCCGCCTTCCCGGAGAGCTTGCTGCCGGCACAGCAGACCGCGATCCTGCGCGGCGGCGCGGAGAAAGTGGCGGCGGCCGGCGGCGTCATCGCGGGCGGCCACACGATCTGGGACGTGGAGCCCAAGTACGGGTTGAGCGTGACCGGCGTGGTGCACCCGGGACGAATCCTGAGCAAGGCAGGGTTACGGCCGGGCGATGTCCTCTACCTCACGAAGCCGTTGGGCACGGGCACCATTCTTTCGGCGGCGAAGAACCAGGGCGACGGCGAGGGTTGGGTGGCGGCGGCGATCGGTTCGATGCTACGGCTGAACCGGCACGCCTCGCACCTGGCGCAGCGCGCACGGCTGCGGGCAGCGACGGATGTCTCGGGTTTTGGCCTCCTGGGCCACCTCTGGGAGATGGTCAGCCGCTCGGGGGTGGCGGCGACGATTGACGCGGGTGGGGTGCCCATGTTGCCGGGCGCCCGTGAATGCTCGGCCAGCGGGGTGCACACGGGCGGCGAAGGCCGCAACCGGGAGTGGGCCGGCCCTCACGTGGCGATGGCGCCGGGCATCGACCCGGACGTCGCGGCGCTGCTCTACGACCCGCAGACTTCGGGTGGGCTGCTGCTGGGCTGCCCGGCACGGCGGGCGAAGGCCATGGAAGCGGCGTTCGCGGCAGACGGCGAACCTCTCTGGCGCATTGGCCGCGTGACCGCCGGCACTCCGGGAATCACGGTGCGTTAGGTAGCGGCGGGCGCCGCTTCGAGTCCGGTGCGCTGGTTCCAGCGGGTGAAAGTGGGCCACGTCCCCTCTTTGCCCCAGTTGGCCCACTCGGTTCCCAGGCAGCGTTCGATATCGAATTCGAAGAGCGTTTCCCACTCCTGGACTGAACGGCCGGTTTCGGTGATGACGTGCTGGCGCACGTCCGGGTCGTCGACCTTCACGGCGTGCCCGCTGACCAGGAACTCACTGTTCGTTGGGCCGGCAGGGATGGCATGGAGCGCGTACCGGCCATCTCGCAGGAGGTCGCCGCACTTGGACGACATGTCCACGATGAAGACGTAGAGCCCGCCGGCGGCAATGTGCGGCATCACCGGGTGCAGCTGCGGCGAACCGTCCTTGCGGACGGTGGCGAGGAAGGCGACGCCGCTGTTTTGGCTTAGGAGCCAGCGGCCGGACGCGGCCAAGCCCGGCGCCTCACGTTCGAACTGCTGCCAGCGGGCCATGGATCACCTCCGGCGCGAGCGCGATGGCATTGGAACCGGAGGTGCCCAGGCGGTCAAGGGGGCGGGCTAGAACCCGAGCTCCCGCGCAGCAGCGACGGCGCGAGTGATCGCCGGCGGGAGGATGGCCATGGCTTCGTCCGCGGTCATGACAGGCGTCACTTCGAGGTTGGCGCCGGCGACCAGCTGGACCACGTGCGCAGCTTCTGATAGCGCCGCAAGGTCATCGGAGTTGACGATCATCGTCAGCTCGCGCTTGAAGACCGAGACGTAGAAGCTCTCGGGCTTGAACAGCTCGAGGATCTTGCCGATGGCGGCGCCCGCGCCGCCCGGTGAGCCGTCCACCTTCGCACCCTGCTCGATTGAGGCCTCGAAGCGGACCATATATCGCATGTTGTTCCTCCTGTTGGGTTGATGTGGTCGGTGTACAATGTTCTCTACGGCCGCGGCACCGGGCGTGATCACCCTCGCTTCGGCGCCGGCGATGACGAAGGGCACGCCTGAAAGATAGGTTTCTACGCCCCTTTCCCGGCACGTCAAGCCGGATACGCTCGGACGCGCGAGATTCTTCCAGGAGTTCCTGGATTCGCCGGTGCAGCACCTGCGTAAGCCTGCGGGTTGACAGGACGGTTAGGGTGGGGCTGTGCCATACCGGTGGGAGTAGGAGAGCAAGCGGATGTTGGAGTCCATCGAGGGTTTCGGCGGAGCGGTGGGGCAGTTGCGTAGTCACTGCGTGAAAGGTCTGCAGGATGACCACCACCTCGTAATCGCCGCTCGTGTTTCTTGTGGAGACTGCGAGAGGGCTTCCAAGTTGCTCAGCTACTCTCGATCGCAAACACAACGGCGCTGGAACGAGGTCAAAGACTTCATCCTCGTCCCGCTGGGACTATCTCGACACGACGATGCCCTGGCGGGCATCTGGCTAGTTCTCCACTCGTCCTGCTGTGCCTCGCCGTCTTTCTGGCTGCTCGAAAACGACGGCAGATTCGCGAGCGAAGTCCCGTAGATGGCGCTTGCACACAGGAATCAGGATACGCGGCGGGAAGCGCTTTCCGATCAATAGTAAGGAGGCAGCAAATGAGGCTCCGAATCGCCTCAGCAATCTTCGCCCTCATCACGGCTATATCGCCCGCCATTGCCCTTGCAGGCACTGTCTGGTACGACGGCTCGGACCCCGGCGACAACTATTCCTGGGATCTCTACGGGGACAACACAGCTGTCCGCATCCATGACGGAGAGTGCGACGGCGATGGCGGCTACGCAAACTACTACACCACCGGCGATCTGGGCACAGAGCGCCGCGTCGACGACCCCGACGGGTGCTCAAGCGCCGAAGGCACCGCCTCGTCTTTGTTTTACCTTTACAAACACCGAACCTGCGAGGACCACCAGTTCGCGCCGGATCCGTGCAGCGGCTACAACTTCGAGTAGCAACCCTTGGATCGCCGCGCTGGACTCTGATCAAAGCTCCGACGCGGCAGTCCCCAAACGAGGAGGCGGTGCAAATGATCGTGCTGAGAGTCGAAAACCTCACTCTTGACGTTCCGGGGCGCCGCCTCCTTGATAATATCTCGTTCGAACTCCAGCCCGGGGACACCATCGCCATCATGGGACCTTCCGGGGCCGGCAAAACGTCTCTCATCAATTGCGTGTGCGGAATCGTCAAACCCACCTCCGGCCGGATCTGGCTAAACGACCATGAGGTGACATTCCAGCGCGCCTCGGAGCGCGCTGCCATCAGGCTGGCGAACGTGGGTTACGTTTTCCAGTTCGGCGAACTCTTACCCGAACTCAGCGTCGTCGAAAACGTTGCCCTTCCGCTGCGACTGCGCGGCGTCGCCTGGGGCGATGCCGAAAGGCGAGCACTCCATCAACTCGACGCCGTGGGCCTGGCTGAAAGGTGCAGCGACAGCCCCGATGTGTTGTCTGGCGGAGAGGTTCAACGCGTCGCTATCGCTCGTGCGATGGTGGCGAAGCCCTCGTTGGTCCTCGCTGACGAACCAACCGGAGCGCTTGACGAGGACAATGCCGGTCGAGCCTGCGACCTGATTTTCGCACTTGCCGCGAACCTGGGGGCGGCCGTCATCGTGGGCACTCACAATCCGGCCGTTGCCTCCCGCGCGAATCGAAGCTTTCATCTGAGGAACGGCAGAATGGAAGTTTTGCGGCTCGCGGGGGCGAACCTGTGATCCTCCGAATCGCAGTCCGCTTGGCCACGACCCGTTCGCCCGACCATCGGTGGCGGCAAATCGCTGTACCGGTGACGGCGCTGGCCGCCCTTCTCCTTGTGGTTTTCGGGACAGGGCTCGTTCAGGCCAACCAACGGCAAGCGGAGAGACTCGAAGCTCGCCTCCCTGTGTTGGCCGGCGAGCCAACCGAAGCCGATTTGCTCCTACTCCCGCGCGCTGATGTTGTGCACGGCGATCAATACCTGACTATCTGGCTCGCTGCCCCAGAAATCGGCGGGCCTGCTCCTCCGCCCGGACTCCCGCGCTTTCCCCGCGCGGGCGAAGCGTTTGTCTCGCCAGCGCTCGCCAGGATCATGGAAAGCGACGAAGAGTTCGCCCGCCGCTATCCCTCGTGGGAAGTCATCGGCGATGCTGGCCTGGTGGCATCCGATGAACTCCTGGCCTACGTCGGGCTCCCGCGAGACCGTGCCACAGAGCGAATCTTTCACATTGAGGGCTTCGGTCCATCCCAGCCGGGACAACGCGGTTTGGCGCTCAACCTTAGCAACCTGCCTGCGTCGAGACAGGTCGTTATAGGTGTTGTGCTGTTCGCGTTCGTTCCAGGGATAGTGCTCCTCTATCTCGGTATAAGTGCTTCCTCGAGCGTTAGGGAGCATCGATTCGCGGTTTTGCTCTGGTTGGGGGCGCCCCGGCGGAGCATCGTGGGTCTGGCCGTTATCGAGACACTCGTACTCGTACTTCCCGGCCTATTCGGAGCCCTGGCAATCTGGTCGTTCTTTGCCCCCAGGCTCGGACAACTCCCGTTCATTTGGATGGACCCAATCGCCGGAGATTTCACACTTCATTGGTGGTTGGTCGCTGCCGAATTTGCCGGCGTGGCAATGGTGGCGTGCGCCCTGGCCGCCGCCGCGCCATCGGCGATCAGCAACCGCTCTGAGTTTCGGCCGCGTCCCGGACGCTCGAGGGCGAGACTGGAAGCTTACCGTCTGTATCCAGTCGGCATTGCGGTGCTGATTCTGCTCGCGCGCCCGTGGCTTTCCGAATCGAAGTCAGATGCACTGCTGATTGCAGCGATGGTGTTGTTGCTCTTCGGCGTCCCAATTGTTGCGCCGTTAGTCGTTCGTCGCGTCGGCTACATCGTTGCCCGGTTCCGCACTGTGCCCACCCTCCTTGCCGGCCGCCGGCTCGGATGGGACCCGATCAGAAACGCCCGGCCGCACATCGCAGCGGCCACTTTGGTGGCGTTGACCTTGACGGTCCTGGGCTATCAAAGACTGACGGACGCCGAGATCAGGCCGACGCGCTCACCGGCCGTTGCCTTCCTGACGATCGATCTGGGCGTCACGACGGAGGCCGAGGTCGCAGAGCTAACCGGTCAACTCCGCCCGGCGCTCGTCGCGGTCCTGCGTGAAGACGCGAATCGATGGATAGTCGGCGCAAGCTGTCAACAAATCTCACCACACGTCGCTGGCGCCCGATGCGACCCGAACAATCCCGATCAATTCGATGCCACGGGGGGGAGTAGAATGGCGCGCGCGCTCGGGCTGCCGCCGCAACTCGACCTCGCGTTGGCGCCTAACCTTAGGCTGGACCAACCGTGGGCCGGATCTGCTCCGACCGGCCCGTCCCGCGATGCTCTCCTGGTCATTGACGCCACCGAGACGGCTGCAGCTCTTGAGGAACGAGTCGGCGCCATTACCACCGTGAGCCTGCCCGGCTCCAATGTGATCGGAGCATCTAGATTTCGAGGCTACTATCCTCCAGCCTGGAGCTGGGCTGTGGCCGGCCTGGCTTTGGCCGCCGCTATTCTAGCGGTAGGAACAGTGTTGCCGATCTTGGACCAGCTCACCGCCAGCCGCAAACAACGACGGCACCTTATCAGAATTGGCGTCACGGAGCACCGGCTCCAGGTTCTCGAGGGTCTGCTCTTCGGCATTCCCTTCTTCGTTGTCGTCGCCGTTGGTCTCGGCGCCGGAATTACGTCCTGCTGGTTGCTGGTGTCGCAGTCCGGTTCACCGGCTACAATGCCATGGACGCCAATTGGGGTAGTAGTCGGGGTCGCCCTGATTCTCGGGCTGCTTGGGTCCCTCGCTGTCGCCACCCTGGGCGTACGCTCAGCGTCGCTGGATCGGACCGATTGAAACGCCAGCGCGCCGAATCTGGCCCAAAGTGGCCCTTGCCTCAGATGGCCGTTGCGACGGGGTACAGGTGACGAGGGTTCGACCACGCGAGCCCGCGGCCAACGAAACCGTCGCGGAAGGCGTGCTGCGGCGGCTGCAGCCGGCGCCGTTCTGGGACCTTGTGGGCGCGGAGCTGACCGAGGCGGTAGCTGGACGAGCGGTCGTCAGGATCGCCGCGCGGCGGGAGTTTGGGCGCTCGGGCGGGATGGGCGACGGCACGCTGCACGGCGGCATCGTGGCGAGCGCGATCGACATGGCGGCCAGCTGCGCGCTGATCACCGTACTCAGCGAGGACGAAGGGCGGACGACAGTGGACCTCACGATCAACTACCTCGCGCCCGCACGAGGCGACCTGACGGCGACAGGCACGCTGCGGCGGCGGGGCGGCCGGGTCGCGGTCATCGATATCGAGGTCGAGGCTGCCGGCGAGACAGTGGCGCTCGGCCGGGCGACGTTTGCCATCCTGCGTCCGGCAAAGTAGGGGGCCGGGGGTGGTAAAGCGCCCGAAATCCCCGCGACGCCATCGCACTGGCGTCCCGATTGCCCGAAGGGCGGCGGCCGACACAAGCTAGCCGAGAAGGGTGCGGCATCATGGTGCTTTCTCCGTCCGCCGCCAGCGAGCCGCCAGCAACGCCGGCCGGTTGGCTGCTTTATACCCACGGACTGGCGAAAAGCTACGGCGCGAACGAAGTCCTGCGCGACGTGACGATGGGGTTGCAGCCGGGGACCGTGGTCGGCCTGCTGGGGCCGAACGGAGCCGGGAAGACGACGCTGCTCAACATCCTCGCGGGCATCTTCCCGCCGACACGTGGCGCGGTCTGGCTCGAAGGGGCGTGGGTGGATTTCGACCGCGAGCCGGAGCAGCGCCGCGGGCTTGGGCTCATCCTCGGCGGGCGCATGCTTATCGAAGAGCTGCGGCCGCCGGAGTACTTCGCGTTCGTGGCGGCGATGTATGGCGCTACCGGCGCCGCCGCGGGAGCGTACGTCGATGACCTGATCCGCCGTTTGCGGTTGGAGGCGCACCTCGACAAGCCGATCAAGAACCTCTCCGCGGGGACGCGGAAGAAGGTGGAGTTCGTCGCCGCGGTCCTCCATCGCCCACGGGTCCTGCTGTTCGATGAGCCGTTCGAAGCGATCGACCCGCCGTCGGTGCTCGAATTGACAGAGGTGACGCGCGACTACATCCGGTCCTCGGGCGGTGCGGCGATCGTTTCGAGCCACATCCTCCCGTATGTGCGCCCGCTCGCGACCGAGATCCGGCTGCTTTGGAACGGCCAGCTGTACGAGAAGGACCAGTTGGAGGAACTTCTTCGCAACCGCGCCGACGACGCGGAATTGCGGGTCTGGGGCGCCGTGCTGGAGGGTGGCTAACGTGGCGGCAGCGGGGGCATCGCGAGGTGAGCCAACGCTGGTCGCGCAGTTGTGCGCCATCCTGCGGGCACGGTGGGCGGTCAGCGCCCAGGGACGCCGGGAAAGCCCGGCCGCGTGGTATGTGCGTGCGGTGCTGTTCGCCGCGGCCGGGATCGGGCTGCCCGTCGCGCTGTTCACGCTCGGGTTGGGGGTGGGACGCGACCGTGACATCGAACCGGGGCCGGCGGCGGTGCTGCTGCTGGCGCCCGGCCTGGCAGCCGCGGGGGTCCTGCTGTTTACCCAGATCCAGTCGGTGCAGGCCGGCCACCCGCTCGGCGACGCACTGTTGTATGCGCCGCTGGCGCGTAGGCGCGCCGGGCTGCTGTGGACGCTCGACAGCCTTGCAAACCCGGGGACGCTCTTCATCCTCGCGATGGCGGCGGCGCCGTGGCTGGGGCTGCGGGCGGGCGGCGCCCACTGGCTGAACGGCTGGGCCGTCATTTTCCTCGCGGCCTTCGGCGCCACGGCGGTGCTGCTCCGCGAGCTGGCACTGGCGATACACCGCTACTTGATGGACCTGACGCAGGGGCTGGGGTCCGCGGTGCTGCGCGTGGGCTTCTTCCTGGCGATGGTGACGATCCCGCTCTGGACGGGGGCCGTGGCGGGGCTATTCGCGGGCGGCAACATCGACCCTTCGGAGTTGCCGGCGTTGCGCTGGATGCGCGAGCCGGGCGGGTCTGCGGTGGTGGTGGGGGCAGCCGGGCTGCTGTTCGGCGGCGCGGCATGGATCCGGGCACGGCCACGGCCTCACGGCTTCGGGTTCAACCTCCGGCGGGTGCGGCCGGCCCGCGTGGCGCCCGTGCGGGCGGCGACGGCGTTCGCGGGCGGGCCGGTGCTCGGCGTGATCCTCCGGATGATGGCGGTCCAGGCAACGCGCCGGCCGGTTTACCGGTACTCGGCGGCCATCCTGACGGCATCGCTCGCGCTTTCGTTTGTGACTGGCGGAGCGAGCAACGGTTTCGTTGTGTTCGCGGCGTTCGCCGCGCCGATGTCGGGCTTCTTCAACCTCTATGGCGCGGACGCCCCTTACTACACGCTGTGGCTCGCGTCCGGACGTTCGCTCGGCGAGTGGACGCTCGCACGCCAGCTCTTCTTCGCGTCGTACTACCTGCTCTTCGGGGGCGTCGCGCTGGGTGCGGGGGTGGTGTTTCTCGATCTGCCGCCGCGGGGCGTAGCGTTGGTCCTGCCGCTGTTCCTCGCGACGCCGCTCGTGGCGATTTTGGCCGGGCCCCCGGTGTCGCGCTTTGTGGTCACGCCGCAGATCACGGAGATCAGCCAGCGCAAGACAGCGGGGCGCTCGCCGCGGACGTTCGTCTCGCCGGTCGCGGTCGCCATCGCGGCGGCGGCCGTGCTGGGGCCGGGCATCGCGTTCCTGGCGGTCGGCCTGTGGGAAGCGAACTGGGTTATGCTCGGGGCGTTGGCGGCAGTAGTGCTGCTGGTGCGCCCGTGGCGGGGCGAGTGGTCGCCGGCGTTGCGCGAGCGGATGGCGGCGGCGTTCCGGGCGAGCTGATCGCGCGGGCGCGCCTCGGGTAGGATTGCGAGGCGCCGGGTCCGCGAGACGGGCATCAAGGCGGCATGGAGGCGCACGCATGACCCAACGCTGGGGGCTAACCATCCCGCTTTCGGACCGGCCGTTGCGCGAGCAATCGGCGCTGCTGGTGGAGGCGGAACGGCTCGGATATACGGACCTGTGGTCCTCGGAGGTGAATGCCACCGACGGGTTCACGCCGCTGGTCCAGGCGGCGATGGTGACCACAAAGGCGAGGCTGGGGACCGCCATCGTGAGCAGTTACACGCGCGGGCCGCTGACGCTCGCGATGCAGGCGGCCTCGCTGGCGGAGCTGGCGCCGGGCCGGGTGGTGCTCGGGCTCGGGTCCGCCTCCGTGCCGATCGTCGAATGGTGGAATGGAATCGCCTTCGAGCGGCCGCTGAGCCACGTGCGCGACACGGCGCAACTCGTCCGCCGCGTGCTGGATGGGGAGAACGTGACGGCGAAACTGCCGACAGTCGAGGTGCGGCGGGCAACCTACGCGCGGCCGATTGAGGGACGCATCCCGATCTACCTGGCGGCTCTGCGGCCGAACATGCTGGCGCTCGCGGGCCAGGTCGCGGACGGTGTCATCATCAACCTGCTTTCGCCACGTGATGTGCCGAAGGTGGTGAAGGTGGTCCGCGACGCGGCGGAGCAGGCGGGCCGGGACCCGGCGGCGATCGAGGTGGTGTGCCGGATCTTCACGTGCGCCTCACCGAACCGCGAAGCGGCGCTCGAAGTGGCGCGGCGCTTCCTCGCCGGCTACCTGACCGTGCCGACGTACACGAAGTTCCAGCAGTGGCTCGGGCGCGGCAAGGTATTGCAGCCGCTGTTCGATGCCTGGGCAGCGGGCGACCGCAAGAAGGCGCTGGCGGTGCTGCCGCCGGAAGTCGTCGACGAGCTCGTGATCAACGGGACGCCGGAGCACTGCCGCGCGAAGATCCTGGAGTACTGCGCGGCGGGCGTGGACCTGCCGCTGCTGCAGCTGTTCAAGACCGAGGATGAACCGGCGGACAATTCGTACGCACTGCGGGCACTGGCGCCGGCGTAATCCCGCGGCTCGTCAGACCGTGGCGAGGGGCGTAGGAAGGCCGGGGACGGAGGCGCGGGTGCGGAAGATGCTGCCTTTCAAGGACGCGTCAACAGCATTATCGGCGGTGACGACGTAGAGGTCGCGAAGGTCGGGACCGCCGAAGCAGAGGCTGGTGACGCCGTTCGCTGGGACGTCGATGTATTCGACAAGGGCGCCCGTGCGGTCGTAGTGGGCGACGCAGCCGCCTTCGTAGGCAGCGATCCAGAGGCCGCCCTCCTGGTCCACGGCCATGCCGTCGGGGCGGCCGCGCTCCAGCGTCACGAAGACGCGGCGGTTCGTGGTCTGGTCGCCGATTATGTCGTGCGCGACGACGTGGCGGCGGGCGGTATCAACGTGGTAGATGGTCCCGCCGCCGGGTGAGAAGCCGATGCCGTTCGAGAGTGAGATGTCATCGTAGAGTTGCGTCGCCTTGCCTTCGGCATCGATGCGCCAGCATTCGCCCGCAACGCGCTCGGTGGCGCCGGAAAAGGGGTCGGTGCGCATGGTGCCGACGTAGATGCGGCCGGCGGCATCGGGCTGGAGGTCGTTGAACCCGCCGACGTCCTCCATCTCGAGGAGCACGCGGGTGACGCCTTCGCGCACGTGCTGGACGTTGCGGCCGGAGACGACGACGCCGCCTGCGGTGTGCGGGGCGATCCCGCCGACGCCGCGGCGTTTCGGGATGACCGTTTCGATTTCGCCGGACGGGCGCCGCCGGTAGACGCCGCCGTTGTGGACATCGGAGAAGTAGAGGTTGCCTTCGGGGTCCATTCGCGGCCCTTCGATGAGCCCGTATCCCGACGCCAGGAGTTCCATGCCAGCCATCGCCTTGCCTCCCGCGAATCGCGGCCCCGCGACTGCCGGGCGATTATAGCGAGCGGCTGTGGGCGCTGATTGGGGCGCCGCCGCTTCGGGATCGGTGCGTGGTCGCGGTGCAGGTCGATGTCGTCGATGCGGGCGGCTTCATAAACGAAGGTGGTGAGTCCGCACTCCGCGTCTCTCTTCATGGACCCGGGTGAACAGCTGCGGGAAATCGCCGGGCAGCGGGTGACCGGAGGGGCGTGGTGCAAATTGGCACGCCCCTTCCGCGTGCAGTGGCTATGGGCGCGGGACGACGGCGAACGCAAGCGTGAAGTTCGCGCCCTTGCCATCGAACGCGCCGTCCAGCGGGGAGCCGTCGGAGGCGCCGCGCAGGCCGGTGGCCGCGTCCGCACCCTGCGAAAGGATGGTCAGCCGGTAGTTGCCCGCGGGGAGTGCCTGCGGGTCCTGGGCGCGGACCTCCACCTGGTTCGACTTCACGGTCGCGACCGCGGCCAGCCGCTTTGCCGCACCCCGCGGCGGCACGGTTTCGATGAACGCGGGCTGCGGGACGCCCGGCCCGAACTCGCCCTCGGCCTGCGCCTCCCGGCTGAGGGTCGCGCGGATGCGGGCGACGGTAGTGTCGGCGAACACCTGGACCGGCTTTGCGGGATCGGGGGGCAGCGAGTCGATGGTCAGGATCGGCGCCGCCGTGGGGTTGAGGCTGATGAACTCCAGCTTCGCGACGCGCAAGGGGGCCACGCCGGTCTGCGCCGGCCCAAGGAAGAACCAGCTCTCGAAGTCGCTGGCGCGGACACCGTCGCCGGAGGGCAGGATCAGCGCGGTGCGGACAGCCCCGGTGGCGGGGTCCGTCACGGGTTGGGCGAAGGCCTGGCCGTCCAGGTAGAGGCGCGCGTTGCCCTTTTCCTGCCAGATCACGTGGCCGCGCAGCGTGAGGTTCAGGCGGAAGGAAGGTGTGGCCGCGGCGGCCGTCGTGAGGCCGCCAACCGTGGTGCCGCTGGCACGGCCGAGGGTGACACCGCCCGTGCCGGGATCCCAGCGCCAGACGATCGTCTGGGGGTCGGCGGTGTCCAGCCCGGGAGTGCCGAGCAAGAGCAGGCGCTCGCGCACGGAGGGCACGGCGGTCCCGCCGGTTGGCTGGTAGGGGATGTCGAGCGTCACCAGGATGCTGTCGTTGCTGATGGACGCGGCGGCGGGCGGGCCATCGAGCCGGATGCGCAGGCCATCCTTGAGGAACGCCTGCATGTCCAGGGAGGTGTCGTTCTCCCAGCTGGCCTGGATGACATGCAGCGCGGGCTTCACGGCGCCCGAAAGGAGGTCCGTCAGCGGCGGGAACAGCTCCCGGCAGTCTTCGACGACCTTCAGCTTTTCGCCATCCACGTTGAGCAATGCCAGGCGGCAGTAGTGGTGGTGGATCCCGCGGCGAAATTGCGGGAGCGGGCCGGTGTTCGGCACCTCGAACGGCGGCCACTCGAGGTCGCCCGTGGCGGTGCGGGCGGGGACCAGCCAGTAGTCGCCCGTTGCGAACGGCCCGCCGCTGAACTGCACCTCGACGCCGTCTTCGAGCGGCAGCCAGCCGGCCGAGGTGGCAACGCCATGCTGGTCGGCCGGCGCGGCGGCCTGGTTCACCTGGTCCCAGCGCCGGAGCTTCGGGCGCAGAGCGGGGTCGACGCCGGCCGTGCCGGAAGCGAGCGGTTGCGGCGCGGGGTTGAGCACGAGCTCGTTCGTCGCCGGCTTCACGTCCACGATGCGGGCGAGCTGACCGGGCAGGCCGTTTAGTTCGCGCGCGTCGTCGCTGAGTTCGACCCACTGCCCGTTGGCGAAGCCGAGCACCTCATCGGGCCCGAGGTCGTGGACGAAGACGCTGCTGCCGCTGATCTTCGCGATCGCCGTGGCCACCGTGCCGTTATCGCGCGACCACTTGAACGTCGCTTTGCCGAGTGCGCCGGGTTCGTGCACCTCGACGCGGTAGAGCTGGTTTTCGAGGCGGGTGTAGCCAGCGCCCGGGGGCAACTCGCAGGGGTCGTCGGCGGGGTCGCCGGGCTTCGCGCGGGCGTTGAGCTGGCCGCCCGGGCCGGAGAGCGCATCCCACTCATCGAACCGTGTGGAGCAGTGGACGGTCGCCTTCGCACGGAGATCGTCGAGCCGCGCCTTTATCTCCGCCGCGGCGGCGGCCAACTCGACGCGCTGCCCCTGGGCCTGTTCGCGCTGGGCCTGCAGCCGCTGAATCGCCCGGGCAAGGGTCGTCCGAGCGGCGCCGGTGGCGGGCATCGCGGCCAGCTCCGCCTGCCGCTGCACGATATCCGCATCGACGGCGGTGAACCGGGTATCGATGTCCGCAAGTTTCGAGCCCAGCTCGCTGTGCTGGGTGGTGAGGCTATCGATTTCGCTGGCACGGCCGCCGCCGGCTGCCACCGGGAGCAAGCGCACCTGCCAGACGGTCTTCAGCCGCGTCGTGGTATCGGGGCCGCCGAGCGCGACTTCCCGCAACAGGTGGTCATCGAGTGGCGTGACGTGGCGGCGCCAGACATCGAGGTAGGCGATGGCGATTGTGCGCTTGCGTGCCGCCATCCCGGTGAGTGCGTCCTTGAGGCTGGCGCCGGGGAAATCGGGCTGGGCATCGAAGTCGATGCCGCCCGAATCGTTTTCGACAAGGATGCCATGGGCGTAGAAGCGGCCGGCGCCGATCTTCAGGTTCGTGCCGTCGGTGGTGATTTCGAATCCGGCGTTGCCGATGGGCGCGCCGCACGGGCCGATGACATCGGTGCCCTGCGTCTCGGCAAGGTAGCCTGCGATGGCGCCCTGCTCGTTCCAGTCGGCGTCGAGCTGCACGCGGCCCTGCTGCATGAGGACGCGGCTGTAGTGTCGCTTCGGGTCGAACGTTTCGCGGCTGAAGTCGCCGTTCATGTGTCACCTCAGGATGCGTAAAAGATGCCGGCCTCCAACCCGAACCGGAGGTACTCATCGAGCCGGACGCGGAGGTTGGTCTCGCGCTGGGCGCCGAAGAGGCCGTGGAAGGCGCCCATCTCCGAGCCATCGTCCGCGCCGGCGGTAATCTCCGGGGCGCAACGGCGGCTCAACTGGCCGTAGCCGGCGGCGGCGTAGCCACGCGACGTGAACGATGGCCGGACGCGCGCCGCCTCCGCAGCCGATTGCGGCCGGCAGCGATAGCGGCGCGGCAGCCGCGACCCCGGCGGCACGTACGAAAAGCGCACGCACCCGGACTGGCGCTGATCCACGCGCACCGGGTACTTCCACTGCGTGGGGCCGGGCGGGTCGGGCTCCGGGAGGGCGGCGAGGAAGAGCGTGTTCGTCGCTTCCGGCATCTCGCGCGCCCACACGCGCCCGATGATTGTGGCGTTCAGCAACGTGAGCGGCGCGCCAGCCGAGACGCCATCGAGGCCCGAGAACGCGACGGCGTCGTCCGCGAGCGCATCGACGATGCTGTCGCTGATGGTGACGGTGGCATCGGCGGCCACGCGCAACGAGCCCGTGATGCAGTGGTCGATTTCGAGCGCCGTACCCGCGGACTCCAGCACGATGGAGGGCGCACCCGGCACTGTGGGCGTGCCGTCTTCGTTCAGCCCCAGGCCGGGCACGAGCGTGCAATGCGACAGGCGGACGCGCCGGAGCGAGCCGCTGATGCGAATCGTGCCGCCGGCGATGAGCAGCCCGTTGAGCGCTACGTCGGCTCCCACGCCCCCGCCTATGGCGAACTCCGCGCCGAGCACGAGCGTAGGGCGGGCGCCATTTGCGCCTCGCACTTCGATGCGCTCGCCGGCCGGGACGGCGAGCGAGAGGTTCTCGGCGTAGCGGCCGCTGTCGCGGATCTCCACGGCGCCGGCGCCGGGGGCGAGCGCGTTTTGCAGCGACGAATCCATGGCCACCTGGCGGACCGGGGCGAGCTCTTCATCGAACGTCGCCGCGCGCTCGTACTCGCCGCCGCCCATATCGGCGGTGAAGCCGTACTGATAGCTCACGAGGATCATGCCCGTCTCGTCGCCGCCGAACGCGAGGCGGCCGAGCACCGGATCGATGGCAACCTTCGCGGCCGGGACTGGCGTGTGCGCCCAGCCAACACCGCCGCCGCCATCCGGGACGTCCTGGAGGTTGCAGACGAGGATGTCCGAGAGGGGGACGGGCACGATCGGTTGGGCCGGGTCGAGGCGCCCCTGGGCGTCGATGCTGGCGCGCTCGACGAGGATGGCTCGGCCGACGCCGTAGTGCTGGTCCAGCTCCTCGCGCAGGCGGCGGCGCGCCAGCGGCTGCGGGACGTTCGCGGGCTCGGCGAGGTGGGTGATGGCCGCCTCCGGGAGCGGCAGGTTATACAGCGGCATGTCGGCGCCGAGCGGACTGAACCTGAATCGCCGAGCATCGAGCCCGACCGCCGGCGAGCGCGTGTGCGAGTACGCAGCGATGCGCCAGAGGAAGATGCCAATGTTGGGGATGTTGAACCGGCCTCGCGCGCGGCTTATGCGCCGGACGTCCGCGGTATGGCTGAGCGAATCGAACGGCGTCCCGGCGTCTGCGAGCGGCCTCCAGTGCCGCAGGTCGGGCGTGGCGCGGTTCTCGGGGCGGATGTGATTCATGTACTGCGTCGTGGCCAGCAACTGGAAGAACTCGACCACACGCGCATCCCAGCCAGTGACGTCGCGCGCGAGCTGTTCGAGCATGGAGGCGGTGCCCTTCCGGCGCCGGTAGCCGATGGTGTTCGCAACTTCTGCGCGCGGGCTGGCGATCTGCGGCGTCACCCCGTAGAGCGAGCGGTAGCCGATGAGGTCGCCGATGTAGGGCACGGCCCAGTCCGCGGCGGTCTCGATGAAGAGGTCGTCGTAGAGCTGTGCGAGGTTCTCCTCGACAGCGCCGGCTTCGCGGGCGAGCACGGCGAGGAGCGCCCGCAGCGGCTCGCCCTCGGCGTGGTCACGCAGCCGGTGGATGGCGGGCAGCAGTTCGTACAGCTCCTGGGCGTCCATCACGTCACCGCCAGGGTGATATCCGCGTCCGCGAGCGTGAGGAGTTCGGCCGGCTCGACGGCCGCCGCCGCACCGGGACGGGGCGCGAACGCGGGCACGCGCGATTGGAGCCCGGCGCCACCCACAAGATCGAGGCGGTGAAGGGCATCGACATCGACGCCGGCGACGCCCGGGACAGCCTGGATGATAGCCATGACCTCGCTGAGCGCGACAGCCTGGCCGAACTGGCGCGCATCGAACGCGAATGCGGCAAGAAGCGCCGCCCGGACCGTGGCTTCGACGACCTTCGACTCACCATCCGGCGTTCGGGTAATCGTGGCGGCAAGGACGAAGCCCCGCGGCGCATAGGAAGAGAGCCGAAGCGGTACGTACGGGTCACCGTAGGCCCGCAGCGCTGCGACGAGGTTTGCGCAGGTTTCGCCCGTCTCGGGCACGGCGGCGCCTCCCTCGCCGGCGACGGTGACGATGATGCCTTGCCGCTGGCCGCCCCACGTCCAGCTGGCGAGCGCCTTCGCGATACCTGCAAAGCCGCGGGCGAAGTCCTCGTAGTCCCGAAGAGAAACCACGCGGCCGATGGTGAGCACGGTCAGGGGGGCATTCGCGCGCGCGTGGTCGCGCGGCTCGGGATCGCTGCCGCCTTCGGCGGGCGCCGGGTTGAGTACCTCCTTCACGCCGAGGGGGCGCGTCATCAGCAGGCTCAGCTGGCCGGCCTTCAGGTTGCCGCCCTTGCCCAGGCCTTTGCGGTAGGTGGCTCGGACCTGTTCGCTGCCGGTGGGAAGGCGCGCGCCGGTGGCGCCGTCGCCGAACTCCACGGTGGTGCGGCCCTCTCCTTCCTGGCGGAGCACATAGATCCGCTCGGCGGGTCCGTGGCCGTAGAGCGTTGGCGACGACTGCCAGAGAAGGTCGTTGACGCGCACTTCCAGCTCCGGGGCGGCGCCGGCCGGGTTCACGGCCGAGAGGTACGTGAGCGGGCTGCCGCGCAGCGCGAATTGCTGGTACGCCTGCCGGGCATTACCGCTGCCCAGCACTTCCGACACGGTCTCGCCGTGGGTCGCAAGCGCGACATTCGCATTGACGGTGACCGTCTGGCGGTCGAACGCGGTGGCGAGGTTCGCTTCGAGCGTGAGGGTGGTGATGGCGCCGGATACGGCGACAGCCTTGATAGTCGCGAGCTCGTGGAGCATGGGAGCGTCCTGCGCGACGCCGGGCGCCTTGCCCGAAACCACGATGTGGCGGCCGGCGGACAGGTCCGAGAAGTCGCCGGCGAGCTGCAGCGCGTTCGCGGGCAACGTGCCGACCAGCGGCGCTTCGGCGACAGGAAGCAGCTCGCTGCGCGCAAACACGGCCGTCTCCCGGAGCCACCAGGCGGACCATTCGAAGCCATCGAGCCAGTCGTCGTCGAGCGTGAGCTGCGTGACCCGTCCGGTGAGCCCGTAGGCCGCGCGCGAGGCGACGCGGACCTGGCTTGCGCGCCTGAGGAGCCGCACGCGCGCGTCCGAGGTCGCCGGCAGGCCGCGCAGCCAGCCGATGTAGTACCAGGAGCGTTCGATGACGAGCCAGCTATCGGGGCGCACCTGGTCGTAGACGGCGTCGAGCGAGAGGATGCGGGCGTTGGGTTCGGAGAGGCCCCATTCGGTCGAGTTCTCGATATCCGCCGGCTTGTCGGGCGGGGGCTTGAGCTGGGCGTTGTGGCCAAAGGGCGCGGCGCGGGAGCGCAAGGCCCACACGCCGGGCGTCGCCCCCGCCTGCGCCGGGAGCGGGCCGTAGTCCAGCGGCTCGAACTGCACGCGCGTGCGGCTCGCGGCGTCGTCGGGCGTGACCGTGGCGACGCGGCGCATCGCCCAGAGGAGCGCCCCCGCCCCGGCGATGATGAGGACCTGGTCGCCCGTCTTGAGGTTGGTGCCGGTGCCCTCCAGCCAGAGCGTGCCCATCGCCGGGGAGAGCGCCTGGGGCGCAGCCGCGCGAGCAGGCATGGCGTTCCAGGCGGGCCGTGCCGTGATCTCCTCGACGGTCTCGAATGTTTGGGGGGCTTCATCCGGGCCGGGGATGCTCTGCACGCGGAGTCCCGGCGCGAGGGTGACCTCGGCAGGTGCGCCGGCTGCCTGCTCGAGCGTGAAGGCGAGCCGTGTGCTCGCGGCGAGGCCCGGCCGCGGCTCGTAACCGATGAGGCGCGCCAGCTCCGCGACGGAAAGCCGCTCGGTGGCCGTCCGCAGGTACGACTCGTTGGCGAGGCGTTCCTGGTAAAAGGTGAGCACATCGAGCGCCATCGCCCAGGAGTCCGTGAGCGCGACCGTGAAATCGTCGTCGTCGCGGGTTTGGAGGGCACGCAGCGCGACCGTATCCGAGGCGGAGATTTCGGCAAACATGCTTGCTTTGAACGAGGCGTGCGTCCCGGCGCGGTAGGCGATCGCGGTCAGGCCGGGGCGGTTATCGATTGGCGCGGGCGTTTCCGCCGTTACGCCCTTGCAACAGCCGCAATCGTCGAGGCGGCGGAGGGTGGGGTCGATGGCTGGCGGCATGTCACTTCCCGCCTTTCATGACAAGTTCCATGGTCCCGCGCTCGGGGAAGTTCGGGTCGTTGTCCAGGCGCGGGATCTCGAGCCGCCCGAAGGTGAGGACGCCGCTCGCGGGGACATCGGGGCCGCCTTGCGTGCGCCGCTTCAGCTTCAGCACTTCGACGGACTCGACGCCGTCCACGGCCTGCGCGGCCGCATAGAGCCGGCTGAGGTAGACCGGCTGGCCGAAGCTGAAATTGTCGGGATGGAAGAGGCCGAGGCGCCCGTCCGGCAACCGGTAGCGCGAGAACACCCGCAGAAGCGCGCGCTCGACGTTGGCGCGGAAGTGGTCTGGCGCGACACAGACCTGGAGGACCAGGTCCAGCGGCGCCGGCCGGGGGGCATCGATTTCGAGGTCCTGGCCGGCCATGCGGTACGGCTCGATCCAGCTCCGGAGTTCGCGTTCGAACGCGGCATCGACCTCGCGGCCCTCGCGACGGTCGGCGGTAATGAACACCGTGCGCCAGCTGCCGGTCCAGCGGAGGGTGGCGGCGGCCTGCTGCACCTCGGGATGGACGCCGCTCTTTTCGGCGTAGTCCGCCGTCGTGACGGCGCGTTCCTGGGTGCGGAAGGCGGCCGGCGCACGTTGCCGCACGTCCTCGATGGTCTCGGGCTCCATGCCGCCGCCGGCCGGCAGCGGGTTGCGGACGGCGGCGATGGCGGCGCTCATGGCGGGCGCGGCAGTGAAGTTGGAGAGTGCCTCGGCGCCAACGTTGCCCTGCGTGCCGTTGCCCACGCGGTACTCGGCCGTGAAGCCCGTGCCTTCGTCCGGGCGCTTGCCGTGGGTGTCGTCGCCGAAGCGAATGGCGGCGCGGAGATCGGCCTCGACTTCGACGACGAAATTGCGGCCGCCCGGATGGCTCGCAAGGAGGTCGCGGACGGCAGTCCAGGGCAGCGGGCTCCCGGCCGGGGGGGCCCCGGTGAGCGTGACCGCGGGGCGGGCGTCCCGGACTCCGGGCCGGAGGGCACGAAAGGCCGCGCCGGTGGTAGCAGGATCGTACGGCGTCCCGTGGGTGAGCGGCCGCTGCTGGAGCGACGGCGCGAAGCGCGGGGGCACGGCGACGCGCTCCAATGGAGCGCAGCCGGAGCCGCTCCCGGCCACGGGCGCGAGGAAGAGCGAGGGGGCGGGCATGGCGCCGAGCGGCTCGCCGGAGATGGTGCGTCCGTGGTCCGCCAGCACGATGTTTCCCAGCGCGACGCTGACGTCTTCGACTGCCTGCTCCCCGTGCGCCTCATCGGTGACCGCCGAGACGCAGACGGGAAAGGTGAGCGCGTCGCCGGCGGCCCAGGCGATCTCGACGATCGCCGTGCCGGTCAAGGGGTCGGTATCGAGCGCGCCGGGCGTGCGGGTCTCCACGCCACCGACCATCACGACGGTGGCGGCGGGCTGCACGCTCGTGAGGCGGACAGCCTGGCGGTGGGTGCGGTCGGCGTCGGCGGGGGCGCCCGTGAGTGGGCCGCGGCGCTCTTCGAACACGAGCACATCGCCGGGGCGCAGGCGGAGCCGGCGGGCCGGGTCATCCTCCAGGGTGGCGCGTGTAGCGCCCCGGGGGAGGCAGCAACTCGCGTCGCCCCAGGTGTAGAACGCGATTTCGTTGTGCTCCTTGCAGAGCCAGGCGTCATGCAGGGGCTCGAAGACCTCGGGTTTGTAGGCCTGGAGCAGCCGTGGCAGGGCCGCCTCCGCGACTGCGGGGGATTCGCTGCAGCGGGTCAGGAAGCGCGTTGGCTGCGGCGTCGCGCCAGAACGGTCCACGCGCGGCAGGACCAGCCCCGCCGCCGGCGCTTGCGCTTCATCGAGCACTACCTGCACCCAGGCGCGGGCGTTGCAGCCATCGTGCATGAAGTAGTCCACGAGCCGTGCGTGGCGGCGCGCGGACACCCGGCGCCGCGCGGTACCCAGGTACGCCTCGGTGGCGAGCGCGTCCTGGCGATAGCTCAGGCGGTCGGCGACGAAGGCGAGCAGCTCCACGAGCATCACGCCGATGTCCGCCGGGTTGCGTTCGCGCCAGTCCGGCATGAGCGCCGAGAAGCGGTCGAGCATCAGCTGGCGGAAGCTGGCGTAGTCCTTCGCGAGATAGTCGATCGGAGGCTCCAGGACAGCCTCGGGGGGACAAATGTTGTCGCCGGCGCAATCGAACGGTGTTGGACAATCGACCTTGAAGGAGAAATCGACGGCGGACAGGAGCGGATCGAAGCCATCCGGGCGGGATGCGTCGTCGGCCGACTTCGCGAGCCGCAGCGTGTAGGTGGAGAAGTCGCCCGGCTGGTCGACCTCGACGGCGAGCACGAGCGCGTCGTCCGGAGACGGCGCCGCGGAGATGACGGCGATGTGGCGGATGCGGTCGCCCCCCTCGATGCGGACGTTCCCCGTGCCAAGCGCAGCGACGCCATCGACCTTGAGGAAGCGTATGAAAAGCGTGCGCTCGCGTTCGGCCAGCGGGATATCGGGACCGTCGCGGACCTCGAGGAAGTCGATGCCGTTGAGCCCCTGGTGGGCGAGGACGGCGGCGCGGCGCTTCTCATCGCAGCAGAAATACGGCGTGCTCATCGCGTGAACTCCGCGGTGGAACGCTCGCCGGTGCGGCGAAGGACATACTGCACGGTGACGCGCAGGGAGGAGTCGTTGGCTTCGACGGTGACCGCCTCGGCGGTGAGCACGTCGCCGAGCCACTGCTGGAGCGCGCCCTGGACGAGAAACTGCGTGGCGGCCGCGAGGTCGGCGCTGTTGGGAGCGAAGACGAGTTGCAGGAGGCCGCAGCCGAAGTCCGGCCGGTTGACGCGCTCGCCGGGGGCGGTGAAGAGCACCTGCTCGATGAGGTCGCGGGCGTGCGCGTCGTCGCTCGTGGTGGCGGTGCGGCCGCGGCCGCTAATGGTATACGGGTAGCCGACGTTCGTTGCCATGGCTAGATTGCCGTCACGCGGGTTTGCGTTGCTGTGATGAGCAGTGGCGTGCCGTTCGGGATGGAGACCGCCTGGCTATCCATCAGCACGAGCGGCTGCCCCTGGCTCGTCACCCGCAGCGACCCGGTCACCCACTGGGCGGTCAGGCAGGGGACGGGGGCGCCGGAGACGTTGAACGGGCAGCCGGCGATGAGGTAGGCGCCTGTGATGGTCACCGTCGGCTGGCCGCTCACCAGCACGCGCGGGTTGGGCGCGCTCGGCTGCGACTGCCCCATGTGCACACAGGTGACCATCGCGCCGACGTGGACCAGGGGACCGGGCATCGACTCCTCCTTTTAGATCACCACCAGGGCGCCCTGGTTGATGGTCACGCTCGGGCCCGCGAGCACGATGGTCGCACCCTTGCCATTCGAAATCGTGATGCCAACGTCGTTGACGAGGATCATGGCGCCGGTCGTTGTCTTCATGACGATGCCGCCCGTGGGCCCGGGGACATCGCTGATGACGATGCCGTTCTGGAGCGGCGTTTGCATGGCGATCCCCGGGACCCCGGGCGGCACGGCGCGGGCAAGGGCCGGCACTTCGGCGGCGGAGCCAAAGAAGCCCCCGACCCAGATTGGGAAGTCGGGGTCCCCTTGCTCGAACTCCACCCAGACGCCGGCGCCGACGAGCGGCAGCGTGAACACGCCCATCTGGATGCCGGTGACGGGGAAGCAGGGCATCGCCCAGGAGCCGGGGATGATGCTGACATCGGGCACAAGTACCTGGATGCGCCCGATCTGCATGGGGTCGACGTTGTTCACGACCGTGCCGCGGTATTTGCCGTAGAACCTCGTGCTGCTGCTCATCGCGCCTCCATAGCGGTCATACCGGCACCGCCGGGACGGTCGACATGAGGCCGTTGCGGACGAGGGTGAAGTCCTGCTTGTATTCGCCGCGCTTGAGCTTGTGGGTGACGCTCTTGACGTAGTACAGGCCATCGAAGGCGGTCCCGGCGCCACGCACGCCGACGAGCTGGCGCGCCTTGAGCACGCGCCCGTAGCGCAACACGTCGAGCGTGCCGGTACCCTCGACGACGTCCTGTGCCTTCGCCGCTTTCGAAACCCCAAAGAGCGCCGCCCGGATCGGCGACATGTGCGCGAGCCCGGTGATCGGCTCGATGTTGCCGGGGATGGGCGGGATGAGCCCCAGCGGCGGGTTCAGGAGCGAGACGTTGGGAATCGGTATCGGGATGGGCACCTTCGTCAGCTGGTTCTGGACGAAGACCACCGGGAGGGTTGCGCCTTCGTTGTTGAAGGTGAAATCGAGTGCCTCGACGTTGGTGAGCGCGTCCATGTTGTAGTTGAGGGCGGGTTGCGGCACCCCGACACGGATCTCCGGGCCCCAGTAGGCGACGCTCATGCCGGGCGCCGGGCCCGGCTCGAGGTAGAAGGCGTAGCCGGCTTCATCGGCGAGGCCCTTCACGTAGGCGAAGTCCTTGCCCTGCTGCACCGGGATGCGGTCCGTGGGGATTGGGATATCGGTGAGCACACTGGGGATGACCGCCGGCACCATGCCCAGCACGGAGTACTTCGCGAGGATCAGCGCGACGCGAGCGAAGTCCGGCATGGCGGGGTAGGGGATGCCGCTGAAGTCGATGAAGTCGGTGACCTTGAGCAGGTCCTTGCCTTTGACCTTGAGCACGAAATGGTTCGGGTCGGAGCCGGCCGTGACCTCGTGCTGCATCATCACGCCGTCCATGATCACCGTCGGCGTACCGTTTACCGTGACGGCCATGACGACACGCATGATTGCCAGCGGCGCGCCGCCCGCGATCATGAAGATGGTCTGCAGGGGCGACTTCTTGCCGATGGCGAACGAGAGCTCGAAGCCACTGAGCGTCTCACCCGAGGTGACCACGACTTGCGCCTCCAGCAACGCGTCGAGGATGTCGTGTGACACGGGGATAGGCACGGCGGGGCCGATCATGAGCGTGAGGTTGATGCCCTTCAGCATGGGCGCCCTCCGCGCCGCACGGTGGAATGCGTGGTGCTCATTGGGCGCCCGGGATGCCCTGCGGCAGGGTGATGCGAACCACCGCTCCGGGCTGCTCCAGCTCCTCCGGGGTGAGGGCCCCGTTGGCGTCACAGATCCGCCAGAACTGGTCCGGTTCGCCGAGGAAGTGCGCGGCGATGAGGTCGAGGCGGTCGCCTGCGGCGACGCGGTACTCCTGCAGCAGGGCGAATTGCTCCGGCGGCGCGATGAAGCGCCGGCGGACGTACGCGACCGCCGCTTCGCCGGGCCGTTCGAACGCGGCCAGCTCGACGCCGTGGTAGCGGCTCGTGGGCGGGAAGGCCGCCTGGCTCAGCCCGGCGGAACGAAGGAGTGCCTGGAGCGCGGCGTTGGGGTCGGAGAGCGCAGTCACAGGCTGCCTCCCACGCCGAAGGTGTTCAGCGTCGCGGCGCGGCCGAGCGTGGCCAGCCGCTCCTTCTGCTGCTGATACGCCAGGTAGAGGCTGCCGCCCTTGCCGCCGAAGCCAAGGTCGTCGGTACTGAGGACGCGCATCCCGAGGCTAACCTTCGCGCGGATGGGGTTGAGGTCCGGGTCGAACGCCTCCTCGGTGATGCTGAACTCCGTGATGCGCACGGGAACGGCCCGGTTTTTCCCCCACAGGAGGACCGAAAGCGAGGAGATGATGGGCGCGATTTCGAGTGTCCCGGAGCGAGCCTTCGCATCGGTCGCCTGGAGCTGCGCGGAGGAGGGGTAGACGATCGTCTCGAGCGCGGCCAGGTGGGGCGCGATTCCTGCCTCCCGCGCCGTCGTATCGCCCTCGTCGAGCAGGTCCGCGGCTTCGATATCGGCCTCGAACTTGATGGTCTCGACCGGCGGGCCCTTGAGCCGCAGCGCCTCCGAGCGATCCGCCGTCTCGCCCGGGGCCCTGGGCGCGAGGGTCCGCGACAGCGTATCCGGGTTGATCTGCAGAGCGATCAGCCGCTGGACCGCGCCGCTCGCGGGATCGAGCAGGGCGATGCCCGCCTTGATCAAGCGTGGGGAGTTCGGAAAGCTGGTCATCGTTCGAACCGCACATTCACGCGATAGTCGGCCTTGTCGTACGACTCGCTGTTCTGGAGCGGGGCGTACGGCGGCCGCCAATCCATGCGCACGATCAGGTCGTCTTTATCGGGCCAGTCCTCGTCGTAGACCTCAAAGCGGATGGGGGCGTCGAGCGGCAGGAAGCTCAGCAACGGCACGGTATAGACGCGTTGCTGGCCGTCGTTGAGCTTGTGCACCCCGGTCTTGACCGCCATGCCTCCGCGCGAGGCGCGGACGTACACCTCGTCGGCGCCAAGCCAGTCCTCGGTTTTCACGACCTTTACGTCGACGGCGATCTTTCGCCTCCCGAGCTCGGCCTGCATCGTGCGCTGCTCGAACTCGGCTTCTTTCTTGCGGCCTTCATCGGCGAGCGCCTGAGGAGCGGCCAGTTCGGCGTCGATCTCGCTGATGCGTCCCATGAGCGCGGGCGTCGTCATCTTTGCCGGCTCCAGGCGCAACGCCGCGGCCGTGGGCGTGGGCGCGTAGGTGGACTTGCCGAAGTAGCGCGGGTCGGATTCGTCGGGCACAAGGCGCTTGCGGTTCTCGTCCTCGATAACCCCGGCGATGGTGTAGTTCGTCTTTTCGGCGACAAGGTCGACGTTGACGCCAGTCTTCGTCTTCTTCTTGCTGACGACGCGCCAGACGTAGACCTCCGGGCGCGTGAAGTTGTCTTCGCCGAAGGCACGCGCCTTCGCCAGCGCTTCGCCGACATCGGCGGCGTTGGCGTAGCTGAACTTGAACGCCACGACGTCGCGCTTTGCGCCCGCCCGGGGCAGGAGTGTGGCCCAGCGCTTGTCCGGGATCTGGGGGTACCTGGCCTTGAACTCCGCGAGCTGCTCCGCGCGCGTCTTCGTCGTGGGGCCGCTGTATTCGAGGAAGTAGGTCGAGAGCGCCTCGTAGCGGACCGCCGGCGTCCTTCCAACCTTCTCGGTGCCGTAGGACTGCTTATGGGTCGGCGCTGTCACCAGGCCGCGCCCACCGAAGGACTCATCGAGCTTGTTCAACATCTCCGTCGAACGGCCGATGTTGCAGCCCTTGATGTGCACAACGGTTTGGCGGTCGATGAGCCCGAACGGGAGCGCGAAGAGTTCCGGGCGATCCTTCACGGCGGCCTTGAGCTCTCCGTAACTGGTACGGCGGTCGGCGTCGCCGGGTTCGAGCGGGAACGAGAGGGTGCCATCTTCGTTCGCATGCGAGACGAGGTAGATGTTGCCGATCGGCCTCGCCGGGTCGAAGGAGCGGAGGTAAGCGAAGACGCCCGCAAGGCTGCGGTACTTGTCGTTGTCGATGGTGAGATCGGTTTTGACGTGCGTCTTGAAGTAGGCGCGCGCGTTTGCGTAGAACGGGTTGCCCGGTTTATCGCGATGGCCCATGAAGAACACGAGGTCCAGCCGCTGCTTCACAGGGGCGCCGGCGGCGGGCTGGCGGTGCACCGGCCCGCCGGCCGTCTCGCCTACGAGGTCATGGTGGCCGCCGTCGCGGCCCGCGACACGCCGTCCGATGGCCGCCGCCTCGCGCTCGCTGGGATGGTCGGCGGGGACAACGTCGGCGAGCGTCGCGCCGGCTCCCGCGGATCGACTCAGCGCCACGACGGGAGCCGCCGGGTGGGGCGCTTCGCGTTCGCCGGGGGCCGGCGGCATCGCGGGCGATTCGTCTTTCGGCTTCTCCACCGGGATTGTGTCCGGGATGGTGACGGGCTCTTCGAGCACGACGGGGAGGCGGTCCTCTCGCGGCCCGGCGGCGCCGGGCGCTCCCGCGGGCGCAGTGGGGCCGGCGGCCCCTTGCTGCGCCACGTGTGCGAGTTCGTGCCCGAGGAGCTCGCGGCCTTCGGGCGTCTCGGGCGCGTTCTTCCCCTCGGCGAAGACCATGTCGCGGCCCACGGTGTAGGCGTCGGCCTGGAGTGCATCGGCGGAAGCGGCGGCCTCGGCATCGTCGTGGACGCGGACACCGCCGAAATCCCGGCCCATGCGCGCCTCCATCATGGCGCGCGTGTCCCTTCGCAGCGGGCGGCCGCCCCCGGGTACGAGCTGAGCCGGGTCGCGGCGCCTTTCGCCGCCGGTGTCAGAGGTGGTGGCCTCGGCGGCGGGCTGGCGGCTGACCTTCCCGGCGCTCTTCGGTTTGCCCTGGAGGATCCTGTCCAAGATAGCGTCCTCCTTTGTTTTCGCTTTAGCCGCCTTGACGTCTGAAGCGAAGATGTCTTCGCGGACCTTGAAGACCGGAAGGTATTCGGTGAGGAACGAGGGCACGCGTGGCGCCGCCGCCACGTACTTCGCAACGACCTGATCCACGCCCTTGAGCTCCGCCGCGGCGACGCGCTCGCCTTTGACGACGCGGTCGGCGAGCGGCGTCCAGAGCGCCGCCAGCTCCGTCATCATCCGTTGGCGCAGGGCCCAGCCGAGGTGCTCGTACGCGTCCTGCTGGGCCTTCTTCGGCGTGAACGCAACGGCATCGAAGGCGGCCCGGGCGGCCTTCTCGGCGACATCGAGCGGCGCCAGCAGCGCGTAGAGGTTCGCCAGCTTGCCGCGGAACGGCGCCGCGAGCTTCTCCGCTTCCGTGCCCTTGAGGGGGAGCGGCGCGACGTTGCCCTTTGCCGCCTCGCCATACAGTGTGTCGACGCCTGCCTTGAGGGCTTTCGCCAGCTCAGCGCGCAATGGGGTGACGTAGCCCGGCGCGACGCGCGTCGCGATTCGCGCGGAGAAGGAGACCTTGTCGATGGCGTTCGAGGCGGCTTCGTCCCAGTCCGCGAGCACCTTCTCGCCCTGCTTTTCGAGGAAGTACTTGACAAAGACTTCGGCGTGGATGAACGCGTACTTGTCGGGGCACTTCTTCTTCAGATTCTTCGCATCGACGACGTATTCTTCGAAGCTGTCGGCGAAGTCATCGAAGCGGTCGGTGGCGGCGTAGTCGCTGATGAAGCAGGCGTCGGTTGGATGCCGCAGGTAGCCTTTCGAGTAGCGATCGCGGCGGTAGAACCAGTCGCCATCCTTGACGCGGGCGCCCTTGCCGTCGATCTCCTTCTCGGAGAACTTGTCGAGCTTCTGCTTCACATCGGCAGGGATGTCCTTGGCGGCGGGCCGCTCCCACTTGAACTGCTTTTCGAACGCGTTCTGCATCTTGCTGCTGTCGGTGAAGCTGATGGTGTGGCCGAGCTCGTGCGCCAGTACCCGAGGGCTGAGGCCGCCTGAACCGAAGAGGCTCACGCGTCTGCCCGTGCCCGAACCGGCGGCATCCTGGTTCTCCGTGCCGCGCTGGAAGCGTTCGAGCTCGGTCGAGGAGGAGAGTATCCCGGGAGGCAGGCTCTTCAGGAGCGCATCCATCTGCTTCAGGTCGGCCTCGGTCCAGACCTGTCCCCACTTGTCCGGGTCTTTCTCGGACTTGTCGCGCCGGTAGATGTTGAAGCGAACGTTGTAGCGCAGCTCGAGCTCGAATTCAGCCTTCTTGCGGGCCTCGATCGTGTCCAGCCCGGCGATGAAGCGAGCGTTGAGCGCCGTCACGGTGTCCCAGTTCGGCTGTGGTTTGGCGAGCTCGACCTGGAGCCTGTCCTTGTAATCCTTGAGCTCCTCGGCGAGGTCCTTGGGCGCATCGGCGAGGAGCGCTTTGATCTCGTCCGGCGTCCTGCGCTTCGCTTCGGGGCTCGCCTTCGCCTGCGCGGCGAGCTCGGTCTCGACCTTTGTGGCGCCGGCCGTGAACCGGAGCTCGTTCTTCCGGCCGACCCTCCCTTCGAAGGTGCGGCGAGGCTCGGTGTTGTCGATCGCCTTGCGCAGCTCGGCTTCGCGCTTTTTCCGGTCGAGCAGCGGGCTCAGTTCGGCGTCGGGCGCGAGCGTGAGGAGCATCGCGATCGCCGTCTCCTCGCGCTTGTTCACGAACCAGTCGTCGATGAACTTGTCGAGGAAGGCCGCGCGAAACTCGAGCGTCTCGATACCCCAGGCGAGCACCTGGATGAGGTCGTAATACTCGGAGCCGTTGTAGTCGTCGAAGAGCTGCTCCCAGCGGCCTTCCAGCCTGAGGGTGTGCAGCGCGAGGTCCAGCCGGTGGTTGTGGCGGACGTTCTCGATGATTTCCAGGCCGGCCCGTTCGTCGTCATCGCCGGTGTAGCCGATGAGCAGGAAGATGATGAGCCAGGCGGCCTGCCAGGGTTCGAGGACGGTGGTCTTCCACTCATCGCTCGCGACAAGGTCCCGGACGGGGTCGTCGTCCTTCTTTTCGAGCGCGGTCTTGAGCAGCGCGCCTTTCGGTGCGGCGCCGCCGGCGAGGCGGTGCAGGTGGACGGCATCCGCGGTCGCGCTCTGCTGTTGGGCCACGTGCGCCAGTTCGTGCAGCAGCGTGCGGCGCCCCTCGGCAGTGTTCGGTGCGTATTCGTTGGCCCCGAAGACGATGTCGCGGCCGACGGTGTAGGCGCGAGCGCCGACGAGGCTCGCGGCCCGCGCGGCCCGCGCATCGGCGTGGATGCGGACCGTCGCGAGGTCGAAGCTGAACCGGCCGTCCAGTTCGGCGCGCAGGGCCGGGGCGAGGGGCGCCCCGGCTTCGAGCGCGACATCGCGCGCCAGGACGGGCGCCGCAATCTCACGGGCGCCGGGCGACCCAACGGCCGTGAACGCGGGGCCGGAAGGGGCGCCCGCGGCGACTCGGGCCGCCACGTGGTCCGCGGCGTGCTCGTCCGGGTGGCCCTGCGGCCGGATCCACAGGGTGCCGGGCGCTGGACGTTCGCGCTGGACGCTCACTCTATCCATTTGGCCGGCTCCGCGGGAGAGGGGTTCGCTGGCGCTTGCCGTGCCGCGCTGTACTCGCGCGCGATTGCGGGCAGGATGGCCGCGTGTACCGCGGCCGCAAGACGCGCGCCGGCGACAGCGCCGGGCGTGCCTGGCTCAAGCGAAACGGAGCCGGAACCGGGATCTGCCCGGGGATCCGGCCCGGCGGCGCCGAGTGGCTCGCGCCCGGGCATGTTCGAACCACCGGCGGATTCGGCGAACAGGCGCGCGAGCTCGGCCTGGAGCGCGTCCGCGATGGCATGGCGCTGCCGCGGGTCGAAGCCGCGAAGCACGAGCTCTTCGATGTGGACGTCAACGCGGGTCATGTCCAGCCTCGCGTTTCGGCTTCGCCCAGCGGTTTCTCGAGCTTGGCGTACTCTCCGTGCGCCGCCTGGAGGAGGTGCTGCATGGTCAGGGCCCCGCCATCGGCGGCGGCAAAGAACGAGGCGTTGAGGGCGATGTTGCGGATGCTGCCGCCCGCGACGTTGAGCTGCGAGAGGCGCTCGACGTCGATCGCGCGGCGTGGCAGCGCCGGCGGGAAGGTGCGTTCCCAGATCTCGGCGCGCTGGCGGGCATCGGGGAACGGGAACTGGACGACGAAGCGGAGCCGGCGGAGGAAGGCCGGGTCGAGCGCCTGCTTCATGTTCGTGGTCAGGATCGCCAGGCCGGCGAAGGACTCCATGCGCTGGAGGAGGTAGCTAACCTCGATGTTGGCATAGCGGTCGTGGCTGTCGCGCACCTCGCTGCGCTTGCCGAAGAGCGCGTCGGCCTCATCGAAGAGGAGGATGACGCCCGCGTCTTCGGCGGCATCGAACACCCGGCGCAGGTTCTTCTCGGTCTCGCCGACGTACTTGCTCACGACGGTGCTCAGGTCCACCCGGTAGAGTTCGCGCCCGACGTCGTTGGCGAGCACCTCGGCGGCCATGGTCTTGCCGGTGCCGCTCGGGCCGGCGAAGAGCGCGCTGATCCCGAGGCCGCGGGCGCTCTTCGTCGCGAGCCCCCACTCGCCGAAGACGCGGTCGGCGTGGCGGAGGTGGAGGCCGATCTCACGCAGCGTCTGAAGGTGATGGGCGGGCAGCACGATGTCGTCCCACGTGGCGCGCGCGTCGATGCGCTGCGCGAGCTCCCCCAGCGGCACGCTCGCGGCAGAGGGGACGGGGGCATCCGGGACCCGCCAGCGCGGTCGATCGACGACGATTCGGCCGTGCTTCCGGTCGAGGCCAGGAGGCGTTTCCCGGCAGGCGAGCATGAGAGGTGCGCGTACCTCTTCGGCAAACGCGGCGGCGCTGGCGGGGCTTTCGTCGCAGCCAACCAGCAACAGGGCGCCGGTGAGCGCGGCTTCACGTTCCCAGAGCCGCGCGAACAGGGCGCGTTCGGCCGCGGCCGCCGGGATATCCTCCGAACTGAGCGAAAACAGCGCCCGCCCGGTGTCCGTGGCGAACGCCCTGGTGAGCGCCCGCTTGGCGGGGGCATCGTCGCCGGCGAGCACGACCGGTCCCGAGTGGAGGAGCGCCCGGAGCTCCTGCGCAAGTGGGGCCATCGCCGGCGCGGGACGGGCGCCGTCGGCCGCGGGCCGGACCACGGGCGCGAGGCGCGGGTCCAGGTAGTCGATCCCCGTGAGGTGGTGGACGATGCGCTCGTCGGCGCGGAGCCGCCGGTCGATCAGCGCTGCGCCATCGGCGGCAAGGTCGATGAGTTGCCAGTGGCGCAGCGGGCCCGATGGCGCCAGCGCGCTCCAGTGCGGGTCGCAGAGCACGGCGAGTGCCAGCGCGAACGTCGGATAGGCGCGGCCCTGGAGCCCGGCACAGAGTTCGGCCGTGCGGGCGTCGATCTCCGCGGCGACGCAGAGCAGGAGCAGGTCGCGCTCGAACGGAGACAGCCGGAACGCCTCGACGAGGCCCGCCAGCGCGATGCTGGCCCGCGTGCCGGTCCGGGGCGTCTCGGCGCGCGGGGTGGGCAGGGGCCGGCTCGCCTGGCCGTTCGAGGCGCCGGACGCGTCTTCCTGCGCCGGTGGCGACGCGATCAATGCCAGCACCCGGTCGATCTCGGCCGCGAGCGCCCGGCGGCTCTGGTCCGCGGCGGCGCGGCGGGCACTCATGAGAGCGTCACCGCAGGGTTGGCGTAGATGCCGGCGCTCATCGCCAGGGGGCTATCGGCGCCATCGACCTGCACCCGCACGAGATAGGCGCCGGGCACGACATAGGCAACCGCGAAAGCGATGCTGGCCGTGGCCGGCACGGCGGGGCTGGCGATGCCGTTATCCGTGGGCGCGGGAAACGAGTACGCCCGTGCCGGCCGCGTCCCCGGTGCGTCGCGCTCATAAAGGTAGAGGACGACGCGCTGGGACCGCCCCACATCCGGCGTGAAGCCGACAGTAACCGTGGCCGAGAGCAGCCCGGCGCCATCGACCACGACGGGCGCGCCATTCTCCAGCGTCGGGGTGATGCCCGAAGCCGCGGGGGTGATCGTGGGGTGCAGGACGAAGGCCGCGACGTTCGATTCGAAGCCGCGGTGGGCGACGGGTGGTTCGCCCATGGGGATGTCCTGCACGACCTGGATGGTCTGGATGCCCGCGCGGAGCCCGGCGACCGCGGCGAGCGGCATGCGGATCGCGGTGTCCGTAACGGTGAGCGTGGCTCCGGAGATGAGCGCGTCGCCGATGCGGACGCTCGTCGTTGGGCTCGCGAGGTTCGAGCCACGGATTACCAGGGTGCTGCCAGCGACAACCTGCGGATCCGCCGGCGGGACGGCTGCGGAGACCACGGCTTCGATTCGCGGGCCACGGAACGGGATCGCGTAGATGCTTGCCGCTTGCACCGGCAAGGCACTTCGCGTGGACTTCGGGCTCTCAATAAGGACGACCGACGCGGTATAGGCGACGGTCGGCCGGTAGGGCACCGTGAACGCGGACCAGAGGCGCGAGATTTCGTCGACGCTCATCGTGGCGGGGGTGATCTTTATCTGCTCGACCTGGTCGGCGAGTTCGGCCGCGGCGAGTGCCTGGAGCGCTGGCGGCAGGGCGGCGCCGGAAACCGGCGGGGGCGCGCCGAGGGCGGTCCGGATGGCGCTGCGACTGAGCGCGGGCTGCTCGTGCAGCAGCTGCGTGGCATAGCCGAGCAGGATGTCCTGGACGAACTCGCCGGCTCCGTAGGCAGTGAGCAGGTAGTGGAGGTCCAGCGCGAGGGGCGCGTTCGTGAGCCGATTGCCATCGGCGTCCCGCGACGGGAGCGCCGTGTTACGCCAGCCGCTGTTCGGCGTGACGTGGTACATGAAGAGGTTGAGCTGCGCCACCTCCTGGTCGCCGGTGGGGACGAGGTCCGGGGGCCGCGAAGTGACGGTGACAAGCCCGGTCGCGGCGCCGAGGTCGTGCGCAATGATCCCGTTGTTGAGCAGGTCGCGCAGTGTGGCGGTGACGGCGGCGATCGCCAGTGCGTTGCTCATCGCCGGCCCTCACGGCCGCCCTGGTGCAGGTAGTCCTCCAACGATGGCCGGTGGCGGCGATCCGCGCGGGCGGCCGGTGCCACCATGGCGGGGCCGCTAATCGCGCGCACATCGACGCGGCCGATGGTCACGTGAATCACGGGCGGCTCGCCGCCCGCAGTCTCTCGGCGAATGCCGGCGGACCCTTGCTGCGACGGCACGGCGGGCGGGGTGAATGGCCGCGTCTCGAGGCGTTGCACCGGCGCCGGCGGCCGCGGCGGCTCGGGGGCACGGGCGGCGACGGGCGCGGGGCGTGGAGCCTCACGCTCGATCACGAGGCGTTCGTGCTGGTGGATGACGGTCCGCTCTGCGGCGGCGGGCGCCGCTGCGGTGGCCTCCGTCACGCGCTCCGGCCGAGCGGGCGGAGCAGACTCGGTCCTCGGGCTCGCCCGCACCGGAGAGCCGGGCGCGGCCACTGGTGGTGTGGACTCAGTTGCACTCGCCATCGAGTCGCGTTCGGCAGGGGTCGGCGAGGTGCGCGACGGCGTTGGCGCGGCGTTCGCCTGCTCGCTCTCATCACGGTCGAATTGCTCCTCTTCGAAGCCGCCGCCGCTGGCGCGCTCGAAGCGCGAGGGGATGACCGGCCGGGGGACCGGTGTGGCGCCGAGGGCGCGTTCGGCCAGGCGGGTGAAGTAGTCGCTCATGCGCCGGCCTCGATGAGGTCGAGGTAACGGGCGCGGCGGCCGGGGCTGAGCGCGAGGATCTCGCGCTCGCTCCAGCCATAGGCGCGCGCGATCGTGTGGACCTCGGGAAGCAGGCGAGCGGCGAAGGCGGCCAGCTCGTCCCAGAGGAACGAAGCGACATCGAACGCCGACTGCCAGATCGCGCCGCAGGCGGCGCAGTTCAGTTCGAGCTGGATGTCGGCGAACGCGGGGTGGTTGCTTGCCTGGCCGGCGAGCGCCGCCAACTCCGCGCCATCGAGGCTGGCGGCCGAGGTGGGAGTACCATCGCGCGTGAGGGACACGATGCAACGGGTGAGGAGGGCGTCGCGCGCGGCGGGGACGTTCGGCGAATCGCGCACCGCGAGGAGGTCAGCGGTCGTGGGAGGGCGGATGCGGACCTGCGCATCGCCCACCGCGAACTGGACGGCGGCGTCCGGCAAGGGTTCCGGCGGGGCGAGGGCGCTCGCCAGAGTGGTGAACTCCAGGCGCTCGCCGCAGTCCGGGCACCCGACGATGGCGCGCAGCTCATCGCCGAAGGCCAACCTGCGGGTGGCGAAGAGGAGCGCATCGCGGCGCGGAATGCTGACTTCGGCGAAGTCCCGCGGGTCGCCGCCAGTGGCGCTCGCGAGGACGAGCAGCGCCTGTTCGGCCCGGTCCCGGCCCTCGGCGCGCTCCCAGAGCTCGAGCAGGTCCGCCGCGCCGAGGGCGTGAACGGCTCGTGGCGTGGCAGCCGGATGCCCTGCGGTGGCGGCGATGGCCTCGGGTTCGGGCTTCCTCGCGTTCGCGGCCACGGTGGCAACCCGGCTACGGCTCGGTGAACGACGGCTCCGCGGGTTCCGGGACCTCATAGTCCCGCTCCCAGCCTTCGTTCTCGAGCTTGATGCTCTGGATGAGCGCGGCGTTGCCGTTCGCATCGAGATCGGCCTGCGCCTGGAACTCGGAGACCCAGCAGCGGTAGACCTTGTAGGCGAGGGCGACCTGCCCTGCTTCGTTGTAGATCTCGATGATCACGTCTTTGCGGAAGTCGCGCAGCGAGACTTCCGCGCCGAGGCCGGAGCCGAAGTTCCAGACCTTGTTCGCCCAGCGCTCGAACTCGGGGTCGTGCGTGACGCCTCGCTCGAGGGTGACCGCTTCGTATTCGGTGCGCCCTGGGGACTTGCGGCTGCTGGACGGGTCGCCGCCTTCGCGGTGCTTGACGACTTCGCTTGTCCGCTTGAGCGCGCTCACCTTGCTCACGCCGGCGACGTAGCGGCCGTCCCACTTCACGCGGAACTTGAAGTTCCGGTACGGGTCGAAACGCTGGGCGTTGACCGAAAACTGGGCCACGGCTGCCCTCCTTGGAGGAGTTTCGATTTGCGGGTCAGACCTGGAGCTGGCCGGCCATCTGCTGGATCTGGATGATGACGAATTCGGCCGGCTTCAGCGGTGCGAAGCCGACCAGGATGTTGACGATGCCGCGGTTGCGGTCGTCGTCAGTGGTCGTCTCCTTGTCGCATTTGACGAAGTAGGCCTCGCGAGGGGTGGTCCCCTGGAAGGCGCCCTGGCGGAAGAGCCCGTGAAGGAAGGACCCCACGTTGAGCCGGATCTGGGACCAGAGCGGCTCGTCGTTGGGTTCGAACACGACCCACTTCAGGCCCCGGTAGAGGCTTTCTTCGAGGTAGAGGGCCAGCCGGCGGACGGGGATGTACTTCCATTCGGAGGCCAGCTGGTCGGCGCCGGCCAGGGTGCGCGCGCCCCACGCGATCTGGCCGTAGACGGGGAACGCGCGCAGGCAGTTGATGGCGAGCGGGTTGAGGGCGCCGTTTTCGGCGTCGGTAAGCGTGTACTCCAGCTGCTGTACGCCCCGAAGGGCGGCATCGGTGCCCGCGGGGGCCTTCCAGACGCCGCGCTCGGTATCGGTCCGGGCGAAAAGGCCGGCCATCAGCCCGCTGGAGGCGATGGCACGGAGGCGGTAGTCGTTCTGCGGGTCGGCGATTTGCGGGCGTGGGTGGTAGAGCGCGGCGTTCTTGTGGCGCAGGGTGGCGTTGCCATCGAGCCACGCCCGGATTTCGCCGACCTCTTCACGAGGGTTCGTGGCCGGCTGCGGCACATCGACTACATAGAACGCCCGGCGGGCCTCGCAATACGCCTCGGCCCCGGCGATGACGAGCGCGGCCTGCGAGTCGCTCAGGTTCATCGTGTCGGGAATCGCGAGGATGTTGAAGAGGTCGACGGGTTCGAAGGCCTGGATGCCCGTCCGCGCCACCGGGTCGCCGAGGAGGTCGCTGGCGGCGGGCGGATTGCCATCGGCGCCGCGCTGTTGACCGCCGCCGGGGAGGGCCTGCGCGCGCTTGGCGGCACCGCCGAGGGCATAGCGCTGGACGTTCGCGGCGGGGGCGGCATCGAGCCCGAGCTTTGTCGCGAGCGTCCCGGTGAACGCCAGGTCATCGGGCGCGCTGTCGGTGCCGGCCTTGAACACGAGATACGGGGCCGCCGAGGCCGTGGCCATGGGTGTGACGGTCACGCGGGCGAGTGTCGCATCGAGGGCCTGGACCTTCGCAGCCAGGATGGTGGCGAGAGCACCCAGGGTTGCCGGCACGGGGGCGCCAAGTGTCGCCGGCCCGACCGCGGCGGCGCCGTTCAGGCTCACCGAGATGGCATCCGCGGCGAGGAGGCCCGCCAGCACGGCAGGCGTGACCGCTGCGCTGGCGGTGCCAGTATGGGCCGGGCGTGCGGTCGCGGCAGGCGAACCGGAGATGGCCAGCGTCACGAGCTTCGAGCCGCCGGTGACAACGGCCGGCGCGTAGTTGCTCGCAGCCGAGTCCAGGGAGAGGTTGCGGAAAACCTCGACCCGAACCGGGAGGAGGCGGCCTTCGCTCACGGCGAGCTCGGTGACGGTGATGTTGAACGTCGCGGTGGGCGTGGCGGTGTCGTAGTCGACGTCGATGCGGATGTTGTCGCCCCATGCGCCCGGGTTCGCGGCGGTGGCGAGGAGCACGGCGGTCCCACCGGGGGCGTTCCGCAGCTGGATGGCGGCGCTCACGGCGGTGCCCGCGGCGGCACAGCGCACCACCCACGCCTGGCTGCCGCCGTTGAGGAAGAACGACTGGACCGCGTAACTCGTCGCGCTCTGGGCATCCAGGCCACCGAACTGGCGCTGGAACTCGGCCGGGCTCAGGACCGGTACGGCGGTATCAAGCAGCCCCCGCCGGAAGTAGCCGACAAACGCGGTGACCGAGGTCGCGACCCCGACGATGGTGCGGACCCCGCTCGGCACTTCCTCAATATAGACGCCCGGGAATGTTGGTGTGACAGGCATCGGGGCGACCTCCGAATCCGGTGCGCGGCATGGTACACGCACTACTTTCGCGGAAGCGTTGAACCTGACCATTACATTCCCGGATGGGATTCATATTGGCAAAATCTTTGTAAATTCCACCGGAAGGCGGTCGGAAGGCCATTGCCCGGCGGCTGTTGGTGTACGGAAGCCAGGCGCAGCACCGCTGCCTGGCCCGACCCATGAGCGAACTGTTGTGAGCGGCGGTGAGCGACCGGCTGCCAGCGCCGCGATATACTCTGAGGCGCGGGGCCCGCGACCCTGGTCAATCCGGACGCAACGTGCCGGTTCGCGTGCGGCTGTAGCTCAGTGGATAGAGCATCTGTCTTCGGAACAGAGGGTCGGGGGTTCGAATCCCTCCAGCCGTACCAGTAATTGGATCTGAGCGGGCGGTTCGCCGGGCCGCCTGGCGGAGCTGTGTGCCTGGCGGGGGGCAGTTTGGGGGGCAGTTTTGAGTGGCCGCCCAGTTCCGGGCCGTCTTCGAGCCTGGTGAGGCCGTCCCGATCGCCGTGGTTGCTCCCTCATCCACCGTCCGACGCCCGCTATCCAAAACCGGACGCCCGCCCCATTCCACCTGGCATCAGCGCTGGATGGGCGGACGCCATAGGCCCTCGGTACGCCACGCGAATCGCTTGTAGTCACGCCGGCGCAGGAAGCCGAACGGTGCGGCCGGGCACATCGGCGGGCCGGGATTCGGTGGGTCTTGCCGGGCCACCGCGGCGTGTGGGACCTCGAAGTTCGCTACGATGCCGACAGCGAGTCGTGGCAATACGAAGGGGCGGCAACCAGCGCAACGGAGCGCCATTCGAGGGCAGCACGCCCGGCGATGCCTCGGACGCGGCGATGTGGCGCGCACGCGGGCGAGCGGGCTGTCCCCGGCAAAGGAGCGGACGCCGTGCATGTATCAGCAACAAACCATTCGTGGCCGCTTCGCTCACCGGCGCGGTCATGCTGCTCGCGTGCAGCGGGCCAATCACGCCGGTGCCGGCGCTCCGTCGTCGAGCCGCCCACGACCGCCACGTCTCCGCCACCGACAAAGACACCCGTCGCGTCCACACCCATGCCACGAGGGTCCGAACGGGCGGGCCCTGACCCGACCGTGCTCGACCTCGACCTCGCCCGCGAGGAGCCGTATGAGAGCCAGGTCTACGCCGTGCTGCCCCTTGCCCTCGCCGAGATCGCTGCTGCGGCTGCGGAAGACCATCCCGAAGTCGCGCCACACGAGTTCCTACTCGCCTACTTGGGCGGAAGCGATGCCACTTTCCGGATCTTCGCCAAGCAGACCAAAGCAGACCGGACCATCACGTCCCTCCTCGTCGGCGTGTTCGCCGGCACGCGTACCTTGTTGGAACGGCAGGACGGTCTGCTCGAGGGCGACTTCCGTGCCTATGTCGACGACTTCGAGCGCGCACTCGTGGACGGCGAATTGGTCAGCACCCCGACGCTGATCACCCTGGACGAGTGGCGCACCTATATGGCCGCCGACGAGCCTCGCCCCTGAACGGCGGCTGGGCTGAGCATGGCGTCGCAGTCCCACACCAAAATGAGCAAAGAGGCTTACCACCGAGAAGACCACGAGCCAGAAGCCGGCCCGGCCGAACCGGAGTTGATCTATCGGTACGAGGACGGCTACGACGCGGAGATCCACCCTACCTTTGCGTCCTTGTCGAGGCAGTTCGGCGAGTACGCCGGGGGCCGTTCGCGGCCTACAACGTGCCCGTCTGGCTCGACTACGACGACCAGCCTGAGGGAGGAACGGTGAGTATCGGCTTGATGCTCACGCGCCACGGGGTCTGCCTGCTCTGGCGTTCGCCGGCCACGCCGGACGAGTTCCGCGAGCTGCAGGTACGAATGCTCGGGATTTGGGCGGACCGCGCCGACGCCCAGTTCGCGCGTTGGCTCCGGAACATGGAGCGCACACGCGAAGCCGAGGAATGAGGTGCACGGTTGCTGCGAGATCCGTGCCTCCGCGAGCGGATACGGCTTACGCGCCTTGAGGAAACGCCTGCAGGCGCACAGCTCGGCCACGGGCGCGATAACGGGCGGCAACATCGAGCAGCACATCGTACAGCTTACCGCTTCGATGAGGGAGGACGAGCACCATGTCGATCGCTGCCCCGGCGGGCAGGTCCTCCAGGCAGTCAGAGCCCAGGAGCGTCGCCGGGAACACCGTTATTCTCCGCCTCCTGCCGCTGCGCCCTGGCGCTCTCATAGCGCCGTCCCCTCCATCAGTTTCCTCGCACCTTGCTTCCCGAGGTGGACGTCCAACGGGACTCGTCATCCGCGCCGCGCGGGCGACTTGCCGGGCCGAACTGACCGGGTCAACCGAGGCTTCTGAATCCACAGAACGAGGTCTTTGGAGCCTTTGGTCGGGGTTCGAATCCCTGCTCGGCAACCACGAATCTAGAGTCGCCATAATGTCGCGAAAAGCCGACAACAGGACTCGTCGGCGTACAAAAGGTCTGTTTTCGACCGCGCGAATTACGAGAACAGTTCCTTTGGTCGGGGTGCCGGATGAGTTCCGGTGGCCGCTCTGAATGACCGGACTCGAACTTCTTCTCCAAGCTACTTGGGCCGCGCAAGAACTGCAGCCCGCCGCCGCGCCGGCGGCGGCCTTCCTTTCGGAGCGCTTGCCATGAATCGAATTCGTGTGTAAGTTCAGAGTACAGACTTAAGACTACGAGGCGCCATGGACTGGAAGGACGTAGCGGCCACACCGTGCCCGGTCGCTTCGGCGCTGGACCTGCTTGGCGACCGGTGGAGCATGCTGGTCATTCGTGACGTGATGAACGGTGTCAGGCGATTCGATGACCTCATCGACCGTCTCGCCATCAGCCGGGCGACGCTCTCCGATCGCCTTCACCGGCTCACCGAAGCGGAGATTCTCAAGGCGTCCGATTACACCGACGGGCGCGGCCGCGTGCGCTCTGAATATCGGCTAACGCAGCGCGGATGGGACCTCCAATTCGTCCTCGTCGCGCTTCGCGAATGGGGCGATAAGAACGCGCTCGGTGAGGGGAACGAACCTCTTCGTCTGATTCACCGGGAATCCGGCCACGACGTGCGGCTCGCCCTGGTCGATCCGGCCTCGGGCGAGGTCGTTGACTCTCGCGAAGTTGAACTTGTTCCGGGGCCGGCCTTCAAGACCCGTAGCTCCGAATCGAACATCGGTCGGGGTGACCGGGACGAAGCACGTCAAGAACAGGGGAAGCGAGGCTCGCCATGAATGCTAACGACGGAGGCACCTACCCACTATGAAGGCGATCCGTCTGACCCCAGGCGAGGGCGCGAAAGGCCTCCGCGTCGTCGAAGAGCCATCACGAACTCCTGGAGCCGGTGAGGTCGTGGTCCGCGTTCGAGCGACCTCGCTGAACTACCGTGACGTGCTCGTCGCGAGGCGGACGCAAGCCCCAGTGGTTCCGCTCTCGGATGGGGCGGGAGAAGTGGTCGCGGTCGGCGCTGGTGTGCATGGCGTTTCACCCGGAGATCGCGTAGCGGGATGCTTCTTTCCGTATTGGCTCGATGGCGAGGCGACGCCCGCTTACGTCCGGGACGCGCTGGGCGGCGCCATCGACGGGATGTTGGCCGAAGAGGTCATCCTCCGCGGGGACGCCGTGGTGAAGTTGCCTGACTACATGACCTTCGAGGAAGCCGCCACGCTTCCGTGCGCGGCGTTGACGGCGTGGAACGCAATGTTCGTGCAGGCGAGGTTGGTGCCCGGCCAGAGCGTGCTGCTGCTCGGGACGGGCGGCGTCTCGATCGCCGGACTTCAACTCGGGCAGATTGCAGGCTTGCGGACGCTGATTACCAGCAGCAGCGACGCGAAACTTGAAAGTGCGCGGGCGCTCGGCGCCGATGTCACCATCAATTACCGGAAGCGCGAAGACTGGGACGCGGCAGTGATGGAGGCGACCGAGGGCCGGGGCGTGGACCTCGTCCTGGAGGTCGCTGGAACGGCGACGTTCGCGCGGTCGATGGCGGCGACACGCTTTGGCGGGAACGTTGTGCTCATCGGCGCGCTAGCCCACGAGGGCGGCGATCCGGGTACAGCTCCCATGGTCGGTCGCAATATCCGGGCGACGCGAATCTATGTTGGAAGCCGCGTGATGTTCGAGGACATGAACCGCGCACTCGCGCAGCGCGAGGTCCACCCGGTCATCGACCGCGTCTTCGATTTCGAAGACGCCGCGGCCGCCTACCAGTACCTGGAGTCGCAGGAACACTTCGGCAAGGTCGTGATCCGCGTTTGACTCACGAACGCGCATCTCGGCAGTAGAAAGATGAGGCTTACTGTGACCGCTAACGATGTAACCGTCTCGGCAGATTCGACCACGGGCGAGTGGCGCAAGTCCGCCTGCATCCTGTGTGAATCCAACTGCGGAATCGAAATTCGCCTCGGCGATGATGGCCGAACCTTCGAACGAATTCGCGGGGATCGCGACCACCCGGCGTCCAAGGGTTACACGTGTGAGAAGCCGCTCCGCCTCGACTACTACCAGAATGGTCGGGGTGAGCGAGTCCTGAACCCGCTGCGCCGGCGCGCCGACGGCACGTTTGAAGAGATTGACTGGGATACGGCGACCCGAGAGGTGGCCGCGAGGTTGAGCGCCGTCCGAGACGCCTACGGGGGCGAAAGCATCTTCTATTACGGCGGCGGCGGTCAGGGGAACCACCTGGGTGGGGCCTATGGCGGGGCCATGTTTAGAGCCTTTGGCGGGCGCTATCGGTCGTCGGCGATAGCCCAGGAGAAGGGCGGCGAAATCTGGGTCAATGGTGCGATGTTCGGCACCCCCGTCCGCGGCGACTTCGAAGACTGCGAGGTGGCCTTCTTCGTCGGCAAGAACCCGTGGATGAGCCATGGAATCCCCCGCGCGCGAGCGACGTTAAGGGCAATCGCGAAGGATCCGAAGCGGTCGATGATCGTCATCGATCCAAGGGTCACCGAGACCGCCGCCATCGCCGATTACCATCTGCAGGTCAAGCCTGGCAGGGATGCCTGGTTGCTGGCCGCACTCGTCGGGGTCATCGTCCAGGAGGGGCTGATCGACGATGAGTGGCTGAAGGCCCGGGCAAACGGCGTCGAGCAGATCCTGACTGTCTTCACGGCTATACCAGTCGCGGCGTACTGCGAGATTTCGGGGGTCAGTGAGGACCTCGTACGCCGGGCGGCACGGCGGCTGGCAGCAGCGGCGAGCGTCGCCGTGTTCGAGGACCTCGGGATCCAAATGAACCGTCACTCGACTCTCGTCAGCTACCTGGAGAAGCTCGCATGGACACTGACGGGGAATCTTGGTGTGCACGGTGGACAGTACGCGCCATCGATGATGGTGCCGCTGGTCAGGGCGAGCTCAGCCGAACTCAACCCGGAAACGTTCCCTACAAGTCCAGTCGTTGGTGCGCGGATCCTTGGGGGCCTGGTGCCGTGCAACGTCATTCCGGACGAGATCCTGACGGACCACCCGAACCGTTACCGGGCGTTGGTCGTCGAGTCGGGCAATCCCGTCCACTCGATCGCCGACAGTCAAAGAATGCGGCGAGCTCTGGAGGCGCTCGATACGGTCGTCGTCATCGACGTGTTCATGACTGAGACTGCGCGACTGGCGGACTACGTCCTACCCGCACAAACGCAATTCGAGAAGCATGAAGCGACCTTTTTCAATTTCGACTTCCCCCAAAACGTCTTCCAGCTTCGCCGGCCGGTTGTGGAGGCTCCCACTGGACCGTTGCCCGAACCCGAGATCCATTCACGCATAATCGAAGCAGCCGGGTTCCTGGACGGAGTCGATCTCGAGCCCCTGCGCGAGGCGGCGGAACAGGGACGGGAGGCGTTCTCGGCGGCCTTCGATTCGGCGCTTGCCGCCCATCCGAAGTTGGCCGTTGTGGCGCCGATTGTGTTGTACCGGACGCTCGGGCCAACTCTTCCCCATGGAGCGGCATCCGCAGCGGCGCTCTGGCCGATTGCCCGCCGCTGCGCGGTCGCCAACCCCGAGGGCGTCGAGCGAGCCGGTTACGGGACCGGGCCGGATGCCGGTGATCGGCTATTCGACGCCATCCTTGCGAACCCGTCGGGAGTTGTTTTCACGGACGATGACACCGACGAGACCTGGCGGAGAGTCTCCACACCCGACGGCCGTGTAAACACCGTCATGCATGAACTGCTGGACGAACTTGAGTCGCTGCGCACGGAGATTCCTCCCGGCGACGACCCGGAATGGCCGTTCCTCCTTTCCGCCGGTGAAAGGCGGTCGTCAACCGCCAACACGGTCTTCCGCGACCCGGCATGGCGAAAACATGACGGCGAAGGCGCCCTCCGTGTCTCACCCGAGGACGCCGAGCGAGTCGGCGTGACCGACAACGGCCTCGCCCGGGTGACCAGTCCGCAGGGATCCGCCGTGGTGCGAGTCGAGTTCGACCCAGGGATGTCCCGCGGACATATCGCCTTGCCGAACGGACTCGGATTGGACCACGTGGACAATGGCAAGCGCATCCAGACCGGCATCGCCCCGAATAAGCTGACCGCTAGCGCTGACCGCGATCCCTGGGCCGGCACCCCGTGGCACAAGAGCGTCCCTGCGCGGCTCGAACCGGTGGAGGCGAATGATGGGCGGTGAGAGGACGGGTCCGCCCAAGTCAGAGAGTGAAGTGACCGCGGAGTCCTGGCTCGCGGTCTTCGCCGAGTCCTTAGGTATAAGCCCGCCGGATGCCACCGTTGTCCAGCGCCTGCTGGAGATAGCGGGCGTGGCAGCGCATTCATCGGAGAGCATCGCGGCGCCGATTGCCTGTTATCTGATTGGCCTTTCAGGGCCGCGATTCGGCAGACGCCCAAAGGGCGGCGAATGCCGCCGGGCGTCAACTCCGATGAGGCGGCTGCAACGGCCCTCCTAGAGTCCTCGTATTGCCGGCATTACGTGCCGCCCAATGCGCTCGAACGACTCCAGCATCTGTTGGTGGTCCCCAACGATGTGCCGGACCATGACCTCTTCGAAGCCCATCGCCCGGTACTCCCGAAGCTGCTGGATGACCCTCTCAGGCCCGCCTACGAGGAGCGCATCGCCGCCTGTGCCCCGGTAACCTTCGGCCAGAATGGGCTCCACGACTGCGCGGGCCTCGGCGTCGGTCTCGCCCACGAAAATGTCGCGGCGAAGCACCGGTCGGGGTGTCCGGCCTGCCTGGGCGGCCGCTTCTCGATAGACCGCCAATTGTGCTTTCAATTCGGCCGGGGAGGCGTTCTGCCCGCAAAGCCAGGCATCGCCCAGGCGCCCGGCACGCGCGGCAGCCTCAGGGACCGTCCCCGCGAGCCAGAGCGACACGGGCACCCGAGGCAGCGGGCTGATCTGCGCGCCGACCACGGTGTGGTAGCGGCCGTGGAAGGTCACCCGCTCGCCGCCGAGTAACGCTCGGACAATCGTTGCCAACTCTTCCAGCCTACCCACACGCGTGCGCATCTCCCAACCGAACGATTCGAACGTCTGCGCTCGCCCGCCCAACGCGAGCGTGACGATGAGCGGCGCCTCGGAAAACGCTGCGAGAGTACCGATTTGCTCGGCGAGAACGATGGGCTCGTAAAACGGGGCGAGCAGCACCATGCCGACTGGCATGTCCCCTGTGACCGCCATCAGACGTGCGATCGACGGAACCGGGGAGAAGCAGTTCGCGTAGCCCGGCGCAACCGCGTGATTGTCACCCACGAGGAGACCATCGAGGCCCGCCGCGCGCGCCGCCGAGGCAACCTCCAGCCAGTTACGCGCCTGCTCCGCGGTATCGTACGCACCCATGGGCCGTTCGATGAATGAGCCCGCGGGCGCTGCTGCCAATGCCTGGCGGAACGCTTCGTGCGTTCGCGGCGATGTCGGAAACAGGAAACGAAGCGACGTCCCCAGTTTCATTTGACACCAAACCCGGGATCTCGCGGAGTGCTTGGCTTATGCATTGGGTTCTCCCTGCTCAGATTTCTGCGTCCGGATTGCTCGTGCCGTGGATGGATCGCGGCGGGCAGTCCGCCAGCGTGACGACGGCCTTACCTCGAATGCCACCCTCAGCGAGTAGCTGAAGCGCTTGCGGAGTCTGGGTGAAGTCGAAGACCCTCCCCACGATCGGTCGGAGCTTGCCGTCGTCGATGAGCGCGGTGACCTGGCGGAGCTGGTCTCCGCTGGCGCGCATGAAGAGGAACTCGTAGGTCACGCGGAGTTTTCTCGCTTGCCTGCGGATCTTCCAGCTGAGTCCCGTGATCGCCAGCCGCAGCAGAGGGCTCAGGCCGGCCTCGCGTGCGAACGCCGGGTCCGGGGGGCCGGAAATCCCGATCGCCTTCCCGCCGGGCTTCAGGATGCGGAGTGACTTCTTGAGGTTGTGTCCGCCGAGGCTGTCCAGCACGAGGTCGTACCCGTTAAGCATCTGCTCGAAGTCCTGGGTGCGGTAGTCGATCACCGTGTCTGCGCCGAGCTCGCGAACGAAGTCGGCGTTGGAGCCGCTGGCGGTGGTCGCAACGCTCGCTCCGAGGTGCCTGGCGAGCTGGACCGCGAAAGACCCGACGCCACCGGCGCCCGCGTGGATGAGGACCTTCTGCCCGGGCCGCACCTTGCCGCGCTCGACGAGCGCCTGCCAGGCGGTCAGCGCGACCAGCGGCAGCGAGCCCGCCTCCACCATGCTGATCGCGGCGGGCTTCAACGCAAGGTCGCCCTCGGCGACGGCGATGCGCTCGGCGAACGTGCCGATGCGATCCTTGTCGGGGCGAGCGTAGACCTCGTCGCCAGGCTTGAACCCGCGCACCTTCGCCCCGACGCCGATGACGGTGCCGGCGAGGTCGTTGCCGAGGATCAGCGGAAACTTGTATCGGAGGATCCGCTTGAACTCCCCCACCCGGATCTTTTCGTCGAGCTGGTTGAGGCCCGCCGCGTGGACCTGAACCAGCACATCGCCGTCGCCGACAATGGGCTCGGCCACGTCCGTCTCGTGCAGCGGCCCCTTGTACCTGGTGATGACGAACGCCTTCATGGCGGGGTTCTCCTAACACTGAAGGGCGCACTCCGCTCCCGCAGCTTCGCCGCGCTAGGGTCTACGCGCCGACCTTCGCCGCTAGCGACGGATACAGGACGCTGAGGTCGGCGGACAGCCCGCTCCTTACGCGTCGACTTGTTTCGTCCGCAAGGACTTCGAACTCGCCCGCCCGGATACCGGCCAGCGCCTGCGCAGCGACATCGTCCGGAGACGACTTCGAACCGCGCAGGCGGGCAGCCATGTCGGTCTCCATGAGCCCGACGTGGAGCGCCATCACATGCGTCTGCTGGGCGTGCAAGTCCTGGCGCATTGCGTTCGTGAACGACCACGATGCTGCTTTCGACGCGCAGTAGAAGGCGGCGCCGGGATTACTCATCCACGAGAGTACCGAAAGCACGTTGATGACTGCTCCGCCGCCGTTCGATGCCAGGATGGGAGCGAAAGCACGGGTCAAGGCAAGCGGTCCGAAGACGTTGGTTTCGAACTCCCGCCGTCCTGCTTCCATCGCGTCCTCCGAGAAAACTCCGGTCCCGGTGAGAATCCCAGCGTTGTTGATTAACAGATTGACGTCGCCGCATTGGCCTGCCGCCGCCGTCACGTCTGCCGGCGAGGTGATGTCCAGCCTGACCGGGATCACTCCCGGAACGCCCAACTTGTCGATGTCGCGGGCACCCGCGTAAACCTTCGACGCGCCGGCTTCCACTAGCGCCCGGCAGAAGGCCGCTCCGAGCCCACGGTTGGCACCCGAGACCAGCGCCACAGATCCTGCTATTTCCACGTTCTTCTCAATTCATTGTTTTGGGGCCGGCGTCCGCCATTGGACGATGCCCGCGTTTAGCGTTCTCAGGGATACCTGTCGGACGACTCAGTCTCTAGGCAGGCCTAACCCGCGGGACGCGATGATGTTTCGCTGGACTTCGTTCGAACCCGAATACACCGAGGCCGGCGAGATGAGCATGTAGTTCTCGGCGAACTCACCGAGGAGAGGTGCCCGCCCGTCGCCGGAGCGGACCTGGCCGGCGAGGCCCAGGGCATTCAACCCGAAGTTGTAGATGCGCTGGCTCAACTCTGATTGGAAGACCTTGACCATCGACGCTTCGTAGCTTGGGTGCTGACCTCGCGTCTGCATGTCGCCGATCCGGTAGCCAAGGGCCCGGACGACGTTGTTCTGGATAACCATTTCCGCGAGCCCCAACCGCCCGCGCGAACGGGCTACGTCCGGGGCCATCCTCAGCCAACGCGCGAAGAGTTCGAGCGTCCTTCGTTGGGCTCCGGTCCGCGCGACGCCCGACCGCTCGAAGTCCAGGAGCGTCATGCCGACGTACCAGCCGCGGTTGACCTCGCCAACAACATTGGCCGCCGGTACGCGCACGTCTTCAAAGAAGACTTCGTTGAAGTCGTGTCGGTTTGCCATGTTCACCAGCGGACGTACGGTGAGGCCCGGCGTCTTCATATCGACCATGAAGAAGCTGATGCCTTTGTGCTTGGGGGCGTCAGAGTCGCTGCGCGCGAGGACAAAGATCCAGTTCGCTCCATGACCTCCCGAGGTCCAGATCTTCTGTCCGTTCAGGACGAAGTCGTCTCCATCGCGGACGGCGCGCGTTTGAAGCGACGCGAGATCCGAGCCCGAGCCGGGCTCGGAGTAGCCCTGGCACCATACCGCCTCGCCGGTGGTGATTCGAGGGAGATGTTCCGCCTTCTGCGCCGCTGTACCGTGAACGATGAGCGTTGGTCCGAGCATGCCGACGCCGAACGCGCGCGTCCCGTTATCGGGCGCGCCGTGGTAGCCGAATTCTTCGCTGAACACCATTTGCTCGTAGATCGTGGCGCCGAGGCCGCCGTACTCTCGCGGCCACGCGGGCGCGATCCATCCACGCGCTGCGAGCTTCTCGTTCAACGCCTTGGCTTCTTCGAAGTCGTCCCCACCCGGCACATCGGGATGAAAGCGTTGGTCGACGGCCGGGAGCGCGCCTGCGAGGAATTCCTTCACCTCGACCCTGAGGCGCTCTTCGGCCGACGCAAACTGAAAGTCCATGGCTCTCCTCCTCGTGCTGCTGGAATCAGGGCGGTGTCAGCCGCCGAAGTGGGCGGCGTTTGTCTGGAGTTGACGCATGTGGTCAAGGTCGTGGACACGCATGAAGAGCAGCCATTCGCGCCAGCTAAGCGGCCCGAACGTGGTGTGCGTGATCTTCACGTCGAGGTGTTCGTTGCCCTGCGCCCGCAGGACACGAGCGAGCAGGTCCTCCCGCTTGCTCTGGTATGCCTGCCAGTAGTCTTCCGCCGTCACGAGGCCTTCGCGGGTGCCGGCAGTCATCAAGTCGGTCAGCGTCGAAGGCAGCCCGCCGCCATCGAGGATGTTCTGGATGGCATCCGCGCCCCGGTCGTTCATGTCAAGGATATGGGTGAAAACCTCAGCGGCCGACCAGTCTTCCGAGGCCGGCCGGTCGAAGAAGTGAGCAGCCGGCACCGAAGCCGCCGCCTCGCGCAGCGGAGCCGTATCGATGCGGACTTTGCTCACGAGTTCGGGGATGGTGAGTTTGTTCGCCTGGGTGAGAATGTAGCCACGAACTCGTTCGGCCTCTGTTGGCTGTCCCATTGGATCCTCCTGCGGAATCGGGCCATGCGCCCTACGGGGTCGCGTTGACTTCCGCTACGAGCTTCATGAACCGCCCAAGCGTCTCGATTCGCTCGCCGAGGGTCTCCCCGGCTGGAGAGACGCTGATCGACGTGATCCCGGCATCGCGGTAAGCGCGAATGCGGTCCTTCACCATTGCGTCCGTACCGAGCAGGTTCGCCTTGACGACGAGTTCGTCCGGGACGGCAGCCGCGGCCTCCTCGCGCTTTCGCTCGAGCCAGAGCGCCTGGACTCTGTTCGCGGCTTCTTCGAAGCCCTGCGCGACGTAGGCGTCTTTGTAGAAGTTGTGTTCCGCCGAGCCCATCGCGCCCATTTCGAATGCAAAGCCCGGTTTGCGCGGGGCAATCAACCTCTCCAGGTCGTCGCCGAACTGAACGACGCCGCCGGCCTGGCGTTCGATCGAGTTGAAATCGCGACCAGCTCGCTCTGCGCCGCGGCGCAGAGCATCGAGGAGGGGCTTCGAGTTGTCCGCGGTGAACGCCGATGCCAGCCAGCCATCGGCGATCTCCCCGGTCACCTCGAGGCTCTTCGGTCCGAGCGTGGCGAGGTAGATCGGCACGTGCGCCGGCGGAGCGCTCACTTTCAGAGCGCGGCCCTCGCCTCCGGGGAGCGGGAGCTGATAGACCTTTCCGTTGTAGGTGACTCGTTCGCCGGAAGCGGCCATGCGCACGACGTCGACGATCTCGCGCAAGCGCTGCACGGGACGGTCAAAGCGGATGCCGTGCCAACCTTCGATGACCTGCGGCCCGCTGTTCCCGAGCCCGAGGATAAACCGGCCGTGCGAAAGCGATTGCATCGTCAGCGCGGTCATAGCGACTACGGCCGGCGTGCGCGTCCCGGCCTGCATGATCGACGTCCCGAGCTTCACCTTCTCGGTCTTCCCGGCCAAGTACGCGAGCGGCGACACCGCATCGAACCCCCAGGCTTCGGCTGTCCAGACGCTATCGACGCCGAGTTTCTCGGCTTCGAGCACGCAACTGACCGCCTCATCCCAGCCGCCGCCCGACCCGAAACCTATCGCGACCTTGACCATGGTCACACTTCCTTTCGTTGCCGCGTGCCTGCTACCGGCCCGTGAAGACCGCCGCGCGCCGTTCGATGAAGGACTGCATGCCTTCCTTCATGTCCTCGGTGCCCATGACAGCTGCACGGATTTCGGGCAGGGCCGCGATTGCCGTGGCCTCGGCCGCCTCGTAGAACTTCCTGGCGGTCAGCTTGGTGATTTGAATACCGATCGGTGCGTTCTTCGCGATGATCTCCGCGAGTTCCAGCGCGCGCTCCACCTGGCTGCCCGCGGGCACAACTTCCTGGACGAGGCCGATGCGGTGCGCTTCGGCGGCACCGAATTCGTCGACGAGTAGCAGGTGATACATCGCATCTCCCCAGCCCATACGTGTAAGGAAGCGGAAGTTCCCGCCGGCAAGCGGCGCGAGACCGCGCTTCGCCTCCATCTGGCAGAAACGCGCGTCATCTGCCGCGACTACGATGTCGCAGGCGACGACCATTTCGATCCCAATCGTGTACGTGATGCCCTGCACGGCCGCGACGATCGGCTTGCGGCACATCTTCGTCAGCTGGAAGGCATCGACTTGCCCCTCGGGGGTTGCCCGCGAGGTCGCGCCGGGCCCGAAGAACTTCGGCATATCGAGCCCGGCGGTGAAGTGGCCGCCTTCGGCGCAGAGGACGCCGGCGCGCAATTCGCTGTCCTCGTCGAGGAGCGTCAGCGCTTCGGAGAGTTGCTCCATCATCTCCGGGATGAACGAGTTGCGGCGGGTGACGTTGTCGATGGTGATCTTGAGGACGTGGCCGAGACGCTCGTGGCGCACGCGACCGGGAGGGGCTTCGTTGGTCATGTATCGACTACTCCAGGGGTGATGTGTGAACCAGTTCGGGGCTAAACGACGTGTGCCGGCGGCTATTCGCCTTTGAACACGGGGGTGCGCTTCTCGGCGAAGGCGCGCGGGCCTTCCTTTGCGTCGCTCGTCTGGCCGATGGCCCAGCGCATGGTCGAAGCGAGGCGCATGGCTTCGCCTTCGGGGAGATTTCCCTGGCGCTTCACCAGCTCGAGCATCGAGCGGACGGCGAGCGGTGCGTATCCGGCGATCTTCTGGGCCATGCCTTGAGCGGTCGCCAGCAGTTCTTCGGCAGGGACGACGCGGCTGACGATGCCGAATTCGTACGCCTTCTTCGCATCGATCCGTTCGCCCGTGAACAGCATGTCGTTCGCCACCACCCTGGAGATGCCACGCGGCGGCTTCACCGGTGCGCCTGCCAGCGGGAAGAACCCCAGGGTGATTTCCGGCAGCCCGAACGTGGCCGCTTCACTGGCGATGAGGAGGTCGCACGAGAGCGCGATTTCGAAGCCGCCTCCCAGGGCGTATCCGTTGACCGCGCCAATGACTGGTTTCTTCGCATCGAACTCGTGGAACCCGGGAGCATCGTCGGTGCGAAAGAGCCCGGCGACTCCACTGGCCGCCGCCGGGCCATCGGCGCGGCTGCGGAGGTCGGCGCCCGCGCAGAAAGCACGGCCCTTCCCCGTGATGACGGCGACGCGGATGTCATCGCGCGAACGGACCTGGCGAAGAGAGTCGATGAGCGCTGCACCAAGTTCTGAGTTGATGCTGTTCATCTGTTCGGGGCGGTTGAGGGTGATGGCCGCGACGCCGCCGCTGACTTCGAAGAGGACTGGCGATTCGGGGCTGGACATGTGAGAGGCTCCGTGTTCCGGTGACTGTCTTGAGAATTGCTTAGTGACTAAGGCAGTTTGTACGCGTCGGCTTGACTAAGTCAAGTCACTACGCGAAAGTAAATCCTCTCGGGAGGTTTCGCATGCCGGATTCGCGCAGTTATGAGACACAGCGGGACTGCCCCGTGGCCCGAACGCTCGACGTGGTCGGCGACCGGTGGACGATCCTGATCCTGCGGGACCTCTCGTGGGGCAGGCGCCGCTATTCGGCGCTCCTCGAATCGCTAAAGGGCATCTCAACCAACCTGCTCGCCGACCGGCTCAAGAAGCTGGAAGAAGCGGACATGATCGTCGCGGTGCAGTACAGCGCGCACCCCCCGCGTTCGGAATACAAGCTAACCGCCAAGGGCAAAGCGTTCGTGCCGATCCTCGCGGCGATCAGGGACTACGGCGAAGAATGGGAGCCCCGAGCCGACCTCGCCGCCACTCAGAAGCGGTGAAAGCAACGGGCAGCTTTATGACGATGCCGACGAAGAGACTCAGTTGAACCGCACCAGCTTCACCGAAATGCCGTGTTCAATTGCGCGGACTCTTGAGGTCATTGGCGAAGGTCGACGAGATATCCGGGGAAGTTGGGGATGAAGGCGGGCGAGGGAGGTCAGGCGGCGTCCCTGTGGGTGGTGTCGATGATACCGTCGACGAAGCGCCGGCCGGCAAGCACCTCCGGGATGAGCTGGTGCGCGTCGAGCTTGCGCCAGTGGCGCTGGGCATGCCGGACGAGCTTGAAGACCATAGCCAGGCAGGCCTCGCGGCTGCCGGAGCCCTTCGTCCGGCGATGGCGTAAGCGCACCGTGGCGAAGGTCGACTCGATCGGGTTGGTCGTGCGCAGGTGCTTCCAGTGCTCGGCCGGGAAGTCGTAGAAGGCGAGCAACTCGTCCCGGTCCTTCGCCAGGCACGCCGTGGCCTTCGGGTACTTCGCACCATACTTATCGAGGAAGAGGTCGAAGGCGGCGTTGGCGGCAGCGCGCGTCTCGGCCATCCAGACCTGGCGGAGGTCATCCTTCGCGCGTGGCTGCACGGCCTTGGGCAGCTTGTCGAGGACGTTGCCGCTCTTGTGCATCCAGCAGCGCTGCTCGCGGGTCGTGGGGTAGACCTTGCGCAGCGCAGCCCAGAAGCCGAGGGCGCCGTCGCCCACGGCCAGCTTCGGCGGGATCACGAGCCCCTGCTGCTTGAGGTCGGTGAGCAGCTCGTGCCAGCTCTGCTCACTCTCACGATAGCCGTCCTGGACGGCGAGCAGCTCCTTGCGGCCGTCCTTCGTCGCCCCGATGAGGACGAGGATGCACTGGCGGTCGTCGCGGTCGAGGCGGATGGTGAAGTACACACCATCGGCCCAGAGGGAGACGTACTCCTCCTGCGCGAGGTCGCGCTGCTTCCACGCCTGGCGTTCGCGCTCCCATTCCTCCTTGAGCTTGAGGACGACCGCGGCGGAGACGTTGTTCGTGCCGATGAGCGGTTGGAGGGCTTCGCTCATGTCCGCCGCGGAGATGCCCTTCAGGTAGAGCCAGGGGATGAGCGCGTCCATCGCGGAGGAGCGGCGCAAGTACGGCGGCAGGATGGCCGAAGTGACCTGGAAGCGGTCGGGGGCCTCCTTGCCGGCGCGGTCGCGGAGGCGTGGCTGGCGGACTTCGAGCGGCCCGGCGCCCGTCAGGACAGTGCGCCCGGGCAGGTGCCCGTTGCGCACGACGCGATGGCGGCCAGCGTCGTCGCGGAGCTCATCGAACTGGGCCAGGACCTCGGCTACTTCGAGTTTGAGGGCGCGCTGCAAGAGCTGCCGCGCGCCCTCACGGACGAGCTCGTCGAGCGGCGAGAGTAGACGGGCGAGGGCCGTCTGCGTACCGTCGGACATGGGGCGTACCTTCTCCTTGGAGCTGTGAGTTCAGTCACCCACAGGGTACGCCGCCCACCTTCCTCGCCCGCCCCGTCCCCAACTTCTCCGCATATCTCGCTCGGAGGACCACGATGATCGACCGGGTGCTCGAACAGGTACTGCTGTAGAAGTACGCCGGCGTACCGTACTGACTATGAGCACGCATCAAGTTCGCCTGAATGCGCGATCGTGGCCCTTGAATGGTAAACACTCGCCGGCGCGTACGCCGGACGAGGCTGTGCGTCGCGTTACCGCGCTGGTCATCCGCCTGCTGGGGCAACCACCTGCGTTCGCCGCACCCCATAAGGGTCGAGACACGTTGGCCGGCGGGGACACGAGCCGATCCGCTAGCGGCTATCGAGCGACCAGCGTACCTCCGGAGGCGGTAGTGAGGGTGAGCCATGGCCAGCACGAAGGAAAGTGAACATTCCGCTTCAATAGAAGAACCATGGCTACTCGGTATTGAGGAAGTTGCCCAGGCCGTTGGAACCGACATCCAGCAGGGATTGCGCACCGCCGAGGCCGCCGTCCGCCTCGGGCAAAGCGGCCCAAACCGACTGGATGCGAACTCATCAGTCCCCAGCTGGCGGAAGTTCATCGAACAGTTCCGCGATCCGCTCATCTACCTGCTGCTCGTCGCCGTCGCCGTATCGCTCGTGGCCTGGATCATGCAGGGTGCAGAGGGCGTGCCCTTCGAGGTCATTGTCATCTCGATCATCATCCTGGCGAACGGCATGCTCGGGTACCTCCAGGAAGCGCGCGCCGAGCAAGCGGTTGCCGCCCTGCAGCGGATGGCGGCCGCCACGGCAACCGTCGTTCGGGAGGGCGTGACCCACCCCATACCGGCAACGGATATCGTCCCTGGCGACGTGCTCCTCCTGGCCGAAGGAGACGCTGTCCCGGCCGACGCACGCCTCATCGAGGCCGCTTCGCTCAAGGTAGCCGAGGCATCCTTGACGGGGGAGAGCGAGGCTGTGCTCAAAGATTCTGCCCGTCTCCAGGGAGAAGTCTCGCTCGGCGATCGGCTCAACATGGTCTTCAGCGGGACGGGTATCGCGAGCGGCCGAGCCCGGGCCGTGGTGACCGCAACAGGCATGCATACGGAGATGGGAAGCATCGCCCGACTCCTCGGTCGGACCGAAAACGAGATCACGCCGCTACAGCGCGAGGTCGGATTCATCGGCCGCATCCTAGGCGTCGTGGTGGTTGTCATTACCCTAGTTGTGGTTGGCTCCATTCTGCTCACCTCCGACATCGAAGGCGGCTCTGACCTTGTCGACGTGCTGCTTGTGGGCGTTTCACTGGCGGTCGCAGCGGTGCCGGAAGGTCTTCCCGCCGTGCTCTCCGTGGTGCTCGCCCTGGGGGTCCAGCGAATGGCCCGCCAGCGCGCCATCGTGAAGAAACTCTCGTCCGTCGAGACGCTCGGGTCCGCCTCGGTCATCTGTTCAGATAAAACAGGCACGCTTACCCGCAATGAAATGACGGTCACCACCGTCGTCACTGCTTCAGGGCGCATCACTGTCACCGGCACGGGATACAGGCCGGAGGGCGAGTTCCTGGTCGAAGGCCAGCCGCTCGTTACGGACGGTGGCGGAGCCTTGCTTGAGGAGCTTCGCTCCGTGCTCGCCGGGGGCAGTCTCGCGAACGATGCCGTCCTGCGCGAGGTAGACGGCGAATGGGTCGTCCAGGGCGACCCCACCGAGGCCGCGTTCCTCGTGGCCGAGTCGAAGCTGGGCATCACGCGGGAGCGCGAGACACGCTTCCAACGCGTGGCCGAGGTGCCATTCACCTCCGAGCGCAAGATCATGAGCGCCCTCGAAGCCGATGCCGAGCGGGACGGCCAGGTGGTTGTCGTCACCAAAGGCGCGCCGGACGTGCTCCTCGATCGCTGCGTCGCCGAACGCGTTGCCGGCGAAGTGGTCAAACTGACCAGCCCCCGCCGCGAAGAGATTCTCGACACGGTGGAACGGCTGGCCGACGAGGCGTTGCGCCCCCTGGCGGTAGCCTACCGCCGCCTCACCCAGAGCGAAGCCGTGGCGGCGGCTGGGTCGGGAATGGCGGTCGCCTCGCTCGAAGAGCTGGAGCAAGCGTTGATCTACCTCGGCATGGTTGGCATCGTCGACCCTCCGAGGCAGGAAGCAGTCGCCGCGATCCAGGACGCGCACAACGCGGGCATCCGCGTGATGATGATCACCGGCGATCACCCGCGCACGGCGATACGCATCGCTAACGAACTCGGTCTCGCTCCATCCGGCGCTCGTGCGCTCGTTGGCTACGAGCTGGAGGCGATGTCCGAGGCGGAACTACAGGCCGCAGTCGGTGAAGTTTCCGTCTATGCGCGCGTCTCACCCCAGCACAAGCTTCGCATCGTCGATGCCCTCCAGGCCGAAGGCAACGTGGTCGCCATGACCGGCGACGGTGTAAACGACGCACCGGCGCTGCGGGCGGCCGATATCGGCGTTGCCATGGGTGTCACCGGCACGGATGTGACGAAGGAAGCCGCGGACATGATTCTTGCTGACGACAACTTCGCCACGATCGTCGCTGCGGTGCGCGAAGGGCGGGGCATCTTCGCAAACATCCGCACGTTCCTGCGCTTCCTCCTCTCTTCTAATACGGGGGAGGTTCTGACGATGTTCCTGGGGGTCGCCGGCGCCCACCTGATCGGGCTGGACAGTGCCAGCGACGCCAGCGCCGTGCCGCTCCTCGCCACTCAGATCCTCTGGATTAACCTGCTCACCGACACGGCGCCTGCGCTCGCACTCGGCGTGGACCCACCGCCGGACGATGTGATGGCCCACCCGCCTCGGCGCATGACCGACCGCGTGGTAGACGCCCAGATGGTGCGCGGCATCGTCGTCGTCGGGCTCGTGATGGCCATTTCCGCGCTCGTCGCGCTGGACCTCCGCCTGCCAGGCGGGCTCATCGAAGGTTCTGGCAGTCTCGACGAGGGGCGCACCATGGCGTTCACGACGCTCGTCCTGGCACAGCTCTACAACTGTCTGAACGCCCGCAGCGACACAAGCAGCGCGTTCCATCGGCTGTTTACGAACCGTCTGCTCTGGCTCGCGATAGGCTCGTCGGTCGTGCTCCAGGTCGCGGTCGTACACCTGCCGTTGCTGAACGACGCGTTCAGCACCACGCCGCTTTCGCTGGCCGACTGGGCGATCTGTGCCGCGCTCGCTAGCGGGGTGCTATGGGCTGCCGAGTTGCTTAAGCTCGTGAGTCGGCCGCGGGAGGTCCGTTCGCGCTCGCTCGGCCAACAGTTTCAGGGATGACGGACCGCCGGACGCGGAGGACGGTGGACCAGGCTCCGTGGCGCGAAGCGCGGCGTCGCCGCACACCTGGGCCGGGATCGTCTGAGCAAACCGCGCGGTGCCGCGAAGCCGCCACTGCCGGGCGTTTCTCACACGTGGGTTCTGACGAGTCGTCCTCGCCGAGGGCAAACTCATGGTTTGCGGCGTCTTTACGTTCAGGAAGGCCACCGCGTGGAGAACGGGGGCACTCTCGCGACGGAGAGGCCTGTGCCCTCCTGCTAACTGGGACGGCTTCGGTTTGACGATGCGCGCAGCCAGCCCAACACGATGCGCTCATCCGCACCCTTGAGCTCGATGGCGAGTCGGTGCCCCACGTCGGCCGGTGTGTCGTGGCGCGGATCGCCCGCGACAATAAGTGGTGCGTGGGCCGGCCCGGGAACGAGCATTGGCTCGGTCCGCGTGGCCATGGGTCCAGGCCGCCCACTCCGCCGCGCGCACTGCCACCCATCTCGGCGCGCGCTACCGCTCCCTGCGCCCGCGCCTTGGGTCGCAGAAAACGGCGGTCGCGGTGGCACGCTCCATCCTGGTCGTCGTCCACGCCGTGCTCAAACAGCAGACACCATTTCATGATCTTGGCGCCGGCTATCTCCGGCCCGACCCTGCCCGGAACGCGAGAATCCACCTCCAACAGCTCAAAACGCCTGGGCTATACCGTCACCATCGCCAGCGCACCAGCCGCCTGACGGGCGGCGATTTTCAGAGCAGTAGCTAAACGGGACGCCGAATTCGGCGAACGGCGCGACCCAACCCTGCGCGATCAACTCAGCCGTGGGAAGGACGGAGGCGAGGCTGAGGCCGAGAGCTCAGAGCTGTCGTTCGTGGGCGAGGACGGCGCCCGAGAAGCCGATAACGCTCCGGACACTCCCGTCGTCGAGCCACCTGAGAATTACTCTCGTCATGTCGGCGGTCGCCGAGCTGAGGTTGGCGGTGACCTTATGGACTTCATCCAGAATGACATGCCGGACGTTGTTGCTCTGCAGAAATCGCTCGATCGCTTCTCCGTCGAACCCCCCACGCCCGTCGCCTGACCCCAATCGCGCCAGCGACGCGCACGTCATCACCAGGGCAACCGGCGCGATGTCATTGCTTCGGTGGGTCATGGTCGTCCGAGGTGTCCCGGTGAACACGAGGTGCGGAGCGAGACCCAGTCCAGCCAGGTTGAGGCAAGGCTCGCCGAACCACTGCCGCTGGTAATTGGCGGTCGGGACCACCACGAGGATGGACTGTCCGGGTGGCATCATCCGCAGCCAGTCCTCGATGCAAAGCATCCCGACGAAGGTCTTGCCGCTACCGGCGGGAGCCTCGATGACCTGGCCCGCGTACCGGTGCGCACGGAAGATCGCGTGGAGCAGGCGCTGGTAGGGACGCGGATGGGCGGAGCTGGTGAGCTGTCGGTGCGGCCATCCGCGCGCTCCGTGGACGCCGGCCGCCGACTCCGCCATCGCCTCCGCACACGCGACGGCAAGCACGGATGTCGCCTCGCTGAAACCGGTCTCGACTTTGAACAGATCCTTGAACGCGTCACGTTGCTCAAGGACCGAGGAGAGCCCTTCGAATCCCGCATCGCTGAGACGGTGCGCCAGTTGGGGGCCAACCAGCATCGTCAGCTCCATGCGATCGACATTCGCATCCACGTAGGGAACCTCTGTCGCGCGGAATCTCAGGTTGTGCTCGACGACGTGTCCGGTCTGGACCAGGGCGAGCAGCGCCGCCTCGATCGCTGGTTGGCGGGCGTCGGCGACAACGTCCAGGTCGTTGAAGCGGTGGACGATGGCACCGATGCCGAGCGGCCGCCGTGCATCGGGCAGGATCCGATACACGAGGTCCTCGTTGATGCGACGGTGAAGGTCGGTTTCAAGGGCGAGCGTGCTTAGCGCGGTGTTTGGCGAGCTCTGCCGCATCACGGAGAGGGACCGCTGGAGGACGACAACGTTTTCCAGTGCGGCGGCTGCCAGCGCTTCTCGATGTGGTTCGAGCGCGCTGTGGAGGATCGCCAGAGTGCGCCGGTAGTAGGCCGCGAGGACGTAGAAGTGTTCGCGCATTGCGGACACGTCATGAGCGGTCGTCGCCGCGCTGAACTCAGCGAGGAGGGTCTCGGCGAAGGCTTGGGCATGCCAGTAGCGGCGTCCGGGTGCCGGCAACGATCGCGGCGTTGGAGGCCAAGCGCAACCGATGGCCTCATCCGGGGAGGCTGATGTCACGGACACCCCTCCGGCAGGACGCGGCGCCGAATCAAGGTCGTCCGGATCCTGTGGACCAATTCCTGTGGGCTGAAGGGCTTGAGCACGTAGTCATCGCAGCCGGCACGCAAGGCGTGCTCGATGTCATCCTCGCCGCCGCGACTGGAGAGGAAGATCATCGCCGGCCGGGACGGAAGAGCAGCTATGGCTCGCACCAACGAATGGCTGTCGAGCGGGCCGATAGAATCTGCGACCAAGACGACGTGGGCGCCGAACGCCCGAGCCTTGAAATACGCATCTTCGCCGTCGCGGGATGTGCTCACCGAGAACCCAGCACGAGAAAGCTTGAGGTCGAGCAGGCGGAGGACGCTCTCATCGCCATCGACTATCAGAGTTCTAGCTAGGAGGCTCGCCGTTGAATGCCATCGCCGCCATTCTCCAGCGATGCTAGCCGGACGTCATTCCAGAGCTGCTGAGCACCCTGAGAGCGTGCAGCCTCCCCGAGGGCCAGCGACCAGGCCGGATCTACGGCGGCTCATCGGTCGGGGGCTGCTTAGGCCGCTGTCACGAATTCAGTCGTCGCACGCCTCCGGCGGTGCACTCGCGACCGTTCTTAAGGACCAACCTGTAGAGGACCAGCCTGTAAAGGAGAAGCGTCAGGCTGAGCTGTGGCCTTGCGCGCGCCGCTCAGCGCGACGGGCGATTGCCCGCGGCATCCCATTGAATATCCGGTTGTGGACGGGGAGGAGCGCGTACCAGTAAAGGAGTCCGGGGAGGCCTGCCGGGTGAAAGCGGGCTGCTGTTATCAGGATGCAGGTATCCGGAGAACGCTCAATGATTTCGAACTCCAGGGAGGCGGCGCCAGGCAACATCATCTCCGCCACAAGGGTGAGTCGCCGCTTCTGCTCGACACCAACCACTCTCCAGAAGTCCACGGCGTCGCCGGGGCGGAGTTCCCGCGGATGGCGCCGGCCACGGCGCATGCCCACTCCGCCCACCAGTCGGTCGAGCAGTCCGCGGAGCCTCCAGAGGAAGTTGGCGTAGTAGTAGCCACGATTCCCTCCGATTGAGGCTATAAGTGCCCACACCGTGTCGGCGGGAGCGTTGATTTCCGTGCGGACCTCGGAGCCCTTCGGGTAGTACGAGACGTCTGGGTTATAACCGCGGAACGCGAGCGCCCCCTCGGTCCATCGGACCGGGAGGGGCGCCTCCCGCTCGGCTTGCAGTGCGGCAGTGACAGCCTCGCGGTATGTGTGCAGGCGGAGCGGGATGAGGCGCCGAATCTCGGCATCGTCGGCCGGAAGGTCGTGGCGCAACCCATCGATGAGTGGACGCGCGACCGACGCCGGCACACTGGTCACGAGGTCCAGCCAGTAGGACGAGAGGCGCGGCGTGAGAACGGGAAGGGGGAGGATCAGGCAGCGTTTGCCGGTCACCTCAGCAAACTGGTGCAAAAGCTCGGCGTAGCTCAGCGTCTCAGGACCGCCGACGTCGAAGGTTCGACCGGCCGCCTGCGGCGTGTCGGACACCGCGCACAGGTACTCGACAAGGTCTTCCAGGGCAATCGGCTGCGATCGAGAACGCACCCAACGCGGTGTGGTCATGACGGGAAGGTGATTGACGAGGTCGCGGATTACCTCAAACGCCGCGGAGCCGGGGCCGACAATCATGCCTGCACGAAGCTCGGTGACGGGAATACCGGAGGCTCGGAGCAGGTCGCCCGTCTCCCTGCGCGAGGCGAGATGGGCGGATGGGTCGCCGGGTGGCTGGATTCCCCCCAGGTAGACTATTCGGCCGACCCCTGCGGTTCTCGCGGCCGCGCCGAAATTTCGCGCGCCCTCACGATCGCGCTCGGCGAAATCACCGCCTGAGCCCATCGAGTGGACCAGGTAATAGGCAATGTCGATCCCTTCGGCGGCGGCAGCCAAGGTCGCGGGCTTGAGTACGTCCGCATCACGGCATTCGACACCCTCCCAGCCACGCGCAGCCAGGACCGAGGCGGCGCGCGCGACCGCGCGTACCCTATGCCCGCGTTGAACAAGGGCGGGCACGAGGTGACTTCCGATGTACCCGCTGGCACCGACGACGAGCACATTCATGAGGGGAACAGCTTACGCCACAGTGACCTGCCCCGATGGCATCGGCCCAAGCCCGGTCGTTGGCATCGTTGAGCGGCCGGCATTCGGGGACTTTGGCACGTTTATTCTCTCGATGGAGACGTCGGCAACGAAGCTCACGACGACCGCGAGCCCGTTCCACAGCCCAAATTTTTAGTTCGAGACTTGGCCAACATGCTCAAGGGACCCGAAGATCAGCTGATATACAGACAGGTCAGAGCGACTCGTCGTCCAAGTCTGCCCGAAGAAAGGTCACCTGAAGATCATGCCTGAATTCAGCTCGCTACTCAGACTGAGTGATGGCAGCGCCGGGCCCAATCCCGGATGGCACGGCCCTCTACCTCCTCCGTCCGAAAGAGGCGGTTTGGCGCGTTCGGAAAGGCAATGGAGGTCTCAGGGCGGAGGCCCCACGCACCGTCACCCTCGTGGCAACCCGCAGCCAAGTGCAGGTAGCAGGGGATGGGGCAAGCTGGAGCCCACCAGTTGACCCGGCCACCCAGCCGGCTTGGGTTACACGACCACGCCGTCCGCTACACGTACCTCGACGATATCGATCGGGATGCGGGTGGGCTCCCCGGCGGGCTTCAAGCCGATCTCCTTGAAGGCCGCGTACACGGCCGGGTGAATGTGCGCTGCAAACGCGGCGTCGCACTTGGTTTCCGATTCCCAGACATCGATGTAGCGCAGGTGGCCGTGCTCTTCGCGTATCGCCAGGTGGACGATGAGGCCGTCCAACTTCACGTTGCCCAGCCGTTCGCGGATGCGTTCGTAGATCTCGTCGTTGATGGGGAGGTCCTGGCTCCAGGCATACATCTGTCGTCCTCCAAATTAATCCGAGACAGCATCGGATTAATTTGGAGTAAGCTATTCCTCTATGGAAGAGCCTGCCAAGACGCGCCGTTATGATGCGAGCGGCCGGGCCGTTGCCGCGGCCCGGACCCGCCGGGCCATCCTTGACGCTGCCTTTCGGCTGTTCGTCGCCAACGGGTATGAAGCGACAACGATGTCGGCCGTCGCCGCGGAAGCCGGCGTCGCAGTGGATACGGTCTATGAATCCGCGGGCCGCAAGCCGGCGCTGTTCCGGCTACTGGTCGAATCGGTCATCGCGATGAGCGACGACGCGGTGCCGGCGCTGGAACGGGACTACGTGCGAGCCGTTCGCGCGGAGCCTTCGGCGGGGCGCAAGCTCGAGCGGTACGCGAGTGCCGTCGCATCGATCCAGACTCGGCTCGCGCCGCTGCTTCTGGTCGTCCGCGGAGCCGCCGCGACCAGCCCGGAGATCGCCCAGATGTGGAGCGAAATATCACAGCGCCGCGCCGCAAACATGCAATTGCTGGCAGGGGAAATGATCGCCACCGGCAGCGTCCGCGATGGCCTTACCGTGGACGAGGTCGCGGCCACCATCTGGGCGATGAACGGCCCCGAACTGTTTGGGCTGCTCGTGCAGGAACGTGGGTGGTCCGTGGAACAGTACGCCGCGTGGCTCGGGAGTAGTTGGAAACGATTGTTCCTCGCCGACGATGCAACACTAGGAGAGAACGGAGAAGCGAGCGCCGACACCTGACTCGTGGCTGTGACCGCTACGTTCGCGCGAGGGACCGTGATGCATTCTGGGCGGGACGGAGGCGTCAGACGCCGGATGCATCGAAGAGGCGGCCAATCGTGTAGGTCACGACCATTGCCAGCGCCCCGCCGCTAACCACCCGAATTGTCGCCCGTAAAACAGAGGCACCTCCTGCTTTGGCACTGATCGTGCCTGTGACCGCGAGAGCTGCCAGAACCGAAACAAAAGCGACCGGGAGCCGCAGGGCCTCCGGCGGCACGATGATTGCGATCAGCGGGATCACGGCTCCAGCGAGGAATGCTGCCGCCGAGGCCAGCGCTGCATGCCAGGGGTTGGTCAGATTCTCCGGATCAATCCTCAGCTCGGCATCCGCGTGGGCGGCAAAGCCGTTGTGGGCGGTTAGCTCCCGCGCCACGACCATGGCCGTCTCCCGGCTCACCCCCCGTCGCTCGTAAAGGGACGCCAACTCCTCAAGCTCCTGGACGGGAGACTCTCGAAGCTCTGCTCGCTCCTTGTCGAGCAAGGCCCGCTCTGTGTCGCGCGAGCTGCTGACCGAGACGTACTCACCGGCAGCCATGGAGATCGCGCCAGCTACGATCCCCGCGATACCGGCAGTCAGAATTTCGCTCGAGGAACTCGTCGCCCCGGCAACACCCACGACCAGCCCGGCAATGGAAACGATGCCGTCGTTGGCGCCGAGTACTGCGGCCCTGAGCCAATTCAGTTTCCCTGCACTTGACACCCCATGCCGCTCCCCGTGCGGCCGCGGCGGTGCAGTGGCGTTAGGCATTGCGGTCACCTCTTGGCCTTCTACCGGGCAGTCTCAGCCGCCTTCAGCAGCGCCGCAATGGCCGAACGACTCAGAGCGCCAATCCGGTCCAAGCGAGCCTTCACGAGTACACGCGCGGAAGGCTTCTCAGTCGATGCCTTGGCGGCCGGCCTTCTGCAGCGGCGCTTTCCGCCGCATCAACCGAGGCATGGCGACAACCGCCTGCGGACGGCGCTTTCGGCGTCCCCGTAATCGTCCCAAGGGCCAACTGCGCCTGCTCGTGTCGCGAATTCGGGGGCCGCCACATCGCTCGCCTCTGGATCGTGCGTTCCATCGGGCCAGAGAGCACCCTGGGCGCCGCCAGTCGTCCGTCCGTCCGGCTTCAGGCTTGTTTTTTCCGCGGCTGGCGCCCCGGGAAGACCACCTCGACTCGGAAGGGAATCTCGAATCCCGTTCGGTTTATCACCACTGTACGAACATCGGCATGTATGTTCGAAAGCGACCAACAAACACCGACTCTGGGCTTCATGCTCGAGCTCAGGCTCGAGGGACGTTAGGAGGACCGCGGGTCGCCCCCGCGAAGAAAGGGCGCCGGGCAGTCGGCGACCGCGAGGCCCGGGCTGAGAAGGAACGCGCGCCCGACGCCGATCGCCTGTTCGCCCTAAAGGCGAGCGCTTCGCTGACCGGATCGCCGTAAGCCGGAACGCAGGTACCGTCTGCAGTCCGTCCGGGGTGGTCGGGCCCCACGAACTGTGGCACTTGCCGTGATTCTGGGACTGAGCTTCCGTTGGGCATTCGTCTCGACACTTGTGGCGGGCGCGTGGACCGACAGGGTCGGGACGAACCAGCTCGACAAGAACGGGCGCTAACGTCGCGGCTTTTGTTGTCCCCGGCCTGCCACCGCCGGACAACCTCTCGGACCTGCACGATCAGCACCTCCAGAAACGCCCCCCTGACGTCCTCATCGGTCGGCTTCATCCGCACGGAAGACGGTTCCTAGAGTCGGCGTCACTCTGACGATGCTGGTATCACTCCGGCGATCGCCCGGGTGTTACTGTCAATCGCGGCGGTCATTGAGCCAGGCGTGACAGCGGTCATTGAGCCACCCTTCGCCTGACGATTGTGCTACTCCATGGACGCCTCCGAGGGTGGCCGCGGCGCGAGCTTGGCGCGGTAGCTCGGCCCTTCGATGACGAGCTGGTGGGCGCCGTTGGCGAGGCGGTCGAGTGCGGAGTTGGCGAGAATGGGGTCGGCGAAGAGGCCAACCCATTCGCTGACGTCGCGGTTGGACGTGACGATGAAGGACGAGCGGCGGTGGCGCTCGATGATGAGGGCGTAGAGGTCCTCCGACTGTTGCGGCGTCAGGCGGTGGAGGCCGAAGTCGTCCAACACGAGAAGGTCTGGAGCCAGGTAACGGCGGAAGACGGCCTCGAAGCTGTGGTCGGCGCGGGCCTGGCCGAGCTCGCGGAGAAGGAGGTCGGCTCGACGGAAGAGGACCGAGTGAGCTGCACGAGTGGCGGCAGCGCCGAGCGCCTGGGCGAGGAAGGTCTTGCCGACGCCGACCGGCCCGATGAAGAGGACGTGCTCCTTGCGCTGCAGGAACTGCAGCGAGAACAGCTCGTTGAGGTGCCGGCGGTCGAGCTGGATCGAGGTCGTCCAGTCGAAGTCGGCGAGGGTTACGCGTTCTTCGAAGCCGGCCTGGAGAAGCCGCCGTTCGAGCTGCTGGGCATCGCGGCGCTGGACCTCGTCGGCGAGGATGAGGGTGAGGAAGGCGGCGTAGTCGAGCTTCTGGGCGCGGGCCAGGGCGAGGCGGTCCGGCAGGGTCGGGATGGTTTGGCCAAGCTTGAGGCGTTTGAGGAGGGCGACGAGGTCTGCTTCCAGGCTCATGCCGTGGCCTCCTGCAAGGCCGGCTGATGGTGGTCGAAGGCGCTTCCCGGCCGTGCGAAGCGGCTGCCCAGCGGAGTCGCTGCTCCCGCTTCCGCAGGCGTCGCCGGGCCGAGGGCCTGGAGGAGGATGCGATGGACACGGCGGACATCGACGAGGTCATAGGCCAGTGCACGTTTGCAGGCGGCATCGAGCCGTTCTCCGCCGTAGCGTTCTCCGAGTGATACCAGCTTCTGGCCGGCTCGCAGTTTGGCCCAGGGCAAGGGACCTTCAAAGAGCTTCTGGGCGAAGGCTTCCACGCTGGAACCCAGTTCGGCAGCCTTGCGCACGACGCGGTCGGGAGCACGCAGAGCGTACGCGGTCTTCTCGGCCGGGTAGTCATCGGCGTCAGTGGAGCGGCCGCCACGGTGCTGTCGCGGATGTACCTTCACGAGTTCGCCGCGCCGGTAGAGCTTCACGAGGCCACGGTCGCCGCGCACCTCCAGCTTCGTCCCCGGAGGGCAGGTCGTGGACGTTACTGAGTAGAGCGCCTGACCGTAGCTGACGTGGTGGTCGGGATGGACCGTGACCTCCTTCCAGACGGGCACGTCGTAGATGACGCCGTCGTAGGGCTGGAGACTGGCACGCTCCTCGACTTCGAAGGCGGCGCGTGGAAGCTGGCGGGTCGTGCCGTGGACGCGGAGGCCAGCAACGTCGCGGCACCAGCGCTCGGCCTGCTCCCTGCAGTCGTCCAGGTCACGGAAGGTGCCTCCCTTAGAGAAGCGCTCCCGCACGTACTGGATGCCGCGCTCGACGTGGGGCTTGTCCCTCGGCTTTCGTACCCTCGCCGCGTCGATGAAGAAGCCACGCTCCTGGGAGTACTCGAGGAAGCCGCGTGTCGGTCGTGGCTCGAGGGCGTCAGCGCCCGCGACCGCTGCCGGGAAGTTGTCCAATATGAGGCGCTGGGGCACGCCGCCAAAGAAGCGCCAGGCCATCTCCAGCCCCTCGATGCACTCGGCCAGTGTCTGCTGCAACATCGGCTAGGCGAAGCAGTGACGGCTGTACGGCAAGACGACCAGCAGCGCCCAGACGGTCTGACGCTTGGCGGTGATGGCATCGACGATGCTCCCGAGCTTGCCGAAGTCCATCTCCGCGACCTCGCCCGCCGGCCACTGGGCCATTAGCACGGTCGCCCGCGCCGGCTTCCACAGACCCGCTTCGCGCACATACCTCCGGAGGCTCGTGTAGGAGACGCTGGTGCCGTCACGCACGAGCAACTCATGCACCCGTGTGAGTTGCAGCCGCTCCTCCTTGAGCCAGCGGGCCAGCTGCTCTTCCCTTCCCGCCAGGCTGGCGGCCGCCGGAGTCTGCCGCGCCGGTAGCGGATCGGGATGGTTGCGGCGCAGGAGCTGAGCCAGCACCTCTTCGCCCGGCGGCTCTCCGTCGCGCTTGATTCCAAGGGCCGACGCCGCCTCGATGTACCGCCCGACCGTGCGTGCCGAAACACCGCTGGCACGGCCAATCGCCATCTTGCTTTCGCCGGCCTGCCAGCGCCGCAGAATCTCCTTCACCTGGACCATGTGGACCTCCAGAAATGCCATGCCGACCCCCTCAACGGGACAGTCGGCGTCATCGTCAAGAAAGGACCTTCTGGAGACCGGCATGACCTTGGCGATCCCGGCATCACCGTGGCGATCGCACCCGGCATCACTCTGGCGATCTGCGCCCCAAGCCGGACATTAACTCTGGCGATTCACAACAATGCCCGTGGGGCGGCCAACTATGCTTGCATCCTTCGAGGGCATGGCGAGCAGTCTAACCCAAAGGAGACGAGAGGCTCATGGTCACCGATCATGCTGCGGTCAGGTTGCCGGGCACGTCGAACCGCCCGGGACGATGGCTGGACCGAAACGAGTATCGGGGACCCGCAACTGCTTACGCGCCTACAAGTGATCATATGTGCTCATGAAGGAGGCGGTCACAAGCCCGGGCCCGCGCGTGCTGCATGTGATCGAGTGCACATTGCATCGCCTGGCCCAAATCCATGCTGCCCCCTGTGAAGACACTGTCATCGAATCGAGATTGACCGGACGCGGTGTGCAAATGGTCGATCGCGTAGGCCACTCCAACGGACACGCCTGCGCCCGGATAGCTTTCGGACGAGCCGAGATGGCTGCGGCGAGCCCGCGCGATTCCATCCGGTTGAATAGCACGGTCAGGCTGGCGGGGCAGATGCAACGTTGGAAACGTTTGCCGACTGCTGGATAAAGTCAGCTGCTGCCTCAGCTGCAACGTTACTGAATTCGGCCAAATCGCGGACGACGATACGCGATAAGAGTTACGGCTCTTCGCCCGTGAAGGTGCCCGTCACCACGTAACCCCTGAGGGGTCGGCCGATACCCTTCAGGCTGAGTTCGCCCGCATCTTCAATCCGATGCGTCGCTTCGATTACGCCTCGAACCCGCTCATTCACAAGGAGTTGACCTCCGCGTGCTTCCCCGCAAAGCCTCGCAGCGAGGTTCACGACGGGACCGATTGCGGTGTACTCAAAGCGTCCCTCGAAACCGATCCGTCCACAGGTGGCATAACCGAAGGCGACGCCAGCTCCCATTTCCAGGACATGGCCACGCTTTCGCCAGACCTCCGCCAGCTCCCGTGCGCGCTCGATCATGGCCACGCCGAGGTCGACCGCCCGAACCGCCGGGTCAGTGCAGGGGATCGGGTCGTTGAAGATGATCATCATCCCATCCCCGGTGAACTGAGCGAGCGTGCCCTCATGGGCGAAGACGAGCGGGACAACGCCCTCGTGCAGCTCACGAAGGACAGCCATTACGTCCTCGGGTTCGGCAGTTTCGGAAAATGGCGTGAATCCCCGCAGGTCGCAGAACAGCACGGCAATCTCGCGCCGATGGCTCTCAAGCACCCCGTCCCGGTCGGACATCAAGATGTCGGCAAGCTGCGGCGCAACGAAGCGCTGCAGCTTGCCTAGCCGGTCGACCTCGCGCACTTTCTCCTCGACACGGGCTTCAAGCTGTTGGTTCCACTCGCGCAATTCTTTCGCCATGCGCGAGACCGTCTCTAGGAGCGCGTGTTCGCTGTCACGCAGGCGCTTCTTTTCCAACGATGCCCCGACTCGCGCTGCAAGCAGTACAGGGTCGAACGGCTTGGGGAGGTAGTCCTCCGCGCCGCGCTGGATGCAGCGCACGACGCTCTCCATCTCGTCTACCCCGGAGACCACGATGAACGGGGTGTCGCTCCAACGAACGGCGGCGCGCCGGCGGTCGAGGAGTGCGTGCCCATCGAGGCGCGGCATCTCGATATCCGTGATCACGAGGTCAAAGGGTTCCTGCTCGAGCAGGTCCAGTGCGGCCTGGCCGTCCTCCGCCTGGACAACCTCGTGGCCCTGCTCTTCAAGCCCGAGCGTGAGCATCATCCGGTTGAGCGGGTCATCATCGACCACGAGCACCCTGGCCGCTCGGGCGTCTTCCATCAGGGACCTTCCTTGAGCGCCAGGATGGCCGGTTTCACGGCTTCGAGGGCGCGTTGGACCGTGTCCACCATCGCTTCGACCCCGCTCGTTGCCCCCTCACGCAGGGCTGACTCTAACAGCCGGCAGCGTTCCTCCAGTTCGGTGGCGCCGAAGGTGGCTGCATTCGACTTCAGGGTGTGTGCCGCTCGCTGGATGATAGCGAGGTCGTCCGGCGTCTGCATCTGCGCGACCAGGGCGGAGGCATTCCCAATGAACGTGTCCACGAAGGCCGCCAGGGCGCCTGGGCGCGAGCCAGTCAGGCTGCGCAGCCTTGCGACCGCCCCGGCTTCGAGCATCGTCGCTGGCCCGGGCGCCGGCGGTGCATTGGCGGGCCGCGATGTCCCGCGCGGAGTCCTCAGGAGGGCGCTTGCGAGTTCGTCCACGCGGATGGGTTTGCTCAGGTAGTCGTCCATACCGGCAGCGATGCAGGCCTCGCGATCTCCTTGCATCGCGTTCGCCGTCATCGCGATGATGTGCGGCCGTTCGCTCCGCGGCCAGCGGGCGCAGATTCGGCGTGTCGCCTCCAGCCCGTCCATCTCCGGCATCTGGACATCCATGAGGATGACATCGTAGGGATGGGAGGCGAGCAACTCGATCGCTTCGATCCCGTTGCCGGCGATGTCGGCGCGATAGCCCATGCCTTCGAGAATCAGGGTCGCCAGCTGCTGATTCACGCTGTTGTCTTCGGCGAGGAGGATGCGCAGCGGATGGCTGGCGCCCAGACCGGCATCGCGACCCGCCCGGCCAGACCCCGGTTGGGCGCCCTGCATCCCATCGCCTGACGGGGCAAAGACGCTGTTCAGCAGGTCGAAGAGGCTCGACTGCTTCACCGGCTTCGTCAGGATCGCTTCGAAGAGGTGTTCGCCGTCGGCTTCGGGCCGTCCGAGCGACGAGAACATGACGAGCGGCAGGGCGGTCGCATCCCGGCGTTCGCGGATGGCGGCGGCGAGCGCCAGGCCGTCCATCTCCGGCATGTGCATGTCGAGGATGGCGAGATCGAAGGGGTCGCCGCGTTCGATCCAGGCGAGGGCTTCTCGCGGCGATGCGGTCGCCCGCGTGCGCATGCCCCACGTCTGTGTCTGGAGCGAGAGGATCTGGCGGTTCGTGAGGTTGTCGTCGACCACGAGGAGGCGCTTCCCCGCGAGGTCCGGTTGGGCGCCACTGCGTTCGCCGCGGGGCAGGCCGGCCGCCTCGGGCGCATGGATCGTGAAGAAGAAGGTCGAACCCGTGCCGGCTTCGCTCTCGACCCACATCTCGCCACCCATCATCTCGCAGAGCCGCTTGCTCACGGCGAGCCCGAGGCCGCTCCCGCCGTAGCGGCGCGTGGTCGAGGAATCGACCTGGCTGAACACCTCGAACAGCCGGTCCATGCGGTCGGCGGGGATGCCGATGCCGGTGTCGCGGACGGCGAATTGGAGGACTGAGGACTGAGGACTGAGGACTGAGTCGCCGCTCGCGCCCGGTCCTACGGTGAGCACGACTTCGCCCGTCTCGGTGAATTTCACGGCGTTGGCGAGGAGGTTGACGAGCACCTGGCGGAGGCGTGTGACGTCGCCGGCGATGCCCTCGGGGACGCCGGGGGCGATGAGGTAGCCGAGGTCGAGGCCCTTCTTCGCGGCCGGGTGGGCGACCAGGTCGAGCGCGCTTTCGACGCATTCGCGCAGGCGGAAAGGCTGCTCCTCGAGTTCGAGGCGGCCCGATTCGATCTTCGAGAAGTCGAGGATGTCGTTGATGATCGTCAGCAGCGACTCTCCGCTGTCGCGGATGACTTCGGCGAACTCGCGCTGGCGGCCGTGCAGTTCGGTATCGAGGAGGAGCCCGGTCATGCCGATGACGGCGTTCATGGGCGTGCGGATCTCGTGGCTCATGGTCGCGAGGAAGGAGCTCTTCGCTTCGTTCGCCTGCTCGGCCAGCCGCGTCTTTTCTTCGACCTGCCGGAACAGGCGGGCGTTGTGGATGGCCAAAGCCGACTGGTTGGCGAACGTCTTCACCAGTTCGACGATGTGCTCCGGGAACTCGCCGGGCTCGCGCTTGTTAAGGACGAGGGCGCCGAGGACCTGTCCTTCGCGAAGGAGCGGCACGGCGAGCAGCGCGCGGTAGCCTACCTGGCGGACGAGCCCCTGGGCGCGGCCCGTGTAGGAAGGGTCGCTCGTGTCGGCGATCTGGACGGGCTCGCGGCGTTGGCCGGCGGTGCCCACCGCGCCCTCGCCCAGGACGAGGGGGAGCGCGCGCAGCTGGGCCTCTGCCTCGGGAACGATATCGTGCGACGCGCGGAGGTTGAACTGCTGCAACTCTTCGTCGAATTCGTAGATGACGCCGCCAGCTGTACCTGCGAGGGTATCCGCATGTGTGACGATGGTCGTCAACACCTCATCGAGGTCGAGGGTCGAGTTCACCGTCTGCCCGACGCGATCGAGCGCCGTCATCCGCTCGACCGAGCGAGTGAGGTCGTCGGTGCGCTGCTGGAGTGCGTTGAACAGCCGCGCGTTCTCGATGGCGATGACGGCCTGGTCGGCAAAGGTCTGAAGCAGCTTGATTTCTGCCGGGACAAATCGGTGTTCTCCCAGGATAGCTACCTCTATGGCCCCAAACCCTTCACCATCCTTCACAAGCGGGACGACCAGGCAGCTGAAGGTGCCCCACTTCTCTACGAGAGCGACACCCAAGCGGCCTATTGGCTCAGTGATAAAGCTGGGCATCGGCCTTTCGGGCCGAAGCGTGTACATTCGGGGCCGCATCAGGCGTACTGCCTCGGGATGCAGATCAGGCATATCCAGCGGGAATCCCGCGGCATCGAAGAGTTCATTGATACCCTCAAATTGAAGATCAGTCGACCAGTAACGTGCCGTATACCGAAGAACACCGTCCTCAACCTGCATGAAGTTCGCAGCTGAGGCGCCGAGTAACGCCGCGGCCTGTCGCGCGATCTCACTTAAGACAGGGTACGCATCCGTGGTCGAGCGGCTGATGATGCTGAGCACCTCGGCCATCGCGGTCTGTTGGGCGAGCGCCTCCGTGACCTCGCGGTTACGCGCCTGCAGTTCGTTGAAGAGGCGGGCGTTGGCCGTCGCAATCGCAGCCTGTTGGGCGAATGTCTCGAGCAGGCTGACGTCGGCGCTGCTGAACGGGTCCGGCTCGCCCCTGGAGGGCCGCATGACGTACAAGGCGCCGATGGCGTCGCCCTCCAGCAGGAGCGGCACTGCTACAACGGCGGCTCCCGTGAACCCGGCTGCCTCCCCCTCCACGCGCATGGTCGACATGGTGTAGCTTCCAGGAAAGGTGGCTGCGTACTCGTCGTTCGAACCCGCAAACATTTGCGGACTACGGGTGAGAATTGCCTTGCCGCCTATCTCGTCGGCTCGAACGGCCCTTCGGAGGCCCTGTTCGTTGGCGAAGCGCAAAATCGAGCCCGCGGAGCCAGAGATCGCACCAACGCCCATGACGTCGTTATCTCGGAGGACGAGAATGGCCTGCTTCGCCCGGACGAGCCGCGCGGTGTGTCCCACAATGGCATCGAAAACCGGCTGAGCATCGGTCGTCGACCTGCCGACGACTGACATGATCTCGCCCGTCGCCGACTCGCGTTCGAGTGCCTCCGTCACCTCGCGGTTACTCTCCTGCAGCTCGTTGAAGAGCCGTGCGTTTTCGATCGCGATGACGGCCTGGTCGGCGAAGGTTTCGAGGAGCTTGACTTCCCTGGGACTGAACTCGTGGACCCTGCCTACCACAACCTCGATGACTCCGATCGCCTCTGCATCCTTCAAGAGCGGCACAATTAGCCCACTGAACGATCCCCAGACGCTGCCTGCCGCCTCGATCATCCGCCGCGCCTGGGGGACGGTCCACTTCTCAACCTCTCCCCCGTCCCCGATGTGGATTGTGTACATCTGCCGCCGCTTCGTGCGCATCGCGGTAATGTGCTTACTCGGGCCGTCCCAGTCGAATTCGACTTCACGCTGTAGCCCGAGTGCCTCGTCCAGCTCAAGGCTGGGTTCGTAATAGGTGGCGGTGTAGCCGAGGGTGCGGCCCCTGAGTTGCATGACGTTGGTCAGGTCGCTCCGCAGAAGCTTCGTCGCCTGGCGGGCGATCTCCGCCAGCACTGGTTTCGCATCCATAGTGGAGCGACTAATGATGTTCAGGACCTCGGCCATCGCAGTCTGCGTGTCAAGCGCCTCGGTGACCTCACGGTTGCGCTCCTGGAGTTCGTGGAACAGCCGCGTATTCTCGATGGCGATGACCGCTTGGTCGGCGAACGTCTGGAGGATCCTCCGCTCGCGGTCGGTGTACCGTGGCTCACCAGCCCCGCTCGCTTCGAGCACCCCGATGGCCTCGCCATCCTTGAGAAGGGGCACCAGGAGTCCAGAGTAGATCGGCGTCCTGGCCAGGATCGCCTCACACAGCCGGCGGAGCGCAGGGTCGCTTACGCCCGCGACCGTCTCGGCGCTAATGACGTACGTCGCCTCTCTTCGCTGTCGCAGCACGCTGACATGGCCCAGCGGAGCCACAATGTCTGTCCAGATCGACGGATCCAAATCTTCCAGAACGCCGCCGAAACGGACGGTCGAGTAGCGCATGAGCGCACCGTCGAAGAATGATGCTGTCTCTGCGCGAAGCAGCTTCGAGGTCTGCCGAGCAATCTCTTCCAGCACGGGCTGCTCGTCACCTCGCGACCCCGCAATGACGTTGAGCACCTCCGTCATTGCCGTCTGCGTGTCAAGCGCCTCGGTGACCTCACGGTTGCGCTCCTGGAGTTCGTTGAACAGCCGCGCGTTCTCGATCGCGATGACGGCCTGGTCGGCGAACGTCTGGAGCAGTTGTTTCTCCGCGTCGGTGAAGCGGTACTCTCCACGCCGGCGGACCTCCAAAGTACCCAGCGGCACATCGCCGCTAAACATGGGGATGATAGCCTCGGAAAACGTGCCGGAACGTTCTATGTGCGCGCGGATGTCCTCCGGGGCGGACTGGTAGAGAGCATCGCCGGGCGCAACAGTTTGGTAAATGGCCCGGCGAAAGCGGAGCGCCAGGATGCTCGAAACCCGGGCATCCGTCTCAAGCTCATATCCCGGCGTCGCGGTGTCCGCTGCCTCGGGCGCATCCGCCGGAACCGCGATGGGCCACATGAGTCGTCCATCGGAGACCCTGCCGATGAAGGTGACGTCGGCATGGAGAAGGGTGTTCGCCTGTTCCGCCAGCTCCAGGAGCACGGTGTCGACATCGAACGCTGAGCGGCTGATCGCCTGGAGGACGCCCGCAACCGCCGTCTGGCGGTCGAGCGCCTCCGTCACCTCGCGGTTGCTATCGCGCAGTTCGCGGATGAGACGGGCATTCTCGATGGCAATGCCGGCCTGCTGGGCGAAAGACTCGAGGATGGTGATTTCGGCGGCGGAGTATGGGCGCACCTCAGTTCGAAAGACGTTCAGCATCCCCACCGGAAACCCGTCGTTGAGTACGGGAATGGAAACGCCGCTATGGACGAGAGAAACACTCGAGCGTTGCGCCACGCCGGGGTACTTCTCCTCCGGTAGCGCCGCGTAGTCTTCAACAGGGATAGGCCTCCGTGTCCGGAAGGCTTCGCTGACGGGCAAGAGGGCAAGAGTCGGGACTCTCCACCCAATCTCGTTGAGGACGATCCCCGAGCCGGGGGCAATATCCGCCCCGCCGAGCACAAGGTCGGTGTCCTCGACGAGATATGCAGTCGCACCCTCGGATTCGGTCAGGCGCCTCGCCGCCGCCGAAATCGCAGTCAACGTGACCGAGAGGTCTTCGGGGGCTCGGCTGATCTGCGAGAGCACCTCGGCGGTCGCCTCTTCCCGCTCCAGCGCCTCGCTCACCTCGCGGTTGCGCTCTGCCAGGGCGTTCTGCGCGCGGGCAGTTTCGATAGCGATGGCTGCCTGAGCGGCGAACGCTTCGAGCGAGCCGATTTCAATCGGACTGAAGGGACGAAGTTCTGTTCGCACCGAGAACAGCGACCCAAGAACCTGGCCCTCCCTGATGATCGGCGCTGCCATCATCACCCGCAGATTCCCCTGGTGCGCCGGGCTGTCTGGCACGCCGCGGCGCTCCAGCTCCGCCCAGGCGTCGTTCAGCACGACAGTCCGCCCATGGAGCGCCGCCCGCGAATGCACCTGGCCGCCGTGCAGGGAGGTCCGAACGGGCCGGTTGAGGTAGAAATCGCCCAGTCCCTCGACCCGGCTACTCATCTGAGCGCCCACGATTTCATCGCCCTCGACAAGCCAGGCACGGGCCCCATCGGAGTCGGTCAGCACACGAGCGACCTCCGCGATCGCCAAAAGCGTCCCGTCGACGTCCAGCGGGTGCTCGTTGATCCGGCGGCAGATGCGGGCGAGGGAGGCTTCGCGCTCGACAGATGCTGCGAGCGCTTCTTCAAGTTCGGCTATCCGGGTGGCGGCGTCAGCAGGTTCGTGGTGGGTCACAGCTCGGCCCCAGTGGATAATCGGTCGAATCCTACTCGGTTCTGAGCCTTCGCGCGGAAGGTCAGATCGGTCGCGCAAGTCCACCGTCCACCCTGATGTTCTGGCCGGTGATGTACGCCCCTCCCTCGGAGGCGAGGAAGGCGACGACTGCGCCGACTTCCTTCATGAGCCTGAGCCTGCGCAACGGAATGGCAAGCCGCACCTTGGCCAGGGCGATGTCTGGCTGAAGGCGTAGGCCGGGGTGACATCGGAGGAACTGCCGGAAGCCGGCATCGACGATCCGAACGATTTGGCCCGCACGGGCGGGCTGAAAGCCGCCGGGGCCGAACGCCGGCGGCCCATGCTTCGAGGAGGCTGGCGACAATGCTGCGAGATATCCGAGTCGTCGACCTCTCCCGCGCGATTGCGGGGCCGTATTGCACCATGCTCTTGGGCGATTTCGGCGCCGATGTGGTGAAGGTCGAGCCGCCGAACGGCGACATGGCGCGCGTCGCCGGGCTATCTCGCAAGGGCGACCAGGCGACCTACTTCCTAGCGGTCAACAGCAACAAGCGTAGCATTGTCATCGACCTTCGCACTGATACCGGTCGAGATGGGGTGTGGCTTACATTTTTGCAGAGACTCGCCGGCGACTCCAGGGATGGGCGGGTGTGGGCTTGCCATCGCGGAAGGTGGCCACGTAGGAAGCGCCGGGCACAGGAGCCTGGGATGCGGGCGCGGGCGCGGGTGGTGGAGCGGGCGGAGGCAATGGCCGATGGCGATGGCGACGGCGGAGCGCGCGCTCAACTTCG
>JACPOQ010000082.1 GCA_016191435.1 Chloroflexota bacterium | reverse complement strand
CGCCAGCTCGGAAGCGTCGCGGGGCATCACGCGACCCTCCCTGACGGGCGGAGATTATGTTGCGGAGAAGCTGCCGAGCCCGCGCAAAACGGCCGCCCAGCAAGGGGCCGCAACATAACACGCCACGCAACATAATCGGTCCACTTGCCAGCGGCACCTTTGCCATGGTCCGGGCCGCTCAAGCGGACAAACAGGCTGCGACCTCTTGTGTTGGCGATATCGCCGACCAGCCAGTAGCGCCCCTCTCGATGGCCGTTGGAAAGGTAGCGACGGCACACCGCCTCGGCGTTGCGCGCAAGGCAGCGGGCCAGGTCCGCGGCGTGAGACGACATGGCTGCCTCCTCACGCCGCTCGGTCGGCGACCCGGATGACCGGGTGGCGTTCCATCAATTCTGCGAGGATCGCGGAACCGTTCTCGTTGGTCGGAACGAACAGACGGAGCTTCCACGTGATGATCTCGGAGATCAGCCCCATCGCCTTGAGGCGATCGACCATGCCTTCTGTGAAGCCACTGAGCTCGACGCGGAGCACACTCATCACCTTGGCGCGGCGCAGGCTGAGCCCATCCTGCAATTCGAGGATCGTGCGACCCTCCAGAACGGCCGACCAGGCATCCGAAGGCGCGATGTTCACGCCTTCGGCGCTGACCGCCTGGGCGACCCAGGCCGGCGAGACCATGCGGCCGATGACGCGTTCGCCCGCATCGGTCTGCAGGCGGTAGACCCGCATGGACTCGTCCGGCAACCGCTTCCAGATCGGCAGCAGCAGCCCGGTGACGATGTGGAAATCGCTATCCGTAAAAGTGGGAATCTCGGCAAGTTCCCGCTCCCAGGCCTCGGCAAAGACAGCACGGTCGGCCCGTTCCCAGTGGGAGTGCGCCAGCGCGGTCACGGAGAGGGCTGTCCGCTCCATCGGGCGCAGCAGGCGGACACGACGTTCGACCTCACCATCGTCCAGCATGATGCTGGGCGCCGGGACCTGGACGGCGGCGCGGCCGGACTGCGCATTCACCAGCAAAGCGGCCCGCGGGTCGTCCGCGCGGTCCAATGCCTCCGCGAGGCTGAACGGCAGATTGCGCTCGCGCCGGCGGATGTTGAAGACTTG
>JACPOQ010000068.1 GCA_016191435.1 Chloroflexota bacterium | reverse complement strand
TGGCCGTGCCGACCGACGTCACCAAGCGCGACGACATCGTGGCGCTGTTCGCCAAGGTGAAGGCGACCTGGGGCCGCCTCGACCTGGTGTTCAACAACGCCGGCGGCGGCGCCCCGCCGGTGCCGCTCGAGGAGCTGCCCTACGAGACCTGGCTTTCGGTCGTGGCGGCCAACCTCACCGGGCCCTTCCTGTGCACCCAGGAAGCCATGAAGATCATGAAGGACCAGAGCCCGCGCGGCGGGCGCATCATCAACAACGGCTCGATCTCGGCGCACGCGCCCAGGCCGTTCTCGGTCGCCTACACCTCGACCAAGCACGCCATCACCGGCCTCACCAAGTCGACCTCGCTCGACGGCCGGCAATACGACATCGCCTGCGGCCAGATCGACATCGGCAATGCGGTGACGCCGATGACCGAGCGCATGACCAAGGGCGTGCTGCAGCCCAACGGCACGACGGTGGCCGAGCCGCGCATGGACGTGAGCGCGGTGGCCAACGCCATCCTCTACATGGACAGCCTGCCGCTCGACGCCAACGTGCAGTTCATGACGGTGATGGCGACCAAGATGCCGTTCGTCGGCAGAGGCTGATACCTCGTCACAATGGTTTTGACGGGGTGGGCCTGCGGACCGTTGGTGGCGGGCCGGGAATTCGGATGATTTCGGACAGTTTCACCTTGTCCGGAAATCGATCCGCAAAAGCCGCGATCTTTCGGCCTTTTCTTGACGCCGTCGACCTCGCGCAGCGCGGCCTTGCCGAACGGACCCATCGGTCGGCTGTTGCGGATCGGATAGACGATGCATAGAGCGACAGACGTCCGACTCTACTCAAAACTGCCGTGCTTGTAAATAACTTTAGTTAATATCGACTGTCGCGACCTGCCCGCCGGCGAGGGCGCGTTTCGCTATTGCGACTTTTTGGGCTCCAGCAAGGGCCACCAATGGGGGGCCGCCGCCGTCGTCATACCATGGCCTGTGCGCGCCAACCCACGTGCTGGCAGTGCCGTCATTGACCCTCGCGGCTGATGCTCCGTCAGCCGTGCCGCTCGGCGTACTGCCTGGGCGGGGCGCCATAGCGCCGGGTGAAGGCGTTGATGAAATTGTTGGCGTGGTTGTAGCCGACGCGGAAGGCAATCTCCTTCAGCGATGCCCGTCCTGATTTCAGAGCGATCTCGGCGTGGGCCAGCCGCTCGTTGCGCAACAGTTCGAAGGCGGTGGCGCCGAACAGCAGGCGGAAGCCCGCGTTCAGCCGCTTTTCGCTGACGCCCACGGCGAGGGCCAGCTCGTCCAGCGTCGGCGGCTGGCGCATGTCGGCGAGCAGCATCCGGTGCGCCTCGTACACCGCGTCGCGTTCGCGCGCGGCAAGCGCGCGCCGCCGTCGCGACCGGCGCTGCTTGCCCGCCGCGTCGGCCTGCACGGCGAGAAGCTGGAGCACGGCGCCTTCCATCTTCAGGATACGCAAGGGACCGTTCAGCCCGCGGGCGAACAGGCCGCCGGCGAGATGGCGCATCTCGCTGTCGGTGCGCATGGCAAGGATACGACTTCGTTCGAAGTCGCCGGTGACCAACTCTTCCAGCACCTTCGGCACGTTGCCGTCGAACAGCCGCACGATGCGTGGGACCTCGAGGCTGTAGCCCGCCGAATGGAACGTCGTGCCGGCCTTGAAGTCGTAGGCCGCCTCCTGGGCGCCGCGGCGCGACGGCCGGAACATCAGCGCCTGGTCGGCCGAAGGCTGGGTCCGCACGCCGTCGAGGAAATCGAGCTCGGCGCGGCCGGAGATCGTCACCTGCCCGCCCATCCAGCGGTGGATCTGCTCCGAGTGCATCTCCAGGGTGACATCCTGTCGGGCCGCCGCCTCGAACAGGAAGACACGCAAGCCGGGGCCGATCTGCAGCCGCTCGATCGCAGAGCGCCAGCGCTCGTCATCGACGACGTTGCGCTGCCCCGTGCGCAGCGTCCAATCGTCCATCGCCTCACGCAACAACCACTCGACGTTGGCCACCGAAGCCCCTCCCCGCCTCGATTCGTTCCGGGTTAGGACCATCCATAGCACGGCGACAACGCCGGCGCGCATAGCAAATCGGCCGGCGCGCATAGTCCGTGAGTCGCCATCGCACCGCACCCGCGCGCTAGTAGCGTGACATTGGGATTTGGTTTGGCAGGTTATGACACGCGCGATCGGTCAGTCAGCTATCGCCGGACGCTTCGCAGCGGTCCTATTGGCAGGCACGTCCCTGACGCCGCTCCCGGGCTGGGCAGCCGACTTCTTCGTCACCAACGGCAACGACAGCGGCGCCGGCTCGCTGCGCCAGGCGATCTTCGATTCCAACGCCGCCGGTGGCAGCAACACCATCACCGTCAGCGGCGGCGTCGGCACCATCACGCTCAGCCGATCGCTGCCGATGATCACGAGCAGCGTCACGGTTACCGGCAACGGCGCCACGCTCGACGCCAACAACGCCGGCCGCGCCTTCTTCGTGCAGGCCGGAACGGTGGCGATCGCCAACCTCACGATCAACAACGCCGTGGCGCAGGGCGGTGCCGGTGGCACTGCCGACAACCAGTTCGGCGGCGGCGGCGGCGGAGGCCTGGGCGCTGGCGCGGCGGTGTTCGTGAACAGCGGCGCCAATGTCAGTTTGTCGAATGTCACGGCCGGCAATGCCTCGGCGACGGGCGGCGTCGGCGGCAATGGCGGCGGTGGCGGCAGCGGCGGAACCGGCGGCGGCGGCGGCGGGGGACTGGGTGGCGCGGGCGGCACATCCTCCGCCGGCGGCGGCGGCGCGGGCGGCGGCGGCTATTCCGGTGCCGGCGGCTCTGGCTCCGGCGGCAGCGGTGGTGGCGGCGAATTCGGCAGTGGCGGCAGTGGCTTCGCCGGCGGCGGCGGCGGCGGCGGGCAGCAGGGCACGGGCGGGAATGGCAGCAACAGCGGCTTCGCCGGCGGCGGCGGTGGCGGCGGGGCGACAGCAAACGGCTCGAGCTCATCGTCCGCCAGCGGCGGTGCGGGCGGCGCACCGCAGGGTGGCCGTGGCGGCGACGACAGTTCTCCCGGCAGCGCCGCGGCGGCTTCCTTGGGCGGCGGTGGCGGCGGCGGTCAAGATCGCTTCAGCAGCCGATCCACCGGCGGCGGCGCCGGCGCGCTTTCCGGAGGAGGCGGCGGCGCTGGCCTGACTGGCGGCAATGGCGGCGCGGGCGGCACAGGGGGCGGCGGCGGTGGCGGCTACGACGGCAGCGGCGGCGGCGGCGGCAATTTCGGCGGCGGCGGCGGCACGGGCAGTTCGGGCAGCGGCAGCGGCGGCGTGGGCGGCTTCGGCGGCGGTGGCGGCGGCACGCGGGCGAACACGAGCCAGACCGGTGGCGCCGGCGGCTTCGGCGCAGGGGGCGGCGGCGGTTCCGTTGCCGGGGCCGGCGGCACGCTGGGCGGCCAGGGCGGCGCGGGCAACGGCGCCGACGGCGGCGGCGGCGCGGCGCTAGGCGGTGCCTTCTTCGTGCGCGACGGCGGCAGCCTCACCGTCACCAACGGCAACCTTGCCGGTACCTACGGCGTCACCGGTGGCACGACGACAGGCCAGGGCGGCGCGACGGCAGGCCAGGCGCAGGGCACTGTCATGTACCTGCACGGCACCGGATCGACGGCGCTGAACGTCGGCAGCGGCACGCAACCCCTGGCTGGAGACAACGCGGTTGCGGGCTCGGGCGGCCTCGGCAAGGGCGGTGCCGGCACGCTGGCGCTGAACGGCAACAACGCCAACTATACGGGCGCCACGACGGTGACGGGCGGCCTGATCAACTTCAACAACGCCAACAACTTCGGCAGCGGCACCGTCACCTTGAACGGCGGCGGCCTGCAGTGGGCGACGGCCAACACCACAGACATCTCCAGCCGGCTGGCCGCACTGGGTGCCGGTGGCGGCACGTTCGACACCAACGGCAACAACGTCACCTTTGCCGCCGTCGTGAGCGGCACGGGCGGCCTCGCGAAGACTGGCGGCGGGACCCTGACGCTTACGGGCGCCAACAGCTATTCGGGCGGCACGACGGTCAATGCCGGCACGCTGCAGTTGGGCGCCGGCGGATCGTTGGCATCGGGCGGCGCGCTCGCCGTGAACGGCGGCGCCTTCGACCTCAACGGCAACAACCAGACCGTGGGTGCCCTGTCGGGAACTGGCGGCACGATCGCGCTGGGGGCGGGCACGCTGACCGCGGGCAACGCGAGCGACACCACTCTCGCTTCCGCGATCACCGGCACTGGAGGCCTCGTCAAACAGGGAGCGGGCACGTTGACGCTTGGCGGCGCCAACACCTACTCGGGCGGCACCACGGTGTCGCAAGGCGCGTTGGCGGGCACCACGGCCAGCCTGCAGGGCAACATCGTCAACAACGCGTCGGTCGTGTTCAACCAGAGCACGAGCGGCACCTATGCCGGAGTCATGTCGGGCACAGGCAGCCTGCTGATCAACGGCACCGGCACGGTGATCCTGAGCGGCGCCAATACCTACTCCGCCGGCACGACGGTGTCGGGCGGCATCCTGCAGGGCACCACGACCGGCCTGCAGGGCAACATTCTCAACAACGCGTCGGTCGTGCTCAACCAGGCCACGAACGGCACCTACGCCGGCAACATGTCGGGCACGGGCGGCCTGCTCGTCAACGGCACCGGCACCGTGACGCTCAGCGGCAGCAACAGCTACTTGGGCGGCACGATGGTGACGGGCGGCATCCTGCAGGGAACGACGAGCAGTCTGCAGGGCAACATCCTCAACAACGCCGCGGTGGTGTTCAACCAGGCCGGCAGCGGCACCTACGCCGGCAGCATGTCGGGCACGGGCGCGCTCACCGTGCAGGGCGGCGGTACGCTGACTCTCAGCGGCACCAACAGCTATACCGGCGGCACGTCGCTGCTGTCGGGCGCACTGATTGGCAACAGCTCGAGCCTTCAGGGCAACATCCTCAACAACGGTTCGGTGACCTTCAACCAGACGGGCAGCGGCACCTATGCCGGCGCCATGTCGGGTACTGGCAGCATGACCCTGCAGGGCGGCGGCACGCTCGCCATGACCGGCGCCAACACCCACATCGGCGGCACCACCGTCAACGCCAGCACCCTGGTGGTGAATGGCAGCCTGGCGGGCAGCCTGGCCTTGACCAACGGCGGCATCCTGGGCGGCAGCGGCAGCGTCGGCACATTGATCGCCACGGGCAGCACCATCGCCCCGGGCAACTCGATCGGCACGCTGACGATCAACGGCAGCTTCGTGCAGAACGGCGGTACGTACGTGGTCGAGGCCAACAATGCCGGCCAGGCAGACCGCATCAACGTCGCAGGCACCGCAACCATCAACGGTGTGTCGGTGCAGGTGATCGCCACCCCTGGCAACTACGCCACCAGCACGACCTACACCATCCTCAACGCCACGAGCGGCGTCAGCGGGACCTACTCGGGCGTGAGCAGCAACTTCGCGTTCCTCACCCCATCGCTCAGCTACAACGCCAACAACGTGTTCCTGACCCTGGCCTTGCAGGGCAATGCCTTCTCCAGCTTCGGCGGCAACACGCCCAACCAGCGGGCGGTCGGCTATGCGCTCGACCAAAGCTATGCCGGCGCCTCGGGCGACTTCGCGACGGTGATCGGCGCACTCGCCGGTCTCAGCACGACACAGGGTCCGGCGGCGTTGGATGCAATCAGCGGCCAGCAATATGCCGACTTCGGCACGACCAACGTCAACGCCAGCGCAATGTTCATGAACACGCTCGGCCAGCAGATGACGTTGGCGCGCAGCGGCAGCGGCTCGGGCCAACGCCAGGCGCTGGCGATGGCCTGCGAGATCGGGGCCTGCGAGGCATCGACGCCGCTCAGTGCCTGGTTCAGCGGCCTGGGCGGACTAGGCAGCGTGCAGGGTGGCGGCAACGCCTCGACCTTGACCTACAACTTCGGCGGTGCCGCTGCCGGTATCGACTATCGCCTCGACTCGCGCTTCCTGGTCGGTCTCGGTGTCGGCTACAGCCACGGCACGCAGTGGGTGAACTCCTTCATGGGCCAGGGCTGGTCCGACTCGGTCAGCGTCGCGGCCTACGGCAGCTTCACCCAGGGCGGGTTCTACGCCGACGCCCTGGCGGGCTATGCCTACTTCAACAACCAGATGCAGCGGCAGATCCAGATCCCGGGCCTGCAGCCGCGCACCGCTTCGGGCAGCACCGGGGCCAACCAGTTCCTGACCCAGCTCGAGACCGGCTACAAGCTGCCGGTGTTTGCGCCGGCGGCGCTGACAGCCATGCCGTTCGGGCGATTGCAGTTCTCGACCACGACGCAGAACGCCTTTACGGAATCGGGTGCGAACTCACTGGACCTCAACGTTGCGCAGCAGACCACCAACTCGCTGCGCACGGTGTTCGGGGCGGAGCTGGCCAGCAGCATCGGTCTTGCGAACCAGCGCCAGCTCGACCTGGCGATCCGCCTGGGCTGGCAGCACGAGTTCGCCGACACCAGCCGGCCGATCACCGCGGCCTTCTCAGGTGCGCCTGCGGCCTCGTTCACCGTCTACGGCGCCACGCCGACGCGCGATGCGGCCATCGTCGGCTTCTCGGCCGGCACCACCATCGCCGAGGCGACGCAGCTCTACCTGCGCTACGACGGCGCGCTCGGCTCGGGCACCGACAACCACGCCTTCAATCTCGGCGTGCGCTTCAGCTGGTGAGGCACGACATGGGTACCACGAACATGCCTGGTTCGGCTGACGCCTTGGAGAATCCCGCTCGCTGCACGACGGACCCACCGTCAGATAAGGAATGCCGAGATAGGTGAGTTGCGTACGCAAGCCGGTTGGATAGCGGATTTCGGCGATGACGGTTCGCCCGGCAAACGACATGTACGAGAAGATCGTGGTGTTCCCGAGGGGATCCACGATGTTTTCCACGCCGCGCGCGGAGGAGTTGATCGTGGTTCGAGCGCCGTCGGGCGTCATGATTGTGATCGCGTTCGAGCCATAGTCGAACCTGACCGTCTGGCCGAAGCTGTCGACGATGCGGACGAGCCCGAGCGCATGACCAAGGGCGTGCTGCAGCCCAACCGGCACGACGGTGGCCGAGCCGCGCATGGACGTGAGCGCGGTGGCCAACGCCATCCTCTACATGGACAGCCTGCCGCTCGACGCCAACGTGCAGTTCATGACGGTGATGGCGACCAAGATGCCGTCGTTGGTCGAGTTTAGCGCGCAAGCGCGCTAACCTCGGGCGGGCGTAAGCGCCTTCTGAGGCGCGGTAGCCCGCGCCGTGCAGAAAAGACAAGAACACGAGCGGGCCGGAGGCCCGCGGCCCAGACCATGCCGCGCCACGGGCGTGGCGCGCCCCCGGCACTCAGTAGCCCTCGTGCATCAGCGGGAACGCCGAATGCACGCCGGGCAGGTTGGTCGGCGTACTGGCGGCGATGTAGCTCTTGTCGAGCTGCTTCAGGCTGGTGACGCCTAGAAGGCCCATCACCTCCTTCATCTCCTCTTCCAGAAGCTCGACCATGCGCTCGATACCGGCGGCGCCGGCCGCGGCGAGAC
>JACPOQ010000096.1 GCA_016191435.1 Chloroflexota bacterium | reverse complement strand
GTGCGGTCGTAGATGGATCGTGCAGCCGAACACGCCCGGCTTCTCGAGGCGCTCGCGCACCTGCACGTTGCCTTCGAGCAGGGGACAGCGCGCGCGCGAGGCGGCGGTGCTGTTGATGTTGGTGTTGACGTAGCCCTGGAGCCAGGCGTTGAGCTGGCGTTCGATCTCGTCGGCGGTGCGAAAGGCGCCTACCATGTCCCTGCCCATCACCTTGAGGAGGTGGGCGAACCGTGCCGCGCACAGCATCGAGTTGATCTGGGCGGACAGGCGGGCATTCGCCTCGGCTACCGCGGCGGTGGCGCCGGAATAGTTCGCCGGCGCCTGCATGCTGCGCGAGGCGCCGAACACCAGCTCGGGTCCGAACGGCAGGACGCCGATCGGCAGCAGCCCGACCTCGACCAGCGCCTGCTCCTGCCGGAAGCTGAACTGGTATTCGATGGACTTGCGCGGCCAGTCCTGGGGCGGACCGCTGACGAACGGCTCGGCGGCGAGATTGTCGACAAGGCCGCCGCCGACACGGTCGATCTCCACCCCGCGCACGTCGGCCGGCCAGTTGTTGTCCAGGAAGGCGCGCACCGCACAGGCGGCGAAGGCGTATCCGGCGCTCATCCATACCCGCATCTCGGCCGTCGGCGCGTGCTCGCTGTAGCGGAAGCCGTCGAGGCGGCCGGGATCGTCCGTCCAGGGACGACGCGCCAGCAGGCGGGGCAGCGTGACCGCCATGAAGCGCATGTCGGCGCGTCCTGAGAGACTTCGCCAGCGCAGGTGGTTGGGTCCGCGCAGCGGGGCGGTGATGTCGCGCACCCCTTCGAGGTCGGAGAAGGTGTCGACTTCCAGCACCGTCGGATCGAGCGACAGCACGGTCGGCATGAAGGCGGCGGCGGCGACGGCGGAAAGCTGTGCGAGACCGCTCACGTCATCGGTGCGCGCGCCTGCGCCGGCGCGATGGCGGACGGCGTGATCGATCACCATCAGGCCGTACGGCTCGCCGCCGGGCATGCCGAACTCTTCCTCGTAGATCCGGCGGAACGTCAGGCTCTGGTCGAACTCCAGCGCCCGCTCGAGGTCGCGGCAGAGCTCGGCCCAGGAGATGGGCAGCAGCCGGACCTTGACCCGCCGGCCAGGCTCGATGCCGGAGATCAACCAGGCCAGCCCACGCCAGCGTCCTTCCAACGCCAGGAATCGCGGCTCGTGCAGCACCGCGTCGAGCTGATCGCCCAGGATGGCGTCGATGTCGGCGATGTCGCGGTCGAGCGCCGCGCGCAGCCTGTCGCCGCCCGCGGCCAGGAGGCCGGTCAGGGCCTCGCCGAACCACGCCTCCAGCGCCTCGCTGCAACTCAGCTTGCCGTGCAGGAACACCGCGAGCTCGCCGGCCGCCTCGCCGTGCCGCTCGCCGAAGAAGCGGCCCGCCAGCACCGACTCGCGCAGAGGCGACCGCTGTCGAGACGCCTCCTCCGTGGGGGCTGCAATTGTTGCTTCCTCGCCCATGGTGTGCCGGTCCCGCCAATCATGGCGGCGGGTGCCAGATCAAAGAGGTTCGGGCGGTCAGGCCTTCTGGGGAATGCTCGCGACCATGCGCAAGCTCGTGGTCAGTTCCTCCATCTGCAGCCAGGGCCGCAGATAGGCGATGGCGTTGTACGACCCAGGCTTGCCCGGAATCTCCTTCACCTCGACCCGCGCCTCGCGCAACGGGAAGCGGGCCTTCATGTCCTGGCCAGCGTCGACGTTGGGATTGACGTAGTTCTGGATCCAGCGATTGAGCCAGGTCTCGACGTTGCTGGCTTCCATGAAGCTGCCGATCTTGTCGCGTCCCATGACCTTCAGGTAATGGGCGAAGCGGCTGGTCGCCATGATGTAGGGGAGCCGGGCGGAAATGGCGGCGTTGGCCGTCGCTTCGGGCCGATCGTACTTCTTGGGCCGCTGCGCCGTCTGGCCGCCGAAGAACACCGCGTAGTCCGTGTTCTTGTAGTGGCAAAGCGGCAGGAAGCCCTGGTTCGACAGCTCCAGTTCGCGCCGGTCGGTGATGCCGATCTCGGTCGGGCACTTGGCGTCGAGGTCGCCATCGTCCGACGTGAAGACGTGGGTCGGCAGGTTCTCCACCTTGCCGCCGCCTTCGGCGCCGCGGATGGCCGTGCAGAAGCCGGTCTTGGCGAAGGCGTCGGTCAGGCGCGCGCCCATGATGTAGGCCGCGTTGGACCAGCAATAGGACTCGTGATCCATCGCCTGCGCCTTGCCGCGGGCGTCGATCGGCGCTTCCTCGTAGTCGAACTCGTCGAGCGGCTTGGTGTTCTTGCCGTAGGGCAGGCGGGCGATCACGCGCGGCATGACGAGGTTCACGAAACGCGAATCCTCGCTGTCGCGGAAGGCGCGCCACTTGGCGAACTCGACCGTGTCGAAGATCTTGGCGAGATCGCGCGGCTTGGACAGTTCGGTCCACGAGTCGAAGCCGAACATACCGGCTCCCGCCGCGGAAATGAACGGCGCGAAGGCGCCGGCCGCGATGTTGGAGACCAGCCGCAACGTCTCGAGATCGTCCGGATGGTTCGTCCATTCGTAGTCGCCGATCAGGGCGCCGTAGGGCTCGCCACCTGGCGTGCCGAACTCGTTCTCGTAGATCTTCTTGAAGAGCTGGCTCTGGTCGAACTCGATCGCCCGGCTGAGATCGCGGCCCAGCTCGCGCTTGGTCTGATTGAGCACGCGCAGCTTGAGCGAGGTGCCGGTCTCGGAGTTCTGCACCAGGTAGTGCAATCCGCGCCAGCTGCCTTCCAGCTTGAGGAACTTCGGATCGTGCATGATCGCATTGAGCTGCGCCGACATCTTGGCGTCGATTGCCTTGACGGCCTTGTCGAACGTTCGCGTGAGGTTGCGATCGAAGGTGACGGTGCCGGCGAGCGCCTGCTCGACGAGCGTCTTGACCAGGTCCTGTGCGCGGTCCGGTTCGGTCTGCTTGGTGTTGGTGAGGATCTGATCGAGCAGACCGCCTGCCGCCTCGGTGGTCGTGGCGGCAGCGGACTGGGGCGCGCTCTTTGCGTCGGCCATTTCCTATTCCTCCGACTTCTTGATGCCGAGTTCGCCGGACAGCGACTTGAGATCCTTCTCCGAGCGCAGGACCTGTTCGAGCAGGTTCTCGAGCTCCTGGGATCGGTCGGCCTTGCTCATGAGATCGCGCAGCTTCTCGCGGGTCTCCAGCAGCGCGGCGAGGGCGGGGACCTGCTTGGCGACCGCCACCGGGTCGAAGTCGTCCATCGAGCTGAACTTGAGGTCGACGCTCATCTGCGTGCCGTCGTCGGCCAGCTTGTTGTCGACCTTGAGCTTGAGGCCAGGCGCCATATTGGCCATCACGTCGTTGAAGTTGTCGCGGTCGATTTGCGTGAACTTGCGATCCGCCAGAGGCTTCAGCGCCGTCGTCGGGTCGCCCGAAAAATCGCCCATGATGCCGACGACGAACGGCAGCTCGCGTTGGATCTGAGCGCCTTCGGTTTCGACATCGTAGGTGATGTGCACTCGGGGTTTGCGCACACGATTCAGCTTGTCGTGTATACTGGAGCTCATCGCAGGAACCCTCCTACTTGTAGACTACTCCGGACCGGTGGGGCCGTCCATGGGTTGGCCCCGCAACCGCGACAGCAACAGCATAAGCGGCTTCTGGCGCCCTCGAAGGTGGCGAAAAGCACGTTCCCTAAACGTTTGGCCCTTCAACATCGCAGCGCGGCTTGTATCATAGCCGACCAGTCCCGCAGGTGCCTTCCATGATCCCGGAACTTGAGACGGCCGACTTCGAGGCGATCCTGGCACCCCTTGCGGGTGAGCAGCCAACCGGCGTCGACCTCCGACAGGACTTTGCGCCGACCTCCATCTACTTTCGCCTTCGCGATGCCCGCGCCCAGGCGCGCGATGCCGAGCGGCAGGCCGACACCGGAGGCGGCGACGAAGGGGTGCCGGCGCTCTGGCGCCCCGTCGCGACGATGGCCATCGGCGCGTTGAAGTCGAGCTCCAAGGATCTGGAAGTTGCGACCTGGCTGACAGAAGCGTTGGTGCGCATCGCCGGGTTGCGCGGGCTGATGGCAGGCGCTGCGGTCATTGGCGGACTGGTCGAACGGCATTGGGACGGCCTGTATCCGATGCCGGAAGAGGGCGACATGGAGGGCCGCGTGGCCGCCGTAGCCGGGCTCTCCGGCCAGGGTGCCGACGGAACATTGATGCAGCCGCTCAGGAAGGTGGCGCTGTTTCGCCGGCCGGATGGTTCGCCCTTCAGCCTCTGGCAGTACCAGGCGGCGGTCGAGCTCAGCGGCATCACCGATCCGGCGCGGCGCGCCCAGCGCATCGACTCCGGCGTGCTGCCGTTCGAAGAGGTGGAGAAGGAAGCGCGCGTGGCGGGCGCCACGCATTGGTCGGCGCAGCGCGATCTGATCACCAAGACGCTTGCTTCGTGGAAGGACATGGAGCGGGCGTTCGACGAGAAGGCAGGCGATGCGAGCCCCGCCGCGAACCGCGTGCGCGACTTGCTGGAATTCGTGGTGGAAACGTGCCGGCGATTTGCACCGCCCGACGCGACAGATGGAGCAGCCGAGATGACAAGCGCGACTGCAGGCGATGGCGCAGCTGTCGTGGCGGCAACGCCCGGCAGCATCACGGGGCGCGAACAGGCACTGCGCCAGCTGTCGGAGATCGCCGCCTGGTTCAAGCGCAACGAGCCAAGCTCGCCGATCGGATTTACGCTGGATGAAGCGGTGCGACGGGCGCGGCTTGGTTGGCCGGAGCTCGTCGCCGAACTCGTTTCCGACGAGACAGCGCGTCAGGCGCTGCTGACGAGCGCCGGTATCAAGCCGCCCTCCACCGAACCTCAGCAGTAGGCGGTACCGGAGCCCGATCGCCGGTGCCCGAGAGGCACCGGCTCGTCTCGCTTTGCAGACGCGGCTGATTGGTGCGTCAGCCCGCCTTCATCGCCAGCAGATCATAGGAAACGACGTCGCCCTTCTTGATCTGGCCCGACTTGTCGAGCGGCGTGGGCGTAACGATGACCTTGAGGAAGTTGAGCGACAGGCTCTCCATCGGATTGTCGCCGCCCGAGCTCAGCGAGTAGCTGCTGACGCC
>JACPOQ010000095.1 GCA_016191435.1 Chloroflexota bacterium | reverse complement strand
TGAAACGTGCCGAGGAGTTCGGCGCCGATATCCTGCGGCTCTGCGTGCGCGTCGGTGGCGTGCTGACCGGCGAGCACGGCGTCGGCATCGAGAAGCGCGACCTGATGGGCGAGCAGTTCACCGAGATAGACCTCGACCAGCCGGCCGCGCGGCACCGAGCCGTCGATGCACATGTAGTCGGGCGTGATCTGGCCGACGGCGGGGAAAGCGGCCTTGCGGCCGGCCCAGAACAGCACGCGCTCCTGCTCGTCCTGGCTGACGCGCACCGTGGTGGCGCCGCGCTCGCGGGCGATCTCGGCGACGCGCTCGACGAGGTAGTCGACCTCGATCGAGGGGCCGTCGAGCTCGACGATCAGCAGTCCCTCGGCGTCCAGGGGATAGCCCGCGCCGACATAGGCTTCGGCGCACTTCACGGCATCCTTGTCCATCATCTCCATGCCGCCGGGGATGATGCCCGAGGCGATGACGGCCGCGACGCAGTCGGCGGCGCCCGCTTCGGTCGGGAAGCCCAAAAGCACGGCGCGCGCGGTAGAAGGCTTGCGCAGCAGGCGCACCGTCACCTCGGTGACGACGCCTAAAAGGCCTTCGGAGCCGGTCATCAGGCCTAAAAGGTCGTAGCCTTCGGAGTCGAGATGCTTGCCGCCCAGCCGTACGACCTCGCCGGTCATCAGCACCATCTCGATGCCTAAAAGGTTGTTGGTGGTGAGGCCGTATTTCAGGCAGTGCACGCCGCCGGAATTCTCCGCTACGTTGCCGCCGATCGAGCAGGCGATCTGCGAGCTGGGGTCGGGAGCGTAATAGAAGCCCTCGTGCTCGACGGCCTTGGAGATGCCGAGGTTGGTGACGCCGGGCTGCACGCGGGCGCAGCGGTTGGCGTAGTCGATTTCCAGCACGCGGTTGAACTTGCCCAGGCCCAGCAGGATGGCATCGCCCACCGGCATGGAGCCGCCGGACAGCGAGGTGCCGGCGCCGCGCGGCACGACCTTGACCTTGTTGTCCTGGCAGTAGCGCAGGATGGTCGAGACCTGGGCCACCGTCTCGGGCAGGACCACGACCAGCGGCATCTGGCGGTAGGCCGAAAGGGCATCGCACTCGTAGGGCCGCATGCCGTCGAGATCGTCGATGACCCCCTCGCCCGGCACGATGGCGCGCAAGGCGGCCACGATCTCGGACCGGCGGGCGAGAATGGCGGGATCGAGCGGCGGCATCTGCATGCCTCGATCCTTACGCCAAATGAAAAAGCGGCGGAAGCCGAGGCTCCCGCCGCTTTTTGAATTCCG
>JACPOQ010000094.1 GCA_016191435.1 Chloroflexota bacterium | reverse complement strand
TGCAGGGCATCGCCCGACACCGGCGCCGCGGCGCGCGCGCCGGTGCCGCCGATGCGCACCTGGCTGAACCCGTTCATGGCGCGGAAGATCACCACGGCCTTGCACATGCCGGCTTCCATCAGGCCGATCGCCATGCCGATCAGCGCCTCGGTCGACGAGCCGCCGCCGAACACGTCCATGTAGAAGTTGAGCCTGAGCCCGAGGTCGCCGGCGATGAAGGTCGAGAAGGTCGAATCGCCCGACTGGTAGCTCAGCATGCCGTCGATGTCGGAAGCTTTCAGGCCGGCATCCTCGATGGCATTGCGCACCGCCCAGGTGCCGAGCGCGCGCGTCGTCACGCCGGAGCCTCGCGTGTAGGTCGTCTCGCCCACACCGACGATGGCGTACTTGTCGCGAAGGTATTTTGGACTCGTGGTGTCGGTCTCAGCCGGCATCGGCATGGCGTTCCCCTTTGCTTGACCCGTGCACAGTACAATACGACGGTGACGGGCGGGCGTCGGCGTCCGCAGTCCGCATTGCGGCTTTGGAATGAGGGGGAAACAGACGTGAGCTCCAATCCATCGCGCTGGGAATCCTCGGCGCCGATCCGCTATCCCGACCCCGATATAATCGTGCTCGACCCGCGTTTCCGCCATCTGGTCGTGCCGATGGCCGCCATCGAGCGCATCGCCACCGGCTTTCGCTTCACCGAGGGCCCCGCCTACTACGGTGACGGGCGCTATCTGCTGTTCTCCGACATCCCCAACGATGCGCTGCTGCGCTGTGACGAGATCACCGGGGCGGTCGCCACCCTGCGCAGCCCGGCGGGCCATCCCGACGGCAACACGCGCGACCGCCAGGGCCGGCTGATCACCTGCGAGCTCGGCAGCCGCACGCTGACGCGCACCGAGCACGACGGCACGGTGACGGTGCTTGCCTCCTCCTTCCAGAACACGCGGCTCACCGGACCGAACGACGTGGTCGTGAAATCCGACGGCTCGATCTGGTTCAGCGACAATGGGGCGGGCATCCGCGGCAACTACATGGGCGATCGGGCGCCGAAGGAGATGCCCTACCGCGTCTATCGCCTCGATCCCCAAAGCGGTGCGCTCACCATTGCGGTGGACGACATGGAACGGCCGAACGGGCTCGCCTTCTCGCCCGACGAGAAGAAGCTCTATGTCGTCGACACGCCGGATGGCCCTCGGTCGACGCGCGTCTACGATGTCCAGGGCGACAAGGCCGTCCACGGCCAGCTGTTCTTCGACGGCAAGGGTTTCGCCGACGGCATCCGCGTCGATACCGAGGGCAACGTGTGGGCGGG
>JACPOQ010000074.1 GCA_016191435.1 Chloroflexota bacterium | reverse complement strand
CAGGATATCAACCAGATGGCGCGCATCGGCACCTTCGCCGAGGAGGTCGTGGTGCCCGAGGAGATGGTGGTGCCGATCCGCAAGGACATGCCGTGGCCGCAGGCCGCCCTGGTCGGCTGCTGCGTGGCGACCGGCGTCGGCGCGGTGACACGCCACGCCAAGATCGAGGCGGGCTCGACCGTGCTGGTGATCGGCTGCGGCGGCGTCGGGTTGAACGCGGTGCAGGGCGCCATGCTGTCGGGCGCCAGCAAGATCATCGCCGCCGACATTTTAGACAACAAGCTCGAGATGGCGAAAACCTTCGGCGCCACGCACACGATCAACACCAAGACCAACGAGGACGCCGCCAAGAAGGTGAAAGAGATGGCGGGTGGGCTCGGCGTCGACTACTCCTTCGACGCGGTGTCGAACGATCGCACGCAGGCGCTGGCCTTCGATTCGCTGGCGCCCGGCGGCCATGCCGTGGCGGTCGGCATCTCGGCGGCGACGATCCGCGCTTCCTACTCGCCGTTCAACATGGTGTTCACCGAGAAGAAGGTGAGCGGCACCTTCTACGGCTCGGTGCGGCCCGACCTCGATTTCCCGGTCCTGGTCGACCACTACATGAACAAGCGGCTGAACATCGACGGCCTGATCAGCCGCACTTATAAGCTCGCCGACATCAACGAGGGCTTTAAGCGCATGATGGCGGGCGAAGTCGCGCGCGGCGTCGTGGTGTTCGACTAGGACATCACTTGGAAGCGCATCACCACCACGGCCTCACCCTGAGGAGCGCACGAAGTGCGCGTCTCGAAGGGTGGGCAACGGCAAGGCAGGTGGCCCACCCACGCGCGGTTTACCGCGCGCATTCGAGACGCGGACTGCGGCCGCTCCTCAGGGTGAGGTTGTTGTTGCTGACAATGCTGTTGGCGTCGGTCGACGCCGCGGCGCAAGGACCGTCCGAGCCGCGCCTGACCTGCGAGCGCGGGCCGTTCGGCACCAAGAGCTACGGCGGCTACCCATGGGAGATCTATGGCTGCAGCGACAACCGTTCGGTGGCCGTCGTGACGGCGCGCGGCAATCCCGGCATGCCGTTCTACTTCCTGTTCGCCGAAAAGAACGGCCAGTTCCAGCTGAGCGGCGAGGGGACCGGCCGGCCCGAATTCACGCGCAAGGCTTACGACGATCTGCGCCGCCTCTCGCCGCAGGACGTCCAGGCGCTGGTCAAGGAAACGCTGAAGACAGGGCCGCGTCCCAGTCAGTGAACGCCCCAGTCAGTGAATGGCCGGACTTTCCGTCGCCAGCGTCCAGCCAACCCACCGCCCGCGCTGCCATGCCGAGTCGCGGCGGCAGGCGAACACCTGCAGCGAGCCGCGCGGTGTCCTGAGCGGCTCGATGTCGAAGATGCGCAAGCCGTTTGCCGCAAAGAGCTGCTCGGCCATGCGCGGCGTGAGACAGGACGTGGGGGCGATCTCGAACGTCGCCACGCCCTCGGCGTTGAGGAGCAGGGCGAAGCCGGCCAGGAAATCGTCGGCGTCCGGCACCCGGAACAGCGCGTTATTGGCCACCATGAGATCGGCATCGATGCCGTCGGCGGCCAGGCGTCGCGCCATGTCGCGGCCGAAGGATCCGGTCAATGTCGGGATGCCGCGGGCCTTCATCGCCCGGACGGCGGAGGCATGGTCGGGTTCGATGCCGATGACGGGGATGCCGAGCTTGCTG
>JACPOQ010000090.1 GCA_016191435.1 Chloroflexota bacterium | reverse complement strand
GAATTCGTTGGGCTCGAACGAGCCGCAGACATAGAGGCAGAGGCTGTTGTCGTTGCCCAGGGTGAGGTCGACCGTGGTGCCGCTGTGCCAGCGCACCGTGATCGGCACGGCAAGGTCCTTTTCACGGGCGGCTTCCCACAGGGCGCCGCGCCGGCAGGCCAGCCAGCGCCGCTGGTCGTAGTATTCCTCGGCAAACACCCAGCCCGGCCGCGGCCGCAGGCGGGGCACGCCGGGCGCCAGGCACGCCGCATAGGTCGAGCCGATCGCCGGAGCGTTCACGATCAGCCAGCGACCGAGATTGTCGAGGTGGTAGCCCACACCGGAGCAGATCCGGTCCCATGCGCTGGGGGCGCTGATCGATCGGCGAGCGGTCGTCATTCCTCGGATCGTTCCCCCAGATTTGCCTTAGCCCCTATGCCGTGTTCGGCTAAACCACCCGCAGGCGAGCGTCAAGCGCGCCCGTATCTTGCCATAGTCCACGACTATGGCATTCGCCCTCCGTTGCAGCGCAACTGCCGCGGAATATAATATCGGCCCCTCTGTCAAACTGTCGGTGCAATGTCAGCGCTGTTCCTCCGCACCCTTCTCGTCGTCGTCATCACTCTGCTTCCGGCATTGGCTTCGGCCCAGGGTCTGCGCGTGATGGCGCGCGTCAATGACGACGCCATCACCGATTTCGACCTCCAGCAACGCGTGCTGTTCGCCATCCGCACCACCGGCCTGCAGGACAGTCCGGACCTGCGCCAGCGCATGGCCGCACAGATGCTGCGCCAAATGATCGACGAACGGCTGCAGATCCAGGACGCCAAGCGGCTCGGCCTGAAAGCCACCGACGGCGAGATGCAGCAGCGGTTCAACGACATCGAGCGCGCCGCCGGCATGGGGCGCGGCCAGTTCAAGCAGTACATCCAGAGCACCGGCGTCGCCTTCGACATCGCCATCCAGCAGATCGAGGCGCAGATCGCCTGGAACAAGATACTCCGCCGCCGCGTGCGCCCGCAGGTCGACGTCTCGGAGGCCGAGATCGACGACGCGCTGAGCCGCGCGCGCACCAACGTCGGCAAGACCGAATCGCGCGTCGCCGAGATCTTCGTGCCGGTCGACCGGGCCGACATGGCGGACGATGCCAAGCGGTCCGCCGATCGCATCGCCGAGCAGCTGAAGCGCGGGGCGCCGTTCGGGGCGGTCGCCCAGCAGTTCTCGCAGGGCGCAACGGCCGCGGCGGGCGGCGAGCTCGGCTGGGTCCTGCCCGGCTCGCTCGACCCCACCCTCGACGCCGCTGTCGAGAGGCTGCAGGTTCGCGCATATTCCGAGCCCGTCCGCAGCACGGCGGGTTGGCACATCCTCTACGTCATCGACCGCCGCCCCTTCGCAGCGTCGCGGCCCGACGACGTGCGCCTCAACCTGACGCAGATGACCCTGCCGTTGCCGGTGAACGCGTCGGAAAACGAGGTCGCCAAGGCCACAGCCGACGCCCAGAAGGCGATGACCGGCGTGCGGACCTGCGCCGATCTGCATGCCCGCTCGCGCGAGCTCAAGGGCGCCACCTCTGGCGACCTAAGCGGCGTGCGGGTCGGCGACCTGCAGGCCAACCAGCAGATGTTCGAGCAGATCCCCAAATTGGGCGTCGGCGGCACGGCCGGCCCGTTCCGGGTCGCCGAAGGGCTGCAGGTCGTGGCGCTGTGCAACAAGGTCGGCACAGACGGACTGCCGACCCGCGACGCCATCTCCCAGCAGATCCTGCTGCAGAAGCTCGAATCGGCGGGGCGCCGGTACATGCGCGACCTGCGCCGCCAGGCCACGATCGACGTCAAGCAGCCATGACCGTTGCGCCGCTCGCCGTCACCATGGGCGAGCCGGCCGGAATCGGCGGTGAACTCAGCTTGAAAGCCTGGTCGATGCGCCGCCAGGGCGACCGGCCGTTCTTCGTGCTCGACGATGCCTCCCGGCTCGCCGCACTCGCCGGCAAGCTCGGGCTCAACGTGCCAGTGCGCGAGCTCGATCGGCCCGCCGAAGCAGAGCATGTCTTCGCCACGGCGCTGCCCGTGCTGCCGGTGCGCCTGCGCGCGCCGGTGAAGGCTGGCCAGCCCGACCCGGCCAACGCCCCCGCCACGCTGGAGGCCATCGAGCGCGCCGTCGAGCTGGCGCTTGGCGGCGAGATCGCCGGCCTGGTGACCAATCCCATCCAGAAGAAGACCTTGCAGGATGCGGGCTTCCGCCATCCCGGCCATACCGAGTATCTCGCCGAGCTGGCGGGCGGCGTCGACGTCGCCATGATGCTGGCCTGCCCCGAGCTGCGCGTCGTGCCGGTCACCATCCACCTGTCGCTGGCCGAGGCGGTCCGCGTTCTAGACATTGACAAGATCGTGCGGGCCGGTCGCTTGGCGGCGACAGGATTGAAGGCCTTGTTCGGCATTGAACGGCCTCGGCTCGCGGTGGCGGCCCTCAATCCCCATGCCGGCGAGCAGGGCTCGATGGGCGACGAGGAAAGCCGCGTGATCGCGCCGGCAATCGAGGTGCTCAAGCGCGACGGCATCGACGCCCGGGGGCCCGCGCCCGCCGACACGCTGTTCCATGCCGCAGCGCGCGCCACCTACGACGCGGTGCTCTGCATGTATCACGACCAGGCGCTGATCCCGATCAAGACGGTGGATTTCTCAGGCGGCGTCAATGTCACGCTGGGCCTGCCGTTCGTGCGGACCTCGCCGGACCACGGGACGGCGCTCGATATCGTCGGCACCGGCCGGGCCGATCCGACGAGCCTGATCGCCGGGCTGCGCATGGCCGACGACATGGCCCGCCGCCGCCGCTCCTGACCGGCGCCGCCGTGGACGGCCTCGCCGGTCTGCCGCCATTGCGCGAGGTCATCGCGGCCCACGGCCTCGATGCGCGCAAGCGGCTGGGCCAGCATTTCCTCCTCGACCTCAACCTCACCCGGCGCATCGCCCGCGCTGCTGCGCCTCTCGATCAGGGCCTGGTGATCGAGGTCGGCCCCGGTCCGGGCGGGCTGACGCGTGCCCTGCTGCTCGAAGGCGCCGAGCGGGTCGTCGCGATCGAGATCGATTCGCGAGCCATCGCCGCCCTGAAGGAGCTGCAGGCGGTCGCCGGCGACAGGCTCGAGCTCGTCGAAGCCGATGCCTTGAAGGTCGATCTCGCGACGCTCGGGCCGGCGCCACGGCGCATCGTCGCCAACCTGCCCTACAATGTGTCGACGGCGCTGCTGGTCGGCTGGCTGCATCAGGCGGACCAGGTCGCCGACATGGTCCTGATGTTCCAGAAGGAGGTCGCCGACCGGCTGGCGGCCCGTCCGCGAAGCAAGGATTACGGCCGCCTGTCCGTCCTCGCCCAGCATGTCTGCACCGTGCAGCGCCTGTTCGACGTGGCCCCTTCGGCCTTTGTCCCGCCCCCCAAGGTCGTTTCCTCGGTGGTCCGGCTGCGGCCGAAGCCCGAGGGCCGTCTGGCCGATCTGCGGCCCCTGGAAAAGGTCACCGCCGCGGCCTTCGGCCAGCGCCGGAAGATGCTGCGCAGCTCCCTGAGTAGCGCATTCGCCAGTCCCGGGGAGGTGCTGGGCAGGCTGGGTATTCCCCCGACCGCCCGGGCCGAGGAGCTATCGGTGGCCGATTTCGTGCGGCTTGCTGAGGCTCTTGACAAGTGAGCGCTCACTTATTTATGGTGCGACCATGATCCGCTCCCTGGCCTTCAACGTCTTCTTCTACGTTTTCACCCTGCTGACCGCCGTGGTCGGGATCGTGCTGGTGCCGATCCCGACGCCGGTCGTGCTGCGCACTGTGCTGCACGGGTGGGCGCGCGCCGTGGTCTGGGGCGGGCGCTGGATCGGCGGCATGAAGGTCGAGATCCGCGGCCGCGCCAACCTCCCCGCGCGCGGCCCCGCCCTGCTCGCCAACAAGCATCACAGCGAGAGCGACGGCATCTACCTCGCCGCCGTGATCCCCGGCATCGCCTTCGTCGCCATGCAGGAGCTGTTCCGCTACCCGCTGATCGGCGCCATCCTCTATCGCCTGCAGATGATCCGGGTCGACACGTGCGGCGGCGGCAGGGAACGCGAGCGCCTCGCCGAGTTCGCCAAGCGCGCCCACGACAGCGGCCGCCACATCGCCATCTATCCCGAGGGCAACCTGATGGCGCCGGGCGAGCGCGAGCGCTATCGCTCGGGCATCTACTATCTCTATCGCGACCTCAACCTGCCGGTGACGCCGGTCGCGACCTCGCTCGGCCTGCTGTGGAACCGCCGCGACTGGCGCAAGAAGGCGGGACGCTGCGCCATCGAATTCTTGGCCCCG
>JACPOQ010000089.1 GCA_016191435.1 Chloroflexota bacterium | reverse complement strand
GGCCGGCTGCATCATGATGCGCAAGTGCCATCTCAACACCTGCCCGGTCGGCGTGGCGACCCAGGATCCGGTGCTGCGCAAGCGCTTCACCGGCCAGCCCGAGCACGTCATCAACTACTTCTTCTTCGTGGCCGAAGAGCTGCGCGAGATCATGGCGCAGCTGGGCTTCCGCACCTTGAGCGAGATGATCGGCCGGGTCGACCGGCTCGACATGAAGCGCGCCGTCGATCACTGGAAGGCAGGCGGCGTCGATCTCACCAAGCTGCTGTATGTCGCGCCGGCCAAGGAAGGCGTGGCGATCTGGAACTGCGAGAACCAGAACCACGGGCTCGACAAGGCGCTGGACCACAAGCTGATCGAGGCGGCGCAGCCGGCGCTCGACAAGCGTGAGCCGGTGCTGATCGAGCAGACCATCGGCAACGTCAACCGCACCGTGGGCGCCATGCTGTCGGGCGAAGTCGCCCAGCGCTACGGCCATGTTGGCCTGCCGGAGGACACGATCTCGGTGCGGCTCGCGGGTACCGCCGGCCAGAGCTTCGGCGCCTTTTTAGCGCACGGCGTGTCGCTCGAGCTCACGGGTGACGCCAACGACTATGTCGGCAAGGGCCTGTCGGGCGGCCGCGTCGTGGTGCGCCAGCCCGCAGGCTCGACGCGCGATCCGCTGCACAACATCATCGTCGGCAACACCGTGCTGTACGGCGCGATCGGCGGCGAGGCCTATTTCGAAGGCGTGGCCGGCGAGCGCTTTGCCGTGCGCAACTCGGGCGCGGTCTCGGTCGTCGAGGGCACCGGCGACCATGGTTGCGAGTACATGACGGGCGGCGTGGTGGTCGTGCTGGGCGACACCGGCCGCAACTTCGCGGCCGGCATGTCGGGCGGCATTGCCTACATCTACGATCCCAGGGCGCGCTTCGGCGAGCTCTGCAACATGTCGATGGTCGAGCTCGAGCCGGTCGGCGTGGCGTCCACCGACAAGGACGCGCCGGGCCGGCCGCATCAGCGGGCCATAAGCGCCGACGACAACGGCATGGGCGACGTGCTGCGCTTCGATGCCGAGCGGCTGCGCATCCTGGTCGAGCGCCATCACCTGCACACCGGCAGCGCGCGCGCCCGCGCCCTGCTCGAGGACTGGGACGAGGCGCTCAAGAGCTTCATCAAGGTGATGCCCAAGGACTACAAGCGCGCGCTGGTGCAGGCGCGCGATCGGGCAGCGGCAAAGGCAGTCGCGGCGGAATAACCTCATGTCATCCTGAGCGCAGCGAAGGATCTCATGAACGAGCGCCATGAGATCCTTCGCTTCGCTCAGGATGACGGCAAATGGAGTAGTCAAGCCAATGGGTCAGCCCACCGGCTTCCTGGAGATCGAGCGCAAGGACCGGCCCTACGAGAAGGTCGAGGCCAGGCTGAAGCATTGGCGCGAGTTCGTGCTGCCGCTGCCGCCCGCCGAGGTCTCCAAGCAGGGTGCGCGCTGCATGGATTGCGGCATCCCGTTCTGCCACAACGGCTGCCCGGTCAATAACCTGATCCCCGACTGGAACGAGCTGGTGCGGCGCGACCGTTGGCAGGACGCGCTGGAAGTCCTGCACTCGACCAACAACTTCCCGGAGTTCACCGGCCGCATCTGCCCCGCGCCCTGCGAGGCCTCGTGCACGCTGAACATCGACGACAATCCGGTGACGATCAAATCGATCGAATGCTCGATTGTCGACCGCGGCTGGGAAGAGGGCTGGATCGCCCCGCTGGTGCCGGCGAAGAAGACCGGCAAGCGCGTCGCGGTCGTGGGCTCGGGCCCGGCCGGCATGGCCTGCGCCCAGCAGCTCGCGCGCGCCGGGCACGCGGTGACGCTGTTCGAGAAGGCCGACCGCATCGGCGGCCTGCTGCGCTACGGCATCCCCGACTTCAAGATGGAGAAGCGTCATATCGACCGGCGCATGCGCCAGATGGAGGCGGAGGG
>JACPOQ010000088.1 GCA_016191435.1 Chloroflexota bacterium | reverse complement strand
GAGTGCGGGGGCGCTGGCCGTCGGGGCGACGAGAAGCGGGCCCGCACCCAGCTTGGTCTTGCCGAGGTAGGCGATCGCCATGTCGTAGACCGTGACGTCGCCGATGCCGTTCCAGGCGCCGTGCGGTCCCCAGCTGTTGGCAATCAGCGGCAGGGACGCGCGCGCGATCTGGTCGAGGCCCAGCGTGTCGTGCGGTACGACGTGACGCAGGTAGAGCTGATGCGCTCCGTCCTCGGGCCGTCCTGCCAACACCGGCTGGACGTAGTCGTGCGCCTGGAAGCCCATCTTCGGCGTCAGCGGATCGTTGGCTTCGTTCTGCCCATCGTCCTTGCCTGCCGCCGTGGAGGGCATTGCGAGCGCCAGGGCCGCGACAGCCCGCCACACGGTTGCGATCCATGGACGTCGCCCCGGCGCGGCGAGAAGCTGTTTCATGCCCACAGGGGCCTGCGCGATGATAGAGTCATGGCAGCACACTAGAAGAAACGTTTGGGGATATGCCGAGCTTTCGCCACGAGAAGCGCTGCGCCGAGGCCGGAGCGATCCGCATCGCGGGGATCGACGAGGTCGGGCGCGGCCCGCTGGCCGGCCCGGTGGTCGCCGCGGTCGCGGTCATCGACCGCACGATTGCCAAGCGCAGGGTTCTGCGGCTGATCGACGATTCCAAGAAGCTGACCTTCGAGGAACGCGAGGAGGCCTACGCCGCCATGCTCTACTCCGGCGCCGTGCGTTACGCCGTGGGCGAAGCGAGCGTCGAGGAGATCGACACGATCAACATCCTGCAGGCGACCTTCCTCGCCATGCGCCGCGCGTTGCAGGCGATGGACGAGCAGCCCGACCTTGTGCTGATCGACGGCAACCGGGTGCCGCCCGAGCTCGGCTGCCGCGCCGAGACCATCATAGGCGGCGATGCGCGCTCCTATTCCATCGCCGCCGCCTCGATCATCGCCAAGGTGACGCGCGACCGTTATATGCGCGGCCTGGCGGCCTCGTTCCCCGGCTACGGCTGGGAGACCAACGTCGGCTACGCGCGTCCCGAGCATCTGGCCGCGCTCAACCGGCTGGGCCCCACGGCACACCATCGCCGCAGCTTCGCCCCCGTCAGAATGGCGCTTGAGCCGACGCTGCCCTTGGAAGAAGAAGTGAATTTGCAGACGGCGAAGTAGTCGACGCTCCAGCCGGCGACTGACTCATATTCGGTCCGCATATGAGCGCGCAGAGCGGCCGAAAGCGCCCTGTGGCATTTCGGTGGTCATCGCGACCCCCGCGGTTTGTTCGCCGCGGATCGCGCTATCTTGGGTTGTCACCGCGCCGCGTCCTGTCCATCCCAAGCAGGCCCGGCCCCGCATGCCCCCATATGCGGGTGGCGGAGGCTCCCTCCCCAATTGGCCTCCGCCAGGTGACCTTAATCTCCTTCTAGGTCTGGTG
>JACPOQ010000066.1 GCA_016191435.1 Chloroflexota bacterium | reverse complement strand
GAGCTGGCGGGCGATGAATTCCTTCGCCACCTCGCGCGCCTTGTCGGTCTGCGGACCGGGCTCGGCGACCCATTCGTGGACGCTGTTCTCGAACAGGCGATAGTCGCAGCTGCCGCCGGCCGCCTTGTAGGTGTTGGCGAACTTTTCCTGCATCTCCGGCAAGACGTTGTCGTCGAGCGCGCCCTGCATGATGAGGAGCGGTGGCAGGCTGACCTTCTCCTTGCGCTCGAGGATCTCCTGCGGATTGCTTTCGTGGATCGTCTCCCACGGCGAGAAGAACACCTTGTTGTTCTTGATCATGCCTTCGTTCTTGCGACGCTCGGCGTTCTGGTAGCGCGCGAAGGTGTTGCTGACGGGCGAGCGCATCGCCACCCAGGCGACGGTGGCGTCGACCTGCGGCGTGGCGGCGAGGGGGATCGCGCCGTAGCGCTGGTCGTGCGGCCGTAGCGCCAGGAGCTCGGCGACATGGCCGCCGCTCGACGAGCCGTAGATGCCGATCTTCGAGCCGTCGCCGTTCCATTGGCCGGCATTCGCCTTGAGCCAGCGCACCGACCAGTTCGCGTCCAGGACGCAGGCCGGGTAGGGCGCTTCGGGCGCGATCGTCATGTCGACGGCGACGACCAGCAGGCCGCTCGCCGCCAGCGCACGGTCCATCGGCTCCTCGGCGAAGCGATCCTTGCGGTTCCACGCGCCGCCGTGCAGGTCGAGGACGGTCGGGAAGGGGCCCGGCCCCTTGGGTTGATAGATCCGCGCCATCAGCATGCGGCCGGCGCTGTTGCGCCGAAGCTCGACGTCGCCGACGACGAGATCGAACCGGGCGTTCGGATCGTAGGCGGGCACACCGGCCGCATGGGCCGCGGCGCCGAGGCCCATCGCGCCGGCGGCGGCCGTGCCCTTGAGAACGTCACGGCGAGCCAGAGGTCCCTTGTCCATGGTCAGCTCCTAGGTGTCCGGTTTGGCAATGTAGGTGCCGTTGGGCTGATGGAAGACGAGCTCGTGGATTTTGCCGTCGGGCCCGCGGCGAAATTCTAAGCGAAAGCCCTCCAGCTCGGCGATGTCGAAGATGGCGCCCTGGTAGGGGCGCAGGTGATACAGGGGCTGGAAGTCGGGCTTGAGCGTCAGCTGGCCGTCGGCCTCCTGCGCGATCACATGGACCGTCGATCCATGGCGGTACCGGCCGACGCAGGCCTTGCGGAAGGCGTCGTCCAGGCACTCGCCGGCCGGCGCGCGCTTGAAGACGATGTCGGCCACCATCGGTTCGAGCTGGGCGGAGAGGCTTGCGATGTTGCCGTCGCGATCGGTGGTGAAGGAGATCGCCACGCGGTCGGGATTGAGCTCGTAGGGAAGCTGCGGCAGCTCGAACGTGTCGTAGTGCCGGTGCGACAGCGGCGCCGCCATGCCGCGCCAGGCCCAGTGCAGCTTGTCGTCGCTCCGGGTGACGGTCATCCGGCCGTAGGCGGCATGGTCGTAGTGGCCGGTGTAGTCCGCGAGATCGTGGCTGGGCTTCGTGTTGGCCTTCCGTGCGGTCCTCTGCGTCTGCTCGTCGGTCTCCTGCTGCGCCAGGGCCTTGCGGCGGAGATCGCGCAGCCGGTCGAGCCACGGCGCAGGCTCGTGACCGCACAGGCGATCGAAGACATGGTTGATCAGGATGCTGTGGACCGGCGCCCCGCCGCTGTTGGTGAACACCGCCACGCCCAGCTTCCGGCCCGGCATCAGCCGCATCAACGTGCTCCAGCCGATCCAGCCGCCGGAATGGCCGACGACCTGCTCGCCGCGATAGGTGTGCGATCCGAAGCCGAGGCCGTAGTGGCTGTGGCCGAACTCGGCGAACTCCGGGGCAGAGACGTGAACGCGCGGCGCCTGCAGCTCACGAACGCGCGCCGCCGACAAGAGCCGCACGCCCTTGTACTCGCCTTCGCCCAGCAGGAACGCCATCCAGTTGGCGATGGCGGCGATCGAGGTGTTGATGGCGCCTGCGGCGGTCGCGCGGATGGGCCAGTGCTTGGAGCGCCGGCGTTTGTCGCGATGCGTCGAGTAGGGGGCCGCCGCATTGTCCGCTGCCGCAAGATCCTCGGCGGTGAACGTCATGGGCATTCCCAGCGGTTCGGCCAGTCGCGTCCGCGTGAACTCTTCCCAGCCGAGCCCGCTCGTCCGCTCGGCCACGATGCTGGCCGCGTTGTAGCCGAGATTGCTGTACTGCCAGGCCGTCCGCACGTCGCGACTCGGCTCGATGTGGCGCATGGCCGCGAGCATCTGCTTCGGCGTGATGTCGCCCGGCATCCAGACCCAGTCGTGACGCGGCAGGCCGCTGTGATGGCAGAGCAGGTCGCGCACGGTGATGCGGTCCGTGGCGATCGGATCGTGCAGGCGGAATTCCGGCACGTAGTCGCGCACGGGCTTGGTCCAGTCGAGGCGGCCCTCGTCGACCAGCAGCGCCAGGCCCGTGGCGGTGAAGGTCTTGGTGATCGAGCAGATCGTGAACTGCGTGTCGGTCGTCACCGGCAGGCCGGCTTCGGCGTCGCGCTGGCCATAGGCCTTGAGCAACGCCGTCGCGCCGTCCTGGACGACGGCGATGGCGAGGCCCGGGACCTGCCACTCCGCCATGGACTCCGCGGCCAGCACGTCGAGCTCCGGCGTAAGCGCGGTGATTGTCGGCATGATCAGGCCGCTACGGAGACGCGCTTCAGAGTCTCGTTGAACCAACGAGCCAGCCCGGTCATGCGCGCATCCTCGTGCTGCTGGCCCATGAGCTGCGCGCCGACCGGCAGGCCGCCGACGCTCATCAGCGGCACCGTCACGACCGGCGCGAACAGCATCGAGGACGGCGCGTTGAACACGAAGTCGCCGGTCGGCCGCGGCGCCAGGGGCTGGCCGGGCACGTCGCCCGACCAGATCGGCGCGGGGCCGGGGCAGGAGAGCGTGATCGCGGCGTCGGCCAGCTGGGCCAACGCCACGTGGGCGAGCTGCGCCTGCTGGCGGGCCAGAAGGTTGGCGCGGTAGTCGTCCGGCGTCATGGCCTCGGCCTTGAGCAGCGTCGCCTTGGCGCGGGCGGAGAGGCCATCGGGCGCGGCGTCGAGCATGCCGCGCTGGTACCAGCGGTTCTCCCAGCTGGTGATGGCGCCGCACACGGCGCGGCCGTTGGCGATCGCCTTCTCCAGGTTCTCGACGAAGGGATGGTCGGCGCGCCGGATCAGGGTGACGCCGGCTGCCTTCAACTGTTCCAGGAGTCGGGCGAAGGCGTCCTTGGTCGCAGAGTCGACGTCGGGCCACCCTTCGGTCTCGAGCACGATCAGCCGGTTGGGTTTTATTGCGGCGGGGAGCGTGTCGGGACCGATCAAGCCGAGCGCGCCGCGGTCGCCGCCGCAACGCTTGGCCTGCTCGATGGCGACCTGCCACATGTCTGCGAGGCCGCCGGCGTGCGGGCCGTGCGTGCTCTGGCTGGTGGCCAGTCGCTCGCCGCGGTTGATGCCGCCCTGCGTCGGCTTCAGCGCGAAGTTCCCGCAATAGGCGGCGGGCCGGATGATCGAGCCGCCGACCTGCGTGCCGATCGCTACCGGCACCATGTTGGCGCCGACGGCCGCTGCAGAGCCCGAGGAGGAGCCGCCCGGCGTGCGCGCGGGATCGAACGGATTGGTGGTCGGGCCGGGATGCGAGCCGCCGAGCTCCGCCGTCACCGTCTTGGCGAGGATCACGGCGCCCGCCTGGCGCAGCGCCCAGACGCCGGCATTGTCGCGCTTGGGGAAGTTGCCCTTCATCGCCGCGCAGCCCATCTCGGTGGGCATGTCCTTGGTCTCGAGCAGGTCCTTGATGGCGATGGGCATGCCGTCGATCGGCGAGATGGGCGATCCCGCCTTCCAGCGTTGCGTGCTGGCGTCGGCGGCAGCGCGCGCGCCGGTCTCGTTGATCGCGGTGAGGGCTTTCACCACGGGCTCGCGCGACGCGATGGTTTCCAGACAGCGCTCCAAGTAGGCGCGCGGGCTGTCGTTGCCGTCGGTGAAGCGACGGGCGGCGTCGTGAAAGGTGAGGGGCCTGTAGTCGGCGTAGGTGGTCATGCCGCGCACGGTAGCACGATCGAAGCCGGCAGCAGCACGAAACGGCAACTGCAGCCATGCGGTTGCGCGGAACCTGTTTTCGGCATTGTCATGGCACTCGCCACCTTGGCGCCTGTCGCACGTTGGCTCGCCACAACGCCCAAGGAAGGAATTCACATGACCCGTTCGATCAAATTTTCCGTGATCGCTGCGACCCTTGCCCTCGCGACGCTGCCGGTTGTGCTGCCGCAGGCTGCCAACGCCCAGGTCGGTGTCTATATCGGCCAACAGCCGTATCCGCAGCAGGCGCATCAGCCGCCGCGCGGCGGCGCGTGGGGCGATCGCGACCGCGATGGCATCCCCAACGCCTTCGACCAGTACAACAACAACCGCCGTCGCGGTATGGGCGACCAGGATCATGACGGCATCCCGAACCGCTACGACCAGGATCGCGACGGCGACGGCCGGCCGAACCAGTGGGATCGCAGCCCCTCCAATCCGAATCGCCGCTAGGCGGGTTCTTTGGACCGTGGGCCTCCAGGCCCGCTCATGATTTTCCGGACCGCCGGCCGGCATCATGATCATGAGCCGGCCGGAGACCGGCGGTCCGCAAGACATGAAAAAGGGCGCCCCTCAAGGGGCGCCCTTTCTTCGTCGACTGTCGATCTAGCGGCTCTGCGCGGGAGGCGTCGGCCTGGCCGGCGGAGCGGTGGCGGTTTCCGGCGGCGCGGGCTTGCGGCGCTCGGTCTTGGTGTAGTCCGGCAGGGCCGTCAGGGCTTCCTTGGTGAGCGACGTGGTCAGCACCACCGAGGTGTCGTCCTGGCCGACCGAAATGTCGCTCCACTTCACCGCGACGTCCTTGGAGCCGACGCCGAGGAAGCCGCCGACCGAGATGACGACGTCGGTGACCTTGGCGTCCTTGTCGAGATAGATCTCGTTGATCTTGCCGATCGATTCCTTGTTTGCGTTGCGAACCTTGGTGCCGATCAGCGCACTCGCCGCCATGTCGCCCTTGGCGTTGAAGTCGCCGGTCGACACCGTGCGATCGGCCGGTGTGGCCGCCGGGGCGGGCGAACTCGGCTGCGTCGGCGTGGTTTGGGCGTAGGCGCCCAGGGCGCCGCAGGTCAGGAAAGCTGCGAGGACAACGGATTTCAACATGTCTCATCTCCGTGGTAGAGGCAGACGGAAATTCAACGCCCCTTCGCGAGAAGGAGTTGCCTCGAAATGAGCGAAATTACCGAGACCGCCCGGGTCATCATCCGGCCACCGCTTGCCTGGGCGCTTGCCGTCGTCGCCGGGTTTGCGCTCGACTGGCTCGTGCCCTTGCCGTTCCTGCCGGAAGACTGGCCCGCCGGTTTGGTGGGGGCCGTCGTGTTTGTCCTCGCCCTGGCGCTGGCCATCTGGGCCATCGGCACCATGACCCGGGCCGGCACGAACGTGCCGACCAACCGGCCGACGACCGCCCTCGTCGAGGGCGGGCCGTACCGCTTCACGCGCAACCCCATCTACGTGGGCATGTTCGGCGGCCAGATCGGGCTTGCCATCGCCTTCGACAATCCGTGGCTGCTGGTGGCGCTGGTGCCCTTCGCCCTCGTCATCCGCTACGGCGTCGTGGCGCGCGAGGAAGCCTATCTCGAGCGCAAGTTCGGCGAGCCCTATCGCGGCTACCGCCGGCGCGTGCGGCGCTGGCTGTAGCCCGAGCTACGGTTTGACCTTCAAGAGCTCGCCCAGCCGCGCGCGCTCCTCGTGGTTCTTGAGAACCTGCGGCACGACGCTCGTCGCCTTGCGGATCTCCGCCGTGGTGCCCGACGAGAGGACCCAGTTCAAGGGTACGTCGCGGCCCTCGACGCCGGGCAGCATGAAGTGGACCAAGTTGGTCTTGTAGAGGTCCTGCGCGGCCCACAGCAGCACCGTCGAATGGCCGCCGCGGACGTTGTAGAGGCCGGAGATCGGCGCCATGAACTGGAAGGCCGGGGAGACGCCCGGCGCCTTGCCGGGATCGGCGGCGACGCTGTTCCAGCGCACCACCTCCTCGAGCGTGAGCCGCGCGCTGCCGTCGGCCGTCGCCTGGACGATGATCGGCCACACTTCGCGGCCATCGAGCGCCTTCTTGCCTTCCTTCTCCAGCCAGGCCGCGAGCTCGAGCGCCGTCTGCAGGCCTTCGTTCTCGAAGTAGCCGCCGTCGATGATCTCCGGCGAGCCCCGCTTGAACAGGCGCAGCTGGTCCCATAGGCGACCGGGCACGGACCGCGCGGCGAGCTCCTGGGCCGACTTGCGCTTCACGAGCTCGCCCGACGGTTCGAGATAAGGGAAGCGCGCGGTGTTGTTGATCGCCGTCGATATCGCCACGTCGGCGTCGAGCAGGGCGAGCACATCGCGCGACGAGCGGAACGGCCATTGCGACCTGTCGACCGGAAGGGTGAGCAGCCGCGAGCCAGTGCTGACCTCGGTTCCGTTGGCGATCCAGAGGGGCATGCCGCGGCGCAGCGTGGTGCCCTCGTAGAACAGCGAGAGAAACCGATCGCTGAAGGAGGGCTTGCCCTCCCGGGTCCAGGGCTTGTCCCACAGGCGCTCGAAGGCGCGTTCGATGGCCTCGGCGCGATCGCCGCCGCGCGGCTGCTCGCCGACGAAGCCGCGGACGACGAAGGCGACCGGACTGAGGAGGGCGCGCGGGATGTCGGCTGCGAGCCCGCCCGCGAGCAGGGCCGACAGCACGTCGTCGCCGAGCGGCGCCTCGGCCAGCAGGGCCATGCGCTTCTTGCGGGCCTCGCGACTGTCGGCGGCGCAGCGCTCGCCGTCCGTCATGCCGGCCAGCAGGGCCATGTAGCCGGCCACGCCCAATGATCCGCCGGACACGCTGCTGACGGCGAAGACCGCCGGCCCGCCGGGCACCGAGGCATCCTCGACCTCCTGCAGGACCTGCGCGCCCCACACCGCCGCGCGCGAGGCGCCGCCCGACACCGCGACGATGATCGGCCGCACGGGCCCCTGCTTGGGCGCACAGGCCTCTGCCCAGCTCTTGAAGTAGGCGGTGAGGTTCTCGCGTTTCGGCAGATCGCCGTCGACCACCCGCACGGTGTGGAGGTGCAGCCCGTACGTGGTCACGACCGTCCACAGCACCAATACGCCGAGCACAGGCGGACGGCTCGGCCCGGTGGTCCGGCCCTTGATGGTGAACTCGATCTTGTAGCCGTCGGCGACGAAGGTGAGGAGGGACAACAGCGGGATCATCAGCGCCAGGCAGACCAGCGCCGCCGACGGACCGGTGAACACCGCCGACAGGAACACCGGCAGGCTCACGATCGGCGGGTCGAAGGTGATGAAGGAGGCCACGGCACCCCACACGAACACGGCGAGCGAGAAGCCGATGAAGGCCCAGGCGGCCAGGCGCCCGCCGGGCGCGCGATGTGTCAGCAGCCGCACGTGAGTCCAGATGGATCGTCGCCATTCGCGAAAGCTCGTCGTGCTGCGCTGCGGGACTTTCCCGACGGCGCGGTAGTCCAGCTGGTCGCCGCGCACGCGCTGCAGGAGCTTGCGCTCGCCCTCCTTGAGGGGCGTCGGCCGGAAGAAGGCGTAGGCGTAGACCAGCACCCAGGCGAGCAGGAACCACAAGGCGGTCCACACGCCGCTGCGCACGATGAGGCCGACACCGACCAGGCCCGACAGCACGTAGATCAGCCAGGGTACGGCGTCGAAGGCGAAGACGTCGAGGCGCTGGTCGGTCGCCTCCAATCGGGCGCGTCCGGCGGCGGTGTAGGGAACGTCGAAGCGGGCGGAGATCAGCGCCCGCGCCCAGTACCAGCCGCTGAAGGTGAGGAAGGCGAGGGACAGGTAGAAGACGAAGACCTCACGCGGGACGAGGCCGCCATCGCCCAGCGCCGCCAGCATGTCGGCCGACTGGGACGGCAGCACGACCGCGATGCCGGTCAGCACGATCACCGCCAACGGCGCGCGCACGGTGCGCAGCAGGGAGAGCCAGGAGACCGGCTTTGGCAGGTGCAGCTGCTTCAGCAGCGGGGGCGGTGGTTGCGGCGGCTGGTTCACGGAGGTGCACGCAAACGTAATGAACTCGAAGAGTATGCAATGGATAGTTGTTCAGCGAAAGCATCGGAGCTGCAGGACCCTGACCCAACTGCAAGTCTCGTCAGATATGCAGGGCCGCACTGGACGACGCGGGCCGGCCAACCCTAGACTCGCGTGCGTGTAACCGGGGCAAACGGCATGACCAGTTTTCCGGGAGACACCTTTTCGAGCAAACCAACATCGCCCTGACCGACCGCGCGCGCCCAAAAGCACGCGCCGATCGGTTCTTCACGTTGTCCAACAAGACGGAGGAAACCGATGGGTAACTGGCTCAGTGAACGCGAACAGCGCCTTGTCGCAGGCGCCGAGGAAGCTTCGGCGGCAACGCCGATCCCGACCCAGATCGTCTCCAACGGCGAATATCTGCCGCCGAGACAGAGCGCGACCCAGAAGAAGGTCGAGCGGCGCATCGTCGAGCTTGCCGACGCGAACGCGGCCCGGCTCGGCATGAATCGCCGGCAGTTCCTGCGCACGAGCTGCGGCATGGCCGCGGCCTTCGTCGCCATGAATGAGATCTACGGCGGCAACGTCTTCCAGGTGACGCCCGCCGAGGCACGCGAGCCCGAACTGGCGCAGGCGCGCGCCCAGGGACTGGCCGGCCAGTTCATCTTCGACGTGCAGACCCACTTTGTGCGCGACGACTTCGACCACAAGCAGCTTCTCGGCCTGGCCGAGTTCGCGAGCCAGCATTGGAATCCGAAGCTGAAGGAGGAGGGCGTGGCCTCGCTCGCCCGCTACAAGTTCCAGAACTATGTGAAGGAGGTCTTTTACGACAGCGACACCAGCCTGGCCTTGCTGAGCGGCGCGCCGTTCGACGATCCGACCTGGTGGTTCTTGTCCAATGCGCAGATGGCCGAGGCGCGCGCGCTGATCAACGGCTTCGCGGGCTCGCGGCGACTGCTGGCGCACGCCCTGATCACGCCCGGCCAGCCGGGCTGGATGGACGAGGTCGACAAGGCGATCGCCGTGCACAAGCCCGATTCGTGGAAAGGCTACACGATCGGCGATCCGCTGAACCCGTCGAAGTTCCCGTGGCGGCTCGACGACGAGAAGCTGGTCTATCCGTTCTACGAGAAGGCGGTGAAGGCCGGCATCACCACGATCTGCATCCACAAGGGCCTGCTGCCACCCGACTACGAGAAGT
>JACPOQ010000086.1 GCA_016191435.1 Chloroflexota bacterium | reverse complement strand
GCGAGTTTGGTGCGGCCAAGAAGACTCGAACTTCCACGCCTCGCGGCACTAGCACCTCAAGCTAGCGCGTCTACCAATTCCGCCATGGCCGCGCCGGTCGATGCGGCGGGGGATACCAAATAGACCTCGCAGTGGCAAGGTAACTCGGCAGGGCCAATGGGTGAGCGAACGCGCCCTATTGCGCTTGGCCCCGGAAGCTCCGATTTTGCCACAATGGACAAGCCCGAATGGCGCATTTCCGACGGCCCGGTGCCCTACCAGGAGGCGCTGGCGGTCATGGAACAACGTGTCGCCGACATCCGGGCCGGCCGCGAGCGCGAGCTCGTCTGGCTGCTCGAGCACCCGCCGCTCTACACGGCAGGCACCAGCGCCAAGCCGCAGGACCTGCTGCAGCCCATGCGCTTTGCCGTCCATGTCGCGGGCCGCGGCGGGCAATACACCTATCATGGGCCCGGCCAGCGCGTGGTCTATGCCATGCTCGACCTGCGCGCCCGCCGCCAGGACGTGCGGCGCTTCGTGTCCGACCTCGAGGATTGGACCATCCGCACCCTGGCCCGCTTCAGCGTGACGGCCGAGCGTCGCTCAGGCCGCGTCGGCGTCTGGGTGGTGCGGCCCGACAAGCCAACCCTGCCCGACGGCACTCCGCGTGAAGACAAGATCGCCGCCATTGGCGTCCGCATCCGCCACTGGGTGTCGTTCCATGGGCTGTCGATCAACGTCGAGCCCGACTTGTCGCACTATGCGGGAATCGTGCCCTGCGGCATCGCCGAGCATGGGGTGACCTCGCTGGTCGATCTTGGATTGCCGGTGACGATGGCCGATCTCGACACGGCGCTGGCCGAGACCTTCGACGAGGTCTTCGGCGAGCCGGCCAGACCCTCCGTTGCCGCCTAGCCCAAGCCAAGCTGGCTCTATAACTCTTTGAGTACGGTTTCCAGATCGCGAGAAGCGTGGACGACACGGACGATCTGTACTCTGCTGCCTGCAACGAAGTAGAGCACGATATAGGATCGAAGCGTCCTGACGGGAAAGGCACGCAGGCCGGCAATGACGTGACCCAAGCGCCGCGAGCCGATCCGTGGCTGGCGTGCCAGCAGGTCGAAGGTTTCTTCGACCATTTCCAGGAATCGATAGGCTGCCTGTGGGTTTCGTGCGGCTATGTATGCCGCGTGATCGTCGATGTCCTGGGTCGCTCGCCGTCGGCGGACGACTTTCACCGCCGCTTCTTCGCTATCGACCGACGCAACGCTTCCCGGCGCTTATCCCAATAGGCCGCGTCGGGGGCCTCCAGGGGACTCTCCAAGCCTTCGCGCACGAGGTCAGCCAATCGCTGCTCGGCTTTCCGCCGCTGATCCTGTCGTATCAAGTCGCGCACATACTCGCTCGACGACGCGTAGCTACCTTCGGCGACTTGCCGGTCGACATGGGCTTTGAGCTCGGGCGAAATCGCCACGTTCATGGTCGTAGGCATGCCTCTATCCTAGGCCCATTGGCAGTTTTTGCCAATCGGTCACGTTGTCGGAAGCTGCCTGAAACCTTCCGGGAGCACGTCGAGATCGACCGGCTCGATATCGACATTGTCAACGCGCGCCATCGTGGGGCCACGGCGGCAGGCGTCGATCATCTCACCGACCGCCTGGTCGTCACCGACCACCAGGGCCTCGACCGATCCGTCCGTGCAGTTGCGCACCCAGCCGGCCAGTCCGAGCCGGCGCGCCATCGTCATCGCCCAGTCGCGGTAGCCCACGCCCTGCACCCGGCCGGTGATGGTGAGGCGGGCTTGCAGCGCCATCGGCTCAGGCGAACTCGATGATCTTCTGGTCGACGCGCAGGCTGTCGCCGGCCTTGGCGTGCAGGGTCTTGACCGTGCCGTCGCGCACCGCGCGCAGCACGTTCTCCATCTTCATCGCCTCGACCACGGCCAGGGCCTCGCCGGCCTTGACCTCCTGGCCCTCGCTCACCGCCACGGAGGCGAGCAGGCCCGGCATGGGCGACAGCAGGAACTTGGAGGTGTCCGGTGCCGCCTTGACCGGCATCAGGGCGTAGAGCTCGGCCTGGCGCGCCGTCAGCACCAGCGCCTCGGCCTGGCCGCCCTCGTTGATCAGGCGCCAGCCCGAGGCGAGTGCGTCGATCTGGACGACGACATGCTGCTTGTCGATCGTGGCATGCATCAGCGGCTCGCCGGGCGACCAGTCGGTCTTGACCGCGATCTGCCGGCCGTCGGCCTCGACGATGAAGCCGCCCGGATTGCCCGCGCTCACAGCCACGGTCATCGGCTGGCGGTTGAGCATGACGACGCGGCTGTCTTGCGTTGTTCCGAGCCGCGCGCCCTTGATGCGGTCGGCGACGGCGGCGACGGCGGCCAGCATCGCCGGATCCTTCGGCGGCAGGTGCGCCGCGGTGAATCCGCCCTTGAACTCCTCGGCGATGAAGTTGGTGGTGAGCTTGCCGGCGCGGAAGCGCGGATGGGCCATCAGGGCCGCCAGGAACGGCACGTTGTGCGAGACGCCGCGGACATAGAACTCGTCGAGCGCGCGGCGCATGCGCTCGATGGCGTCGATGCGCGTCTTTCCGTAGCTGCAGAGCTTGGCGATCATCGGATCGTAGAACATCGAGATCTCGCCGCCCTCGTACACACCGGTATCGACGCGCACGTCCGGGCCGGCCTTAGGCTCTCGGTACTTCACCAGGCGGCCGGTCGAAGGCAGGAAGTTGCGGAACGGGTCCTCGGCATAGAGGCGGGCCTCGACGGCCCAGCCGTTCAGCTTCACGTCTTTCTGCTGCAGCGGCAGCGTCTCGCCGGCGGCGACACGGATCATCAACTCGACCAGGTCGAGGCCGGTGATCAGTTCTGTGACCGGATGCTCGACCTGCAGGCGGGTGTTCATCTCGAGGAAGTAGAACTTGCGGTTCTTGTCGACGATGAACTCGACGGT
>JACPOQ010000085.1 GCA_016191435.1 Chloroflexota bacterium | reverse complement strand
TTGGCGGTGATGCCCGACGTCGTGCAGGCGAGCGACACGCCGATCAGCACGCCGGCGCCCAGCACGATCGGCAGGGCGCCGTGGGCCGTCGCCGTCAGCACGACGCCGGCGATGAACAGCAGGCTGCCGAACAGGGCGATGCCGCGCGTACCGTGCTTGTCGGCGACGATGCCGGCGAACGGCTGGCTCAGGCCCCAGGCGACCTGCTGCACCGAGATGGCCAAGGCGAAGTCGGAGATGGCGATGCCCAGCTCCTTGGAGGCGGGCGCCTGGAACAGGCCGAGGTTCTGCCGGATGCCCATGGCCAGGGTCATCATCAGGGCGGCCCCACCCAGGATGGCGCAAGCCTGCCCGCGCGAGACCTGCGATACGTGAAAGGAATTACTCATGGCGCGGGAGGATAGGGGAGGGTTTGCCCGGGCAACCAATGAATTGTCGGCGGGGCAGCATGAGCGAAGTTCACGCTATCTGGCCGGTACAACCCAAAATCGGTGGCTGCCCACAGGCGGGTGGGTCTAGTTTGGCCGCCGTGAGGTAGGTGCCGCGCCCCGCGGCACCGGGAAAGCGAAGGAGGCCCCCATGGCGGGCAGCGTCAACAAAGTCATCCTGGTCGGCAATCTCGGCCGCGACCCCGAAGTGAGGTCCATGCAGGATGGCAGATCCATGGTGAACATGTCGGTGGCCACGTCGGATACGTGGCGCGATCGCCAAAGCGGCGAGCGCAAGGAGCGCACCGAATGGCACCGCGTCGTCATCTTCAACGAGAAGCTGGCGGAGGTTGCACAGAAGTACGTGCGCAAGGGGTCCAAGGTCTATGTCGAGGGGCAGCTCTCGACGCGCAAATGGACCGACCAGAGCGGCCAGGAGCGCTACACGACCGAGGTCGTGATCCCGCGCTTCGGCGGCGCGCTCACCATGCTCGACGGCCGCAGCGGCGGTGGCGGCGAGGCGGGTGCCGGCGCCGGAGCTGGAGCCGGCATGGATGACGACATGGGCGGCGGGCCGCCAGCAGGCGGCGGCGGTGGCCGTCCGGCGGCGCGTGGCGGCAAGGCCGAGCTCGACGACGACATTCCGTTCTAGGGCGTGAGCACGATCGAGCACCTGACCGACGCGGATCACGCGGCGGTCGGGTGTCTCTTGGTCGAAGCCTATGCCGACTATGCCGAGCGCATGGGCGCCGAATGGCCACGCTTGCGCGACGGCCTTCCGCAGGCGGCGAAACGCCTGGTCGACGCCGAAATAGCAGGCGTGCGCGGCAGGTCGGGGCTCGACGCCGTGGTGTTCTACTTCGCGCCCGGCAAGTCCGATGGCGTGATCTTCCCGCGCGACTGGGCGTCGCTGCGGTTGCTCGGCGTGGCGCAGGCCGCCCGTGGCCGCGGCCTGTCGCGCAAGCTCTTGCGGTCGAGGAGGCCTTCATCACGGCCGACATCCTCGCCGGCTGGAGGAAGGTTTTGGCCAGCAGCGACGTCGAACCGGGCTTCGCCAAGCTGGGCGGCAGCCTGCTCGCGCCCTCCGCAGCCGGCACGCAACTGGTGAACAACCTCCTGGACATTGGCGCGGGCCGTATCGCCCACATGGACAAGGTCGGCATCGACGTCGAGGTCCTGTCGCTGACCTCGCCGGGCGTGCAGGTCTTCGACGCGGACATGGCGACACGCCTGGCCGCCGAGTCCAACGACGCGCTGGCGGCGGCGATCAAGGCCAACCCGACGCGGCTGGCGGGGCTTGCAGCCGTGGCGCCGCAGGATCCGGCGGCGGCGGCGCGCGAGATCGAGCGCGGCAAGAAACTCGGGCTCTGCGGCGTCATCATCAACTCCCACACCAGGAGCGAATATCTCGACATGCCCAAGTACCGGCCGATCCTCGAGGCGGCCGAGGCGCTGGACATGCCGATCTACCTCCACCCGCGCGAGCCCGGACCGTCGATGGTCACGCCCTACCTCGACTACGGCCTCTACTTCGCGACCTGGGGCTTCTCCGCCGAGACCGGCCTGCACGCCATGCGCCTGATCATGTCGGGCGCCTTCGACCACCATCCCGGCCTTCGCATCGTGCTGGGCCACATGGGCGAGGGCATTCCCTACTGGCTGAAGCGCATCGACAATCGCTTCGCCATGCAGGTCCAGATCGGCGCCTGCGAGAAGCTGCCCAAGCGGCCGAGCGAATATTTCCTGCAGAACTTCTACATCACCACCGCGGGCGTGACGGACATGGCGGTCCTGAAGCTCGGCCTCGACGAGCTCGGCGTCGACCGCATCATGTTCGCCGCCGACTTCCCCTACGAGGACGACGCCGAGGCCGTGCATTTCATGGACGGCGCCGCGGTCACCGAGGAGCAGCGCCGGCAGATCTACGAGACCAACGCGTTGCGCATCTTCAAGCTGAAGGTCTGAGAGACATGGCCCGGATCTGGTACCAGAGCTTCGTCCATCCCGTCGAACAGGCGCCCTACATCGAGCGGCTGCAGGCGATGCTGACCAAGGTGGCGGCGCCCGGCGTCAGCTTCGAGGTCCACGGCCTCGATCCACCCGACCATTCGTTCCATGCGTTGAGCGAGTTCCGCTGCGCCGCGCAGGTCATCAACAATGCGCTGGCCGCCGAGAAGGCGGGCTACGACGCTTTCGTGATCGGCCATTTCCAGGAGCCAGGCCTGATCGAGATCAAGGGCGCCGTCGACATCCCGGTGATCGGTCTCGGTGAGGCCAACCTGCTGGCCGGCCTCAGCATGGGCGGGCGGCTCGGCCTCGTGACCATTGATCCTGTCTTCGTGCCCTGGCACGACCGGCAGATCCGCATGCATGGGCTGGGCGAACGCTATGCCGGCACGCAGGCCCTCAAGATGGACCTGCCGTCCTTCATGAAGGCGTTCACTGACGAGACGGCCTACGCCCAGGTGCGCAGCCAGTTCGTCACCCAGGTGAAGCCGCTGATCGAGAAGGGTGCCGAGGTCATCATCCCGGCCGGCGGCCTGCCGATGCTGCTGTTCGCGCGTGAAAGTCCGTTCTTGATCGACGACGCGCCGGTGCTGAACGGCATCGCCATCGTCGCCAAGGCGACCGAGATGGCCATATCGCTGCGCTCGATCACCAACGTCGTCGTCAGCCGCCGCGGCACCTACGCCAAGGCGCCGGCCGCGGCGATCAGCGAATTCCAGGCGCGGCTGCGCTAGGCGCGCGTGCGCGTCCTCGTCCTCGGCGGCACCGGCGTCTTCGGCAGCAGGCTCTGCCGCCTGCTCGCCGGTGACCCGGGACTGACGCTGACTGTCGCTGCCCGCGATCGCGCCGCCGTCGATGCCCTGGCGCGCGAGCTTGG
>JACPOQ010000084.1 GCA_016191435.1 Chloroflexota bacterium | reverse complement strand
CAACGAAGTAGCCGTAGCAGAACTCGGCCGGCGTCACGCCGTCGCGCGCTGCGAGGGCTGCGATGCTGCGCTCCGGCGGCGGCTCGTAGTCCGGCGACTCTCCAAGCGGATACATGCGGTCCCAGCGCGTCGCGATCTGGCGCGACAATGGCGGCAGCACTTCGAGCAGCCGCGGCGAGGCATCCTGCGCCAGGATCGTGCGGCGCATCTCGGGGTCACGCAGCTTCGCCAGCATCTTGGCCGGCGGCAGCTTGGCTGCCTCGGCAAAGGCCTCGCGCAGCGCGAAGGGATTGAGCGAGGTGCCGAGGCCCAAGGTCAGTCCCACCGGGCGGCCCGCGACCTGGGCGGAGAGCGGCAGGTTGTCGGCGCGGGCAGCGCGGACCCCGTCCATCAGGCGACGCCAACGCTCGGGATCGTAGCTGCGATCGGTGAGCAGGAACCAGACGGGCCGGCCGCTGTCCTTCGCCACCTGGCGCATCCAACGGAACTCGGCCGCCTCGTCCTCGAAGTCGGAGAGCATGCCGAACGCGCCGCGGCCGGCACGCCCCATGGCCTTGCCGATGGCCAAAAGTTCCTCGTGCTCGGCATAGCGCCCGGGGACAAGGTCACCGGCCAGCGTCTTGTGCTGGTCGGTGCGGCTGGTGGTGAAGCCGATGGCGCCGGCCTTCAGCGCCTCCTCGGTGAGCCGGGCCATGACTTCGATATCCTCGGCCGTGGCCCGTTCGCGAGCGATGGCGCGCTCGCCCATCGCATAGACCCGCAAGGGGTGATGGGCGATCTGCGCCGCAATATCGATGGTGCGCGGCAGCCGCGCCAGCGCGTCGAGGTAGTCCGGGAAGCTCTCCCAGTCCCATTTCAGGCCTTCCGACAGCGTGATGCCGGGGATGTCCTCGACCCCCTCCATCAGATCGATCAGCGCCTTCTGGTGCTGTCGGCGGACGGGGGCGAAGCCCACGCCGCAATTGCCGAAGGCGATGGTCGTGGCGCCATGCCAGGAGGACGGCGCCAGGATGGGATCCCAGGTCGCCTGGCCGTCATAGTGCGTGTGCACGTCGACCCAGCCCGGTGTGACGATCCGCCCGTCGGCCTTCACCTCGCGGCGACCCGGCCCCGCCTTGCCGCCGACCAGAACGATGCGGTCGCCATCGATGGCGACATCCCCCTGGGACGCCGGGGCGCCCGTGCCGTCGACGATACTGCCGCCCCGGATGACGATGTCGTGCATTGTCCGTCCCGCTTGCTTAAAAGATGCAATCGCGAGCTTTCCACACATCGATGGGCGCCGAAAGCCGCAACTACAGGCATTTCGAGAGGAGAAAGGTTGCCTGCCCGAGGCGCCTTGCTCATAGATTGCGCTCATGGTCCGGTCGCAAGCCCCACTGCCCGAGGGCATCACGCGCAGCATCTCCCATGGCCGCTTCGCCGAAGCGGCTGACGCCTTGCGCACCCTGGTGCAGCACAAGCCTTCAGTGGCCGTTCTCGTGGCCCTGGCGGACATGAGCTTCCAATTGGGCGAGCTCACCGAGGCCAAGAAGAATGCGCTCAAGGCCGTGGACGCCGATCCTCGGGCACATTCCGCGCGCGTGCTGCTGGCCCGGGTGCGGGCGGCGCTGGACGAACGCGATGCGGCGCTGGCCGATTTCCGCGCGGCGCTCGAGCTTGCCCGGCCATCGATGGCGCCCGCCGGCGGTGGCCCGATCCCCCTTCCCGCGCATCAGGCGCTGCACAACCTCGAGCAGCTCATCTACCTGGAACACGTTGACAATCTTGCGCCCGGCGCGCTGCTGCCGGTGCCCGCCAATGTGAGAGACGTTGCGCAGCGCAAGCTCAATCAGCTGCTCGATAGCGCCGGCGACGAGATCCCCGCAATTCCCCTGGGCGGCCAGTTCGGTCGCTTGGTGGCCGATCCGCCCCTCGTGCTGCACGATGAAGCACCGCCTGCCCTCTGCCTCAACCGGCGAGACGATTGGAGCGATGTCGTAAATGCCTTCAAAGGCGACGGCAAAGGGATCGCCTTTGTCGACCATCTGCTGACGCCGGAAGCGCTCGCCCAGTTGCAGCGCTTCTGCCTGCGATCGACTGTCTGGCGTCGCTGGTACCCGACCGGCTATCTCGGAGCGAATCCCGAGTCCGGCTTCTTCAGCCCGCTGCTGCTGCAGATCGCAGCGGAGCTGCGCCAGGCCATCCCCGAGCTGCTGGACCGACATCACCTGAATTACTGGTGGTCGTTCGTCTGCCAGCATCAGCGCCCAGGCATCGACATCCATGCCGACCAGTCGGACATCAGCCTCAATTTCTGGATCACGCCGGACTCGGCCAACCTGCAGCCCGGGGGCGGCGGGCTCGACGTGTGGGACGTCGCAGCGCCTGCCGACTGGACCTTCGACGATTACAATCGCGGCGAGAAGGACATTCGCGCCTATCTCCGGCAGAAGGGAGCGCGACAGACCTCGATCGCCTACGCCGAAAACAGGGGGTTGGTGTTCAGAGGCTCGATCTTCCATCAGACGGCGGCGCTGCGATTCGCCGAGGGCTTCGAGAATCGCCGGCGCAACGTGACCATGCTGTTCCGACGCACGCAGAGCTAAGGAGAAGGCAGATGTCCGAGACCCCGACCTTCGGCCGCTACGCCGAAATCCCGTACGAAAAAATGAGCCCCGAACAACAGGAAGGCTACAAGTCGATGATCGAGGCCCGCGGCCGCCTGCCCGGCCCGACCAAGATCTGGGTGCACAACCCCAAGCTCGCGAAGGTCGCGGGCCCGTTCGGTGCGCATTTCCAGCCGGGCCGCTACTCGCTCAGCGAACGCGAGCGCGAGATCGCCGTCTGTGTCATCACCAGCCACTGGCGTTCGGCCTATCCGACGGCCGCGCACGAACGGCTGGCGAAAGCAGCCGGCCTGCCGCCCGCCAAGGTCGAGGCGATCCTGGGTGGCATGCCGGCCGCTTTCGACGACGAACGCGAACAGGTCGTCTACGAGATGGCGGTCGTGCTCTCCAGCGGGCGATGGGTGTCGCGCGGCCTGCACGAGCGCGCGATCAAGGCGCTCGGACACGTCGGCGTCACCGACGTCATCACCTTGATGGGGCACTACACCAGCGTCGCGATGACCTTGGCCTTCTACGACGTTCCGGACGGGGCGACGGGCATCGCCCGCTGAGGCCGGTCCGTCAGAACATCTCCGGTGTGATGACGTTCTGCGGCCGCGGTCCGACCAGCGCCGCGCGCATGGTTTCCGCCGCCTTGAGCCTTGTATCGTCCCAGGCCTCGGGCGTGAAGAAGGCGGCGTGCGGCGTGATGATGAGCCGCCCCTCGCACCACGGCTCGCGCGCGCGGTAGGCGCGCAGAAGCTCGGGGATGGGCTCGACCGGCGGCTCGACAGGAATGACGTCGAGGCCGACGCCGGCGAGATGCCCGCGCTTCAAAAGGTCGGCGAGCGCATCGACATCGACGATCGGTCCGCGCGCGGTGTTCACCACCACGCCTCCCTTGGGCATGCGCTCCAGCATGGCGCGCGAGATCATGCCGCGTGTCTCGGGCGTCAGCGGCGCATGGATCGACAGCGTGTCGGTCTGCTCCATCAGCGCCTCGAGCGAGCCGACGCGTTCGACGCCGACGCCGAGCTCCGTGCCGTTCGGCATGTACGGATCATAGGCAACGACGCGGAACTGGAAAGCCTTGGCCCGGAGCGCCGCCGCCGTGCCGATACGGCCGAGACCGACGATGCCGAAGGTCTGCACGCCGTTGCGCCGCAGCAACGGATCGCGCACGTAAGACCACGGCGCGGGCTGCGGCCGGCGCTGCGCCTCGAGGTGCAGCGCGATGCCACGGCGCAGCGACAGGGCAAGGGCCAGCGCATGGTCGGCGACCTCGGTGGTGCCGTAGTCGGGCACGTTGCACACCATCACCTTCCGGCCAGCCGCTGCCTTGCGGTCGAGCTTGTCGTAGCCCACGCCCATGCGCCCGACGCAGGCGAGCTTGGGGAACCTCGCGAGGTGTTCGGCGGTCACCGCATGCCGCATCACCATCAGGCCGTCGATGTCGGCGCAGTCGCTCGCCTCGAGCTGCGAGAGGTTGGGGACGTTGCGCCACACCACGCGCACGTCGGGCCCGAACACCTCGCGCTCGACCTTGTCGTTGTCGTACAGCTTCTCCGCGTACAGCACCGTCTTGACCATGACCTGGACGTCTCCCTCGT
>JACPOQ010000030.1 GCA_016191435.1 Chloroflexota bacterium | reverse complement strand
CCCTATCACCAGGCGCTGGGCTATCTGCTGACCTCACCGCCTCTGGTGTGGATGGGACCGGGACGGCGTTCGTTCGGCCATCATGGAGTCGGCGGCTCGATTGGCCTGGGCGATCCCGACGCCAAGGTCGGCTTCTGCTACGCAATGAACAAGATGCATGCCCGCGTCGACAACGGGCCGCGTGCGCGGCGCCTGATCGAGGCGGTGTACCGTTGTCTGTGAGCGACTCGCCGAGGATCGTCGTCATTACCGGCGGCGGCGGTGGGATTGGCGCCGCCTGCGCCAGGGCGATGGCGCGGCAGGGCTGGCACGTCGTCGTCTGTGATATCGACAAAGGCCGTGCCGAGGCTGTCGCTCGCGAGGTTGGCGGCACCGGCCGTGCCTTGGACATCGCCGACGCAGCCGCGGTCGAGACGCTGGCATCCTCGGTCGAAGCCGAGATCGGACCGTGCGCCGGTCTGATCGCCTGTGCCGCTCACCTCGAGAACCCGCACCAGCCGGAAGAGCAGTCGCTCGAGGAATGGCGGCGGATCGTCGATGTCAATGTGAGCGGCAGCTTTCATACCTGCCGGGCCTTTGGCGGCCGCATGGCCAAGCGCGGCCGCGGCGCCATCGTCACCATTGCCTCGATCACGGCGTTGGGCAGTTCGCCGCTCGTCGCCTACGGACCCAGCAAGGCGGCTTTGGTGACCATGACACGAAACCTCGCGGTGGCGTGGGGGCGCCGCCAGGTGCGAGTCAACTGCGTGGCGCCCGGACCGACCCTCACACCGGCGGTCCTGGCGAGCCACGCGCGGGGTGAGCGCGATCCGGCGGTGATGGAGCGCGCGACCGCGCTCGGCCGCCTCGTGCAGCCCGATGAGGTCGCAGCTGCGGTGACCTTTCTGATGTCGGACCAGGCGTCCGCGATCACCGGTGTGGTCTTGCCGGTCGACGCGGGCGTTTCGGTCACGGGAATCTGGAACCTCTATGGCGGCGTGCCTGCCTGAAGCGGGGAGCAAAATGACCGAATCTCCGAGCATGAAAGTGATCAGGATCGCGGCGCCATTGCGCCGGCAGGTGCTCGACAACATCCGCGAAGCCATCGCTGTCGGGCGGCTGGCTGCCGGCGGTCGTCTCGTGGAGCGCGAGCTCTGCGAGATGACGGGCGTCAGCCGGACCCTGGTCCGTGAAGCCCTACGGCAGCTGGAGAGCGAGGGGCTGGTCGAGGTGATTGCCAACAAAGGGCCGATCGTCGCCAAGTTCTCGGTGAACCAGGCCCGTGAGGTTTACGAACTGCGCGCCGAGCTCGAAGGCCTGGCGAGCGAGCTGTTTGCCGATCGTGCGGACGAGGGGCAGCGCAAGGCGTTGCAGGAGGCCTTCGTTGCCCTGCGAGCGGCATACGCCGTGGGTGAACGCAGTGGCATGCTTGCCGCAAAGACGAGATTCTACGATTGCCTCGTCCAGGGGGCGGGCAACGAAACCCTGGGCGTGATGCTGCGACAGCTGCATGCCCGCGCCATGGTCCTGCGCGGGACATCGTTGTCGCAACCGGGCCGGACGGCCGCAAGTGAACGCGAAATCGCCGAGATCATGAAGGCGATTCGACGGCGCGATGGCGCGGCGGCGCGCAAGGCCTCCGTCGGCCACATAACCAAGGCGGCGCGAGTGGCGCTGCAGGTGCTGGAGTCCGCTGCGGCGGAAACCGATGAGCTGGCGCGGAGGCGGGCCTAGCCATGACCGAGCTGCAAGACCACGTTGCCTTCGTCACCGGCGCCGGCCGTGGCATTGGGCAAGCGACGGCGCTGCTGCTGGCCCAGCGCGGCGCCACCGTCGGCATATGCGATCGCGATGGCGCGAGCGTGTCGGCCGCTGTGGCTGAAATCACGGCGCAGGGCGGCAGTGCGCACGGCTACGTCGTCGATGTGGGCGAGCGTCAGGCGATGCTCGATGCCGTCGGCAAGTTTGCGCACGAATGCGGACGGCTCGACTCTCTCGTCGCGAGCGCCATGTGGATCCGCTACGAGCCGATCGAGGAGGTGAGGGACGAGGTGGTGGACCGCATGTTCGCCGTCGGCATGAAAGCCGTCCTCTGGGCGGCGCAGGCTGCGCGGCTGGCCATGCAGAGCGACCGTGGCGGCGCCCTCGTCACATTCGCATCGCCGGTCGCGGACCGGGGGCATCGCGGCACGGCGGTCTATACTGCCGTGAAAGGCGCCGTGGCCGCGCTGACCCGCCAACTCGCCATGGAACTGGCGCCGCGGAACATCCGGGTCAATGCCGTTACGCCTGGATCGACGGTCACCCCGGGCGCTCAGGCGATCGTCGACGAGGCGGGCTGGGAAGTGCGTCGTCGGGCGACACCGCTTGGAAGGTTGGGCCAGCCGTCCGACATTGCCGAAGCCGTTGCCTTTCTCGTTTCTCCTCGAGCCTCTTTCGTCACCGGCGAAATTCTCCACGTCGATGGCGGCCTGACCGCTGGCGCTTTTTGATCGGGAAGTAGCCTCACTCCGGCTCGAAGTTCGCGGCCTTCAACAGCGCAACGTTGCGCTCGATGTCGCGGGCCATGAAGCCGGTGAAGGCGGCCGGTCCTTCGAATGCCGGCACGGTGCCGACGTTGGTGAACTGGCGGCGGACCGATGAACTCGGCCTTCGTCATCGAAAACTGGAGCGGGGCAGGCGGCAACCTGAGTGCAGAGATCGTGGCCAAGGCCCGGCCCGACGGGCGGACTCTCCTGCTGGGCACCGTCGGTACCGCCGTCACCAACCAGTACCTCTACAGGAACATCTCCTCGTGACCGACCTGCCCTTCAGCACGTCGGCGTAGTGAGCAACGCCCAACGGCTTGAGCCAAGTGTGGAGATTCCTCTCCAGCGACCCTCTCCACTGTTAGGGGATAGAAGGTTAGCACGCCAATCGGAGGTTGCGCAGCGCCGATGACGAGCCCGGCGGGGCTGTCTGCCCGGATTCAGGGCGCAGCCGAGTCCTTCCGGCGCAAGTGTCGCGAAGTTCCGGCCATTCAACGCCCAGTTCGACTGCCTACCCGCCGGCAATTTCCTTCGCCTGACGCAGGCCGTCGCGGGGCGTATCCAACTCGGCGCCGAGCTTGACCAGTTCAGCAGCCAGCGCCCGCGCCCGCTTGTGATCACCGGCCGCGCGAGCCGCGGCCATGGCGCCGGCAATCGCGCGATAGCGGTTGGGCTCCTTTTTCATGACGACTTCATACTCGGCCAACGACTCGGCCGGCTTGTTTGCCGCCAGCAAGGTTTCGGCCAACAGCTCGCGCGCCGGCAGCAATGGGCCCGGCGTGACGACATGCTTTTCGGTGGAGTCTTCCCGCGCGGCCGCTGCCTTGAGCTCGGTGATGCAGGCATCGGACTTGCCCTCCGCACAAAGCGCCAAGGCGCCGACCACGGCGGCCTGGATGTCGATCTGGCCCGCCCAGTAGCCGAGTTGGGCGGCGCGCGCCGCATCGCGCAGGGCCATGAGCCGTGCCTGTTCCTCGCGCGCCGCGGTGGCGTTGCCGCTGCCGCTGCGCGCGGCCCCGATGCCGCGGGCATAGGCGTTGATCGCCTCGGATTGGGGATACTTCTGCCAGGGATAAGCGTCCTTCTTCGGGTCCAGCGGCAGCGCCGCGGCGCCGGCCCAGTCTCCCGCTTCGAGGCGAAGGCGTGCCGGCATGGCTGCGTAGGCGTAGGCGGCAGCAAAATTGTCGACGGCCGGTCGCGCCACCGAGATCGCCATGGCCTGCCGTGCCGCCGCGTCCTGCGCCAACTGAAGATGAGCGTAGACCATGTAGTCGGCGGCGTGGTGGCCGTCGAACACCGATTCGCCGGACACCCGCCAGGACTCGCGGTTGGCGGCGATCGATTCCTTCCAGTAGCCCACGCGCGTGAAGATGTGCGAGGGCATATGAAGCGCGTGCGGCGCGTCGGGCGCGATGGCCGCATAAGCTTTCGCCGACGTCAGGCCCTTCTCGGCGATCGCTGGATAGTCGTAGCTGTGGATCAGGTAGTGCGCGACGCCCGGATGGTTCGGATGTTCCTTGAACAGGGGCTCGAGTATCGCGGCAGCCTTGAGCTGGTTCGTGTAGTTCTTGTCGGTGGGATCGAAATTCGCCGAGGTGATCAGTGCCGACAGGACCTTCGCTTCGGTGTCTGAAAGCGGCGACCGCCTGCGGCCAGGCGAAGGAATGGTAAAGCGCCATCGCCGTGTTGAACTCTGCCTGTGCGGCTGCATTGCAATCGACACGGAACTCGACAGTTCCCAGGCGAGGAATTGCGCGTTGGTGTGCACTCTGTGTCTGTGCCGATACCGGCGAGACGAACGAACTCGCCGCAGTGATGCCCAGCAGTACCGAAAGCGCGCCTCTCATGGTGGCCCCCTTTGGTTATGTGCATCGAAGCGCCAGTAGGATGAGCCTGTAGGACGGCCGGGGCAAGCTTGGGCAGGGTGCGCCGGCCGGCGGTGATCTCCGGTCACTGAGTAGGCCGTTCGCCAAGTCTGCTTGGGGTCAGTTTGAGACCAACGGCTGATCCTGCCGGGCGACCGCCATGGCTCGAAAAGCGGACATCCCTCTGCTCTCAGGTAACGTCAGCTTGGTGCCAACACCGGAACTCCTCCAACTTCTGTAGCGCAGTCTGGCGTCGCCGCACGGTTCGAATGGCGTTACACTGCCAGCGCGGAGCGCCGTACCCGCTCCTGATCATGGCGCGTTCGAGGGGGCGTTTTGACATTCGAGTTTCCTCACGATTTTCTCTATGAGTTCATCACGCTGTTTGCAGTTCTCGATCCAACAGCTGCGATTCCCGTGTTTCTGACGGTGACGGCGGGCCTTTCTCGCAAACGCTCGCTACTGGTGGCCGCGTATGCTGTCGGCGTCGCCTTCCTGGTGCTGTTCTTCTTCATCGCGGTCGGACAGTTCTTGCTGGAAGCCCTCAAAATTCCCATGGCCTCGTTTCAGCTTGCTGGCTCCTTGGTCCTGTTGCTCTTCGGCCTGAAGCTCGTGCTTGGCCAGGTCAGCGAGGAAGCAGCCGCCGTATCGCCGGATGCCAAGCCGATCGAGCGTGCAATTTTTCCACTCGCCATCCCGTCCATCGCCGGTGCGGGCGCCATGCTCACTGTTGTGCTGCTGACGGACAATAGGGTGCGCTCGCTTGGCGAGCAGGTCACGACTACTGGCATCCTGGTGCTGTGTCTGGCGATCATCTTCTGCATCTTGGCGGCCTCTACCTTTATTTTTCGGATTATCGGCCGACCGGGAATTGAAATCTTGAGCCGAGTATCCGGACTGGTTTTAGCGAGCATCGGCGTCAACGGTATCATGATCGCCATCAAAATGAGCTTCGTTACTGCGTGAGCGACGACGTCAGCTTCCGAATCACTCCGGCTCGAACTTTGCAGCCCGTAGCAGCGCGACATTGCGCTCGATGTCGCGGGCCATGAAGTCGGCGAAGGCCGCCGGTCCATCGAACGTGGGCACGGTGCCGACAGTGGTGAACTGGCGGCGCACCTCCTCGTTCGCGACGGTGCGTTGCAGCCCGTCGGCGAGCTTGTCGAGGACGGCCGGCGGCAGGCCGCGCGGGCTCCAGACGCCGTACCAGCTGTTGAAGACGAAGCCCGGCAGGCCCGATTCCGCAGCGGTCGGCACCTCGGGGGCGAGCGGGCTGCGTTCGGCCGTGATGATCGCCAGCACCTTCATGCGGCCGGCGCGGACCTGCTGGAGGGCGGCGACGCCGGCATCGATGAAGAGCTGCACGCTGTTGCTTCCAAGGTCAGTCAGCGCCGCGGCGGCGCCGCGATAGGGCACCATGCTGATGTCGACGCCGGACAGGCGGTTGAATTCGAGGG
>JACPOQ010000062.1 GCA_016191435.1 Chloroflexota bacterium | reverse complement strand
CATGGTGCAGCTGCACGACGCGATCGACCGAGGCGCGCCAGTCGGCGAAGCGCGGGACGTTGTCGATCAGCCACGACAGCGCCCATTGCACGTGGGAGAAGGCCTGGGCGGTCTGCATCAGCCCGCCGAGCTGCAACTCGCCGCCGAGATAGCGCGGCAGCGCCACGATCAGCGGCACCACGGGCGCGAGATAGGCGAGCGAGCTGGTCAGCAGGGCGAGGCTGCCCTGCCCGCGCGTCTGGGCGTGCCAGGCCCGGCGCAGGCTGCCCATGGCGCCCTGCAGGCGAAAGCGCTCGTCGGCCTCGCCGCGCATCAGGGCGATGCCCTCGGCATTCTCGCGGGCGCGGATCAGCACCGAACGGACATCGGCCTCGCGGCCCTGGCGCACGTTGCCGGCCTCGATCAGGCCGCTGCCCAGCGCGTAGGTGAGGATCGAGCCGAACAGGGCGTAAAGCACGGCCGCCCACACCATGTAGCCGGGCAACGAGAATTCGAACGTGCCGATCCTGATCGGCAGCTCACCCGACAGGACCCACAGCACGCTGAGGAAGGTGATGAGCTGCAGGATGCACTGCAGGATCGTCTGGGCGAATTCGACGGCAAGCTCGGTCGAGACACGGATGTCCTCGGCGATGCGGCCGTCGGGATTGTCCAATTCGTCGGCCAGCAGGCCGAGCTGGTACTGCCGGCCGGCATGCAGCCAGCGCCGCGTCGTGACCTGGGTCAGCCAGGTGCGCCAGTTGATCTGCAGACGGCGGCGGATGTGCAGATGGATGGCGACGGCCACGCCCGCCGACACCACGATCGCCGCCAGGATGTAGAGCTGCTCGGCCAGCATCGAGGTGTCGCGCTTCTCCAGGGCATTGAAGAAGTCGCGATTCCAGATGTTGAGCCACAGCGCGATGCCGACATTGATGGTGCCGAACAGCACCATGCCCGCGGTCAGCGTCCAGGCGATCGACCTGTAGCCGGGCGCCGTCCAGTAGCCCGCGGCGAGGGCGGCGAAGGCGCGCAGCGAGCTCGGCGTCTTTTCCAATCAGTCGCGGAAGCCCGGATCGATCCGGTCGAGCTTCCGCAGCAGCGCCGGCCAGTCCATCACGCCGAACGGGCGGCGGACATGCGGCTGGAAATTCATGTAGGTCTCGTGGACGACGTCGTCCGGCACCTT
>JACPOQ010000073.1 GCA_016191435.1 Chloroflexota bacterium | reverse complement strand
ATCGGCGGCCACCGCCGCCGCCAACACCTGCCCCACCAGCCCCACCGGCGCCCCCACCGCGTCCCCCGACCACCCCGAGAGCACCAACTCACGCTCCCCGCCATCGACCAACGACACCTCACCCACCACCACCGACGCATCCACCACCACCGCACCGAGGACCCGCCGGTAGAAACCGGCGATCCGCTCGACGGCGGCGGTATCGAAAACTTCGGTGAGATAGCTGAACTCAACCCGCAGCCGAGCATCGAAGCTGACCGCCAGACTCAACGGATAATGGGTCGCATCGGTCACACGGATCCGCTCCACGCGCAGGCCGCCCGTGGAGTCGAAGAGCTGTTGTAGCGCGGTGGTGTCGACGGGGTAGGACTCGAACGCTATGGCGGTGTCGAACACGGCTCCTGGACCGGCGAGGCGGTGGATATCGGACAGGCTGCTGTGGTGATGCTCGATCAGGGCGGCTTGCTCGGATTGCAGGCGGTGCAGTGCGGCGGTGACGGTTTCGGTGGGGCGGATGCGTAGCCGGGCGGGCACGGTGTTGATGAGCAGGCCGATCATGGAATCCACGCCGGGCAACCCTGCCGGCCGCCCGGAGACGGTAGCCCCGAAGACGACGTCGTCGCGTCCGGTCAGCTGGCTCAACACGATCCCCCACGCGAGTTGGACGACGGTGTTGAGGGTGACCCCCGTTCGGGCGGCGAAGGCCGCAATGCATGTGCTGTGCTCGTCGTCGAATTCCAAAATGTATTTCCCTGGGGGAGAGGCGATTCGGCGGGTCGGATCGGCCGGGGAGAGCATGGTGGGTTCGTCCAACCCGGCCAGGGCATGACGCCACGCCCGTGCCGATCGCTCGGTGTCGGCCTCGCTGACCCACTCGAGGTAGTCGCGGAATGGCCGGGAGGGTGACAGCGCTGAATGGTCGCCGTCGGCGGCATAGAGGGTGAGGAATTCTTGCAGCAGCAGCGGCGAGGACCAGCCGTCAAGCAGGATGTGGTGGTGGGTGATGACCATCGCGGACTTGTTGCGTCCCTTGGTTACCAGGGCAAAACGCAGCAGCGGCGGGGTTGTCAGGTCGAATCGTTGCAGCCGGTCGGACTCGGTGAAGCGGGTGAACTCCGCGTCCGGGTCGGCCGAGCCGGTGAGGTCCAGTTCGAGCCAGGGTACCCGGACGTCCTTGAGGACGACCTGCGCTGCGGCGCCGTCCAGGGTGGTCACGAACGCCGTGCGCAAGTTGTCGTGGCGGTCGATGATGCCTTGCGCGGCGGCGCGCAGCCGCGCGGTGTCGACGTCGCCGGCGATGTCGATGACGGTTTGCACGGTGTAGGCGTCGACGGAGGACTCTGCCAGCAGAGCATGGAAGAACAGCCCCGCTTGCAGCGGCGCCAACGGCCAGACGTCCGAAAGGCCGGGATAACCCGCTTCCCAGGCGGTCAGGTCGTCTTGGGCTACCGAGACGAGCGGGAAGTCCGAGGGGGTGTGGCCGCCGGCTCCCGGCATATCGGTGTGCCGGGCCAATCCGACCAGCACCGCCCGCCACAGTTCTACGAGTTCTTCGACGTCGCCTTGGGCCAACAATGTTGTCGGGTAGGCGATCTGGGCGTCGAATTCGTCATCGAGCACCATCGCGTTGATGTGAATGGTGGCCAGTGCGGGCATGTCGGCGTCGGGCGTGCTGGTCAGCGCGGTGAATTCCGGGGTGACTCCCCATGCGCCGTCATCGGAGCCGGCCGGCAATTCGGTGCCCGCGATTCGGCCGAGATAGTTGAAAGCGATCTGGGGATGACCCACGGCCTGCCAGGCACTGGCCCCGACGGGCGTCAGGTGCCGCAAGACGCCGTAGCCGATGCCGTGATGCGGTATGGCCGCCAGCTGCTCTTTGATCGACTTGATCAGCGCACCTGCGGCTGCCCCGCCCTGTAGCACGTCGTCGACGTCGATACCGGACACGTCCAGCCGGGCGGGAAACACCGTGGTGAACCATCCCACCGTCTGGGACAGATCCGCACCGGCCACGACGGACTCCTCCCGGCCGTGGCCTTCGAGATGAACCAGCACCGAGGGTTCATCGACCCCGCGCCGCGACCGCCACACCGCCACCGCCACCGCCAATGCCGCCAGCAACCCGTCTTGCGCACCGCTTCCGAACAGCGCAGGCAGGGTGGCCAGCACCGGCTCGAACACCTCGTGAGGGAGCCGCAACTGCACCCGATCCAGCGCCGACATCACGTCCACCCGCGAATCGAAAGGACGCGACCCGACCAGCGGATCGGGGCCGTCGACGATTCGCGTCCACGCCGCCAGCTCTGCGTCGAAGTCCCCCCGGCGGGCCGCCTCCTCAAGCCCATGAGCCCACCGGCGCATCGACGTGCCCGCCGGCGGAAGAACAGCACGCCGGCCCGCGGTCACCTGTTCCCACGCCCGCATCAGGTCGAAGACAATGATGCGCCACGACACAGCATCGACCACCAGATGATGCGCGACGATGATCAGTCGGCCCGAACGGCCCGAAATATCTTGCTCGCCAACGGGATCCAGCCAGACCAGCCGAAACACCGATCCCGCCGACGGGTCCATCCGATCCACCGCGGCGTCCAGCGCGTCGCTGGCCAGCGACGCCAATTCCTGGTCCAACGCATCGGCGGCGAACGGGACCCGGCGCACCAATGCATCCACGTCGACCGAACCGATCCCCGAAGTCTGCATCCGCCAACCCGCCGAGGGATCCCGCCACAACCGGGCCCGTAACATGTCGTGCCGCGCTATCACCGCCGAAACGGTCTCCACGATCCTCGCCCGGTCCACACCGATCGGCAACTGCACCATCATCGACTGAACGAACCGGTCGAAGCCGCCACCGTGGCTCACCAGGTCCCGCACAATCGGGGTCAGCGGCACGTCGCCCACACCTGCGCCAGGCAACTCCTTCAGCGCCTGTCCGCTCGGTGCCGTCTCGGCCACCTCCGCCAAGCGGGCAGCCGTGCGGCGCTCGAACACATCCCGGGAGGAGAACCACACCCCGCGAGCCCGACACGCCGACACCACCTGAATCGACACGATGCTGTCCCCGCCCATCGCGAAGAAGTCGTCATCGAGTCCCACCCGGTCAAGGCCCAAGACCTCGGCGAACACGTCGGCGACGGCTTGTTCGGCCCGGGTGCGCGGAGCCCGCGAAGGGGTGGCGGCAAAAACCGTCGCCGGCAACGCGTTTCGGTCGATCTTGCCCGAGGGCGTCAGCGGGAACTCGTCGAGCACCACCACCTGAGCCGGCACCATGTAATCGGGCAACCGCGCCCCCAACCATTGGCGCACCGCGTTGATCTTGGTATTCGTCCGGGGGACATTCGTGTGGGTGGCGTATTGCCGGCTCCCGGACGGGGGTAGATAGACATCCGTCAGCGGGCCGGCGCCGGTAATGAAGACGGCATCCAGGGTGCCCGGTCGGGTGCCCCAGGTGACGGCGACGCGATAGCCAGTTGCTTCGCCGAGGCGGTGCAACTCTTCGGGGATTGCGGTGTCGGCGGCGGCTTGCGCGCGCGCATCTGCCAGGGACAGCCCGTCGGCGACGCCCTGCTGGAGGTGGACGTCGGTGATCAGTCCGGTGCGGGGGATGTTGGTCACGCGCACGACGGCGGGCCTTCGGGATGTCAGCCGGCTGTGCAGCCCGCTCAGGTCCGCGCAGTCGGCCCACCTCCAGGCGGATGCGGCGGCCACCGAACGCACCGGCGTGGGAGCTCTGTGGATGATGACGTCGTAGCGGTATCGGTTGAGCTCGTTGTCGCCCGACCCGCGTTTGACCTGGATGTCCAGTCCGGCCACCGTTGGGTGGTCGGTGACCCAACTGGTGAAAAACTCTGGGGCGACGAGTAATTCGGTTTCGCTCAGTATGGCGCGGTGGACGCACTGGCGGATTTCGGCGACGTCGCCGGTGGTGGCGGCGCGGGCCAGCGCCACCGCTGTGTGGAACACGCCCTGCAGCTTGTGGTTACGGACGTCGCCGATGAACACCGCCCCGCCCGGGGACAGCAGGTCCACGGCATTGTCGATGAGGTCGGCCAGGTATCCCGCGTGGGGGAAGTACTGGATGACCGAGTTGAGAATGATGGTGTCGAAGTAGCCCCGCGGCAGGCCCTCGGTGACGTGGGCGGGCCGGGTCAGCAGCTGGACACGGTCACGCCACGGCACCTGCGACTGCTCCAGCCGGTGGGCCAGGGTGTCGATCGCCACCGCCGACATGTCGGTGCCCACGTAGTGTTCACACCGCGGGGCGATCTGTGACAGCACCAGCCCGGAGCCCGCGCCGATCTCCAGCACTCGCCGCGGCCGCAGAGCCATGATCCGATCCGTTATGGCCGAACGCCACTCCACCATCTCGTCGAGCGGAATCGGATCACCGGTGAAGCTGCTGTTCCAGCCCCGAAAGTCCATGCCTAACTCCGACATCCCAACATCGGCGCCGTACACGATGTAGGCGATGAGGTGGTCGGTGCCGGTGGGGGTGTGGTGGATGGTGGCGGCGGCTTGGGTGACGTGGGGGCAGGCCAGTAGGGCGTTTTCGATTTCGCCGAGTTCGATGCGTTGGCCGCGCAGTTTGATTTGGGTGTCGGTGCGGCCCAGGCATTGCAGGCTGCCCTGGGGGGTCCAGCGGGCCAGGTCCCCGGTGCGGTACAGGCGCGCCCCGGGGGTGCCGTGGGGGTTGGCGATGAACCGCTCGGCGGTCAATTCCGGTTGGCACACATAGCCGTGGGCCAGGGCGGGCCCGGCCAGGTACAGTTCGCCGACCACCCCGATGGGGGCCGGGTGCAGGCGGGTGTCGAGGACCAGCGCGCACACTCCGGGGATCGGGGTGCCGATGGTGATGGGCTGTCCGGGGGACAGGGCGGTGGTGCAGGTGGCCCAGATGGTGGCTTCGGTGGGGCCGTAGGCGTTGAACATGCGCCGCCCCGGCGCCCAGGTGGTGACCAGCTCCGGCGGGCAGGGTTCGGCGCCGGCGATCAGGGTGTGCAGTTCGGTCAGTGGGGTCGGGTCCAGGGAGGCCAGCACGGTGGGGGTCAGGATGGCGGCGTTGACCCGCTGCTGGTGCAGCAGGTGGGTCAGCGCGTGGCCGGCGTAGGCCTGGGGTGGGGCCACCACCAGGGTGGCCGCCGATCCGGCGGCCCACAGCCATTCGAAGATCGACAGGTCGAAGGTGGGTGCGGCCACCATCAGGATCCGCGCCCGGGGGCCGGCCGTGAACAGTTCGCGTTGGGCGGCGGCCACCCCCAGCAGGCCGGCGTGGCCGACCGCCACCCCTTTGGGGGTGCCGGTGGAGCCGGAGGTGAACAGCACATAGGCGGTGTCGCCCACGCGCAGCGGCGCCAGCCGCTCGGCGTCGGTGATCGCCTCGGCGCGGCGATCGGCGAGGTCGAGGGTGTCCAGGGACAGCACCGGGCGCCCCCCGGCGCCGGGCACGGTGTCCGCGCCGCGGGTCAGCACGCACACCGCCTCGACCGCGTCCAGCACCGTGGTGAGGCGCTGCACGGGGTGGGCCGAGTCCACCGGCACATAGATCCCGCCGGCCTTGATTACCGCCCACCACGCCACCACCAGCTCCGCGCACCGATCCAGGGCCACGCCCACCGCCCGCTGCGGGCCCACCCCGGCCTCGATCAGCACCCGCGCCAACCGGGTCGACCACTCATCGAGCTGGCGATAAGACACCTGCCGGTCCCCGTCGATGACCGCGACCGCCTCCGGATCGGCGGCCACCGCCGCCGCCAACACCTGCCCCACCAGCCCCACCGGCGCCCCCACCGCGTCCCCCGACCACCCCGAGAGCACCAACTCACGCTCCCCGCCATC
>JACPOQ010000072.1 GCA_016191435.1 Chloroflexota bacterium | reverse complement strand
CCGCTCGGCCTCCGGCTGCGCATCTTCGACGCCCTGCGGCCCGTCGAGGCGCAATGGGCGCTGTGGAACGCCCGGCCGGCTCCTGAATTCCTGGCCGATCCGCGCCGCGGCTCGCCGCATTCGCGCGGCGTTGCCGTCGACCTCACCCTGCTGGACGGCGATCGCGCGCTCGAGATGGGCACGGCGTTCGACGCCTTCACCCCGCTGTCGCATCACGGCCGCACCGACGTCCCGGCCGAGGCGCAGCGCAACCGCCTGCTGCTGATGGGCCTGATGACCAGCGCCGGCTGGGACTTCTATCGCAATGAGTGGTGGCACTATCAGCTGTTCGACCAGCGGCGCTATCCGCTGGTCAGCGATGCCGACCTGCCGCGGCCGATGATGTAGCTAAAACCCCGACAGCTTGGCCTTGTCGAAATCGTGCAGGTCGTTCTCGCGCATGATCTGGCGCACGAACTGCACATAGCCCAGGCCACGCTCGGAATAACGCAGCAGCGTGCCGATCAGCCGGTAGCCCTCGAGGTCCTCGCCGCGCTCGCGCGCCGCGGCACGGGCGGCACGGAAGCCGGCATAGGCGGGATGGGTGTTGAGGTTGACGATGTAGGCTTCGGTTGACTCGCCGACATTGGGAAAAGGCAGCGGCATGGCGCTGCCCGCCTTCATCTGGCCGAACAGCGCGTTGCCGGTGCGCGCGGCGAAGGACGTGCCCCAGCCCGATTCGACGCCGCCTTGGGCGATCGCCATCGATGGCGGCACGATATCGACGCGGCGCACCAGCTCGTCGATGCGATCTGGCGTCGTGTCGTAACGGTCGGCCAGGTCGTCGAGCCAGATGCGATCGATCGGGCTCATGCTAAACGGATCGACGGCGAGCTTGTCGCGCAACGCCAGCAGCTGCTCGCGGTCGACCGTCACGCGCTGATTGACTTCCAGCACCACGGGCAGGATGGCGGTGATGAAGAGCTGCTTGCGCTCGAAGCCATCCTTCTTTTCGAGGTCGGCCGGCACGCGGTCGACCTTGATGGCCGGCACGGCTTCGCCCTGGCGGATGTCGGTGAGCAGCGTGAAGGAGACGTTGCGGAAGAAGCCGGCGAGCTCGTCGGCGGTGCGCGGGCTGACCGCACGGAGCTGGACCTGGCGGCGCAGCGCGTTGCCGGGCGCGGCGAAGCGGCCGTGGCCCATCGACGGATCGATGATCGAGCGATGGATGTCGTCCGGCTCGTTGGCCGGCGGCGGCAGGAAATTCAGCGCCTGCGGCTCGACGTCCATGGCTGCCAGCGTCACCTCGTCGGGCGAGGAGGCCTGGGCCTTGCCGATCGGCGCAAAGGACAGATAGGGGGCGGCATCGAAAGAGGGCAGCGGCTCGCTGAGGCCGACACCGCTTGCGAGTACGGCGGCCCACACCACCGGAAACGCATATTGTCTCCCGCGATTGATCGCGGGCCGAATTGCGCAATACATTCCACACCCTCGTTTCGTTTGCTCAAACGAACGGCCCATCGCACGCGGCCCCCACGCCACGCCCGTTGCAACCTCTACGCTGTACGCTTGAGCGGAAGGCGGCCTACTGGGCCGCCTGCACTT
>JACPOQ010000081.1 GCA_016191435.1 Chloroflexota bacterium | reverse complement strand
GCGGCGGCCACGACCTTCTCCTTGATGCCGCCGACCGGCAGCACCAGGCCGCGCAGGCTGATCTCGCCGGTCATGGCGGTGTCGCTGCGGATCACCCGGCCGGTGAACAGCGAGGTGAGCGCCATGAACATCGCCACGCCCGCGCTCGGCCCGTCCTTGGGCGTGGCGCCGGCCGGCACGTGGACATGGATGTCGCTCTTCTCCAGCAGGCCGGGCTCGATCTGCAGCGTCACGGCCATGCTCTTGAGCAGGCTGTAGGCGGCCTGCGCGCTCTCGCGCATGACCTCGCCCAGCTGGCCGGTCAGCAGCATCTTGCCGCCGCCCGGCGTGCGCGTCGCCTCGATGAACAAGATGTCGCCGCCGACCGGCGTCCAGGCAAGCCCGGTGGCCACGCCCGGCACGCTGGACCGCATGGCGATCTCGTTCTCGAAGCGCACCGGCCCCAGGATCTTCTCCAGCTCCGGCACGCCGATATGCTTCTTGGCCGCCGCACCCTCGGCGAACTCGACGGCCACCGAGCGCAGCACGCGGCCGATCTCGCGCTCGAGATTGCGCACGCCCGCCTCGCGCGTGTAGCTGTCGATGATGTAGCGCAAGGCTGCGTCGTCGATCTCGATCTGCTCGGCTTTCAGGCCGTTGGCCTCGAGCTGGCGGCGCACCAGGTAGCGCTTGGCAATCTCGAGCTTCTCGCCGGTCGTGTAGCCGGTCAGCGGGATGATCTCCATGCGGTCGCGCAGCGGCCCCTGGACGGTCTCCAGCATGTTGGCCGTGGTGATGAACACGATGCGGCTGAGATCGAACGGCACGTCGAGGTAGTTGTCGCGGAAGGTCGAGCTCTGCTCGGGATCGAGCACCTCCAGCAGCGCCGCCGACGGGTCGCCATGGATGCCGGCGCCCATCTTGTCGATCTCGTCCAGCATCATCACGCAGTCGCGCGCACCGGCCTTGCGGATCGCCTGGATGACGTTGCCCGGCATGGCGCCGATATAGGTGCGGCGATGGCCGCGGATCTCGGCCTCGTCGTGCAGGCCGCCCAGGCTGATGCGCGTGAACTTGCGGCCCATGGCGCGGGCGATCGACTGGCCGAGCGAGGTCTTGCCGACGCCGGGCGGCCCGACGAAGCACAGGATCGGCGCCTTGCCCTCGG
>JACPOQ010000059.1 GCA_016191435.1 Chloroflexota bacterium | reverse complement strand
TTGGCCCACAACGGCAACCTCACCAACGCCTACCTGCTGCGCAAGGAGCTGGTGCGGATCGGCTGCCTGTTCCAGTCGACCACCGACACCGAGGTCATCAACCACCTGATCGCCCGCTCCAATTACTCGACCGTCGTCGACCGCGTGATCGACGCGCTGGGCCGGGTCAAGGGCGCCTACTCGCTGCTGATGCTCACCAACGAAGCGCTGCTCGGCGTGCGCGATCCGATGGGCGTGCGCCCGATGGTGATCGGGCGGCTGGAGGATTCCTGGATCCTGACGTCGGAGAGCTGCGCGCTCGACATCATCGGCGCGCGCTTCGTGCGCGACGTCGAGCCGGGCGAGATCGTCATCGTCGACGGCAACGGCTTGCGCTCGATCAAGCCCTTCACGAAAGAGAAGCGCCGCTTCTGCGTGTTCGAGCACATCTACTTCGCCCGCCCCGATTCCAAGGTCGAAGGCATCGGCGTCTACGATGCCCGCAAGCGCATCGGCATGCAGCTCGCCACCGAGAGTCCGGTGCCGGCCGACGTCGTCGTCCCGGTGCCCGATTCGGGCGTGCCGGCGGCGATCGGCTATGCCGCCCAGTCCGGCCTGCCGTTCGAGCTCGGCATCATCCGCAACCACTATGTCGGCCGCACCTTCATCGAGCCGGCCGACCACATCCGCCATCTCGGCGTGCGGCTCAAGCACAACGCCAACCGCGCCCATATCGAGGGCAAGCGCGTCATCCTGGTCGACGATTCGATCGTGCGCGGCACCACCTCGATGAAGATCGTCGAGATGGTGCGCAATGCCGGCGCGCGCGAGGTGCATATGCGCATCGCCGCCCCGCCGACCACCGATCCCTGCTTCTACGGCATCGACACGCCCGAGCGCGAAAAGCTTTTAGCCTCGCGCTACGACGTCGCCGGCATGGCGAAGTTCATCGGTGTGGATTCGCTCGCCTTCCTGTCGATCGACGGGCTCTATCGCGCCATGGGCCTGCCCGGCCGCGACCCGAACAACGCCGGCTTCTGCGACGCCTGCTTCACCGGCGACTATCCGATCGCGCTCGACGACGTGATGGGCGTCGAAGATCGCCAGCTCTCGCTGCTCGTCGAATCGGCCTGAGGCTTTCCTCGTGACTGCGGCTTCTCCCGGTCGCCTGGCCGGCCGTCTGGCGCTGGTCACCGGCGCCTCGCGCGGCCTGGGCGCCGCGGCTGCACTCGCCTTCGCCCGCGAAGGCGCGCACTGCGTGCTGGTCGCCCGCACCGTGGGCGGCCTGGAAGCGCTCGACGACAGGATCAAGGCCGCGGGCGGTTCGGCGACGCTGGTGCCGCTCGACGTCACCGACGGGCCGGGCATCGATCGCCTGGGGGCCGCCCTCTACGAGCGCTTCGGCCGCCTCGACGTGCTTTTGGGCAATGCCGCCATCCTCGGCGTCCTCTCGCCGATCGGCCATATCGATCCCGCCGTGTTCGAGCAGGTGATGGCGGTGAACGTGACGGCCAACTGGCGGCTGATCCGGTCGCTCGATCCGCTGCTGCGCCGCTCCGACGCCGGCCGCGCGATCTTCGTGACCTCGGGC
>JACPOQ010000058.1 GCA_016191435.1 Chloroflexota bacterium | reverse complement strand
GCGAGTGGAGCTTCGAGGACTGGATCGACGACGACGGCGTCGACTACGGCAAGCCGATCCGGCTGTTCGTCACCATCCGCAAGACGGGCGGCCACATGGTGGTCGACTGGACCGGTACGAACCCGCAGGTCAAGGGTGCCATCAACAATACGCTGAGCTTCACCAAGGCCGCCTCCTACACCGGCGTGCGCTCGGTCCTGCCGCCGGGCATCCCCAACAACGAAGGCGTGTTCCGCGCCATCGAAGTGATCTGCCCACCCGGCACGGTCGGCAACGGCGTGCTGCCGGCAGCCTGCGCGGCGCGCGGCCTCACCGGCTTTCGCATGGTCGACTGCATGTTCGGCGCGCTCGCCATGATGCTGCCCGACAAGGTCAAGGCGGCGGGCGACGGCGGCAATACCGGCATCTCGATCGGCGGCTACGATGCCGAGCGCAAGCCGTTCGTCTATGTCGACTTCACCTGCGGCGCCTGGGGCGCGCGGCCGTGGGCCGACGGCCTCGACGGCAACTCGCACATGTTCGCCAACATGGCCTCGCACTCGATCGAGGTCACCGAGGCCGAGCAGCCCATGCAGCTTTTAGCCTACGAGTTCGTCGCCGACCGCGCCGGCGCCGGCAAGTTCCGCGGCGGCGTGCCGTTCCGGCGCGACTACAGGTTCCTGGAAGACGAAGGCATGCTGCAGGTCCGCTCCGACCGACGCGACCACCGACCGTTCGGCCTCTATGGCGGCAGCCCGGGCGCGCCGTCGGAGAATTACATGAACCCCGACGGCGAGAACCGCCTGCTGCCGTCCAAGCTCACCATGACCATCAAGAAGGGCGAGGTCTTCCGCCACGTTCTGGCCGGCGCCGGCGGCTGGGGCGATCCGCTGGAGCGCGATCCTGGCGCGGTGCTGCGCGACGTCCGCAACGAGCTTCTGTCGCCGCAGAAGGCGCTCGCCGATTACGGCGTCGTCGTCGACACCGCGACGTGGACGGTCGACGACGCTGCAACGGCGCGCCGTCGCGAGGAAATCCGCCGGGCACGCGGCTGGACGGAGACGCCCAAGGTGCAGTGGCACGATCCCGAACTGCTGCGCCGCGCGGCGGAGTAGTTTCATGGCTGTCACTTATCGCGCCGGTGTCGATATCGGCGGCACCTTCACGGATATCGTGCTTCTGGGCTCCGACGGCACCGTCCACACCAAGAAGATCTCGTCCAGCGTCGGCAACTACGCCCAGGCGATCGTCGACGGGCTGAGCGAGGTTTTTGCCGAGACCGGCCTTTCCGGCGCGGCCATCGACGAGATCCGTCACGGCACCACCGTCGCCTCCAACGCCATCCTCGAGCACAAGGGCGCGCGCGTCGGGCTTGTAACCACCAAGGGCTTCCGCGACGTGTTGGAGATCCGCACGCTCCGCATGCCCAAGCTCTACGACATCGGCTGGACCAAGCCCGAGCCGCTGGTCGACCGCTACCTGCGCAAGGTCGTCGACGAGCGCATCGACCATCGCGGCCATGTCGAGCGCGCCCTCGACCCGGCCGACGCCGAGCGCGCCGTCGATGCCCTGCTGGCCGAGAAGGTCGAGGCGATCGCTGTCTGCCTGCTCAACTCCTTCGCCAATCCCGTCCACGAGGCGATGCTGAAGGAGGTGATCGAGCGCAAGGCCCCTCACCTGCCCAGAAGCCTGTCGTTCGAGGTCCTGCCGGAGATCAAGGAGTACGAGCGCACCTCGACGACAGTGATCAACGCCTATGTCATGCCGATCGTCGCCACCTACCTGCGCGCGCTGCGCAAGGGCCTCGATGCCGGCGGCATCCCGGCCCGCCTGCTGCTGATGCAGTCGAACGGCGGCCTGACGACTGACGGCGCTGCGGCCGAGCGGCCGATGAACATCATCGAATCGGGACCGGCGGGCGGCGTTGTCGGGGCGCAGGCGCTCGCGCGGGTAAAAGACCTCGACAGGATCATCACCTTCGACATGGGCGGCACGACCGCCAAGGCATCCATGGTCGAGCACGGCGAGGTCGCACGGGCCCAGGAGTACGCCGTGGGTGCGGGCATCATGATCGGCTCGCGGCTGCTCACAGGCGCCGGCTACACGTTGAAGGTACCGGCCATCGATCTTGCCGAAGTCGGCGCCGGTGGCGGCTCACACGTCTGGATCGACGGCGGCGGCGCCCTGCAGGCCGGCCCCGAGAGCGCCGGCGCCTCGCCCGGCCCGGTCTGCTACGACCAGGGCGGCACGGAACCCACCATCACCGACGCCAACGTGCTGCTGGGCTACATCAACCCGGCGCATCTCGTGGGCGGCGCGCTCAGGCTCAATGCCGACAAGGCGCGTACGGTGTTCGCCGAGAAGATCGCCAAGCCGCTCGGCATGCCAATCGAGCGCGCGGCCTACGGCGCGCACCTGATCGTGGCCTCCAACATGATCCGCGCCATCAAGGCGGTGTCGACCGAGCGCGGCCGCGACCCGCGCGACTTCGCGCTGTTCGCCTTCGGCGGCAACGGGCCGTTGTTCGCCGCCGGCATGGCAGCCTCGCTCGGCATCAACCGCGTGGTCGTGCCGCCGTCGGCCGGCCTGTTCTCGTCGTTCGGCCTGCTCTATGCCGACGTCGAGCATCACTACGCCCGCACCTTCCGCCGGCTCCTGCGGCAGGCCGATCTCGGCGAGATCGGCGCGGCCTGGGACGCACTCGCGAAGCAGGCGAGCGATCAACTCGCCGTCGAGGGTTTTAGCGGCCAACGCGCCCGCCTCCGGCGATCGGCGGCCCTGCATTACAAAGGCCAGAGCTACGAGCTTACCGTGCCGGTGCCCGACGGGCCGATCGATGCACGCATGGCCACGCATCTCGAACAGGCTTTCGCCGAGGAACACGAGCGCACCTACGGCCATCGCGCCGGCCCCGACGAACCGGTCGAGCTGGTCTCGATCCAGCTCGTCGGCTCAGGCCTGCGCGAAGGCAGCGGCGTGCCGCAAAGCATCACGTCGAGCCGGCGCGAGGGCGCCACGCAAACCTCGCGCCAGGCCTATTTCGGCGACGCCCATGGCTGGCTGGAGACGCCTGTGCTGGGCCGCGCCGACCTCGCCGGCGGACGCGCCGGTCCGCTGATCGTCGAGGAGTACGATTCGACCTGCGTCGTCCCGCCGGGCGCCCATGCCGAGCGTGACGGCGGCGGCAACATCGTGATCACGCTGTAGCGCTCTTGCCGGACCGCGGGCCTCCAGGCCCGCTCATGGTCTTCGTCTTCCGGACCGCGCGCATCGTGCGCGCTCATGATCATGAGCGAGCTGGAAGCTCGCGGTCCTAACGAATCGGCGCGGGCCTGGAGGCCCGCGGTCCGGCAAGACGAGTCACCCGAACCAGCGCACCGCCACCATCACGATGTCCGGCCAGACGCAGATCATGGCGATCATGGCCAAAAGCGCGATCACGAACGGCGCCGAGCCCTTTTCGACATCCGACAGCGTGCCGCGGCCGCGGATGCCGTGGATGACGAACAGGTTGATGCCGAAGGGCGGCGAGATCATCGCCGTCTGGATCAGCAGCACCAGCAGGATGCCGTACCAGACGGG
>JACPOQ010000057.1 GCA_016191435.1 Chloroflexota bacterium | reverse complement strand
CATGCCCGCACGTCCGGTGTCGCCGATCACTACGCCCAGAACGACAGCCACGCGCTCGGCATGGCACGGCGCATCGTCGCCAACCTGAACTGGAAGAAGCAGCCCTCGGCGTCGCTGCTCGAGCCGCGCGAGCCGAAATTCGCCGCCGAGGAGCTCTACGGCGTGGTGCCCTCCGACAACCGCACGCCTTTCGATATGCGCGAAGTCATCGCCCGGCTGGTCGACGGCAGCGAGCTCGACGAGTTCAAGCATCTCTACGGCACGACCCTCGTCACCGGCTTTGCCCGCATCTGGGGCTATCCGATCGGCGTGGTCGCGAACAACGGCATCCTGTTCAACGAATCGGCGCTCAAGGCCGCGCACTTCATCGAACTGTGCGGTCAGCGCGGCATTCCGCTGCTGTTCCTGCAGAACATCACGGGCTTCATGGTAGGCCGCAAGTACGAGGCCGGCGGCATCGCCCGCGACGGCGCCAAGATGGTGACCGCGGTGTCGACGGTGAACGTGCCCAAATTCACCGTGATCATCGGCGGCAGCTACGGCGCCGGCAATTACGGGATGTGCGGCCGCGCCTATGGCCCGCGCTTCCTGTGGATGTGGCCGAGCGCGCGCATCTCGGTGATGGGCGGCGAGCAGGCGGCAAGCGTGCTCGCCACGGTGCGGCGCGACAACATCGAGGCGCGCGGCGGCACCTGGCCCAAGGAAGAGGAAGAAGCCTTCAAGCAGCCGATCCGCGAGCAGTACGACCGCGAGGGCCATCCGTACTACGCCACGGCGCGGATATGGGACGACGGCATTTTAGACCCGGTCGACACGCGCATGGCGCTGGCGCTCGGCCTCTCGGCCGCAATGAACCAGCCGATCGGCCCGACCAAGTTCGGCGTCTTCCGGATGTAGCTGATGACCGCGACGGTAAAGACAGCGGTGGCGGACGGCGTGGCCCGGCTCACGCTCTGCCGGCCCGAGGAGATGAACTCGTTCGACGGCGACACCGCGCGCGCCATCATCGACGCGGTCGAGGCTTTTGCCGAGGATGACAAGGTCCGCGTGCTGGTCCTGGGCAGCGAGGGCAATGCCTTTTCGGCCGGCGGCGATTTCAACTGGGTGCTGACCTGGCCCAACCTCAACGCCATCACCCGCCGTGTCGGCGCCGACGCCATGATGGGCGCGGTGCAGGCGGTCTACGATTTCCCCAAGCCGTCGATTGCCCGCGTCCATGCCGCGGCGGTGGGCGGCGGTGTCGGCCTGATGCTGGCCTGCGACTTCGCCGTCGCCGCGTCGACGGCCCGCTTCGGGCTGACCTCGGTACGCAACGGCCTTTTAGCCGGTATCGCCATCCCGGTGCTGATCGAGGCGGTGGGGCCAAGGCTGGCACGCCAGCTCCTGATGCACGGCGGCCTGTTCGATGCCGAGACGGCGCTGCGCATCGGCCTGGTCGACCAGGTCGTGGCGGCCGACGCGCTCGACGAGACTGTCGCGACCCTGTCGCGCGAACTGATGCTGGGCGCGCCCTCGGTGCAGCGGCTGATCAAGCAGCTGGTGCCCGAGCTCGATGCGCGGCCGCACGACGACGTGGCGGCCGACCTGATCGGCGAGCACGTCGCCGCACAATGCACGACCGAAGAAGCGCTCGAAGGCATGCAGGCGTTCCTGGACAAGCGCAAGCCAAGGTGGGCGAGCTGATGTT
>JACPOQ010000021.1 GCA_016191435.1 Chloroflexota bacterium | reverse complement strand
TCAGGCGACGCGCTCGCCGCGCTGGTAGACGGCCCACACGCGCCAGAGCGCGCGCGGATCGGAGAGCGGATCGCCGTGGACGAGGACCAGGTCGGCGGGCGCGCCGACCTCGAGCGTCCCGGCGTGCTTCACGCCGTAGAGATCGCCGCCCACGCCAGGTGCCCGGCGCGCACGGATCCGCCGCCGAAGTCCGAGCCGGTCGCGATGCGCACGCCCGCGCGCTTGGCCGCGGTCGGTTCGGCCGTAGCTCACCTCCACGTCACTGTGCCGTCGCATCTGAGTCGAAACCCGCAGTCCCTGCACGAAACGCCTCCCTAGGGGCAACCAGACGACCCGCGCTATTCGATGCTGATCCTGCAGTCGACTAGGACCATGTCGGCGTCGACGTCCGCCTCGCCATCTCGGCCAGACGAAACGGGAATCGACGTCGCGGCCAAGCTCCTCATCCGCTCCACGAGAAAGATCTTCCAGCCTGATCCAATCCCGGTTCGGCTCACTCCAGCTACCTGATAGCCACGTAGGACCTCGCGCCTGTTCACGTTGTAGCCATGGCAGTGCGGTTCGACGAGTCGCTGCCCTCCGCCGTCATAATCGAAAGCCAGCGCGGTCCGTTCTCGAATCGCGTCGCAGATTACGCGGTTCACTCGTCGTCCTCGACGTTGGCCTTCTCGACGCGATCGACTGGGATCATGCCGTCAATCCTCGAGAGCGGCGTGTCCTCAATCTCCCACAGTTTCGGATAGGAACCCTTCCTCATGTAGTCGGCTCCGTTCTTCTTGAGGAAGAGCTGGAGGCCCTCGTGTGGGATCCGCTTCAACTTTCCGAAGTTTGTGTCCTCGTTGAAATCCTTCCCCTCGCTCTCCTTGCGCCCATAGACCGTGATGTCCAGGAATTTGCCCACCTTGAACTTTCGTCGGCCGATCTTGCTTAGGATCGCGGGCGTTTCGAAGTCTCCAAACCATCGGCCACCCTTCAACGTCAGGCGATGATCACGCGCATCGATGCACTCGATCATCGGAAAGACGCCAAGGTCTAAGACCGTGGCGCAGAACAGTTTCGGATCTTCGCGGCTGGGTTGGAGTTGATAGGCGACCACCAGAAGCAGGTCACGCGCCGGATCTACGTTCTTTCTCGTCACCTTCTGGGTCAGGCGGGCTGACGGCTCCCTACGGGTTGGCGGCTTCTTCATCTCAACATCGATCGGGTCGACATAAAGGAGCTTCAGTTCGACCCGCTTCCCTGACTCATGGAGGAAGTCGGGATACCCCTCTCGCTCGCCAAGCGAACCTGGGTGCCGCTTCAGGCCAAGAGCGCCCAGTGCCTTGTTGCGAGGGAGAAGCAGTTCCAGTTGAGGTATCGAGGCGTCCATGAGAGCACCGACCATCGTTCCGATCTGCGAAGGCTCAAATCCTCTCAGTGCGTCTTTTGGGACTCGAAGCAGGTCGAGTTGGACACCCAACAATGGTTCAAGGGTTCTTCGCAGCTCTTCGACGCCCTTGGGGGTGAGGCGCGGCATTGCCTAGCGTGCCGCGGCGGATGGCCGCACCAGGCAGCAAGTCGTGCAATGGGACGCCGAGGACCTCGGCAACTTCCAGGAGCTCAACTACATCCAGCCGCCTCTCACCGTTTTCGACCTTGGACATGAATGACTGTGGCTTGCCGATCGACCTCGCGAGGTTCTTCTGCGTGATGCCTCGTTGCTGACGCGCGGCCCTGATCCGGGCGAGCACCTCTATATATCGGGGGTCCCGCCGGCTCATTCCCCGAGGCTTCTCGCGCCTTTCCAGGACGCGGTTGTACATTGCGGACCGCCCTACATCCCAAACTGGGATGTCAGCGCTCCCAGTGACGATGTACACTCCGCCCGAATGACGGAACGCTCGGAGGCAATGTGAGCAAGCGCCACCGCATGCAGGCTGGCGACTGGGAGTCGGTCTTCGGGCGCCTTCAGGAGCTCGTGCTCGCTAACTCCGGCGAGGACGAGTTCGAGGAGATCTTCAAACTCGTACTTGCCAAGTTGTACACCGAACTTCACCCCGCAACGGGGTTCGCGTTCGCGTCGCTCGCCACACCCGAACTAACGGCCAAACAGGTCAACGCGATCCTTGTACGCGTAGCTGGCCAGTGGAGGGGAATCCTTCCTGAGACTCCGGAGTCCGCACTTACGGACGAGCACCTCGCCGTATGCGTCGAGGCCCTCGAGGGTCACTCTCTCATGGAAACGAGCCTCGAAGTCCTCGATGGGGCGTTCGAGTACCTCGTTAGTCGAGTAGCGAAGGGCAGCAAAGGTCAGTACTTCACACCGCGTCACGTGGTTGAATTCTGTGTGCGAGCTATCGCCCCCAAGGCCTCCGAACTGATCGCGGATCCCGCGTGCGGCTCTGGTGGCTTCCTCATGCATGCGTTCCGGCATCTGACTAATGGAGTTCCCCGGGACGAAGCGCGCCTCATCGCGCAGAACCAGTTGTGGGGCTTTGACTTCGACGCCCGTGCGGTCCAGGTAGCGAAGGCACTCATGCTGGTCGCTGGCGATGGACACTCCAACCTGTATCGCCTCAACAGCCTGTTGACCCCGACCGCGGCCGGAACCCTCTTTCCACTTCCCAGCAGCGCGCAAGCCGCAACGATCGAGGATGTCATGCGAAGCCGCCTCAGGCACTTCAAGGGGTTCGACGTCATCCTCACCAATCCGCCCTTTGCGGGCGAGTTGCGTGAGAAGCACATTCTCTCGACGTATGAGCTGTCACGAAGTGACCGTCGCGTTGAACGAGACGTCCTGTTTCTGGAGCGATGCGTTCAGATTCTGAGACCCGGCGGGCGCATCGCGATCGTGCTGCCTCACAACAAGCTCGCCTCGGAGTCGTGGGCCTACGTACGTGAATGGCTGCTGCAGCAGATGCAGGTGGTCGCGGTCCTCGGACTAGGGCGCAACACGTTTCTGCCTCACACAAGTCAGAAGGCAGGCGTGCTGTTTGGCATCAAGCGCGAGAAGCCCACGAAGACAACAGTGAACGAACGGGTGCTCTTTCTCATCAGCGAGCGCGAGGGAAAGGACTCGCGTGGACAACCAGTTCTTCGCCCAGGCGTAAGTCTGGAGACTGCGGCGTGGCAGAAACTCGAACACGACCTGGGAGAGTTAGCCGACGTCTACCGCGCCCATGCGGAAGGTCGCAAAGAGCGAATCGCGGGTGGGATCCACGCAGTCGTGCCAGTTGGGAAGCTGGACACGGGTCACGTGCTAGCGGCTGAACGCTACGACCCGCGTCGCCGCTCCAGTGCGGGCGGCGTCGGTCTCGCCGAGATAGCTCAACTAGTGCGGGATCAGGTCACTCCGAGCAGCGGGGCCGGATCCTACCTGCTCCTGGATACGGGTAACGCGCGGGACGGGGTGATCCAAGATCCAGGAAAAGTCGTCGGGGGTCGAGATCTCGGAAGTGTGAAAAAGGTTGCCAAACCTGGTGATCTTCTGATCTCTCGCTTGCGTCCCTACTTGCGTCAGGTGGCCTATGTCGACAGTGAACTCCCTTCTTTCTATCCGGTCGAGACGCGGATCGCTTGCAGTACTGAGTTCTATGTCTTGCGCTCGATGGACAGCAAGAGCATCGCATTCCTCGTGCCCTATCTGCTCAGCGAACAGGTTCAGGCGATCCTCGCCGCATCTCAGGAAGGCGGTCATCATCCGCGGGTCGGTCAGTCCGTCATTGAGCAGCTCACGATCCCCGATGCGATTCTCAGAGATCGCGATCGCATTTCGTCGAACGTCGAGGCGTTGTGCCAAGCGGCGCGGCGTGCGGAGCGTGGCCTACGAACGCTAGTGACGGAGAACTCTCAGACGCTCCAGCCAGTCCGATAGCGGAAGCACCAAAGGGCGTCAAGCTCTCCAAGTTCAGGCGACGCGCTCGCCGCGCTGGTAGACCGCCCACACCCGCCAGAGCGCGCGCGGGTCGGAGAGCGGATCGCCGTTCGGAGAGCGGATCGCCGTGGACGAGGACCAGGTCGGCGGGCGCGCCGACCTCGAGCGTCCCGGCGTGCTTCACGCCGTAGAGGTCGCCACCCACCCGCGTCGCCGCGGCCAGCGCCTCGTGCGGCTCGAGGCCCGCAGCCACCAGCAGCTCCGTTTCCCACGCCAAGTGGCCGGCGCGTACCGAGCCGCCCCCGAAGTCGGAGCCGGTCGCGATGCGCACGCCCGCGCGCTTCGCCGCGGCGATCGACGCGTACGCGCCTTCCTTTCGCTTCGCGACGCGTGCTCGCCCCTCGTCCGTCGTGAAGCGGTCGAGGGTGGTCGTCCGGGCGAACGTCTCCCACGAGGAGAACACCGAGAGCGTCGAGACGAGGGTCACGCCGTTGGCGGCCATGGTCCGGGCGATGCCGTCATCGAGCTCCATGCCGTGCTCGATGGAGTCGACAGCAGCCTCGGCGCAGGCGCGCGCTCCGTCGAAGTACGTGGCGTGCGCCGCGACGCGAGCGCCTCGCGCGTGCACCGCGGTCACCGCGGCGCGCAGGTCGTCGGCGGAGAAGGGTGCTTCGCGCGACCCGCCCGGCGCGTCCATGTAGATCTTGACGAGGTCCGTCCCGAGGTCCAGCTGCGCGAGCGCGGCTTTCGCGAGGCCGGCGCCGCCGGTGGTCACCCACAGGTCGGGGTAGCCCGTTGTTCCGATCCAGGTCCCGGCGACGCGGATGTAGGGCGAGCCGGTGCGGCCCCGCATCTCCTCGCGCACGGCGATCGAGAGGGGGACGCCGCCAGCCATCGGGGCGCCCACGTCGCGCGCCCACAGCACGCCGGCCTGCACGAGTCGTCGCGCGTTGTCGCGCGCGACCTGGCGGAGCACGTCGGGCGGGTCGTTGCCGCGGGCGATCCAGTGGCTGCCGCCCTGCATCGTGAGATGGCTGTGGCAGTCGACGAGCGCGGGGACGATCGTCGCGCCGCCAGCGTCGATGACGTCGGCGCCGGTCAGGTCCGCGCTGTCAGCGGGACCGATCCAGTCGATGTGACCGTTCTCGACGGCCAGGCTGACGGCGGTCCGCAGCGACGGCGAGGTGCCGTCCGCGAGGGCCGCGTCGTGAAGGACGAGCCGGGTCAGGCCGCGTGCGTGTGGAAGCCGAGCTGCTGGAGGAGCTTCTCCTTCGGCTGATAGCCGACGAGACGCTGCGCCTCCTTGCCGTCCTTGAAGTAGATCATGGTCGGGATCGCGCGCACTCCGAAGCGGCCCGCGGAGACGGGGTTGGCGTCGACGTCGAGCTTGGCGATCTTGATCTGGTCGCCCTTCTCAGAGGCGATCTCCTCGAGGACCGGGGCGATCATGCGACACGGCCCGCACCACGCCGCCCAGAAGTCGACGAGGACGGGTGTGGTGGACTTGAGGACCTCCTGCTCGAAGGTCGCATCCGAGACCGGGACGGGCTTTCCCATATGTATCGCTCCTTACGTTTCGAGCCGTCGGTCGCGGCTCTTCGCTCCGCTCTTGTGGACTCGCTCGGCCCGGCAAAGCCGGAGTCTCGCTCGAGACCTCTTCTACCACTTGAACACTAGCTGGTGCGCAGATCGTTCCACAGCAGGTTCGAGGCCGAGCACCTGCTCGAGATCGCTCAGCTTCATCGACGCGTCCGACGCGAAGGAGCGCAGGGGCGCCCACTTCACGAACCGCCAGCCGCGGCTGCGCGCCACCTCGGCCAGCGCGGGCGCGCGGGACAGCTTGAGCACGACGAGACCCTTGCGCTCCTCGGGGACAGCGACGAAGCGGAACGCGTTCTCGTCGTCGGTGATGGCCTCGCCGATGTCAACGATCGGCCGGTGCAGGCGCGCCGTCCAGTCGATGTGCCACAGGAAGACCATCTTCCCCTTCCCGTACCAGACGACGTCGACGAACCGCAGCGCCTCGGCGGACCCGCGGACGTGGCGGCCGAGGTGCGCCTCGCGCTCCTCCTCCGTGAGCATGTCGAGAAGCGTCTGCCCGTTGCTCCCGAGGGGCTCCGGCAGCGGTCGCCGCTGGAGGTCGCGGCCGACGTGCGCCATGAAGCCCAGGCGGTGGCCGCAGTCGACGAGGCGCGCGGCGAGACGCGTCTGCTCGGCCTGGCGCTGAACGAGCGCGTCGGCGTCGCGGATCGCCCACATGCCGTCATCGCGTTGCGCCCCGTACGAGGCGAGGCAGCGCTCGACGAGCTCGCGATCCGGCGTCTCCTGGCCATGGAACAGCGCGTAGACGCGCTTGAGCACGCTGCGCGTGTCGATCTCCCGCGACGACGAGAGGAGGCCCCACACCGCCCACTCGACGCGGTCGTCGAGCGGCGCGCGATCGCCCACGACCTCGAGGTCATAGCGTTGCACCGTCTCGCCCACCCGGACGATCCCGTCGCGGCCGCCGTCGGCGAGGGCGGAGCGGAAGTGGTCCATGAACGCCTCGAGCTCCGAGACCCCGTTGCTGCGCGTGAGGGCCAGCGGCCCGAGCATGCCCTTCGCCGCGAGCGCCTCGAGGGCCGCGGCACCGGCGCGCTCCGGCTCGACCGGCCCGCCGCGCGCGACGATCACGTCGCGCACCGCGGCACGGATGGTCTGCTCGATGGCCATGGCCGACGCCGGTGGCTGGTCGCGCAGCAGGACAGCGTCACGCTCGAGCTCGACCACCGCGGCCGCGCCGCTGGTGCCGCCGAGCGCGTCCGGCTGGTAGAGGATGGCGCGCGGCTGCCAGCCCGCGCCGGCGCCCGCGAGCGCGACCGCGGCGATCGCCGCGAGGTCGGCGTGCGGGACGTAGATCACCGCCCGCGCGTCCTCGCGCGCGTGGCGGTGCGCGTCGAGGAGCGCCTGCCGCGTCAGGCGCAGCGTGCGTTCGCGCGCGGGGATCCGGCCGTCGAGCGTCTCCGCCGCGCCGGTGCGGTCGATCCCGAGGAGCACCGCGGCGACGTGGGACCAGCCGCCGAGCGCGTCATCGGGCGAGGCCTGCGCGAGCACCAGGTCGGCGGCGCCCGGGTCGAGGTCGACGAAGGGTGCGCGTGACGCACGCGCATCGCGGTGGGTGGCGAGCCAGCCCGCGAGCTCACGCACGGTGCGCTCGTATTCGACCCACACGTTGATCTCGCGCACCTGCGACGCGTGACCGCGCTTGGCCCGGCCCTTCTCGATCCGCAGCGCGGCGCCCTGCCCGGCCACGGCATTGAGCCGGCTGCCGGACACGATGACCTCGAGCAGGCAGAGCTTCATCACGTCGCGCGCGGGATCGCCGTGGAGCGCGGTCTCGACCGCGCGCAGCGTGGCCATGAGCGCGCTGAGGTTGCGCGGCGTGTAGAGCGCCGCGACGCTCTCGCCGAGCGGAGCGTCCTGGCCGAAGCGCTCGACCAGCTGCCAGTACGCGAGCCCGCGCTCCTCGAGACGGGCCGTGCGCTCCTCGTCCTCGACGCCCACGGCCTCCACGAGCAGGGCGCGCCCCTCGCGCGCGCAGATGCCGCAGTGGAACGCCTTCTTGGT
>JACPOQ010000056.1 GCA_016191435.1 Chloroflexota bacterium | reverse complement strand
GGCCGAAGCCGACGCCCGCCTTCTGGCACTTCTCGGCCGCCGCCAGGAAGGCGTCCCACGTCCAGCTCGCGTCGTTTGGCGGCTTGCCGGCGGGATAGAGCGCCTGCACGTCGACGCCGCCATGCTCCTTCATCATGTCGAAGCGCGTGCAGCAGCCGAGCAGCAGGGTGCCGCGGGTCATCGGCACGCCGAGCCAGCGGCCTTCGAACTTGCCGAGATACTCCACCGCGGGATCGATCGGGCCGTTGGTGGCGACCACGCGCTTGACCACGTCGTCGACCGACTCCAGCCCAGAGTTCATCTGCGCTGCTTCCCAGTTGGTGAAATCCATGATGTCGTGGCCGGACTTGGCCTGGTGCTCGGCGGACAGCGTCAACAGCAGCTTGTTGCCCTGGCTGGTGATGTAGTCGACCTTGACGTCGACTTTTTCCTTGTCGCCCCATTCCTTGATGATCGCCGTCTGCACATCGTTGGCGCCGGGGACCCAGTGATCCCACAGGCCGATGGTGATGGTTCCGGCAGCATTGGCACTGTGCACGAACGGTGCGCCTACAAGACCGGCGGCAACGCCTCCGGCTACTACTCCGCGACGCGACAGCTTGTTGATTGGCATGAGCTCAGCCCTCCCAGAAAGGAACGCTTGTGCACGCGTACAAACCACGCCCGATTTCTTATAGCGGGCGCAGCCTAGCGGGAAAGCCCGTAGATGTCGCGCGCCGTCGCCCGGCTGATCGCACCCTCCTTCAGATCACGCGCCGCGGCCGCGGGATCGCGCTGTTGCGGCGGGCCGAAGCCTCCTGCCCCCGGCGTCACCACGGCAAACCATTGGCCCGTCTTCAGTACGGCTGAATCGCCCTCGAACACGACGCCTGGCCCGGGCTCGACCTTGCCGTGCGCGCCGGGACCGCCACCGAACAGGCCCCAGCTTTGCGAGCGCTGGCGGGTGATGTCGACGCGCACGCGGCAGTCGTGGGTCGCCTGGTAGACGCGGCGCAGCCCCATGCCGCCGCGATAGCGACCGACGCCGCCGGAATCCTCGACCAATTCATAGCGTGTGAGCAGCAGCGGATACTCGATCTCCAGCGCTTCGACCGGCAGGTTCGAGGTGTTGGTGGTGTGGACATGCACGCCGTCCAGCCCGTCCTTGTGGGCGCGCGCGCCGCTGCCGCCGCCGATCGTCTCGAGATAGACCCAGGTCGAGCCGTCGGTGGGACGCTTGCCGATGAAGTAGGCAACGACACAGGCCGAGTTCGAACAGGCCATCACCTGCTCGGGCACCGCCTGGGCCAGCGCGCCTAAAATCATGTCCGACACGCGCTGGCAGGTCTGCAGGCGGCCGTTGACCGCGGCAGGCGCCAGGCAATTCAGGATGCTGCCCTCCGGCGCGGTGATTTTCAGCGGCCGCGCCAGGCCGGCGTTGGGCGGGATGGCGGGATCGAGCACCGACTTCACGATGTAGTAGGTCGTGGCGAGCAGTGCCGTGTAGGTCATGTTGAAGCCGGCGCGCATCTGCTCGGGCGCGTCGAAGGCGAGCGCCATCTCCTCGCCCTTCACCGTCACCTCGACCGATATCGGCAGGAGGCCCGCCACCTCCTCGTTGTCGAACACGTCCTCGAAGCGCCAGGTGCCGTCGGGCATGGCGGCGATGGCCGCACGCATCTTGCGCTCGGCATAGTCCATCAGCGCAGCGCCGGCGCTCAGCACCGTGTCGATGCCGTACTTGGTTGCCAGCGCCTGGAAGCGCTGCACGCCGACGCGGTTGGCGGCCATCTGGGCGCGCAGGTCGGACTGCCGCTCGCTGGGCACCTGGCAGTTCAGCAGGATCAGGTCCTGCACGTCCTTCTGCAGCTCGCCGCCGCGATAGAGCCGGACCGGCGGGATGCGCAGGCCCTCCTGGTAGATATGGGCGTGGCCGCGATCGACGAAGTCGGCATGGTGGGCGAGGTTCACCGTCCAGGCGACCATATGGCCGTCGACGAAGATCGGCTCGGCGACGACGATGTCGGGCAGGTGCGTGCCGCCGCCCTCGTAGGCGTCGTTGCCGATGAAGGCATCGCCCGGCCTTATGTCCTGGGTCGGGTAGCGCCGCATGATGTGCTTGATGAGGTCCAAGAAGCTGCCGAGGTGGATCGGGATGTGCTCGGCCTGGCACAGCGTCTCGCCGGCAGCGTTGAACAATGCCGTCGAGCAGTCGCGCCGCTCCTTGATGTTGGTCGAATGCGAGGCGCGGATCAGCGTCTCGCCGGTCTCCTCGACGATCGACGCCATGGCCGCGCCGATGACTTCGACGGTGATGGGATCGAGCTTGGTCATCGATTGCCTCCCCACGCTCCGCGTGGGGAGGTGTCGCCGTCATACGGCGACGGAGGGGTCATCGGCAGCAGACTCGTTGGGGCCTATGACCCCTCCGCCCGCTGCGCGGGCACCTCCAAACGCGGAGCGTGGGGAGGAAGGTCACTTCTCATGTCGATGCCTCGAGGATGAGGTTGAGATACGAATCGACCCGCGCCGACCAGCCAGGCGGCACGAGCGTCGTGGCGTCCATCTGCTCGACGATTGCGGGGCCGGCGAAACGATTGCCCGGACGCAACTCTTCGCGGGCATAGATCGGGCAATTGGCGAAATCACCCGTCTCCGCCAACCACACCGGACGGCGCTGCATGATAGCGCCAGCGGCGTCAGGTCCGGCTTCGGGATGTGCCACAAGCTCGGCCTTGCGCACCGCGCCCGTCGCCTCGACGCGCAGGGTGACGATCTGCACCGGATCGCCGTCGGCGACAAAACCGTAGCGCTGGCGGTGCACGTCGGCGAAGCCCGCCGCCAGCGCCTGCAGGGTCGCCTGGGAGATCGGCCCTTCGGGCGCCGCGACGCTCAGCTCGTAGTTCTGGCCGTGGTAGCGCATGTCGACGGTGCGGGCGATGCGCCGGTCGGCGGACGCGATGCCTTCATGCGCGAACCAGCGCTCGGCACGCTCTGCCAGCGCCACGAACCCCTCGGCGACGGCGGCCGCCGAGGCCTCGGTCGCGGGCATCAGGCGCGTGTGCGCAAAGTCGGCGCGCAGGTCGGTCAGCAGCAGGCCCATGGCGCAGAGGATGCCGGGATTGGCCGGCACCAGCACGCGGCCGATCTCGAGCTCCCTGGCCAGGCGCGCGGCATGCAGCGGTCCCGCGCCGCCGAACGCCATCAGCGTGTAGTCGCGTGGATCGTGGCCGCGCTGCACGGAGATGACGCGGATGGCGCGCGCCATGTTGGCGGTGACGACCGACAGGATGCCCTGCGCCGTCTGCGGCACGCCAAGGCCGAGTTGCCCGGCCAGCCGCGCGATCGCCTGCTCCGCCAAGTCGCGGCGGATCTTCATGCGCCCGCCCAGCAGGTGTTTCGGGTTCAACGTCTGCAGCACGACATTGGCGTCGGTGACGGCGGGCTCCGGATTGCCCTTGTCGTAGCAGGCGGGACCGGGATCGGCGCCGGCCGAGCGCGGCCCCACCTTCAAAAGGCCGCCGCTGTCGATGTAGGCGATCGAGCCGCCGCCTGCGCCGACCGTGTGGATGTCGAGCATTGGCGCTGTGATGGGATAGCCGTGCACCGTGGCCTCGGCGGCGAGCCGGCAGCGGCCGCCCTGCAGCAACGCCACGTCGGTCGAGGTGCCGCCCATGTCGAAGGTTATAAGGTCCTCGAAACCTGCGAGGCGGCCGATCGCCTGGGCGCCGACCACGCCGGTCGAGGGGCCGGAGAGCACGGTGCGCACCGGCATCTCGGCCGCCGTGGCAAAGCCGATGACGCCGCCGTTGGACTGCGTGAGATGCGGCGTGGCCGTCATGCCGAGCGCTTCCAGCCGCGGGCTGAGACGCCGGATGTAGTTCTCCATCACCGGCCCGAGATAGGCGTTCAGCACCACCGTCGACAGCCGCTCGTACTCGCGGAACTCCGGCGCGATCTCGTGGCCGGCCGAGATGAAGGCGTCGGGCATCTCCTCGCGCAGGATTTTTACCGCACGCTTCTCGTGATCGGGACGGATGAAACCGTAGAGGAAGGACACCGCGACCGCCTTCACGCCCGCTGCCTTCAAGGCACGAGCAGCGGCGCGCATCTTGTCCTCATCCAGCGGTACGTCGACCTCGCCGGTGTGGCGCAGGCGCTCGGGCACTTCCAGGCGCAGGTCGCGCGGCACCAGGGTGAGCGGCTTGTCGGCCTGGATGTCGTAGAGATCGGGCCGCTTCTGGCGGCCGATCTCGAGCAGGTCGCGGAACCCATCGGTCGTCACGAGCCCCGTCTTCACGCCGCGATGCTGGATCAGCGCGTTGGTCGCGACCGTGGTGCCGTGGCCGAAGTAGACGATGGGTGACGCAGGCTTGTCGCCGGCCTCGGGCGCCACACGGCGCATGCCCTCCTCCACGCCTTGCGCGATGCCGCGCGACGGATCGTCGGGCGTCGACGGCACCTTCCACGTCTCGACCTTGCCCTCCTGCTCGTCGAACAGACAGATGTCCGTGAATGTTCCGCCCGAGTCCACGCCGACACG
>JACPOQ010000055.1 GCA_016191435.1 Chloroflexota bacterium | reverse complement strand
GTGCGACATCGCCGGCCGCATCGGCACCGGCGGCTCCAAGATGTTCGAGAAGCGCGTCGCCACCGAGACCTCCAACACGGTCGAGCGGCTGACCGCCGCCGGCATGGTGCCGCTCGGCAAGCTGCACATGGTCGAGTTCGCGTTCGGCGGCTGGGGCACCAACCCGCTGATGGGTGCGCCGTGGAACCCGTGGGACCTCGCGACGCATCGCACGCCCGGCGGCTCGTCGAGCGGCACCGGTGTGGCCGTCGCCGCGCGGCTGACGCCCGCCGGCATCGGCAGCGACACCGGCGGTTCGGTGCGCATCCCCTCGGCGTTCAACGGGCTGGTCGGCCTGAAGGTCACGTTCGGCCGCATCGGCCTGTCGGGCACCATGCTCTTGAGCTGGACGCTCGATTCGATCGGCCCGATGGCGCGCAGCGTCGAGGACTGCGCCCTCCTCCTCAATGCGCTGGCCGCGCCCGACGCGCGCGATCCGACGACCTTCGGCCAGCCCCTCGAAGACTTCACCGCCGCGACCAAGCCCGGCTCGATCGAAGGCATGCGCATTGCGATGCCAGACACCAAGCAGCTTCCCGGCTTCATGCATGCCGACGTGACCAAAGCCTGGCAGTCGGCCGGCCGTACGTTCGAGAGCCTCGGCGCCACTGTCGAAGCGGTGCGCCTGCCCGACTGGTACTTCGACCTGTCGCGGCCGGCCGGCACGATCATCGCGTCGGAGGCCTATGCGCTCCACCGCGACTACATCGAGGACATGGACAAGGCCATCGGCCCCGGCGTGCGCGCCCGCGCCCAGGCCGCCAAGATGTTCGCGCCGGGCTCCTATCCCGAGGAGATACGGGTGCTCGAAGAGCGGCGGCGTTTCTTCAACACCTGGTTCGCCGCCTACGACGCGCTCCTGCTGCCGACCATGGCGATCCCCGCAATCCCCGTGGCCGAGGTCGACGAGACCTCGCCGATTCCCGGCTTCCTGACCCGGCCGGCGAACTACCTCGGGCTGTGCGGCCTCGCCATGCCGGCTGGCCAGTCCGGCGGCCTGCCGATCGGCGTGCAGATCGTCGGCAAGCCGTTCGCCGAACGCGACGTGCTGCGGCTGGGCAAGGCGTTCCAGGACGCCACCGACTTCCATCGGCGCGCACCGGACCTGTCGGCGCTTGGTCTCTGAGCATGCACTGCTAGCGACTCGGGGTACTTTCCGGCATTCCCGGTATTTCCGGCAGGGAGCGTGGTGGAGTGCACCCCGAAAGTGAGACAGGTAAAAGGCGGACAGTTTCTCAACAGGAGAGGAACTGATGAAACGACCTGTAGTGATATCGGCAGAGAGCAAGCGCCGAGCGGTCGGCCGGCT
>JACPOQ010000065.1 GCA_016191435.1 Chloroflexota bacterium | reverse complement strand
CCATTGCCCCAGCAACGTCCGCGAAGCCGTGCTCCCACGCTCGCTCCAATTCGTCGCTCCTCAACCCGTGACTCCTTCGCCCGCCAGCCTCAATTGTCCACTCGCCTACTCCTTTTATGCAATAATATAAGTCACACCCTGGCCTTCGGGAAGCGGTTCACGCCTGGTTAAGGCGGCGAGGAATGCCTGGAAGGGCGCGTGCCGGGCGCCGCGGCTAGCATAGCTCGCACATGTCCATCGCCTATGGCGGCATCGTTGCCTTCGCATTCCGTGGCCTGAACCTGGTGGTCGCGCTGGCCACGGTGTTGCTGACCAGCCAGGTCCTGAGCAAGTCCGATTACGGCGAGCTGTTCCTCGGGCTGACGGCCGTGGGAATCGTGACGGCGATGACCGGGGGGATCACGGCCGCGATCGCCTACCAGATCGCGAACCAGCGCCGCACCGCGGCGGCCGCCTTTGGCAGCGGGGGCATCCTCGGCGTGGCGCTCGGTGTGCTGGCCGTGCTGGCCGGGATCGCCGGGACGCGGCTGCTCACCGGGGACCCCGCGGATCTGTCGACCGCCGTGGGCGCGAGCATGGCGGCGGTGATCATCAGCGGGGTGTCGGCCGGGGTCTTCCTCGGGCACGGTTCGATGATTCGTTACAACCTTGCGCTGGTGATGCCGCCGCTATGCGCGCTCGCCGCCATCAGCCTCTCGTTCGTGCTCGTGGAGCAGCGCACGCCGACAACGACGATGGCCGCGTACGCCGGCGGGCAGTGGGTGGCGGTCGCGGCGCTGGCGATACTCGCCCGCAAGGACGCAGGCGGCCACCTGGCATTGGACCGCAACCTCGCCGCGCTCGTCCTCCGCTTCTCGCTGCTGGCGGGGCTCTCCAGCGGCGTGTCGTACCTGAATTACCGGGCGGACGTGTTTCTCGTGCGGCACTTCGAAAGCGAGGCGGCGGTCGGGACGTATGGGATCGCGGTGTACCTGGCGGAGTCAGTGTGGCAGGTCAGCGGTTCGCTGGCGCTGGCGACGTATGCGCGCGTGGGCTCGCTGGGGCGCAAGGAAGCAGCCGAGCTGACGACTCGCGTCATGCGCCATACGGTGCTGTTGCTGGGGTTCATCTGCCTCGTGTTGTTCGCGTTGGCGGGGGTGCTCGGGACTGTCCTGTTCGGTAAGTACGCGGGCATGCCGGCGGCGCTGCGCATCTTGCTGCCGGGCGTGCTCCTGTATGGGCTCGCGCAATCTTACTCGGGGTTTTACACGTACCAGCGAGGTTTGCCCTGGGTTTCCGCGCTGGTCGCGGGGATGGGCCTGGTGATCGACCTGTCGCTCGCGGTGGTGCTGATCCCGCGCATGGGGGTCAACGGGGCCGCGCTCGCGAGCAGCATCGCCTACGGGACGGCGATCGTAGCGGCACTGGCGGTGTTCATCCGGGGAGAAGGGATCCGGCCGTCGCGCATCTTCCGGTTTGGACGCGAGGACGTGGACGACTACCGCGTGCTCATCGGGCGGCTGCGGGCCGCCGCCGGGAGGTAGCTAGGCCGGGCGGCGCACGCCCCCATCCGCATCGTGCGCGACGGGGCAGAGCAACGGGTCCGGGCGCGGCAGGGGGATGGGGAGGCCGCTCTCGGGGTCCGTGAGGACCATCATCGGGACGCTGAACACACGTTCGAGCCCATGCGGTTCGAGCACATCCTGCGGGCGGCCATCAAACGCGATGCGCCCGTGCGAAATAGCCATCACGCGGTCGGCGAAGCGGCCGGCGAGTACGAGGTCGTGGAGCACCGCGACGACGGTCATGCCTTCGTGGTTGAGGCGCCGGAGCAGGTGCATGACTTCGATCTGGTGCTGGACATCGAGGAAGCTGGTCGGTTCGTCGAGGAGGAGGACGCGGGGCTGCTGCGCGAGCGCGAGCGCGATCCACGCCCGCTGGCGCTCTCCGCCCGAGAGGCTACCGACAGTCCGCGGCGCGAGCTCGTGGAGGTCGGCGGCGGCGAGCGCGAATTCGACGGCTTCGAAATCGCCCCGTGAGGCGCGCTGGAGGATGCCCTGGTGGGGGTAACGCCCGCGCCACACCAACTCACGCACGGTGAGGTCGAGGCCGGCGTCCGGCGACTGCGGCAGGATGGCGAGCGAACGGGCCACTTCGCGGGCGCCCATGCCGTGGATGTCGCGGCCGCCGAGCAGTACGCGGCCGGCGGTGGGGCGGTGAAGGCGGGACATGCCGCGCAGGAGCGTGCTCTTGCCGCTGCCGTTCGGCCCGACGATGGCGACCATTTCGCCTTCGTGGATGTCGCAGGAAATGGCGTCGACGACCACGCGGTCTCCATAGCACAGCGTGAGACCCTCGACGCTGAGTCTCATGACTTGAACCTCACAAGGTAGAGGAGAAAGGGCGCGCCGACGATGCCGGTGAAGATGCCCATCGGCACCTCGCTGGGGCGCACGATGAGCCGGGCGACCAGGTCGGCGGTAGTCACGAGAATGGCGCCGTACAGTGCGGCGACCGGGATCAGCAGGCGGTTGTCCTGTCCCACCGAGACGCGGGCGAGGTGCGGCGAAACCAGTCCAACGAAGCCGACGATGCCGGCCAGTGCGACGGCCGCGCCGGTCAGCACGCCGCAGATGCCGAGCACCGCGAGGCGCGTGCGGTCGGTGAGGACGCCGAGACCGGCGGCGATGTCGTCGCCGAGCGCGAGAGCGTTCAGGTGGCCGGAATAAGCCCACGCCGCGAGGACGCCGAAGCCGAGGTACGGAAGAGTCGCCTGGAGCTTCGCCCAGTTCGCGGAATAGAGGCCGCCGGCGAGGAAGCCGAGGTTGGTCTGCAGGAATGCGCTGGATGTGGAAACGAGTCCGACGATGATCGCGCCGAACAGCGCCGACAGGGCGATGCCCGCGAGCGCGAGGCGCACCGGCGAGACGGCGCCGCGCCAGGCGATGACAAACAGGATCCCGGCGCCAACAAGGCCGCCCACGACTGACGCGATCACCACCGCCCACTGGGCGACGTTCGGGTCGATGACGAGGAGAATAGAGCTGGCGAGGGCGGCGGCGGCGGTCACGCCGAGGATCGTTGGATCGGCCAGCGGGTTGCGGGTGACGCCCTGGAGAAGCGTGCCGCTCACGGCGAGCGCGACTCCGACGAGCATGCCATCGACGACGCGCGGATAGCGGATCTCCCAAACAACATTGCGGGTGAAGACATCGGAGCTGGAAGTGAGACCACGCCACGTCTCCGCGGGGGACAGGTTTACGGCGCCATACATGAGCGAGAAGAAGCCCAGCGCGGCGAGCACCGCGACACTCACGGAAATGACCGCGACGGGCCGGCCCGGCCCCGTGACCGTGCGGCGCGGGAGACGGGCGGCGGTGGTCGGGAGGGCCATCCCACTCATGCTAGCGCAATCGTCTTAGCGGCTGGTGGTGGCCGACGCCGCCGGCGTAGCGCCACTGGCGGGCGCCGCGAAGGCAGCCGCGACGGCCTTAAACGCGTCGGCGATACGCGGGCCGGGCGCGAGCAGGAAGAGCTCCACGTTCGCATCGATCACGCGGTTGGCCGTGATCGCCTTGAGGTCCTTGAAGGCCGGGATTTTCGCCAGCGTGGGGCCGAGGGCAGGCGCACGCGGGTCGGGGGTAATCGCGAAGATATAGTCCGGATTCAGTTGCAGCAGCTTCTCGGGCGGCAGCACGCTGTAGCCCGGGACCTGGGGCGAATCCGGCATGTCCTTCGCCGGGTTCGCCAGCCCGAGCTGCTTCATGATGTCGCCGACGTAGCTATTCTCCTTACCGGCGTAAAGCTGCTGGTTCTGGTCGGCGGTGATGCCGACGACGGAGTAGGACTTCCCGCCTAGCGCGGCCTTTGCTTCGGTCTTCGCCTTTTCGATGTTGGCCTTCACCTGGTTCGTCTTCGCCGCGCCATCGAGCACTTTGCCCATCAGGTCGAGCCCAGTGAGGACGTCCTGGTAGCTTTCGGCGCCGACGTAGACGACGGGCACGCCGGTGCCGTCGAGCGCGGTCTTGATGTCCGGCATCGCGCGGATAATGACCGAATCGCCGACGATGAGGTCGGGTTTGAGCTGCAGGATCTTCTCGGCGCTGGGCTTGTAGGCGGAGCCGACGTCGGTGGCGGACTTTGCCTCAGCGGGAAAATCCACGGAGCTGGAGCGGCCAACGACGGCGCCACCGGCGGCGTACACCATCTCCACGGCCGTGGGGCTCACCGCCACGATGGTCTTCGGCTTCGCCTTGATCTCGACGTCGCGGCCGGCCATATCCTTGACCTTCAGCGGGTAGCTGGTGGCGCTGGTGGACTGCGACGTACCGGACACCTGCGCACCTGTGGTCGGGGCGGTGGTAGCGGTCTTCGCGGCGGTCGAGTCGTCGTCGCCGCCGCAGGCCGAGGCCACCAGCGAGACGGCGGCCAACGCTGCGGCGGCCAGGAAAATGGCACGAGTACGTCGCCGGAACAAACTTGTCAAATCCATCAACAGCCTCTGTTTTCGTCGAACCGGGTACAGAATTGCATGGTATTCTGCTGCCTGCAACCGGGCCGCGGGAGGCGGGCCAATGCTCGAAACGAACAGGAGCCGAGATGGGCGACGCCGTGCTGTACATCCCGATTTTCACCACTGTGCTCGCCGGGGTGTTCGCCGCGGTGGTGTTCCGGCGGTACCGGCGGAAAGAGCGCGGCGTACACCTGCTCTGGTGGGCGGCCGGCATCCTGCTGTTCGGCGTGGGCACTTTCGTTGAGGGCTTCACGGCGCTGTTCGGCTGGAACGAAGGGATCTTCCGGGCGTGGTACATCTCCGGGGCGCTGCTCGGCGGGGCGCCGCTGGCCCAGGGGACGGCATACCTGCTGCTGAAGCGCCGCACCGCAGACCGGCTGGCGGCGGTGCTGGTGGCAGTCATCGTGGTGGCGGCGGTGTTCGTCCTCCTCACGCCGGTGGATGCAGCGAAAGCGGATGACAACAAATTGTCGGGAAAAGTCATCGAGTGGGCGTGGGTGCGTGCGTTCAGCCCGTTCATCAACACCTATGCGTTCGTGATGCTGGTTGGGGGCGCGGCGTATTCGGCGCGGAGGTTCCACCGCACCGCGGCGACACATGACCGTTTTGTGGGCAACGTGCTCATCGCCGTGGGCGGCCTGTTGCCAGGCATCGGCGGAAGCTTCACGAGGTTCGGCCACACCGAGGTCCTGTACGTGACGGAGTTCGTGGGGATCGTCCTCATCTTCGCCGGTTATCGATTCAACGTGCGGGCACGGCCGGCCGTGCGCCACGAAAAGACGGCGGCAGCGGCGGGAGCGCCGCAGGCGAGCCAATCCGCGTAAGGGCGCTTCACTGCATGGGCGAGCGGCAGGTGGCACCATGGGATGAGACACACAAGGAGTGGCCCATGACGTACCCCAACCTCCCGCCGCTGCCGGGCAGCCCCAGGGAGATCCCCGGCCCGGAGCAGGCGATGCTCAAGCTCTCCTACGGTGTCCACGTGATCGGGTCGCGCAGCGGCGACGGCGAACTCAACGCGATGCTGGCGGACTGGGTGATGCAGGTGTCCTTCACGCCGCGGCTGGTCGCCGTCGCCATCGAAAACGACGCGCGGACGCTCCGCTTCATCCGCCAGACAATGGTGTTCAGCGTGAACCTGCTGCACGAGAAGGACGGCATGGAAATCGCGCGTGCGGTGGTGATGCCCTCGGAGGCGCGCAAGATCCGTGGGCGGTCCGAAGACATGGCCTCGCAGGTCATCGATAAGCTCGCGGGTATCGCCTACGGTGTGCACGACAATGGCTGCCCCGTGCTCGATCGATCGCTTGGGTGGTTCACCTGCGATGCGCAGGCGTTCCACACCGCGGGCGACCATACGATCGTCATCGGGGCAGTCACCGACGGCGACGTGCTGCGCCCCGGCGAGATGCTGATCGAGCGGGAGCTGGGCTGGGAATACGCCGGATAGTCCGGGTCCGGGGATTCGCGTCGAGCGTCTATATGCTTTTGTGTCGCGGGTTTTACCCTGAGGTGCTTGAACCGCCGGGGTGCCGCCGAGCACTCTGGAGCGAGTGAGCAGTCACCGCCTATCACAGAAATCGCCAGCGATGCACCCACACGTGCCGGCGGCCGTGGTGCGCTGGGGCATCGCCGGGAGCATGGCGTTCGCGCTGATCGCCGCATACGTGACGGCGCCGTTCTCGGGATTCACCAACGCCGGCTACCCGCCCCAGCCGGTGGCGGCACAGACTCCGCTGCCACCGAACGCGACGCCGGTGGCGATCGGCGTCACCGCGCCGCCGGCGCCCTTGGCCCCGCAGCCGCAGCAGTGCGCGGCGCGGCCGCATTCCTATCCCCAGCCGGCAGGGACGCCCTCGAACGATTCGTGCTGACCCCGGCGTTTTTAGAGCGTGCCCTTGGTGCTCGGCACCTGGCCCGCGCGACGGGGGTCGATGCGCGTCGCCGCGTCGAGCGCGCGGGCCAGCGACTTGAAGGCAGCCTCGGCCTTGTGGTGGTCGTTGGCGCCGCTGAGGACGCGCACGTGCACGGCGGCCTTGAGCGCGAACGCGAAGGACTCGATGAAGTGGTCCAGCAGGTCCGGAGGGAAGCCGCCAATCTCGCGGCCAAGCAGCTTGAGGTCGAGGGCGGCGTAGGGCCGGCCGCTGAGGTCCACCGCAGCGAAGGCGAGTGCCTCATCCAGCGGCATGTAGGCGGAGCCGGCGCGGACGATGCCGGCCTTTTCGCCGAGTGCCTGTGCGAAGGCTTCGCCCAGCGCGATGCCGCAGTCCTCGACGGTATGGTGTTGGTCGATATGCAGGTCGCCGGTAGCGCGCACTTCGAGGTCGAAGACGCCGTGCTTCGCGATGTGACTGAGCATGTGGTCGAAGAAGCCGATGCCCGTCTCGGTGACGAACTCGCCCGTGCCATCGAGGTCCAGACGGATGCTGATCTGCGTCTCGGCCGTCGAGCGCGTGACCGTGGCGATGCGGTGGTTCATAGCGTCTCCAGGGCGCGCAGCGCGGCGAGCAGGCGGTCGGTGTCCTCGGGACGCCCGGCACTGATCCGGATGTAGTTCGCGAGGTCCGGGCGGTCGTAGTAGCGGATGAGCACGCCCTTGCTGCGCAGCGCCTGGCGGACCGCGCGGGCGGACCGGCCGTGCACTTCGAACAGGACGAAGTTCGATTCCGATGGCAGCGGGCGGAGCCAGCCAAGGTCCGCGACGAGCGCGGACATCCGCTCGCGTTCCGCGACGATGCAGCGGACGGTCTCGAGGATTCGCGCCCGGTGGAGGAGCGCGGAGCGCGCGGCGACATCGGCGGCGACACTGACGTTGTAGGGCTGCTTGATCGCCATCATGCGCCGGGCGAGCTCCGGGTGGGCGACCGCGTAGCCGACCCGCAGGCCGGCGAGCGCGGCCCATTTGCTAAACGTGCGGATCACGACGAGATTCGGGAAGCGGTCGAGGAGCGGGACGGCGCTCAGGCCGCCGAACTCGATGTAAGCCTCATCGACGGCGACCAACGCGCCGAGAGCGCAGAGTTGTTCGACCTCCGCGTGCGAAAGGCCGTTGCCGGTGGGGTTGTTCGGCGAGGTAAGGAAGAGAATGCGGGCGCCGTCGGCGATGGCGCGGCCGAGTGCGGGAACGTCGGGCGCAAAGCCTGCGGTGCGCGGCACCTCCACCACCCGGGCGCGGCTGATGCGCGCAAGAAAGTCGTACATGCCGAAGGTTGGCGTGGCGATAGCGATCGCTTCGGGCACGACGAGGCGGATGAGGATGTCGATCAGGTCATCGGCGCCGCTGCCGCACACGACCTGGTCCGGGAGCACCTGCACGTAATCGGCGATCGCGCCGCGCAGCGCGGCCTGGCCCGGGTCCGGGTAGATGTGGAAATCGGAGTTGGCGATGGCGGCGCGGATTTCGGGGATCGGGCCATAGAGATTCTCGTTCGCATCCAGTTTCACGAGGTCGCTTTCGGGGATGCCTATCTCCGCGGCGAGGACATCCAGCGGCTGGACCGGGGTGTACGGTTCGAGGTCCTCGAAATCGGGGCGCAGGTAGCGCGTGATGTCGGTGGGCATGTCAGCGGCCCTGGAGGCGGCGTTCGACCGAGTGTGCGTGGCCCGTCAGCCCTTCGGCGCGCGCGAGGACGCCGGCCATGCGCGCCAGTTCCTCGGTCAGGTCCTCGGGGATGTTGATGATGCTGGTGGTCTTGAGGAAATCGTGCACGGTGAGCGGCGAGCTCCAGCGCGCGCTGCCGCCCGTTGGCATCGTGTGACTGGGACCGGCCGTGTAGTCGCCGACGGCCTCCGGCGAGGCTTCGCCGAGGAACAGGCCGCCGGCGTTCTTCACCTTCGCGGCGTAGGCCATGGGCTGCTCGACGCAGAGGCAGAGGTGCTCCGGGGCGTAGAAGTTCGCGAGCTCGATGGCGTGGTCGATGTCGTTCACAAGGATGCAGCCGCCACGATTCTCGAACGCGGCGGCGGCGATCTTGCCGCGCTCCATACCCTTGATCTGGCGCACGATGCACTTCTCCACCTCATCGGCGAGGTAGTGCGACGGGGTTAAAAGGATAGGGCTGGCGAGCGGGTCGTGCTCGGCTTGCGCGAGCAGGTCCGCGGCAACGAGCTCGGGGTCCGCGCTCTCGTCGGCGATGATGACGGTCTCGGTCGGCCCGTAGATGGCGTCGATGCCGACATCGCCGAAGACCTGCTTCTTCGCGATGGTGACGAAGAGCCCGCCAGGGCCGCAGATCTTGTCGACGCGCTGGATGCTTTCGGTGCCGTAGGCGAGGGCGGCGATGCCCTGGGCGCCCCCGCACTTGTAGACCGTGTCGGCGCCAGCGATATCGGCGGCGACGAGCTTCACCGGCGGCACGGTGCCATCCGGGAGCACGGGGCTCGCAATGACCACTTGCTCGACGCCCGCGACGCGCGCGGGGATCGCGCACATCAGGATGGTGCTGGGCAGCGGCGCCCGCGCGCCGGGCGCGTAGATGGCGACGCGCTCGATGCCGCGCATGACCTGTCCGAGCCCGCCCTGGTTGAAGTTGAAAAGCGAGCCGCGCAACTGCTGCTCGTGGTAGGTGCGGACGCGGCCAGCGGCGAAGCGCAGCGCCTCCACCACCTCCTCCGGGACGGAGTTGTAGGCCTGACGGATCTCGGCATTGGAGACGGCGAGCGAATCGCCGGTCGTTTGGGCGCCATCGAAGCGCGAATTGTAAAACCGCACGGCGTTGTCGCCGTCTTCGCGGACATCGCGGATGACGCGACGGACGACTTCCTCCGGGGCCAGCTCCTGCCCGAAGGCCTTGAAGATCGTCTCGCGCATCTCCATGGGCAATTCGTCGGTTTCGAGTGGGCGGCGGGTGAGGAGCGCGAGCCGGCCTTCTTCGGCGTTGCGGATTATCCGCATCCCAGGTACCTCTCTACGGCGAGCATCGCGGCCGCTTTCGACCGCTCCACGAAGCCCGCGACTTCCGTGCTCGTTATGTGACCGATTGTCTCATCCAGTAATTCGGGGAGCGAATCGAGGAACGAGGTGAGCGACTCGCCCTCTTCGAGCCCGCTGTAACGGAGGTGGTTGGAGATCATGCCGCGCATCCGGTCCCAGTCCATCGTCCGGGCGGCGACGTCGTAGGAGACCTGGCGCCAGCGATCGAGCGTTGCGTGTTCGATGAAGCCGGTGTGGATGTTCTCGACCGTGAAGCTGAGCGCCTCGCAGAGGCTGCGCTTCAGATCCGGGTCGTTGCCGTAGCTGCGGTCCAGGTCGAACTGGAGCAAGCGGTCCATGACGTTCGCGCGCATGGTCCCGCCGAGCGCTTCGTGCTGAGCGAAGAAGCGGCGGTAGACGTTGGTGATGTACTGCTCGTCCATCACCAGGTGGCCGATGTAGCCGCAGACCCACGCGCGCGTGGCGGAATTCAGCTGGTCCGGTTCGAGGAGACGGGCGTGTTTGGAGAAGAAGCCACCGACGGAGTCCTGGTGGTCCGGGCCGCTGAGGTCGAAGAAGTGCGTGCTGAAGCGGTCCTGGCGGGTGATGACGCGGATATCGGGTGAGGTGGCGCCGAGAAGGTAGGGCCCCTGGTCCTTCAGCAGCGACTGGTCGCTGATGCCCCGGGCGATGTCGCGCGCGAGCACCATGTGCAGCGTAATGGGCGGCATCAGCGCGGCCCTTCAGCGCAGAGGCGAAGGGATGGGACGCACTTAATCCCGGCCGGGACCGCCAAATGAATCATATCCGTGCACTTTCAATGCTCGTGAGCAGGATGCCTTTGCAGCCGATGCGCGAGAGGTCATCCATGATACGGTTCGCCTCGCGCTTCCTGATCATCGCTTTCACGGAGTACCAGCCTTCGGCCTGCAGGGGCGCCACCGTCGGCGACTCGATCCCGGGGGTTATCTGGCTGGCGGCGGCGAGGATGGCCGCCGGGCAGTCGTATTCCACCATCATGTACTGGTAGGCGACGAGCTTGCCTTCAACGCGGCTGCGGAGGATGCGGACCTCCTCCGCCTGCTCGCGGCCCGCGTGGGCGTAGAGCGCGGCGTTCGACTGGTAGAGGGGCTCGCCGACCACTCGCAGCCCAGCCTGCGTGAGCGTCGAACCCGTATCGACCACGTCCACCACGGCTTCCGCGATCCCGAGCTGCACGGAGATCTCGACGGCGCCTTCGAGGATGACCAGGTCCAGTGCACGGCCGGCGAAGAACTGGGAAACGATTGAGGGGAACGAGGTCGCGATGCGCAGGCGCGAGACTTCATCGAGCGTGCGGACAGGCGAATCGCCGGGCACGGCGGCGCAGAGGCGCGAACTGCCGTAGGTCAGGTCCACCAGCAGCGCGGGCGACAACGCCTTCTCCGCGACGAAGTCCTTGCCGGTGATGCCGAGGTCGAGGATGCCGTTCGAGATGTAAACCGGGATATCGCCGGGGCGAAGGAAATAGAACTCCACGTTGTTTTCGCGGTCGATGGAAGAGAGCGAGGAGGCGTTTTTCGAAACGCGGTAGCCGCAGGAGCTGAGCAGGTCCAGCGTCGGCTCGAAGAGTGCGCCCTTATTGGGAAGCGCGACCTTAATCATAGCGTTGCGTACACATCTTCCAGCGCGAGACCGTTCTCGGCCATCATGCAGGCGACATAGTAGAGCACCTGGGAGAGCTCTCCGGCGAGGGCGTCGCGGCTTTCGAAGCGTGCCGCCATCCAGCTTTCGGCCGCTTCCTCGACGAGCTTCTTGCCGATGGCATGGGCGCCGCCCGCGAAGAGCGCGGCGGTTGCAGAGCCCTCGGGCATCTCTTGCTTGCGGCTCAGGGCAAGCCTGTACATCTCCTCGAAGGTCATGCCCGAACGATAGTCGATCCTCGGGCTCGAATCATCCGGAGAGGACGCCGCAACGCGCGTTGCGGAGGGATGGCCTGGAGGTGATAATGTTGACTGGAATAGTCATCAATTGGGGAGGGGTTCGGCATGAGGGCATTCTTTAGCTTTCCAAACCCTGTGAATGAAATCGCGGCCCGGCTGGTGGCGGGCGGCGTAGTAGGGCTCACCGCCGCGATCCTGGTGTCGCAGCAGCCCTGGCTGATTGTGCTGCTGGCGTTCGGCTTCGTGGCGCGCGTACTTACGGGTCCACGCGTCAGCCCGCTTGCGCTGCTGGTCACGCGGGTGGTCGTGCCGCGCCTTGGCATCGCCGAACGCCCCGTGCCGGGAACGCCGAAGCGCTTTGCACAGGGCATCGGCGCCAGTCTGTCCGTCTTTGCGGTGGTGGCTGCGTTCGGCTTCGGCGCCGACCTGGTGGCCTACGCACTGGTGGGCGCAATCCTGGTAGCAGCGTCGCTGGAGGCGTTCGTGGGCTTCTGCATGGGCTGCACGATATTTGCCTGGCTGATGCGAGTCGGCGTTATTCCGGAATCGGCCTGCGAGGCGTGCATCGACATCACAAAGCGCCGGGCCGCGGCCTGACCACTACTTCGCCGCCGCGAGCATCGCGCCGAGGACCCGGACGAGGAGCGTCTGCCAGTTGCCGGCGGCCTGCGTACGGTCCAGCCGCACCTGGTGCGGCCCAATGAGGATGCCCGGGATGCCGGTCGCATCGACCGCCGCACGCAGCGCATTGGTCGTCCCGCCGCGGACGCGCAGGTGGAACATGTGCTCATCGGTCTTGATACTCTCGACCCTGGCGCGCCGCGCGATGGACTTCACCAGCGAGACATAGAGCAGGTTCTCGACTACGGGTGGGACTTCGCCGAATCGATCCTTGAGTTCCGCCTGCATCGCGGCGACGCCTTCGACGCTCTCGATCTGTGCGATGCGCTGGTAGAGGGCAAGGCGGGCGTGGATGTCATCGACGAACTGCTCCGGGATGTGCGCGCTCAGCGGCAGGTCCACCGATGGCGGCGGCGCCAGCGGCGCGGGCAGCTTGTCGCCGCCGGGACGGGCCTGCTTCAGCGCGTTGACCGCTTCGGAGAGCAGCTTCGAGTACATATCGAAGCCAACGGCGCCGATGTGCCCGCTCTGCTCGGCGCCAAGCACGTTGCCGGCGCCGCGGATTTCGAGGTCACGCAGCGCAATCTGGAAGCCGGCGCCGAGCTCCGAAGCTTCGAAGACGGCTTCGAGGCGCTTCTGGGCGTGCTCGTTGATGCTGCGGTCCTTCTCGTAGACGAGGTAAGCGAAGGCGCGGTTGGCGGCACGCCCGACGCGCCCGCGGAGCTGGTAGAGCTGCGCCAGCCCGAAGCGGTCGGCGTTGTTGATGATGATGGTGTTGGCGTTCGGGATATCGAGCCCGCTTTCGATGATGGTGGTGCAGACGAGGATGTCGTGGTCGCCGGCGCCGAACTCCATCATCACGCGTTCGAGCCGCTCCTCGGGCATCTGGCCATGGCCGACGGTGATGGTTGCTTCGGGCACGAGCTCGCGCAGCCGCGAAACGATGCGTTCGATGTTCTGCACACGGTTGTGGACGAAGTAGACCTGGCCGCCGCGCTGGATTTCGCGGTCGATGGCTTCGCGGATGATCTCGTCGTCCCACTGCATCACATAGGTTCGAATGGGCAGCCGTTCTTCCGGCGGCGACATGATCGTGCTCATGTCGCGAATGCCGGCGAGCGACATTTGCAGGGTGCGGGGGATTGGCGTGGCCGAGAGGGTGAGCATGTCCACCTCGGCGCGCATCTGTTTGAGGCGCTCCTTGTGGCTCACGCCGAAGCGCTGCTCCTCGTCGATCACGACAAGCCCGAGATCCTTGAAGCTCACGTCGCTGCTGATGACGCGGTGGGTACCGACGACGATATCGACATCGCCGGTGGCGATGCCTTTGACGATGGCGCGCTGTTCGGCCTCGCTGCGGAAGCGGGAGAGCACCTCCACGTGCACGGGGAAGCCCGCGGTGCGCTCGCGGAAGGTGGCGCCGTGCTGCTCGGCAAGCACGGTGGTGGGGACGAGGACCGCGACCTGGCGGCCATCGGACACTGCTTTGAACGCCGCTCGCACGGCGACCTCGGTCTTGCCGTAGCCGACATCGCCGCAGATCAGGCGGTCCATCGGGCGGGCGCGCTCCATGTCCTCCTTCACTTCCGCGATCGCTTCGAGCTGATCCGCGGTCTCGACGAAGGGGAAGGCGGCCTCCATCTCCATCTGCCAGGGTCCGTCCGGGCCGAAGGCGTGGCCGGGCGCCATCTCGCGGCGCGCGTAGAGCTCCAGCAGCTCTTGCGCCATTTCGAGGACGGCGGCCTTCACGCGCCGCCTGGCGCGCGCCCAATCCTGCGAGCCGAGGCGCGTCAACGATGGCGGGTTGTCGGCGGGCCCGATGTAGCGGGTGACCGCATCGAGCTGGTCCGCGGGCACGTAGAGGCGGTCTTCGTCGGCGTACTGCAGTTCCAGGTACTCGCGTTCGACGCCTTCGACGACGCGGCGGGTGAGGCCCCCGTAGCGGGCAATGCCGTGGTCGGCGTGGACGAGGTAATCGCCGACTTCGAGCGAAGAGACGATGTCGTCGCGGACACCCTGGCGGGTGCGGGTCGGCCGGCGGCGCTTACGAAAGCCGAAAATTTCGGCATCGGTGATGAGCACCAGCCGCTCATCCAGGACGAGCCCGCCGCCGACAGCCGTGGGCACCAGCAGGATCGTGCCAGCGGCCGGCTCAGAGCTGAGGACGCGCCGGAGGTCTGTCCGGACGCCCTCGGCGTCCATCAGCTCGGCGAGCCGCAGGGCCTGCTGCGAGGCGACGACGACGGCCTTGCCTTCGCGCGCCCACTGCGCCGCCTGGAGGACGAGCGGCCGGAGCTTGCCGCCGAAGCTGGGCGCGGCTTTCATCGGGAGGCGGCGGGCGCCGAACTCCTCGCTACCAAAGCGCTGGAGGTGAATGACGCCCGGGCGCTCGAAGATGGCGGCGGCAACGGTGTCGGGGTCGCAGTTCAGCGAGGGCAGACCCTGCGGGACCTGGAGGCGCGACTCCAGCTCCTCGCGCGTGCGCTGCTGGTGCTCGACCAGCGAGCGCGCCGCGGTGCGGCCCTCCTCGGGGTCATCGAGAATCACCGTCGCGTTCGCGGCAAGGTGGTCGAGCGCTGTGGTGCGGTAGAGAAGGGGTTCGAAGAAACCCTCGAAGTCGCTACGGCTACCGCCGGCAAGCAGCTCGAGCTGCTCGACGATCGCCTCGGCCGCATCGGTGTCGGCCGTGAGCTCGCGCAGGAGGGCGGCGGCGGCTTCGCGGGCCTCGCGGGTGCCGGTGGAGGCGGGCGGGAGGTGGAGCGTTTCGAGCCGCCGGACGCTGCGCTGGGTGGCGATATCGAGCAGCCTGATGCTCTCGATGTCGTTGCCAAAGAACTCCAGCCGGTAGGAGGAGTCGCCGGCAGCGGGGAAGACGTCGATGATGCCGCCGCGCCGGGACACGGTGCCCGGACGCTCCGCAATGTGCGTGACCTCGTACCCGACGCCCTCGAGCGTGGCCATCAGCGTGCCCGGCGCCATGACGCCGCCGGCGGCCAGGTCGATGCCCCCGGCTTCGACCTCGGGGCCGGCGCAGTATTCCGTGAAGGCCGCCCAGGAAGCGACCACGAGCGCTGGCTCGCTGCCGCGAAGCGCTGATAGTGCACGGGCGCGGTCAATGCCGACGGCCGGGTCGTCGCGAGTGAACTCGTAGGGGAGGCGCTCCCGCTCGGGGAGGCGCGCGAGCGCCAAGCCGGAGACGAACAGTGCAAGTTCCTCCGCGAGCGAGCCGGCGCGGGCGGGCGTCGCAACGAGCACCAGCGTCGGCCCCGGGGCGGAGGCGGCGATGGCGGCGGCCACCGGAGCGCGGGCTGGTTCGGGGAGCCCGAGACGCGCGGCCTTGCCGCCGCCGAGGGCATCTCGCACGGTTTCGGCGATCGGCGGGATGACGCCTGCGAGCTCGCCTGCCACTACACACACCTCAAGGCCCGAACCGGAGATCCCGGTGGGCCGTACTTTCACTCTAGCGCAGCTTCACCCTCAGGGCTGTCCCTGGGACGGGTGCTCAGCTTCGCCCCCGCCTCGCGCGTAGCCCATGCGGGGCGATCAATGCCGGCAACGGCGCCTGGCGGCTAACCCTGGCGCGTAGCGCGTACCACGTATGGCCGCTGCCGGGGAGCCCGAACATTGCTTCTGGATCGGAGGACCCGGCTAGCGGGAAACCGGGAGCGTGAAGGCCGACCTTGACCAAAACGAAATATTAGCCGCTTCCCGCAGTGTCAGTGGCGTGGTTGCACGGCATGATGTCCTCCTATGGTCGATCGCACGGCGGTTCCCGGCGCTCAACGCGCATGCCCAACTGGACGGCGCCAGTCATGCGGAGTGGGTCCTCACAGACCCGGCGGCGCCCCTGCGCCGGCGTCTCGGGATTGGGCGCCGAACGCGAAAGGTGGCCGGCCATGACGGCAGCGCGCCGCCTTCCGCGGCGGCGATTCCTCGCCGGACTCGGTGTGGCCGCCGCGGGAATCGCCGGCGCCAGTGCGTGCGGCGGGCGCGAGCGGGTGGCGTCGCAGCGCCCGAGCGGGACGGGGACGGCGGCAACGGCATCGCCACAGGCCGCGCAATCACCAACGCCATCGCCGCCGCGCGGGGGCGTCGCCCGCATTTCGCCGGCGGCGGCCCTGTCCTTCGACACCTTCGATAGCGCGCGCACGGGCGAGGTCTCGACCGTCGAGGTGCTTGGCCGGACGCACTCGCGGCTGCTGCAGTGGTCCGATTTCGCAACGGCGACCATCGCGGGCGACCTCGCGGCGAAGTGGGAGCAACCCGATGCCACACACTGGGTCTTCTCTGTGGACCCGCTTGCCCGCTGGCATGACCGCGCGCCGGTAAACGGGCGCGCGGTCACAGCCGGCGACGTCGTCGCGCACATCCAGCGCGTACTCTCGCTCGCGAGATCGACGAGACTACCCGGCGCTCAGCGGGCGCAGGATTGGGCGCGAATCCGGGCAGTGAGCACCAGCGAGCCGGGCATTGTGACGCTTGAGACGGACGGGCCAGAGCCGCTGCTCCCCGTGACCCTGGCCGGCCGATTCGCCCTGGTCCAGGCGCCGGAAGCAGTCGAGGCGTTCGCGGGGACCTGGGCGAAACTGCGGCCCGAAGAGGTCATCGGCAGTGGCCCATTCACGTTCGAAGGGGCCGACCCAAGCGGCGCCTATTCGTTCAAGGCGAACACCCGCAGCCACTCCCCGCCGCTGCTGGACGGTGTGAGCCTGTTCGCGACGGCCGCCAGCCTGACGGGCTTTCGGGCGCGCATGTTCGACGAAGTCCTGACCCGCGACCGCCGCGACGCTGCGGCATTGCGGCAGGACCCGGGCGGCCAGGCGGTGGAATTGGCGCGCTTCGAAGACAGCCCGGTGCTTTCGACGCTCGCGGTGGGTGGCCCTCCCTGGAACAACCCCGAGTTACTCCGGGCGCTTAGCGGAGCGCTAAACCGGTCGTGGCTTGCGACGTCGCTATTCGGCGGGCGGGCGGCTCCCGCGGGGGCCATCGGGCCGGCGTTCCCCGCGTTCGAACTGGCGGGGGCGGAACTGGCACAGTTTCCCGGGTTTGGCGCGGATGCCGATGCCGATGCACGCGCGGCGAAGGCGCGGTGGGACGCGGCCGGTGGCCCGGCCCTGGGCGCGGTGACGATCGACTTCCCGAGTATCTTCGACCCGCTGTACAGCGCGAGCTCCGTGGTGACGGGACGGCTCAATGCCGTGCTCGGAGGGCAATTCCGCGCCGCCGTGGAGACGTACACGACGATCTCGGCGAAAGCCGTGTCCGGGTCCTACGGGAACGGGAAGGCCGCGTTCTGGTTCGGCTGGGGACCGCCGCTCGCCGAGCCGGACCCTTCGCGCGCGCTCGTGGAGAGCTACGGCGGCGGCAGCGACGCACTCGGCGCGACTGCGTCGCGCCTCGCGGCGGAGTTCGCGCCCGATCGGCGCAAGGCGCTGATGCGCGAGCTTGCGGGTGCCGCGATGGCTGCCGGCGGCGCGGGCACGATCCCCTGGGTACTGCAGCGAGGCGAGCTGTTCCGATGGCTCTACTACCGCGCGGCCGCGCCGGCGCCGTTCTGGCCGCAGCACCTCGATCGGACGAGCTATCTTGACCCGGGCGCAGGTGGCTTCGACAAGCGACCTTAACGATCCGAACCGGGATCGTCCCTCGCCCATGGCTCGTCTATGGTACTCGTCGCTGACAACGGCCGCGCCGATAGCTCCGGTGCGTGTCATTGACAGCATAGGAGTCGTCCGTATACTCCGGGCATCCGAGGGCACCCGTAGGGACGTATGTCTTGATGGGTCCACACCCGGAATCAAGGGGGGAGTTTTTCCATGGCAAACGGAGACAATTTCTGGCAACGCCGCCGCTATTCGCGGCGCAAGGTGCTGGGGACAGCCGCGACTGCAGGGGTCGGGGTTGCCTCTCTAGTGTACTGTAACCGTAGTATCTAGTACGATCTATGGATGACACCAACGATCCCATTCAGGCTGACGAGCGACGATCGCGCGCAGTTGGAGCGGTTGCGGCATAAGCCGGGTACGACGCGCAAAGTGTGCCTGCGGGCAGACATCCTGCTGGCGGGCGACGCCGGCAAGGGCGTGCGCGAGTCCGCGCGCGAACTGGGGACGACGACGCCAACGGTCATGCTCTGGAAGGCGCGCTACACCGCTGGCGGGCTGGCGGCGGTGCTGGAGGACGCGCCCCGGCCGGGTCGTCCACGGCAGATAACGGCCGAGAAGGTGGCTGAAGTGGTCGAGCGGACGACGCGCGAGAAACCCGCCGGGGCGACGCACTGGAGTACCCGGACGCTGGCGCCGGTGGTCGGATTGAGTCACACGCAGGTGCACCGCATCTGGCGTGCGCACGGACTCAAACCCCATCGCCAGGAGACCTTCAAGGTATCGACGGACCCGCAGTTCATCGAGAAGCTCCAGGATGTCGTCGGCCTCTACCTCAATCCGCCGGAGAAGGCGGTCGTCTTCAGCGTCGACGAGAAGAGCCAGATTCAGGCGCTCGACCGCACGCAGCCGGGCCTGCCCATGAAGAAAGGGCGGGCGGGGACCATGACCCACGACTACAAGCGCAACGGCACGACGACGCTCTTTGCCGCCCTGAACGTCGCGACGGGCGAGGTCATCGCCGAATGCATGGACCAACACCGGCACGACGAGTTCCTCGTCTTCCTCAAGCAACTCGACCGGCAGACGCCGAAGGGGCTCGACCTGGAGGTCATCGTCGATAACTACGCCACACACAAGCATGCCCATGTGCGGGCCTGGCTAACGGCCCATCCACGCGTCCATCTGCACTTCACGCCGACCTCAGCCTCGTGGCTCAACCTCGTCGAGCGACTCTTCGCCGAGATCACCGACAAGGCGATCCGGCGGGGCGTCTTCAAGCACGTCAGGGAGTTGACGGCCGCGATCCAAGCCTACCTCGCTGTGCGCAACGCCGACCCCCGCCCATACACGTGGACGGCGACCGTCGAGAAGATCCTCGCAAAGGTCGGTCGAGCGCAGAGCGCGCTCAATGCCGTCAAAGACTCTTCGGTGCCAGTACACTAGGCCTCGTGGGCTGCGGCGGCGGCGACAGCAAGAGCGCCTCGCCGACGGCCGCGACCGGCGGCACGACGTCCGCCAGCCCCGCCGCCAGCGCGGCGGCGAGCCCATCGGCAGCGGCCGGCAAGGCGCAGAAGGGCGGGACGGCTCGGCTCGTCAGCGCCAACAACACCTGGGACACCTTCGATGTGGACCGCAGCCGCTTCTCGCCCGTCGCGTGGCTAATGGGGCTTACGAACCTCGGCATCCTCCAGTGGAAGAACTTCCAGACGGCCGAACTCGAAGGCGGATTTGCGTCCAAGTGGGAGCAGCCCGACAAGAACACGCTCGTCCTGACGCTCCGTGACAACCAGTTCTGGCACAACAAGCCGCCCGTGAATGGCCGCGCCGCGACCGCCGACGACATGGCCCAGTTCATCATGCGGAACAAGAACAGCAAGACGCTCGACGGCACTGTCGATACGAACTTCTACCGTGCCACGGCCTACCTGAATGTCGACACTGCGACGGTGACGGACCCCAAGACGGTCACCGTGAAGTTCAGCAAGCCCGATCCGTTCTTCCTGACGACGCTCGCCGCCTCGTACGCGAAGGTGCAGGCGCCCGAGGCGATCAAGCAGTTCGAGAAGGACTACGCGAACCTCCGGGCGGAGCTGGTCATCGGTACCGGCGCCTTCGTGTTGAAAGAATGGGCGGCTGAAGGCAAGTCCACCTGGGCCCGCCACGAGAAGTTCCATGCCCAGGTTAACTTCGACGGCATCCAGTGGTTCCCGCTGTTCACCGACCAGGCCGCGCAACAGGCTGCCTTCGAGCAGCGCCAGCTGGACCGCTTCCTCCCGACCGCGGTCAAGGTCATCGATGACCTCTCGTCTCGCCTGAAGGGCAAGATCGACGTCCAGAAGGCATTCTCGGGCAACCCGCAGGCCGGCACCTACTCGGTGCAGACGCCGCCGTGGAACGACCCGCGCCGCATCGGCGCGATCTTCAAGGCGTTCGACCGCCGTTCGGTCGTGAACTCGCTGCTGCAGGGCCAGGCCGCGCTCTCGGGCAACGTCCCTCCGCCGCAGGCCGCGTTCGGCATCACCGAGAAGGAGCTGATCACCTTCGAGGGCTACAAGGAGGACCGGGCGACCGAGGAGAAGGAAGCGAAGGCGATGTGGGAAGCCTCCGGCGGCCCCGCGCTCGGCGACATCACAGTGGACATCCCGGACATCTGGGAAGGCCTCTACAGCGGCGGCGCGGCCCTCATCACGAACCAGTTGAAGAAGGTGCTGGGCAACAACTTCAACGCCAAGATCGAGAACTACACCACGATCTCGACGAAGGTCTCGAAGGCCCAGTACGGCAACGGCAACAACAACGTGTGGTGGGGCTGG
>JACPOQ010000020.1 GCA_016191435.1 Chloroflexota bacterium | reverse complement strand
CTGCTCGACGGCGTGACCCTTGGAGGCCGCGCGCGGCCCGATCTCGACGGCTTCGCGCGCCGGGATCAGGCGGAACCACGGATGATCCTGCGGCACCAGGGCCCGCACCAGCCGCCACACATCGTTGCCGCGCTCCGGCACTAGACGATAGTGGATGGCGACACCGTGCGGCTTGGGCTCGACCAGCACGCCGGGCCAGCGGTCGGCCGCGGCAACCAGGGCCTCGCGCCACGCCTCGGGCACGGCGAGGCCCTTGGGCATCTCCTCAAGCTTGCCGTCCTGATAGCGCAGCGACGCGCCATGCTCGCCGGCCGCGGTGGCAACGAAGGGATTGAGCAGGTCGTCGACGACGCCGATCGAGCGGCCGGTCACGATGGCGACCGCGCCGCCCAACTGCGAGCGCAGGCTTTCCAGCAATTGCGGCAGGCCGGGCGGAACGACGACCGATTCCGGCGTCTCGGCGATCTCCAGCAGCGTGCCGTCGAGATCGAGGAACAACGCGTTCGTCCGGTCGAGATCCGGCGGTGTCATCCGCTAAAACCCCCTCTGCGCTCGTGACGTCTATTAGGCGCGAAGAGGTTCTCGACCACAACACGCCGCGTGCGAAGCCCCCTGAAAAGAGCGGCCGCGCTTTGCGCGCCTGAGTTAACGCTCGATACGCGCCGGAGTTCCCTACCAGGGCGCGGGTTATGGCGATTGTGAGGCGAAAGCCTGAGGAAAACTCCTTTAACGCAGCGGCCCGAATGCCTGCCAGAACGTCTTGCCTGATTCATAGGCAGCGGCGGCCGGCGAGATTCCGGCATCGCGCAGGCTGCGGGCGTCCATTGCAGCAAGGTTACGCCGCGCCGCAATGCGCTCGCGCCAGATCTTGAGCGTCATGGCCAGCCGATGCCGCAGCGACGGACGTGACGCCACCGGTGTCACGAACGTGACGGCCTGATCGGCGATGCGCTGGCGGGATTGATAGCTCATCTGAACCCTCCTTGGGTCTCGATGAGTCGAAGGTGAGCCTGCGGCAGCGGTCTCTCAATTACACACGAGGTAATAGCGCGGCGCGCAG
>JACPOQ010000033.1 GCA_016191435.1 Chloroflexota bacterium | reverse complement strand
TTTGTATCGAGTCGCAGCAGCGCCGCCAGTCAGAGTCCAAGTAAGCACGACTCCGCGGGCGGAACGGCTGGAGGTAACGCTCGGCCGAGGCACCAACGCTCAAAGCCTTGTCGAACTCCAAGCGCTTCAGAGCGATGACGCCGGCGGATTCGTCTTGCCCCCGACCATCAACGGCCGTACGTACTACCTGTCGGTAGTCGCGAGGGCTAGAGGCAGCAGCTCGTCTTATGTCTTCGCTTTCGAGTTCTCCGGACGATAGCGCGCCGAGCGGCGTCACGAGATGCTCAGCCTGCTTTTCGAGTCCGTGACCCTTGGGGAAAACGAGTCGTATCGGTGAGGCCACGAGCGCACGCGTACAAGAAGCTCGGCGTTCACGGCGCCGCAGCCGCAGTGCGCACGCGCACGGCGTACTTCTTGCGCGGATCCCGAGCCGATTTCGGGCCCATCCGCGACCGCCTCGATCCTGGGTGCTCGGTGTAAGGATCGCCAAGCGGCGCGATGATCCCGCTCAGCGTGTTGTTCGCCGACATCCGCGGCTACACCACGATCGCTGAGAAGCTGAGCAGCGTCGAGGTGACCGCCCTAGTGCGCCGCTTCTATGCCGCAGCTTCGAGCGCGCTCCTTGGGCAGGAGGCCGTCCTCGGGCAGACGGCCGGTGACGCGGTGATGGCCATCTTCGTTCCGGGTCTCGCGGGCACTTCCTACCCGAGGCGCGCGGTCGCCGCGGGGCGATCGCTGCTGGCGGCACTCGGCTACAGCGGCGCGGCCGGGAACTGGCTCGAGGTCGGTGTGGGCATCGCCAGCGGCGAGGAATACGTCGGCAACGTCGGTGGCGGCGGGTTCAAGGATCTCACCGCCATCGGCGACGTGACCAATACGGCGGCCCGCCTGCAAGCGCAAGCGTCGGGCGAGCAGCTCCTGCTGGACGCGCCGACCTACGCGGCCGTGCGCGAGCTGTACCCACATGCGGAGCGGAGCGAGCTTTCGCTCAAGGGCAAGGAGCTACCGGTGCTCGCATTTCGGATCAAGGCCGACGTGGGCTGATCCGGCCTACTAGGACCGCCGCCCGACGAGCAGCGTGCCCCTCCAGTACCACCTCGCGCCGTCCGGCGAGAGCATGAGGTCGATCTCGCGGTCTGCCTGGCCGGGCTCGCGCCACGTCGACTGGACGAGCAGGGTCTCCCGTCCGCCGTAGAGATAGGTCGCGAGCGGCCGCGGTCGTACCGTGACCCGTGAGCCCCCGCGCGAACGACGCTCTGAGCTCCTCGAGGAAGACCTCATCGTCCTTGGTCGCGGCGCCGCCCTGGGCGACGCCCTGGGTAACGCAGGTCGGGATGAGGACGGAGGCGAGGATTGCCAGATCGCGTTTAGCGGACCCATCGGCGAGCACGTCGGCGACGGTCTCCGCGGAGCGCGGCGCGTGTGGGACGGGCGTGGGCGCGAGCCGCGCCGCGCGCAGCTCGTCCGCGCTGAGAATGCGGAAGGACTCGGCGATCGTGCGCCGCTGCGCCGCGGTCGTCGGCTTCGCGACCGCCCCAGCAGCATGGCCGATCTGGAATCTCCTCGCGCTCGGGCACCGGCACGAACACGTCGCTCGTCGCGGCTTCGGCAGCGCTCCCCACCGTGCCCGAGAAGCAGCCCGAGCGGCGCCACGGCGGCGGCGTGTCGATCGCATAGCCGACGGCCGAGCTCACGTATCGCGCCGGCGACGGGCTGGCCGACGCGGGCAATGACGATGCCGGCGTCGGTGATACGGCTGCGCTGACGCGAGCCGTGGCGGTCGGCGTCGGCGCTGGCGCTGCGACATCGCGTGGCCCCGCGACCGGGCCGCCGGAGCTCGCCGCGACCACCGCGATGATGACCGCGATAACGGCGGTGGCGGCTGCCGCGAGAACGCCCCGCGCTCGTCCACTCACTGGACACGCCACCGCGATCCATCTGCCACCAGCCGATACAGGCTCGGATCAAGCCTTGAGCTGGAACGCACTGCGATACTCCGGCCGGTGAAACGCTCGCGGCTGCTCCTGTGGTCGGTCGCGGGCATCACCGCCCTGTTCGGAGCCTTCGCGGTCAGCGTGATCGCGTCCAGTATCGGCGCGCAGCTTCCCGACAACTGGGGCTTTCGGGGCCACACCTTACTTGCCGGGATCGCGTTCACGATCCCGGGCGCGATCGTGGCGGCCAAGCGGCCGGAGCACCGGATCGGCTGGCTCCTCTTGCTGGGGGGCGCAACGACGACCGCCAGCGGGGCCATGCAGGAGTACGCGACGTTCGCGTTTGTGCTCCGCCCAGGCTCGTTTCCGGCAGCCACGGCCGTGGCATGGATCGGTGCGTGGTTCTGGCTCGTGTTCTTCGGGACGCTCCTTTTCCTGCTCCTGGTCTTCCCTGACGGTCGCCTGCCCTCGTCCCGGTGGCGGCCGCTTGCGTGGGTCGCGGCGGCCGCGATCGGAGCAGCGATGGTCGTGTTCGCCCTCCGTCCCGGACCGCTCGAAAACTTTGCGGGCCTGGATAATCCGATGGCCGCAAGTGGCGCCTTTGAGGAGGCTCGCCGATCTGGCGAGGGTGTGATCATCGGACCAGGGCTCGTCGCGCTGCTTGTGGCCTGCGCGAGCGCTCCGGTGGTGCGATGGCGCCGCGCGAGCACGGAGCAGCGCCAGCAGCTGAAGTGGTTCGCGACCGCCGCCGCGCTCTGCGCATTCGCCTTCGCGTTCATGATCGGCTCGGGGATCTCCAAGCTCGGGCAGGTCGCGATGGTCGTGTCCTTCACGACGGTCCCGATCGCAGTGGGCGTCGCCGTGCTCCGCTATCGCCTCTACCAGATCGACACGATCATCAATCGGACGCTCGTCTACGGCGCGCTCACGGCGATCTTGGCGGGCAGCTTCGTCGCCGGCCAGAAGCTGATGGAGCGGCTCTTCCAAGCGACGACCGGCGCGAGCTCGGACATCGCCACGATCGTCGTGCTGTTCGTCATCGCCTCGGCGTTCGCGCCGCTCCGCACGCGGATCCAAGCCGCCGTCGATCGTCGTTTCAGGCCGGCGAGCCAGTATCCACGCTCGAGTGGCAGCGCCGGCGTACCGGAAGGCATCGCCGATTCCCTGCGGACGCTCGCCCGGCTGCGCGAAGAGGGCGTGATCACCGAGGGCGACTTCGAGCGCAAGAAGAAAGAGCTACTCGCACGGATCTAGCGTTCGGCCGACGCCGAGCGTCGAGCACCATTCGCGCGCCTTCGATCGCGTGGTAGGCGACCTTCTGGCCGCGCTCTTCCTTGCTCGCGAACAAGATATGTCAAGAACTCGTAGCGTCGGGGCATGACAGACCGGATCGGTCCGAAGCAGTTCCACGAGGCCGAGGGCGTCGAAGACTGGCGCGTGATCGGCGAAGGGGCGTGCACGTACTTCGCGACGGGGTCGTTCGCGGCGGGCGCTCGGCTCGCGCATGCCATCAGCGAGCTGCCAGGCGTCGACGACGACGGACCCGGGATCGACGTTCGGCGCGACGGCGTGACCGTGCGCCTGATCACGATCACGAGCGACTACTACGGGATGAGCCGGCGCGACATCGGGCTGGCCCGCAAAGTCTCGGCGGTAGCGCGCGGGCTCGGCCTGAAGGCCGATCCGTCCAAGGTGCAGACGTTGCTGGTCATCCCCGGAGCGCCGGTCGTCGCCGAGGTCATGCCGTTCTGGCAGGCCGTCCTCGGATACGAGCGCCGCAGCGACACGCCCGACGAGGACCTGGTCGATCCGCGCGGTCGCGGCGCGGCGTTCTGGTTGGAGCGCATGAAGGAGCCGCGCCCGGGCGGACTCGGCGCGATCCACGTCGCGATCTGGGTGTCCTACGAGCAGGCCGAGGCGCGCGTCGCGGCTGCACTCGCCGCGGGCGGCCGGATGGTGCGGGACGATCACGCGCCGGCCTGGTGGACCCTGGCCGACGCCGCGGGCAACGAGGCGGACATCGCCACCACGAAGGGCCGCGACTAGCTCCTCTTCGCGGTCGCCCAATACGCTGCATCGTCGTGAGCCGGCGCACCTTCGGGGCTCTCTTCACGAACTGGGACCGGAGCGAGCTGCCCATTCCGCAGCGACTGCTGGTCGCCGCGCGGAACGTGGTCCTGCGCTTCGTGCGCCGCGACGTCTGCTGCGGCCACGATGGCGAACCGGGCTGCTGACAGGCCACCGACGAGGACGGTCGTCCTCACGACCTCGCGAACTAGGGCCCGCTAGTGCGATCGCGTAGACTGCGGGCGCTTCCTCGCCGCGTGGGTCGCGGCGCGTTCTTGGCACGCCGGTGTGAGCACTGAGGAGGGGGAACACCGCGTGGCAGCGACAGCGATGTCCCGTCCCACGGAGGGCGGGATCCTCGAGCGGCTCTTCAAGCTCCGCGAGAACGCGACCACCGTCAGCACCGAGGTCATCGGCGGCGTCACGACCTTCTTCGTGATGGCCTACATCATCGCGCTCAACCCGATCATCCTGAACTACGTCGGCGTCCAGGGACTCCAGGACGCGAAGCTCGGTCCGGGGTTCGCGCCGACCGTCGCGATGACCGCGCTCACCGCGGGCGTCCTCACGATCGCGATGGGCCTCTACGCGAATCGGCCGTTCGCGATGGCGGCCGGGCTCGGCCTCAACGCCGTCGTGGCGTACCAGCTCGTCGTGGTCAACAAGCTCCCGTGGCCGGCCGCGATGGGCGTGATCCTCATGGAAGGCGTCGCGATCACCATCCTCGTCCTGACCGGCCTGCGCGAAGCGGTCCTCAACGCCATCCCGCTCGCGCTCAAGCGGTCCATCGGCGTCGGCATCGGTCTGTTCATCCTGCTCATCGGCCTGGTCAACGCGGGGATCGTCGTCCGCGGCGTTGGCACGGTCGTGACCCTGAGCACGCTGAACACGGGACCGATCCTCACCTTCGTGATCGGCCTCGTGCTCACGCTCTGGCTCTTCGCCAGGGGCGTGAAGGCCGCGCTACTCCTGGGGATCATCGGGACGACGATCATCTCCGGCGTCATTCACGCCCTCGTTCCGGGATACAACCCCTCGACTGCGCCGGGCACCGCGGTGCTGCCGGCTACCTGGGTCCAGGCCCCCGACCTCGCCAACGCATTCGCGGGCCTGAACTTCACCGCGTTCGCGACGATCGGCATCCTCGCAACGGTCCTCGCGATCTTCACCATCATGCTGGCGGACTTCTTCGACACCATGGGCACCGTCATCGGGATCGGCGGTCAGGCCGGTTGGCTTGACCAGCGCGGTCGGCTCCCGGGCATCCGTCGCATCTTGCTCGTCGACTCTCTCGGCGCGGCGTTCGGCGGGCTCATGGGCGCGTCGTCGAACACGACCTACATCGAGTCCGCGGCTGGCGTCTCGTCCGGCGCCCGGACAGGTCTCGCAAGCGTCGTCACGGGTGTCCTCTTCCTGCTGTGCGTGTTCCTAGCACCCGTCGTCGCGGTCATCCCGCCCGAGGCGACGGCTCCCGCCCTCGTCCTCGTCGGCTTCCTCATGGCCGCGATCATCTCCAAGATCGATCTCACGTCGGTCGATGAGGGTCTTCCCGCCCTCCTCACGATGGTCGTCATGCCCTTCACCTACTCGATCACGAACGGCGTCGGCGC
>JACPOQ010000052.1 GCA_016191435.1 Chloroflexota bacterium | reverse complement strand
CGGGGCCCGCTCAATCGCTATCGCAACTCCGAGCGCGATTTCGAACAGCTTGCCGCCGTCGACGGCAAGCCGATCACGCAACCGGCCGCTTTTCTCGCCGGCAGTCTCGACGGGGTCCTGCGCATGTTTCCCGGCGTCGACATGGTCGACCTGATGCGCCAGCAGTGCGCCGACCTTCGCTACGCCCGGCTGATCGAGGGTGCCGGGCACTGGCTGCAACAGGAGCGCCCGGCCGAGGTCAACGCCGCGCTGCTGGAGTTCCTGGGCGGACTCTAGCCCTTCGGGCAGGGAAAGACTCGCATCTCCGGCCCGAGATCGTAGGGGGCGGGGACCTGGGTCAACGTCGTCACCTCGGCGAACAACGCCCAGTCGAACGCGCGCTGGTGGCGCGAGCAGAAGGACGGATCCTGGGTCGGCCGTTGCGCCGTGCGATTGGCGATCTCGGTGACCATGACGTCGAGGTTGGCCTTCTTGCGGCTGACCAGGGATTTCAGTTCGGCGGCGTTGCTCGAGAGCTCAGGGGTGAACTTCTTGACGAACGCCGCGTATTCGTCGTCGAGGAAGGCCTTGCCGTCAGGACCCTTGCACTGCAGGGCGCCGACGACGAGCTGCTGCTGGACCATGCGCACCCTGAAGGCGGTGAGGTCGGCGTCGTTGTAGCAAACCGACCGCAGATTGGCCGGTGGCGCGACGTTGGCCGCGGCCACTTGGTAGTCGTTGTTGGGCTTCTTCTTCTCGGCCTGTTGGGGGGTGCAGGCGGCGCCGAGCGCCAATCCGCAGGCAGCGAGCAGAGACAGAGGGGACAGTCGATTCATTGTGCCTTCCTTGGGTTTAGAAAGCGCAACGCGCGTCGGAGTCGGTGGTTCCCGGTCAGGGCGACGCGGCGTGGCTTAAGAAGGCATCGAGCGCAGCGGCGATGACGGGCCGCGTCGCCTGGTCGGCGCGCCAGACCAGGACGAGATCGCGAGAGAGCGGCGGCTGGAGCAGGCGCAGGTCGATGCGTCCTGCCGCGTTGGCGTCTCGCGCGACGATCTCCGACACGATCGACCAGCCGAGGCCCGCGGCCTACAATCGCCGCTCGCTGCGCGGGTCGAGCGCGTCCTGCAAGCCGTCGCCCAGGAAGTTGAAGGCGATCACGGTGACGAAGATCAGCAGGCCGGGCAGCAGGGCGAGCACCGGCGCCTGCTGCAACAGCTCCTGCGCGCCGGTCAACATGTTGCCCCAACTCGCGGCCGGCGGCTGGGTGCCGAGGCCGAGGAAGGAGAGGGTCGATTCGAGCAGGACGAGGCCGCCGACCGACAGCGTCGTGGCGACGACCAGCGAGCCCGCGGCGTTGGGCAGGATGTGGCGGAACATGATGCGCTCGGGCCGGGCGCCCAGCGCCCTGGCGGCGCGCGTGAAGTCGCGGGCCTTCAGCGACAGCGTCTCGGCGCGCACCAGGCGCGCCACGGTCGTCCAGCCGGTCAGCGAGACGATGAAGACGATGCGGTAGAGCGAGAAGGTCTCGGACTGGGCGATCTCGACCGGCACGCCGATCTTGCGCGGATCGACGGCGGCGAGCACGATCAGCAGCGGCAGCATGGGGAGCGCGATCACGCCGTCGGTGACGCGCATCAGCACGGCGTCGAGGCGGCCGCCGAGATAGCCTGCCACGACGCCGATCAGCGCGCCGATGATCGCCGACAACAGCGCGCCCGAGATGCCGACCAGCAGCGACACGCGGCCGCCGTCGAGCAGGCGCTGGAAGAGGTCGCGGCCGAGGTCGTCGGTGCCCAGCCAATGCTCGGGCGAGGGCGGCTCGAAGCGGCGGAAGAGGTCGGTCGCGGTCGGATCGACGCCGCGCCAGTCGGCGATCCACGGGGCGGCGAGCGACAGGATGAGCAGCACCAGCAGGAAGATCAGCGAGGCCAAAGCCAGGCGGTGGCGCAGCAGGCGGGTCCATACCAGCCAACCCGGGCTGGCCGAGGGGCGGGAGGCGATGTCGCTCATGCGCTCTGCTCGATCGACACGCGCGGGTCGACCCAGGCGTAGGCGAGGTCGGCCAGAAGGTTGCCGAGCATGGTGGCGAGCGTGGCAATGAGGAGACCGACCAGGGCGAGGTTGTAGTCGTTGTCCAAGATGGCCTGGTAGATCGCCTTGCCCATGCCGGGCCAGGCGAACATGGTCTCGGTGATCAGCGCGCCCGAGAACAGTCCGCCGAACGACAGCGCGAGGATGGTGAGTACCGGCGCCAACGCATTGCCGAAGGCATGGCCCCAGCGCACGCGGTCCTCGGGCAGGCCCTTGGCGCGCGCGGTGCGGATGTAGTCCTGGCGCAGCACCTCGATCATGGCGCCGCGCATGAAGCGGGTGTAGCCGCCGACCTGCACCAGCACGAGCGTGGTCGTCGGCAGGACGAGATAGCGCAGGCGATCGCCGAGGCCGCT
>JACPOQ010000050.1 GCA_016191435.1 Chloroflexota bacterium | reverse complement strand
TCGCCCAGGTCGCGGGACCGGGCGCGCGGCGCGCCATCGCCATGCTGGCCATCATCGGCGGCTTTGCCTCGACCGTGTTCTGGCCGCTGTCGGGCGCGCTCGACGTGGCACTGGGCTGGCGCGGCACGCTGCTGGTCTATGCCGCGATCCACCTCTTCGCCTGCCTGCCCGTCCATCTCCTGGTGCTGCCGCACCAGCCGCCGGCGCACCATCTCGCCGCCGCGGCCAATCCGGCGGCGGGCGGCGTGCCCTCCGAGGTGCGTTCGCGCGCCTTTCTGCTGCTGTCGATCACGCTCTCCAGCGGCGCCTTCGTGTTCACCGGCGCCATGGTGCACATGATCGAGCTGATGCGCGGGCTCGGCCATCCCGCCGCTTCGGCCGTGTTCCTGGCCTCGCTGATCGGCCCCTCGCAGGTCACGGTGCGCGTGTTCGAACTGTTGTTCGGTCACCGCTATTCGATCATGAACTCGGCCGTGTTCGGCTCGGCCGCACTGGTCGTGGGGCTGGCCGTGGCGATGATCGACGGCGGCAACTTCGTCGTGGCGCTGGTCTGCATCGTCTCCTACGGCATCGCCAACGGGCTGAAGGCCGTTCAGCGCGCCACCCTGCCGCTCGCCCTGTTCGGCCGCAGCCAGTTCGGCGCCTACATGGGCCGCCTCGCCCTGCCGCAGGGCATCGTGTCGGCATCGGCGCCGCCGGTGATCGCCGCCGTGCTCACGAGCTGGGGCACGGCCGGCGCGCTATGGCTGATCTTCGCCGCCGCCACGCTGTCGCTCGCGAGCATGGTCCTGCTGGCGCGGCTGGCTCGCAACGTCCGTTGATCTTTACCTGGCGGGGTCCGTCCGCACGGCACCCCACGGCTTCTTCCTGACGGGTGTGGCGAAGCTCTGCGGATCGACCGTCACGATGCGCGAGCAACCAGGCAGGCGGTCGCCATAAAGGTCTCTCAGGTAGGCCTGCCGCGCTTCGGCATCGACGATTGCCGTCGCGAAGTCCGTCGCGGCGACAAGCACGCGATGATCGCCGCACAGGATACCCAGCGTCCAACCCTGTCTGACGGCCGCGACCTCGGCGCCGCAATCGCTTTGGCCTTTGGACGTGGCCTCGCATTTGCGCAGTGCCGACGCCAGGGCCGGGCCCCAATGCTGGGCGGTTCCGACGCCCCACGATCCGTCCCGTGCCACGGTCACCACGGTCCATTCCGTCTCATGCTGAGCCGCCAGCGGAACCGGCAACAACAGCAGGATCGCCGACAGCAACGCGAGGATCCGCGGTCTTTGCCTGTGCGTCATGGGACCTCTTCGGAACGGAAGTCGATGCCGAGCAGACCGCATTGTTGGGCACGGCACCACCATGGTCGGTGACAAAACGCACACTATGCGCTGGCTATGGCAGGCGCCGCGATCGCTTGATCGCCTCGGCATAGGCAGCCGCCGTCTTGCGCTGCCCGCTTTCCGACAGGTGACAGTCGTCGAAGCGGTCTTTCGCCCCCAGCAAGGCATCCGTGTCGACGCCGAGGAACACGTGCCTGTTGTCGACCAGGCTGCGCTGCGCCACGGCGATCGGGTTGTCTGCGGTCCACGGGCCGCACTTGGTCGAGACCGCGATGTAGAGGGGAGCATCGACGCCGTTCCTGGCCAAGACGTCGACCAGCGAACGGAAAGACGCGACGTAGTCGGCCGCAGGTGTCGCCAACAGGAAGTCCGACTCCCCCTGCTGCCAGAGGACCTGTGTCACTTTGTAACCGGATGGAAGCCCCGCGAGCGCTCGGAGCAGCATGTCATTCAGATGTCCGTTCTGCTGCCAAAGGGCGATCGGCATGCCGCCGATGCCGGAGGGAACGATGATGACGTTCCGGTAGACGTCGCCATCGATCAGCCGGTCGGCCAGCAGGGTCAGGAATTCGCCGCCATCGCCGCTCGCCCCCAGCATCGGAGAGCCGGCGACGTAACACTTGCCGTCGAAGTAGCTCAGGACGGCCTTTGGATGGCGGGTGGCAACCCTGACCGCGGCGTGGTTGGCGATATTCGACTGTCCGATCGCCAGGATGACCGCGGTTCGCGCCGTCTGCGCAGGACACGGTGTTTCAGCCTTGCCGGGATAGCCGACAAGCCTGCGATCGGCATCGTAGACGCCGACGCCCGGCGCCGCGGTTCCGGCATCCCGCGGCGGATCGAAAGGCCACAAATCGTGCACGTAGGAATAGGCACCGACGGCGGCAAGCGCTATCAGGCCGCTCAGTAGCCAAAGGCCTGCCCGCGCGAAGCCGAAGCGGCTTCGCTTCGGCGAAGGCGGGTTGCCGGGACTGATCCTGCTGCGCATGCTCTCCTGGCATCGCGACCAGGGATCATTATGACACAAAGCCTCACATGGCTCCGCGTTTCGACCATGCGCCATGTCGGCTGGCTGGAATTCAACCGGCCGCCGGTCAACGCCTTCACGCGCGAGATGGTGGACGAGACCCACGACGCCATCGCCGCGGCGCTCGGCGATCCCGCGGTGCGCGTGCTGGTGCTGGCCAGCACCCTCCCGCGCTACTTCAGCGCCGGCGCCGACCTGCACGTCTTCAAGGACATCGGCCAGGACGGCATGCGCGGCTGGGCCGAGCGCTGCCACGAGATCGTGCGCCTGCTGCGCGGCTCACCCAAGCCGCTGTTGGCCGCCATCAACGGCACGGCCGTGGGCGGCGGGCTGGAGATGGCGCTGCACTGCGACCTGCGCTTCGCCGCGACCGATGCGAGACTCGGCCAGCCCGAGATCAACATCGGCTTCATCCCGCCGATCGCCACCACCCAGGCGCTGGCCCGCCTGATCGGCCGCCCGCGCGCGCTGCGCTATCTCTACGAGGGTGGCCTGGTGCCCGCCGAGCAGGCGCTGGACTGGGGCCTTGTGGACGAGCTGGTCGAGCCGGCCGGCCTGCGCGCCCGCGTACAGGCCTACGGCGAGGAGCTTGCCAACAAGTCACCGGCCGCCCTCGCCGCCATCCGCCGCACCGTGACCCTGGGCGGCGGCATGACCTTCGAGGACGGCATGGCCTACGAGCTCAAGACCGTCGTGGAGCTGGCAGGCACGCCGGACTTCGCCGAAGGTGTCGATGCCTTTCTCGCCAAGCGTCAGCCGAAGTGGAAAACGCCATGACATCGCTTGCTGCCGTCGATTCGCTCGATATCCAGGTCATCGTCGACAACGTCACCGATTCGCTGTCGTCGGTGCCGTCCTTCATCGAGACCGAGTTGGGCGGCCTCGGCCGGCGCCGCGGCGGCGCCTGGGTGCTGGGCGGCAACTGCCTGTGCTGCGCCGCGCACGGTCTCTCCTGCCTGCTCACGGTGAAGACCGGTGGGGCCACGCACAGCGTGCTGTTCGACACCGGGCCGGAGGATCGCGTGTTCGAGCAGAACGTCTCGCGGCTCGGCCTCGACCTCGGGCCCGTCGAGGCCATGGTGCTGAGCCACGGCCACTGGGACCATGCCGGCGCCATGCTGCGCGCGCTCCAGCTCGTGCTCGACCGCAACGGCGGCAAGCGCGTCGGCTGCTACGTCCATCCCGACATGTTCCGCAGCCGCGCCGTTAAGATGCCGGACGGCTCCTTCCGGCCGATGGAGGATGTTCCCTCGTTGGCCGATCTCGACGCCCAGGGCGGCCG
>JACPOQ010000069.1 GCA_016191435.1 Chloroflexota bacterium | reverse complement strand
GCTGCAGGGGATCAACGGCCTGTTCGACGCGACCTTTCGGCTGGCCCGCCTGATCGGCCCGATGCTGGCCGCGGTGCTGAACGCGCTCCTGCCCGTGATCCACTTCCTGTCGGTGACGGCGGTGGGCTTCGTGCTGTCGGCTGTTGCCGTGTGGGCCGTGCGCGACCGCGTCGTCGATCCCGCGAGCAAGCCGCGGCCCAGCCGCGGCGGCTGGCGCGGCGCCTGGGACGCGCTTCTGGACGGCGCGCGCCTAATGCTGAGCGAGCCCACGACCGGCGCATTGCTGCTGGTCAACGCCTTCGCCAACGGCCCGTGGAGCGTGGCGCTGCAGCTTGCCATCGCCCTGATGGTGGTCGAGCACGACCCGCACCTGTTCGGCCTGCACGGCCTGGCAGCACTCGGCCTGATCATCGGCACCATCGGCGTCGGCGACGTCATAGGCAACCTCATAGCAGGCAGCGTGCGCTTCGCCCGGCCACTCTCGACCATGTTCTTGGGCTACGTCGCCATGGGCGCCGGCTTCGTCCTGCTGGCGCTCGCGGCCTGGGGCCTGCCCAATCCCTACAAGCTGCCGGGCATGATGCTGTCGGGCATGGTGTCGGGCCTCGGCGGGCCGTTCTTCTTCATCCCCATGATCACGCGCATGCAGACGACCTTCCGCGGCGCCGAGATCGCCCGCGTCTTTCGCCTCCGGCTCGCCATCATGGCGGGCTCGATGCTGGTCTTTAACCTCGGCGCCACGCCCCTGTTCGACCTGATCGGCCCGACCCACACCGAACTCTATCTCGGCCTGATGCTGCTGGGGCTGGGCGTCGGCGGGCACCTCTATTACCGACGGCGCGAGAACGAGCCGGAGCGAGTTCCCAAGGTCGTTGCCGATCTCAAATGACTTTCTCACCTGAGGCCCCTCGACGTGCTATGGGGATAGCACTCACACGGAATTGGAGAGCTTCATGGCCAAAAAACCTGGCGCGCGCGCCCGGGCGGAATTCGTTTTCTTCAACGTCACCTACGAGGACGGCTCGCAACGCTCGAATCGCCGCGTTCCCGCCGAAGCCCTGGCCGACGGCGATGCCGGTGCGCGTGGCGTCATCGAAGAGCAGGACCGGACCGTCTCGGAGAAATCCGGCATCGCTCCCCTCGCCATCAAGACCATCAGCAGAGCCGCCTGAACCGGCGTTCATGCGGTCGCGTCGGGGGGCCCAATTATCCTCTTGCGGGGAACAGTGTGTATTGATAGCGTGTCTTTAGTACACAGCGTTACCGTTAACTCCCGACGAGCAGGAGCGCGCCAGGGCCAAGGCCTTTCCGTCCGACAATCCCTTCCTGCTTGGCTATTACGGCCCGGTTAACCCCGAGGCCGACGCCGGCCATCTGCACATCACCGGCGAGAT
>JACPOQ010000079.1 GCA_016191435.1 Chloroflexota bacterium | reverse complement strand
GTGCTGATGCTGATGCCCGAGATCCCGGCGATCGAGGAACGCTACCTGTTCGGGACCGGGCCGTTCGTGGTGTTCGCCCGCGAGTTCAACGCCAATTTCGTCACCCACGACGCGCGCCGTTACCTCTTCACCGACCAGTGGTTCCAGGCCGACCCCCGGCTCTCCCTGGGCGGGCCGACCCTGGGCTGGGGCCGCCAGGCCGTCCATTCCATGACCGCGGCGGTGGCGCCGGGCTACCTCGAGCGCATCGACCTGCCGCTGGTGCTCATCAGCGCCGGCGAGGATCCGTTGATCGAGTCGGGGACGCACGATGCGGTGGCGGCCCGGCTCCGGCACGGCGAGCACTTCACCATCGCCGGCGCCAAGCACGAAGTGATGATGGAGACCGACGCGCTGCGCGGCCAGTTCTGGGAGGCCTTCGACCGGCTGGCGAAAGGCGTGCTGAGGCAATGACGCTCACGCAGGTGCTGGTGACGGCGCTGGCGTTCATCATCGCTGGCACTGCCAAGGGCGCGATCGGCATCGGCTTGCCGCCGATCGTGATTGGCATCATGAGCTTCGCGGTGCCGCTGGAAAACACCATCACCATGATGGTGGTGCCCAGCATGGTGACCAACATCTGGCAGGCGATCTACGGCGGCAACTTCCTGCGGCTCCTGGTGCGCTTTCGCACCATGGCCGTGACGTCGGTGGCGGCGCTGATCTTCGTCGCCGTCGTGTTCGGCCAGCTCGGCTCACCCAAGGCTGTGGCCTGGGTCGGTGTCATCCTGGTGGTCTACGCCGGCCTGGCATTGACGGCATGGCGGCTGAGGGTGTCGCGCGCCGCTGAGCGCTGGGCCAATCCGCTGATCGGCGTGGCAAGCGGGGCTGCGGCCGGCATCACGGGCGTCGCCGCCGTACCCTTCCTGCCCTACATGCAGTCGCTCGACATCAGCCGGCACGAACTCGTGCGTCGCCGCCGTACCCTTCCTGCCCTACATGCAGTCGCTCGACATCAGCCGGCACGAACTCGTGCAGGCGCTGGGCATCATGTTCGTCTTCATCATGGGCGCATTGACCGCGGCTCTCGCGATCCAGGGCGCCTTCACCCCGGCCAATCTTCTAGGCGGGGTCGCAGCCATCGCACCGACCTTCCTGGGCATCTGGCTAGGCCAGAAGGCCCGCCATGCGGTCTCACCCGAGACGTTCCGGCGGATCTTCCTGATCGGCCTGTTCCTGGTCGGCCTGCAAATGGCGAGAAGCCTGTTATAGAATTACCGGACATGCCCCTCCCCACCCATAAAGTCACGATCTGCGGCATCCCCGAGCTGTCGCTCCATTGCTCGGTCGGCGTCAGCCACGTGCTGTCGATCATCGACACCCACGAGCCGCGCCCAGCCGCCCTCGACCATTACTCCGTGATCGACCACGAGCTGATCCGCTTCGACGACGTCGTCGCCGAATATCCCGGCTTCGAAGCGTGCACGCCCGCGCATATCGTGAAGGTGCTGGAATTCGGCGAGCGCGCGCATGCCCGGCCCGACAGCCACGTGCTGGTCCATTGCCATGCCGGCATCTCGCGCTCGACGGCGGCCGCCGCAATCCTGATGTGCCAGCACGCGCCCGGCCAGGAAGAGGCAGCCTTCCTCAAGCTTCTGGGC
>JACPOQ010000078.1 GCA_016191435.1 Chloroflexota bacterium | reverse complement strand
GATCAACAATGCCGCCTCCGCTGCTTTGCCCGCAGTGCAGCGACTTGCTGCCTTGCGCAGAAAGTCGGGCCGGGATTGTTGCTTCCACAGGCAAGGCCCCGCGCTGGCAGCAAAGTTTGCCGCCCGCGGCGATGGCAGCATGGCCGCTTGCCCCAGGACGGGGAAGGTGGGCACAGGGAAGCTGATGACAGCCATCCGCGTCGCAGGCCTGCGGAAGCTCTTCGGCGGCGCGCCCGCCGTCGACGATGTGAGCTTTGAGGTCGAGAGCGGGTCGATCCTGACCCTGCTGGGGCCGAGCGGCTGCGGCAAGACCACGACCTTGCGCATGATCGCGGGCCTCGAGCGCCCCGATGCCGGCGAGGTGCGCGTCGGCGACAGGGTCGTGACCTCGGCCGAGCAGGGCATCCACCTGCCGCCCGACAAGCGCCGCATGGGCATGGTGTTCCAGTCCTACGCCATCTGGCCGCACATGAACGTGTTCGAGAACATCGCTTTCCCGCTGCGCGGCAAACGCCGGCCGGAAGCGGAGATCCGCGACAAGGTCATGACCATGCTGCAGAGCCTGGGGCTGGAGGGCCTGCACGACCGGCCGGCGCCGCTTCTGTCGGGCGGCCAGCAGCAGCGGGTCGCGCTCGGCCGGGCGCTGGTCGGCGATCCCGACGTGCTGCTGCTCGACGAGCCGTTCTCCAACCTCGATGCGCGGCGGCGCGACGAGATGCGCTTTGAGCTCAAGGAGGTCCAGGCGCGGGTCGGCGTGACGACGATCTTCATCACCCATGACCAGAGCGAGGCGATGGTCCTGTCCGACCGCGTGGTGGTGATGAACGCCGGCCGCATCGTCCAGGAAGGCACGCCCCGGACGATCTACCAGCAGCCGAGCACGCGCTTCGTCATGGAGTTCCTGGGCCAGGTCGACCAGCTTGGTGCGCGCGTGGCGATGGCCGCCGACGGCTCCCCACGGGCTCGGCTCGACGGCGCTGGCGACGTCGAGGTGGCGCTCGACGCTTCGCATCCCTGGCGGCCCGATGACGCCGTGGTCCTGATGTTGCGCTCGGCGTCCGTGCAAGTGCGCGCGCCCAATGGATCGAGCGGATGGCAGGGGCGCGTGCTGTCGCGGATCTACCTGGGCGAACGCACGGAGTATGTCGTGGGCGTCGGCGCGGCGCGGGTGCGCGCCTTCGGCCCGGCCAGCCAGACGCTCGATGAAGGAGCGCTGGTGCAGCTCGAATTTCCCGCGGAGGCGATCCGCGCATGGCCGGCGGCACGACCGGTCGGGAAATAACAGGGAGGAATGGCCATGAAACGAAGAGACGCGCTCCTGGGATTGACGTCGTTGGCTGCGGTGACGACGTCCGCGCGCGCCCAGGACAAGGAATCGTGGGCCCAGGTGGTGGCCGCCGCGAAGAAGGAAGGCGTGCTCGTCTGGTCGTTCTTCGGCGCACCCGGTGCGGCGACGGAGCGGCAGGCCAAGGAATTCGAGCGGCTCTACGGCATCAAGGTCGAGCTCGCGCCGGGCCGCACCGGCGACTTCGAGGCGCGCTGGAACGCCGAGCGCGCCGCCGGCAAGGCCAGCATCGACATCCGCTCCTCCGGCAGTCCGGAGAACCGGCGCCTGGCTGCCCGCGGCCTCGATCAGCCCTTCGGCACGCTGCCGGCCGCCGTCGAGCCCGGCGTTCCCTGGATTCTCGATCCGCTGGTCGACGTGAAGGCCGGCAACGGCCATACGCTGATGACCAGCGCCGGCGGCTACTACATCCTGGTCAACAACAAGATCTGTCCGCCGGCGGGGGGACCGCGCGGCTACAAGGACCTAGAGGATCCGAAATACAAGGGCCTCATCGTGCTCTCCGAGCCGATCGGACCGTCGCCCGGATCGCGCTGGGCGGCCTACGCCTGGAAGGCCTACGGCGACGATCACCTGCGCAAGGTGATCGACAACGTGAAGGCGCTGACGCGGGCCGAGATCGAGGCGCCCAAGCAGATCGCCCGCGGCGAATACGGCATCTTCATCCATCCCACCCAGGTCGGCGCGGCGGACATCTGGAAGCTGCCCAAGCCGCACCCGTTCCGGCTTGTCGTTCCCGACGATGGGGTGATGCTGCTGTTCGGCGCCATGAACCTGCTGAAGGACGCCCCGCACCCCAACGCCGCCCGTGTGTTCATGAACTACGCGCTCACCAAGTCGGCGCAGCAGATCAACGCCGACGATCCGGGCGGGCCGTTCATCCGCCGCGACGTCACGCCCAAGGTCCCGGAGCTGGCGCATTTCGCGACAGCCAAGCCGTTCCCCAACAATCCCGACACCTACGAGTTCGGCTCAAAACTGTTCTTCGAATGGTCGGCCAAGGCCGAGCCCTACCTGAAGGCGGCGGGGCTGAAGAAGTAGCGGATGGCGACGGCGGAAAGCTCGATCGGCCAGCCGGCGGAACGGGTTGCCGGTGGCCGGCCGCGCCGCGGCCTGCGGCTGGAGACGCTGCTGCCGGCGGGCCTCACCGTGCTGGTCGCGTTGCTGGTCCTCTACCCGCTGGGCATGGTCGTGTTCGGCACCTTCTGGAGCGCTGCACCCGGCCAGCCCGGTACGCTCACCCTGGAAAACTGGCGGAGCGTGCTCGGCGATCCGGCCACGTTCGAGGTGCTGCTGACCAGCCTCGCCATTGCGATCCCGCGCACCCTGCTGGCGCTGGTGCTGGCCACGGTCTTCGCCTGGTGTATCGCGCGCACCAACACGCCGGCCAAGCGCCTGCTCGAGGGCCTTCTCGTCTTCATGTTCTTCCTGCCCGAGCTGCCCTGGGTGCTGGCCTGGATGCTGCTGGGCGCGCCCAACGTCGGCCTGCTCAATCAATGGCTGGGCGCGCTGGTTCCGGGTGGCGAGGGCCTGATCGACGTCTATTCCTATGGCGGCTTGATCGTGCTGGGCGCGGCGCGCTCGGCGCCGGTGCTGTTCCTGTTCGTGCATCCGGCCCTGCTGGCCATGGACGCCACGCTCGAGGAGGCGGCGCGCATGGCGGGCGCCAGCGCCTGGCGCACCGTGTGGCGCATCAATTTCCCGCTGCTGCTGCCGGCCCTGCTGGCGTCGGGCATCCTGTCGTTCGTGGTGGCGATGGAATCCTTCGAGATCCCGCAGCTCCTCGGTACGCCCGCCAACATCTTCGTGTTCACGACCCGCATCTACGACCTCGCCTATGGCGGACATGTCGCCAACTTCGGCGCCGCCATGGTGCTGGCGCTGATCCTGCTGGTGCTGACCGGCAGCCTGATCGTGGTGCAGTGGCGGCTGCTGCGCGGCCGCGCCTACACCACCGTGTCGGGCCGCGGCTTCAAGGCCCAGCCGCTCGACCTGGGTGCCGGCCGATGGGTCGCCTTTGCCGTCATCCTGGGCTTCTTCATCGTCTTCGGCGCCCTGCCGATGGTCGTGCTGCTGTTGAACTCGTTCATGGAGCTGAGCGGCTTCATCTCCTGGGAGATGTTCACCACCCAGCACTGGGCCAATGCCCTGGGGCGCGAGGAGGTGCTGAAATCGATCCGCGACACGCTCATGGTCGGCATCGCTGCGGCGACCCTGGGCGTGGTCGTCTCGCTGTTCATTTCCTACGTCGTGACGCGCACCGCCTGGGGCGGGCGCAAGGTGTTGGACATGATGGCCTGGGGGCCGTGGGCGATCCCGGGTCTGGTCATGAGTCTCGGCTTCCTGTGGGCCTTCGTCTGGCTGCCGATCTACGGCACCCTCTGGGTCGTGGTCCTGGCATTGGTCGCTCGCGGCTTGCCGGTCGCCTCGCGTTTCTTCACCAGCACCATGGTGCAGCTGAGCGCCGAGCTCGAGGAATCGGCGCGCGTCCACGGCGGATCATGGTTGCGTACGTTCCTGCGGATCTGGATTCCTTTGCTGCGCCCGGCTGTCATCGGCGCATGGATCCTTCTCTTTGTGATCGCCGTTCGCGTTCTCGATGTCGTCGTGCTGCTGGCGGGATCGGGCGTGCGCATGCTCTCGGTGGACATCTTCCTGTGGACCGTTACCGGCCGGCAGGAAGCGGGGTCGGTGCTTGCCCTGATCCAGACTGGCCTGGTCATCCTGGGCTACGCCGCCGTGCGTCTGATCGCCCGTCGGACCTTGCAGCAGCCCGCGGCCTGACTCTCCTGTCGTTCAGGCGAGAGCGGTTCGGACGGCACGGGTGAAGGCCACCACCTCGTTGCGCCTGTTGTGGTCGCCCGGCGGCGCATAGGCGGGTTCGGGAAAGGCGCCCAGGGTCACGACGACGAGGTCTTCCTTGCGGAAGATGTCGATGCGCTGGCCGGAATGGCCCAGCGCCGACATCACGCCGTCGCCCAGCCACCAGCTGTAGCCGTAGTGGGTGATGTCGACGACCGGTGATACCGGCACCTCGAACGCCGGCGTCGCCGCCGCCTCGACCCAGCCCTC
>JACPOQ010000077.1 GCA_016191435.1 Chloroflexota bacterium | reverse complement strand
CTCACGCGGCTTGCTTTGACGGCAGCGGAAGTTACGGTCCGCGTAAGATAATTGCCCAAAGGAGATGCCTCGCTCCCTTCGGGTAGATTAGAGTGTTATGGCGTAAATGTAGTTCTCATCTTCATCCGACGTGGCCCGCCATCCTTCGCTGCGCAGCAGCGAGGATGCCCGCCGAAGCTCGTTAGAGCGAAGGAGGGCTGTCGATGCAGCGCGCAGCTTCGGCTGGCAAGCCACCCTGCTTCTCACCTGTAACGATCGAGCGATAGTCATCGTCCATCTGGCTGATGATCTATGTCTATCTGCTTCAGAGCGGCAGTTCGCCCGATCAACGTTATGTCGGACTGACGACTGACCTGAGGGTGCGTCTCGCTGACCACAACGCCGGGAGGTCCCCACATACGTCCAAATTCGTGCCTTGGCGTTTAGTCACTTATGTTTCGTTCTCAGATCAGACAAGGGCGGTCGCTTTCGAGCGCTATCTGAAGTCTGGTTCGGGGCGCGCCTTTGCGAGAAGACATCTCTGGTGACCGTCAACTCTTCGACCCCGTCGGCGAAAAACAGAAGATGTGAAACACCGGCAGCGTCGGCATCGGCTTGGTGCTGCAGACGTGGCTGCGGCCGTCGCCGAAGCGGTCGGGCTCGCCGACGGCGAAGGCCGGCACCGGCACCCAGCGGCGGAATTCCGGAATCCAGACCGACCAGCTGCCGTCGTCTTCCGCCCGGGCCTTGACGGGCCGGCAGTCGTCGCCGTTGCAACAGCTGCCCTTGCCAGTGCTCGGCCTCCATTCCTGGTACTGGTGATGCTGCTCGGCGTGTCCGCAACCGAACGCGCCGTATTCGCAGTCGGCCTGTGCCTCGCTGCGCGAGCTCGGCATCATCCCTGCTGCGATCAGCACCATGAGAACAACGCAAATGCGTGGCGACAAAAGCCCGCGAACAACGGTCAACACTGTCATCACCGGCACGAAACGCGATGACACGCCGTCGGTTGCGGATCGTGAAGCGGCTGCCCAGGTTGGTCACAACCCCTGGATCGGCCGAGTTACCAAGCTACTCGATGGTGACTCTCAGTACACCGACTCCAGAATCGGCACGATCTCTTGCGCGCCGTTGATCGTTCGCGGATTGGAGAAGGTCCAGTCGTCCTTCATGCAGTTCGTGGCGATGCGCTGCAGGTCGTCGCGCTGGACGCCGACATCGCGCAAGCGGCGCGGCAGTCCGAGGCCCGAGATGAATCGGTCGAGCACCTCGGCGGCCGGCTGACCGGCCGCGCCGAGCGCGGCGCTGATCTCGGCCTGGCGATCGCCGTTGACCTCGGCGTTGAACGCCAGCACGGCCGGCAGCATGACGCACGACGTGTAGCCGTGCGGCACGCCGGCGCTGCCGCCTAAAACATGGCCGATGGCGTGGCTCGCGCCCATGCGCGTGCCGCTGACGATGCCGGTCATCGAGATCCAGGCGCCGATCTGGCAGTCGAGCCGCGCCGCGAGGTCGGCCGGATTGCGTTTCACCGCGGGCAGGCCGCGGCCGAGCAGGCGCAACGCCTGCAACGCGGTCGAGTCGGTGTAGGCGTTGCCGTCGATCGAGCAGTAGGTTTCTACGCCATGATCGACGGCGCGGATGCCGGTCGAGAGCCACAGCCATTCCGGCGTGTGCACGGTGATGGCGGGATCGAAGACCACCGCGAGCGGGATGATGCCGGGATGGATATAAGCCTGCTTCAGGCGCAGCCTTGGCTCGGTGACGCCGGCGCGGGCGTTGAACTCACCGCCGCTCAAGGTCGTCGGCACGCAGATCTGGCGCACGCGCGGCGCGCGATACTGCGGGAAGTGCCGCTTGCCCGTGGCCTCGTCGACCACGGTGCGGAAGGGTTCCAGCCCGTCCGGCTCGCGGATGTCGTGCTCCAGGCAGAGGGTGACCGCCTTGCCGCCGTCGGTCGTCGAGCCGCCGCCGACGCTGACCAGCAGGTCGCATCCTGCCTCGCGCGCCTTGTTGGCGCAGGCCACCACCGCATCGCGCGGGCTGTGCGCCGGCATGTCGTCATGCACGCCGGCGTAGCGCGATCCGAGCGTTCCGGCGATCTGCCGGACCGCATCCGTCTCGCGATTGAGCGTCTTGCCGGCGAGGATGAACACCCGCCTGGCGCCGAGCCGCTCGGCCGCCTGGGCGACGGCCTCGGCGGCCGGGCGGCCGAACACCACCCGGTCCATTGCCGTGAAGACGATCTCGCCAGCGCGCATCGTGGTGGTCAGGCCGCCCGAACGAGACTGACCACGGCGCCTTTGCCTCGCACCTCCGCCTCCTCGAACTCGGCGGCGGCGATCGCCCGGTCCAAGGCAGCGCGCAGCGCCTTGGCCGAGTCCAAGGTGATCTCGACCCCGGCCCGGGCCCCGGCATCGAGGCCCGTGTTCATGAAGTCGAGGGTGATGACGTCACCCAGCAGCGCATGGCGGGCGTGGTCGTAGGCGACCACGGCCTGCGTCAGCGGAAACCACTCGTCGCCGCGCTTGGCCATGCCCTCGGCGCGGGCGATCTCGATGATCGACGTGCACATGGCGCGGCCTACTTCTTGCCGAGATGCTTGCCGAAGAAGGCATGCACCTTGCTCCAGCCGTCCATCGCCTGGTCGACCCGGTAGAGCGGCCGATGCCAGTAGAAGAAGCCGTGGCCGGCGCCGTCGTAACGGTGGAACTCGTAGTTCTTGCCGTGCTTCTTGAGCTCGGCCTCGTGCTGGTTGACCTGCTCGGGGCTGGGCGCGCGGTCGTCGTTGCCGAACAGGCCGAGCAACGGGCAGGCGAGCTCCTTGGTCATGTCG
>JACPOQ010000087.1 GCA_016191435.1 Chloroflexota bacterium | reverse complement strand
GGTTGCTGGCCATCGCCGTCGGCGAGGCGCGGCTGTGCCGGCCCTTGGCCACCGTCACGTAGGTGTCGAGCAGGCGCCGCGCGATGCCGATGGTGACGCCGCAGAAGCCGCTGGCATAGAGCAAGGTCGAGCCGATGGGATAGAGCGGCCCCTTCTCGCGCCGCTCGTCGTCGATGTCGCGCGCCGGCGCGTGCGCGTCGGGGATGAACAGGTCCTCGACCGAGTAGCTGTCGCTGCCGGTGCCGCGCAGGCCGAGCACGTGCCAGTCGTCGATGATCCTGGCCTGGCTGCGCAGGAAGACGAACGAGCGGTCGTCCGGCCGGCCGTAGCGCATATGCGGCGTGCCGTCGGGGTTCTGCACGGCGCTGTGCGCGCCCAGCATCCTGGTGTGGCGCCCGCCGCTGGCAAAGCTCCAGGTGCCGGTCAGCCGATAGCCGCCCTCGACGCGGATCGCCTGGCTCTTGTCGTGGCGCGCGCCCCAGGCCAGGCCGGCATAGGGACCGTCGAACATCTTCGCCGCGGCCTCGTGCGGCATCGACGCGGCCGAGGTTGCCATCGACACGTTCGACTGGTTGACGAACCAGGCCGTGCTCGCATCGGCCCAGGCCAGCGCTTCGTTCGCCTTGCAGTAGTCGACGAGAGGCACCTCCTGCCCGCCCATGCTTTTGGGCAGCAGCATGCGCAGCAGGTCCTGGCCCGCGAGCGCATCGACCGCCTCCTGCGTCAGCTCACGCCGGCGGTCCATCTCCGGCCCGTCCTTGTCCAGCACCGCCTGCACGGCCCGCGCCCGCTCCTGCGGGCTCGCAAGGACGCCGGGCTTGGTGGGCGAAACTGGATTCTGCATCAGGCGTTTCCTCGGGCTTCGATCGGTCGACTATAGTGGCCCCAATCGCGTCTGTTCAAAACTTCGCCTGCGGACCATTCCGACAGGCGTGCTGTCGGGGGAGCGTCATGCAGATCGGGTTCAACCTGCCGAACTCCGGCCCCTTGTCGGCCGTCGCCGACATGACGCGGCTCGCCAGCGAGGGCGAGGCCATGGGCTTCGACTATCTCACGCTGACCGACCATGTCGTGCTGCCCAACACCAAGGTGCCGAGCTACCCCTACTCCGAATCCGGCCAGTTCTACGAGGACGCCCCGCTCGAGCGGCACGAGCAGATCGTCGGCATGACCTGGATCGCGGCCAAGACCTCGCGCATCCGCCTGGTCGCCGCCGTGCTGGTGGTGCCGCACCGGC
>JACPOQ010000045.1 GCA_016191435.1 Chloroflexota bacterium | reverse complement strand
CGGCAAGACGACGTTGCTGCGCGCCATCGCTGGCCTCGACCCGCAGAGCTCGGGGACCATCCATCAGAAGGGCCGGGATATCTCGGCTCTGCCGCCGTCGAAGCGCGACTTCGGCATCGTCTTCCAGTCCTATGCGCTGTTTCCCAACCTGACGGTCGTCGACAATGTCGGCTACGGCCTGGTCAGCCGGCGCGAGGGCAAGGCGGCGATCGGGCAGCGCGTCAACGACCTGCTGACCTTGGTCGGCCTGCCCGATGCCGGTCCGAAATATCCCGCCCAGCTCTCCGGCGGCCAGCAGCAGCGCGTGGCCCTGGCCCGTGCGCTCGCCACCTCGCCCGGCCTGCTGCTGCTCGACGAGCCGCTGTCGGCGCTCGATGCCCGCGTGCGACTGCGGCTCCGCCACGAGATCAAGGCCCTGCAGCGAACGCTCGGCGTCACCACCATCATGGTCACGCACGACCAGGAGGAGGCGCTGACCATGGCCGACCGCATCGTGGTCATGAACCAGGGCGCCATCGAGCAGGTCGGCACGCCGCAGGAGATCTATCGCCGGCCGGCTACCGCTTTTGTCGCCGACTTCGTGGGCTCGATGAACTTCCTCGCGGGCACGCTGCTTGCGCCCGACAAGGTCAAGGTCGACGGTCGAACCTTCGACTGCCCCGTGCAGGACGGGCTCTCGCCCGGAGCCAAGGTGGCGCTCTGCATCCGGCCCGAGGATGTGCGCGTGCGCGACCTGCCGGCCGACATAGCCAATCGCGTCGCGGTCGAGGTGGCCGAGCTCGATTTCGTCGGCGCCTTCTGCCGCGCCACGCTCAAGGTGCAGGGCACGACCGATGTCGCCATGACGGCCGACTTCTCCAGCAATCTGATCCGCGACCTGGGGGTCGAGCTTGGCCGCAAGCTCGACGTTGCCCTGCCGCCCGACCGTCTGCGGGTCTTCGCGGCGTGAGCCTCGCCGCCTCGACCCGTCCCCCCATCCTGCGCATCGCGGTGTCGCGCGACGATCTGATGATGCGGCTGGGCGTCGTTCTGTTCGCCGTCGTGCTGCTGGTCATCGTCGGCCTGCCATTGTGGTCGCTGCTCGCCAAGGGCTTCGAGGATCGCGACGGCAAGTTCGTCGGGCTGGCCAACTACGTTTCGTACTTCTCCACCCCGGCGCTGTTCGACTCGGCGCTGAACTCGCTCCATGTCGCGGCGGTGTGCACCTTGATCGTGGTGCCGCTCGCCTTTTTCTACGCCTATGCGCTGACCCGCACCGTGCTGCCGGTGCGCGGGCTGTTCCAGGGTATCTCGCTGATCCCGATCTTCGCGCCGTCCCTTCTGCCCGGCCTGGCGCTGGTCTACCTGTTCGGCAACCAGGGCTTCTTCAAGGGCCTCATCGGCGGCTCGATCTACGGCTTCGACGGCATCGTCATCGCCCAGATCTTTTATTGCT
>JACPOQ010000044.1 GCA_016191435.1 Chloroflexota bacterium | reverse complement strand
GTCTTTTCCGAGGCCCTCAACCGCCGCCAGTTCACGGGCCTCGCGATGTATGCCTGGGTGCAAAGCCCTCAGGGCGTGCCGCGCTCGACGCTGCATTCCAAGGAGATCCCGTCGGCCGAGAACGCCTGGAGCGGCCAGAACTATCCGGGCTACCGCAGTCCCGCCATGGATACCGCCCTCGACGCCGCCGAACGCGAGCTCGATGCCACCAAGCGGCGCACCCTGTTCGCCGACATCCAGCGCATCCACGCCGAGGACCTGCCGGTCTTGCCGCTGTTCTTCCGAGTCGATCCCTTCGTCATTCCCAAGCAGCTCAAGGGCGTGACGCCGACCGGCCATCTCAACAGCTCGACCCTGTGGATCGAGCAGTGGCGCTGGGAGAACTAGGTGCCGCTGGGGGCGCGCCACTCCAGTGGCGCGATCTTTTTCCGCTGCAGGCAAAGACGCGCGACTGGAGTCGCGCGCCCCCAGCCATGAGTCGCTACCTCGCCAGCCGGGCCGTCCAGACCGCCGTCACGCTCGCGCTGATGAGCTTCGTGGTCTACCTGCTGATCGGCCTGATGCCGGGCGATCCCATCGACATGATGATCGCGGGCGATCCCAACATGCGGAGCGAGGACGCGGCCCGGCTGCGCGCCGTCTACGGCCTCGACAAGCCCCTGCTCGAACGCTACGCGGCGTGGGCCTGGCAGGCGCTGCAGGGCAACTTTGGCTACTCGCGCACTTTCAGCCAGCCGGTGCTGGCGGTGCTGTGGCCGCGCCTCATCAACACCTTCGTCCTCGCAGGCCTCGCCTTCGTCGTCGCCGTCGCCATCGCCCTGCCGCTCGGCATCTGGGCGGCGTCGCGCCCGCGCAGCCGCGTCGACTACCTGATCAACCTTTTATGCTTCGGCGGCATCTCGACCCCGCCCTTCTGGCTCGCCCTGCTGCTGATCACCTTGTTCTCGGTGAAGCTCGGCTGGCTGCCGGCCGGCGGCCAGGCCGACATCCGCCCGGATACGCCGTGGCTGAGCGGCCTCGGCGATCGTCTGCGCTATCTCGTCCTGCCGACGACCACGCTCGTGCTGGTGCAGGTCGGCG
>JACPOQ010000029.1 GCA_016191435.1 Chloroflexota bacterium | reverse complement strand
CAGCTCAAGGCCGGCGAGAGCGTGCTGATCCATGGCGGTGCCAGCGGCATCGGCACGACGGCGATCCAGCTCGCCAAGGCGTTCGGCGCCACCGTGCTGACGACGGTGCGCAACGAGGAAAAGGCAAAGGCGGTGCGCGCGCTCGGCGCCGACCACGCCATCCTCTACAAGGACAACGACTGGGCGGCCGAAGCGAAGAATCTTTCAGGCAGCGTCGACGTCGTGCTCGACATGGTGGCGGGCGGCTATCTGCCTAAAAACCTCGGTCTCTTGAAGGAGGACGGCCGCTGCGTCGTCATCGCCCTCCAGGGCGGCGCCACGGCGACGGTCAGCGCCGGCATCGTCATGATGAAGCGTCTCACCCTCACCGGTTCGACGCTGCGCCCGCAGAGCATCGCCAGCAAGGGACGCATGGCGCAGGGCTTGAAGGACAAGGTCTGGCCGTTGCTCGAAGCGGGCAAGATCAAGCCCATCATCTACAAGACCTTCCCGCTTAACGACGCAGCCGGCGCGCATGCCGAGCTCGAGCGCGCCGACCATGTCGGCAAGGTCATGCTGACTGTCTGACGGGAGCGCGGGCCTCTGGCCCGCATCATGATCATGAGCGGGCCAGAGGCCCGCGCTCCCAGTCCGTTCAGTGCCGGTTGGTCTCGTCCAGGTCGGGCTGATCGGCATCGGCCGGATCAACCGGGCCTTCGACGGCCGGCGGCGTCTGCACCAGTTCCTCGGCCGAGGTATCGGGCATCGGCTCGCCTTCAGCCGCGGCCCGCGCCGCCGCCTTCTTCTTGGCGGCGTCCTCGCGGGCGGCCTTGCGGCGCGCCTTGTCGACGGCGTCGTTGAGATCCTTCAGCGAGCACAAGCCGAGCGTCACCGGATCGCGCGGCCGCACGTTCTGCATGTTCCAGTGGCTGCGGTCGCGTACCGACTGGACGGTGCTCTTGGTCGAGCCGACCAGCTTGGCGACCTGCGAATCCTGCAGCTCGGGATGGACTTTCAGCAGCCAGGCGATGGCGTCGGGGCGATCCTGGCGCTTGGCGACCGGGGTGTAGCGCGGGCCCTTGGAGCGGGCCACGGGCATGGGCACGTCGCGCGGGCTGAGCTTCAGGCGGGCCGCTGGATCGGCCTCGGCGCGCTTGATCTCTTCCTTGGTGAGCTGGCCGTTGGTCGTCGGATCGAGACCCGTCATGCCGCCTGCAACTTCGCCGTCGGCAATCGCCTGGACCTCGAGCGGATGCAGGCCGGTGAAGGCCGAGATCTGGTCGAACGTCAGGGTGCTGTT
>JACPOQ010000064.1 GCA_016191435.1 Chloroflexota bacterium | reverse complement strand
GTGATCTCCCAGCTCGTCGCCTTCCTGTCCTACCAGATCAGGGTCGTCGCCGGCCTGCGCGTCCTGAAAGCGAGGCCCGCATGACCGACAAGGTCCTTATCGTGCCGCTGCATGTCGAGCCCGTGGTGTTCACGCGCGACATGCTCGACTGGCTGCCCTGGCTCGAGCCGATGGCCGAGCAGGACCTGACGGCGCGCCACATGGCGGGCCTGGTCGATGCGGCGCGTGCCAAGTCGGCGTATTTCCGCCTGCTGGTGCGCGATCCCGAAGTGCTCGAGCATCGCACCAAGACCGACAAGGACATCTTTTACAATCCCGAGGCCGGCCTGCCGCGCGCCGAGCGCGAACTCGCCGCCGCCGCCACCTCGCGCTTCAACGGCTGCATCTATTGCGCCTCGGTGCATGCCCGGTTTGCCGCGACCTATTCCAAGCGCGTGGAGGACGTCGATCGCCTGCTCGACAAGGGCGTCGGCACCGATCTCGACGCGCGCTGGAACGCCATCGTCGCGGCCTCCGTGGCGCTCACCTCGACGCCCATCACCTTCGGGCCCGAGCATGTCGATGCCCTGCGCAAGGTCGGCCTGGACGAAGCGTCGATCGTCGACGTCATCAACGCCGCCTCGTTCTTCAATTGGGCGAATCGGCTGATGCTGTCTCTCGGCGAGCCTGCGGCCCCCCAGAAGAGCTAGGAAAGGCGCAATCCGGGCTGATGGTCCCGGGCGGCGCGGATGATCGCCAGGAATTGCTCTTCCTGGCTCTGTGCCAGCCGGACCTGTCCCAGCTCGCTCAGCGCCACTTTCCCGGCAAGCCGGTCGATCAGTCGCAGCTTGGCGAGCTGATCGAGATCGTCCGACCTCAGTTGCGCGCAGGAAGGCCGCGCACGCCCAGCGGGGCAAGGCGGAGCTCAATCCGCACGATGCGCTGGTCCTTCTCACAGCCGAGCATAACGAGATCGACAAGCTCGCCCGCGAGTTCGAGCGCCTGCGCAAGGCCGCCGACGCTGTCGACAAGGGCAAGGCGGCGCTGAGACTCTGCCACGCCCTGGAACGATATGCCGCGATCAAGCTCGAGGTCTTCTATCCGGCCGCCGACGCGGTGCTGACGGGCGAGGACAAGGAGCTGCTCGGCAAGGCGCAGGTGAAGCACGACGGCATCCAGGACCTGATCGAGAAGGTGGAGAACACATCGGCCGACGATCCGTCCTTCGATGCCACGGTGATCGTCCTTGCCGAGCAGGCGTCTCGCCTGATGAAGCAGGAAGAGGAGCAGCTCTTCCCGCGACTGCGCCATTCACGGCTCGACCTTTTGGGCACGGGTGAGCGGATGGCGGCGCGCAAGACCGAACTCGGCACCGCGCCCATCGACCGCGAACGGGTGCGCCAGGCCCGCAAGGTCATGAGTGGCCGCTAGCCCCGCAACCGCGGCCCCGCCGTTCCGTTGACATCCTGTGACCATGCCGATGCGCGGTGGGAGGCGGGCGATTCCTGACAATGGCGTAGTACAAGACAGCACCACCGAACCTGCTCCTCCGTCGTCGGTGCTGAGCCACGGCGGACGCGTGTTGCCGGCGGTGACGGTCGACACCTACAACGAGGAGCTGCGCGACGAGGACGGCTTCGTCGGCGATCGTGCCAGCGGCCGCGCCTTCCGCGCCATTCTGGAAGACTGGCGCGACAAGCTGCGTGCCCAGGGTGAGGATCCGTTCGGCGATACCCCGACCCGCGAGATCTCCAAGTCCAAGCTCGACAAGATGCTGGCCGAAGGCGATCCGCTGGCGGCCGGCCTGGTCCATACCGCGGTCGAGGAGTATGCCGTCGAACTCGCCACCGTGGTGCGCCGTTTTCTGCGCCTGAAGAAGTGGCATGGCACGGAGCGCATCGTGATCGGCGGCGGCTTGAGCGCCAGCCACATCGGCGCGCTGGCGATGGGCCGTGCCGCCGTGCTGCTGGCCGGCGAAAACGTCGCCGTCGAGCTGCGCACGATCTCCAATCATCCCGACAAGGCCGGCCTGATCGGTTCTGTGCAGCTGGCGCCGAGCTGGGTGCTGGCCGGCCATGACGCCATCCTGGCGGCCGACATCGGCGGCACCAACATCCGCATCGGCGTGGTCGACCTCAAGATGAAGAAGAAGGGCGACATCTCGAAGGCCGCCGTCTGGAAGCATCTGCATTGGCGCCATCGCGACGACGAGCCGACGCGCGAGGAGGCCCTGGAGCGCATCGCCAAGATGGCCAGGGAGCTGATCGAGCTGGCCGCCGCCGAGAAGCTCAAGCTCGCACCCTTCGTCGGCGTCGGCTGTCCCGGCCTGATCGACGAGCGCGGCGCGATCGTGAGCGGCGGCCAGAACCTGCCGGGCAACTGGGAGGGCGAGGGGTTCAACCTCGCCCACGAGCTCACGCACCGGCTGCCGCAGCTCGAAGGCCACGAGCCCGTGGTCGTCATGCACAACGACGCGGTGGTCCAGGGCCTGAGCGAAGTGCCCAACATGACCGACGTCCGCCACTGGGGCGTGCTCACCATCGGCACTGGTCTGGGCAACGCCCGATTCACCAACCGGACAGGCGAGCGCGAGCCGTCTTAGGGTCGCATCACCTCATGTTCCTCTCCCCGCTAGGGGCAGGGGAATCGCATATGGATTTGAGGTCTATGTTGCATTGGTCTGCAAGATGGATTCTGAGAACGACTCCCGAAGCGGAAGGGGAGTCGAATGGGCAAGTTCAGGAGAGTTTTTCGACGCCTGCCGGACCC
>JACPOQ010000063.1 GCA_016191435.1 Chloroflexota bacterium | reverse complement strand
TCGCCCACGACGGTCGGCGCCGCCGTCGTCACTGTGCTCTTCTTTATGGGCGCGATCTTTGCGCCCTGGGTCGCGCCCTACAATCCGTTCGACGTGAAGTCGCTCAATCTGATGGATGCGTTCACGCCGCCGGCGTGGAACACGGGCGGCAGCGCCGCCCATCTGCTGGGCACCGACAACCAGGGCCGCGACGTGCTGTCCGCCATCCTCTACGGCACGCGCGTGTCGCTGATGATCGGCCTCGCCGCCATCGTTCTGTCGGTGACGACAGGCGTGCTGCTCGGCCTGCTGGCCGGCTTCCGCGGCGGTTGGGTCGAGAGCGTGATCATGCGGCTGGCCGACATCCAGCTCACCGTGCCTGCCATCCTGATCGCGCTGACGCTCGACGGCGTGGCACGCGCCGCGCTGCCGAAGCACGTGCATGACGAGATCGCCATCTGGGTGCTGGTGATCTCGATCGGCGTCGCCTACTGGCCGCAGTTCGCGCGCGTGACCCGCGCCACCACGCTGGCCGAAAAACACAAGGACTACGTCAACGCCGCCCGCATTATCGGCGTGCCGGGCGCACGCATTGCGCTTGCCCACGTGCTGCCCAACGCCTGGGGACCGGTGCTGGTGATCGCCAGCATCGAGCTGGCGCTCGCCATCATCGCCGAGGCGTCGCTCTCCTATCTCGGCGTCGGCATGCCGGCCACCCAGCCCTCGCTCGGCACACTCATTCGCATCGGCAACGCCTTCCTGTTCTCCGGCGAATGGTGGATCGTGCTCTTCCCGGTCTTTGCCCTGGTCATCCTGTCGCTCTCCGTGAACATCCTGGGCGACTGGCTGCGCGACGCGCTCAATCCCAAGCTGCGCTGATTCTACTGACGGTTGATTTACAGAACGGCGACACGCGCGTACTGTCGCGCGATGTTCGACGGCCCCCTCACCGCCGAGCTCGATCCCGGCGAACGACGCGCCCGGCTGCGGCTGGCGCGCAGCGCCCGGATCGGGCCGGTGACCTTCCACGAAGCGCTGGCCCATTTCGGCTCGGCGCGTGCCGCCTGTGCGCGGCTGGAGACGACCACCGATGCGGCCATCGCCCGCGAGGAAGACGCGCTGGCCAAGGCCGGCGGCCGCTTCGTGGTGTTCGGCGATCCCGCCTATCCGGCGGCGCTGGCTGCCCTGCCGGATGCGCCGGCGGTCCTGTCGGCCATCGGCGATCTCGGCCTCCTGAGCCGGCCCACCCTGGCCGTCGTCGGTGCGCGCGAAGCGTCCCTGGCGGCCTGCCGTCTGGCGGGCGAGTTGGCCGGCGCGTTGGGCGCCGCGGGCTTCGTCGTCGCCTCCGGCCTGGCGCGCGGCATCGATGCCGCCGCCCATCAGGCGGCGCTGGCCACCGGCACCGTCGCGGTACTGGCCGGCGGCATCGACCAGGTCTACCCGCCTAAAAATGCCGGCCTGCACGCCGCCATCGCCGCCGAGGGCCTGCTGCTGAGCGAGTCCCCTTGGGGTGCGCCGCCGGTGGCCCGCGCCTTTCCCCGCCGCAACCGCATCGTCAGCGGCCTGTCCAAGGGCGTCGTGGTCATCGAGGCGGCGGCCCGATCGGGCTCGCTGATCACCGCCCACCGGGCAGCCGAGCAGGGGCGCGATGTCTTCGTCGTCCCGGGCTCGCCGGCCGACCCGCGCTACGCCGGATCCAATAGCCTTATCAGGGATGGGGCCATTTTGACCCGCGACATCAAGGATATTCTGGGTGTGATCGGCGGGCCACGGTCCACCTCCCAAGTCCCTGTCAAACCAAGGGAAAAATCGACCCACCCGGAGGCCTCCAAGGTGCTGTCCGCCCTGGGGTCGGTACCCACCCTGGTTGACGAACTGGTACGTCGATGCCAAGTGTCCGCCGCCGCCGTAGCGGAGGTCCTGCTGGCTCTCGAGCTGGAAGGCCGCTTGGAAAGGCACCGGGGTAACCGCGTATCTCTGATTTAGATCAGTGATTTAGCTCCGGTCTTTAAAGTTTTACTGGAGCATACCCGGCGATGGACGTACTGGTCGTCGAGTCCCCGGCCAAGGCAAAGACCATTGGGAAATATCTCGGCCCCGGCTACACCGTGCTGGCCTCCTATGGTCATGTCCGCGAC
>JACPOQ010000028.1 GCA_016191435.1 Chloroflexota bacterium | reverse complement strand
GCGGCGCTGGCGCGAAGTTGAGCGCGCGCTCCGCCGTCGCCATCGCCATCGGCCATTGCCTCCGCCCGCTCCACCACCCGCGCCCGCGCCCGCATCCCAGGCTCCTGTGCCCGGCGCTTCCTACGTGGCCACCTTCCGCGACGGCAAGCCCACCCCCGCCCATCCCTGGAGTCGCCGGCGAGTCTCTGCAAAAATGTAAGCCACACCCCTTGCACAGCGCTCGGGAGCGCCTGCCAGAAGTGCGCGGTACACTATTGCCGCGGCGCCCGCCGCCCAGAAGTTGCCCGGAGTCCACGATTGGCCATCATCCCGATTCGCCGCGCCGGCGACCCCGTGCTTCGCGAGAAGGCGCGGCGGGTGCGCACCATCGACAAGTCCATCCACAAGCTCATCGACGACATGTGGGAGACGATGTACGACGCCCCCGGGGTCGGCCTCGCGGCGCCGCAGATTGGCATTTCCCTTCGCATCGTGGTCATCGATGTCAATAACGGCGAGAAAATCGCGCTCGTGAACCCGGAAATCGTCAAGCGCTCGGGCGAGCGGCACGTGGATGAGGGTTGCCTTTCGGTCCCGGGTTTTCGCGGCGAGATCGTCCGCTCAGTGAAAGTGCTGGCAAAGGGGATCGACCCATATACGGGCAAGGAAGTGCGCATCAAGGCGCAGGACGACCTGCTCGCCGAGGCGCTCGAACACGAGATCGACCACGTGAATGGCATCATTTACATCGATTACCTGCCGTCTCCGGATGCGCTCGTATCCGTCAACGATGCACCCGAGGTCCGGGCCTGACGCTCCAAACGGCTGCGGCTCTCGGGCGCGGGCGGCGACAACGGCGTGAGCACATCACGCGCAAGGGGTGAGACATGTTCATCGAAGAGTTCGCGGCGCGGGAAATCCTTGACTCCCGGGGGAACCCGACGATCGAGGTCACCGTGTTCCTGTCGGACGGCGGCTCGGGCATCGCGGCCGTGCCTTCTGGCGCCTCCACCGGCGCCCACGAAGCAGTCGAGCTGCGTGACGGCGACGCGCGCCGCTACGGCGGAAAGGGCGTGCTCAAAGCGGTCAGCGCAGTGAACAACGAGATTTCGAAGAAGCTGAAGCATGTGCCGGCCACCGAGCAGCGGCTCATCGACCGCGTGCTTTGCGAGCTTGACGGCACGCCGAACAAGAGCCGCCTGGGCGCGAACGCCATCCTCGGCGCGTCGATGGCCGTGGCCCGCGCCGCCGCGGATTCGCTCAACGTCCCCCTCTGGCGCTACCTCGGCGGCCCGGGCGCGCACCGGCTGCCGGTACCGATGTTCAACATCCTCAACGGCGGCAAGCACGCCCCGGATTCCACGGACTTCCAGGAGTTCATGGTCATGCCCGTTGGCGCCGAGACGTTCTCGCAGGGATTGCGGATGGGCGCCGAGGTGTACCAGGCGCTGAAGGCGGTGCTGCACGAACGCGGTGCCGCCACATCCGTCGGCGATGAGGGGGGCTTCGCGCCGTCGCTGCCAGGGAACGAAGAGGCCGTCCAGGTCGTCCTCGAAGCGATCGAGCGCGCAGGTTACAGGCCCGGGGAGGACGCCATCATTGCGCTCGACCCCGCCAGCTCGGAGTTCTTCCACAACGGCCAGTACGTGCTCGCGAAGGAGGGCAAGACGCTCACCAGCGCCGAGATGGGAACGCATTGGGCCTCGTGGATCGACAAGTATCCCATTCGGTCGCTCGAAGATGGCCTCGCGGAGGACGACTGGGAGGGCTGGAGCGCTCTCGTGGCCGATCTCGGCAACCGCTGCCAGGTCGTCGGCGACGACCTGCTCGTGACGAACACCGAGCGTATCCGCAAAGCGATCGGGCTCAAGGCCGTGAACAGCGTGCTCATAAAGCTGAACCAAATTGGCACGCTCTCGGAGACCCTGGAGGCCATCGAAATGGCGCAGCGCGCCGGCTGGACGGCGGTCATCAGCCACCGTTCGGGCGAAACCGAAGACACCTTCATCGCCGACCTTGCCGTGGCCACCGGCGCCGGCCAGATCAAGACCGGCGCTCCCGCGCGCAGCGAACGCACCGCGAAGTACAACCGGCTGCTCGATATCGAAGACGAGCTGGGTCCTTCGGGGACGTACGCCGGCTGGGACGCCATCCAGCAGCTAGGCCCGCGGCCGGTGCGCGAAGACACGCCCCGCTCCGGGCCCTCCGGGCGGGCGGAGCGCCGCCGCAATCCGCGCACCCGCCACTGACGCTCCAATGCTCCCAGAACTGCGTGCCGCCGCCGACAAGCTGATCTTCGATACTGCCAACATCCAGCACGTGGTGAAACACCTCCCGCGCAAGGCGGCCGATCGCACGGTGGAGGCGACCGGGCTCACGCTCCGTGAGACCTTTGCGCTCATTTCCGCGCGGCAGGAGTGGTACGCACGCTCCGTGGATCAGCATCTCCGCGGCAAGCACCTCGCGGCGGGCGACGGAGCGGGCGAGCAGGAGTACCTGCTGAAGAAGCGACGCCAGTATGAGAAGCCGCCGCTGAAGGATGCGTTGCGCGCACTCTCGGACGCCCGCGATCGCCTGATCGCGGCGTTTGAGCGCGCCGGAGACGATGCGGCGAGTGATGACCCGGGCTCCATATGGTCGCCGGCAGCGCTGCTCGCGCAGGCGCATCACATGGAGCCGCATGCGCTCGATATCGCCGAGACGGTCCCGGAGCTGCGCGGCGATCCGCTGCTGCTGAACTGGGCGTTCAACCCGGATTATCGCGACCGGCCGGACCTGCACGAGCGCCAGCAGCGGCTATTCGCTATCGTGCGCAAAGACCTCAACCGGGCGGACGCCGGACCCGAGCCTGCCCCGGAGGACAGCAATGAATCCTGATGTCGAAGCCGTGATGCACGAGCTCGATGCGCACCGCGCCCGCTTCGAAGCGTTGTGCCGCTCCCTGACGGCGGAGGAGCTGGCGCGCCCGGTACCGCAGAGCACCTGGCTCGTACGCGATTTCATCTCGCACCTCGGCACCATCGATGGGCCGGTGGGCGAGATGTTCCGCACCATGCACGCCGGCGCCGACCCCGGGATCCGGGACGCCGACGGCGGAAAGTTCGATGTGGACAACTGGAACGAACGCCAGGTGCAGGAGCGGCGTTCTTGGGATGTCGAACAACTGCTGGAAGAGGCCGCCAACATGCGCGCGGTCCTTCGTGGGCACATGGCTGCGCTCACCGAGACGGACATCGCACGGACGATGAAGTTCGGCGGCGATGGCAAGCGCCCGCCGGGCCAGGTCGAACTGCGCCAGTACCTTCGCGGTTGGTGCAAGCACGACCCTATGCATGCCCTCGACATGCTCCGCGCGATGCCGGAGCGGCGCTCCCCCGAGATGGAGGCATGGTTCGATGACCCGATCATCCGCGGGTACCAGGCGGCAATGAACCCCGGAACGGCCTGAGTGGCGGAGTTCCGCGTCGCACCGCCGCGGGTGTTTCGGGAGGCGACGGGTGCCGCAAGGCCGCCTGCAACGGCGGCCGGCTCTGCCGATGCCCACCGCCAGGCGTCATTCGTCCTCGGCGGGGATGTGGACCTGGTGCTCCGCGGGCTCGAACTCGAAGGCGCGGTGGCGGAGGCATCTTCGGCGGCGAAGTACCGGACGCACGTGCTGGCCGCCTGCATGGGCGCCTGGTCGCGTTCGTGGTTGGCGCGCCAGCAGGCGCTGCACGCGGTCCAATGGGGCAATTATGCGTCCGCATTTCCACTCGTCCGCGCCTCGGCCGACTACCAGGCCGCCTTCGTTGCGCTCCTGCAAACCGGTGCAGCTGAATGGATCGAGTGGCTCGACGGTGGCGGCGTTGCGCTCGCGCCCGCCGATCACGCGCTGCAGTACCGGTTGCACCCGTTCCGCTCGGGCGAGGTGCTCGCCGCGCATACCGACCTCGGCGCCGTCTACCGCGCGGCGACCGACTTTGCGCTGCCGCACTTCGGCGCCACGCTGCTGGTCGCCGGCAGCGATTCCGATGCCACGCGCGTCGCGATGACGTTCGGCGATCGCGACTTCCACCTCGGGCTGGCGGAGCTGGCGCTCGGGTGGCTGGAACTGCTGGGCGCGGTGCAAGTCGAAGAACTGCTCGGCGCTGCGGGACGCTTCGCAGTCGCAGACGAGGGCGGCTTACGCGCTTTCGCCGGCGATGGCCGGGCGGCCCTGGCCCGCGACGGCCGCTGCCACCTCGAGGTCGTGGAACGCGCCGGCGAATCGCGTTACCTGGTGCACAACTGGCGCCGGACGCCCGGCGCCGCGCAGAAGCGGGTCCTCTTGTGAAGGCGCCTTACCAGTTTGCTGCTGTAGCATGGCCGCATATGCGGACAGCCATCGTTGGCGCCCTTGCGTTCGTCGCGATCTTCGCTGCCTCCTGCGGCGGGAGCAGTACGCCGGACACGAAGAACCCCGACGCCCTCAACGACGAAGGCTACCTGAAGGTGTTCTGCACGGGCCTCACCGAGTACCAGGACGCGCTCGTCAGCAAGACGACGAAAGAAGACATCGCCAGGGTCATTACCGGCTACATCGCCTCGCTGAAGACGGTGACCCCGCCCGATGACCTCGCGAAGTTCCATGCGGAATACATCAAGTACCTGGAGGACGCGGTCGCCGACCCAACATCCCTCGTGACGCGGAAGCCGCCGATGCCGTCCGATAGTGCCCGCGAGCGCCTGGCTTCGAAAACCAACGACGTGCCGGAGTGCAAGTACCCGACGTTTCTCGGGCAAGGCAGCGCCACCGCGACGGCGAGCCCGTGATTTCCTCGCCCGCAGGCGGGCACCGGATATACTGAGCAGGCCAAACCCTGCGCCCAAGGAGACCGCACGATGCCCACACCGTACGCCTATCTTCGCGGCGAAATCGTCCCGCTGGCCGATGCGAAGATCGGCGTGATGACGCACGCTTTCAATTACGGCACGGCGGTATTCGAAGGCATCCGCGGCAACTGGAACGAGGAGAAGCAGCAGACGTTCCTCTTCCGCATCCGCGAGCACTTCGAGCGGCTGGCGCAAAGCGCGAAGATCCTGCGCTTCGAGATGGCCGACTCAGTCGACCGTCTCTGCGACATCGCCGTGGAGCTTGTCGATCGGAGCGGCTACAGCGAAGACATCTACCTGCGGCCGATGGTCTACCTTTCGGGCGAAGTGCTGGGCGTGCGGCTCCACAACGTGGAATGCGATACGCTCATCTTCCTCAGTCCCTTTCCGGCGTACCTGCCCGAAGTCGCGCGTTGCCACACGAGCACCTGGCGCCGGGTCAACGACACGGGCATCCCGCCGCGCGCGAAGGTCACCGGCATCTACGTGAACAGCGCGCTCGCCAAGACCGAGGCGAACCTGAACGGCTTCGATGAGGCGATCATGCTGAACGAAGACGGGCACGTCTCCGAAGGCAGTGGCGAGAACATCTTCATGGTGCGCAAGGGCAAGCTCATTGCGCCGACGCCCGCCGACAACATCCTCGAAGGCATCACCGCCGCGAGCGTGGTCGAACTCGCCCGGAAAGAGCTCGGCCTCGAATACGTCGAGCGCCAGATCGACCGCTCCGAGCTGTACATCGCCGACGAGGTGTTCATGACCGGCACGGCCGCGCATCTCACGCCGGTCGTCGAAGTCGACCGGCGGCCGGTGGGCACCGGGCAGGTGGGGCCTATCACGCGCAGCCTGAGCGATCTCTTCTACGAATGCATCCGCGGAAACAGCGAGAAGTATCAGCACTGGTGCACCCCGGCACGCGTGCCCGCCGTCCGATAGCGGCGGTCGCCTTCCGGCCACCACGCGCACTCGGCGTCATCGTCGGGGGTGGGTTCGTGGCGTGGGCGCTCGTCGGCGCGGGAATCACCGCCCGCATCGCGGCCGGTGCACAGGTCGAATTCAAGACCTTCCTCGCGTGGGTGCTGGCGGCTTCGCTGGTGCTCCTGGCGGGGGCGTTCGCGTCCTGGACGTACGGTCTCGCCACGCTCTCCTATATCGTCGAGCGCGACAGCCTTGTCATCCGATGGGGTTTCCGCCGCGTCGTCATCCCCATCGAGACCATCCTCCGCATGGTGCCCGGCCGCACACTCGACGAGGCGCATGTCTCGGGGCTGAACTGGTGGGGCTGCCACGTCGGCAGCGCCGATGTGAAGCGCATCGGCTACACGCTGTTCTACTCGACCCACAGCAGCCCCGACGAGCTGCTCTACATCCACACGACGCAGGAATCCTATGCGCTCACCATCATCGACCAGGCCGCCTTCGCCGAAGAAGTTCAGGCGCGGGCCGCACTTGGGAGCGTCAGCGACCACGTGCAACGCTCGGCCGCGACTGGCATCGCCGCGTTCCCGTTCTGGCGCGACCGCGTTGCCATCGCCGCGCTCGCGCTTTCGGTGGCGTCATGCCTTGCGCTCGTGGGCTACATCTTCGCGCGCTACCCGGACCTGCCGGAGGTGGTGCAACTAAGCTTCCCCGCGCTCGGCGGCGTCGTGCGCGTCGGCGACAAGAGCGAGCTGCTTCGGGTCGCCTACCTTGGCGCCGGCCTCCTGGTCGTAAACAGCGTCCTCGGCGTCGTGGTCCACGCGCGCGAACGCGCCGCCGGTCTCTGGCTCCTCGCATCGACGGGCATGGTGCAGCTGGTGCTGCTGGCCGCGGCCATCGTCGCGTTCGAGCGGGTTTAGCGGGACCTCTCGGCCACCGCGGCGAGGAGCCGGATCCCTTCGCGGATACCCTCCAGGGTGATGCTCGAGTAGCCCATCAGGAAGGTCGCGCCGGCGGGCGGGTCCAGCGTGTAGTACTGGCGAGCGCTGTAGATGCCGACGCCCTGCGCCGCCGCACGTTCGATGAATGCGTCGGGTTCGCCGATGTCGGCGATATGGACGAGTACGTGCATGCCGCTCTCGGTGCCGGTGACCGACGCGCGGTCGGCGAAATGCTTGTCGAAGGCGGCCATCAGCGCCTCACGCCGCTGCTCGTAGACCTTCCGCATACGCCGGAGGTGGCGCTCGAAGTGGCCCTCTTCAATGAAGAGCGCGAGCACGGCCTGGTACAGCAGTGCCACGTGGCGGTCGGTGAGCCACTTCGTGCCCGAAATGGCAGGTTGCAGTTGCGGCGGCGCGACCATATACCCGAGTCGAAGGGCGGGCAGCAGCACCTTCGACAGCGTGCCGGTGTAGATCACGCGGCCGGCATCGTCGAGCCCCTGGAGGGCGGCAAGAGGCCGCCCCTCGTAGCGGAATTCGCTGTCGTAGTCATCTTCGATGATGATCGCGTCCGCCTCACGCGCCCATTCCAGGAGGTCCAGCCGGCGCGTCGCCGACATCACCGCGCCCGACGGGAACTGGTGCGACGGGGTCACGTAAGCCAGCCGCGCTTTGGGGGGCATCGCCGAGACGTCGATGCCGGCGCCGTCGCAGCGCACGGGGACGACGTGCCCGCCGTTGGCAGCGAACACTGCGCGGGCGCCCGGGTAGCACGGCTCCTCCATCACCACGCCGTCGCCGGGATCGATGAGCACGCGTGCGGCAAGGTCCAGGGCCTGCTGCGAGCCGTTGACGATCGTCACCTGCTCGGCGGTGCAGCGCACTCCGCGAGCGCGTTGCAGGTAGCGCGCCAGCGCCTCGCGCAGCGATGGGAGCCCCTCGGTTGGGCCGTAGCCCAGCAGCTCTCGCGGCGGGTAGTCCAGTACACGTTTCGTCAGCTTGCGCCACGCATCGATGGGGAACTCCTCGAGTGCCGGCGTGCCGTAGCGGAACTCGTAGGGCGAGGTCGATTCGCCGCGCAGCATTTGCACCGGCGCTTCGCCTTCCACGACGCGGGCGCCGAACGATGACAGGTTGCCGTCCATGGAGGCCGGCGGGGATGCAGCGGGGCGCGGCGGACTGGCTGCGCGAAATGACCGGTCCGGCAGGTCCGGTGCGACGAACGTGCCGGACCCGTGCCGCGCGGTCAGGTAGCCTTCGGCCAGCAACTGCTCATAAGCATCGAGGACCGTATTGCGCGCGAGCCGCAGGCTCGCGGCCAGCGCACGCGTTGGCGGCAGCTTCTCGCCCGGCCGGAAGCGGCCATCGAGGATGCCATCGCGGATGGCTTCGGCCAACCGCTGATACGCCGGCACGCCCGGCTGGTCGCGCAACTCAACGACCACGTCCAAAGTGGTTCCACTCTAGCAGCCGAAAACCGAAGGTGTGAAAGCTCCACGTCACAGCATCGATCGAAGGCAAGCCGGCGCGCGGGCAAACGCACATGGCCCCGGGATGCGGCCCGGCGCCGGCGGAATCGTCGGGACCATCGGGCTGCTGCCGGCGGGCCGGCGGCACGGACCGCCGGTTAGCTGGCTTCGGGGAAGGTCACGCAGGTCGTAGTGCTTTCGATGCCCTCGACAGCGCGGATGTGGCGGCTAATCACGGCCGGCACGTCCGTCAACGTGGGCACTTCCACCACGGCCACGATGTCGTATGGACCCATGACCTGGTAGACCTCGGCGATGCCCTCCACTGAGCGGAGGCTGTTGTAGACATCCATGGTCTTGGCCGGGTCAACGACGATGAGGACGAAGGCTTTGATGGACATGGCTGCACACTCCTTTGGTCCCCGTCCCGGGGCCCGCGTGCTCGATCGCGTGAAATGCTCGTTAGAGGGGCATCGAGCTGCTTGTGTCAGCCTACCAGAGCTTGATTTCGGGCACATTTCGTTGCGCATGGCCGGCAATCGTCACTCCTCGCGGAGTTTGAGGACGGCCATGAACGCTTCCTGCGGGATCTCGACGTTGCCCACGCGCTTCATCCGCTTCTTGCCCTCGGCCTGCTTTTCGAGCAGCTTGCGCTTGCGGCTGATGTCTCCGCCGTAGCACTTGGCGAGCACGTTCTTGCGCATCGCGCGGATGGTCTCGCGCGCGATGATGCGTCCGCCGACGGCAGCCTGGATGGGGACATCGAACATCTGGCGGGGGATGAGCTGGCGCAGCTTGGAGACGAGCACGCGGCCCTCGCGCGCGGCGTTCGCCGCGTGTGTGATCAGCGAAAGGGCATCGACGGGCGTGGCGTTGACGAGGACGTCGACCTTCACGAGGTTCGCGGCGCGGTAGCCGGTGAGGTGGTAATCGAGGCTGGCGTAGCCGCTGGTCGAGCCCTTCAGCATGTCGTAGAAGTCCACCAGGATCTCGGCCATGGGCACGTCGTATTCGAGCAGCACGCGGGCTTCGCCCTGCGCGACCTCGCTCTCGGGTTCGAGGTATTCCATGCGCAGGAACTGGCCGCGGCGCGTTGTCACGAGCTCCATCACCTGGCCGATGTACCGGCTCGGGGTGATGACGTCGATTTTCGCCCACGGTTCCTGGATCTCGGCGATGCGCGAGGGGTCGGGCAGGTCGGCAGGGTTGTCGACGAGGACTTCGGTGCCGGTGGTGGTCAGCACGTGGTACTCCACGCTCGGGGCGGTGGTGAGGAGGCTGAGGTTGTACTCGCGTTCGAGCCGTTCGCCGACGATTTCGAGGTGCAGAAGCCCGAGGAACCCGCAGCGGAAGCCGAAGCCGAGGGCGACCGATGACTCAGGCTCGTAGACGAGCGAGGCGTCATTGAGGGCGAGGCGCGAGAGCGCTTCGCGGAGCTCCTGGTACTGATCGGAGTCGGTCGGGTAGAGGCCGGCGAAGACCATCGGCTTCGCCTGGCGGTAGCCGGGCAGCGGCTCGCTCGCGGGGTGCGCGGCCAACGTGATGGTGTCGCCCACGCGGCAATCAGCCACATCCTTCAGCCCCGTCGCGACGTAGCCGACCTCGCCGCAGCCGAGCACGGGCAGCGGCCGCATCTGGGGGCTGAAGATGCCGTACTCCAGCGGCTCGAACGCGACCCCGGTCTGCATGAGGAGCAGGTCTTTGCGCCCCTCCAGCGTGCCCTGGAACACGCGCACATGGGCAAGCACTCCCTTGAATGCGTCGTACTTTGAATCGAAGATGAGCGCCTGGACAGGGGCTTTCGGGTCGCCGGAGGGCGGTGGGATGCGCTCGGCGATGGCGGCCAGGATCGCGGGGACGCCGGTGCCATCCTTCGCGCTCGCGAGAAGTACCTCATCACGGTCGAAGCCGATGACGCGCTCCAGTTCGGCTGCGACGCGCTCGGGCTCGGCGTGCGGCAGGTCGATCTTGTTCAGCACCGGAATGAGCTTGAGGTCGAGGTTCATCGCGAGGTACACGTTCGCGAGCGTCTGCGCTTCGATCCCCTGGGAGGCATCGACCACGAGCAACGCGCCTTCGCACGCGGCGAGACTGCGCGAGACTTCGTACGTGAAGTCCACATGGCCGGGGGTATCGATCAGGTTGAACTCGTACTCGCTGCCATCGTCCGCCGTGTAGGACATGCGCGCGGCGGCAGCCTTGATAGTGATGCCCTTCTCGCGCTCCAGGTCCATCGAATCGAGCAACTGCTCCGCCATCTCGCGCTTCGAAACGGTGCCGGTCGTTTCGAGCAGCCTATCGGCGAGCGTGGACTTGCCGTGATCGATGTGCGCAATGATGCAGAAGTTGCGGATGCGCGATTGGTCCACGAATTCAGTGTAGGGGCTGGACAGGTTACGGGCGGATGCCTCACCGGTACGCTACGGGAGCTTCAACACCTGGCCCGGCATGAGCTTCTGGCAGTTCGCATCGAGGCCGTTGGCGGCGATCAGCTTCTGGAGATCGACGCCCTGGCTTCGGGCGATGGCATCGCAGCTATCGCCTGACTGCACGGTGTAGGTCCTTCCGCCCGGCTTCGCTGTGCCACTGCCCGCGACGGCAGTCCCGGCCGCCGGCGTGGGCGCCGCTGGGATGCGGAGCGTGTCGCCAGTCCCCAGGTTCGTGCAGCCGGCATCGATGCGGGAGTTCGCCTTGATCAGCGCCTCCACGGTCACGCCGAACTGTGTCGCGATCTTGCCGCAGGTGTCTCCGGAAACGACGGTGTACGTCCTGCCGCCGGAGCTGGTGGCCGTGCCGGGAGTGCCGGCGGTGGCGGTGCCGGTGGTGCCGCCCGAAGTGGTAATCACGTCGTCAGTGATGCGGTAAAGCTTCGGGTTCTGGATCGGCGTTGAACTCGGCACTTTTGCCGGGTCGGTGATGCGCTGGCCCTTGCCGGCGCCGTTGTCGCTCGAACCGCCGCCTCCGCAGGCGGCCAGTGCGAGGCCTGCCGCGAGAGCCGCGGCAATCATCGCCAGGCGCCAGGTCCGGATCCTCACCACAGCCATGCTATGCGTGGCCCTATCCCCGGGCAATCGTCTTCAGGAGCTCGCCGATGTAGGCGAAGGCGAGGTCGCCAACGCGCTCCAGCGAGTCCACCTGGATGTCCGAGACGACATCGCCGGGGGTGTGCAGCTTCCCGAGTTCGTTGCTCGCGAAGAAGATCACCGGTACGCCCGCCTTCTGGAAGCTCTGGTGGTCGCTGCCGAACGTAAGCCCGAGTTCGGCGGGGGCAGCGGCGATGCCCATCCGGGCCGCGAGCCCGGCCGCCTGCGCCGTGAGCTCCCCTGAGCCGAAGAGGTCGACGCGGGCGCCGAGGCCGGCCATATCGAGGTTCACCATGTAGCGCGGCAGCTGGCCGGAGTCCTGCATCTGCTTCACCAGCGCGGCGCTGCCGAAGAGGCCCGACTCTTCCGCGCTGAAGGCGGCGAAACAGAGGCCGGCGTCGAGCCCATCGGCGGCGAAGGCGCGCGCGAGTTCGAGCGTGGCGGCGGCGCCGGAGGCGTTATCGAGCGCGCCCGGCGTCCCAGGCACGGTATCGTAATGCCCACCGACGAGGATGTCGCACTTCGCCCCTTGCGCCGGCCTTGCCACTACGTTCTTCGCGGTGCTCTGTTCCGATGCCGGCGCCGTGATCGAGACGGCCGCGCCCGATTCGGCGGCCTTCTTCAGCGCGGCGCCGTCGGCGGTCGTGACGCCAACGACCGGCATTTCGGCGCGCTTGTAGATGTTGCCGACGAACACGCCATCGACGTTATTGACGACGATGAGCCCGACGGCCCCGGCGGCCTTCACGGCGTCGTACTTCTGCTGGAATGTCAGCGTGCCGCGGTCGGACACGGCGACCTTGCCGGCGAGCGAGCGGCCACCGATGCCGGCCTCATCGGCCAGGCCAACGAACGTGGCGGGCGCGGTCACCGTGCCGCCCGTGCTCCCGCTCATCGCGTTCGCATCGACCGTCGACCCGCCGCTGGTGACGCTGGCGGCGCGGAAGAGGTCGCCGCTGTACGAGAATGGCTCGATCTGGACGTCGTAGCCATCGGCGCGAAATTGGCTGGCGATGTAGTCGGCCGCCCTGGTTTCGGCCTGGGAGCCGGCGACGCGTGGGCCAATCGCTCCGGCGAGCTGCTCGATCTGGTCGAGTGTCCGCTGCCCGCCAAACTCGGCCGGGCCGGTGGCCTTCCCGGCGGGGGCGAGGGTTGTGGCAGCGGCCGGTGGCTGCACTGGCAGTTGGGTCGTCGTGGGCGGGGTGGACGGTGGACTTGAGCGGTCTCCGCAGCTCGCGAGCAAGGTAGCCACGAGCAACGCGGGGACAAAGAGACGAAGGATCATTCGGCCATCGTCGGGGGCGCGCTGTTAAGCCGGCGGAAATGCCTCAGCGCCTGCGGAAACGGCGGCGCAGCCTGTCCCAGGTTGAGGGCCCGGACGGCTCGTATTCGATGTACCGATCGCGCCAGTAATGCCCGCGCGGGGCCGCAGCGCCCCCGCCTGGCCGCGATGTGCGCGTAAACGACCAAACAAAAGCGCCAAGAAAGAGCACGACGCCCGCGAACGATGCCCAGATCAAGGGGCTCCAGAAGTTCGAGAGCACGAGCCCGCCGATAACTGTGGCGGCGCCGGCGAATAGCAGCGTGGTCGGAGTAATTCGTTGCGAAAGCGGGGGGCCTGGAGCTCGCTTCGGGAGGCCGGGCGCCCTGCGCTTGTCCTTGTGCGCGATGATCGAGATCGGCTTGCGCTCGGAGCCCTTCGGCGGCTCCTCATCGAGCTTCGCCAGGATCTCTTCGATTTCGCGTTCGATTCGGTCAGGCATCGCGCAACCCCCTCCCACAGTAGCCATTTGGACGGCGCGCGTCGATTGGCGGATGCCGTGGCGGCACGACCTTTACGAATTTCGCATACTCGCGGGCGAGAGAGGCCGGCCGCCGTGGGCCGCGTCAGGTCCCCTCGTCCCCTGCCGCGCATCCCATGCGAAGCGGCCAGCCTGTCCTGATTACGTCCCGGAGGGGACGCTCGGATTGCGTTACGGCCGGCGTGTCGGCGGCGGCGCCGGCCGCGATTCACGCTGGGTCAGGGTGCGAGCACCAGAAATGGCGCCTATCCTAATCCGGGGCTTCGCCCTCCACCGACCGTTGGTGGACGGCCACGGCCGGGCGGATATCATCGTGCACGACTATTTCGGATTGGGGGCTTTCGGAAATGGCGGACGCGATCGAGTTCACTGGTAACTACCAGGATCTCTCTACCGACGTGGGGTTCCAGTTCAAGTTCTTCTGCGAGCGGTGCAATAACGGCTTCATGAGCACCCACAAGGCGAACAAGCTCGGGGTCGCCGGCGGGCTGCTCCGCGGCGCATCGAACTTCGTGGGCAGCTCCCTGGGGCGTGGCGCTGATTCCGCGTTCGAGGTGCAACGCGCCGTCGGCGGCAAGCAGCATGACGGCGCACTCCGCGACGCTGTCAAGGAGATCAAGCCGCTGTTCAAGCAGTGCCGACGCTGCGGCAACTGGCTCTGCGAGCAATCGTGCTGGAATGGCGGCGCGAACATGTGCAAGGACTGCGCGCCCGTGGCCGAGGAAGTCGAGACCAGCGCCCGGGCCCGCTTTGTCGAGACCCAGGTCACGAACGACGAGTTTCTTGAAGAGAACGTGCGCATGAGCGAGAAGGGCAAGGAAGTGGCCGCGAAGTGCAGCGCCTGCGGCACGGCGACACTGGGAAAGAGGTTTTGCCCCGCCTGCGGCCAGCCGGCAGCGGTCGCCGTCGCAGCCTTCTGCGGTGAATGCGGCAAGAAGACGACCCCGGGTGCGAAGTTCTGCGGCGAATGCGGGGCGTCGCTCTAGCGGCTCTACGCGTCGCGGTGGTAACGCAGCATGCGGCCGCAGCCGGCGCCTGTGTGACGCCCGCCCTCGTATGCCACCACACCGTTCACCACGACCATGGCGATGCCTTCGGGCTCCTGTTTCGGGTCGTCGTACGTGGCGGTGTCGCGGATCGTGGCCGGGTCGAAGAGGACGAGGTCGGCCCAGTAGCCTTCACGGATGAGGCCCCGATTGGTGAGGCCGAAACGTTCGCAGGGCAGGCTCGTCATCCGGCGCACAGCTTCTTCGAGCGATAGGACGCCGCGTTCCCGCACATAGTGCGAAAGGACCCGCGGCATCGTCCCGAACAGCCGGGGGTGCGGCTTGCCGCGGAGCGTCGGGATGCCATCCGAGCCGATCATGACCAGCGGGTGCCGGAGGTTGGTTTCGACATCTGCCTCATCGATGACGAACTGGATGCAGATTGTTTCCTTCCCCCTTGGTCCCGTGATCGCCATGCGGACGGCCTCTTCCTGAGAGACGCCGAGACTGTCCGCGATTTCCGGGATCATGCGCCCCTCGAATTCCGGATGGTCGGGGCACATGGCGATGCGAACGACCGCGGCGAGCTCGGGGTCGATGGCGGCGATATTGAAGTACTGGTTCATCGGCCCGCTGCCTGCCGTATAGGGGTAGATGTCGAGGGTGACGCTCTGACCCTCGGCGTTCGCGCGATCGACCCTCGCCAGCGATTCGCCGATGCGCCCCCAGTTCCGCTTGCCCGCCGACTTGTGGTGGGAGATGTGCGTGCCGATGCCCGCCTCGCGGGCGATGTGGAGCGTCTCCTCGACCGCCTCGAGCAGGCGGTCGCCTTCGTTGCGCATGTGGGTCGCGTAGAGACCCTGGAACGGTGTGACCTCCTTCGCGAGCGCGACGACCTCGTCCGTATCGCTGTAACGGCCGGGCTCGTAAATGAGCCCGGTAGAGAACCCCACGGCGCCTTGCTCCATCGCCTTCGCGACGTGGGCGCGCATCTCCGCGAGCTCGGCCGGGGCGGCGAGCCGCCGCTCGAGGCCCATGACAACGCCGCGCACGCGGTTGTGGCCCACCAACATAGCGTTGTTGATCGCCGGGCCGTGCGCCATCACTTCGGCGAAGTAGCCGTCGAGGTCGGTCCAGGTGGAGTCGCCGCCGACGATGTCGCCCGGCATCACCTCGCGGCCGGGGACGTTGGGGATGGCGCTGAAGCCGCAGTTGCCGCTGATCTCGGTGGTCACGCCCTGGGCAAGCTTGAAGGCCATCCCCGGGTAGCGGATGAAGGCGCCATCGTCGTGGGAGTGGGTATCGACGAAGCCGGGCGCCAGCACCATGCCGCTGCCATCGACCTCGCGGGCGCCGGCCGGCGCCTCGCCGACGGCGGTGACGCGCCCACCCGTAGCGGCGACATCCGCGAGGACGGCCGGCGCCCCGCTGCCATCGAGCAAGCGGATATTGCGGAACGTGAGGTCTGCGGGCATGTTGGCGCCTCCTTCGGTCGACGGCCGAAGCCTACCCGAGCGGGCCCATTCCGACCACGCGACGAAGGGTCGCGGCACTGGGCGGCCAGGTAGCAGGCCGCCTGCCGTGGGCACTCGCCGCAGCTGGCGAACTCCGGCTCGCGCGTTACCGGTAGAGCCGGAACCCCACCGACGACGGTGCAAAGCCGAACGCCGCGTAAAAGCGGTGGGCGTCCTCGCGCTCGTTGGCGCTCTGCAGCTGGACCTTGTAGCACCCGGCTTCCCACGCCAGGTCCACGGCCGCGCGCAGAAGTTGCTGGCCAACGCCCTTCCCGCGCCGCGTCTCATCGACGACCATGTTTTCCAGCTGCGCCCAGGGCGTTGCGTTGTGGGTGAGGTTAGGCACGATCACGACGGTCACGGTGCCCACGACCAGCTCGCCCACTGTCGCGACGAGCAGGTGCAGGTTCGGGGTTCGCAGCATGGCCGCGAATGCGTTGGCGGTCCGGGCCGGGTCGGTGGCGGCGTTACCTGCCGAGAGTTGGACGTAGAGGCGCAACAAGGCGTCGAGGTCGCCCGGCGTCGCGGGGCGAATCGCGATTACTGCCGGGCGTTCGGCGCCCACGGCGCGGTGCACCGGTTACGCGGCCGCGCCAGCGGCGGCGACCGCCTTGCGCGCCGCGTCCGAAAGCTCGGTCGCGCGGATCAGCGGCAGGCCCGATTCCTCGACGAGCTTCTCGCCCTCTGCCAAGTTCGTTCCGACGAGGCGCATCACCACGGGCACTTCGATCTTCATCTGCTTGTGGGCGTCGATGACGCCCTGGGCAATGATGTCGACGCGCGCCATGCCGCCGAAGATGTTCACGAGAATTGCCTTCACGGACTTGTCTTCGAGGATGACCTTGAGCGCGTTGACCACGCGCTGCGGGTCGTTCACGGTGCCGATGTCGAGAAAGTTCGCCGGTTCCCCGCCGGCGAGCTTGATCGTGTCCATGGTCGCCATCGCCAGGCCGGCGCCGTTGACGATACAGGCGATGTTGCCGTCCAGCTTGATGAAGTTGGCGACGCCGAGCTCCTGCGCCAGGACCTCGAGTGGGTCCTCTTCGTCCTTATCGCGGAGGGCTTCGATGTCCTTGTGGCGGAAGAGCGCGTTGTCATCGATCGTGACCTTTGCATCCAGCGCGAGCACCTGGCCATCGGTCGTGACGACGAGCGGATTCACCTCGACGAGGCTGGCATCGGTTGCCATGAAGGTGTTGTACAGCCCTTCGAGCAGCTTGCCGAACTGGGCGGCCTGGTCACCTTCGAAGCCGAGGCGGCTGGCGAGGACGCGGGCGACATATGGTTCGAAGCCGGCAGCCGGGTTCACGGGAAGGCGGACGATCGCCCCGGGGTTCGTGTGGGCAACGACCTCGATCTCCTGGCCGCCCTCGGTAGAGACCATGATCAGCGGCGAGCCCTGGCTGCCGTCGATGATGATCGCGACATAATATTCCTTGGCGACATCGGTCTGCGCCGCGACGAGCACATGCTTCACGAGCTTGCCCTCGGGCCCCGTCTGGATGGAGACGAGGTGCTTGCCAAGGATCGCGGCAGCGGCGGCTTCCGCTTCGGCCGCGGTATCCGCCAGCCGAACCCCGCCGACGCGCTCGCCCTTCACCTGGCCGGCGTTGTTGGCCGGGTCGGTGGTGAGCTTCGCGAACATCGCCGCCGTTTCCGAAGCGCTCACGAGCCGGCCCTTGCCACGTCCGCCCGCGTGGATCTGCGCCTTGACCACGACGCGCCCGCCAAGTTCTTCGGCGATCCTTCGGGCTTCGGTGGCGGTGGCTGCGACGCGCCCGGCAGGCAGCGCGACGCCGTACCGCTCCAGCAGTTCGCGCGCCTGGTATTCGTGCATCTTCATCGTCGGTGCTCCGGGAGGGTGGTCGGGCAAGCGTACGTGACGGCCCGGCTTGGCGCATGCGGGCGAAGCGCGCCCCCGGCGGCGTTTGCGGAAGTGCCCCGGCCGCACGAATAATCGCGCGGGCAGGCGTGGCGCACGGGAGCATCATGGCGGGAGCATTGGACGGGGTCCGGGTACTCGAACTGGCCGAAGGCGTCGCCGGGCCGTACTGCGGCAAGCTCTTCGCCGGCCTGGGCGCCGACGTGCTCAAACTCGAATCGCCCGAGGGCGATGCCTCGCGCCGGGAAGGCCCGTTCCCCGGCGATCGGCCAGACCCTGAACGCAGCGGCCTCTTCCTGCACCTCAACACGGGCAAGCGAGGTGCGATCGCCGAGCGGAGCCTCGGGCTGCCGCGTGATCTGCTCGAAGCCGCGGACGTGCTGCTCCTCGGCGCGCGGCCAAAGGAGCTGGCGGCGATGGGCGTGGACTGCGACGCGCTGAGCCGGTCGTATCCGCGGCTCGTGATCGTGAACGTGTCGCCATTCGGGCTGACGGGGCCGTACGCCGATTACCGCGGCGGTGAGCTCGTCGAGTACGCGCTCAGCGGATACATGATGCTGACCGGGTCGCCCGATCGGGAGCCGATTAAGGCGTACGGTTCGCTTGTGGAGTACCAGGCAGGGGCGCATGCCGCGCTCGGGACCATCGCCGCGCTGTTCGCGCGCGAACGGACGGGCCGCGGCCAGCTCGTCGACGTCTCCGCGATGGAGGCGGGCACGTTCATGCTCGGTGGCGTGGAGCAGCGGGCCTACTTCTACGGCGCAGTGGCCCGGCGCAACGGCACGCGGTTGCTGGGCTTCCCGCCCCAGCACTCGTATCCCTCCACCATCCGCCCATGCAAGGACGGGTTCGTGCATTGCCATTCCAACAATCGCTACCTGGACCTGCTGGGCGCGCTCATCCCGCACCCGCGGCTGGTCGACCCCGAGGTCCTGGGCGCGATGATGGGCCACGCCGACGAGATCGACGCCATTATGGACGAATGGCTCGCGGACAGGGACCGGTTCACCGTGACTGCCGCGGCCCAGGAGTTGCGCCTGCCGTTCACCGAGGTGATGGAGCCGGGGGAGGTAATGGCGGACGAGCACCACCGGCTGCGGGGCAGCTTCGTTACGGTCGACCACCCGGTGGCCGGCCCGTTGCTCCAGCCGGGCGCGCCAATGCGGATGAGTGCCACGCCGTGGGTCACGGGCCCGGCGCCGGTGCTCGGCAGCGCACGCGCGGAATTCCGTCCGCGTGCCGAAGCGCCGCGGAGCCATCCGCGCACGGCCGTTTCGCGGCCGCTCGAAGGCATGCGCGTCATCGATTTCACGAACGCAGTGGCGGGGCCGATCGCGGCCTCGATCCTCGGCGACCTGGGTGCGGACGTCATCAAGGTCGAAGCCCCCAATGCTCGCCCCCGGCACGCGGCCGGGACGGCGCCACTCGCGCCGGGCGCAGAAGACCGCACCTACGACCGCATCATGATTTACAACGAGCTCAATCACGGGAAGCGGGGAGTTAGTCTCGATGTGGCGCGCCCGGAGGGGCGGGACGTGTTCTTGCGCCTCGTGGCGAAAGCCGACGTGGTGGTGCAGAACTTCGCGCCACGCGTGCTGGGCAACCTCGGCCTCGATTACGAGGCGCTGCGGGCGGTGAATCCCGGCATCGTCCTCATCTCGATGCCCGCGTTCGGGCTGGACGGCCCCTACCGCGACCGCGTCGCGTATGGCCCCGGCGTGGATGCGATGAGCGGCCTTTCGCACCTCACGGGGTACGAAGACGGCCCGCCGATGAAGCCCGGCAACTTCTTCTGCGACCAGAACGCCGGTGTCCACGCGGCATTCTCGGCCGTTGCAGCGCTGCGCCACCGCCAACGCACCGGGGAGGGCCAGCATGTCGAGCTGGCGATGATCGAGGGTGAGTTCCAGATCCTCGGGGATGCGTACATCGATTTTGCGATGAATGGGCGGGAGCGGCGCCGCGCCGGCAACCGGCACCCATGGATGGCGCCGCACGCCGTGTTCCCCTGCCTCGGCGAAGATGCCTGGGTCGCCATCGCGGTCGTGGACGACGCGCAATGGCGTGCGCTGTGTGGCGTCATCGGCCGCCCGGAGCTCGCCGACGAGCCTCAGTTCGCCACGGCGAGCAGACGGAAGGCGAACGAAGACGCGCTCTTCGGGCCGATCGCCGCGTGGACGCGCCAACGTGGCCACCTGGAGGCGCAGTCGCTGCTGCAGGAGGCGGGCATCCCGGCGGGCGCCGTGCTGGACGCGCTCGAACTGCTCCGCGACCCGCACGTCGTCGCCCGGCACGGGTTCGAATACGTCGACGCCCCGGGCGTCGGGCCGACGCCATACCCCCGCGTCGCGTTCACCCTCAGCGGCACTCCGGTGCCGATCGCGCTGCCCGCGCCGGGCTTCGCCGAACACAACGACGTCGTGTTCCGCGGGTTGCTTGGCCTCGGGGAGGAAGAGGTTGCTGAGCTCGAAGCGACGGGGATCATCAGCCGTGTCCCGGCAGGAGCGGCACATTGACGTTCACACAAGGAGGAAGGTCCGATGGAAAAAGTGCTCGTGGAGGTTTCCGGCGCCGTCCGCACGGTCACACTGAACCGCGCGGAGAAACGCAACGCGCTCGATCCTGAGATGCTGGCAGCGCTCCTCGCGGCGTTCAAGGCCGAGCCGTCGCCGGCCGAGCGCGTCGCCGTCATCCGCGCGAACGGCACAGTGTTCTGCGCCGGCCTGGACCTGCGCCAGCGTATCGGGACGCTCGATACGCCCGGGGCGAGCTCGATCGAGGACGCGCTCCACGCCATTGAGCACTACCCGCTGCCGGTGGTGGCGGTCGTGCAGGGCGAAGCCATCGCCGGCGGCAATGAACTCGCCTTGCACTGCGACTTCGTCGTCGCGTCCACGGCCGCCAGGTTCGGGATGTCGCTGGCGCAGATTGGCCTGGCGCCGACATGGTTCCTCGCGAAGAAGCTGCTCGAAGTGGGCGGTCCCGTCGCGGCGCGCGAAATCCTGCTCCTCGGCGACCCCATCCCCGCGGAGCGGATGCACGCGCTCGGGATCATCGCGCGTGTCGCCCCGCCCGAGGGGCTGGAGGTGGCCGCGCAGGCGATCATCGGTCGCCTGGCGGCGAACGCGCCACTATCACTGAGGGCGATGAAGGCGCTGCTCGTGCGCGAGATGGCGTTCCGCGACGGCATCGAGCACGCCGCGGTAGACAGGCTGGTGGAAGCCGCCCGCCAGAGCAGCGACGCCCGCGAGGGCATCACCGCCCGGCTGGAGAAGCGCGCGCCGGCGTTCACCGGCACGTAGCGGCAATGCGATGCCTCGCGACCTGGGGTAGACTCCGGCAGCGATGCACCTGCAGCTGACGAAGCCGTGGCGCCCACTCACCGAAGCCAACGTGGCCGCGCTCGGCGGCAACCTTGGGGTCTACCAGCTCGCCAACGATGCGGGCGAAGTGGTGTTCATCGGCTTTGCGGGCGGCAAATCCCTGTTCGGGTTGCGGAGCGCGCTGGCGGAGCACCTTGCGGCGCCGCCGGCGGGCGCGTCGCAGTTCCGCGTCGAGGTGAACCAGCAATACCAGAGCCGCTACCGCGAGCTGTTGATGGTGCATCGCCGGGACACGGGCGGCCTGCCAGTCGCCAACCGGGATGCGCCGCCGGTGCATCTCGGGCGTCTCAGCTAAGCCGGCGAGTTACAGGACGGCCCTCCCGGCGCGGTGCCGCGCGGGACGGCGAGAAGGGACATCATGGACCTCGAACTTTCGGAAGAGCAGCGGCTTATCGTCGAAACCGTGCGGAAGTTCGTGCGCAACGAGATCGCGCCGCTCGAAGCCGACCTCGACCCCGACGCCACCGAACTCGAGCCCATCGACTTCGAACGGCTAGTCGCCCAGACGAAGGAGATGGGCTTCTACGGGCTCGATATCCCGGCGGCCTACGGGGGACCGGACATCGACATCGTCACGCGGACGCTGATGGCGATTGAGATGGCGCAGCACCGCGCCGGGCTCTACACGCCCTGCTATGGCGTGTTCGGCGGCGCCGGGCTGGCGCAACTCTTCGAAGCGAACGACGACCAGAAAGAGCGCTACCTCTTCCCGACCTTGCGGGGCGAACGTCACGGGTTCTTCGGCCTGACGGAGCCATCCGGCGGCAGCGACCCTGCGCGCGCCATCCAAACGGTTGCAGTGAAGGACGGCGACGACTGGGTGCTCAACGGGAGCAAGATCTTCATCAGCGAGGCGGACCGCGCCGATTACGGCATTGTGTTCGCGCGTACCGATGCGGCGAAGGGCCGCGCGGGCATCACCTGCTTCCTCATCGATGCCGGCATGCCGGGGTTCCACGTGCGGCGAGTGGTCCACACCCTGCGCTCCACGCACTACGCCACGGAGCTGCAGTTCGAGGACCTGCGTGTGCCCGCGGGGAATGTGCTGGGCGAGGTGAACAAGGGCTTCGCCATCGCCAACGACCGGCTCAGCCGCCAACGCATCCCCTATTCGGCCGGGTGTATCGGCGTGGCGACGAAAGCGCAGGAGATGGCCATCGCCTATGCCAAGCAGCGCGAAACCTTCGGCGATTTGCTGGCGACGCGCCAGGGCGTGCAATGGATGATCGTGGACAACGAAATCGACATCCGCACCAGCCGCTGGCTCACGTTGGCCGCCGCCGACAAGGCGCGCCGGGGCGTGCCGTTTCGCACCGAGGCGGCCATGTGCAAGCTTGTCGCCACGGAAGCGGGCGGGCGCGTGGTGGACCGGGCGATGCAAATTCACGGCGGCTACGGCATGACCAAGGACCTCCCACTGGAACGCTGGTACCGCGAGATCCGCATCCGCCGCATCGGCGAAGGCCCGAGCGAGGTCCAGCGGCTGATCATGGCCCGCGATCTGCTCGGCGGCAGCTTCCACTGACCTGCGCGTTCGGCGAAAATGATTCGGCTGGCGCGAACCGTTTGACCTCAGTCGGCCCTCGGGCCAGACTCCGAAGGCCTGCCGGAGGGGACCGAGACCATGGCTGACCATTCCGCCGAACCGCTCCTCGACTTGCCCGCGCTGGAACGCTGGGTGAACCAGAACGTGCCCGGCGAAAAGGGCGGCGTGACGGTCGAGAAGCACGTTGCCGGCTTTTCCAACGAGACGTTCTATGTGACTCGCGGCGCCCAGCGGTGGGTGATGCGGCGCCCGCCGCGCGGTCCGCTGCTCCCCACCGCCCACGACGTACTGCGCGAGCATCGCTTCATCGCGGGGCTCTATGGGCTCGCGCGCGTGCCGCGTCCGGTTGGTGTCTGCGAAGACGCGAGCGTCATCGGCGCACCGTTCTACCTGATGGAGCGCAAGGATGGGATCGTCATGCGCGACGAGATCCCCGCCGAATGGGACACGCCCGCGGGTCACCGCAAGATCGCTGAGGAGATGATCGATGCGCTGGTCGAACTCCACGCCGTCGATTGGCGCGCCGCCGGCATCCCCGGGCGTGAGGGAGGCTACGTGGCCCGGCAGGTGGAGCGCTGGGCAGGGCAGTGGGAGCTCGCGAAGAAGCGCACCCGCGACCTCCCGGGCATGGACGAGATCACCGCGTGGCTGAAGGCGCACATGCCGCCCGAAGTGCCGCATACCGTCGTCCATGGCGACTACAAGCTCGACAACGTGATGTTTGCCCGCGGCCCCGAGCCACACCTCAACGCGATCTTCGACTGGGAGATGGCGACGGTCGGCGACCCGCTGGCCGACCTTGGGTATCTGATGAACACGTGGACAAACCGGGCGCCGCCGCACGGCTTTGAAGACCGGCCACTCCTGCGCACGGGCCTCACGGAGCGCGAGGGCTTCCCTTCGACACAGGCGATGGCCGACATGTACGAAGCGAAGAGCGGCCGCTCCATGCACAATTTCTTGTTCTACCGGGTCCTCGCGGCCTACAAGGGCATCTCGATCATCGAAGGGCTGTACATGCACTACATCGAAGGCGCGGCCGCGAACCCGGGCGCGGCGGACTTCGAATGGCGCGTACCGATGATGATCGCGAGTTGCCAGGAACTGATTGCGTCGGGAGGGGCCTGATGTTCAAGAAGCGCATTGCGCTTTCGGTGCCATACGAATGGCCGCTGTCCGAGCACGCGCAGCTCGCGCGCGACATGGAGGCCATCGGATACACCGATGCATGGTCCTACGAGGTCGATGGCATCGACGCCTTCACGCCGCTCGTCGCGGTAGCGGGGGCGACGAACATGCGGGTCGGGACCGCTATCGCGAACGTCTACACGCGCGGGCCGGCCACGCTCGCGATGAGCGCGGCCGCTGTCGCCGAAGCGGCGCCCGGGCGGTTCTGCTTCGGCATCGGTTCCGGCTCGCAGCCAGTTGTCGAAAGCTGGAACGACGGTAAATTCGACCGCCCCGCCACGCGCGTCAAGGAGATGGTGCAGTTCCTGCGGCCCGCCCTCGCCGGCGAACGGGTGGTGTTCGAAGGAAAGACGTTCCGCGTCGATGGGTTTCGCCTGTCGCGACCGCCGGAGTATCCGGTGCCAATCCACGTGGCGGCCTTGCGCGAAGGCATGCTCAAGGTGGCAGGGCAGGTCGCCGACGGCGTCTGCGTGAACTGGCTCTCCGCGGGCGACGTGAAGCGCTCAGTACAGGTCGTGCGCGATGCCGCGACCGCCGCGGGCCGCGACGCCGACGCCATCGAAGTCACAGCGCGCCTGATGATCAACATCGACGAGGCCGGCCCGGAGACCGAGAACACTATCCGCCGGCACATTGCCGCCTACCTCAACGTGCCCGTCTACCGCGAGTTCCACGAGTGGCTCGGGCGGACGGGATCGCTCGGCGGGATGTGGGAGGCGTGGAGCGCCGGCGACCGCAAGGGCGCGCTCGCAGCCATCCCAACGGGCGTGATCGACGACCTCATCATCCACGGCTCACCCGAAGAGCGCCGGGCGCACGTGCAGCGCTACCTCGATGCGGGGGTGGACACGGCGTTCATGTCGTTTTCGACGTCGGAGAAAGACCCCACGAAGCGGCGGGCGCTCGTGCTCCAGGCGCTGCGCGACCACGCTCCGCGGTAGATTCGCACTCCGGGCAAGCGGCGCAGGACCGCCACTACCCGCTACCCGTTGAGGGCTTCCCACGAGTCCCGGAAGGGGAGGCCGCCGGAGCGGCCGGCTTCTTCGAGGGCCGCGCGCTGCTTCGCCTCGGGCAAGTCGCCGAGGAGGAGGGAGGGGTTCGTGCTAACCAGCAGGGCGAGGCGCTCGTGCCGCACGAGCAGCCCGCAGAACGCCTCGAACATCGCGTCGCGCGTGAGGTAGTTCTCGAAGACGAACAGCGAGATGTCTTCGAGCGCTTCCTCGTCGTCACGGGCGGCGGCGCGGTCGTAGACATCGCCGAGCCAGTCGGAGATGCGCTCCCAGGCGGCCGGGGCCTCGGCGCAGCCGCGGCTTTCCAGCGCCTCCAGCGACGAGAACAGCATCACCAGGAATGTTGGCAAGCGGCGGCGCTCGTACCCCAACCGCGCGACTTCGACCCAGCGAAGGTCCTCGTGGCAGCCGGCGTTTGGGCGCTGCGCGGGGATGGCGCCCGCGAGCTCGTTGGCCTCGGGGTCCGGCAGCGTCCGGATCCAGTCCTCAATGGTTTGCGGCTCAACGTCGCTGAGGTCGATGACGGAGAGGGCGGCGATGCGCCGGGCGGGCGGGCCGTCCTGGATTTCGAGCACGAGTTCGGGGGTGCTCAGGCGGCGGAGCGCCGGTTCGTGCTCCTGCCAGCCGGTGTATTGCGCGGGCAACCGCCGTTCCATGCGCTCAGAATAACAGCCGCACCGGGCGCGAGCAGGGGCCGATGGTAGAATCGATGCATGGAACTTCCCTCATTCCGGCGGCACCGGCGCCTGCGGGCCAACGCAGGTATCCGCGGGCTTATCCGCGAGACCGAACTGCAGCCCTCGCACCTGATTTACCCGCTGTTCATCGAAGCCGGCCTGGCGGGGCGCAAGCCAATCCCGGCGATGCCGGGCCAGGACCGGCTCGGGCTCGATGCGCTCGCCGAGGAGGCGCGGGTGCTCAAGGGCCTGGAGATCCCGGCGGTGCTGCTCTTCGGGCTTCCCGAGTCCAAGGACGAGCGCGGCAGCCAGGCCTGGGCCCGCGACGGCGTCGTCCAGGAGGCCACGCGGCGGCTGAAAGATGCGGACCCCGAACTCATCGTGATCGGCGACGTGTGCCTGTGCGAATACACCAGCCACGGCCATTGCGGGCTGCTTGGCCCCGACGGCAGCGTCGATAACGACGCCTCCTTGCCTCTGCTCGCCGAGACGGCCATCAGCCTCGCGGAGGCCGGCTGCGACATCATCGCGCCAAGCGACATGATGGACGGCCGCGTCGCCGCGATCCGCATCGCGCTCGATTCCATTGGCAGGACGGAAACGCCGATCCTCTCATATGCGGCGAAGTTCGCGAGCGCGTTCTACGGCCCGTTCCGGGAGGCGGCGGACAGCGCCCCCGCGTTCGGCGACCGGCGCGGCTACCAGATGGACCCCGCGAACGCGCGCATGGCGGTCGATGAAGCGCTGACGGATATCGGCGAGGGCGCGGATATGGTGATGGTGAAACCGGCGCTCCCCTACCTCGATGTGCTGCGGCAGGTGCGCGATGCGGTGGATGTCCCGCTCGCGGCGTACAACGTCAGCGGGGAGTACAGCATGTTGATGGCCGCCGCCGAGCGCGGCTGGATCGATGGCCCGCGCGCCATCGACGAGGCGCTGACCGGCATTCGTCGCGCCGGCGCCGACATGATCATCACATACCACGCGAAGCAATGGGTCGAGGCACGGCGGTAGGCAGCGGGATCGCGCTCTTTCGGGCCGCGATGTGGGCAGCCTTCCATGCGGCGTACTTCTCCGGCAGGCAGGTCCCGCAGGGACGGAATCCCGCGTCGATGGCGGTCGCCTCGTCGGCGAAGAAGACGCGGTGTCGGACATAACCGCCGCGCGCGATGGCTCGCAGCGCGGCGGGGCAATCGAGCCGCCCGTAGATGCGGCTTGTTCGATGCCCGCCCCACGCCCCGGGCGTCGCGCTGGCGTACGGCTTGCGGTCCGCGCCGACCACGACATATCGCATTCCCGGCTCGCCGGCGGTCGTGGTCACGCCGCGGCTTCCAGGCTCAGCAGGATCTGCTTGGCTTCGGCCCCACCGACGTACCCGCCGAAGGATCCATCTGAGCGGATGACTCGATGGCATGGCACCACAACTGGCAACGGGTTGTGCGCGCAGGCACTCCCCACGGCGCGAACGGCGTTCGGCCGGCCCGTCGCGGCCGCGACCTGTGCGTAGCTCTCCATTTGGCCGTAGCCGATAGCCGATAGGTGTGCGAGCACATCCCGGCGGAAGCCCTTCGCCAACTGGAAGTCCAGCACGAGATCGAACGTTTTGCGCCGGCCGGCAAAGTACTCGTCGAGCTCGCGCGCGGCGACGTCGAGGCGGGCCGGCGCCGCGAGGATCCGTGGGCTGACCGCGCCTGCGATGTCTGCCAGGACGCGGTCGTGGTCTGCGCGGGCATACGCGACACGAAGCAGCCCGCGCTCGGTCGCAGCGAGCAGGAGCTTGCCGACGGGCGAATCCAAGGTGCGATAGGCGACGTCGAGGAGGCCGGCGGCGTTCGCCTCGGCGGCTAGCCGGGCGCGGAGGCGGCGTTGGGCCGCATCGTCCACGGGTCCGAGGGTGTCGAACATGTGGTCCGCGCCATTGGGTTCGAGAGTGGTGTTCATTGCGATTCTCCTTGCCTGTAGGTCTTGCGTAAGGCGGCGATGCCGTCGGCGGCCGCCCGCCGGGCAGCTTCGGGTGTCCCGCCGGCGACTTTCGCGACTTCCGCATATGGCAGCCCGGCCAGGTAGTGGTAGGCCACTGTCTGGCGCTGCCTCGGTGGGAGCGCAGCCAGCGCGGCCCAGAGTTCCGATTCCCAGCCGCCCGGCACCGGCTCGCGGGACGGTGCGTCGCGGGCTTCATCGAGCGCGAGTGGGCGGCGGGATTCCGCCCGTGCCTGGTCTATCGCCTTCCGGTGAGCAATTGTCACAAGCCAGGCCTCGACGTTGCTGTCCGGCCGGAGGCCAGGGTAGGCGCGCAGCGCCGCGAGGAACGTCTCCGACCAGGCGTCCTCCGCGGCCTCCGGGCCCACGACGGCCTGACACACGCGCAGCACGGTGGGGCCGTGCCGCGTGACGATCGCTTCGAATGGTTCGCGCCTCATGTCTAGTAAACGGAGCGCGGGCACGGAATGTGAGGTCCGGACCAAAAGTTCTCGCCCTCCGGTGCGTGCGAATCGCTCTTTACAATGGTCATAACAGGCGGCACACTCGCGGCGATGCGCCGATTCCTCCGCCGCCAGGCGACGTACTTCGTATGGGGCTTTGCCATCGCGCTTGCGATCATCGTCGCCTGGCAGGTCGGCGTGAGCGACCTGCTGATGTACGCGGCGTACAGCGCCATCGTTGGCGTCATCGTTTCGGGGGCCATGTTCTACCTCGAGCGCCGGTTCCCGGATGCGCCGAATACCTGACGACTGGACCCGGCCGCTCCTCGCTGGACCGTTGCCCCTGTATCCGCGTCGCGTAGGGGACTTCCCTGACTCGCGGCCATCGTTAACCCGAAGATTCGAGCGCCGGATGTCGCCCCACGACCGGGCGGTCTAGTGAAGTCGGCCGCCACGAACGAGAACCACGGTGGACGGATCCCGTCCGGCCGCCGCGGGGTCGTTCGGCGACCACCGCGGTGGAAACGCGCACCTCGGAGTTCGGATGTCCCCTCGCATTGTCAGTAGCCTGTGCGGAGTCGCGCTGCTTGCATTGTTCGTTGGCCTCGCCGCGTTCGCGGTCCGCCAGCAATATGACGACCGCTCGTTCGACAGACAGGTGCAGCGCGATGGCGAGCTGATTCAGGCGTACGCCGACCTCCAGGCGGCTTCGTTGAAGGCGGAGGCGGCGGCGTACCGGCTCATCGCCGGCGCCGACCCCGCGAACGCCATCGCCGATTATCACGCAGCGACAGATGACGCCGATCGAAGCGCCCGTGCGGTGGCCCAACGCGGAAGCTTCGGCGACCTTCGTTTCGCCGCGGACCTCGCCAAATTCGCCACGCCGTTCAGTTCGACTTCGACCGAGTATTTCGACAAGCTCGCACAGGTGCTGGGCGAAACGGGAGCCGCCGGCGCTAGCGTGGTGTCGAGCGCGGATCTCTCGCAGCTGGCACGCCTGCAGGCGCTGATGGACCAATCGCTCGCGGAGATGCTGGATGCGATGGATTCCGGGCAGTTCCGGTTGCCCGCGGATGTGAAGCTGCCGCCTCGGACTTCCGGCCCGGGAGGCGCGCAAAACCCGTTCCCGGCGATCATCGATGCCCAGGCGCGCCAGGTGCGGGAACGGCTCACGGCCGCTGAGGAAGCCCAGCGCAAGCGCCAGGACGCCACGTTCCGCGAATCGCTCGCGCTCTACGGCGCCGGCTCGGTGCTGATCGTGTTGCTGCTCGCGGCCACCATTAGCTTCGCCCGGCGGGAAACGCGCTCGATGGCGCAGATCGAGGACCTGCGCAGGGCGGTCAACACCGACAGCCTGACCGGGCTGGGGAACCGCCGCTGGTATGAGGAACAGTCCCGGGCGCTGGTGGCTCGCGCCGCCCGGCTGGGCGAGCGCCTGGTGCTCGTGATGATGGACCTCGACGAGTTCAAAGAAGTCAACGACACCTGGGGCCACGATAAAGGCGATGCCGTCCTTCGGCGCTTCGCCGAGATCATGCATGGCGCCGGCGACCCCGATTGCTGCCTGTTCCGCGTGGGCGGCGATGAGTTCGCGATGCTTTTGCGGCGCGCCAGCGACGGGGAAGCCTACGAGCTCACGGAGCGAATTCGCCGCACGGCCGAGGTGCAGCTCGGCAATGGCGTGACGGTGAGCGCAGGCATCGCCGCGCTTGACGCGACCGTGGGCGCGGACGAACTGCTGCTGCTCCAGCGCGCGGATGCCGCCCTCTACGAAGCGAAGCTCCGCGGCAGGAACCTCGTCATCACGTACGAGTACGACGGGCACGCAGCGCCACTGTTCCCCGCGGTAAAGCTGCAGGCTGTACGCCAGCTACTGCTCGAAGGCGATATCGACGCCTATTTCCAGCCAATCTGGAACCTCGAATCTCAGTCGATCCTTGGCTACGAAGCGCTCGCCCGGCCGCATGCGCGCTACGAGCTCGCGGGGCCGCAGCAGGCGTTCGACATCGCCGAGCACTTTGGGCGAGCCGCCGACCTCGACCGCATCTGCCGCCAACGCACACTGGAGGCTGCAGGCCGGTTGCCGGACGACGCGCTGCTGTTCATCAACCTCTCCCCCTACACGCTGACACACCATTCCTTTTCAGCCCTGGGCCTGCTCCAGGAGCTCAGGCACGCGCACCTGCCTCCCTCGCGCGTGGTGTTCGAGATCACCGAGCGTTCGCGCGTGGCCGCCGAGACGATCGCCGCGGCGGCGGCGGAGCTGCAGGGGTACGGGTGCCGCGTCGCGCTCGATGACAGTTGGGTCTGGTAACAACGGCCTCGAAATGCTGCGCAAGGTCTCGTTCCAGTACGTCAAAATCGACCGCGAGGTCCTCGTGAGCGCAGAATCGGGGAACGGGCGCGCGGCGTTGATGGCGATTCTCGCGTTTGCGGCGGAATCGCACGCCCAGGTTGTGATCGAAGGCGTCGAGGACCGCGCGACGCTTGATTTCGTCCGAGACCTATCGCGGACGCCCGTGAACCCCGCGAACGGGCTCATCCACGGGGTCCAGGGATACTTGCTCGGGCGCCCACAGCCCGAGTTCCTTGCGCCGGGCGACATCCCGTCGCCGCTCGCGGCGTAGAGCCGGGGGCGGCGAGTGCGTGCCGTGTTTGTGGGCCGGCTCCGAATCCTCGGGGCCGCACGGGCCGCTGCGACGATCTGGATGGAATCGTGGTGGACCGGTGGAGCAGAGCCACTGAGCTCAGGCGCTCGCGCCGTCACGCGCGCCGGATCGTGAGGCCGCCGTCCACCGGGATGGCAACGCCCGTGACGAACGACGATGCGGGCAGCGCGAGATTCAACGTCATCTGCGCCACCTCCTCGGGGTCGCCGTAGCGGCCGAGGGCGGTGCGGCGGCGGGCATACTGGACCTTCGCCTCTTCCGGGATTGCCTGCGTCATGCCCGTGCGGATGGGGCCGGGGCAGATTGCGTTGACCGTGATGCCCTCGCGTCCGAGCTCGACGGCAAGGCCGCGCGTGAGCCCGATCACGCCGTGCTTGGCGGCCGTGTAGGGGCTGTTGCCCGCCGTCGCGCCCAGTCCTTCGGTGGAGGCGATGTTGATGATGCGCGGGCTGCTCGACTGGCGCAGATGCGGGAGCGCAGCGCGGATGGTGTACGTCATGGCCGTGAGGTTGACGGCGAGCGTGCGCGCCCAGCGCTCGCCGTAGTCGTCGCTAAAGACAGGTCCCCCCGCGGAGATGCCGGCGTTGTTGACGAGGATATCGAGGCCGCCGAACTGGGCCACGACATCTGCGACGAACGCGTTCACGGCCGTCTCGTCCGAGACGTCGAGCTGCCACGCGCGCGCCTTGCTGCCGGCAGCGGTGATTTCGTCGACGACCTGGCGGACGCCATCGCCGTTGAAATCGCAGGCGGCGACGAGCGCGCCTTCGTCCGCGAACAGCCGCGCGGTGGCGCGGCCCATGCCGCTGGCGGCCCCTGTGACGATCGCCACCTTGCCTTCGACGCTGCGATTCAGACTGCTGAGCCTTGCCATGATGCCCTCCCCGGATGCTTCGCTGAGTGCAGCCCACGATACTGCAAGCGGCGGACGATGACTCTGCCACGCGGCGCCGCGAGCTGGTGCTAGAATCGCCTGCCGTTCATGGAGCGACGCGAGGGAGATGCAGATGAACCATCCAGGGGGCGAGCCGGGCATGGTCGTGGCCGGGCTGCTAGACTTCGTGCGCAAAGCAATCGAGCCGCGCGACGAAGCGCTGTCGGAGGTCGTGGAGGACCCGCGCCGCCGCTACCAGCGGGACGGCGCCGAGGCGCCCGAGCTCACGGCGGCGCGCCGGGCGGCCCGCATAGAATCGGCGGCCGCGGGCTACTACCAGATGTTCTGCCCGGTCGAGCTAGGTGGCGGCGGGCTCGGGCACCAGCTGAGCTTCCTGTCGTGGGAGGCACTCCACCATCGATACGGCCCGGGCGAGCTGCTCGCCTACAACACTATCTCCCACTGGGCCAACGGCCCGAGCGTCATCTGGTCGAAAGCTTCGCCACAGTTATTCGAGTCGGTGTTCCCGCGCGTGATCACGGGCGAAGCCTCCGGCTGCTTCGGCATGTCCGAGCCCGGCGCCGGATCCGATGCGCTCGCGATGACCACGCGCGCCACCCGCGACGGCGACACCTGGTCGATCACCGGCTCCAAGCAGTGGACCTCGTTTAGCCCAACCGCCGACTACATCCTGCTGTTCGCGGTCACGGACGCGGAGCTTTCGAAGGCGCGCAAAGGGGGCATCAGCTGCTTCTACGTGCCGATGGGCGCCCCCGGCGCGAGGGTTGAATCGATCATCCGGATGTTCGGTGAAGCTGGCGGCCGCGAGGCGATCCTGTCCTTCGAGGATGTGCGCGTGCCCGATGAGAACCGCATCGGCGAGCTGAACCGCGGCTTCGACCTTGCGATGCTCGGCGCGAGCCAGGGCCGGCTCTACAACAGCGCGCGCTCGGTCGGCCTTGGCCGCTGGGCGCTGGAGCGCTCCGCGGCGTATGCGCAATCGCGGTGGGCGTCCGGGAAGCCGATCGCCGAGTACCAATCGATTCAAAACATGCTTGCCGATATGGCCGTCGAGGTGTACGCGGCGCGCACGATGGGGCTCGATTGTGGCGCCCGCGCCGACACCGGCGCCGATGTCCGCCGCGAGCTGGCGATGACGAAGCTGTTTGCGACGAACGCCGCCGTACGCGCCTTCGACAACGCCATGCAGATCCACGGCGCGCTGGGCCTGACGAACGAACTGCGGCTGCACGACGGCTGGAAGACGGTCCGCGCGATCCGCATTGCCGATGGTACCGACGAGATCTTGCGCCGGACGATCGCGCGCGAAGTGCTCCGCGGCCGCATGGACTTCTAGCGCCGCATTCGGATCGCGCACCATTCCTGGGCCGGTCGAACAGACAACGAGACCGGCCGGCACGGACTCCACAACGGCGGCGGGCGCCGATCGCTGGCGGTTCCACGAACTGGTTGCGGCCCTTGCGGTCGTTATAAATCCGAGACCGTAAGGTGGCGGAATGGAACGAAAACGACATGTGAACCCCGAATCATTCGCGGTCAGGTGCGAAAGTTTCGCCGCCTGTCGCTCAGCACGCGCTTAACCTTGCTGGCGGTCGCCACGCTGTGCCCGGTCGTGGCGCTGACCGTCGTCGCGTACGTCCACGACCGCAACAGCCGGCGGGCCGACGCGATTAAGGAGACGGGCGCCTCCAGCCAGGCCACCGGCGCCGGGCTGGAGAATTTCGCGACGGACCTGGAGACCTTGACGCTCGCGGCGGCGATCGCATTGGGCCGCCAGGAAGAGCCAATCAGCAACGAGCGCGACCAGTCGTACCTGGCCGCCCGGCGGAGGGTGCGCTGTGCTATCGTTCCCGCGATCCGGCGGGTTGCCGTAGTCACCGAGGGATAAAGCCGTGCATCTGAACACGTTCGCCGCCGATGCGGCGCCGCTGGATATGACTGCGACCGACGAGTTCGAAAGCCTGCTGGCCAGCGCCCGCGACCTCGCCATCGCGCACCAACCGGGCATCCGTTACGTGTCCCGGAACGTGGTCCTTCGCCACCGCCGATTCCATTTCCTCGAATGGGGAGCGGCCGGCGCCCCACCCCTGCTGCTGCTTCACGGCGGCCACCAATCGGCGCATTCATGGGACCTCGTGAGCCTGCACCTGGCCGACCGCTTCCACGTCTTCGCGCTCGATCAGCGCGGGCACGGAGATTCGGAGTGGTCCCACGACGGCGACTATTCCCCCGGGGCCATGGCCGATGACGCACTCGCGTTCCTCGAGGCCGAAGGCGTGGTTGCGCCGGTGGTGTTCGGACACTCCATGGGCGGCCTCGTGACGATGACCATGCTGAAGAAGGCGCCCGGCCTGCCTCGGGCGGTCGTGCTCGTCGACGTGGGGCCGGAGGTGTCGCCTGAGGGAGCCAGGGTGATCCAGGCGTTCATCCGTTCCACTGCGGAGTTCGATGACATCGAGGAGTTCGTGGCGCGGGTGCAGGCCTATGACCCCTTCCGTTCGCGCGTCCACATCGAGCGAACGGTCCGTTACAACATGCTGCGCCGCACCGATGGCAAGTACGTCAGCAAGTGCGACCACTTCCTTGGCGACCCCCGCCGGCGGGAGGGCGAGGTCCCGCGGGGCGTTTCGCTCGAGGACACGCGGGCGTTCGCGTGCCCGGCGCTCGTGGTGCGGGGCGCCGAATCGAACATCCTCACGCCCGAAGCGGCCGAACGCCTGGCTGCGGCGCTGCCACGCGGGGAACTCGTGACGGTGCCGCGATGCGGACATAACGTCCACTCGCAGAACACGCCCGGGTTCATCGATGCGGTGACGCCGTTCCTGAACGCGTTGTAGCCTCGATCAGGGACTCGCCTTCGTATACATCTTTCTCTGGCCCGGTAGGATGCGCAGCGGAGGCAGATCATGTCGAAACAACCCTTTCGAGCACACCTGATCGCAGGCGGCTTCCCTCCCGGCGCCCACAACGGCCACGACCACGACTACGCGCGCTTGCGGCTGCTCGAGTTGCTCGAACGCAAGGAGGTGCCCGCGAGCGTCTCCGGCGACTACCAGGACATCGATAAGTGGCTCCCGATCAGCCGTCTGCTCATCACGTACACGGCCGGGCCGATCCTGGATGACCGCCAGGCGTTATTCGTGCGGGATTGGCTCCGATCGGGCGGGCGCTGGCTCGGGCTGCACGGGACAAGCGGAGGCCGGGCGGCGAGAGTCGAAGGGTCGCAGCGCCGAAAAATGGTGAAATCTGCGCACCACGAGGCGCTCGGGGCCTTCTTCATCAACCACCCGCCGGTGCGGCGATTCCAGGTGAACGTCGCGGACCCGCAGTCGCCGCTGGCCGCGGATGTGCCGGAGTCCTTCGAGGTGATCGACGAGCCGTACATGATCGAGGTGCAGGACCTGGCGCAATCGCGCGTCCTGCTGACGGCGAAACTCGGGCCCGACAATTCGAACTTCGGCTTCCTCTACGACAAGGACACGGCGCTGCTGCCGGACGGCCAGACGCGGGTGCTGGGCTATAGCCGCGAAGTCGGGGAGGGCGGCGTCACCTACATCGCCATCGGCCATTGCCATTCGCCCACGACGAACTCGCAGCCATTCGTCGACAAAAGCGTCGAACCCGAAGGCAAGACGCCCGCGCGCTTGCGTGCGACGTGGGAGGCGCCGGCGTTCGCGCGGCTACTGGAGAACAGCGTCGATTGGGGCATGCGATAGCGGTCGAACGCCGTGCCGTCCCGCGCCTTTCGTGGCTGAACCACGCAACCACGTAGACGTCCTCCAGGACGGATGACGGCGCTCCGGGCGCGGCGACGGTAGAGTGCGTGAAGAGGCAAGCCGGTGGGAGGACCGCGGTATGCCACCGCCTGACAAGACCGCCAGGGACCCGGCGGCGCCGCGCCTGTCGGTCGCCGTGCTCAACCACAACTACGGGCGCTACTTACCGCAGTGTCTCGACTCCATCCTTGGCCAGACGTGGCCGGACTTCGAACTCATCATCCTCGACGATGCTTCCACGGACGATTCGTGGGACGTGATTTCGCGGTATGCGGGCGAGCCCCGCGTGCGTGCCGAGCGAAATGCGGCGAACCTCGGGTACGTCCCATCGCTCCTGTTGGCGACCGATACGCTCTCGAGGGGCGAGTTCCTCATGGTCATCTCCGCCGACGACTTCGTCATCGATCGCGGCGCGTTCGAAAAGCAGATGGCCGCGCTGTTCGAAGACGAGAGCGCGGTGCTCTGCTTCAGCGCCTACGAGAAGGTCGGCGCAGGCGCGGCCGAGGTGCGCAGACCGCTGTCACAGTCAACAGTCCTGGACAGCGCGGATTTCCTGCGGTGCCTCGTCAGCGAGGCGGACTTCGGAGTCCTGCATTCGGGCGCGGTCATGCGGGCGTGCGCCTACCGTTCCGCCGGGGGCTATCGCCACGACCTCCGCCACTACGTGGATTTCGCGATGTGGGCGGCGATCGGCGCGACCGGCAAGGCGGCGTACGTCGGGGAGCCGCTGTATGCCTACCGCTTGCACGAGAGTCAACTCTCCGGCAGGCCCGCCGAGCGCAGAATCATGCTCGACGAAGGCATCCCCTGCATCGAGGAGGCAGCCGCGCTGGCGCGGCGCGCCGGCGTGCGCGTGTCGACGCAGCAGGCGCTCCGCGCTCGCATCGCCGACCCCGCGTTGGCCGAGGCGTTCGCCGACCGCCGCCGGGCGGCGCTCGCCAGGGCGGGCGACGCGCTGCGCGCGTGTCCATGGATCTGTCTGCGTTCGCGCAGCTGGTGGATCTCGGTCGTGCGCGCTACGGCCGGGCGCCGTGTGTGGGCAGGGGCAGCCCGCCTCCGCGCTGCCCTCCGTTGATGCGCCATCACGCCCCGGCGGGCCCGCGCCCGCGCTCTCCGCGGTACCGCGCCACCTCCGCATATACCTCCTCCCAGCGCCGCGGGTACCGGCGATTCGAGGTCAGGCTGGGCGTGAACCCGAGGTCGAGGTAGATGCTAATGGCCGGAAGGCGGAAGTCGTCGGTGAAGAGGATCACCGGCCGGCTATCGCGGGCGAAGGCATCGGCCACAACGGCGCTGACCACGGCGCGTCCCAGTCCTATGCCACGATGCTTCGGGTGCGCCGCGACCCAGCCCACCTCCCACGCCGGTTGTCGCCGAAGCGGGCGGTCGTAGAGGCCGGAGGTCGCAACGATGAGCCCGCCGTGCTCGACGAAGAATTGGCCCTCGTAAACCAGGGTGCGGTTCTCCTTCGCCGGCCGCTCAGGCGTGAATGGCCCGAACGCGCCATTCACGTTGAGGAGGTCGAGCCACATCGCGTCGTCGCCGGGCTGCCAGCGGCGAAGCGTGTACTCCTCCGGCAGCGCGACCGCGGGGCGGGGGAACGACCGGCCGATAGAACATCAGCAAGCCGGGCGGGCCTTCGGGACGCACTCGCCGGTAGGTGGACCACCCGAACCTGCGCAACTGCCGCTCAAGTGGCAGCATTGGTGCCTCCTCTCGCCCGCCGGCGGTGTTGTCGCGGACCGCTAACGGCGGCCGGGGAGTGCCGGCGTCTCGAGAAGGCCGATGGGGGCGCCCGCCGCTTCGATTGAGCGCGAAGCGGCATCCAGGACCACGGCCACCTCGACCGCGAAGGGGCCATCGGAGATCGCCCGTTCGCCGCAACGGATGACCCGGGCGACGTGCCCGCATTCGACGAACAGCGCTTCGGCCCGGCTCAGCACCGGCAGGTGCACGCCGTAGCCGTTGGACACCGAGAGGCTGTGGCGCGGTCCATCATTGTCGTACCGCGCGGCGCCGGCACTTCCGGAGAGGGTGATAGTGCGGATGCGCGCCTCACCTGTCCACGTGACGGCGCAGCGTGCTTCGCTGCCGTCATCGAGCAGCAACGACAGCGTGGCACTGGTGGTGACCGCGCTCCCGGTCGTTGTCGCGAGCGCCACCACCTGCCGCACCGGCCGGCCGGTGAGATGCCGCAGCACGGCAACGTCGTGCGAGGCAAGGTCCCAGACCACGTCGGTCGTCGTCGTCGGCGGCTCCGTGTTGGCGCGGATGGAATCGAAGCGGGCGACGGCGCCGAGGCGGCCCGTATCGGCGTACCGCTTGAGCGCTCGCGTGGCCGGCGCGAACAGGACCGTATGGTCGACGAGCAGCTCGAGGCCGCGGGCGGCGGCGAGCGCCGCCAACGCGCGTGTCTCGGCGAGCGTGATGGCCATGGGTTTCGCCACAAGCACGTGCTTCCCGGCTTCGAGAGCTGCGTTGGCGAGTAGGAAATGGTTTTCCGGTTCGGTGGCGATGGCGATGAGTTCGACGTCCGCACGTTCGAGGAGTTCGCGGGCGTCGCTCGTGATCCCCACATGGGGATAGCTTGCGCAGGCCCGGGCGGCGCGCGCCTCGTCCCGGTCCGCGATACCTACAAGCCTGGTCTGCGGATGCGCCGCGAGGACGCGAGCGAAGTTGGGCCCCCACCGCCCGAATCCCACTATCGCGGCATTGACTGGCGGAAAACGGGTACTTGGCGGCTGCTGCATCAAGTTCTCGCTTCCCGGCGACCTGGAGCCGATCCCCACGCCGGGCACCTGCCGGGTGCCACCGCAAGTATCAATTCCGCAAAGGTGTGCGTCTACGGCATGCCTCACCCGGGTGCGGCGGCCGAGTCCGGCTCAGTCCGGTAAATCCGGTTGATCCACGACATCCATCGCTCCGGCTGCAACCAGACGTACCGTTCGAGCACTCGCGCGAATTCGCGCAGGCCATCTTCGTACGCCGCTGCGCTGCCCCGCCGCCCCACCTCGACGGGCGCCCCGATGACCACCCGAAAGCCATCGCCGTCCGCAAGCGTAAACACCGGCAGGAGGGCCGCGCCGGCGTTCCGGGCGAGGCTGGACGGGCCAGTTGGGAGCCGAATGGAGCCTTCGAGAAACGGTACGTCGACCGTCTTGAGGGCGTCATGATCGACCGTGATCGAGACGAGACCATTCTCCCTCAGACGTTCGCGCAGGCGGCGCATCGCGCGGATATCGGGGTCCTGGTACATCACGATGCGCTCCTTCAGGTAGCGCAGCTCGAGGTGCTGGCGGATGGGGTTCAGGTAGCGGCGCCCGAAGCGCGTATTGGAAAAGCCGTGAGACGGCCGGCTCAGGTGGCTGACCTCGTAGCCGTACTGGTGGAGCGCCATCTTCGCCACGAGTGTGCTGTGGGAAAAGCCACTGACCCAGAGCACAGCTCCGCGCCCGCGAGCACACGCTTCTTGCAGATGCGTTTCGCCTTCAAGCGTAATCCGCGGATGCCAGCCACCCGGCAGGTACGAACGCATGACATGGACGCGTTCGAGGAGGCTGAGGGCCTCGTAGTGTTGAAGCGCCTCCAGCCGCGTGTGAGCGAAGGTCCGGATGAGCACCAGGGGCAAGCGCTCCGCGGTCTTGTGGCTGTACCAGCTGCGGCGCGCGGTGAACCGCGCCACCTGGCGGCACGCCGGGAGCTGCCAGCGTTCCGGCAGCAGCGCGATCCCCGTCATTGCGGCGAGGATGACCGTCTGCTGGACATCGCGGAAATCGAACGATTTCGACGGCGTCGCGGGGCCCGGGCGGCGGGCGCGGGTCCGGGCGGCACGCGTGGGCCGTTTGGCCGGCGGGTTTACCACGGCGACATCCTGCAGGCGCGCGTTCCAGGAGAGGGGCGCGGCGGCGGCGCAGTCATCGGCCCGGTCATGGTATGCCGAGGCGCGCGGCAAGCCCAATGCGCTGGAGCTTGCCCGTGGGTCCTTTGGGCAACTCGTCGAGAAATACGACGGTCGCCGGCAGCTTGAAATCGGACAGGTATTCGGAGGCGAAATGCCGGAGCTGCCGGGCGGTGGGCGCCTGGCCGGGCGCGAGCACGACCGCCGCGCCGACGTCTTCGCCCAGATTGCGGTGTGGGATTGCGAACACCACCGCCTGCGCCACGGCCGGATGCCGCAGCAAGACGTCCTCGACCTCCGCCGGGGCGACCTTTTCGCCGCCACGGTTAATCATCTCCTTCAGGCGGCCGGTCAGCGAGAGGTATCCAGCGCTATCGAGGTACCCTTCATCGCCGGTGCGGAACCAGCCATCCACGAAGGACGCCGCGTTGGCCTCGGGGTTCGCGTGGTAGCCGCGGAACACGTTTTCGCCGCGGATCGCGACTTCGCCGCGTTCTCCGGCCGCGAGTCGCGCGCCGGCCTGGTCCATGATTGCTATGTCGACGCCGCCGCCGAGGCCCACCGATCCCGGCTTGCGCACGGCGGGCGGCCGCGGGTTCGAGGCGACCTGGTGCGAGGCCTCGGTCATCCCGTAGGCCTCCAGCATCGGCGCGCAGAAACACGATTCGATCGACTCCAGGACGGGCAATGGCAACGCGGCCGAGGACGAGCGCGCAAAGCGCACACGCGTCTCGCGGAGGACTTCGCGGCGCCGCTCAGAACGGGCGGCGATTACCTGGTGCATCGTTGGCACGGCGGTGTACCAGGTCGGCCGGGCGGCAACCAGCCAGTCGAAGAACTTGAACGCGTCGAAGCCAGGCGAGCAGGCGACGCTACCGCCTTTGGCCAGCGAAGCGAGCACGCTCGCGACCAGGCCGTGAATGTGGAACAGCGGCATCACGTTCAGGCAGCGGTCACCGCCCTCGAGGCCAAGCGTACCGGCGACGTTGAGCGCGGAGGCGATGAGGTTCGCGTGTGTGAGCGGCACGAGCTTCGGCCGCGCGGTAGTGCCGGATGTGTGGAGCACGAGAGCGACATCGCTTTCCGCCGGCGAGTCAACGGTGCGTGCGGGGAGGCGCTCGCCGTTGCAGCGCAACTCCAGCGCGCCGATCTTCCCTTCGAGCGAAAGTGAGACGGCGCCCTCGGGGACCGCGGCCAGTCCGGCGGGCACATTGCCGGCACGCGTGATGACGGCGCGCGGATCGAGGTCGCCGAGGTAGAAGCGGAACTCTTCGGCGCGATACTGGGGGTTCAACGGTGCTGCGGTCGCGCAGGAGGCGGCTGCCAGGAATACAATCGCCGCTTCGGGACCGTTGGGGAGAGCGATGGCGACGCGATGACCGGGGCCGACGCCGGCGCCACGCAGCTGGCCCGCCAGCCGCTCAATCGCGGCCCGCAGGTCGTTGTATGTGAGGGAGCTGGACTCGCCGGTGGGCGCAAGAAGCGCGATCTCGGAGCCGGGGGCGTCGGAGAGCAAGTCCGGAAGGGTCGCCACGCCCGCAGTGTACCGCGGGTGGCCCCGTGTGCACTCGCGCGGTGGAACCGCGCGCATCAGCGCGATGCGGAGCGGCAACGGAGGAGAACATTGAAGAAAAAAGATAGGGGTTTCCCCGCTGTCAAAATGCTGGCTGGAAGGTGAGCGTGCTACCCATGAGGCGCTTCGCGGCATCAAGGGGAAAGCGGGAGAGGTGCGACGTTGGCGACAGCGACTCAGCCGGTCAGAAGGGGTCTCGCGGACGTTGCCTGCGGCCACGGCGCTTACGGCGCCCCGCAATCCGCGCCAATGTTTCGTGCGTACCGCAAGATGAGGGTGTCATAATCTCGGGCGGGACGAGCGCCGCGGCGCCCCCGCGGTTCGGAGCGAAGGGAGTGCCTGTTGTGAGCGTGGGCGGGGCGGGCTGCCATTCGTGCCGTCCGGCCAATTCGCGAGGGCAAGCCGGATGACCGCCAGCAGGCGCAGGCGGGTGCGGCTCCCGCGCGCCCGGGGACGCGGCGCCGCGCCTCGGCGCGCCATTGGCCGCTGCGCGCGTACTTCGCCACGCTGATCCCGATATTCGCGGCGGCCGCACTCGCCGGCGCCCTTTACGTGTGGGCACCAACGCGCAGCGATGCGCGCAGCGCCGCGCGCCGGGACGCGGCCTTCTCGGCTTCCGTGGCGGCGAAGGACCTCAGCGAAGCCCTCAAGCTCGTCCTGGGGACGGTCGCGGCCACGGCGGCGAACCCGGGCGTCGTGAACCTCGTCCGGGCTCCTGCCGATCAGCCCAACACGTGCCAGTTCGCATTCGGTTCGCCGGGCTCCGTTGAAGGGCCGCTCAACGTCCTGAAAGCCGACGGCACGATTGTCTGCACGTCGAGAGCGCCTGGCAGCGCGGGCGTGCGGGGCACGTACGCGGGTGCGGATTGGCTCGCCCCGGCGCTGAGCGGCCCGCTTCTGCTCGCGCCCGCGACCGACCCACTTACGGGCGACGCCGTGGCGCTCAGCACGGCGCCCATCGGCGCCGATGGTGTGATGGTCGCGTTCATCCGGCTCGAGCCCGTTGGCCCGACCCTTGCCTCGCGCTACGGTGGTTCCCGGAAGATGGAGTACCGCTGACCACGGCGGACGGCGGCACGGTCCTCACGCGCTCGATCGACCCGGCTTAGTGGGTGGCGAAGCCGATCGGGGAAACGCCGTTCGCGCGCGCAGGCAACGCTTCCACGCGCCCCGACGTCGGCGGCGCCACCCGGCTCTACAGTTCGGGCACGGTTGGCGACCAGGGCTGGAAGCTGTTCGTCGGTGCGAGCGAATCCGAGGCACTCCACTCGTCCGAGAGGCTCTTCCGCCGCGAGCTGGAAAAGCCGTTCACAGAAGCGGCTCTGCTGCAGAAGATCCGCGCCGTGCTGGACCGCGGCTGAGCCAGCGTTCGCAGCCGATCCAGGAGCAGGGGGCACAGGGCCCGTCGCCCTGCTTCCCGCGCGGGAATCCTTTCCTGCCGGGAGCATATCGCGGGCGTTGCGAACCTGCGGAGGCGGCCATACAGTGCTCCCACCTGCTTGCGGACGGTGCGCCGGCCTGCGACAGCCGTCCGCCGGAAGAGGGGTTCCCGATGCCGAACGACGAGGCAACCATCGAGGCCTGGAAACCCACCCTCGACGAGGCCGGGCGGCTGATCGACGCGGGCGACTACGCCGCAGCCACGGCTGTGCTCCAGTGCGCGCCCGAGCGCGCTCCCTCCGGCGAGAGCGACGCGCTGCTCGCGCTGGCTCTGTTCCAGCAGGGGGACTACGCCGCCGCCGTGACCGCCTATTCGATCGCGCTAGAGGCGCAGCCGGCGAATCCGGACTGGTCCGAAATGCTGGGGCGCGCGCACGCGAATGCCGCCTCCGAGATCCAGGTGCAAGTCCCGGAGGTCTACTACTATGACCGCGAAAAGCTGCTGGCGCCCCCGAGCGTGCCGGCGGGCGCCCTCCCGGCTCCGCCAGACCCCATCGAAGTCACGTTTGGGCGCAAAGCGTTGCGGGTCGCCGGCGACGCGCTCGGGTTCGGCGTGTCGGCCGTGGTGGATGGCGTTACGCAACTCGTCGGCCGGGGTCTCGGCTACCGCGACGAAGTCTGGACGAACTGGTACCGGCGGCGGCTGACAATCGGCATCCTCACGCTCGGGTACATGCGCACCCGGCTGAACCGGTTCAACCTGCGCAGCACATACCCCGGGCGCACGCTCGTTGGGTTCCAGCGGCGCGGGTTGACCCCGCCGCCAGGGGTCACGCATTTCCGCACCGCCGATGGCTCATGGAACAACCTCCAGAACCCCAAGGAGGGCGCCGCGGGCACGCGCTTTCCCCGCAACGTCCGCATCGCCGCTATCCGCCCGGAGACGGGCGCCGCGCTGCTGACACCGAACCCGCGCGAGATCAGCCGCAAGCTGCTCACGCGCCCCGGCGAGATGAAAGAAGTGCCCTTCCTGAACATGCTCGCGGCCTCCTGGATCAACTTCCAGAACCACGACTGGATCAGCCACGGCCAGAACCTGAGCACCGGCGTCCACGAGATCCCGCTCGCGCCGGACGACCCGGCGCGGCTTCGATACCGCCAACAGAACCTGTTCGTCGGCAAAACGCAGCCCGACCCAACCCGGCGCCCGGCTGGCGAGCGCACGCCTATCACGTTCATCAACGAGGTCACCCACTGGTGGGACGGGTCGCAGATCTACGGGAGCGACCAGGCGACAGTCGACCGGCTGCGCAGCCACGCCGACGGCAAGCTTCGGCTCAACGGCGACGGCACGCTTCCCGTGGGGGCGAACGGCGTCGAGGAGTCGGGATTCGTGCGCGACTGGTGGGTGGGCCTTTCGATGCTCCACACGCTGTTCGCGCGCGAGCACAATGCCATCTGCGACATGCTAAAGGCGTCCTACCCGGAGTGGGAGGATAACCGGCTCTTCAACGTCGCACGGCTTATCAATGCGGCCGTCATGGCGAAGATCCATTCGGTCGAATGGACACCGGCCATCCTCCCGAACGCCACGCTTGCGGAGGCGCTCAACGCCAACTGGTACGGCGTGCTCACGAACGTCTTCCGGCGGGGTGCGGAGAAGAAAACGCTCGCCAACTTCAATGTCCGAAACCCCGAAATGGGCGGCGTCGTGGGCAACCCGGTTAACAATCACGGCCAACCATACGGGCTTACCGAAGAGTTCGTGGAGGTCTACCGGCTCCATTCGCTGCTGCCGGAGACGCTGGCCATCACGACTCGCTCCGCCGGGCCGGCCGCCACGGAAGACGTGCCGTTCCCGGCGACGCGCCAGGCGGGGTCACCGAAGCTGACGAAGCGCGTGCCGATGGCGGACCTCTTCTATTCGTTCGGGAATCAGCACCCGGGACAACTCGTGCTCAACAACTACCCCCGATTCATGCAGGAGCTCAGCATCCCGGGGAACCCACTTTTCGACATGGGCGCCGTCGATATCCTGCGCGCGCGGGAGCGGGGCGTCCCGCGATATAACGAGTTCCGCCGCCAGCTGGGGCTCAACCCGGTCCGCTCATGGGAGGACCTCACTTCCGACCCGGACCACCTCGCCGCCCTCAAAGAGACGTATGGCGCGCGCGCGGAGGACGTCGAGCGGCTGGACCTGCTCGTCGGTACGCTGGCCGAGGAGACACGGCCAACGGGCTTCGGTTTCGGGGAGACGCTGTTCCAGATCTTCATCCTCAATGCCTCACGGCGGCTGCAGGCGGACCGTTTCTTCACCGACTGCTACAACGCCGAAACGTACACGCAGAAAGGTCTCGATTGGATCGACCGCGCGGACCTCAAGCACGTCATTCTCCGGCATTACCCGGAGCTCGCGGCGACAGGCCTCGCGAATATCAAGAACGCGTTCGAGCCCTGGGACGAAGGCCGCCTGGACAGCACGCGCCACCCGCTGCGTGCCTTCGACAAGGAGCTGAAGCCAGATCCGTGGCGGGGCGACGCCGCGAAGGGATAGGGTGGCCCCGGGCCTGCCCGAATCCCGGCGCGGCGGCCGCGGAATGGGACGCTGCGTTGCGCCCGGCGGCGATCTCTGCAGATTCGCGCCCCCTGATCGGGGGCCGTGGGCGCAGTACGCCCGGCATCATCATCCGGCCGGGCAGGACGGTGCGGCCGTTGAGGCCTGGCCAGGCGAGGACGCCGGCAGGTCCATTCTCGGTATCGGAGTCGGGACTCAGTGCGGGCGGTCAGCGCGGCTGCGCGACCAGGGTGCGCGGGGCGACGCCATTCAGTTCATCGACGACCTGAAACAGGTCCCCGGTCTCGTAGAAGTTGACCGCGATGAAGTTCGGCAGCCGGCCGCGCTCGGACATACACTTGCGGGCGCGTTCGAGGAGGAATACGCGCGAGTTCACGATGGCTGCATCGGATTGCCGGGGCACGAGCGCTGCGATCCAGTTGTTGAGCAGGAAGAGCGGGTTGCTGCCACGGCCACGGTTGAGCGCGCAGGTGAAGCCAGATGGGTTTGTGACATCGAACCCGGTATCCTGGATCAGGGTCCAGCCCTGCTGGTACCACGCGGGCGGAGGCCCTTGCACCTCAGCGAATACCACCAGCCGCTGGTTCGAGCGGATCATTTCGCGGAGCGTCGGCCAGGGCGCGCCCTCGGCGTAGGTGTAGAGGAACGGTTCGAGGCCGGCCGCCTGGAATGCCGCCACTGTGTCGCGAGTTGTGATGGCGTCCTGGATGAAGATGCTCACGACTTCGGCCGGGCGGCTGACGAGGAAGTCACGGATCTCGGCCAGGCCGGCCACGAGTGGGGTATGCCCCATCCAGCATTCCGCGTGGCAGAGCAGCGGCCCGGATTCCGGTGGGCCGGCGTTCGCGGCAGCCGCGGCGACATCAGGCGCCAATGCGGGGCCGGCTCGCTTCTCGTACGGTGCGGTGTTGTCGTTCGTCTCCCAGTAGTGGGTATCAATGAGCAGCATGCGGATCCCGTCGTTCAGCTGCTGAGTGATGCCGGATTCCTGAAAGGGCCAGAGCCAGCCCTGATCCTCCGCGGACATGGAGTTATGGGTCGCCGGGTACACCACCTGGTCGTAGCGGCGGTCACAGAGGACGGCGTCGCCGTTACAAGCGGTAGGGTTCGCCGCGAGCGTTGTGGTCGTCGTAGGCGCGGCCGAGGCACGCGGTAGGAAACCGACGAGGGTGAGCGCCAGCAGTGCCACCGCAAGCAGCCCGAGGTCCGCCCGGAGCGTGGCGCGAAGTCCGTGGAAGCGGTGCGGGTCGTAGTGGTGGGCAGCGAACGATCTGGGGTCCAATTGCGATTCAATTGTTACGCATTTCCATCACAAAGCAACGTGATCGTAAAGCAGACTTCTCGCACGACCACGGAAATCGCCTACGTTACTGTGTCACTAGAGAGCGTTTCCCGATGTAAAACGTGGCGCGTATGTTAGCGGAGGGCACGTAACTTTTCCCCTTCGACGCATCTTCCCGTGTACATCTGGGGGGATGGCAGCCTCGAGCACGACAATTTACCCCTCCCAGAAGGCCCGCTCCGTCCTCGCCTGCGCCACAAGGTGGGTGCCTGTGACGCTCGCACTGGTCATACTGTCAGGTGTGATCTACACGCTGACGCGCGAGTTCGTGCTCGTGATAGCGGTGCTTGCTGCTATGGGAGCGGCAATACGGATCAACGTCCTCCGGGGCCGCGGTCCCCTTCCTCTTGCGCGGGTCGGCCTTGAGGTCGGCATCGTTTCGGCTGGATTCCTGCTCTACGAACTTGGACGCAAGGTTTTCCAGGCGTCGCCGGCGGATGCGGTGCACAACGCGGATATGGTCGTCGGGTTCGAAAAGGCAATGGGCATCTTCGTCGAGCCGAAGCTGCAAGCGCTCGTGAGCGGGCACCCCGCCATCGACCGTGCGCTCATGCTAGTCTACTCGCACGGGTACCCGGCCATCCCGCTCGCGGGGCTTGTCTTCCTGTTGTTGACCGATCGCCGCGGCTACCTCGCACTCCGGAATGCGCTGGCGCTTTCCGCGCTGCTCGGAGTTGTGACGCTCGCGCTATTTCCGGTCGCGCCACCGCGGCTCACTCAGGGCATTGGCGTTACTGACGTGTTCGCAGCGCGCGGCGCCCCGATGACGTTCGCGAACCAGTTCGCGGCGATCCCGAGTTTCCATGTGGGCTGGGTGATGACGGCGGCGTTCGTGGTGAGCCGGACCACGAACCTCCGGGCCGTGCGACTGTTGTGGCCGCTGCCGGGGCTCGTGATGCTGCTCGTCGTCGTGGTCACCGGGAACCACTACTGGGTCGACGCGGCTGTCGGCATCGCCTACTCGCTCGTACCGGCGTGGTGGTTCCTGCGAAGGGCTGATCGGGTCCCGGAACGAGCCCGTCCGCCGCTTCCGGCCCCGGGACGGCGAGCGCTGACCGCCCGCGATTGACCGCCCGGGAGTCATTACCTCGCCTCAAGCCGTGTGGTCTCGTGTGGTCTGTCTCGTGTGGTCTATAGACGGGGCTGCGCACCAAGCTCCTCATCCGGGCTCGGAGCATTTAGCCCCGGTAAGGGTCAACGCGGACCACACCAACCTCACAGCAACCCCACAGGTTCAGACAAAACACTGGTCCTATCGCTACCAAGGAGTCTCCTATGAACAGGTTGTTTCCCGTCGGGGCTGGCATCGCAGCACTTACGCTGTTCGTCGGCGCGGCGTGTTCATCCACAGGCGGCGGCACCGCCACTGCGACGAAGGCCGCCACCACGACGGCCGGCACCCTGACGACGTCGCAGCAAACCGTGGCCGTCTCGGCGAGCCAGGCATCGCTCGCTTCGCTGGTGCAAAAGACGCAACCGGCGGTCGTCCGCATTGAGACGAGCAGCGGCGTCGGCAGCGGGTTCTTCGTCACATCCGATGGCTACATCATGACCAACAACCACGTCATCGTGACCACCACCGGCCGTTCGACTACGGTGGCCTCCAAAATTAGCGTCGGCCTCGATGACGGGACGACGAAGACGGCGAGCGTGGTCGGGACAGACGCCAAGTCGGACCTGGCGCTCCTGAAGGTGGACGGAAGTGGGTTCCCGTACCTCAAGCTGGCGAGCTTGGAGAACACGAACGTCGGCGACCAGGTCATCGCGATCGGCTACGCCCTGGACCTGACCAGCAGTGCGGGGTCGCCGACGGTGACGCAGGGCATCATCAGCGCCAAGAACCGCTCCATCGATGAGAGCAGCACAGGCATCCTTGGCGCCGTGCAGACGGACGCCGCCATCACCCACGGCAACAGCGGCGGTCCGCTCATCAACTACAACGGCGAAGTTGTCGGGATCAACACGTCGCTCGTCCCGGACCAGGAAACCGGGCAGGCGGCCGTCGGCATCGGCCTCGCTGTGGGGTCGGACACCGTGAATGCGGTCTTCAAGCAGCTCAGGGACAACGGCAAAGTGAACCGCGGCCTGCTGGGAGTGCGGTATTTCCAGCCGTTGCTCCCCGGTAAGGCGAAAGAGCTCGGTATCCCAACCGATATCGGCGGGGTGTACCTGCCAACGCAGGGGGAACTCGCGCAGCTCGCCGGGTCTGCGCAGGTCGGATCCAGCGTGCAGCCTGGTGGGCCGGCGGCCCAGGCCGGCATCCAGCCCGGAGACGTGATCGTCAGCATCGCGGGGTCCCCGGTGAAGGACGAGTCGCAGTTGGCGGTCGCGTTGATCGAAAATGGCGCAGGCAAGAAGGTAAGCGTCGAGGTCTACCGTGGCGGCAAGAAGATCACCATTGACGTCACGCTCGGGACAGCCACATCAGCTTAGACATCGATTCCAGTTCGATGAGTGCGAAAGCGGGCCGTAACGGCCCGTTTTTCGCGTGCGTCTGCCGTCGCCGCTCGTATTGGCCCACATTGAAGGAACTGAAAAGAATTAGAAGGTTCTCACCGGAGGCACAGGGAGTTCCAACACATGGGCCGTACGGTTACGAACGTCACAGGTTGCACGAAGCGGCCGGGACAGAAAGTGATTCACGAACCATGACCAGGACTCCGAAACTTCTCAGCATTGGCGCCGGGCTCGCGTCCGTCGCAGGCATCGTTGGCGGGCTCGTCGCGGTCCAAGCCGGTTCCGCGACCGCAGCCTCGAACTCCGACGTCACCAACATGGCCTCGGCGGCGGCGCCAGCTGCCGCGACGGCCGCGCGGGAGGATTACCTCCAGAAGCTCGCCGCCAACCTCGGCATCGATGAAGCGACGCTCAAGGCCGCCCTCCAGAAGACGAGCCTCGATGAGGTGTCGGCGCAGCTCGCGGCCGGCACGATCACGCAGGCCCAGGCCGACGACATCACGGCCCGCATCAACAGCGGCGACGACTTCTTCTTCGGCCTCGCTGGCGGCATGGGCGGCCCGCGCGGCATGGGCGGCGATCACGATGGTCGCGGCTTCGGCGCGGACAGCGCGGCGCTCGCGACCTTCTTCGGCACTGACGAAGCCACTCTGAGAGCCGACCTCCAGGCCGGCAAGTCGCTCGCGGATATCGGCACCGGGTTCGGCAAGAGCCGCGATGAATTGAAGGCGTTCCTGACCAGCGCCAACGCGACGGAGCTGGCGGCGGACGTAGCCAGCGGCAAGCTCACGCAAACGCAAGCCGACCAGCGAGCGGCGGACTTCGCGTCGAGGCTCGACGCGATGATCGATGGCCAGTTCGGCGGCGGCATCGGCCGCGGCCCCGGCGGCCCCCACCAGGACGACGGTTCGCGTTCGACGGCGACGCCTGCTTCGGGCAGCTAGCCAGGGCGGCGCAGACACCAGGCGGCGCACAGGCGCCTGGTTCAGGAGGGCCCCCGAGAGGGGGCCCTCTTCGCTGCGCCGGGCGCCGCCTGGTGTCTGCGCCGGTCGCTCCCGGACGTCGCCCCGCGACTGCGCCATGACTCGGCCGGCCGCTCCCGCCACCGGCCCAGCGAAACTCCGGAAAGTCACAGGAAACTCACAGCAATGCTGGCCTATCCTTTGTCTGTGGAACCCAAACCCAATCGCGATTCCCAGGCCCGCGTGCTGGTGGTGGACGACGAAGAGTCCATCGCCGAACTCGTGGCCACCGCGCTCCGCTACGAGGGCTTCGAGGTCCGCACCGCAGGTACCGGCGCCGACGCCGTCGCTACTGCTGGGAGCTTCCAGCCGCACGTGGTCGTCCTGGATGTCATGCTGCCCGATGTCGATGGCTTCGAAGTCCTGCGCCAGCTTCGCGCCGACCAGGTCGATGCCTCCGTCCTGTTCCTGACGGCCCGTGACGGCACCCCGGACCGGGTCCGCGGCCTCACGATCGGCGCGGACGACTACATCACCAAGCCGTTCAGCCTGGCTGAGCTCGTCGCCCGCGTGCGCGTTGCCCTGCGGCGTATCCGGCCCGCGGCGGCGTCACGCGTGCTCGCGTTCGAGGATCTGGAGTTGGACGAGGACGGCTGCGAGGTCCGCCGTGGCGGCGTATCGGTCGAACTGACGCCCACCGAGTACAAGCTCCTGCGCTACCTGATGAACAATCCGCGGCGCGTGCTTTCGAAGGCGCAGATACTCGATCACGTCTGGGACTACGAGTTCGAAGGCGACCAGAACGTGGTCGAGACCTACGTCTCCTACCTGCGCAAGAAGCTCGACAACATGGGCCCGCCGCTGATCCAGACCGTGCGTGGCTTCGGCTACGCGCTGCGGCCCAGGGCATAGCGCGTGTCTCTCCGGCTCCGGCTGATCCTCACGATGCTGACGCTCGTGCTCGTGGGCCTCGCGGCCGCGGGGACAACCACTTACTTCGCCGTCCGCTCGTTCCTTATCGACCGCGTCGACAGCCAGCTCGATAGCACACTGGGGCCGGCGGCGGTCGAACTGGGACGGCCGCGGCCGGGAGATGGCCCGGGTGGTGGCCCGCTGGCCTCGCTGCCACCAGGAACCTACGTGGACCTGCGCGACGAATCCGGTCAGCGGCTCACCTTCCGGCTCTACGGGCTGGGGGACCAGACGTACCCGGAGCCGAGCCTCCCGGCCGCGCTCATCCCGCCCGTTGACAGCGCCGGCAATCCCACCGATCGCCGGTTCGACGCAGGATCTGGTGGCTCGTCGGGGCTCCGGTACCGCGTGCTGGTGACCCCGCTCCATGGGGGTGGGGCACTCGTGGTGGCGATCCCGATGTCGGACGTCGAGCAGACGCTGCGGCGGCTCCTCGTCATCGAAGCGCTCGTATCGGGCGCGGTGCTGCTCGTCACCGGGCTGGCCGGGCTGGTGCTGATCCACGCCGGGCTGCGGCCGTTGCGCCAGATAACAGGCGCCGCCGACTCCATCGCCGGTGGCGACCTGGCGCGGCGCGTGCCCGTCGCGAACGCGCGCACCGAAGCCGGCCGGTTGGGCACCGCCTTGAACCGCATGCTCGGACGCATCGAGGATGCGTTTCGGGCGCGTGAAGAATCGGAGGAGCGGCTCCGCCGGTTCGTATCGGATGCGTCGCACGAGTTGCGCACGCCGCTAACTTCGATCCGCGGCTATGCCGAGCTCTTCGGGCGGGGCGCCTCCACGCGGCCGGCGGACCTGGAGCGCGTCATGGCGCGCATCAGCGACCAATCGGAGCGCATGAGCGTGCTCGTGGAGGAACTCCTGACGCTGGCGCGCCTCGACGAAGGCCGCGAGCCGGTGCGCGCCCCGGTGGACCTCGCGCTCGTGGTCCGCGAAGCCATCGAGGATTCCCGCGTGGTGGACGCGGGCAGGACCGTGAGCCTGGAGGCGCCGGGCAGCGTCACGGTGATAGGCGATGAGCACCAGCTGCGCCAGGTGCTCACGAACGTGCTCGCAAACGCCCGCCAGCACACGCCCGAAGGCACCCCGGTCCACGTTAGCCTCAGCGTGGAGGCCTCGTCTGCCGTGCTCACGGTGCGCGATGAGGGCGCAGGGCTCGCTCCCACGGACGTTGGGCACGTCTTCGATCGCTTCTATCGCGCCGACACGTCGCGTTCGCGGGCTCACGGAGGGTCGGGGCTGGGCCTCTCGATTGTCGCCGCGATTGTGGAACGCCATGGCGGGTCGGTCACCGCGGCGAACGCCCCCCAGGGCGGCGCCGAGTTCACGATCCGGCTCCCGCTCGCGGACGCCGCCGCCGCACCGCCGCGGCCGGAGCCGGCTACGACGACGGCATGAGCGCGACGCCGGGCACTGGCCCGGCGAATCGCGCGAGGTCGTGGACCCACGCGCGCTGGAGGTGCGTGTCCGGGACGCGGGCCATCCGCGCGGTTTCGACCCGAAGCCAGGCTTCTTCGGCGGAAAGGCCGAGCAACACAAGCACGGAACTGACGATCAGAGGCGAACGCCCGATGCCAGCCCAGCAATGCACGGCGACGTTCACACCTGCGGCGGCCATCGCAGCCAATCTGCGGAGCGCCTCAATCACACCTTCGATCGACGGCGCTAGCAAGTTTGGGATCGGCAGGTGAAGAAATTCGATGCCGGCGCCCCGCGCCGCGCCGGCAAGGTGTTCGAGCTGGGCATCGCGGGTCTCTTTGGGCCCGAGTGTGGAAACAAGCGCCCCAACACCGTGCGCGCCGAACGCCGCGATGTCATCGGCCAAAAAGCTGCCGCCGCGCGGCCTCCCCGCGACCGCTAAACGGCCGGGGAATGCGCCTTCCGCCCAGTACAGGTCCACCATTGGGCGAGGTTAGTCCAGTTCCAGGGCGAAGTAGACGGCATCACCGGCGACGCGCACATCGACACTCTTCCCGTTGCGCTTGGCTGCACGGCTAAGCCGTACGGCAATGCCACGGGGAGTTTCGCCTTCGCCGGGTGTCAGTTTCCCGGCTTGCTCGGGCTTCAGCCCGAGGATGTAGCCGTCGTATTCGCGCATGCGTGCGCCCAGGCGGCCGCCCTGCCGGCTCACGGCGGGCATCTCCGAACGATGAATCGTGGTGAACTTTGCCATTCTTCGGGGTCTCCTTGTGCTCGTTACCCCGGCAGATTACAACACAATTGGCGATAATGCATCGCGCTACTTTGTGACCAGTGGCGAGAAATGCGCAGCGGCCATTTCTCCACGCTATCGGCGATCATGAGCCCTCAGGAAAGGGGCGAAAGCGCCTCGCGTTGTTCTGCCGATTCAGGACTCGGAATGCCCCGCGCCGGGCCGCCACCGTACCGGGGTGGTTGCACGTGTGCCGCCGCCGGGCGCCAACAGGGCGTACAGTGGGCTGGGGGCCCGGGCGTTGCTCGGCAAGAGGGTGCATGAACCGAGAACAAAAAATCGCCGCACTGCTGGAACGCAAGGCGGAAGACGAACGAAGGCTGGCGCTCGACGAGATCGACCGTGTCGCCCGCGAAACCAGCACGTTCGGTTCGAAAGAGCACCGGGACAGGCGGGACAAGGTCGAAAAGCAATACGACGATGCCCGCCGTCTCCTGGAGGGCCTTTCGGATGACCAACTGGACCGTGCGCTGAGCACGCCCGTGCAGTGAGCCTCGCCGCCCGGCCCGGGTTGGCCTCGCGGAAGTCCGCCTAGATGCCGGCGATCTGCGCGTAGCGCTCGATCACGGGGCGGCCGGCAACGATGCCCCGCAGCTTGCCGCCCATAGCCGCCATGTGCTCGGTCTGGCCGTGAGCGGCGAGCGCGTCCGCATCGGCGTACTGTTCGTAGAACATGAAGACGTTCGGGTCGGCATCGGTGGTGTGGAGCGAGTAGGCGACGACTTTGCCGGCTTCCTTGTGCTTCACGTTCCCCACCATTTCGGTGAGGATGGCGCGCAGTTCATCGGCCTTGCCTTCGGCCGCGGTAAGTTTGGCGACGATCGTGATCATGTGGGTACCCCCTCCTGAATGGGTGCGATTCTACCCGCGGGCCCGCCTGCAGTCGCGCGCACGGGCTCGCTCGTGTTCGAGCTTCCCACTACTATGCGTGCGCCATGCTGAAGACGGTGCCCCCCGGACGGCTGCGCCACTGCCTGCGACAGGCGGAGTCTTCGCCGCAGAGCGACGCCTCCATCGGCTATCCGGCATGGTACCTGCGCCGCTGGCACTTCCTTCCCGAGGGGTACCTCTCGCGCCGGAGCGTCGCCGGGTACGACGCCTGCATTCGGCGGGTTTACTCCGCCCTCGCCGAGGCGCAAGTCCACCGCGCCATCGTGTCGGCGTTGCGGAGGGTGCAAACCGCGGACTTGCTGGAAATCGGCTGCGGACCCGGACACGGCCTGGCCGCGCTGCGGCGCGCGTTCCCCTGCGCCCGCCTCACCGGCGTGGACCTCTCGCCATTTATGCTCGAACGTGCCGAGCAACGGATCCCTCCCCTGGCGGCGCGGCTCGTCCACGCTGACGCGGCGCGCTTCCCGTGGGCCGAGGGCAGCTTCGATGGAGTGGTCGCCGCGCATCTGCTCGGGCATGTGCCCCTCGATGTCGCCGCGGCGATCATGCGCGAGGCAGCCCGGCTGCTGCGTCTCGGCGGTGTGCTCGTCGTCGCCGACCACCCCTGGCACCCGTCGTTCGAGGCGATCGGCCTCCAGCAGGTTTCGCTGGCACGCGCAGCCTTCGGGTTTGTGGCCATTCGCACCTTTCGCCGCGTGTAGTCAACATAACGTCATCCCGAATCTTCACACGCGAGGGACAGCGCGCCTATGCGCTCCGTGAAACACACGGGTAGGATTTGCTCGTGCGTATTATCCATTTCGCCGATCTTCACATCGGCGTCGATACCTATGGCCGCCTCGTTCCGGATAGGGGCTGGTCGACGCGCATGCAGGACTTCCTCGACGCCTTCGACCACCTGGTCGCGTTCGCGCTCGCCGAGGGAGTCGACGCCGTCATCTTCGCCGGCGACGCCTACAAGGCCCGCGAACCGTCGCAGACGCACCAGCGCGAGTTCGCGCGCCGCATCCGCCAGCTGAGCTCCGCCGGTATTCCGACGTTCCTGCTCGTGGGCAACCACGACCTCCCGAACGCCGAAGGCCGCGCCCACGCGCTCGAAATCTACCGCACGCTCGATGTCCCGGACGTGACCGTCGGCGACAACGCCTGGTTCGGCGTGCACGGGATGCGGCCGCGCGTCCTCCAGACGCGGTCCGGGCCGCTCCAGGTCGCGTATCTGCCGTGGCCACAGGTCAGCCGCTTCCTGGCGAATAACCCCCAACACGCAACGCTGACCATCGACCAGGTCGAGAAGCTGGTCGAAGAGGAAATGACCGAGGCGATGGCGAAGCAGGCGGACCTCATCGACCCGGGTGTGCCCGCGATCCTGACGTCCCACGTCTCCGTGAACGACTGGCTGAACCCGTTCGATCCCGGCAGCGAGTCGTGGATGACAGTGGGCAGCGCGCCGACGCTGATGAAGAGCGCCATCCCCGACGGCCGCTTCGACTACATCGCGCTGGGCCACCACCACAATAACCGCGACCTCGGGTTGCAGACGCCATGCTGGTACTCCGGATCGATGCAGCCGGTGGACTTCGGGGAGGAGGGGCAGACGAAGGGTTTCATGGTGTTCGATATCGACCCCGCGAAACCGCAGGGGGCGCGTGTAGGCGGAAGCGGGGCGCCGCGCCTCGAAGCGGTCCCTGCGCGCCGCTTCGTGACGGTGCAGGCCAGGCCGAAAGCGGATGACCCCACGGCGGAGGTGTGCGCCGCCATCGAAGCCGCGGACGTGGCGGACGCGATTGTGCGCGTCGAAGTCGAACTCGGCCGGCCCGGCGCCACCAAACCCGGCGACCCGACCATCGCCCGGGAACAGATCCGCAACTTCCGCATCCCGGAAGCGAAGCGGCTGCTCGAAAGCGCACACTACGTCGCCTCGTTCCGCCCCATCGTGCCCCGCGACCCGGGTCTCGGGTCGGCCGTGGCGGGCGAGAGTCTCGTGTCATCGGCGAACCCCCTGGAGGCGCTGGGGCACTACTTCAAGCGCCAACAACTGGACGAGGCGCGCAAAGCGCGGCTTCTCACGGCGGCGAAGGACCTGGTCGATACGGTGGCGCCTGGTGCCTGACCGCCGGCCGCTGCGGGTGGTCCACACCTCCGATGTCCATCTCGGCGCCTACTCCGGCCACCAGGAAGCCGCCTGGGCGGAGCGCCGCGGCTTGATGGAGGCCGCCTTCGCGCGCGTCATCGACCTTGCCAACGACCAGGATGCCGATGTGCTGCTGATTGTTGGGGACTTCTTCGACAACGACCGCGTGCCCGCGTCGACCGTGGAGTACGCCGGCGCGCAGATCGCGCGCTTCAAGGGACGTACCTTCCTGCTGCCGGGCAACCACGACCCTATGGACCCTGGCCGCATCTATTGGCGCTACGACCTCGAAGCGATGGCGCCCAGGCTGCGCATCGTCCGTGCGCACGAAGGCGAGCACCTGTTCGCCGAGGAACTGGACCTGGTGCTGTGGGGACGGGCGTACGTCGATACGGACTGGCACTTCCGCCCGCTCGCGGGCATCCTGCCGCGCCTCGATGGCCGCTGGCACATCGCGCTGGCGCACGGCCACTTCGTCCGCGATGGTGGCGAGATGCACCGCTCGCTGCTCATCCACGAGAGCGAGGTGGAGGCCGCGGCGCCCCACTACGACTATCTCGCGCTCGGCCACTGGGAACCGCACGCGGATGTCAGCTCCGGCGGACTCACCGCCGTGTACAGCGGCGCGCCGCTCGCCCTCAGCGACGCGAACCGGAAGGCCGGCTGGGCGGCGCTCGTCGATTTCGACGCGCAGGGCGTGCGCTGGCGGCTCCACCGCGTCGATCCCCGGGAGCCGGCGACATGATCCCGCGCCGGCTCAGGTTGCGAAACTTCCTCTCCTACCGCGAGTGCGACCTCGACCTCTCCGGGCTCAACCTCGCTGTGCTCAGTGGCGCCAACGGCCACGGCAAATCGGCGCTGCTCGATGCGATGACGTGGGCACTTTGGAAGCGAAGCCGCGGCCGCACCGACGACGACGTCATCCACCTCGGGCAGCACGAGATGGCGGTCGAGTTCGAATTCGACATCGGCGACGGCGACCACGCGACGAGGTACGTCGTAAACCGCAAGCGAACCAGGGGCCGCGGCGCGGGCTCGCTCGAGCTTGCGGTCGTGCACGAGGATGGGTCCCGGAGATCCCTCAGCGGCGGGACCATCACCGAGACGCAGCAGGAAATCATCCGCCGGGTGCGCATGGACTACGACACATTCGCAAACAGCGCCTTTGTCGCGCAGGGCCGGGCCGATGAGTTCACGCGCAAAGGCCCCGCCGACCGCAAGGAGGTCTTCCGCAAGATCCTCTTCCTGGAGCGGTACGAACAGCTGTCGGTGGCCGCGAACGACCGCAAGAAAGAAGCCACCATCCGCGCTCGCGACCTCGAAAGGAACACGGACGCGGCGCGGGTTGAGCTGCTCGAACTGCCGGACATCGAGGGGAACATCGAGCGCATCGAATCCGAGCGCGCCGTGCTTACGCCGAAGGTTGAAGCGCTGGAGACGGCGGTCTTGGATTTGCGCCAGGCGGCGATGGACTTCACCCGCATCCGTGACGATGCCGTGGCCTGCGCCGAGCGCGTGGGACGGCTGGCGGCCGACATTGGGCGGCGGAAAGAAGCGCTGGAGCAGCTTCGCCGCGAATCCGAACGCATCCAGGTCCAGCTCGCCGGCGCGGTAGCGTTGCGCGAACGCCACGACGCCCTGCTTGGCCTGCGGGAGCAGGACCAACGGCTCGCGGACATCCAGGCGAAGGCCCAGCACCTGGAGATGCTGATCGCGCAGGCGGAGGCGGCCATCAATCAGGAGCGGGCCGTCCTGCAGCAGAAGTTCGAACAGCTCGCGCGTGAGCTCGCCACCGCCGAGGCCGCGGCGGCCGGGCTCCCAGCGCTCCGCGCCCGCCAAGACGACCTGAAGTTGGAAGAGTCGGATGTCGCGGACGATGAGCGGCGAGTCGAGCACCACCGCGCAGCGGAAAGCGAGGCGAGCAAACGCGCGGCTGCGGCCCGCGCGGAGGCGGCTGGCTGCAAGCAGCAGAACCGCGAGCTCAAGGAGAAGCTGGATCAGCTCGATGGCGTGGCCCAGTGCCCCATCTGCCGCCAGCCGCTAAGCCCGGACGACATCGAGCACGTGCGCGCTGAGTACTCGCGGCTGCGCCGCGACCTGGGCGCCCGGTTCGAGTCTGCGAACGTGGTCGCGGACGAGGCGGAGGCCGCAGCGGAACGCGAACGCGCTGCCGCCACGACGTTGCTCGCGGACTGCCAGCTGCGCCGCGAGCAGCTCCGCACACGCGAACGCGAACTGCACGCCGATATCCGCATCGCCGAGGATGCGGAGGCCGCGATTCCCGCACAGCGCAGCGAGTGTGAGCGGGTCCGCCAGGTGCTCGCCGGCGAAGACTTCGCCACGGCCATCCGCGACCGCCTCGACGACGCTCGCGCCGCGTTCGCCGGGCTCGATTACGACGCCGAAGCGCACGCCCGGGTGCGCCGCGAGTTGCGCGACCTCGACGGGGTGGAGGATGCGTACCGGGAACTGCTCGTCGCCGACGAGCGTGGCGCGAACATCGAACGCGCGATGGCCGATAGCGAGGCCGAGATCGCCGCATGGGACGAAGAGCTGGTGGCCGCCGAGTCCAAGCGCGGAGCGGCGGAGGCGGCGTTGGAGGCGGCCCAGGACGTCAGCCCGCGGCTCGCGGTGGCTGAGGGCGAGCTCGCGGCCGCGCGCGCCACCCTCGAACAGCTCGCGCGCGACCACGGGGCGGCGGGCCAGCGCCGGGACCAGCTGCTGGCGCTGCGGGCGCGCGTGGAGGCGGCCCTCGACGAGCTCCGGGCCATGAAGGAGGAGGAGACCGTCTACGGCGACCTCTGGAAGGCGTTCGGCCGCGACGGCGTGCAGGCGATGCTCATCGAACAGGCGCTCCCGGAGCTGGAGTTAACGGCCAACGAGATGCTCGACCGGATGACGGGCGGACGCATCCACGTGTCGCTGATGACGCGGCGCGAGACGGCGAGCGCGGGGCCGAAGGAGACGCTCGACATCCTCATCAGCGACGACCTCGGGACGCGCGACTACGAGATGTACAGCGGCGGCGAGGCGTTCCGGGTCGATTTTGCGCTGCGCATAGCCCTATCGAAGCTGTTGGCATCGCAAGCCGGGGCGGAATTGCCGACGCTCATCATCGATGAGGGGTTCGGGACGCAGGACCGCGAGGGCATCGACCGCCTGGTGGAGGCGATCAACGCGATCAGCCGCGACTTCCGCCTGATCCTGGTGGTGACGCACGTGGAGGAGCTGCGTGAGCGCTTCGAACGGCGCATCGAGGTGGTGAAGGACCCGGAGCGCGGCTCCATCGCACGCATCATCTGAGTGGCCGCCGCCTGTAGGCGTCGTTGCCCCGTACCCCCCGCGTTGCTAGATTGGAAGTTCCGCGGCAGGGTAGCTCAGCCGGTCAGAGCGCACGACTCATAATCGTGAGGTCGGGAGTTCAAGTCTCCCCCCTGCTACCAGACACTGCGGTTCTGCGCCCGATATCCTTAGCCGCGTGGCTGCGCGGAACCAGTGGGAAGACTTCTACGACGGGCATGCGCCGTTCTACGACCGCGGCGTGTTCACCAGCCATACCGCTGGGGAGGTCGAGTTCCTCGTCGAGGTGCTGGGGCTGACCGCCGGGGCCAGCGTCCTCGATGTGGGCTGCGGGACCGGGCGGCATGCGATTGAGCTCGCGCGGCGGGGATTCCGGGTCACGGGCGTGGACCTGTCTTCCGGGATGCTGCTGCAGGCGATGCGAAACGCGAAGGCGGCGGGCGTCGAGGTCGAGTGGGTGCATGCGGGCGCCGCGGACTACGTCGCACGCGAGCCCGTCGATGCCGTCGTTTGCCTGTGTGGCGGCGCCTTCACGGTCGCGGACCTGGCCGCCGACCCGGTGGCGCACGACCGGGCGATCCTCGCAAACGTCCACCGCTCGCTGCGCCCAGGGGGCGCGTTCGTCCTGACCACGCCCAACGGCTACCGGCGGATCCGCGAAGTCACCGACGCCGATATCGCGGCAGGCACGTTCGACCCCGTGACCATGATCCAGGTGCGCGATGACGACTTTGATATCGGCGGCGCGAAGGGCCGGATGCGCTACCAGGAGCGTTTGTACACGTTGCCGGAACTGGTAACGCTGCTCCGTGCGAGCGGGTTCGCCGTCGAGCACGCCTGGGGCGGCACGGCCGGGCGGTGGGGCCGCCGCCCGCTCGAACTCGACGAGATCGAGGTCATGGTTGTGGCGCATCGCGATTCGAGCTGACCGGCGCACGGTTCAGCACGCCGGGGCTGCCTCCTGGCTCTCCACCGAGAACAGGCGACTACCGACGACGAACCGCATCGAAGGAAGCCCGTCCAGCGCCAGCTGAGGGCCATGGTAGTGCAAGGGCCATCATCCGTCGCTACGGGCGGGAGGTGCGGCTGTCTGTACGCCCTGGACCGGCCGCCGCGGTGGCGTCGCGCCCACGAGCTTACCGGCGCTCGACATTTCCTCTACTTCTCATATGAGACATATCTACTACACTATCGCCGCGCAACCCGGACCGGGCGCGAGGACGGATGGACCACAGCAACGCTCGCGCCACGCTCCAGGGCGCCCTGGTACAACCCCTCATGCATGCGCGCGAGACCTATCGCGATGTCCAGCGCCGCGTGCTGCAGCTGGCGGCCGGGCTCGAAGCGCTGGTCGGGGCGCGTCCCGACGCCGCCGCCACGCCACCGCTGCGCCCGGCTCGCACAGTGGAATCAGGCGAGGCGCCGCAAACCAGTCAAGCGGGCGAGGAGAGCGTCGATGACCTCCTCGACTTCCAGGCGCGCGTCGCGGCGATCGAGGGCGTTGAGCGCGTCTCGATGGTTGGGCACCGTTTCGGCCAGGTGACCATGCTGGTGGAGCTCGGTCCCCCGGACTGAGCCGCGGACCGGAGAAGGGGCGCTACAGCAGAGCCGTGTACTGGCGCTTCATCCAATCGCCCTTGGCGCGGTACTCGGCGGCCGTGGAAAGCGCGCCCTTCTTCCCTGATTCGCGCGCGTACGCAAGGTTGAGCGCGGCGTGGTGATTCTCGCCGGGGCCGCGGCGGACCGCGCGCTGTTTGGCGGCGCGGTTCGTCCAGGATTTGCAGTACTCGATCGCCTCGCGCATCTCTCCGGCGAGGTCCACGACCTCGGCTACGGGGGCGGCGGCTCGCGCCGGCTCAGCCGGCCGCGCCGGCGGCACCCCGAACATCGTCAGTTGCTGGCCTTCCACGAACCGCCCGGTGTGGTCAAGGTACGCATCGCCCGCTTCCTCCACGTCGAGGATTTCGGGGCCGGGCTCGTCGTCGGCCGGCTCGACGGTTTCCTCTGCGCGGTCGTCATCGAGCGTGCGAACCAGATCCGCGGCATCATCGCCCGGGCTCGCGGCCACCGGGGGCGGCGGCACTTCGCGCTCGAGGTGCTCGATGATGCCCGCGAGCCGCGGGTCGCGCCCGATGAACACGTTCAGGAGGTTCTGGCTTTCAGGCAGCAGGTGGTTGAAGCGCAGGCCGCGCCCGAGTTGCTGGATCACCGGTTCGCGGCTAAACACGGCGTCGAGTTTGAGCAGCACGCTCACGGTCGGTGCGTCGAAGCCTTCGCTCGCCTTCTTGACCTGGATGAGCACATCGAAGCGGCGGGCGTGAAAGTCCCGGAGGCGGCGCTCGTTCTCCGCGTCGCCGATATCGGCGCTGTGCACCACCACGCAGCGCAGCGAGGGGTGCCAGTGCGAGAACACGCGCCAGAGGTGGTTCGCGTGCTCCGTGGTCGCAGCGAATACCAATCCCTGGTGCTGGCCCGGCGCCACCGCGATTTTCGCCTGGAGCGTGAGCGCGAATTCGCGCACGAGCGGCTGGACGTAGTCCTCGTTCCAGCGCAGTTGCTGGCGGACGCAGCGCTGATCGAAGTCCGGCAGCTCCGCCATCTCCGATGCCGTGAACTCGTACACGTCGCCGCCTGCGCCGCGCAACTGGACGGCGTAGTCCTTCATCTGCATGTTGAGGTGCTTGAGGATGTGCCGCTCCTTCCACGCCTGGCGCATCGTCACCAAAAGGAGTGGGTCGATCGCGCGGTAGCCATCGCCGGTATCGGTGTAGCGGGCGCCGGCAATCGCATCGCGATCAAGGCGCACCGGCGTGGCGGAGAGCATGAGTGTGGTCCGCGTGCCCAGGTCCGCGAGCACGGCGGCCCAGCGGCCCGTTTCCCCAAGGTGGTGCGCCTCATCGCAGACGAGGTGCACGGCGCGTTCGCGACATAATCGCTGGTAGACGGCCGGCGCGGCCACAACTTGCTGGTAGGTCGCGACCACGAAATTCGCCGCGCCGCGGTAGATGCGGCCGGGCGCCGCGTTATCCGCGAGTATCTTGCGCAAGGGACGCGTGCTCCCCGTGACGGCGATCGCACGTTCAATGCTCGCGTAGACCTGGCTGCGAAGCACGTCCGTCGGCGTGAGGTAGAGGCAGGTATCTGCGCCCACTGCGGCGGCCGCAACGTCGAACGAGCCGGCGCCGATGACGGTCTTGCCATAGCCGACGGGGACCACGACCAGCTCGGCCCGCGAGCCAGCACTCAGCGCCGCGGCCCAGCGCGCGAGCGCTTCGGCCTGGCCCGGGCGGAGGCCGGGGTTCGTCGTTGTTCGAGGCGTCACGAAGTCGGGGTTCCTCCGCCGGGCTTCCCCAGGGCTAGCCTGAGGCGGATGCCTGTGTCACGGGTGGGCGAGGCGACAACCTGTCATTGAACGTCAGGACTCACTGGAGACCTGGGGGACGACGTTCCGGTACCGCCGGAGGGGCTCCGTACCGCCGGCGCCGCTGCCGGGGGCCGATGGCGTGTCCCTCACCACGAAGTCCGTCGCCACCCAGCCATTGCCGAGCGGCGTGGCGACGTTGAGCCAGGTGCGCCCCGCGGCAGAAACCGGGCCGTCGAGGACCGTCAGGACCGTGCCATCCTTGAGGAGCCCGATGGCGGGTTTGGTCGGGCTCGCATCCGGCCGCAGGTTCAGTCCCTCGGGCCCGGCCTTCACAATCACCCTGTCACCGCTGGCGAAACGCGGAGGCTCGGCCGCGACCGGGCGGGGCGTGGTCTTCCCGCCCGGAGTGCCGCTGATGCGGTAGACGTGCAGCTGCAACCCGGAGGCCACGGCCATGGCCGCGGGGTCGTAGGCCAGGCGCATCCGCACAACGCCGTCGAACCGCTGGTTCGAATCGATCGCATCGAACGTGCCGTCGCCGTTGTTGTGCACGATGATAGCGGTGTGGAGCCCGCGATAGTCCACCGAAGGGCTGGTATCGGCGTCAAGGGCGATCTGGACGATATCGCCGGCCCGCGCCTCGCTCAGCGGGACTTCTATTGCACCGGCATCGAAGAAGCCCATGCGATAGTCGAAGCCCATCTGGCGGCCGGTGGCTTCAAGGACCACTCGCTGCACCCACGTCCAGCACTCGCCCTGGTAGGTCCCTTCATCGCGAAGGGCACGAATGGCGATGGGGTCGGTCGTCGGGGTTGAGGAAGCCACGGCACCACCGGGGGCCGCAAGAATGGCGACGATGGCGAGCAGGATACCCACCAGGGCCAGCCGGTGTTGGGACACTGGCATCGCTACACCTGTTCTGGTCTTCCTGGGTCAGTCGTCCCCCGCGGTCACGGCGAACTTCACGCACCCTAACGGAGCGATCTGCAAGCGGCAAGCCATCTTCTGCAGGTTCTCCGCAACATCTCCCTGAATTCACACCGGAGAAACACCGGTTGGCTTGTGAACCGGGCGCGTGGGATCCGGTGTGGTGCGCTCGCCCGGACGGTGGCCGGGCGCGGCGGGAGCGAGTAGCGTTCGCCGCGACACAACACAGGAGGCAGCGATGCGCGAGAACAGCGCCAAGGCCAAATGGAAGGCGGGCGAGACGACGTATGGCGCCTGGTTGTCCCTCCCGAACGCATTCTCCGCGGAGGTGATGGCCCACCAGGGCTTCGATTGGCTCTGCATCGATATGCAGCACGGCCTCATCGATTATCAGGCGGCGGTGACGATGCTGCAGGCCATCAGCACGACGCCGACAATCCCTTTCGCCCGCGTCCCGTGGAATGAATTCGGCATCATCGGCAAGATGCTGGACGCGGGTGCGATGGGCATCATCATTCCCATGGTGAACAGCGTCGCCGAAGCGCAGGCCACCGTCGCCGCCTGCCGCTACTTCCCCGCCGGCTCGCGCAGTTTCGGCCCTATCCGCGCCGGCTACTACGCGGGACAGGACTACTTCGTCAACGCGAACGCCGAAGTCGCGTGCATCCCCATGATCGAGACGGGAAACGCGGTCCGCCAGCTCGACGACATCCTCGCGGTACCGGGCATCGATGCCGTGTACGTCGGCCCGGCCGACCTCAGCATCACGCTTGGGCTGCCCCCAGCGATGGACAACGGGGGAGCGTTCGAAGACGCGCGGCTCACGATCGCCGGCGCGTGCAAGCGTCATGGCGTCACTGCCGGGATTCATGCCAATGCATCGCTGGCAGCGAAACACGCCGCCGCCGGCTACCAGATGATCACGGTCAGTGGAGATGTCGGTTCGATTGCGGCCGGCGCCGCTCGCGACTTGAAGGCGGTGCGGGAGTCTGCCGGCTCGGTGCAGCCGGTCTACAGTTAGCGGACCGTGAACGTCCCGCCCGTGTCGTTGTCCCAGGCGATTAGGCTGGACCAGCCGGGGCTGAAGACTCCGATTTTCACCGTCCACGTACCCTTCGGCGCGCCGGCGGGGATGGTCCACGGCACGCTGAAGCCCTGGCGCTGCCCGGCGGCCAGGTTCGTTTTGTCGAACCACTTCTGGTACATCTTCTCGCCCGATGGCCCATAAATTTCGACATCGATGAGGTACGTGCCGCTCTTCGGCGCGGTGACGAACGCCTGTGCCGCGACTCGCTGGCCCGCCGCCAGCGTCGCGACGGAAGTGCTTGCGGTCGTGAGCCATTGCGCGGGGATGTTCGTCGGCGGCGGTTGCGTAGCCGTTGCTGTCGGTGTCGCCTGCGCCGGGGCGCGGGTGGGCGTAGCGGTCGGCGGGACGGTGGTGGGCGTCGACGTCGCGGGCTTCGTCGGCGTTGCAGTCGGCGGCGGCACGGTGGCCACGGTGGTGGCGGTGGTCGGGACAGGGCTCGTGCTACGGCCCGGGATGCTGGTTGCGGTGGCTGTCGGCGGCGGTGAAAGCTCGGAGCCGCCGGCCACGCGCGGGCCCACGACGTTCAGATGGCGCGATGCGAAGGTCCCTGCCGCCGCGAGGTCCACGGCCATCTTGTCGGACGTCTTTTCCGGGAAGAGCGACCACGCCCAGGCGCCGGCGTAGCCCTTCGCGAAGAAATTCTCCCAGCGATCGATGGCCACCTGCCCGGCGCCGCTGAAGAACTCGCCGATCACGAGCGGCTTATCGAGCCCGTACTGTGCTTTCACCTCGGAGTAGTCGCGGCAATACGCACACCAGTTGCCTGGCTGCATGTAGTCGTACCAGTGCGCCTGGTAGTAATCCAGGCCCATGCCGGTCCAGAACGACAGCCCGTCCAGCATCGCCGAGCCGATGGTGACCATGGTCGAGGAGTTCGCGTGTACCGCCGCCACGATGGACCGGACGGTAGCCTGCACGTTCGCGGAATTCACTTTGCCGTTCCACATGTCCCATTCGGGCTCGTTGAACAGATCCCAGGAGAGCACACGCACGTTGCCGCTATAGCGCGCGAAGAGGGGCGCCAGCACATTCGCCAGCTGCTGGCGCTGGACGGGGTCGTTCAGCCACGACTGCGGGATATCGCCGGGGAAGCTGAACAGCACGAACGTAAAGTAGAGGTCGTACTGCTGAGCCTGCCGGAGTGCCGCGTCGATGTCGGTGTAGACGGCCGGGTTGATGCCGGTGGGCCGGCCGGTGGCATCGCGGGTGATCTGCCAGGCGTCGCCTTCGAACATCCACCAGCGCACGTTGTGGAGGTTGTTCTGTTTCATCTGCGCAAACCGTGGCCCGGTCTGTGCCGCCGTCGAAGAAGCGCCGCCGTTGGCGCCGCAGCCGAAATCGCAGCCCCAGTTGTACCAGGGCATGTTGACGCCCTGGAGGTTCCATGACCCGCCGGCGACGGGCACGGTGGCGCTGGCCGCCGAGGCCGCGGCGTTGGCCTCGGCAGCAGATGGTGGCGACCATGCCAGCCAGCCCAACATCGCGCCCACGACGACAGTCGCGACCACGGCCACGCGTACGCGCTTCACTACGACCACTCCCCGTGCGGCCCTCAACGGGGCTGCTACAACTACCGTTCGTCCACCTCGGACGGCGGCGTTAGTGGGAGAGCCCTTATCCCTGTCGAGGAGCCCCCGAGTTGTCACGGCCGCGAAAGAAAAGGTGCGAAACAGTGACCGCGGGACATGGCCGCGACCGCTGCTCAACCGGGGTTGGCCCAACGTTGGCTACAGTGGGATCGCCAACAGGCGAAGGGCTCGTGCCGCCCGGCGAACGAATACGGCGAGGTAGAACGCATGGTCCAGGCTCCCAAACGCCCCCGAGTGCTCTTCCTCGGCACCACCTATGCGGGATGGAAGACGCGCCAGCAGAACATCGAGGCGCACACACGGCACGACCCACGCATCCGTCCCACCTTTCACCATGTCACCGGCTGGCGCGAGGGAGGCCTGATCGAGCGCGTCCCCGTGATCCCGGCGGCCGTGCGGGGCCGGGCTCGCGCTGCCTTCGAAGCGCGAAAGTTCGCGACCTTCCCACGGCCCGATGTGATCTGGACATCGTGCTCGGAGGTGGTCGTCCCGTACTTGTGGTCGCAGTTAGGCCCAATGCGGCGGCCGCTCGTGGTGGAAACCGATTGGACGCTCGCCCAGCAAGAAGCGTTCGCGCCGATCTATTTTGGCCGGCCGCCGCGGCGTGGCATTCGACGGCGCCTGGGGGAGATGGAGGAGCGCGCCCTTTGCAGCGTGGTGAGTCTTTTCACTCCGATCTCGAACTGGGCCGCGGATGGCCTGCGGGCTGCTGGCGTCGAAGATCGGCGCATCCGGGTCCTGTACCCGGGAGTGGACCTGGAGATGTGGCAGGCGCCTGAGCGTCCACCGCGGCCCGAGGGTAAACCACTCCGCCTGCTCTTCGTCGGCGGGGACTTCGACCGCAAGGGTGGTCCGATGCTCCTCCGCGTGGTACGCGAGCGGCTCGCCGGCCGCGTCGAACTCGACATCGTCACTCGCGACGAAGTGGAGGCCTTCCCGGGGGTTCGGGTCCACCGCGCCGAACCCAACTCGGCGCTGCTGCGCGCCCTGTACCGTGACGCCGACCTTTTCGCTATGCCTACCCGGGCGGAGTGTTTCGGCCACGCCACGGTCGAGGCCATGGCCAGTGGATTGCCCGCGATCGTCGGTGATGTCGGCGGGGCCCGCGATATCGTCGAGCCGGGACGCACGGGTTGGCTGATCCGGCCGGATGAGGAGTCGCTTGCCGCGGCGTTGGAAGAAGCGCTCGCGCTGCGCGCCGGGCTGCCAACGATGGGCCAGGCGGCACGCCAGGTTGCGGAACGGAAGTTCGATGGCCGCCGCAACGACGATGTCCTGGTCGAGATCCTGCTCCAGCAGGCATCGCTCCGGCCCGGAACGCGCGCGCGCCGCCATCACGGGGTGGCGGTATGAGGCAGGGCGCCCGCCCAGGCGCAGAACGGCCGCCGCGCGTGCTACTCGTGCTGCAGTCGACGGCCATTGGCGGCATGGAGACGCACGTTGTGGACCTCGCGGCTGAATACGTCAGTCGCGGTATCGCAACACTCGTGGCCGTCCCGGAGGCGGCACTCTTCGATTCGATCGCCGCCCGTGTGGCGGCCGCCGGCGCCCGCGCCGCACGCATCGATACCGATGCCCGGCATGGCCGGCTGGAGCAGGTGCGCGGTTCGGTCCGCATCTCACGCATGTTCAGGGCGTTCCGGCCGACGGTGGTTCACGTGCACACCGGCGGCGCCACTGGCGGCGTGGGCGTTGTCGCGCTGGCGCGCGTGCTCACCGGTGCGCGCGTCGTGGTCACGGAGCACGATGTGCCGGTGCAGCACCCCACATTCGGGCAGCGGTTCGCCCGGTGGGCTATGGATCGTCTGTCCACCACAATCGTTGCCGTTTCCCGCCGCAACGCCGCGATCCGGAAGGCACGGGTTGGGATGCACTGCCCGCATTCGGCCGCCGTGTTGAACGGTGTGCCCGTTGGGCCGGTTGCGGCTGCCGAACGTGTGGCGAACCGCAACCGGGTCCGGGCCGAGCTTGGCCTGGCGGGCGATGCGCCGGTTATCGGTTGCCTGGTACGGCTGGCGGGAGGTAAAGGCCTCGACGACCTCCTGAACGCGTTCGCGCTCGTGCGCGCGAGGCGGGAGTGCAGCCTGCTCCTGGTTGGAGACGGCCCTCTCCGTGAGCAGCTCGCGGCACTCGCCGGAAAGCTTGGGGTCGCGGGCGACGTCGTCTTCGCGGGGAAGCGGCCGCAACCCGCTCCGTACCTGGATGCAATGGACGTTTTCGCGCTGGCGGTGCCCGCCGGCTCGATGTCCATCGCGCTACTTGAGGCGATGGCCCGCGGCCTCCCGCCGGTGATCACGTTCTGCGGTCCCGAGGAAGCCGTGATACCGGGTGAGACCGGGCTCGGCGCCGCCCCGCGCGACCCTGGCTCGCTGGCCGCGGCACTGGAGTCGCTCGTGCGCGATGGTGATCTCCGGGAGCGCCTCGGCGCAGCCGCCGCGGCGCATGTGCGTACACACTTCAGCGTCTCCCGCGTCGCCGATGATTTGCTCGCCTGCTATGCCGCCGGCGAGGGCGGCCTCCCCGAGCGGCTCCACGCCGACGCGCCGGCCAATCCACTCCCCGGCACGCCGGGCGCGGTACGGGCGTCGCGGCCGGGGAGGGCCTTGAACGCGAGCTAAACGTCCGGCCCGGCGAATCGAGAATGGATTCTGTTAGAGTGAACCGGCGGGAGTCGGCGTGACGGCCGGGGGAGCAGGCGCCGCCGGGCTTCCCGGGTCGAGTTGCCCGGAAGCCTCCATGGCCCGGAACACCTGCCCGCTCAGATGGCCAACGGCAGGCGCGAGCCGCAATCCTTCGATGAAACCGCGAAGGTGTGTGACCGCGGGCCGGAAGCCGCGCGGCCGCTGCCCATGCAGCGCGAGCCGCAGCGGGCGCCCAACGAGCGACAGTTCCGCAGCGGCGAAATGCCGTAGCGCCGCGAAGTCGCGGCGGCGCAGCTGGCGTCCCCAGAACACCCCCGACCCAAACATCGATGACGCGAACATGCTGGCCAGCTCCGCGTGCGGGCGATACCCGTGGAGATGAAGCACTTCCACCTCGGCGAGCGCAGCCCAATTGCCCGCGCCGTGCGCCTTGTAGGCGATGGAAATGTCGTTGGCCCGCACGGACGGCCGCGCCGGCCCCAGCAGCTCGTCGAACGCGCCGTGCTCCCGGAGGAACGACTTGCGGGCGGCCATGTTACCGCCCGAGCAATGCAGCATCAGCTTGCGCACGCCGTCGCCGGCGCGGACGTGGTCACCGGCGAGGCATTCCGGGATCGCGCCGTGGGCGTCGTCGTGGGCGGGCGCGCGCAAGTTCCCGAAGATGAACTGGAGTTTCGGCTGCTCGCGGAAGTGCCGGGCGATGTTTGCCAGCCAATCGGCGCGGGGGGCGCAGTCGTCATCCAGGAAGGCGACGATGCCGGCCGTCGCAAGCGCAGCCCCAAGGTTGCGCGCGGGGCAGCCACCGGCTCGTCCCATGCGCCGATAGTTGACGCGTGAGTCGGCGAACGTCTCCACGACGAGCCGCGTCTCCTCGCCGGCGCTCTGGTCCATGACCCGCGCTTCGAAGCTGGAGAAGTCGCCGGCCCACGAGGTTCGCGAGGGCGTCGCGGACGAACTCCGAGCGGTCACGCGTCGGGATGACGACGGCAATCGACGGCTCTTTGGCGCTCATGCCCATTCCTCCCAGCGATCGAAGGCGCCACCGAGCGCGGCCCGAAAGACCCGCTCAGTGTCGAAGCGCGTGATGAAGGTGCGCGGGACCGTACCATGCGGCCGCCGTTCCTCGGATTGGGCAAAGACGGTCGTGTAGCCGGCGGCGGCCGCGGCCGCCCGTGCGGCCGCGGTCCAGTCCTTCGAACGCCCATACGGGATCGCGAACGCCGCCGGCGCCACGCCCAGCCGCTCGCCGACTACGGCGCGCGAGCGCACAATCTCGTCCCTCGCCTGGCCGGCGGAAATCGCGCCGAAGTTCGGGTGCGTGACGGAGTGGCTGCCAATTTCGGCGCCCCGTTCCGCCAGCCGTTCAATCTCGCGCCAGGTGAGCATGGTGCCATCGCCGAAGGCATGGCGTCCGTCCGCCCAATCAGTGACCACGAACAGCGTCCACGGGATCGCGAGTTCAGCGAGAACGGGCGCGGCGTTCGCCGCCACGCTGGCAATCCCGTCGTCGAACGTCAGCGCGAGGGAGCGCCCCGGCGCGGAGCCGGACGCAATCTCGGATGCCGGGACGAAGGTGTAGCCCGCTTCCAGGGCAGCCTGCAGGTGCCGCCGGAAACGCTCGGGCGAGACATCGTTGATGCCCCATTGCGGTGTGCCAATGGAGTGGTAGCAGAGGATGCGGCTGCGTGGCCGCCCGGGCGCCCGGGTGCGCGCGAGGACGTGCCGCTCGCAGCACAGGCGGACGCTGGCGAGGTTCACACGCGTCGGCACGACCCTGCGCCCGGCCGCGCGCACGGGCGCCGGCAGGCGCTTCCGCCATCCGCCTCCAGACTCAACCGAGCGCCCGTTTGAGTTCATCGACGACGACGTCCTGTTCAGCTTCGGTCATCTCCGCGAAGAGCGGAAGCAGCAGCGTTTCCGCCGCCGCCGCTTCGGTGACTGGCAGTCTCAGTCCCGGACATCGCTCACGGTAGTACGGCTCGAGGTGGATCGCCATCACGCCGCGGCGTGTCGCGATGCCCTTCGCGGCCATATCCGCCATGATCGCGGCACGCGGCCGTGGCGACTTGAGGCGGATGCAGTACGACTGGTAGGTGTGCCGGTGGCCCGCCGGCACGACGGGCGTAGACAGGCGGGGATCGCCCTTCAGGAGCGCGTTGTAGCGCGCCGCGAGCCGCCGGCGTTCGCCGAGGATGTGTTCGAGCCGGCCCATCTGGACGGCCCCAATCGCCCCCTGGATATCGGTCATCCGGTAGTTGTAACCGAGCTCCCGGTACTCCTCGATCTCAGTCGTCCCCGACGCGTGGCGCGCCAGGTCCGAGGTTGAAGCGCCGTGGGAGCGAATGCGGCGGAGCTTCGCCGCGGCTGCGTCATCGGCGGTGGTGATCATGCCGCCCTCGCCGGTGGTAATGCTCTTTCGCGGATGGAAGCTGAAGCAGGTGAAGTCCGCGAGACTGCCAACCCGTGCTTCGCCGACCGCCGCGCCCAGTGACGGCGCCGCGTCCTCCACCACCTTCAGGCCGTGGTCCCGTGCAATCGCTAGCACCGCGGGCACATCGGCGGCGAGCCCTATTTGGTCGACGGGCATGAGGACCTTCGTCCGCGGCGTGATCGCTGCCTCCATCAGGGCCGGCTGCACGTTGTAGGTCTCCGCGTCGATGTCCACGAACACGGGCGTGGCCCCGGCGTGCACGATCGCGTTCGCCGTCGCGATGAAGCTGAACGACGGGCAGATGACTTCGTCGCCCGGCCCCACGCCCGCCGCCAGCAACGCCAGGTGCAGCGCGGTCGTGCAATTGCTCGTCGCGATGGCGTGTTTCGCGCCGACATAGTCCGCGAGCGCAGCCTCGAACTCCTGGACGCGGGCGCCCTGCGAGAGCCAGCCGGAGCGCACGGCGTTGGCCGCGGCCTCCGCCTCTTCTTCGCGGACGAACGGCCTCGTGATCGGGATCATCGGGCCGCAGCCATGTCTTTCGAAAGCGACGCATGCCAGCGCACGAGTTTCGCCAGGCCGTCCTCGAGCGTCGTGGTCGCCACGAAGCCGATGCCTTCGCGCGCATGGTCCGTCGCAGCCAGGCGGCGCGTTACCGGGTTCACCTTGCGCTCGGGTTCGAAGATCGGCTCCAGCCGGGGGTAGCCGGCGGCGTCGCACAGCAGCCGGCAGAGCTGCCGGAGGCTGGTCTCTTCGCCCATTGCGACGTTGAAGACGTCGTCGCTCGCGCCCGACTTCATCGCGCGGACGTTCGCCTCGGCCACATCTTCGATGAAGACGAAATCCATCGTCTGCATGCCGTCGCCGAAGATAATGGGCGCCTCGTGGCGCTCGAGGCGCTGGAGCCAGCGGATCATGACCTCGGTGTACACGCCAAAGGCGTCCATGCGCGGCCCGTAAATGTTGAAGTAGCGGAGGGCCACGTACGGCAGACCGTACATGTCGTTGAAGCTGCGCAGGAGCTGCTCGTCCGCGACTTTGCACGCGCCATAGAGCGTCCGGTTGTTGAACGGGTGCCCCTCGTCCATCGGCACGTAGGAAGGCTCGCCATAAACGGATGCGCTGGAGGCTGCCACCACCTTCCGCACGCCAGCCTTGACCGCGCCATCGAGCACGTTGAACGTGCCGCCGATGAGGCTATCGACCGCAAGCCGCGGCATCTCCGCGCACTGCGTGATACGAAGCGCGGCCTGGTGGAAAACGTAGTCGATGCCTTCGAGCGCCTTGTCCACGGTGCCGGCATCGGTGATGTCGCCATTGACGATGGTGAGCTTGTTCAGCGTCCGTTGGGCCAACGCCAGGTTCTCCATGCGCCCGCGCACGAAGTTGTCGAGGACGACAACCTCGGCGACATCCTCCGCCGCCAGGCGGTCGGCGATGTGCGACCCGACGAGGCCCGCGCCACCTGTAATCAGGACCCTGCTGCCAGCGAGATGGTTCACGGTCGGACCTTTCTGGTTCAGGCGGCGGCGGCCGCGGCGTGGGCTCGAATGGCTGCGGCGACGGCACACACTTCTTCGTGCGTCATCGCCGGGTGCATCGGCAGCGAGAGGATCTCGCGGACCGCGTGTTCCGTGCGCGGAAGCGAACCCGGGCCCTCGCCGGCAGCGGCGTATGCCGGCTGCAGGTGGATTGGCGTCGGGTAGTGGATGGCGCTGCCGATGCCCGCGCGCGCGAGCTCGCATTGAAGCGCGTCGCGGCCGGCGCTGCGGACTACGTACAGGTGGTGAACGTGGCTGCCGTCGCCGGGCGTCGCCGGCAGCAGCAGCCCCGAATCGCCAAGTTCGTCTCGGTACCACGCGGCGACACGGATGCGGGCGGCGTTCCACGCCTCGAGGTGCGGCAGCAGCACCCGCAACGCCGCCGCCTGGAGCTCGGCCATCCGGTAGTTGTAGCCAGGCTCGATATGCACATGACGGCCAGCCTGGCCGTGGTTGCGAAGTGACGCAACGCGCCCGGCGGTGGCGGCGTTAGCCGTCAGCACCATGCCGCCTTCGCCCACAGTCCCGAGGTTCTTCGTCGGGTAGAAGCTGAGGCAGCCGGCATCGCCGATGGTCCCGGCCAGGCGGCCGCGGTAGACCGCTCCATGCGCCTGGCAGGCGTCCTCGATGAGCTTCAGGTCGTGGTCGCGGGCCATTCCGGCCAGCCTGTCCATGTCCGCGACTTCGCCGTAGAGGTGGACGGCAATCATCGCCCGGGTGCGCGGCGTGATGCGCCGAGCCACGTCGGCGGGGTCGATTGTGAATCCGCCTTCGACGATATCGGCGAAGACGGGGGTGGCGCCTGCGAGCGTGATCGCCTCGGCGGTGGCGATGAACGTGTTCGCGACAGTGATGACTTCGTCGCCCGCGCCGACGCCGCACGCCTGGAGCGCAAGGTGCAGCGCCGCCGTCCCGCTGTTGACCGCGAGCGCATAAGGCGTGCCATACACGGCGGCGAACTCGCGCTCGAACGCCTCGACTTCGGCGCCCTGGACGAACGCGCCTGAGTCGAGCACGGGGGCGAAGGCGGCGAGCATTTCATCGTGGGTATCGGCGTGGAGCCGGGCCATATCGACGAACGGGACATTCACGCCGCCACCTCCACCGGGTGGCCGCCGGATAGCAGTGATCGCTGGGCTGCCTCGATGATGCGCACGACCTTGAGGCCGAGCTCGCCGCCGGAAAGGGGTGCTTCCAGGCCGCGGACGACGTTTTCGAAATGGGCGACTTCCACTGCCAGCGCCTCCGCCTTCTCAAGCCGAGGCGCGAGCACGTCGCCGGTGCGGTACTCGACAAGCGTGCGATAGATGTCCTCGTCGGTGGCGCACAACTTCGCGCCCGAGTCGTAGACCTTCAGTTTTTCGCTGGCCTCGCCATCGTCATACACGAGCATCTTCTTGCTCCCGCCGATGATGGTACGCCGGACTTTGGTCGGCGCGAGCCAGTTGACGTGGAAATGCGCCAGCATCGGCCCCTCGAACTGCAGCGTCAGGTAGGCGATGTTCTCGACATTGGCGTCGACGTGCCGTGCGCCGACGGCCGAGACACTGCGGACAGGATCGTCGATGAGGTGGAGCATGATCGAGATGTCATGCGGCGCAAGGTCCCAGATGACGTTCGTCTGGTGCTGAAAGAGGCCGAGGTTGATGCGCGTCGAATCGTAGTAATACACATCGCCGACTTCGCCGGCCTCGAAGTAGCGCTTCATCCGCCGGACCGCGCCGGTGAACAGGAACGTGTGGTCGACGCTCAGCGTGCGGCCACAGCGGCGGGCGAGGTCCACCATTTCCTCCGCATCAGCGATGGTCGTGGCGAGCGGCTTTTCCACGAGCACATGCTTGCCCGATTCCAGCGCCCGGACGACCAGGTCGTGGTGCGTCTCGGGCGGCGTGGCGACGACCACGGCATCGATTTCAGGGTCGGCGAGGAGCTCGCGCACGTCCGCGGTGAGCCAGGCTCCCGGGTGGGCAGCTCGTGCCCCGGCGAGCCGCTTCGGGCTCAGGTCCGCGATAGCCGCGAGTTCGGTCCCGGCGTGCGACGCGATGTTGCGGGCCAGGTTCGGACCCCAGTAACCGTAGCCAATCACGCCGATACGCAGTGGTACGGCGCCTGCAAACGTTGAGCGAATGCTCGATGGGCGGGTCAAAAGCGATGTCATGGGTCGATCTTCGGTGGCCGGAGTGAAGCACCGATGGAGCAGCAGTCGCCACGCCGTTCACCGTTTGTTGACCGAGACGGACCTTCCTGGTCCGGGAAAGGTTACCGGGCTCGCACGGTAGAACGCCGCTGCCCGCTCGCGGAAGTAGCCGCCATCGTCATCGGCGCTGAGCGACACCCGGGCGTTGCCACCGATCGGCTCGGGGTTGGTGACCCCGTCTTGCTGCGCGTCGCTGGCGTCGGTGCCACCGTCGGCGCCTCGCCCGAAAAACAGCGCGATGACTCCGGCGTCGGCGTATGCCCGCAGGTGGCTGCCGGTGGGGTCGTCGAGCAGCCACTCGACCCGGTTGTCCTGGTAGTGGCCGCGGCTGTTGTCCACCGCGCGGAACCTGGTGTTGCCATACGGGATCTGCCAGAGCACGACGCGCTCGCCAGTACGTGATGTGAACCCCGCGAGGAACCGCACATGACGCGTGAAATCTGCTTCGCTCCACCAGGGGCCCGATCCGTCGCGACGGCCGGCCTGGCGAGAGCCCGCGTCGCGGTCGCTGAATTCGGCGAACACGAGGTCGAACTTCGCCCCAAGCGAGGTGTAGAAGGCGGCGGCACGGGCAGCGGCACTGTCGACGGCGCCATCGCCCGGGCGGTCGTACACGAAGTCCTCGCCAGTCCCCCATGTACTCAGCTGGTAGCCGAGGAGCACGTTCGGGGCGTAGGCGTCGCGCAGCGCCACAATGGCCTGGGCAAGGCCCGCAACCGTATCCGGATAGCCGGCGAGCTCGGGTAAACCGGTGGAAGCGACCGCGGCCCGCACGGAGCGGGAGTCGTCGCCGGCCGCCAACTGGTGCATGAAGCCCCATAAGTCCGGCTCCACCTGGAGGATGACCGGGCCTGGTCCAGCCGCGCTCGCGCGTTGAAAGAAGGCGCGCAGATCCGCGAAGTATGCAGCCATCAAGCGACGGTCGCGGAGGCCGTTGGCATCGCGGGTGCGTTCGCTGCCGGTGGCCGGCGTGGATTGAAGGAGCATGTAGTAACTGAAGACCGGGACCATGCCCGCGCGCTCAGACTCTTCGATGTAAGTGGAGACGAAGCTGCCGGCGGGCGACCACGTCTGCCAGCCATCCTGCACGCCGCCGGCGAGGTATTGGTAGCGATACCCGAACGGTGCAGTCGCCACCATCTCGTCCGCATCACCCGGAGCGCTCGCCATCCCGAGAGCCAGGGTCTGTGGCAGGCCGGCCGGGACGGGCGACAGGGGCGCTGTGGCATCGGGCGGCGGGAACGGCGTGCTTGCTCCCCGGTCCCGGAGGCCCACGATCCCGAGGACCACGCCGGCCGTAACAAGGACCCCGATTGCGGCCGCCGCAAGCGCCGCCCGTCGGCGATGCACGGGGCTCCCAACTGATCGCATGGGGTCGATCGTTGCATTCTGGGGTGCAGTGGCGATTGACCCGGTGTACGGCGGGTGTCCGGCGCGGGCGGCCAGGGTCCGGGCCGCCCGCGCCTGCTTGCCAACGGCCAATCAACCGTTGATTGAGGCATGACACGAGCGACCATCCGGGCCGGCGGCCGCGTCGCTGCGCGCGAGCAGCCACGTGCGCACCCCCGCCATTCGCTCCGGCAGAACGCGCTCGCGATGGTCATCGGCCAGACGATTACGTGGACGCTGACGGCGATCACGCTGGCGCTGCTGCCGCGCTACCTGGGGCCGGCCTACATGGGCGCGCTCGGCATTTCGCTGTCGTTCTCGGGGCTGGGCACGACGGTCGCCGGCGTCGGCATGGCCACGCTCGTGACCAGGGAGATTGCCCGCGACCGCGCCGCCGGCCGCGAACTCCTGGCCACGGCAACGTGGCTGCACCTGGGCTTCGGGTTCGTCGCCGCGCTGGTGAGCATCGCCATCGGGCTGGCACTGGGCTATGCACCGATGACGCAGTGGGCGATCGCCGCGAACGGCATCGCGATCCCGTTCAACTTGTTGACGCTCCTGGGCTTCGCCGCGCTGCAGGGCGCCGAGGTCATGCGCTATCAGGCGCTCTACGACGCGCTCAACAAGCTGCTGTTCCTCGCCGGGACGGCGCTCGTTATCGCCTTCGACCTGGGCTTCGGGGCCTACCTGGGGCTCTCGATCCTTTCGGCGGTCTTCGTCGCCCTGCCGGCGATGATCCTGATGCGGCGCGTCCTCCCCTTCCGGCCGTTTTCGTTCTCCCCGGCAAAGGCACGCCACCTCATCGTCGCGAGTCTGCCGTTCTCAACGGCAAGCATCTTCGTCATCGTTTACCTCGCCGTCGACACGCTGCTGCTGTCGCTGCTTTCGGGCGAGACCGCCGTGGGCATCTACACCGCGCCCAGCCGCATCTTCGGGACATTGTTGTTCGCCCCCACGATCGTCACGACCGTTGTGTTCCCGCGCATGGCTGCCAGCTCGCGTGCGGCGCCGGACCAGCTACGGAAGCTCGCGAGCACCACCCTGCAACTGGTTATCGGCGTGACGCTGCCCGTAACGATCCTGACGCTGGGCGTCGGCGATGAAGGGCTTGTGTGGCTCGTTGGCCACGGATTCGCCGATAGCGGCCCGGTCGTCCTCGTGCTCGCGCTCTCGCTGGTGCCGACGAGCGTCAACATGGTCGCCCACCGGATCCTGATCGCCGTCGACCGGCAGCGCGTCTGGACGATCGTGATCATGGCCGCGCTCGCCGTGAAGGTGGCGCTTGGGCTGGCGCTCATCCCACTCTTCGCGCGCTGGTTCGGTAACGCAGCCCTTGGCGCCGCAACGAGCCTGCTCGCGGTGGAAGCGGCGATGATGCTGGCGGCCGCGTACTTCATGCCCCGGGGCATCCTCGATCGCGCTGCCTGCCGGCTCTACTCGAGGCTCGCCGGCGCGGCGATTATCGCCGGCGCCGCCATGTTTGCGACGCGCCCACTGGGATTCATCGTCATCGGCGCCGCCGGGGCGCTCGCCTACGCCGCTGTGGCGCTGCTGCTGCATGCCTACGACGTCCGGCGCCTGCTGTCGGGCGTGCGTTGGGCGAGCGGGCGCGAGGCGCTCCCGGCCCTGCCTTCCATCCCCGCGGCAGTCGTGCCGCTCGTGTTCGCGCCGCAGCGGCTCAAGGGGATCAGGCCGGCGGGAACACGCCGAGCAGGTTGAACTGATCCAGGGAGATGGCGACTTCGCGCCACTTCACCCAGCGGTCGGCCGCGCTCACTTTGGGGAAGCGCTCGGCCAGCGCCGCCATGATTTCTCCCAGCGGCCTGCGGCCATCGACCCGCTTCAGCAGGAGCCGCCGGAACGGGTCGAGCGTCATCCGCAGCTCGAGGCCTTCGTACTGGAGGTGCAGCTCCGGGCGCTCCTCCACCTGGCGCCGGATCAGCCCGTCGTGGTCGAACCGCAGCCAGGTGGGCACGCCCGCCGGGTCACCGATCGCTGTGCGCGTAGCTTGCGGCGATGCGATCGGCGCGGCGAAAAACGAATGCTTTTGCATCCGCCCATGGAGCAGCTCCGCAACGGCCTGCCGCTCCAGCTCGGGCATTTGCCGGCAATCGATCGTGCTCGAGTAGAAGGCCGGGTCGTACGTGGCGGGCATGATGAACCGCACGAGCTCCATGCCTGCTCCGGCCAGCCACTCATGGATCGCCGGGACCGTGTAGGCGCGATCGGTAGAGTGCAGGAAGACATCGTAGATGCCGGCATCGCCGTGCAGGTCGATCTCGGCGGAGTACGTGCCCTTGCCGAACGTGGCCCAGTGGTCGGCGCGGAGGCCGCGCAGCGTCTTCCGCACGGTGTCGAGCCGCTCGGCGGCGGGGAGCGTGTCCGGCGCAATCAGGCGAAAGAGCGACTGCAGCTGGTAGATGGCCGTCCGCCCGTACTCGCCGTACACCATCAGACCGATGCCGCCGCCCGGCTTCAACACATCCCGGATGGCGGCGAGGCCGGCTGCCGGCGAGGGCAGGTGGTGCAGCACGCCTGCAGAGACGACATAATCGAACGCACCAAGCCCAAGCGCGGGCAACTCTTCGATGCGGGCATGGTGGAGCTGGATGTCGAGCCCGCGGACGCGGGCACGCTCCCGCGCGATCGAGAGCGACTGCTCCGAAAGATCGATGCCCACGACCTTTGCGCCGGTCCCACGCAACTGCTCGGCGACGAAGATGGTGTTGTCGCCGGTCCCGCACCCGGCATCGAGCACCCGGAAGTCCGGGCCGGGGCGGCGGCTCCCACCCCAGAGGACGTGGTTCGCCAGAGCCAGCTGCCCGATGAGCGTCGTGTAGAGACGGTCCATCTCGCGGGTGGGGTCGCGCGGTGGGTAGGGGAACGCTTCGTACTGCTCGCGCACGGGCGAGACGATGCTGCTGCTCATGAGCCAAGTGTGGAATCCGCGCGTTCGGGGCTGGTATCGGGGGAATGCCGCGGGACCTCGAGGATTACCCCGCGCCCGCATGGGCCGCCAGTTCGGACAACGCCGCCAGCGGGTCGTCCGGCGGCTCGATCCCAAGGCCCGAGCGCATGCGGCTCACATCTGCCACGAAGCGCACCACTTCCGCCGAGCGCGGCGGCCGGCGCACGAGGCGCGAGCGCCCGCCCACGAGCGTGAGGATCCGGTCGCTCAGGGCGACAAGCGTCGTGCCTTTGCCCGAGGCGACATTGACCGGACCGTCGAGGTCGCAGGCCCCGGCTTTCAGGAGCGAATCCACCGTCGTGCTCACGGGCACGAAGTCGAGGACCTGGTCGCCGCCGTAGACCTCCAGGTCCTCGCCCGCACTGGCGCGTTCCAGCCAGAGCGGGATGACGCGCGCGCGGTCGCCCGGGCCATAGACGTTTGCGAACCGGAGGATGCTGCAATGCAGGCCGCCGGCCTGCGCCCACGCGCGGCAATACGCCTCGCCCGCAACCTTGCTGGCGCCGTACGGGTTCCGCGCGAGCAACTGGGCGGTCTCCGCGACCGGCAGCGACGCCGGTTCACCGTAAACCTCGCGCGATGACGCGAACACGAAGCGCCTCACGCCAGACTTTGCCGCAGACTCGAGCAAGGCAAACGTCCCGGCCACGTTCGTCGTGAATGAGTAGCGGCGGTCGCTGATCGCGCCCATGACGTTGGACTGCGCGGCGAGATGATAGACAACCTCGGCGCCCGCGATGGCTGCCTCGACCGTGGTCGCGTCGCGGATGTCGCCCTCGATGAACCGCGCGGCCGGCGGCACCCGCGAGCGGTCGCCGCGATGCAGGTTATCGAGCGCCGTGACGTCGTCGCCGGCGGCGAGAAGGGCGGTGACCAGGTGGCTGCCGATGAACCCGGCGCCACCGGTGACTACGACGCGCACGCCCGGCCCCGCGGCTTCGTAAGCTCCTCGCGAAAATACTCGATGGTCCGCAACAGCCCTTCACGCAGGCCGACGCGCGGTCCCCAACCGAGCATCCTGCGCGCTTTGCCGATGTCGGGGCACCGGCGCTGGGGGTCGTCGCCGACCGCCGGCGGCGTGAATGCGAGTGGCGACGTGGAGCCGGTCAGTTCGCGGATGAGGTCCGCGAACTCGAGTACGGTGTGTTCTTCCGGGTTGCCCAGGTTGATGACCTCGCCGGCGGCTTCGCCGCACTCCATCGCCGCAAGCAACCCTTCCACGAGATCGTCCACGTAACACAGAGATCGAGTCTGGCGGCCGCGGGCGTACACGGTCATCGGTTCGCCGCGGAGGGCTTGCGTGATGAAGTTCGGCACCAGGCGCCCGTCGAACGGATCGGAGTTCGGACCGTACGTGTTAAAGATGCGCACGACCCGCGCATCGACACCAGCTCGCGCGAACGCGCTCGTCATCGCTTCCCCGAACCGCTTCGCTTCGTCGTACATCGAACGCGGCCCGGTAGAGCTCACATTGCCGCGATACTCCTCGCGCTGGGGATGCTCCAGCGGGTCGCCGTAGGCTTCGGAGGTGCTTGCGTAAAGGAAGCGCGCGCCCTGCGCCGCCGCAAGCTCAAGGAGGCGCCTCGTGCCCTCGCTGTTCACCCGCATGGTAGCGATCGGGTGGTGCTGGTACCCCGGAGGGCTCGCCGGGCTCGCGAGATGGAACACGCGGTCAACCGCTCCGAGCTCCGGCAACAGCTCGATCACGTCGTGTTCGATGAACGTAAAGGAGGGCCAGTCAAAGAGCGGCGCGATGTTCGCCGGGCGTCCCGTGAGCAGATTATCGATCGCCACGACGTCGTGCCCCTGCTGGACAAGGCGCGTGCAGAGATGGGACCCGATGAAGCCGGCGCCGCCGGCCACCACTACCTGCACCCGTGTCCCTCCGCGCGCCGCCTTATTGGGGGAGGCGCTGCCCTGTGTATCGGCAGGAATCCGCCGCGATGCATGCCGGTGGCCGCGGGCTCAGGCCATTGTTTCGGCACGCAGCTCATCGACGATCGCTGCCAACGCGGCGCCCGCCGCTGCCCGCACAACGATATCGGCGAGCGGGGTAAGGTCCGTTTCCTCCGGGTTGATCTCGATCAGTGCCGCGCCGCGCCGCTTTGCCATCACCGGGAACTCCGCGGCGGGATACACGACGGCGGAGGTGCCGACGACCAGGAAGAGGTCGGCGAGCGCGGCCTGGCGATAGCATTCGCGCAGCGCGTCTTCGGGAATGGGCTCGCCGAACATCACGGTATCGGTCTTCAGTGTGCCTCCGCATTCCGGGCAGAGCGGCGGCAGGCGGTCGAGCGAGATGGTGGAGAGGCGGTCCCGGCCGCCGCAATTCATGCACCGCACAAGGTAGCGATTGCCATGGATCTCGGTGAGCTTCCGGCAGCCGGCGCGATGCTGCAGGTCGTCGATGTTCTGCGTGATGGTGTGCGCGAGCCGCCCCATCTGCTCCATCTCCGCCATCGCGACGTGGCCCGCGTTCGGCCGAGCGGAATCGAGCGCGCGCGCGAATTCGCTATCCCGATGCTGCGCGGCGAGCGCATCGTCCCACCACGCTCCCGGGTCCGAGTTGAAAAGCTCCCAGCCATCGAAGGTGGGTTCGCCGAAGCGCGTCCAGAGGCCGCCATCGCCGCGGAATGTCGGGACGCCGCTCTCCGCCGAAAGGCCCGCCCCGACGAGCGCGGCCACGTGCCGGCTTCGTTGTATCAGCGTGGCGGCGGCGCGGATCGCGGCGTCATCCAGGTCGGTTGTGGCTCCCACGGGCATCCCCTTCGTACAAGGATTCCACAGTCGGGAGGTGGTATGCCACATCGGCTTCGAACGCGGCGATTTCGCGGGCGCGCCGGTCGTCGTCCCAGCCGAGCAGTTCCGCCGCGACACCCGCCGCGCGCTCGTGGCAACAGAGCCCGCGGCAGCTCGCCCACGAGATGCCCGTGCGCCGCATAAGGATGTCCGAGAGCGTCGTGGCCTGTTCACGCGCGATTGCGTGGACGAGTTCGCCCGAAAGCGCGTGCGCATGGGGGCAAATCAGCTCCGCGCCCGAGTCGACGACCTCGGAGACGGCGTCGCCATAGATGCGGAGGTGCTGGCGGGTGGAGTGGTCGAATTCGCTCGCCCGGAGGACGGCGCGCCATGAAATTGCCGGTGGAGGCGGGAGCTCCGGGACGTAGGGATGGTCCCGGGTCAGCCGCCGCGAGACCTCCGCGGCGAGTGGCCGGAACGTGCTCAACTTGCCGCCGATGACGCTGTAGAGGCCGCCCGGCCCGCCCTGCGTCCGGTGGTCGATGACATCGTGGCGACGGGTGATGGCGGCTTCCGGGCCGCCGGCCACGCGCCGCAACGGCCGCAGCCCCGCGTACGCGTACCGCACCCGGGCGCGATCGAGCGCGAGGCCGGGGAGCAGTTCCCCCGCCTCGGCGAGCAGGTAGTCGACATCGGCGGCAACAGGCCGGACCTCGCCGGGAGGGGCGTCGAAGCGGTCATCGGTGGTACCGATGAGCAGCAGGTCGCCCTGGGGCACCGCGAAGAACACGCGCCCATCGGACCGAGCGGTCGAAAACACAGCATCGCGTGGCACGGCGTGCCGCGGTTCGACGACGATGTGGCTTCCGCGCGTCACGCCCAGTAGCGCCGGCGCGGCCTCGCCGGTGAGCGCGTTCACAGCATCGACCCACGGCCCGGCCGCGTTGATGACCGCGTTCGCGCGAATCTCGTGGACCTGGCCCTGGTGCTCCACCCGCACCGCATCGACGGAACCGCTGCGCGTCACGATTGCACGGACTCGGGCGTGATTCTCGATTGTCGCGCCGAGCTCGCGGGCGCGGATGGCGAGTTCGAGCGCCAGCCGTTCCGGCGCCAGCACGCGTGCGTCGTAGAAGGCGAACCCGCCGCGCGTGGTGCCCGGCAGCGATGGCATCGCGCCGTGGAGCCGGGCGTCCGAGAGGGCGTGGTGGCGCGGGACCCCACGATACAGCGCAAGCGTGTCGTATAACGCCAGGCCTGCCCGGAGCTGCCACGGCGGCCGCCGCGTCCAGGGCAGCATCGGCAGGAGGAAGCGCTGCGGGCGCACGAGGTAGGGCCGTGTCTTCAGCAGCCAGGCGCGTTCCCGCAGCGACTCGAACACAAGCCGCACATCGCCGTGTTCGAGGTAGCGAAGGCCGCCATGGATCAGCTTCGTCGAACGCCAGGTGGTGCCGAAGCCGAAGTCATCCTGCTCGAACAGCCCCACGTTGAGGCCGCGCCGCGCGCAGGCCAGCGCGATGGCGCAGCCGTTGATGCCGCCGCCGATGATCGCGGCATCCAGCGGCGGGCCTGCGGCCACCTCGGACAGCGTCACTCGCGCGCATCCGCCACGAGCGTGCGCTGCACCGCCGCCCGCCAACTCCCGAGCTTGCCCTCGCGCTCGTCCGCGTCGATCGCCGGCTCGAAGGTCCGTTCCGCTTCCCAGAGTGACGCAGTTTCCTCCGCGGATGCCCACATGCCCGCGCCGATCCCCGCGAGATAGGCGGCGCCCATGGCCGTCGTTTCGATGTTCCGCGGCCTCACGACGGGAATGCCGAGATAGTCGGCCTGCAGTTGCATGAGCAAATTGTCGCGAGACGCGCCGCCATCGACGCGCAGTTCCGCGATGGGTTCGGGCAGGTCGCCGTCCATGGCACGCACCAACTCCGTGCTGGAAAGCGCGATCGCTTCGAGCGCGGCGCGGGCGATGTGGGCCCGCGTCGCGCCGCGCGTCAGACCGAGGATCGCGCCGCGAGCGTTGGGGTCCCAGTAGGGCGCGCCAAGCCCGGTGAAAGCAGGGACAATGGTCACGCCACCGCCATCGGGCACGCTCTCGGCCAGCGCCTCGATTTCGCCCGAGCTTGAGATGATGCCGAGGCCGTCGCGCAGCCACTGCACGAGCGAGCCGGCAACGAACACCGAGCCTTCGACGACGTATTCTGGCCCTTCCTGGCCGGCGCCGGCGCCCATCGAGACGAGCAGACGGTGCCGGGATGTCACCGCTTTCGCGCCGGCGTTCGCGAGCAGGAAGCAACCGGTGCCGTACGTGTTCTTCGCCATCCTCGGCCCCAGGCAACCCTGGCCGAACAGCGCCGACTGTTGGTCGCCGGCGATCGCAAGGATCGGGACCTCCGCACCAAGTACATCGGCGGAGGCGCGGCCGAAGCGCGAACAGGACGGCTGGACGGCAGGAAGCACGTTGCGCGGCACCCGGAACAACGCACAGAGATCGTCGTCCCAGCGGCCGCGCAGGATGTTGAAGAGCAACGTGCGGCTCGCGTTCGTGTAGTCGGTGACGTGGCGCTTGCCCCCCGTTATCTGCCAGGCGAGCCAGCTGTCTACCGTGCCGGCGGCGACTTCGCCGTGTTCGGCCCGATCGCGGAGGCCTGGCACGGAATCCAGGAGCCATGCCAGCTTTGTCGCCGAGAAGTAGGGGTCGAGCGTGAGCCCGGTGCGTTGCGCGATGAGCGCTTCGTGACCGGCGGCTTTCAAGTCCTCGCACGCGTCCACCGTGCGCCTGTCCTGCCAGACGATCGCCGGCGCCAGTGGCTCGCCGGTCGCGCGGTCCCAAACGAGCACGGTCTCGCGCTGGTTGGTGATGCCGATGGCCGCCAGTTCGCGGCTGGCCACGCCCGCTGCGGCCAGCGCGGTGGCGATGGCCTCCTCGGTCGACTTCCAGATATCGAGCGGGTCGTGCTCGACGAGGCCGGGCGCGGGGAAGTGCTGCGGGAACGGCTCGTGCCCGGCGCCGCACACATCCCCGTTGCCGTCCACCACGAGCGCCCGCGAGCTCGTGGTGCCCTGATCAATCGCGAGGATGAATGTCCCGGCCATCAACGCTGAAGTATAGAGACCGGCAATTTCCGGGCGATAGAGAGCGCGGTGCCCCCGCTACCGCACGGACTTCGCCGCTTCCAGCTTCTCCAGCCGCTCGCGGAGTTTCGCATTCTCGTCCCGGAGCTTTTCGAACTCGTCGCGGAGGTTGCGGACCTCTTCGGAGGTCTGGCCGCCTTTGCGGAGGGCGGCGGCATTCTCGCGGCCCATGCGGATCCCGCGGCCGTCGAGCTCGCGCTTCGCCATGTCCTCCAGGGCGCCGGCAAACTCCGGGCGGCCGAGCGCCTTCAGCGCGTTCGCGGCAGCGATCCGGACGCGGAAGTCGTGGTCACGGAGGAATTCCACGAACTGCTCCCCGACTTCCTTCTGCCGCGGGTCGAAATAGGCGACCAGCCGCGCGAGCGCCGCAACCGCCGCCGGGCGCGCCTGGAAGGGCGTGCCGTAGCGTGCCGCGGCCAACAGCACGTTGAGCCCACGCTCCTCGCGCAGCTCCGCAAGGCCATCGACGCAGCCGATGCGGACCACCTGCCGGAACGAGTCGCGTTCGATGTTGGCCACGATCGCATCGAACGATGCGGGCAGGCGCAGCTTGCCGATGCTGCGGTTCGCTTCGCCTTCGATGAACCATGATTGGTCCCGCTTTGCGATGGGCATCAGCGCATCGAACACCCCGGCGTCGCCGTGGAATTCGCCCAATGCCGCGACCACGGCGCGGCGCGCCTTCGGATGGCGGACCGCGAGCGAGCGCATCAACGCGTCCCGCGCGGCCGGCGTACGGACGGCGCCGAGCGCCTTCGCCGCGGCCGCCTGCACGGCCCAGAAGCGATCGCCCATGACTGCGGTTTCGAGCGCCTCGATTGCCTCCCGCCCGCCCTTCTTGCCCAGTCCAGCCGCCGCCGCCTGCCGCCCCGCGATGTCGTCCCCGTCCCGCAGCTCCAGCCGCAACTCGCCCACCGACTTTTCGAAGTCGAGCTCCTTCAGCACGAAGTTGTGGGGGTCGAAGCGGCAGACGTCCGGCTTCCTCGGCAGCGGGAAGACGAAGGTGTGCTCCGGCTCCGTGATCTCGACGCGGAACTCGGACGGTTTCGCACGCGCAACACGAAAATCAATGGTCACGGGCACGCGGAACACCGGCGTCCCGTCGTCGGTCTTGTGCGTCTGCTTCACCGCGACGGTGGCGAGCTTCGCGTCCTGGTCCCAGCTCCAGCTCACCTTGAAGTTCGGGTGCCCCGGTTTGAACACCCACTGGTCGAAAAACCATTCGAGATTGCGGCCCGTTTCCGCCTCGATGGCGACGGCGAGGTCGTGGGTGACGACGCTGCGCTCCTGGTTGTCGCAGCAGTACCGCTGGATGGAGCGGAAGAAGAGGCTATCGCCGAGCAGCCCCCGCAACATGTGGATGACGACGGAGCCCTTCTCGTAGAGGTGGCGGTCGAAGATATCGAGCGGGGCGTTGAAGATGTTCGTGACGATCGGGCGCCGGTACCGCTCCTGCAGGTAGAGGTTCGTGTTCTCGATGGCGCCCTGCCGGTACTCATCGATGCCGAGGTGCTGCTCGTCCCATAGCATCTCGAGGTAGGTAGCGAAGCTCTCGTTGAGCCAGCCGTGGGACCAATCGCGGCAGGTGAGCAGGTCGCCGAACCACATGTGCGCCAGCTCGTGGGAAATCAGCGGGTCGCTCGTGAAATCCCGCGCCGCCTTGCGGTCGAACAGGATGTTCTCGGTCATCGTGGTCGCGCTCGTGTTCTCCATGCCGCCGAACACGAAATCCCGCACGACGATCTGGCTGTATTTGTCCCAGGGGAAGGCGACGCCCGTGACGCGTTCGAACAACGCGACCATCTCCGGCGTGTTCTTGAACGTGCGCTCGCCGGCCTCGGTATCGCGCGGCTCTACATAATAATCGATCGTGAGGCCGTCGCGGCTGGCGTCGATGCGGCTGAACTCGCCCGCCGCCAACGTCACGAGGTAGTTCGAATGCGGCCGTTCCTGGAGCCAGTGGAAGGTGCGAGTGCCGGCGCGGTCCGGCGTATCCGCCAGCAGCTTGCCGTTCGAAAGCGCGAACCAGTGACCGGGCACCGTGACGATCATCTCGCTGGCGAACTTGTCGTTGGGGAAGTCATAGGCCGGGAACCAGTGGCGGTTGTCCTCGTCCTGCCCCTGCGACCAGACCTGCGTGGGCTTGTCCGGGTAAGCGTCATCTGGCCCGATGAAGTACAGCCCGACGCGGGGCGTCGCCTCGTAGGTGATGGCGATATCGAAAGCTTCGCCGCGCGGCCGTCCAGGCCCAAGGTCGATGCGGAGGTGCTCTCCGTCGTTTTCGAACGGGGCCGGCCGGCCGGCGGCCATGACTGCCGTGACATGCAGCTCCATCGCGTCAAACGTGATTGAGCGCAGCCCGTCGTTCAGCGGAGCGAGCGTGTGCGTGGCCGTCCCGCGCACCGTCTTCGCCGGGACGTCGAGTGTGATTTCTAGCTTGAGGTGCCGCATGTCGGCGACGCGGTCGCGGGGCCACACGGGCCGGTCGCCGGGCAGCGCGTGCGGGAGCGTCGCGGGCGCGCCTGCGCCGTTGTGGGCGCAGCTCACGCGCCCTTCCCACGAGGAAGCGTTGACCATCGAAGAATCTCCGGGTGCGGTTGCGGCCATGCTAGGGCGCGAAGCCGTAGAGTGCGATGCGCGAAGCTGCAAGCGAAGGATGAGCCGCGATGAAGGCTGCCATCGGAGTCCGGGACCATTCGGGTTGGGCAGCGCTGATCGTGGTTGCCGGACCGATTGACGGACCGCGTGTACTGATCCGGCGGCGCATCAGCCTGAACGAGCCGCCGCTGCCACGGCAGCCGTACCACGCGGCCGAAGGCCTCGATATCGCCCGCGCGGCCGCGATCGTGGCGCGGGTCGAAGCTTCCGCCGGCGCACTGGCAGCGGCAGCGCTGCGCGAGGCCGTGCACGAAGCCGCCGCGCTCGGCGCGGACGTATGCGGCCTCGCTGTTGGCGGCGCGATTGGCGCGGTCCCGGGCGATCTCGGGCGGATACTTGCGTCGCACGCCCTGCTCCATGGCGCCGAGGGCGAACTCTACAGGCGCGTGCTCGTTGCCGCGGCGGCCGAGGATCTCGGGCTCACTGTCACCCGGTTCTTGCAGCGCGACCTGTACGACGTGCTTGGCGCTCGGCTTGGCGCGAGCGCGGACGGCGCGAAGACGCGGGTCGCCAATTTCGGGAAATTGCTTGGGCCGCCGTGGACTTCGGACGAAAAGGAAGCGACGGCGGGGGCGTGGCTCGCGCTCGCCCGGCCGGACACGTAGCTTCGCGCGACGCCGCTCAGGCGGGCGTGGGAACTTCGCCGCGGATTTCGGCCCAGACCTTCAGGAACACCGCGGCTTCTTGCTCAGCGGCTTTGCGCGCCGCCTCCGGGCCGATGTGCAGGCCGTCGGCGCCGATCGTCTCGGCGAGCTCGCTCCGCGTCGGGACGCGGTCCTCGCCTATGTACGGGACGTGCAGCCCGGCGCAGAACTTCGCCATCGCCTGGTGGACCTGTTGGCGGCGGCGCTCGTGGGCTGACGCGGCCTTTGGCGCGAGCTCGTGGTTCAGCCGTGAAGCCGGACCCGAAACGACCAGGCCGATGCCTTCGTGGGCGAGCACAACACGGATGCAGTCCTCCATCGACGCGATAACCGCCTCGGGCGTGAAGTACGTCGCGCCGGGGAACACGCGCAGCAGGCGCCGCCGGAGACTCTTGAAGGCCCGCGAGCGCGCCACCAGCGGCATCTCGCCCACGCGCCGGCCCGCCTTCGTGAGTGGCCGGCCCGCACGGCCGAGCTTGCGTTCCAGTTGCAGTGGCAACGAGAGGTAGTTGAACCAGTAGGCGTTGACCTTCAGCAACACGATGTCCGGCTTGTAGCTGGTGACCCAACGCTCCACAAGCTCGGGCAGACCCGCGCTTGGCCAGGGAGCCTTGAGCGCCGTCTCCACGTTTTCGCCGGTAGCGTCGTGAAGGAGCCGGGCCACGACCTCATGGACTGCCGCACCTGGCGGCAGGCGGCCGGCAGCGTCGTCGCTGGTCGTGAGCCGGAGGATGCGCACGGGCGGAGCCTACCAGCCCTGCCACGCCCGGGCCAGACGCTTCGAGCCGTGCTTGCTAGGCTGCCGCGTTCGCCTTGAGCCAATCGAGCACCTGGGCGCCATGCTGATCCGGCTTGACTGACGCCCAGATTTTCGCAATTCGTCCTTGCGGGTTGACGATGAACGTCGAACGGATGACTCCCTCGTACTCCTTGCCGTAGTTCTTCTTCATGCCGAAGGCGCCATAAGCGCGCGCGACGGCGTCGTCGGCGTCGTCCACGAGCAGGGTGAACGGCAGCTCGTACTTCGAAGCGAATTTCGCGTGCGATGCGGCCGAGTCCGAGCTGATCCCGAGGACCGTCGCGCCCGCCGCCCGGATCGCGCCGTAGTTGTCGCGAAAGTCGCAGGCTTCCTTTGTGCAGCCAGGCGTGTCGTCTTTGGGATAGAAGTAGACGACGACCCACTGCCCGCGCAGGTCGCGAAGGCGCACGTGACGGCCAGCCTGGTCGTTCAGTTCGATATCTGGAGCTTCGGTGTCGAGTGCCGGCATCGTGGTGGCCATCGCCGCCTCCCCGGAGTGATAGGCCATTCTACCGAGCGCTCAGCCCGCGAGCTGCTGCGCCAGCGCCAGCAGGTCTGAGCGCGCTTCGGGGTGGGAATGTGCGACGACTTCGCTCAGGAGGACTTCCACGGGGACGCCGCGCTGGATGCCGATCATGATCCCCGAGCGGCCCGCCGCCAGCGCCTGCACCGCCAGCGCCCCCGACTGCGCCGCCACGATCCGGTCGAGGGCGGTGGGGCTACCGCCGCGCTGGATATGCCCCAGGACGACGACGCGGTAGGGGTGCTCGTAGCATTCGCTGACCTTCTTCGCGACGCGGAAGGCGCCGCCTTCGTGGTCGCCTTCGGCCACCACCACGATGTGGCTGCGCTTCCCGCTCTGGATGGACTTGCGAATGCGCTGCGCCAGGTCCTCGATGTCGTCGTGGGCTTCGGGCACGAGCACGCCCGTGGCCCCCGCCGCCACCGCCGTGTGGAGCGCGATGGCGCCGCTCGTACGTCCCATGACTTCGACGAAGAACGTGGTGCCTGTGGATTCGCCAGTATCGCGCACCTGATCGATGGCCAGCACGGCGGTATTCACCGCCGTATCGAAGCCGATGGTGTGGTCGGTGCCGTAGACGTCGTTGTCGATGGTGCCAGGAATCCCCGCGACCGCGACGCCCTGCTCGCCCGCCAGCGCGCAGGCGCCCCGGAAGCTGCCATCCCCGCCGATCACCACGAGCCCTTCGATGCCTTCGCGCCGCATGTTCTCGGCGGCCTTTGCGCGCACGTCTGCGTGCAAGAATTCGGGGCAACGGGAGGTGCCGATGAACGTCCCACCGCGCTGAATTTGGTTGCCCACCGCGCGGTCGTCAAGTTCCTGGAAATCGCCGTGCACGAGGCCCATGAAGCCGTTCGGCGAGGCCATCATCGTGATCCCATGGGTCGTTGCGGAACGCACGGCGGCACGGATGGCGGCGTTCATGCCGGGGGCATCACCGCCGCTGGTCAGGATCGCGAGCCGGTCCATGCTCGTAACTGTGCTCCGCTGCAGGCGAATGGCGCAATACACCTCATCCATGATCACGCGCGGGATCGCCCTTACTTCGGGGTTGCCCCGCTGGCGGCCGGCGGCCGCGAGTGGGGCCGGCGCCGGGACATCGTTCATTGCCCGCGAACCACTCGAAACGTAGCATCGCAGTAATGCGCGAATGGCTCCGGACGGCGCGGGCGAGGCAGTTGGCGGCGGCCTGCGGAGCAGCGGTCGTTACGGGTGGCGGGGCGGTGGCCGCGCTGGTCTTCCTTCTCGGTGGCTCGTCCAGTCCGTCCGCCGCGGCCCCCCCGCCGGCCACCTCGACCACGAGCGCTACCGCGACGAACACGGCCACCCTCGCAGCGAGCCCGTCGCCAACCCCGGTGCTGTACGCCGGGATTCTCGATGGCGTGCCCATGACCGAGCAGGAGTGGCAGGCGCGCAAGGATGTGCTGCCACTCGCGATCATGGTCGATAATGCGCCGCCGGCGTACCCGCAGGCCGGCCTGGACAAAGCCGACCTTGTCTACGAGGCGTTCGTCGAGGGCGGCATCACCCGCTTCATGGCCGTCTTTTGGCGCAACGAAGCCGAGCAGGTGTACCCGGTGCGCTCTGCGCGGACGCCATTCGTCATCTGGGCGAGCGAGCTCGGAGCGATGTACGGCCACGCCGGCGGCGCCGTGACTGCAAACGACGCCAACGCGATCGGCCAGATCTACGACTGGGGCATCAAGGATCTGGACGCTTTTCGGCCCGTCTCCGATTCGGCGTACTACCGGATGGAGGAGCGCTACGCGCCCCACAATCTCGTGGCCAACACCGTGCGCCTGCGCGAAGCTGCGAAATCGCTGGAGTACAACGGCCCGCCCACGGTCGAGTCCTGGCCGTTCAAGGCCGACGGCGAGGAGGTGCGCGGGATGCGCGTGGGCGCCTTCGAAGTCGATTTCCAAAACCAGCGCTATGCCTCTTCGGTGATCCAGTGGGCCTGGGACGAATCCGCCGGCGTGTACTTTCGCTTCCAATCCGGCGGTGCGGATAAGGACGCGGTGACGGGTCAGCAATTGCGCTTCAAGAACGTCGTCGTCATGCGCGTCCCATCGGAGGTTGTGGACTTTTCCGGCCACGTCCTCTACGACCAGTTCGGCGAAGGGCCGGTGACGGTCTTCATCGATGGGCGGGCGATCGAGGGCACCTGGAAGAAGAAGGATCGCCTGGCGCGCACGCGCTTCTTCGACAGCACGGGCCGCGAGATTGCATTCAACCGCGGCCCGATCTTTATCGAGGTGGCCGGGCCGGCGAGCCTGCTCACACAGGCCGCGCGCCAGTCCGATCTGCCCGCCCTGCCCACCTACGACCCGCCAGGAGCAGCACCGTTCGGTGGCCCGGCGGACGACGAGCCGGCGCCGACGCTGACGGCAGTCCCTACGGTGACGCCGTCGCCAGCACCATCGGCGTCGCCAAGCCCGCGCGCGTCCGCCTCGCCGGGCACGACGGGCACGGCGCCGCCAGCATCGGCGACCACAACCCCGCCGGCGTCGCCCTCCGCGAGCGTTTCCCCGACCGGGACGCCCACTCCGCCGTCGCCGACGCTGGAGCCACCGCCGTCCGTGCCCAAAATCACCCCTCCGGCCACCCAGGGCGCCGAGCCAACATCGGCCGGGTCGCCAGTCACGAATTAGGGCCTCGTCAAGAGCAGCCCTGCCGTCTTCGCCACGCTAATGTGGGTGGTGGCCGTTTGAGCGGGCGCAAACGTGCCCTGCGGGGTCCACCGGACCGCTGCACAGTGGGCACGGCGGGCGTCCCGCCGAGACGACTTCGCGGATTGAGCGGCGGAGCTCGTGGCCGCGGCGGTAGTCGAACTCGACGGTGAAGCTCTCAGCCTCGGATTCGGGCGCTGCTTCCGACCCCATCAGCACGATGTGGCGGGTTTCGCGATTGATCCCCATGGAGAGCTGGCCGACCTGCAGGTCGACATCCGGGCTCAAGGGAAACACGGGGTCGGGCTCGAGGTCATCGAGAGGGAGGCGTTCGTAGCGGTATTCCTCGTCGCTCAAGACGCTCTCGACGGCGTCACCCACTGCCGTCAGCTGTTCTTTTTCGAGCCAGAGCGACGCGGACTCGCTATCTGCGGTTAAGATACGCAACCGAAAGCGGCGCTGGCCGGGCTGGCCGATTGCCTCGGGCGAGATATGAGTAACGAGTCCAAAATCGTGCCGGGCTGCCATGGGGCCATGGTACGGCACGCCCGCGCTGCGGTCGTGCGCCGGCCGGCGCCGCTGCGCCGCCCGAACAGTAGTGGGCAACCGCTGTATCGCGACAAGAATTGTCGCGTTGGTCCTCCATCATGCCCGGTGAGACCACTGCCCGATTAACGAAGAGCGCGGAACGGGAGCGGCGATTGAGCCTCCCCGGCGGAAGGAGCGCGAACCCATGACGGAACAAGTACGGCGGTCGGCCCGGCTGGTCGCCATCGAAGAGTTGCTGCGGCGCAACCCGAACGGGCTTACGACCCGGGAACTGGCCGAACGCACGCGGTTCAGCTCGCGCACCATCCAGCGCGACCTCGGCGTGCTGGGCACCGAGCTCGGGGTGCCCCTGATGGACGCGGAGGGCCGGCGCTACCGCCTCATGCCTGGCTCGACCCCGATCGGGGCGGTCCGCTTCACCTTGCAGGAAGCACGGGCCATCTACCTTGCGACGCGCCAGTTTTCGCGTCGCGCGAACGACCCGGACCCCGACGCGCTCACGGCGATGGAGAAGCTGGCGAGCGCGCTCCCGCTGGTCATCGCGGCCCACGTGGAGGACGCCGTCCGCGAACTGCGCGAGCGCCCGTCGCGGAGCGAGCACACCGAGGTGCTGCGAAACCTCACTGTCGCCTGGGCCGAATCCCGGAGCGTGGCGATCCGTTACCGCTCACAGAGTTCGCGGACGGTGCACGTAACGGGCCTTGACCCCTACCTGCTGGAGCCCAGCCCCGATGGCGCGGCGACCTATGTCATCGGGTTCAGCCACGAACACGAGGAGATCCGCACCTACAAGCTGGACCGCATCCTCGCCGCTTCGCTCTCGACCGACACCTTCGTCGCGACGGGCATCGACGAGCTGAAACAACAGCTCCGCAACAGCTGGGGCGTCGTCATCGCGGACGAAGAGTACGACGTCGTGGTGGAGTTCACGCCCGAGGTTGCACGCCGCGTGCGCGAGACCAACTGGCATTCCTCGCAACGCCTGACGAAGCTCGAAGGCGGGGGCGTGCGCCTCGAACTGCACCTCCCGAGCCTGCTGGAGTTCATCCCGTGGGTGCTGAGCTGGGGCGCGGAGGCGCTGGTAGTGGTGCCGAAGGAGTTGCGCGAACGGGTCGCCGCCAGCCTCTCGGCCGGCGCCAGCCAGTACGCCACGGGTTGAGACGTCCGCTGCGGAGATGGCGACTCCTCGGCTAGACTGGCCGGGTGAGCGATGCAGAGCTGCTCCGCGACCGGCGCGCGGCAATCGCACGTGCATGGGAGGCCCGCGGGCCGGTGCTTATCCCGTCGGGCCTGCCCGTGCCCATCGCGGGCACCGACCAGTACCACGAATTCCACGCCCACCCCGAGCACCAGTACCTCGCCGGCGTGGCCGGCCCGGCCGGCGTGTTGGCCTTCGACCCGCGCGAAGGCTGGTCGCTTTTCGCGCCGGAACCGACGCCAGACGAGCGCGTCTGGAGCGGCGACGGTGTGTCACTGGAACAGCTGGCGCTGCACGCCGGGTTGGAGGGCGCGGCGCCGCTCGCGGCACTCGGCCCCTGGCTGGAGCGCCATCGCGGCGAGCCGGTGGCGCTGCTGGGCAACGCCGACCTCGCGGCACATCCGGCCGGCTATGGGGTCGAGCGATGGTCCGCCCTCGAACTCGTGATCGACCAGGAGCTCTCGGCGCGGCTTTCCGAGGCTGTCTCGGCGGCGCGCCGCGCGAAGGATGTGGGGGAACTGCAGCGCATGCGCGCCGCCGCCGCGGCGAGCGCCACGGGCCACCTGCTGGCCCTGCGTACCGCGCGCGCCGGCACCTCCGAGCGCCGCCTGCAAGTCGAACTCGAAGCCGAGTTCTTCCGGGCCGGCGCCGAACGCCCGGCCTACGGCTCTATCGTTGGCAGTGGCCGGAACGCAGCTGTATTGCACGTCGCGCCGTCATCACGTGAGCTCGCAACGGGCGACCTCGTGCTCATCGACGCAGGCGCCGAGTGCGGCGGCTACGCCAGCGATGTCACGCGCACCTTCCCGGTGAACGCCCGCTTCGACGGCGCGCAGCGCGATTTGTACGAGCTCGTCCTCACGGTGCAGCAGTCTGCGATTAAGGACGCGCGTCCCGGTAAGGAGTACCGCGAGCTCCACATGGAAGCATCCCTGCGCATGGCCGCAGGCCTGGTGGACCTCGGCATCCTGCGCGGTGACCCGGCTGCGCTGGTCGAACGCGATGCCCACGCGCTGTTCTTCCCGCACGGACTCGGCCACATGCTCGGCCTTTCGACGCACGATGCCGGCGGCTGTCTCGCCGGCCGCACCCCCAGCGACCGGTTCGGCCTGAAATGGCTGCGCGCGGATTTGCCGCTCGAACCCGGCTACGTCGTGACCATCGAACCGGGCATCTACTTCATCCGCGCGTTGCTGGAAGACCCCGAGCGCCGCGCGCGCTACCGCGACGATGTCAATTGGGGGCGCGTCGACCGGATGCTCGAATTCGGCGGAATCCGGATCGAAGACGACGTGCTCATCACGGCCGATGGTGCGGAGGTCCTGACCGCCGCCATTCCGTCCTCCATCGACGCGATCGAGGGGCTGAGGAAGGAAGCGCTGAGCGCGTGAGCCGCCCATTCGACGACATAACCATCGAGCAGGTGGCGCGGTACCCGCGGCCGGGCATGACGGTCCCCGCCGCGGTGCGATTCACCCCGGACGGCGCGGCCATCACGTACCTGCACAGCGCCGAGGGCAGCCTTGTCCGCAGCCTCTGGCGATACGAGATCGCCACCGGCGATCGCACGGTCATCGCCGGCCCGTCAGCCGCGTCAACCGCCGAGGCGCAGCTGTCACGCGAGGAGGAGCTGCGCCGTGAACGGACGCGGATGCGCGAGCTCGGCGTGACGAGCTACGCATTCGCGCCGCGCTCGGCCGTCCCGGTGCTGCTGGTGCCGGAAGGTGGTGGGCTGACGGTGAGCGCCGGCGGCGGGCCGCTGGCCGAGGTCCCGGGCTGCGAAGGCGCGCTCGACCCGCACCTCAGCGATGACGGGACGCGTGTCGCGTTCGTACGCGGCGGCGAGCTCTGGGTCGCGGATGTCCCTGCCGGCAACCCGCGCCGGCTCACAAGCGGCGCCTGCGACGGCCTGACGAACGGCCTCGCGGACTTCATTGCGCAGGAGGAGCTGGACCAGGAACGCGGCTTCTGGTGGAGCCCCGACGGCACGCGCATCGCCTTCATCCAGGCTGATTCCCGGCACATCCCCGTCTATCCGATCGTCCACCAGGGCAAGGATAAGGTCGAAATCGAACCGCACCGTTACCCGTTCGCGGGGCAGCGTAACGCGGTGCTGCGCCTTGGCGTGGCGACTCTCGAAACGGACGACATAACGTGGGCGGACCTCGGTAGCGATACCGACATCTACGTCCCCCGCGTGGCATGGCGTCCCGATGGGGTGCTGACGGCCGAGATCCTTTCGCGCGACCAGAAGCAGCTGCGCCTTCTCGCGTTCGATGGCCCCGCGCCGACCGTGCTCGTCGAGGAGCATGGCGAGCCGTGGGTCAACCTGAGCCACGACACGCGCTTCCTCAAGACTGGCGAGATCGTGCGGTCCAGCGAGCGGACCGGCTTTCGGCACCTTTATCTGCACGCGCCCGATGGCCGTGAGCTGCGCGCGCTCACCGGCGGCGATTGGACCGTGATCCGGCTGATCGATGTCGACGAGCCACCGCGCCGCGCCTATTTCGTGGCGACGCGTGAGGGCGCCGCCGAGCGGCACGTCTACAGCGTGAGCCTGGACGGCGGGGATGTGGAGCGCCTCACCTCCGGGGGTGGCTGGCATAGCGCGGTGCTTTCCCCGGACGGCGCACGCATGGTCCACACGTGGAGTTCGCGCGCACACGCCCCACGCGTGGCCCTGTGTACTTCCAGCGGCGAGCAGCGGGCCATGCTGTCCGAAAACGCTGGCGCCACGGCCGAAGAGCTCGGCCTGCAGCCGCCGGAGCTGGTGACGGTCACCGCTGAGGACGGCACACTCCTCCACGGTGCTATCTACCGGCCGCCATCCGGGACACCGGCGCCGCTGCCGGCCGTGGTATCGGTGTATGGCGGCCCCCATGCCCAGCGCGTTGTGGACGACTGGGCGATGACCGTGGACATGCGGGCGCAATATCTCGCCCGGCGAGGGTTTCTCGTCTTCGTGCTGGACAACCGGGGCAGCGCGAACCGTGGCCTCGCCTTCGAAGCACCATTGCAGTTCCACATGGGCGATGTGGAGGTCCGCGACCAGGTTGCCGGCGTCCGCTGGCTCGCCGCGGCGGAGGGCGTCGATCCCGGGCGAGTGGGCATCTACGGCTGGAGCTACGGCGGGTACATGACCTGTATGGCGCTGATGTGCGCACCCGAGGTGTTCCAGGTAGGCGTCGCGGGCGCGCCTGTGACCGATTGGGACGGCTACGACACCGGCTACACCGAGCGCTACATGGGCACGCCGAAAGACAACCCGGCGGGTTACCGGGAGAGCTCGGTGCTGGCGCACGTCGATGGGCTGCGCGGGAAGCTCCTCATTGTGCACGGGATGATTGACGAGAACGTGCATTTCCGACACACGGCGCGGCTCATGGTCGCTCTTGCGACGGCACAGAAGCCTTATGACCTTCTCGTGTACCCCGAGGAACGGCACATGCCCCGGGATGCGAAGGGCCTGGAGTACCAGGAGCGCCGGGTGCTCGGGTATTTTGAGGAACACCTGTAACTTACGACAGGTTGCCAACCAACGTCAGGTTGCTACAATCAGCTGGTCGGGCGCCGTACGGCGCTGCTAAACGGATTCAGGGAAAGAGGATGCGCATGATTGAGCTTCCACGGGACATGCGTGAGGCCATCGATAACTCCGCCGTGGAGGGCGCGCCAATGCTCGTCGCCACGGCCGGCGCCGATGGCATGCCGGACATGGCGTTCAAGGGCAGTTTCATGGCCTGGGACGGGGACCATCTCGCGTTCTGGGAGCGCGCCCACGGGACCACCCAGCGAAACCTGGAGGAGAACCCCAAAGTCTGCGTTCTCTATCGCAACGCCGAAAAGCGCGTCCTCTGGAAGTTCTTCGGCGTTGCGGAGCTGCACCGCACCGGCGCCGTCCGCGACGGCGTGATGGGGCGCACGCCCTCGTTCGAACTGGACCGCGACCCGGAACGCACCGGCGTCGCCGTCGTCATTCGCATCGACAAGGTCATCCACCTGGGCAAGGTGCTCATGGAGCGCGAAGCCGTCAGTCCATGAAGACCATGACGTAGACCCATAGTTTCCCCGACCGGACCGCGGCGACGCCGGCCTGCGTGAAGCGAGTTTCGAGGATGTTGGCGCGGTGTCCGGGGCTTGCGATGAGCCCGTCGAACGCGGCCTGCACCGTGCGCGCATCCGGATAGTTGTTCTGTGCGAGGTTCTCCCCCGCGAGGCGGTAGCGGATGCCGCGGGCGGCGAGTTCGCTGAAGGCGCTCTCGCCGTCGGGCGCGTAGTGGTCGAAATACCCGTTGGCGACCAAATTCTCCGCCCGCACGAGCGCAACCTTCTCGAGCTCCGCGTTGCGGCGGAGCACCGGGAGCCCTTCGTCGAGGCGCGCCGAGTTCAGCAGATCGAAGAGTTCGCCGGCCTTGTCTGTCGATTGGACCGAGCCGTTCGGCTGAGTGAGCGCGGCGCTGAGCGCCCCCACCTGCTGCGGTGGGGTTGCGGCGGGCGCGGGCGGGGGCGGTGAGTCGTTCTCGGACCGCGAGGAGGTCGCCAGTTCCGGCGATGGAGAGGGCGCGGCGGGCGGCGCTTCCACTTGCGCCGGCGTCACGGTAGGGGCGGCAGCGTCCGAAGTCGTGGCCGCGACGGCATGGGCGGCCGGCATGGGCGACGACGAACCGAACTCCATCGCCACCACTGCGAGCGAGCTGGCGAACCCGGCCGCGAGCATGATGGGAAGGAACGGTATTCGCCGCATGCCATAGCTTTCGTGCGGCCGCCGCCGACGGAACAGTAGGAAAAGTCCGCACTCGGCAACGGCGTTCCGCCACACCCGCCATGCCGGTGGTGGACGCGTGACAGGGGCCCCCTGCATGATTCGCATTCGGCGGGCCGCGCCCCGCCACCGCGAAGACGAGGACAACGATGACCACGCAACAGGAATTGCTCCGCACGAGCCTGCGGTCGATGCACTCTCTCCTGGACAAGGCGGTCGAGGGGATGACCGCGGAGCAGCTCAATTTTCGGCCGCAAGAAGGGGGCGTCAGCGGCTTCTTCAGCCTCTGGCACTATGTCCGCACCGAGGACAACATCGTCAACTTCGTCACGCAGGGCAGGCCGACGGTCTGGCTGAACGGCGGCTTTCACGAGAAATTCGGGCTGCCGCGCAACAACCAGGGCACGGGCATGACCGAGGCCGAGGCGAACGCCGTGCAGCTCCACGACGTCCCGCTCTGGCACACGTACCAGCAGGGTGTGTGGGAGGCCACGGATGCCTACCTCGCCGGCATGTCCGCCGAGGAGTTCGAAGCCCGCCGGGTGACGATCAAGCCGCTCGGCGAGATGACGCTGTGGGACGGCCTCTATGGCGTCTGCCTGAGCCACGGGTACCGGCACGTTGGCGAGATTGAGTACGTGCGCGGCGTGCAGGGGCTTGGCGGGCTGACGATCTAGACCAGTCTAGCGCCGGAGGCGTGCCGGTGCATGCAACGACAACTGCCGATAGCGCGTAAGGAACCCCATACTCCGGTAGAGCGGTTCGCCCATCTCCGAGGCGGCGAGGCAGGCCGCCTCTGTCCCGGCGCCGCGGCCGCCATCGACCGCGGCTGCGGTCACGGCCGTCCCCAATCCCTGCCGCCGCCAGGCCGGGGCAACAAAGACGTTGTTCACCCGCACCAGGCGGCCGCTCGCGATGGCCACCGCACGTGCGACCGGCTCGCCCTTCACCGTCGCCACCCAGAGCGAGCACCCGGGCGTCGCCATGACGCCGCGGGCGACCTCGCGCTCGGCGCCCCCCACCGTTGCGGGTTCCACATCGCCGTATAGTTCGAGGTGCGCTTCGGACATAACGCGGACGATTGAAGCCCCCGGTGCATTCGCCACGAACACCGCGGACAGCGGATGCAGGAGCATCACCGGTTCGCTCCACCAGTCGCTGAAGCCGCGTCCACGCGCCGCCGCCGCGACAGCAGCGTCGGCATCGTCGCGGAGCGAGAGCCGGAAGTCGCAATCCCGCGCGGCGAACCACTCCTCGGCCTCGTCCAGCGCGGCGGCCGGGTCCCGCAGGGACGCGCGTGGGATGGCGATATTGAAGGCGTCATTCCCGACACCTGCGTCCCACAGCAACCAGGATGGCAGTTCCGTCCAGGCCCCACCCGGGGATGCGCGGGCCACGTGCCGGAGCGCGGCGACGTAGCTGTCGTGAATCTCTGCGTTCGAGGGCTCGCCCATAGCCTAATGGTAGTCTCCTGCGGGTGGGCGTTACTTGCCGCCTTGCAGCAGCGACGCCCTCGATGCGGGATAATTCCCTGGGACGCGCCGGCGGGCGCTGGAGGGAGCACCAATATGGAAGACCCGAAACCGGAATCGATCCAGAAGATGTGGAACTACGCGGAGAAGTTCGCGGAGAAGTCGGGCACCCACCTGCATCCTGATCGCTACATAACGGAGGGCGTGGTCCTGGGCCTCGCCGCCAATATCGACCAGTTAGGCCGCCCCCTGTGCCCGTGTAACTTCTATCCGCAAAAGGCGGCGGACGGCACCTGGCCCGAGGGTCTTTACCTCCCGCGCGAAGAGGAAGTGAAGCGGCGCGACTGGATCTGTGCTTGCGACGAGATGCAGAAGTTCAAGTACTGCCACTGCCTGCTGTTCGTGAACGAAGAGGGCCTGCCGATCACGCAGTACCTGCCCGCGGACCACGAGGGCCGCGAAATCTACGGCCTCGTCGAAGACCCGACGCCGGACAAGGGCCGGGCCCTGGGCCGCGTACTGGACAAGCGCGCCGAATAGACCGAGGAGCCGGGCAGCGCCGAGTCCGGCTATCCCGAGGTTGCGGCTTCATCGCGAACCCCGGCGCAATCCATCCTTCGGCTGGCGCAACGACGTAGTCCTGTACAAAGGGTGCTGTCGGCGCGAGGGAACTTGTGAATACGCACCAGCCATACCTTATCGAGGAGTTCGCCGAGGATTACAAAGCCCGGCGCCTCGGCCGGCGCGACCTGCTGCGCCGGGTGCTGCTGATCACGGGCAGCATCCCTGCGACGGCGTCCATCCTCACGGCGCTGGGCTGCAGCGGCAACGACGACGATGACACCAGTCCGTCCCAAGCCGCCAACACCGCAGCTGCGGCGGGCGCCGTGAGTGCCGTGGCCAGCCCCGGGGCATCGGCAGCAAGCGGCACCCCGGCCGGCGACGCGGTGCAGGCGGCCGACGTGCGCTTCCCCGGCCAGGCCGTGGATGTCCTCGGATACATGGCGCGGCCGGCGAACCAGGCTCCCGGGTCTACCAACGCCGGGATTATCGTGATCCACGAGAACCGCGGGCTTGTGGAGCACATCAAGGACGTCACGCGGCGCTACGCGCAGCAGGGATTCCTTGCCCTTGCGGTGGACCTGATGTCACGAAACGGCGGCACGAAGCCCGATGCAAACGAGAACGCGGGGTTGCTGGGCGCCGCAAAGATCGATGACCTCGTGGCTGACCTGAAGAGCGGCGTGGAGTACCTGAAGGCCCAGAGCGGCGTGCGCGCGGGGGGCGTCGGCGTGAACGGCTTCTGTTTTGGGGGCAACTACACGTGGGAGCTGGCCATCGCCAGCCAGGACATCGCCGCCGCGGTGCCCTTCTACGGCGTGGTGCGGTCGCTGGACGACCTCGCGAAGACCCGCGCGGCGGTGCTCGCGATCTACGGCGGCAACGACACGCGGGTCACCGGGCAATCGGAGCAGGTGAAGCAGAGGCTGACCGCGGCGGGGAAGACGGTCGAAGTCAAGGTCTACGACGGCGCCGACCACGCCTTCTTCAACGACACGGGCACACGCTACAACGCCGCCGCCGCCACCGACGCCTGGGCGCGGACGCTGGCATGGTTCCGGCAGTACCTCCCGAAGGCATGAGCAGGCATCGACGGCTCTGTCGCGTAACTTCGCACTATATCAGTTATGTTTCGGGAGGTGTCGGGCCGGGGCTTTGGGCTCGCGGTGAGCCGGAGCCTGAAAGGCCCCTGAGCCCCTGAGCCCCCTTACGTTTCTTTGATCGCGAGGTCGATCCCGAATTCGCCCCAACTGACGACGAGCGGGACCACCAGCCGCGTGAGGTTGAACGTGGCGATCGTGCTGCCGTTGCCCAGCAGCAGGATCGGCGGCGACATGTCGCTGGAGAATCCGCCGCGCTCAAGGCCGATGCCGGCCTGCCCCGTAATCATGTTCGCCAGTTCCGCGACGGCGCTCTGACCCATCGCGTCGAACTCGCCCAGCGGTTCGCCCATCATGCGAGATGCGAACCCGATGGCCGTGTCCAGCGACATGGTGTAGTTGACCAGGCCCGACACGTCGCCCGTTATGGCAATTAGCACGCTCACGTCGTTGCTCGTCTGCGGCGAGCGGACGCGGTAGAGCTGGCCCTTGCCAACCGTCTCGCCGCACTCCTGGCTGATAACTTTGGCGGCCGCTTCGACGAAGGGCACGACCAGTTCGAGGCGGGCCCGCTCGGGCGCGTTTGCTACGGATTGCGCTGCCTCGGCGACCGTCACTTTTGCATGCATCGTTAGAATCTCCCCTGGTTGCGGCCGGCATGCGCCGGCAGCCGCTCGGTCGGGCGCGCGTGGAATTGGAGGCTTACCCCACGCCCAACGTGCGCGCGAGGTCGGTGGCGTAGGCGCCGAAATCGTCCACATCGCTGGCTGTGATCGTTATGTTCTGCGGGATCACTCCGTGGTATTCCAGCCGCATCGCGATCTCCCACCGCGCCCAGGTCTTCAGCAACTGCGACTTTTCGACCGGCTGGAGGCGGGCGCGGGTGAGCTGAGCCGCAAGCTTGCGGTGGGCGTCCTGCGAGATCATGACGGCGACCATCACCATGCCGGAACGGCCGCCATCAACCTTGTAGACGAGACGGTGGAATCCCGCCGCGCCGGACTTGATGTCAGAGGACATCAGGACGGCGCGTACGGGAATCGTGCTGCTCATGACGAGGCTTCCTCAAAGGGCTTTACCCATCCATCGTCGTCAACAACGCCGGAAAGCTGTAGGGCCAGGTGCCTGCCGTGCGTCCCCGGCGAACCTGCGAAGCGCTCGCAATTGCCCACGAACACCCGCACCGGGTCGTCGACGTCGCGGTCGAGCACAATCACGTCACCGGGCTTCAGCTCGGCGACGTCGTTCGCCGGGATCGAAGCCGTCCCGAGCACTGCGCGGACAGGGATGGTCATCGGCATGAGCTGCTCGCGCTTCACCCTTGCGTCATGCGAAAGCGTGCGGCCCGGCCGGCTGTCGAAGAGGCTCTGGCCGGTCAGCTTCGGGAGGATCTGTTCGAGCACCGTCAATGGGAAGCAGAGCGAGACGCCGCCCGTTTGCTCCGCGAAGCGGATCTCATACCACGCCGTTATGACGAATTCAGATGGTGGGATAACGTGCATCACCTGTGGGCCGATGGCGAGGTCGGTGACATCCGGAGTCAGATCCGTGACTCGCGCCCAGGGCTCCACGAGCGACCGGGCGATATCGATGCCAATGTGGCGGACCAATGCCAGCTCAATGTCGGTGAGGTCCCGGTCGAGCGAGCGCAGGTGCCGCTTCCCCTTGCCTCCGAGCAGTCGATCGATGATGCCAAAGGCGACATCGAGGCCGAAGGAGGCCACCGCATAGCCCGTCAACGGGCTCATATCGATGATGATGACGATCGCCTGCGTGCCGATCTGGGTGACGTATTCCTCGTAGATGCCGCGTTCCATCGCGCTTAGCCGGGATTCCACCGGACTGCGCAAGCGGCTCGAGAATGACGCGCTCAGCGAGCTGGCGACGCCCTGCTGGATGATCTGGAGGCCGCGAAGCTGTTCCTTGGAAAGCTTTTCCGGGTGGCGGAAATCGTACGGCTTGATGCGGCGGCCGGAATCTTTGCGGCCAAGCGGGGCCGTTGAGACTGCGACTGCGTCGGCCGCCATTTCGCCGATATCGGCGTTCAGAAGCGCATCGATTTCGCGCTGGCTGAGGACTGCATTCTCTGCGGCCATGGGACTCCTGTGACGGGCACTCTCCCATGTTGAGTATCGAGCGCCCATACAGGAGTTCCCCACGGTTGGACCTGAATGAGCACTAGTTTGTCACCGGCCTATCAGGGCCCTACCCCGGCCACACGGGGGAGCCGCCGGATAACTCGGATGCACACGCGATGCGTAGCTTGATACAGCGGCCAGCCTCCGCGGCGTGGCACCACGGACAGGAGTGATTGATGGCAATGAAGGCAACGGACGTGTCCCGGGATACGAGCAAGGCCGGAGCGAGTGAAGAGCACGTCGTGATTTTCCGTCTCGCCGATGAGTACTACGCGCTCGATATCCAGTCGGTCCAGGAGATCGTGCGGATGCAGAACATCACCTCGATCCCCGGCTCCGACCCATGGGTACAGGGCATCACCAACCTTCGCGGCCGAGTGGTCCCTGTCATCGACCTGCGGAGCCGTTGCGGCGTGGCCGCCAATGAGCACACCGCCGAGACCCGCATCGTGGTAGTCAGCAGCGCGAACGGCATGGTCGGGCTGATTGTGGACGCCGTCTCCGAAGTGATGCGCATCCCCGCCGAACAGGTGGAGCTCCCGAGCGCGATCGTCAGCGTCCCCGAAAACACCTACCTCCGCGGTATCGCCAAGTTGGAAGACCGCCTCGTCTCGCTGATTGACCTCTCCGGCGTGCTCCCCGCCGATGGGCCCGCCGATACCGAATCCACGGACATCCAGCAAGCCGCGGCCGCCTGACACGAGACCTTCGTTCACAAGTTCCGCCCATCACAGGGGCCGGCGAGGAGTGCTGCGGCATGACAAAAGAGAAGTCCCAGACCCTGCAGTTCGAGCTGGATGACGACGACCTCAAGCTGTTTTGCGAAGAGACCGACGAGCAGCTCGAGTTGCTCGATGCCACGCTGGTGCAGCTCGAAGGCGAGCCGGACCTGGACCTCGTCCAGCAAATCTTTCGCGCCGCCCATACGCTCAAGGGCTCCTCGGCGACCATCGGCCATCGCAAGATGGCGAGCCTTACGCACGCCATGGAGAGCGTCCTTGACCTTGTCCGCCAGCAGCGGCTCGCGCCGGCGGCCCACGTCGTCGATGCCCTGCTTGCCGCCCTGGACGCCCTCCGAGTGCTCGCGAACGAGGTGAAGACGCGCATCGATTCAGGCCTCGATATCCGGCGCCTCGAAGCGGATCTGCAGGCGCTCCTGGTGCAGGAAACCCTGACTACACCGGCTGAAGACGATGGGCAGCCCGCCTATCTGGTGCGCCTCACCGATAGCGCCGTGGCCGCCACGCTCGAGCAGATGCAACACGGGAAGAACGCGTGCCTGGTCGAAGTGCGGTTCGCGCCCGATTCACAACTGCCCGGCATTCGCTGCTACCAGGCACTCCAGGAACTCGATTCCCTCGGCACCCTGACGTGGACCTCGCCCGAGCGCGCCATCCTCGAAAGCGGCGCCGGCGAGCTATTGTTCGCCGGGTTGCTCACGTCCCCGGCGAGCGAGGAACAGCTTCGCACCGCCATTGCCGTCGTGTCGGACGTCGCTTCGGTGGCTGTGCGCACGCTGAGCAGCGATGACCTGGCCAGGCCGCTCGCGCTGGACGCCCGGCAGACTGTGGCCGAAGCAGACGCGGCCTCCCGGCCGCAACTGACGATCGTCGAGGCCGATCACGGCCCCGCGGATGCCCGCGGCCCCATGAAAAAAACCGCGCAGTCGGTCCGCATCGACGTGGAACGGCTGGACGGCCTCATGAACCTTGTCGGCGAGCTCGTCATCGACCGCACCCGCCTCCAACAGATCCGCGAGGCGCTTTCGGCGGTGCTCAAGGACGCCAACCTTTCGGAGCTGACCGAGAACTTCGAAGAGACGACATCGCACCTCGCCCGCATCACGGACGAGCTCCAGGACGAAATCATGCGCAGCCGCATGCTGCCGGTGCGCTCAGTGCTCACGCGGCTCCCGCGCCTGGTCCGCGATGTCGCCACGAAATGCGGCAAGAAGGTCGAGCTGATCACGGCCGGCGAAGAGACCGAGCTTGACCGCTCGGTTATCGAAGAGATCTCGGACCCGCTGGTCCACATCCTCCGGAACGCGGTCGATCACGGCATTGAGACACCCGAGCAACGGCGCGAAGCGGGCAAGCCCGAGACCGGCCTCGTCACGGTGACGGCGTGGAACCAGGAGACGTATATCTACCTCTCCGTCAAAGACGACGGCAAGGGCATCGATTGCCAGACCCTCCGCCGCAAGGCCGTCGAGCGCGGGATCGTTTCGCGCGAAGTCGCGGACGCCGCGAGCGATGAGGCCGTCCTCCAGTATGTCTTCTACCCAGGCCTCTCGACGGCCCGGGTGCTCTCGGATGTCTCCGGGCGTGGCGTCGGCATGGACATCGTGCGGACCAACATTGAACGGCTAAACGGCCAGGTGACCATTCACAGCACGCCCGGCAAAGGGAGCGAGATCATCATCCAGCTCCCCCTGACGCTCGCAACGACGAAGGCCCTCATGGTGGTCGCGAACAACACGGTCTACGCCATGCCGCTCGTGTCGGTCACGGAGGCGCTTGCCGACACGACGCCGATGTCCACTCGGTCAACGGGCACCGGACGCTCAGGCTGCGCGGCAAGCTGCTCCCGCTCGTGGACCTCGCCGAAGCCCTCGGCGATGCTCGGCCGTCCGCGGAGGCGCAGCCGCGCTGTGTCGTGGCGGCACGGCACGGCGAGCGGCAAGTTGCGTTTTATGTCGACCGCCTGGTCGGCGAGCAGGACGTGGTGGTGAAGTCCCTCGGCGACCTGATCGGCAACCGCCGCGGGCTCACCGGGGCCACCATCCTCGGGGATGGGACGCTGGGGCTGATTATCGATATGGCGAGCCTTATCAACGAACAATCGCGGGCCGCGGCATAGCCGGACCGGCCGCAGGAGGAACGATGAATGCTTCGCTCGCCGAAACGATAACCGGGACGCTCTCACGCGTTGCTCGCGATGGCGCGGTGCGCGCGGGCCGCGGCCTCAGCGGGCTCATGGGCCAGGAGATCACCATCCACATCCCCAGCGTCCGGATCGGCACAAAGGCCGACGCCTGCGACGCGGTGGGCGGCGAAGAGAGCATCGTTCTTGGCGCCTATCTCTCCATGAGCGGCGACATCTCCGGCCACGTCATGCTGTTGTTCCCCATCGGCCGCGCGCTCGAATGTGTGGACCTGATGTGCGGGGAAGCGCCCGGCACCACGGCGGAGCCCGACGAACTCGCGGAATCCGCGATCGGCGAACTTTCGAACATCGTCGGCTCGGCGTTCGTCAACGCGCTCGGCGATTACACCGGCCTGGTCCTCCACCCGAGCCCCCCGGTGATCCTCCACGACATCGCCATCGCGCTCGTCCAGAGCGTCTATGCCGAGATCCTCTCACAGGGCGGCGATGTCGTGATGATCGACACCGTCTTCGAAGACACCAGCGGCGCGACCGCGGGCCTGCTCATCCTCGCGCCGGACCCGCTCTGCCTGGCGCTCCTCAAGGAGCATGCAGCGTGACAGCATTAGCCTCCGAACTCCGCCGGATATCGGTGGGGATTGGTCAGCTCGCCGTCAGCAGCGATGCGGGCGAGGTCCTGGTGGCCTATGGCCTTGGCTCGTGCGTGGGCGTGAGCGCGTACGACCCATCGCTCCGACTCGGCGGCCTGGTGCACATCCTGTTGCCGGACTCCGAAGGCCGCGGCTGCGATGGCCGCGAGCCGGCGCGTTTCGCCGATATCGGCATCGATTCGCTTATCCGGCGGATGGTGGAGGGCGGTGCGCTCAAGGGGCGGCTCACGGTGAAGATGGTGGGCGGCGCGGCGGTCCTTGGCGCCGCGAACGCCGGGAAATTCAAGATCGGCGAGCGGAATGCCGAAGCTATCAAAGAACGCCTTCTGCGCCACGGGCTTCGGCCCGCGGCTGAAGACCTCGGCGGCGTCAAAGGCCGCACCTTCGAAGTCCACATCGGCGTGGGCCGGACCTACGTCCGCACCGCAGCCTCATCCCCCACCGAACTGTAGGAGTACCCCGGATGGCAACGATTCTCGTGGTTGATGACGCTGCATTCATGCGGATGCGCATGTCGAAGATCCTCGCCGAAGCCGGTTACGAGGTCGTGCAGGCGGAGAACGGCATCGATGCGGTCCAGAAGTACAAGGGAAGCCGCCCGGATGCCGTGCTCATGGATATCACCATGCCCGAGATGGACGGCCTCACTGCGCTCAAGGAGATTCGCGCGCACGACCCCTCGGCGCGCGTGGCGATGGTGACGGCGCTCGGCCAGCAGCAGATCGTGCTCGAGGCTGTGAAGAGCGGCGCACGGGACTTCCTCGTGAAGCCCTGCGAAGGGGACCGCGTCCTCGCCGCCGTCAGCAAGCTCTGCGCCTGAGCCATGGCAGCGCCTCTGCTCGCCAGCTCGAGGACGGCACGCGTCCTGATTGTCGATGACTCCGCCTTCATGCGGCGGACGCTGGAGCGCATGATCAACGCCATCCCGGGGTGCACCGTCGTGGGCACCGCCGCCGATGGCGTCGACGGCGTGCGGCGCGTCCTCGAACTCCGGCCGGATGTCGTCACCATGGACGTCGAGATGCCGAAGCTGGATGGCGTGAGCGCGGTCACGGAGATCATGAAGACCGTGCCGACCCCTGTCGTTATGGTAAGTACACTCACGGCCCTCGGTACCGAAACGGCGATTCGCGCACTCGAAGCGGGCGCCGTCGAATGCGTGGCCAAGCCCAGTGGCCTCAGCCACGACCTCGCGAACGTGAGTGACCAGCTCGCGCAGGCGATCGTACGTGCGAGCGCCGCGCGCGTCCGGCGCGCCGGTCCCGCGTCGCTGCCTCCGCGGCCTGCTGGTCCCCGTCCCGGCGGGTCCATTTCCACCATCCCCAGCGCGGGCATCGTCGTCATTGGCTCGTCGACGGGTGGGCCGCCGGCGCTGACCGAAGTGGTGCCGCACCTGCCCGCATCCCTCGGCGCCGGCGTCGTGGTGGTGCAGCACATGCCCGCCGGCTTCACCAGTGCGCTCTCCCGCCGCCTCGATGCGCTTTCGAACCTGGCCGTGCGGGAAGCCGCGGACGGCGATGTGGTCGCGGCGGGCCTCGTCCTGGTCGCCCCCGGCGACCACCACCTTGTCGTCGGCCGGGACAAGCACATCCGGCTGAACCAGCGCCCCCCGCTGCACGGCGTGCGCCCGGCAGTCGATGTCACGCTCGAGTCTGTCGCCGACGCCTATGGCCGTCGCGCCGTGGCCGTCATTCTCACGGGCATGGGGAAGGATGGCGCCGAAGGCGCCGCCTCCATCGAGCGCGCCAGCGGCCGCGTGATCGTGCAGGACGAAGCGAGCAGCGTCGTCTACGGCATGCCGCGCGTCGCCAAAGAACGGACGCGACAGGCATACGAATGCTCGCTCGAGCACATTGCGGCTGCAATCGTGCGGGCAGTTTCGCCCCAGGGGGCCGTGATATGACGGCGGACGGCCCGATGGACCACGAGTGGATCGCCTTCCGCGGCGCACTCGAGCGCGCCATTGGCGTGCCGCTCGCCCAGTACAAGGAACCACAGATGAAGCGGCGGCTGGCGAGCGTCATGTCCCGCCGGGGGCTCGCCTCCTGGCCGGCATTCGCCGCGGCCATCGCCAGCGACATGGCGTTGCTCGCCGACGTGCGCGACACGCTCACCATCAACGTGACCGAGTTCTTCCGGCAGGCGGAACGCTTCGACGACCTCCGCACGAGGATCATCCCGCTGCTGCTCGGGGAACGGCGGACGCTGCGACTCTGGAGCGCCGGCTGCTCGCTGGGCTGCGAGCCGTACACGCTCTCCATGGTCCTCAACGATGTCGACCCGCGGGGCGCCCACACGGTGCTCGCTACGGATGTCGACATGCCGGTGCTGGCGCGAGCGCGGGCCGGGACGGGGTACATTGCCCCGGACGTGCGCTCGGTGCCGCCGCTGATGCTGCGGCGCTACTTCACGGAGAAGGACGGCGTCTATAGCGTCACCGAGGAGGTGAAGCGACGCGTCACGTTCCGCCGCCAGGACCTGCTCAGCGACCCCTACCCGCAGGACATGGACATCATCCTCTGCCGCAACGTCGTCATCTATTTCACGGAGGTGGCGAAGCAGAAGATCTTTGCGGGCTTCGCAAAAGCGCTGCGACCGGGCGGCTACCTTTTCATCGGTGGCAGCGAGATGATCATGCGCTCGCAGGACTTCGGCTTTTTCTCCGCCGGCACGAGCATCTACCGGCGCGCCGCTTAGCCCGGCGCTGGCGCCACGGCCGGTAGCCAGCGGCGCGCCGCCAGGTGGCAGACCGTGGCGAGCGCCATCCCGGCGAGCAGATCAAGGACGTAATGCTCGGCCAGGTAGACGAGCGAGAAGGCCATCACGCCGCTGTAGGCGAGCAGCACCCACGCCAGCCGCGGCCGCGCTTCGCGCGCCCAGAGGTACATCGCGAACGTCACGCCCATGTGGATCGATGGCATCGCCGCCACGGAGTTCGGTTCGGCCAGCGACGCGTAGAAGCTCTGGTAGGTGCCGCTATTCACCCGCCCGCCGACGAAATCCATGACGCGGTAGACGCCCGAAAGCCCGCCCTGCTGGCCGGCGAGCCATGGCGGTGTCGTGGGCACGAGGAAGAATAGCAGCAGACCCAGGTACATCGTCCCGACGACGGCGATGGTGTAACGCGGAAATTGGGCCCGGTGCCGGAGATAAATGAACACCGCGGCGACGTGCGGTGCGACGAAGAACGACCAATGCACCTGGACCGCGAAGATGTCCAGCGGCGAGATCCGCGTGGTCGAGAAGAACCGGGCCTGGAGCCACTGGACGGGCTCGCTCCCGAAGAAGAGGAAGCGGTCGCCGCTGATCGCGTAGCCGGTGCGGATAGGGATTCCGGTCTCATCCGCGATGGCCCGCAGCAGCGTGTAGACGAAGATCCCCGCGACGTACACAAACCACCACGCCCGCATACGGCGGCGGCGGACTTCCGGGGCCCAAACCGCCGCAGTTGCACCGACGAGCGCCGCGCCAGCCCAGTCGTTGTCCTGCCAGAACCGCGTCGCGACCGTCGCGGTCATCGCGAGGAGCAACCCGGACTGGAGGATCAGAAGCGCGCGGCTGTCGGCGATGCGGTCGAGCGAGCCATCCCGGACCAGTATCGCGGCGGCCCGAAGTGCACGCGCAGGCGGGAGCGGCCGTTCCATCCCCGTTACCCTACCGCCCGGTTGGCACTGACGGAAGTGGCGAAGTATGGCACGCTTACCCGGAGCGCGAGGCCGAATCCGCTCGGGGGCACTATGTGCGGCGATTCTTCTTAGGGCTCGCACTGACGGCGGCATCCGTTGCGCTCCTCGCCCGGCTCATTGATTGGCGCACGACTCGCGCCGCCCTGCAGGCCGCCAACCCGCTCCTCATCGTGCTGGCCGTGACGTGCCTCGTGCTCTCGCTCCTCGCCAAAACATTGCGCTGGCGGTTGCTGCTTCCGCCCGAAGCCGGCGTGACCACGCCGCGGCTCTACCGCATCCTCCACATCAGCTTCCTCCTCAACAACGTGCTCCCGGCCCGTCTCGGCGACGTGGCGCGGGTCGCCATGACGTCGCGCCAACCGGGCCTCCGGTTCGGCCACGTAATCTCGTCGCTGCTCACCGAACGTGTGACCGACACCATCACGCTACTGGCGGCGTTCGTCGCCATCAGCCCATTCCTGCCAATCCCGGACCGCTATGGCGCCTGGCTGTACATCGCCTGGTTCCTGCTGGCAGGCTTGTTTCTCGCCACAGCGGGCGGCGTCATCCTCCGCCGCAAAATCGCGGGGCTGTCAGGCCGCCTCGCCCGCCGCCATCGCTGGCCGGTGGCGCGTGTTGTCCGCGACGAAGCCGGCTCGTTCGGTGAAGGCTGGCGGCAACTCTTTTCCCGACGCCACGTCCTGCGGATCTGGGGCTGGTCGGGCGCTGCCTGGATTGGAGCGTTCGCGATTAACTACCTCCTGATGCAGTCACTCGGCATCCAAACGCCATTGGCCGTCGCCGTCCTCCTCACGTGCACAACGAACCTCGCGATGCTGTTGCCTTCATCGCCGGGGTACATCGGCGTGTTCCACCTCGCCGCGACGCTCTCGCTCGCACCGTTCAACGTGGACACGAGCAAGGCGTTCAGCTTCGCCATCCTCGCATGGCTCGTGAACGTCCTGCCTGTGAGCCTGCTCGGCGCCGCATTCCTGCTCGCGGGCCGCGAGTCAATTTCGCTGTCGCTCGGGCGGGGCCGCGCCCTGCCGGAAATTGCCGGTCCTACGGCGCCGGAATCCTAGTCCGCCGGCGGGCGGTAGAGCAGCGTGTCCTGGTGCTGCGTGATCCATGGCGCGAGCTTCCGCCACGGCCGTCCCGCCAGCAGTCCGCCATCGACCACCATCGCCTGGCCGGTGACCCATTCGGAGTCGTCACTGGCCAGGAAGAGCGCCATGTTCGCGATGTCCCGCCCCTCACCCGAGCGCGCGAGCGGCTGCGTGTCCTGGTTGCGGCCGCGCAGGCGGTCGACGGCCGCCTCCACCTTCTCGGCCGGCGCCATTGAGTACGGCCGGCCGGCGGCCAGCGGCGTGGCGATGTACCCGGGGCACACGGCGTTCACGCGCACGTTGTATTCCGCCATTTCGAGCGAAGCCGCCTTCGTCAGCATGACGATGGCCGCCTTGGCCACCGTGTACAACTGGTTCCCGAACCCGGCTTCGAACGCGCAGATGCTTGCGGTGTTGATGATGCTCCCGGAGCCCTGCGCCTTCATGATCGGCGACGCGTGCTTGATGCCGAGGAAAACCCCCTTCAGCAGCACGTCCATGGTCAGGTCGTACTCCTCGACCTGCGTTTCATCGAGCGGGCCGCAGACGCCGCCGAAGCCCGCGTTGTTGAAGAGGATATCGAGGCGCCCCCAGCGGTCCGCGGCGGCGTTGATAGCGGCTTTCACTTCGGGCTCGCGGGCAACGTTGCAGCCAACGGAGGCCGCGCCGGGGCCGAGCTCCGCCGCGAGCGCGGCGGCAACCTCCGCCTGAAGGTCCGCGATGAGCACGCGGGCGCCCTCATCGATGAACAGCCGCGCGGTGGCGGCGCCGATGCCGCTCGCGCCGCCGGTGATCACCGCGACTTTGCCGTCGAGTCGTCCCATGATGCCCTCCAGCGCCCGCGCGCGAGCGGATTGTACGGTGTCCGCCGTCGTGGGAACTACAGCCAGAGGCTTGGCACGGGCGATCCGCCAGGCGAGGGCGCGCGTGCGGCGGCCTTTGCTGCATGCGCGCAGACATTCACCACGGCTATCAGCACCGGACAAGCTATATCCTAGATTCGCGCTTCCTGAGTACACTGGCCGTACATCCGCGGAGGAATGTTATGGCCGAGACCCACGGCGCCCAGCCCACGCTGTTTTCGACCGAAGCGCTCGCCACGCTCGCGCGTTCCGTGGCCGGCTGGGAGGAAGGCCCGCTCGCGAAGACGCTGCAGCGCTCCCCGGAGCGAGGCGAATTCGCGACGAGTTCGGCCGGCGTCCAGCGGCTGTACACTCCGCTCGATATCGCCGGGTTTGACTACGAGCGCGACCTCGGCTTCCCCGGCGAATACCCATTCACCCGCGGGGTGCAGACGACGATGTACCGGGGCCGCCCGTGGACGATGCGCCAGTACGCCGGCTTCGGCACCGCGGAAGAATCGAACCAGAAGTTCCGGTACTTGCTCAGCCAGGGCCAGACTGGCCTGTCGGTCGCCTTCGACCTGCCCAGCCAGCTCGGCTACGACTCCGACGACCCGATGGCCATCGCGGAGGTTGGCCAGGTCGGCGTCGCCATCGATTCGCTCTACGACATGGAAACGCTGTTCGAGGGCATCCCGCTTGATAAGGTTTCGACGAGCATGACCATCAACGCGCCCGCCGCGGTGATGCTCGCGATGTACATCGTGACCGCCGAGAAGCAGGGCGTCCCTTCGGAGAAACTGAACGGCACCGTCCAGAACGATGTGCTGAAGGAGTACGTGGCGCGCGGGACGTACATCTTCCCGCCGCAGCCGAGCGTACGGCTGGCGGCCGACATCATTGAATACTGCTCCCGGCACGTACCGCAGTGGAACACGATCAGCGTCAGCGGTTACCACATGCGGGACGCCGGCAGCACGGCAGCGCAGGAGATCGGCTTCACCTTCGCGAACGCCTGCGCGTACATCGATGCGGCGCTGGCGAAGGGCCTGACGATTGATGAGTTCGCCGGGCGGATCAGCTGGATTTTCAATACGCACAACAACTTCTTCGAGGAGATCGCGAAGTACCGGGCGCTGCGCCGCCTCTGGGCACGGCTGCTCAAGGAGAAGTACGGCGCCACGGATCCCCGTTCGATGATGTTCCGCACGCACACGCAGACGGGAGGCAGCACGCTGGTGGCGCAGCAGCCCGAGAACAACATTGTGCGCGCCGCCATCCAAACGCTCGCAGCCGTGCTGGGCGGGGTGCAGAGCATCGCGCTCAGCTGCTTCGACGAAGCGCTCGCGTTGCCGACGGACCAGGCCCAGCGGCTCGCTTTGCGCACGCAGCAGGTCATCGCGCACGAGACCGGCGTCACCGATACCGTCGACCCGATGGCGGGGAGCTACTTCGTCGAACACCTGACGAACGAGCTCGAACAGCAGGCGCTGGCCTACATGAAGCAGATCGAGGACCTGGGCGGCTCTATCGCCGCCATCGAGAAGGGCTGGGTCCAATCCCAGATTGCCCAGGCAAGCTGGGAGTACCAGCAGAAGGTCGATGAGAAGCAGGAGATCATCGTCGGCGTGAACGACTACGTAGATGGCGGCGAGCAGCGGCCATTCATTTTCAGCGTCGACCGTAGCCTCGCCGAACACCAGCTCGAACGCCTCGCGGGGCATCGGCAGGCCCGCGAGCACGAGCGCGTGGAGGCTTCCCTTGTGGCCCTCAAAGCCGCCTGCGGGGGCAGCGAAAACCTCTTGCCGCCAATCATCGAGGCCGTACGCGCGTACGCCACGCTGGGCGAAATCTGCGGCGCGATGCGCGAGGTGTTCGGAGAATATCATCCCCCGACAGTCATCTAATCGAACGTATCGGGGCAGGATGAGTGGTAACCCTGATTCCCTGAGAGCGTTGGGGGGTACAAAATGCCCCTGTGGACGACCAATCAGAGGCCTCTCCCGAACTTGAGACGCCTGCCAGGCACGAACGCGCGCGCTGGCATATTCCTGTCGGCGCGGCCGCACTTTGCTTCGCCGTGGGCGTGGCCGGCTTCGCCCTGACGATCTCCAGCACCGGTGTCCGCCCGGACGGTACCGCTGCACTCAGTAATGAGGTCGGCGCCAGGATCGCGGCGGGCCGCGCGAACGTCGCCGGATCCGAGGCAGAGTACGTCCGCCGCATCCCGCTGGTCACCGATGGCATCGAGACGGCTGTTTCTGCGGAAACGCCAGAACCGTCGCCAACCGAGGCGGGCACGACAACCAGCAGCCTGCAAGCGTCACAGCCGGTGCGCGCCACCGGCGCCTCGAACGTGAAGACGCTGACGCCTCCACCGCCTGCCTCGACCCCGTCGCCCGCGGCCACCGCCACCGCGACCACGACGTCGACGCCCGAGCCCACCGCAACGGGCACGCCGGCGCCAACCGGACCGTCGAAGATCGACACGATCGGGACCGCAGCTGCATCGCCGACGGCGTCTGGCGGCGAACATGACCGCCCCGCTGGCGGCGGCGCCATCCTGCCGGCCGCTGCAGGCGTGGCCGAAGGCGGAACCACGACCCAGTTCTGCTCGGGCGATGAGTGTATCGTCATTCCCGAAGCCATGCTCACTCCCGTCCGGGAGACCGAATCACCGCCCAAGAAGGCTCACTGAGCAAAACGAGCGGATGCCGAAATCGCTTCCTCGCACCACGCGTATGATGTGTGGCAGCAGGAGGCCGCGGGCATGTACAAGATGATTTTCGGCGCGAAGCGCAAGCCGGGCATGTCCCGCGAAGCGTTCGGGGAATACTGGACCACCACGCATGCGAACAAGGCCCGGAAGGTGCCGGGCATCTCGCGCTATGTCATTAATCTCACGGCAGACCTCGGAGGCAGCGGCCGCGAGCTGGCGTACGACGGCTTTGCCGAGGCGTGGTTCGAAGACGACGACGCGATGCGCCGTTCCGGCCGCTCGCCGGAACTCAAGGCCGTGCTCGAAGACGAAGTGAACCTCTTCGACCTAAGCACGCGCTTCAGCGTCATCGTCGAAGAACACCTGATGATTGCCGATGGCACATGGCAGGCGCGCGAACCCACGCCATAGCAGCGCGGCCGGGCGCCCCGCGGGACGCGGCCCAAACCTCAGTCGGCGAGTTCCACCTCCAGCGTGCCATCCGCGGTTACCCGCACGGGGAATGCCGCTACCGGGATGAACGCCGGAAGGGTGAGCGCCTTTCCAGTCTTCATGTCGAAGCGTGCCCCGTGCCGGGGACACTCAATCTGGCACTGGACCAGGCGACCCTCGGCCAGGGGCCCGTTGTCGTGCGTGCAGCGATCTTCGATGGCGTGGAACGTGCCACCGCAATTTGCGACGAGGATGCTGTGGTCCTCGACTTCAAAGTCCTTCGTCTCCCCCGGGCCGATGTCCGCGGCAGGCCCGAGGGCGACGAAGCGGCCCTCGCTCACGACCAGGGTGTCCCCGGCATGAGCGGTGCGCCGCGGCCCTCTGGGTCCCACAGGTCCGAGGGGAACGGCGGTGCGCCGAAGCCGTTCGCGGCGGTGAGGCCGCCATCGATCGGCAGGACGACGCCATTCACGAAAGACGAAGCCTCCGAAGCGAGGAAGAGGATGGGGCCCGCGAGGTCGGCCTCGCGGCCAATGCGGCGCATGGGCGTGCGGTCTTCGAGCACCTGCATGAAGCCGCTGCCCACGAGGATTTCATGGGTCATCTCGCTATCGAAGAAGTGCGGGGCGAGCGCGTTCACCCGGACGCCGCGGTCCCCCCATTCGCACGCCAGCATCTTCGTCAGGTTGTTGACGCCGCCCTTGGCGGCGAAATACCCGGGCACCGTCCCCGGCGCGAACCCGCCCAGTCCCAGGATTGAGCTGATGTTGATGATGTTGCCCTTGCCCTGGCGGAGCATGTACTGCGCCGCGGCGCGGGAGCAGTGCCAGAGACCAACGAGGTCGGTCGCGACGATCTGGGCGAACATGTCGTTGTCGCTGCGCTCCGAGCGGATGCCGCGCGCATCGGAGATGCCCGCGTTGTTCACGAGGATGTCGACGCGCCCAAACGTGTCGGCCGCTTGCTTTGTCATCGCCTCCACCTGGGCGTAGTCGGTGACGTCGCAACCGATGGCGACGCACTTCCCTCCCTTGGCCTCGATGCCGTGCTGGGTCTGTTCCAGCTTATCGATGGAACGGGCGGTGGCGACGATGTTGGCGCCGGCCCCGGCCAGGACGTTCGCAAACGTGACGCCGAGCCCATAGCTGGCGCCCGTAACGATCGCGGTCTGGCCCTTGAGTGAAAACAGGTCGTCCATTGCCCCTCCGGCGGCGGGATCAGACGCCCGCCGCAGGCGTGCAATCCTATCATCCTCGATTGCCGTATCGCCAAAAGGTGGCCATGTGGCCAGCATTGCCGGCACCGGCGGCTGGCGGCTGAAGACGTCGCGCCCGGGATCCTCCTACGGTTCGAGCAGCGCCATCCGCCCCCACGCCGCGATCGTCTGGTCCAGCTGTGTTTCCACGGTCGCGCGGATGACGGAGTGGTCCATCGCGATTTTCGAAGGATCCGGGGTGATCTTGCCCTGCGCCACCATCTCTTCGATCGCATCGGCGATGTCGGCCCGCGTGCGTGTGCCATCGGCGAGCGGCAGGAGGAAGACGCTCATAGGGTCCAGCGGCACGGATTCGTGGAGCAGGTTCGTGACCTCGGTGCGTCCCTTGCCGGCGGCGTACCGGGCGCTCCGGCTGGCCCGTGGACGGTCACCAGGCGAGACATCGAGCTGGAAGTCGTGGAGCTGCAGCGTCACGAGGCGCGCGCTGTACAGGAAGGCCTTCATGAGGTCCGAGGCCATCCGCTGGCCATCTTCCGGCCCGATGGCGATACCCGCGGCCTCAAGCTTCGCGACCACGCGTTCGAGGAGCTCGTCGAGCGTAATGGAGCGCGGATGCGCGTCGGCTAGACAAAGGAACGCCGCCTTGGTCGCCGGCTGGTCCAGCGTGATCATGCCCCCATCGACGCCCGCGAACGCCACGGGCACGCCGGCCTCCAGGGGCACTTCCATGCGCGTTGCCACGCCCGAACGCAGCCGAACGTGCCCAAGCAAGTCACCACGGAGCGCCAGCTGTCCGCGGCTAGCGGGACCTGCGCGGGCGAAGAGTGAGCGCCGGAAGGCGCGGTCCTGGACGAAGTCAATGTATTGCTGGAGTTCGGCCGGGGAGTTGGAAGCGGCGGCGAACTGCTCCGCCGGCACGGGCGGGAGCTTGCCGGGCATTGACGCCTGGAACTCGGAATCCGCGAGGTACGCGAGGCCGTGCCGCGCGGCGGCTTCAACCACCTCGTGCAGGTAGAACGGCTCGTTCACGTCGTTTAGTTCGTCGTGGAGCATGAACGCCAGGCGCTCGGAGCCGCGCTGCCGCCGCTCTTCCAGCCCTACCCGGTAGTTATGGAGGTGAAAGCCGAATGTCGAGGAATCGGCGGGCATTGCGTCGCTGAGGAGTTGGACGAACTCCACGGCGGCTTCGGCCCGGGCTACCGGGTCATCGATGTGCCGGGTGTGGAACAGGAGCGCGTCGCGGATGGCGCGGCGGGAGTGCCAGCCCGGGTAGGTGTTGTAGCTCAGGTAGGCGACGCCGTCGGGCGCGAGGCATTCTTCGAAGATCGCGAGCACCCGTTCGCGCACCGCCTCCGGTACCCAGGAATACACGCCGTGGCAGACGATGTAGTCGAACTCGCGTCCGCTGAAGTCGTAGCTGAGGATGTCGGCGTGGGCGAAACGGATGTTCGCCAGGCCGATCTCTGCGACTGCCGCATCCGCCTCTTCGATGTGCCGCCGGGTGTAGTCGATGCCGAGGAAGGTGCTGCCGGGCAGCCCCGAGGCCATCGGTATCAAGTTCATCCCGGAGCCGCACCCGAGTTCGAGCACCCGGCAGGCTCCGGCGGGCGCGCCATCGACGCCGAACAGCGCGGCGACCACCGCCATCCAGTCCGGGTGCGTATAGGCGATGGACATCGCCGGGTACGGGACGCGATCGTATTCGTTGCGGCGCGGTTCGCCGGGCATGAGGGGCTCCAGGGCCGCAAGGTTAAAGATGGCGGCGTGCCGCCGGCCAGCGGCGGTATCGCACAATGATCGCGCGGACGGAGCGACCGGGCCAGCGCCGCCGGCGTGGCTACGGTAAGGGAATCCCCACGTCCGCGGGTTGACAGCGGCATCCGTGTACCTACCATGAGCGCGACTGCCGAATCACGTTCGAATTTACGGCAGCCTGAAGGGGCATGAAACAGCTATGGCGGAACTCAAGGATACGGCGGAGCAGTTCGCGAAGGACCTTGTCGCTCAGAACATCGCGGGATTGATGATGGCGTTCACGCCGGCGGGGATGGGCAAGGCGATGGCACTCCAGGCGCAGCGCGCAGCGGCGGGGACGCCCGCGCCGACAACTGGCTTCGAGGTCGTGGTCCAGGGCCAGGAGGGCGATGATCATCTCATCGACATCATCATGAAGAGCGCCGATGGCGAGGGCATCATCGCAACTCGCTGGAAGGATGTCGCCGGCGCCTGGAAGGTCGATGACATGGCGATGAAGGAAGCCTGAAACCCGGCGCGAAGGTGACGCTTGCGGGGCCGGGCCTTCCAGGGCTTGGCCCTGCTGTTTTCACCGGCCAGCGCCCGCTACCATCGATCGCAATGGCAGACTCGCTCACCGGCGCCCGGCCCCTCCCGATTCACCGCCGGTGGAGCCGGTTTCTCACGGTTGGTTGGAACTTTCTCCTCATCTACTTGCGGTACAAGCGCGTCCAGCGCGACAAGCGCCTATCGCCCGAGGAGCGATCGCGGCGCTACTCCTTCGAACACCAGCGGAATGCCGAACGCATCTACCGGGTGGCTGCCAGGATGGAAGGTCTCCTGATTAAGACCTGCCAGTTCATCAGCAGCCGCGCGGACGTGGCCCCGCCTGAATACGTGACGGTGTTGAGCCGCCTCCAGGACCACGTCCCGCCGCGTCCATTCTCGGAAGTGGAAGCGCAGATACGGCGCGAGTTGGGGCGGCGGCCGGACGAGATCTTCGACGCCTTTTCGCGCAAGCCGATTGCCTCGGCGTCGCTGGCACAGGTTCATCGCGCCCGGACGAAAGACGGCCACGCCGTCGCGGTGAAGGTACAGTACACCGATATCGACCGCGTGATAGAGACCGACCTGCGCAACCTCTCCATCCTGGTGCGCATCCTCGCGCGCATCGAACGGAACTTCGATTTTCGCGTGCTGATGGACGAGGTCTGCAAGTACACCCCGCGGGAGCTCGACTTCGTCCGTGAGGGCCACAGCTCCGAGCGCATCGCGGGCGAGCTGTCCCACCGGCCGGACGTCCGCGTCCCCGCGGTGTACTGGGAACACACCGCCCGCCGCGTGCTGACGACCGAGTTCATCGATGGGATCAAAATCTCCGACATCCCACGGCTGCTCGATGCCGGGATCGACCCGAACCAGGTCGCGCTCATCATGACGGAGGCCTACTGCGAGCAGATCCTCGTCCATGGTTTCTTCCACGCCGACCCGCACCCGGGCAACCTGCTGGTGTTGCCCGGCCCGGTGGTGGTCTTCATCGATTTCGGGCTGAGCAAGGACCTGCCGGAGGGCTTTCGCGTCAACTACGCGCGGCTCACGCTCGCCGTCATGGCGCAGGACGACGCAGCGATGGCGGACGCCTTCCGTGCGCTGGGGTTTCGCACGAAAAGCGAGGACCCGGCCGCGCTCATTGCGCTCGGCCGCAGCTTCTTCGAATCGGCCGGACCGGATGCCAGGCCGTATGTCGACGCGGACGTGATGCCCGAGGTGAACGAGCGGCTCGCGCGCGTATTAAACCAGAACCCGGTGACACAGATCCCGCCGGATATCCTGATGATTTTCCGCGTGATTGGGCTCATGAGCGGCCTCCAGAAGCGGCTCGAGAGCACCGTGAACATGTTCAACACGATAGAGCCGTACGCGCGGGCGCAGGCCGGACATCCGGCTCCAGTGGCGGGCGATGCCGCCGCCGGATAGGGTTAGTTTGCCTGGTTCGGGGCCAACGGCCCAAGCACCACGTGTGCAGCGCTGGTCACTTCTTCGCGCGCCAGGTAGGCAACTGTCCCAATTTGTACCAGGACTACGAGCAGCAGTACCCCAATGATCGAGCGCTGCATCCACGTGCGGCGGCTCTCGCGGCGGCGGAATTCTCTCTCTCTCGCCGCGCGGTCTTCGGCAAGGAAGAACGTGTCGTAGTCGCGGCGCAGCTTCGGGTGGGAGAGCACCGAGTAGGCTTCGTTCACGCGTTTGAGCGCATCGCGGTGTCCCTCATCGAAGGTGGTGAGCATGGCCAGTTCGTCCGAAATGCGGGCGTACGCGTTTTCGATGCCGGCGAGGTCTGCGGTCGGCGGCAGATTCAGGACAGAGTAGTAGTCCACCACGTTCGCGTCGGCCATCGCGCGCACCCCCACACCATGAACATCGGCAGGCGGGGAGGGGCGGGACAGGGTTTCAGGGCCGTGCGGTCAACCCGCGGACGAAGTGCTTGACCTGGTTCAAGGGCTCGGTCCGGTCGATTGCCGCGCCGCCGAAGACATGCGCGAGGATGAACATGTTGAGAATGCCTGTTATCGCCGTGGCGCAACTGGAGACGTGGTCGTGGCAGAGGCTCCCCGTCTCCATCCCGTGGCGCAGAACTTCGTCCAGCGGGTGGCGGACGCGTTCGCCAAGGGCCTGCGAGAACGCGGCCATCGGCATCCCTCCGAGGCCGAACACCTCCCGCAACACCAGCGCGATCGTTTCTTCCTTGGCGAGAAAGTAGTCGAGGTAGCGTTCGCAGTACGCGAACACCTGCTCCTGCGGCGAGACATCGGCGGGGACGTGGGTGCGAATCGCTTCGGCCATCTCCTCGAGAATCTGCCGGACGATGCTGCCGTAGAGCCCTTCCTTCGAGCCGAAGTAGTAATAGATCATCGGCTTGGTGGTCTGCGCGTCTTCGGAAACTTCCCGGAGCGAGGTGGCGGCGAAGCCTTTCTGCGAGAAGTGGCGAAGGGCGCTCGCGAAAATCCGCTCGCGGACATCGCTCTCGCGAGGGACCTCGTTGGAAACAGCAGCAGAGGTCACGGGCGTTCCTTCCTGGAGGGCCGGGCGGCGGCGAAGCCGCTAAAGTCAGTCTACCGCTCGGGAAATTCCGCCGTCGATCGCAGGCGACCGGCGGGACAAGCCCACAGCGGCCGCCGGGAGAGGATGCACTGCGCGGTGGGGAAATCGTCCCCGAACGTCTTGCCCAAATCGCTCACTGGTCTTACTATTTTCGTACGCCCTTTAAGCCGGTCCCGAGAGGCAGGTAAGGGAGGAGGCGCCGGATGACCGCCGGCAGTGTCTGCACACCAACTCGCGCCTGCCCTTCAAATGGGAGGCGTTTTTCATGACTGGCGATCTGCTGCTGGGGCCGGACGAGATCGCCCGCACTGTCCGCAGGCTCGCACACGAAATCATCGAAAACAACCGCGGCACCGACGAGCTCGTGCTCATCGGCCTGCTGAGCCGTGGGTACCCGCTCGCGCGCCGCCTCGCGGTTGCCATCCAGGAGTTCGAAGGCGCGAGCGTGCCCGTCGGTAGCCTCGACATCGGTCTTTACCGCGATGACCTTTCGAACCGCCGTCTGCGGCCGCCTTCCATCCGCCCGAGCGACATCCCCGCGAACATCGATGGCAAGACCGTGGTGCTGGTGGACGACGTGCTGTTCACCGGCCGCAGCATCCGCGCCGCGCTCGATGCGCTGCTCGATTTTGGGCGGCCGGCGCGCGTTCGGCTGGCGGCGCTCGTCGACCGTGGCCACCGGGAGCTGCCAATCCGGCCCGACTTCGTCGGCAAGAACATCCCCACCGCGCTGGTGCAATCGGTGCGCGTGCGACTCGCCGAGACCGACGGCGAGGACGCCGTCTACGTCCTCAACTCGGAGGCCACACATGCTTGAGGTGAGTGAGCGCCAGGCGATCGGCGACGACCTCGAACAGCCGGCCCGCTGGTCGCGCAAGGACCTGCTCGATACGGACACGCTCACCGTCGCCGAGATCGACCTGATTATGGAAACCGCGGAAGCGATGCGCGAGGTCCGCGCGCGCCCGATCAGCAAGGTCGCCACGCTGAGGGGCGCGACGGTGGTCACGCTGTTCTACGAGCAGAGCACGCGCACCCGCGCCAGCTTCGAAGTCGCCGCGAAGGCGCTCGGCGCCGACGTGGTGAACCTGACCGCCTCCGGCAGCTCGGTCGAGAAGGGCGAGTCGCTCATCGACACAGTACGCACGCTGGAGGCGGTGGGCGCCGACCTCGTGGTCATGCGCCACGGGCATTCCGGCGCGCCCTACCTGGCCGCCCGGAACACGACTGCCGGCGTGATCAACGGGGGCGATGGCACACATGCACACCCGACACAGGCGCTCCTGGACCTGTTCACCATGCGGCGCCGCCTCGGCAGCCTCGACGGGCGGAAAGTGGTCATCGTCGGCGATGTGCTCCACAGCCGGGTGGCGCGCTCGAATGTCTGGACGCTGCTGGCGAGCGGCGCCGAGGTGGTCCTCTGTGGCCCCGCGACCCTCTTGCCGCGCTCGCTGGAGTCCCACGGCGAACGCGGCAGCTGCACGGTCTCTGCCAATTTCGACCAGGCCATCGAAGACGCGGACGTTGTGATGGCGCTTCGCATCCAGAAAGAGCGGCAGGCGAGCGGACTCATCCCGTCGCTGCGCGAGTACATCAGCGGCTACCAGGTGAACGGGACGCGGCTGGAGCGGGCGAAGCCGGGCGCGCTCGTCATGCACCCGGGGCCGATGAACGAGGGCATCGAAATCGCGCCCGAAGTTGCGCACGGCGTAACCTCGGTCATCGAAGAGCAGGTCGCGAACGGCGTCGCCGTACGCATGGCGGTCCTCTATCTCATGGCCACCGCGAGGGTGCAATGACCGGGCAGTTGCTGATCGCCGGTGGGCGCGTCATCGACCCCGCGAACGGCGTGGACGGCAAGTTGGACGTGCTGATCGAAGGCGGCGCCGTGGCGGCGGTTGGCGCCGCCCTCAGCGCGCCGGGCGCCCGCCGGGTGGATGCTCACGGGTGCATCGTCACGCCGGGTTTCATCGACCTCCATGCGCACCTGCGCGAGCCAGGGTTCGAGCAGAAAGGCACCATTGCGACGGAGACGCTCGCGGCCCTGCGGGGCGGCTTCACGACCGTCTGCGCGATGCCAAACACCATGCCGGCCCCCGATTCCGCACCCGTCGTGGCGGCCCTGCTCGAACGCATCGCGCGCGACGCCGTGGTGCGTGTCCTGCCGATCGGCTGCGTGACGCGGCGGCGCGAAGGGCACGAGCTGGCTGACCTCGCCGAGCTCGCCGCCGCCGGCTGCATCGCCTTCAGCGATGACGGCAGCCCGGTCGCCGATGGGCGCCTCATGCGCAATGCCCTTGCGCTCGCGGGCGCGGTCGGGCTGCCGATTTCGGAGCACAGCGACGACCCCGTGCTGAATGGCGACGGCGTGATGCACGAAGGGCGCGTGAGCGAGCGCCTCGGCCTGGCCGGGCAGCCGGCCGCTGCCGAGATCGCGGCCATCGCGCGCAACATCGCGCTCTGCGAAACGACTGGCGGGCGTTTGCACATTGCGCACGTCTCTACCGCGCGCAGCGTGGAGCTCGTGGCGGACGCGAAGGCTCGCGGCCTGGCGGTCACGTGCGAGGTAACCCCGAGCCACCTGCTGCTCACCGAAGATGCCGTCTTCGGGCCCGGCCCGGAACCGGCGTACGACACGAACGCCCGCATCAACCCGCCGTTGCGCACCGAGGCCGACCGCCGCGCGCTGCTTCGCGGCGTGAACGACGGCGTGATCGACGCGATTGCCACCGACCATGCCCCGCACGCTCGCGAGGACAAGCTCTGCGAGTTCGATTTCGCCGCCCCCGGCATCAGCTGCTTCGAGACGGCGCTCGGTTCCATCGGGCTAGTGGTATCGCGCGGCGAGCTCGACTTTGCCCGCGCGCTGGCGGCGCTCACGAGCGGCCCAGTGCGTGTGTTTGGGCTTGCGGCGCGCGTGCCGGGCATCGGCACGCTGAGCGTAGGGGCGCGGGACGTGGTTGTGTTCGACCCCGAGGCCCGCTGGACCGTGGACGTGGCGCGCTTCGCTTCGAAGGGCAAGAACTCGCCGCTCCAGGGCCATGGACTCTGTGGCGAAATCCGCGCGGTCGTGGCCGGCGGCCGGCTCGCGTTCGCGCCGGAGGCGGTCCATGCCTGATGCACTGCTCGTCCTCGCCGATGGTTCGCAGTTCGAAGGGCGCTCGGTCGGCGTGCCCGGGCGGACCGACGGTGAGGTGGTGTTCAACACCTCGATGACGGGCTACGAGGAGATGCTCACGGACCCCTCATACGCCGGGCAGCTGCTCGTGCTCACGTACCCGATGATCGGCAATTACGGCATCGACCCGGCGGTCGAAGAATCGGGGCGCATCCAGCCTGCCGGGCTCATCGTGCGCGAGGCGGCGGCCTTTGCAAGCCACCAGCGCTCGACGGGCACGCTCGCGGCGTTCCTCCAGGCGCGTGGGGTAGTCGCGATCGATGGCGTGGATACGCGCGCCATCACCCGCCGGATCCGGCAACACGGTGTCATGCTCGGCACGATTACCACCGGCGAAACGGCCGCGGACGCGCTCGCTCGCGTCCGCTCGCTGCCTGGCTACGACGGCGTGAACTGGGTCAAGACGGTGACGACCACCGAAGCCTACGACTGGGAGGCGCCCGGCGCGACGCGTATGAGCGTGGCGCTTGTGGATGGCGGTGTGAAGCGCAATATCATGCGCTCCCTCGCGAGCCGCCGGTGCGCGGTCCGCGTCTTCCCGTCTGCCGTGACCGCTGCGGAGCTCCTGGCGTCGCAGCCGGATGGCATCGTGCTTTCGCCCGGTCCGGGGGACCCGCGGTTGCTCGAAGCGATGGTCGGGGAGACGCGGAAGCTTATCGGCAAGGCACCGATCCTCGGCATCTGCCTTGGGCACCAACTCGCCGCGCAGGCACTGGGCGCCGGCACGTTCAAGCTGCCGTTCGGCCACCGCGGCGGCAACCACCCGGTGAAAGACCTGGTTACCGGCAAGGTCACCATCACCGCGCAAAACCACGGTTATGCCGTCGACGCCGACGGCCTGGACGCCGCGGCCTACGTCAGCCACCTCAATCTCAACGACCGGACGGTCGAAGGGATCGCAATGCGTAACGAGCCGCTGATGACCATCCAGTATCATTCCGAGGCCTGCCCCGGACCGCTCGACAACGCCGGAATTTTCGACCGGTTCGTCGACATGATGGCGGCAGTGCATGGAGGGGTGTCATGACACGAGCGACCGAAATCCGGCCGGCAACTATCGCCGATGCGGACGGCATCGCGAATGTCGCCCGCGGCCTCGAAGGGACCAACACAGGCCTCGCGCCCGATTTCGACGCAGCGCGTGTGCGTGAGTGGCTGAAGCGACTCGGGGACCAGGGGACGATGCTGCTGGCCCTCGATGGGAGCATCCCCGTCGCGTTCGGCGCGCTCGATTTCAGCACGGTCGAGCCGGAAATTGGGCTGCTCGGCGTCTGGGTGCTGCCGGACCATCGGCGTCGCGGGCTTGCCACCGAGCTCGCCGACGACTTGCTCGAGTTCGCCCGCGAACGCGGTTACCGCCGCATCCGCGGCCGCCTGCCCGAGGGCAACGAGCCGGCCCTCAGCTTTCTTTCTTCAATTGGGGCGATGGTGCCCTTGCGCAACCCCGATATGACCTTCGATCTCCCGCTGTAGTGCAGATGGCGAGACATGAACGCGAAGTGATCATCGGCGCCGTGCGGCGCAACCCGGGGCGCAGAAACAATGCCCCGCTGCGGCGGCCGGGCCGCCCGGCGACAGGCGTCCCGGACGTGCTCTTCGCGCTTGCCACGGCGGGTTTTACCATGGCGGTCGTGTTCGTGGTTGCCTCGTTCGTCGATAACGATGTGACGCGCGGGGATGCGGGCACCTTCCTCGCCCGGTTGTTCGCCGGCGCGCTCACGCTCGCGTCGCTGTTCGTCTTCCTGCTCGGCGTCGGGCTGCTGCGGGCGGACCGCTGGCAGCCCGACCACTACGTCATCCCAATGCTGCTCGGCCTCATCATCGGGGGCCTCGACGCGATGCTCTTCCTGATTCCCATCGGGTCGCTGCTCTGGGCGCCCTTTCTCCTGCTTGTGTTTGCCCTTCGTCCCGTACGCCGCGGCCTCGGGCGTATGACGGCCGGGCGGAGGTAGCTCAATGCGCGACTCCGCCTCGCAGCCCCGGGCCAACCGCCAGTGCCCGGCCAGTTTCGCACGATCGCAGTACGACGCCGTCCCGGGAGGAGGCCCGTGAAGCCCGCAAGCGTGCTCATCATTGGCTCGGGGCCCATCGTCATCGGCCAGGCGGCGGAGTTCGACTACGCCGGCACGCAGGCCTGCAAGGCCGTGCGCGAAGAGGGCGTGCGCAGCATCCTCGTGAACTCCAACCCGGCGACGATCATGACCGACCTCGATGTGGCGGATGCCATCTATGTCGAGCCGCTCACCGTGCCGGTGATCGAGCGCATCATCGCGCGGGAACGACCCGAGGCGCTGCTGCCAACACTCGGGGGCCAGACTGGCCTGAACCTCGCCGTTGCGCTCCACAACGCAGGCGTGCTGGAGAAATACAACGTCCGGCTGCTGGGGACGCCGCTCGAAGCGATCCGGCGGGCGGAGGACCGCGAACTCTTTCGCGACATGCTCGCGAAACTCGGCGAGCCGGTCCTCGAAAGCGAAATCTGCCACACGCTCGCGGAGTGCGAAGCCGCGGCGCAAAAGATCGGTCTCCCGGTCGTCATCCGGCCCGCCTATACGCTTGGCGGCACCGGCGGAGGTATGGCCTTCACGTGGGAGCAACTGCGGGCCACGGCGCAAAGCGGCCTCGCGGCCAGCCCCATCACGCAGGTGCTCGTCGAGAAAAACCTCCTCGGATGGAAGGAAGTCGAATACGAGGTGATGCGCGATGGGAACGGCACGTGCATCACCATCTGCAACATGGAGAACCTGGACCCCATGGGTGTCCACACCGGGGATTCCATCGTCGTGGCGCCATCGCAGACCTTGAGCGACAAGGACTACCAGATGCTGCGCTCTTCGGCCCTGCGAATCATCGCTGAGCTGGGCATCGAAGGCGGCTGCAACGTCCAGTTCTCGTTGGCGCCGCGCAAGGATGTGCGCGATTGGACGGGCGACACCGGCAAGCCGCTCCCGTACCACGTCATCGAGGTGAACCCGCGCGTCTCGCGCTCGTCCGCGCTCGCATCGAAGGCGACCGGATACCCGATCGCGCGGGTCGCGGCGAAGATCGCCTGCGGGCGGACCCTGGACGACATCCCGAACGCAGTCACGGAGAAGACGACCGCGGCGTTCGAACCTGCGCTCGACTACTGCGTGGTGAAGATCCCGCGGTGGCCCTTCGACAAGTTCGCCCTCGGCGACCGCTCGCTCGGCACGCAGATGAAAGCCACTGGCGAGGTGATGGCGATCGACCGCTCGTTCGAGGCGGCGCTCAACAAGGCGGTGCGGTCGCTGGAGGTGGGCGGCCGGTCGCTGCTCTGGGAGCGGCACGAGTGGGGCAAACCTGATTGGTTCGGCCACGGCGATAGAGCGACCTTGCGCGCGCGCCTCGGCGCCACCGACGAGCGGCTCTGGGCGGTCATGTCGTGCCTGCGCCGCGGGAGCACCGCGATGGAGTTGGCGGAGGCGACGGCGATCGACCCGTGGTTCCTCGAACGGCTGCAGAACATTGTGTCGATGGAAAAGCGGCTTCTGAACGAGCCGCTCCACCCGGACCTCCTGCGCGAGGCCAAGCGACTCGGCTTCAGCGACGAAATGATCGGCCAACTCGCGGACCGCCTCCCGGAGCAGATCCGCACGGCCCGGCACGACTGGGCGATCAAGCCGGTGTACAAGATGGTCGACACCTGCGCCGCCGAGTTCGATGCGGCGACGCCGTACTTCTACAGCACCTACGAGATTGAGAACGAGGCCCTCCCCACGCCCGGGGCCGCTGCAGTCGTCATCGGCAGCGGGCCAATCCGCATCGGGCAGGGGATCGAATTCGACTACGCGAGCGTGCACGCCGCGTGGGCGCTGCACAATGCGGGCCTGCGCTCGATCATGGTCAATTCGAACCCCGAGACCGTCTCGACCGACTTCGACACGAGCGATCGGCTCTACTTCGAACCGCTGGATGAAGAAGCGATTCGCGACATCATCGAGAACGAGCAGGGCGGCGAGGCCGAACCGCCGCCGAGCATCGTCCAGTTTGGCGGCCAGACCGCGATCAACGTCGCCGAGCCGCTGCGGCGCGCGGGCCTGCCGATCATCGGCTCCAGCGCGGAGGTCATCGATACCGCCGAAGACCGGCGCCTGTTCGAGCGCTTCCTCCAGGAGCTCGGCATCCCACAACCGCCCGGCGCCGCCATCTTCACGCTCGAAGATGCGCTGAAAACGGCGCGGAACATCGGCTATCCCGTGCTCGTGCGGCCTTCATACGTACTCGGCGGGCGCGCGATGGAGGTCGTGCAGAACGCCAACGAGATGGTGGGCTTCCTGGCCCTGGCGACCGAGGCGGCACAGGGCAAGCCGGTACTGATCGACAAGTTCCTGGAAGGGCGGGAAGTCGAGGTCGACGCCATCTGCGACGGCGAAGAAGTGCTCATCCCCGGCATCATGGAGCACATCGAGCGCGCGGGCGTCCACTCCGGCGATTCGATGGCGGTCTACCCGCCGATGCACCTGGACGCCGAGGAGAAGGAGACCCTTCGCGACTACACCGAGCGGATTGTGCTGGGCCTCGGGGCGATTGGCCTGACGAACATCCAGTACGTGGTCCTTCCGCGCATCGATGGCGAGGGGCCGCGCATCTTCGTCCTCGAAGTGAACCCGCGCGCCAGCCGGACCGTCCCCTTCCTGTCGAAGGTGACCGGCGTCCCCATGGTGCAGCTCGCCGTCGGCGCCATGCTTGGGCGCAAGCTTCGGGAGTCCGCCTTCCCTTCCGGACTGTGGCCCGAGCGCAACCTGGTGGCCATAAAAGCCCCCGTCTTCTCCATGTCCAAGCTCGTGGGGGTCGACACGTATCTCGGCCCGGAAATGAAGAGCACGGGCGAGGTCATGGGCATCGACCGCACGTTCGAAGGCGCGCTCGCGAAGGCGCTGCTCTCTTCGGACATCGCGCTCAGCCCGAACGCGGCGATCCTCCTCAGCATTAGCGACCGGACCAAGGCCGATGCCCTGCCGCTCATCCACAAGCTGGCGACAGCGGGGTACTCGATGTACGCCACCGAAGGCACGAGCGCGATGATCCGGGCTCTTGGGCTGCCGGTGACCGCGGTGACGAAGGTGCTCAGCGGCGACCACCCGAACGTCGTGGACGTGATCCAGGACGGCACCGTCCAATGCGTCATCAACACGCCCGAAGGCCGGCTCACCGGGTCGCTGCGCGACGGGTTCCACATCCGGCGAGCGGCAGCGGAACACCGCATCCCCTGCTTTACCTCCATCGACACGGCGCGCGCGGCGATCGGCGCACTCGGCATCGCGACGGAGTTCGAGGTGGCCACGCTGCGGGAATACCTCGACGCATGAACATCGAAACCGCCATGGTCCTCTCGACCGAGCGCGCGTACGAGGGCGCGCTCATCACCTGGTTCCATGCACCGGGCCTGACGGCAAACGCCGACCCAGGCCAGTTCGTGATGGTGCATTGCAGCGCCGATGGCGGCGACCCGATGTTCGCGCGCGCGTTCAGCTACCATCGCATCGACGGTGACCGCTTCGCCCTGCTGTATGCCGTGGTTGGGCGGGGGACGGCGTGGCTGGCAGGGCGCCAACGCGGCGACCAGGTGCGGATGTACGGGCCATTGGGCAACGGCTTCCGGCTTCCGCAGGAGGCAGGAAACCTGCTCCTTGTCGGCGGAGGGGTCGGCATCGCGCCCCTGGTCGACACGGCCGAGCGCGCGATTACCGCCGGCCACCACGTGGTCGCGATGATGGGCGCGCGGGACGCGGATCACCTGCTCCCGGCTTCGGCCTGGCCAAAGGAGGTCGAGTATGTCGTCGTTACCGAGGACGGTTCGGCCGGGCCGGCCGGCTTCGTCACGCAACACCTCGGCAAGTATCAAGAGTGGGCGAGCCGCATCTACGCCTGCGGGCCGAACCCGATGTTCGCGAGTCTCGCCGAGGTGCTTCGCTTCAACGGCCGCCGCCAGTCCCCGGAGATCCTGATGGAAGAGAACATGCCCTGTGGCTGGGGGATGTGCTACGGCTGTGCCATCTTCACGAAGCACGGCGTCCGCCTGTGCTGCAAGGATGGCCCGCGGTTCAACCTCTTCGACGTGTATTAAGGTAGCCGCTGCGAGTGGTCGTTCCGCTGACGCGCGTATGATGTGCCCATGGCAATCGAAGTTTTCGGCCGGTCAGCGAGGTACGAGCGGCAAGTGGGACAGGTCTATGCCCGGGTCACAATCGTTAACCATACGGACGAGACCCTCGCCGAAGAGGGTTTCCGCGACGCCAGCCAGGTGCGTTCCGTCACGCTTGACGCCGTACTCATCGATACGGGCGCGACGACCCTTGCTCTCCCGGCGAATCTCGTGCGGGCACTCGGCTTACGCCGCCGTCGTATGGTGGTCGCATCGACCGCGGCGGGCATCCGCGAGGTGGAAGTGTGCGACAACGTGCGAGTCGTCGTGGAGGGCCGCACCGGCGTGTTTGAGTGCCTGTCGTTGCCCGAAGATGCGGTCCCGCTGCTAGGAGCTATCCCCATGGAGTGGCTTGGGCTTGAGCCCGACCTCCAGAACCGCCGCCTGCGATTGCTCCCCGAGACGGGCCGCGAGACGCACTTCCTGCTGTACTGATCGGGTCAGCCCGCTTTTAGGGCTTCCAGCAGCATCTCCAGCGCCCGTTGCGTGATCTGTTCCATCACCTGCACTCGCGTGCCGACGAAGACGTGCTCCTCGGCGCGCGACCCGTTCGGGCCAATCACCGCAATCGCGACTGAACCGACGGGCTTCGGCGAACGGCGGCTGCCCTGCGGGCCGGCGATGCCACTCTCGGCCACGCCCCACGCAACGCCGGTCATGCGGCGGACCGCGTCGGCAGTCGCCGTGACCCATTGAGCGCTGACGGCGCCGTGTTCGCGGGCGATCTCGCGGTCCATGCCGAGCGCTTCAAACTTCGTCGGGCTCGAGTAGGGCACGATCGCACTTTCGAACCACCGCGAGGCGGCTGGCACGCTGAGCATGCGGGCGCTGATGAGGCCGCCGGCGGTCGTCTCCGACACGGCGACCTTTTCGGCGCGCGCGGCGAGGAGTTCGCCAATTTCGGATGCAAGGGTGTCGGATTCGAGCAGCATGGCCATGGCGGCCATCCTACTGTCGCCTTCGCATTCATGCGATGATTCGCGCATGGCCTTCAGCGTGAGTGACTTCGAAGACCTTCTGCAGCTGCTGCGCGAGCATCCCGAGTGGCAGGCTGAGCTGCGCCGCGTCCTCATGGGCGATGAGCTGGCGGCGATCAACGCCACCCTCAGAGAGATGGCCGACGAAATGCGCGCGTTCAGAGCGGAAACTGGCGAACGGCTCGCTGCCCACGACCGTGAATTCGCCGCGCTGCGGCAGAGCCTTAGGGACTTGTCCGAGTCACAGACGCGGCTGTCTGAGGCCCAGTCAGGGCTGTCCGACGCTCAGGGGAGGCTCGTCGACGCGGTGTCCAGGCTGACCGACGCCCAGTTGAAGATTGAGACTCAGGTCGGCAAGCTCAATGGCCACTATCTCGAATCTGTCTACCGCGAACGGCTCGCCAGTTACCTCGGACGCAAGATTCGCCGCGCTCGCGTGGTCGTACCAGCCGATTTGCCGCGGGTGCGCGAGGCGGACGCCGCGGGCCTGCTTTCCGATGCGGACTGGGCCGACTTAACCGGACTGGATGTGCTCCTCAAGGGAGTCACTAACCATCCGGGTGAGACCGGTGAGCGATTCGTGGCGCTCGAGGCTTCGGCCGTCATTGACCGCCATGATGTGGATCGCGCGAACGCGCGCGCCGCGATCCTCCGGAGGTTGGGGTACGAAGTCATCCCGGCCGTAGCGGGCGACAGCGTGCTCCCAAACGCCCCGGCGCACGCGGGGTCTCTGGGCGTCGCGGTCCTCGTCGAGTGGTGGCCCGAGCGCGCAGCATAGGCGCGATCACGCATTGATGAGGCCGCCGTCGAGGCGCAGGACCTGGCCCGTGACGAAGTCGCTTTCCTCCGAGGCGAAGTACACCGTCATCGCTGCGAGCTCGTCCACCGTGCCGGTGCGGCCGACTGGGAGTTGGGTCGCGATGCGTGCCTTCGTTGCTTCGTCGTAGTTGAAGAGGTCCACCCCGCCCGGGGCGATGGCGTTGACGCGGATGCCGAACGGCCCGAGTTCACGAGCGAGCGCCCGCATGTAGCCGATTTCGCCCGCCTTCGCCGCACAATAGTAGGTGTACCCCGGCATCCCCATCTGGCCCGCGACGCTGGCCATGATGACGAGCTTCCCGTAGCCGCGAGCGCGCATGTGCGGGATGACTGCCTCCACCGCGTGGATTTGCGCCCGCAGGTTCCGTTCCACGATCCGCGTCCATTCTGCCTCGCCGCTCGCGAAAGGGTCGTTGGGGATGAACCACGTTGCGTTGGCGACGAGCACATCGACGCGCCCGAAGCGCGCGATGGCGGCCGCAACCGCATCCTCCACGGAATTGCGGTCGAGGAGGTTGGCCGAGACGGCAAGCCCGCGGCTGCCGCGCTGCTCAGCCAGGCCCGCCGCACGCGCTGCGACCTCGGGCTTCAGGTGATTCGCGACTACGAGTGCGCCCTTCGCCGCCAGCCCTCGCACGAGCGCGTCTCCCGGGAGGTCGCCCACAGCGGTAACGAACGCAACGCGGTCCGCCAATCTGCCTGCCATGGGCGAGAGTCTACCGCAACGATGCCGACGGAGTTTGACTCGGAATCATCCCGGCGCGGACAATCGCGCCGATGCTTGCTCGTGTGCTGAGTTGTGCGGTGATCGGCCTCGATGGCGAGTTGGTCGAAGTGGAAGTCGACATTGCACGGGGCGAGCCGAAGATGTTTCTCGTCGGGCTCCCGGACGCAGCGGTGCAGGAATCGAAGGAGCGCGTCCGTTCGGCAATCAAGAACAGCGGCCTTACGTGGCCGTTCAACCAGCGGATCATCGTGAACCTCGCCCCGGCCGACCTCCGCAAGGAGGGGCCGGCCTACGACCTGCCCATCGCCATCGGGATGCTGCTGGCGACCGGACAGGTGGTCGCCGACATCAGCGACGCCGCGTTCATCGGCGAGCTCGCCCTGACCGGCGACGTGCGCCCGGTCCGTGGGACGCTGCCGATGGTGGCGCTCGCGAAGGACCGGGGGCTGAAGCGGATTTTCGTGCCAACGGCGAACGCCGGCGAAGCGGCCCTTGTGGAAGGTGTCAACGTCCATCCGGTGGGGACGCTGAAGGAACTGGCCGCCCACCTGCTGGGTGCGCTACCCATCGCGCCGATGCGCACGCCGCCGCCGTCAGCGCCCCCGCCCGGCCCGCAGGTCACGGACTTCTCCGAAATCATGGGTCAGGAGCACGTGAAACGCGCGCTCGAGGTGGCGGCGGCCGGTGGCCACAACCTGGTCATGCGCGGGCCGCCGGGCAGCGGCAAGACGCTCCTCGCGCGCGCCCTGCCGTCGATCCTCCCGCCGATGACGCCCGACGAGGCGATGGAGGTCACGCGCATCTACAGCGTCGCCGGCCTGCTGGCTTCGGGCGCCGGGCTGGTGACGACGCGGCCGTTCAGGGCGCCGCACCACACGATCTCGAACGCTGGCCTTGTCGGTGGCGGGTCCACGCCGCGCCCCGGCGAAATCACGCTCGCGAACCGCGGCATCCTCTTCCTCGATGAGCTGCCGGAGTTCGACCCCCGCGTCCTCGAAGTGCTTCGCCAGCCGCTGGAGGACCGCATCGTCACGATCAGTCGTGCGAAGCACTCCGTGACGTTCCCCGCCAACTTCGCGCTCGTCGGCGCGCTCAACCCATGCCCGTGCGGGTACTACAACGACCCGTCGCGCGATTGCGTCTGCCCGCCCCAGGTCGTGTCGCGCTATCAGCGGCGCATCTCGGGGCCGCTGCTGGACCGCATCGACCTGTTCGTCGATGTGCCGCGGGTTGAGTACGAAAAGCTGGCCTCAGGCGTGCGGGCGGAGCCGTCGATCGCGGTCGCCGAGCGGGTGGCGCAGGCACGCGAGGTCCAGCACGCGCGGTTCGCGGCGAGCGGCGCCGGCCCCTCGCGCCTGAACGCCGAGATGAACCCGCAGCAGGTGCGGGAGCACGTCCAGGAAATCCTGGACCCGGCGGCGTCGGACTTGCTCCGGCTGGCCGTGAAACAGTTGGACCTCTCGGCGCGGGCGTTCCACCGGCTGCTGAAGCTGGCGCGCACCATCGCGGACCTCGGGCGCCACGACCGCGTGGGGCAGGCGCACGTCGCCGAAGCGATCCAGTACCGGGAGCGCGTGGAGTAGTCAGGCCCCGGGCTTCGTGCCGCCGATGCCCTGCATGAAACGCTGCAGCATGTCCGGGTTGAGCAGGTTCCACGGTGCGTTGGCGGTCTGCTTCAGCCACGCATCGAACTCCTTCGCGCCATCGGCCGTCAGCTGACCGAGTTCGACGTTCGTTTTCACAAGCGTGCTCGCGGCGGCGAAGAGCTCGCCCCAGCGTGCCAGCACCTCACCGTACTTCGCCCCGAATTCGAGCGCGCGGTCCGAAGGCCCAAAGAAACTGCTGCTTGCCTTCGCCACGACGGGCCTCCAGGTGGGGTTGCGGGCGAGTATACAGGCGCGACCGTGCCGAGGGTCATGCCCACGGGCGCAGGGCGCTACCGGCGCGCGCCGCGGATAGTGTTCGTGCACGCGCCCGTGAAGATATTAGCCTGCATTTCGATGCCGTCCGCGTCGCGGACCCAGGTGATCCGTGGGTCGTCGCGGCGAAACCACTGGTTCTGGCGCCGCACGAGCTGGCGCGTCGCGCGCTTCGTCTCTTCGACCGCAGCTTCAAGCGTCAGCTCGCCACGCAGATGGCGCACGATTTCGCCGTAGCCGATCGACGACATCGCGGGCGCCTCCGCGGGAACGCCGGCCGCGAGGAGGCGGCGGACTTCGTCCACGAGCCCGGCGGCGACCATCTCGTCCACGCGCCGCGCGATCCGGGCTTCGAGTTCTTCGCGGTCCACTTCGATGCCGAAAAGGAGGTATTCGAAGTCCGGGTTGCCTTTGGTCTGCCAGGCGCTGATGGGGGTGCCCGTCTCCGCGAACACCTCGATGGCCCGGATGACGCGGCGGACGTTCCGCGCATCGATGCGTGCGGCGGCGAGCGGATCGATGGTGGCGAGGCGGGCGTGCAGTGTCCCTGACCCCGCAGTGGCGGCGACGGCCGCAAGCTCCTCGCGGAGGACCGGATTTGGGGCCACTTCGGGCACGTGCCAGTCCTCCAACAGGGCCCAGACGTATTGCCCGGTCCCGCCGACCAACCACGCGAAGGCGTCGCGCTCCCAGGTCGCTTCCAGCGCTGCGCGCGCATCACGCTGGAACAGCGCCAGGCTGTACCGGTCGCGGGGGTCGGCGATGTCGAAGAGGTGATGGCGGACCGCCCGTCGCTCCTTCGCAGTCGGCTTGGCCGTGCCGATGTCCATGCCACGGTAGACCTGCCGGCTGTCGGCGTTGACGATGTCGCCGCCAAGGCGGAGGGCCAGGTCCAATGCGATCCCGCTCTTCCCCGAGGCGGTCGGGCCAACGATGGCAACCAGCCGCCGCAGCATTACCGCGCCGCCGCGGCGATGACCGCCGCGAACTGGTCCGCCTTCAGCGATGCCCCACCCACAAGCGCGCCATCGATGTCGAGCTGTCCGAGGAGTTCGGCCGCGTTCGCGGGGGTGACGCTGCCGCCGTACTGGATGCGCATCTCATCGGCCGCCGGGCCACCCATTTCGCGCAAGAACGTACGGATGAAGAGGCAGGCCTCCTGCGCCTGGGCGGGCGTTGCCGTCTCGCCCGTGCCGATGGCCCAGACCGGCTCGTAGGCGACGGTGATGCGCGGGCCAAGCGTGGCGCCGCGAAAACCGCCGAGAAGCTGCCGCTCGAGCACGGCATTGGTGCGGCCCTGTTGACGCTCTTCGAGCAGTTCGCCCACACAGACGATTGGATCAAGTGGGCTCGCGAGCAGCGCTGCGAGCTTGCGATTCACCCACTCATCGGATTCGCCGAAAAACTGGCGCCGTTCGCTGTGCCCAATGATGACGTAGCGGCAGTAATCGGCGAGCATCGCGACGCTGACTTCCCCGGTGAAGGCGCCCTTCGCCTCCCAGTAGACGTCCTGCGCGCCCACGGCCACGCGCGAGCCCCGAAGTGCCTCGCGGACGGCCGCCAGGTGCGGGAAGGGCACGCAGACAGCGACGTCGGCCGCCGATTGCCCTGCCCTCGCGGCTACGCCACGCGCGAGCTCGACTGCTTCCGCCTCCGTGGTGTTCATCTTCCAGTTCCCGGCGACAAATGGCGTGCGCATCTTCAGGCCCCGTACTTTTGCAGGCGCATCGCGTGGGCCATCGCCAGCGGCATGACATCGACGGCGGGGAAGATCCCGAGGCTGCCGTTCAGGCACTCCTGTTCGTTGAAATGCTGCGTGTTCCCTTCGCGGATGTACTTCGAATGCAGCAGGAATGGCACCGGGTGCCACGAGTGGGCCGCCATCAGCGCCGGGGTCGAATGGTCGCCCGCGATCATGAGCACATCGGCGCCGAGCGCCATCAGGTCGGGGACATGACCGTCGAACTCCTGGAGCGCATGACACTTGCGCTCGAAGTCGCCGTCCTCGCCGGCGGCGTCGGTCTTCTTGTAGTGCACGAAGAAGTAGTCGAAATCGTCCCAGCGGTCGCGGATGACCTGGAGCTGCTCGGGCATGCCGCCCGGGCAGGCGAGCGGGGTCATCCCGGCGATCTTGGCGAGACCCCGGTACATCGGGTAGACCGCGAGCGCAGCGGCGCGCAGCCCCCATGTGTCCGGGAATTGCGGCAACGCGGGGTATTTCGCGAACCCGCGCAGCGTGAGCCCGTTCGCCTGCGGCTGGTCCTTGAGCAGCTCATGCGCGCGCGCGACGAACTCGTTCACGATCGCCGCCGTCCGCTGCGACTCCTTACTCTTCGCAGTCGCCTGCAGCGGCGGCAGCCCGGTGCGCTGCGGGTCGGTGGTGGTCACGGCATCGCCGAGGTCCTTGCCCCGGAGGACGAGCACGAAGCGGTGGTCCCGCACGGGCTCGACGAACAGCTGCACGCCTTCGACTTCGATGGTTTTCAAGCGCTGGACGAGCTGGCTGGAGATCTCGGTCGCGATTCGGCCGGCACGCCGATCGCTAATGTCGCCCCTGGCGTCGAGCGTGCAGAAGTTCCCGCGGGCTGCCACGTCATCGGGCCCGAGGTCGAAATCGATGCCGGTGGCTTCGAGGACGCCACGCCCGATGTCGAAGCGGTAGGGGTCGTAGCCGAACAGGGCGAGGTGGCCGGGCCCGCTGCCCGGGGTAATCCCCGCGCCCACCGGCACGGTCAGCCCGACTTCCGACTTCACAGCCAGGCGGTCGAGGTTCGAGAGCTGGGCCTGTTCGAGCTCGCTGCGGAGCGTCTCGGCGCGCGCGAGGCCGCCAAGGCCATCGAGCACGCACAGGATGATCTTGGTGGTGTTCGGCTGGGAAAGGCGCCTAGCGAGGTCGAGATCCACGTCGTTTCATCTTTGGGTGCGGCGCGGCCGGCTGGGGCCGCTGGGGTTTTGGCTCGCCGAATCGCTCGACGAGCTTCTGTGGGTTGCGAATGCTCAGTTGCAGGCGCGTCGCGCGCACGGGGATGAGCCTGGGGATGAGCCACACACGCAGCGGGCGGCGCAGCGTCACCTCCGCCACGTCGCCCCAGGTGCTGACGAGCGCGACATCGCCTGCGAAGTTCGTGCGCACGCCCATGCCGCCCAGGATGTTGCGGTGCACGATGCGGACGCCTTCGATGTCGCGGTTATCGACGACTGTGTCGAGGAAGCCGGCGAAGCGAAACCGTGTCCGTTCGGGCGCGACCGCGACGTACGACGTGGGTGCTCGCAACGTGGTGGTGAAGCACCAGAGGAAGATCCCGCCAAGGATGATGGCGACAAACAGGAGTGGCAGGGTGCGGTTATCGGCGTAGCCCTTGGCCGCGAACGTGCCGCCCACGCCGGCAGCGAGCGTCACGACCGCCAACACCACCTGGAACATGCGGATGCCACGGAAGGCGAAAAGCATCGTCAGGCGTCCATCAAGGCGGCCACGCCCGGGAGCTCTTTGCCTTCGAGCATCTCCAGCGAAGCGCCGCCGCCGGTCGAAACGTGACTGAACTGGCCTTGCAGGCCGAGCTGCGCGACCACCTCGGCCGTCTCGCCACCGCCAACCACCGTTGTGGCATCGAGCCCCGCAATGAGCCGCGCCATGCCGAAGGAGCCGGCGGCGAACTTGTCCATTTCGAACACGCCCATCGGTCCGTTCCAGACGACGGCCTTCGCCCTCGACAGCGCTTTGCGTGCCTCGGCCAGGCTTTCGGGGCCGACATCGAGAATCATGTAGCCGCGAGGGACCTTTCCCACGAGCACCGTCCTGCTGCCGGCGTCGGCGGCAAATCGCTCGGCCGCGACGACATCCTTCGGCAGGTGCACTTCGACGCCGCGCTCACGGGCGCGATCGAGGATGCGCCCCGCGATCTCAACCTGCGCGTCCTCGACGATCGACATGCGCACATCGATACCGGTCGCCTTGAGGAACGTGTTCGCCATGCCGCCACCAAGGACAAGGATGTCCAGCTTTGGAAGGAGGTGTTCAATCGCGGCAATTTTCGTGCTCACCTTTGCACCACCAATGACCGCCGCGAATGGCCTCGGAGGGTCCGCGACGAGCGCGCTCAGGTATGCCACTTCCTTTTCCATCAGGAAGCCCGCCACGGCCGGGAGGAAGTGTGTGACGCCCTCCGTCGAGGCGTGCGCGCGGTGCGCCGAGCCGAACGCGTCGTCCACGTAGACATCGGCGAGGGAAGCCAGTGCCCCCGCAAACTCGGGGTCGTTGGCCTCCTCCTCCGCGTGGAAGCGCAAGTTCTCCAGCAGGACGACTCGGCCGGAATCCGCAGAGCGGACCGCCGTCTCCGCGGCGGGACCGACGCAGTCCTCGGCGAAGAAGACCTCTTGCCCCAGGAGGTTGCCCATGCGCCCCGCGACGGGCGAAAGCGACAGCGAATCGTCGTGGCCCTTCGGCCGCCCGAGGTGGGAGCAGACGACGACCGTCGCTTGCTGCTCCTGGAGGTACTTGATAGTCGGCAGCGATTCGCGGATGCGGGTGTCGTCGGAGATGGCTCCGTGGTCCAGCGGGACGTTCAGGTCGGCCCGGACGAGGACGCGCTTGAGGGACACATCGATATCGCGCACGGTCTTCTTGCCGATCGGCGCCAGGCTCATACGGTCGTCGCCTCGGCGGCGATGCCCCTACGCTCCACGTCCATGACCTTGGCGACCCGCCGTTCGTGCCGCCCGCCCTCGAATTCCGCCGCGAGGAACGAAGCCAGGACGTCGCTGGCGACGCCGCGGCCAATCTCCCAGGCCCCCAGCGCGAGCATGTTCGCGTTCGCGTGCTGGCGCGCGCGGGCGGCCCCCCAGCTGGAATGGCAGAGCGCGCAGCGGATGCCCGGCACCTTGTTCGCCGTGATGCTGATCCCGACGCCGTTACTGCAGATAACCACCCCCGTATCGGCCTGCCGCGCGACAACGGCCCGCGCGACCGCCTCGCCGAAATCGGGGTAGTCGACGCTCTCCGTGCCATGTGTGCCGAAATCGATGACGTGGTGGCCGAGCTGCCGCGCCGTCTCGATCAGGTGCTCCTTGAGCTCGAACCCGGCATGGTCGGCGCCGAATGCCACAATCACGGTGAACTCCAGCGGCGGGATACCGCTCCAGTATACGGGCGCACCCGTCGCGGTCGAACCGCGCGAGCCCTCATGAGCAAATCGTTGACCTATCTATACAGATCTTGATACCGTCATCTATGCCCGCGAAGAGTACGATGCCGGATACCCTGACTACACCACCTGCCGCCGACGCCACCGCCGCCGCCATCAGACACCAGACCATCGTCGTGCTCGATTTCGGCGCGCAGTACAGCATGCTCATCGCGCGGCGCATCCGCGAACTCAACATCTTCTGCGAGCTGCTCCCCTGGGATACCCCACGCGAGCGCATCGAAGCGATGGACCTCCACGGCATCATCCTTTCGGGCGGGCCGAACAGCGTGTACGAGCCCGATGCGCCCCAGGCGCCCGCGTGGGTGTTCGATAGCGGCGCGCCGGTCCTCGGCATCTGCTACGGGATGCAACTGTTTGCGTACCAACTGGGCGGCCACGTCGCGCCGGGCGCCGAACGCGAGTACGGGCCGGCATCCGTAACGCGCACGCTGGACTCGCCGTTGCTGGCGGGCCTGCCCAATGACTTCGACGTCTGGATGAGCCACGGCGACCGGATCGAGACGTTGCCCCCCGGGTTCCAATCCATCGCGCGCTCGGGGAACTCGCCCGTGGCCGTCATGGCCGATGTCGAACGCGGCTACTATGGCCTGCAGTTCCACCCCGAGGTTGTGCATACGCCGCGGGGCAAGGAGATCCTGCGCAACTTCGCGATCACTGTCTGCCGTTGCGATGGAAGTTGGACGGCCGGGAACTTCATCGATGAAACCGTCGACGCGATCCGGGCGCAAGTTGGCGCGGGGAAGGTCATCTGCGGGCTCTCGGGCGGCGTGGATAGCGCCGTGGCTGCGGCCCTCGTGCATCGCGCCATCGGCGACCAGCTGACGTGCATCTTCGTCGATAACGGGCTGCTGCGGGCGGGCGAAGCGGAGGAAGTGGTCGAGGCGTTCACGCGCAACATGAAGATGCACCTCGTCCACATCGAAGCCGAAGAGGAGTTCCTTGCGGCCCTGGCGGAGGTCACGAATCCCGAGACGAAGCGCGTGCGGATTGGCAACACCTTCGTGCGGCTCTTCGAGCGCGAGGCGCGGCGCATCGAGGATGCGCGCTTCCTCTGCCAGGGCACCGTTTATCCCGATGTCATCGAGAGTGCCTCCGCCGGCAGGGGCTCGGCGAAGATTAAGACGCACCACAACGTGGGCGGCCTGCCTCCGGATATGAAAATGGAGCTCGTGGAGCCGTTGCGGTTGCTGTTCAAGGACGAGGTCCGGCGCATCGGCGAGGCGCTCGGGCTGCCCGAGGAAATGGTCTGGCGGCACCCCTTCCCCGGCCCCGGCCTCGCCATCCGCGTTATGGGCGACGTGACCCGTGAACGGCTCGATATGCTCCGCGGCGCGGACCTCATCGTCATGCAAGAAGTGCGGAACGCCGGGCTCTACCGCGACCTCTGGCAGAGCTTCGCCGTCCTCACCGACACGAAGACGGTCGGCGTGATGGGCGACTTCCGGACGTACGGCTATGCCGTCGCCATCCGCGCGGTGGTCGCCGACGACGCCATGACCGCCGACTGGGCGCGGCTGCCGCACGAACTGCTCGGGCGGATGTCCAACCGCATCGTGAACGAGGTCCACGGCATCAACCGGGTCGTCTACGACATCACGAGCAAGCCACCGGGGACGATCGAGTGGGAATGACGACGGCCCGTGCCGTCGGCCAGCGCCTTAAGCGGGCGGAACGCTGATGGGACACCGAGTGTTGCTGGTGGGGATGGGTGCGCGCGAGCACGCCGTGGCCTGGAAGCTGCGCCAGAGCCCGCTCGTCGACGAGCTGTTCATTGCTCCGGGGAACGCCGGCACCAGCCGCCTCGGGACGAACCTGGCTGTGCAGCCGAAAGACATCGAGGGGCTGGTCAAAGCGGCAAAAGAGCAGCGCATCGATTTCTACCTCGCGACCATGGACGACCCGCAACCGTTGGGCCTGGTTGACCGCCTGACCGCGGAGGGCATCCTCTGCTATGGCCCGACGCAAGCTGCGGCGCGACTCGAATCGAGCAAAGCGTGGTCGAAGGAGTTCATGGTCGCGCACGGCATCCGCACGGCGGCGGCACGGACGTTCAGCGACTATCGCGAAGCATGCCGGTATGTGGAATCGCTCGGCGACCGGCCGGTGGTGGTGAAATCCAGCGGGCTCGCCGCGGGCAAGGGCGTGATCGTCTGCAACAACGGCCACGAGGCCCTGCAGGCGCTCGATATCGCGATGGTGCGGCGGGATTTCGGCTCGGCCGGCGACACGGTGCTCATCGAACAGCGCCTGTACGGCTGGGAGACGAGCTGTCACGCCTTCTGCGATGGCAAGATCGCCGTCATGATGCCGTTTTCGAGCGACTACAAGCGCGCCGGCGATGGCGACACCGGCCTGAACACGGGCGGCATGGGCGCGTACAGCCCCAGCGCCGGCGTGACGCCGGAGATGGCGGCGGCCGTCCAACGGGAGGTCGTCGAGCCGACGCTGGAAGGCATGGCGGCCGCCGGGACCCCATACTGCGGCACGCTCTACCCGGGCCTCATGGTGACGGAGGACGGCGTGTCTGTGATCGAATACAACGCACGCTTCGGCGACCCGGAAACCCAGGCGCTCATCGTGCGGTTGGAATCGGACCTGTTCGAAGTATGCCGCGCGGCCGCGGAAGGGAAGCTCGACCAGGTTGACGTGCGCTGGTCGGACCAGGCGTCGGTGGGCGTGGTCATGGCGAGCGCCGGATACCCGGCAACGTACAAGCTTGGGTACATCATCCGCGGGCTCGAAGACATCGACCCGGACGTCCAGGTGTTCCACGCCGGCACGAAGGATGACGCGCGCGGCATCGTCACGAGTGGCGGCCGGGTGCTGACGGTGGTCGCGAGCGGCCCGACCATCGCGGCGGCGCGTACCCGCGCCTACGACAACGTCCGCCGCATCAGCTTCACCGACGCGTTCTACCGCAAGGACATCGCGGCGGGCCTGTAGCCGCCCACGGGACCGCGTACAATGGCGGCATGGGCATCGACATGCGCGAGGATCTCGCGGGCTGGATCGCCGCCGCTACGAAGCCACGCGTCCCGCGAAACGAGGCCGACCGCGTGCTCATGGAGTTCGGCTACGACCCGTGGCAGTTCGAGGATTTTCTCCGCCTGACTCCAACACAGCGCCTGCGCGCGCTGAAGAGTTTCACGGGTATGGTCGCGTACGCACGGCGGGCACATGCCCGGAGAAGCTGAAGTCGAACTCGACAGCGAAGGCATTTGCCGGATGCTCGCAAAGCACGGTGTCGAATTCATCGTGATCGGCGGCGTTGCCGGGACATTGCACGGTTCGGACCTGGCAACGTTCGACTTCGGCCTGGTGCCGAAACCCGCGCCCACTAACCTTGATGGGCTGGCAGCCGCGCTTGTGGAGTTGCACGCCGAGGTCCTGTATTCGGGGAGGGTCTTGAATCTCGGTCAGGGGGAATGGCTAACGGCATCCAAAGTCTGGAACTTCCGGACCGATCTCGGACGCCTGGATGTCATGTTCGCGGCCGACGGCGGCGGCGAGTTTTCGGACCTGGCAATGAACGCGAAACCCTTCGCCATTGAAGGCGGCCTCACGGTGCTCGTGGCATCGCTCGATGACCTGATCGCGATGAAAGAGGCGGCCGGGCGCAATAAGGACCTGTTGGCGCTCCCGATCCTGCGCTGGCTGCGGGACCGCGACCCCACCGCGGAGCTCGAGGGCGCGCCGGGCGAACCTTTGCCATAATCCGGGCGAGGTGACCGCAATGCCGAACGGCCTGACGAAGAACGACGAAGCAACCCCCATCGACATGCTCCCCGGCGTGGTCCGCCGCACCCTCAACGAAGGCGCCCACACCACCCTCTGCGAGTTGCACCTGGCGAAGGGCAGTAGCATCCCGCCGCATACGCACCCGCACGAGCAAACCGGCTATCTCGCGCGCGGCCGCTTCCGCTTCCGCCTCGGCGACCGCTGGATGGAGATGACGGCGGGCGACAGCTGGTGCGTCCCCGGTGGTGTCGAGCACGAAGTCGACGTGCTGGAGGACACCGTCGCGATCGACGTGTTTAGCCCGGTCCGGGAGGAATACCGCGACCCCGGGCACATCGTCTGACGAAGATCCACCGCCACGCGTTCACCGCGCATGACAGGTTCGCCATGCAGCCACCGCGCCGACTGCCCCAAAGCGGCGGGCACGGTATGATTGTCCCGTGGGCCGGCGCGGGGCCGGGCGCCGCCCGGCAAACCGCTTTCGCAGCCCCACGGACGAGCCATGATCCCCCGCTATTCACGGCCCGAGATGTCCGCGGTCTGGAGCGAGCAGAACAAGTTTCAGCGCTGGCTCGATGTCGAAATCGCGGCATGCCAGGCGTGGGCGGAACTCGGGCAGATCCCGCCCGCCGCGGCGGCGAAAATCAAGCGCGATGCCCACTTCGACCTCGCGAAGGTCAACGAATACATCTCCATTACTCACCACGACGTGACCGCCTTCCTGCGCTCCGTAAGCGAATCGCTCGGCGAAGAAGGCCGCTACGTGCACTTCGGGCTGACCAGCTCAGACGTCTGGGATACCGCGACGGGCCTCCAACTGCGCGACGCATCCGACCTCCTCCTGAGGGACATCGACGGCCTTTCCGCCGTGCTCGAACGCCAGGCGAAGGCGCACCGTGACACGCTCTGCGCCGGCCGCACCCACGGCGTGCACGCCGAACCAACGACCTTCGGGCTGAAGCTGGCCGTGTGGGTCGATGAGATGCGCCGGGCGAAGGCGCGGCTGCAATCTGCCCGCGAAGCTATCGCCGTCGGCGCCATCAGCGGCACCGTCGGGACGCACGCCTCGGTGCCGCCGGCGCTCGAAGAGATTGTCTGCCGCGAACTGGGCCTCGGGATCGAGGCGGCGAGCACCCAGGTCATCCAGCGCGACCGGCACGCCCAGTTCGTCATGACGCTGGCGCTCATCGGCGCGTCGCTGGAGAAGTTCGCCACCGAAATTCGCGCACTCCAGAAGACCGAGGTGCTCGAGGCCGAGGAGCCGTTCGACGAAGGTCAGACGGGCTCCAGCGCGATGCCCCACAAGCGCAACCCGGAAAAGTGCGAGCGGGTCACGGGCCTCGCGCGGGTGTTGCGCGGCTACGCGGTCACGGCCATGGAGAACGTCGCCCTCTGGCACGAGCGCGATATCAGCCACTCTTCGACCGAACGCATCGTGTTCCCCGACGCGTGCCTGCTGCTCGACTACATGCTGACGATGTTCACCGACATCATGGACCGCCTCATCGTCTATCCGGACCACATGCTCGAAAACCTCGGGCGGTCCTACGGCCTGGTATTCTCGCAGCGGGTGCTGCTGGCGCTCATCGAGACAGGGATGCCGCGGCAGGACGCGTACGTGATCGTCCAGCGGAACGCGATGGCGTCGTGGAAGGGCCGAACGCCGTTCCTCGACTTGTTGCTGGCGGACAACGCTGTCACGTCGCGCATCCCGGAGGCCGAACTGCGCGGCCTCTTCGACTACGACTTCTATCTCACGAATATCGGCGCCACATTCGAGCGGCTCGGCCTGTGAGCATGGAAGTGCAGGCGCCAGAACTCCCGGCCACCCCCGCGGGAGTGCCGCCGATACCAATCTGGGGCACTGTGCGGCAAGCCCTCGACATGGTCATCTCGCACCCGCGGGAAACGATGTTCCCGTTTGGAGCCGTCGAGGTTCCGGTTGCTCTCCTGAGCTCCATCGCGAGTGTGGTGCTGTACTTCACAATCTTCGGTGACCAGCCGTTCCATCTCAGTAGCGACCTGCTGGCAGACCCGGGCCTCGCGCCCGGCCATTTTTTCGCGCTGCTGATGCTGCTCGCGTTCCAGGGATTGTTCGCACAGGTCGCGCGCGCGGCCGCGGCCGTCAGCATCGCCGGCGTCGCGACGGGCAAGCCGCGCACGCTGACCGAGTCGTTGGACCCTGCGTTCACGCGCATGGGTGGGCTGCTCGTGGTCGCGCTTATCCCGGTCGCGATCGTGATCGCGTTGCTGTTCTCGATGGTGGGGCTCATCCTCATCCCCTTCGTGGCGTTGCGGCTCGCGCTCAGCCTCGAAGTCTTCATTCTCGAGGGGCTCCCGCCTGTCGCAGCACTGCGGCGCAGCTGGTCGCTCTTCGAAAACGCGCGTGCGCCCGGGGAGCGGCCCGGTTCGCTTCTGCGCCAGATCTTCCCGCCGAATATGCTGCGCCTGCTGGGGGTGCTCGTGGTGATGGCGCTCGTGGCGGCCGTGCCCGTGTTCGTGGTTGGGGCGCTTGGCGGGATTAGCGGGGGCGGACGGACTGCGCGGGTGATTGAGGATGGCCTGTTCACGTTCACACAGGCGGTGGTGTTAGTCCCGGTGCTCGCCTTCGTGAGCGCCACGACGACGCTCTTTTACCTCCAGCTAAGGACGAGGCACGATGCACGACCTGTTGCTCGATACTGACCTTCCCGGCCGCATCCATCGCGGCAAAGTGCGCGACACCTTCGACCTCGGCGACAAGCTTCTGATTGTCGCGACCGATCGCGTGTCCGCGTTCGATGTCGTGCTCGGCGGCGGCGTGGCACGCAAGGGCGAGGTGCTGTCGCGGCTGTCCGCCTGGTGGTTCGACCGCATCAAAGAGGTCGTCCCGAACCATTTCCTCGCGCTCATCACGGCGGAGAACGCCGGGCTCGTGCCGTTGCCGCTCGACGAGCGCTACTACGGCCGCAGCATGCTCGTCCGCAGGGCGAAGCGGCTGGACGCGGAATGCATCGTCCGCGGCTATCTCTCCGGTACCGGGTGGAAGGAGTACCAGAAGTCCGGCGGGATCTGCGGGATCCGGTTGCCCGAAGGACTCGAAGAATCGCAGCGACTGGCGGAACCGATCTTCACGCCCACAACCAAGCCGGATACCGGCCACGACGAGAACATCACATTCGAGGAGCTGGAGGCGCTTATCGGGGAGGAGCCCGCGAATGCCGCGCGGCTGCGTTCCATCGCGATCTACCATTACGCCCACACTGTCGCCCTCGAACGCGGCATCATCATCGCCGATACCAAGTTCGAGTTCGGGCTCTGGAACGAAGAGGTCATCCTCATCGATGAAGTGCTGACACCGGATAGCAGCCGCTTCTGGCGGCTCGATGGGTACCGGCCCGGCGGCGCGCAACCGAGCTTCGACAAGCAGCCCGTCCGCGACTGGCTGGCCGCCAGTGGCTGGAAAGACGGCGACCCGGCCCCAACGCTGCCGCCCGAAGTTGCGGCCGCCACGACCGCCCGCTACCTCGAGGCCTACCGCATGCTCACAGGAGAGGACCTGCCAGCATGAGCGACGAAAAGAGCTACCTCGCCCGCGTCTTCATCGCGCTCAAGCCGACGGTGAACGACCCGGAGGGCAACACCATCGCCGGCGCCCTCGGGTCGCTCGGCTTCTCGGGCGTCGAGGGCGTGCGCTCCGGCCGCTATTTCCAGGTGCGCCTGACGGCGAAAGACAAAGATAAAGCGCAGAAGCAGGTCGACCAGATGTGTTCGCGGCTGCTCGCGAACCCGGTGATCGAGACGTACACCTTTGAGGTCGAGAAGGCCTGAGGTGGCCGGCTACGGTCCACGGCGCATCGTCTGCCTCACCGCCGAAACGACCGAGATCGCGTTCAGGCTCGGGTGCCACGAGCGCGTGGTGGGCGTGAGTGGCTATGCGGTAAGGCCGCCCGAAGCGCGTAAGAAGCCGCATGTCGCTGCTTTCCAGACGGCTCACGTGGGACGCATCCTTGCCCTGGAGCCGGACTTGGTGCTCGGCTTCTCCGACCTTCAGGCGGACATCGTGCGCGAGCTTGTGCGGCGCGGCGCGCAGGTGCTGGTGACGAATCAGCGGACGCTCGACGAGACGTACACGGCCATTGCGATGATCGCCGGCGCCCTCGGGGAGGCGGAAGCCGGCGAGCGGCTCATCGTGGACCTGCGAAGCGAACTCGAATCGGTCTTCGCGGCGAATTCCGGCCTCACACGGAGCCCGCGTGTCTACTTCGAAGAATGGGACGAGCCGTTCATCAGCGGCATCGCCTGGGTCGGCGAGATTATCGAACGCTGTGGCGGCGAGGACATCTTTGCCGGCCGCCGCGGCGCCGCGGCCACGGACCGCGTGATCGCGCCAGAGGACGTGATCGCGGCCGACCCGGAGCTGATCGTCGCGAGCTGGTGCGGGAAGAAGGCAAACCTGGCGCGCATCGCGTCACGCCCTGGCTGGGCCGAAATCGCCGCCGTCCGCGCCGGGCGCATCCACGAGATCAAAGCGCCGGACATCCTGCAGCCAGGCCCGTCCCTCGGCCTAGCGCCAACGCCTCGCTGCCGGCGAAGCAGCGCCGCTGCCGCTCGTTCAGCATTGGTGCCATCGCTTGGTAACGTATGCGGATGGCCTGCTCAACTTCACACATATATGTGTATGTGCAAGGTTATTTCGTGTCAAGACCTTAGTCTGCCGGAGCCTGAGACCGGCCGGCCCTGGTCAGGCTCGCCAGCAGCCCCCTTGCCGCGACCCTGAATCGAGTGATGTCCCCGTACGGGCGCGTGACAAGCATCGCTCCCTCCAGCCCGCTCACGATGAGCCTGGCCGCGTCAACGGCGGACCCCTCATACTGGAGGCTTCCGTCCTCTCGCCCCTTCTGCAGGATGCTCGTCAGCCAGCGTTCGTTTTCGTCGAAGAACGTGACGACGGACTGGCGCATGCCCTTCGGCAGAGTCTCGTAGTCAGCCGCGAGCATGCCGCACAAGCAGAGGCGTTGGCCGTTCAGGACGTCCGCATAGAGCTCTGCATAAGCCTCAAGCTTTGCCGGACCAGCAGCAGGACGAGCGTCGATGACCGACAGAGCCTCGCTAAAACGCTCAGAGTAGCGGGCAAGCAGGGCCTCGCCCAACTGTGCCTTGCCCGCGAAGTGGTAATGGAGACTGGCGGTGGTAATACCCAGCTCCCTGGCGACATCGGCGTAGCTGAACCCGTTGAACCCCCTCTTTTGGACCAACCGTTCGGCGACCTCAAGGATCCGCTGCGCGGTGTCGGGAGCGGGGCGCTTCGTCCTGAGCATGTCCCTATCCTACAGCACCCCAAGAATCTTATCTACTAATACGTTGACATCTACCTACTAGTAGATTAGAGTTTGCGCCGGCCACTCACACACGACAAGGAGAGAGCGTAATGCAGGAGACCGAGCACAAGAGCTTTGGCCGCCCGGACGAGACGCGCACGTTTCCAAACGGCGAGGCCGAGATCCTTCGCATCGGTGAGGCCGAGATCGGCCGGCTGGTGTTCCAGCCGGGCTGGCGCTGGTCGAACGACGTGAAGCCCATAGCCGGGACCAGCAGTTGCGAGGCGCCCCACTTCCAGTACCACCTCAGCGGCAGGCTGGCCATCCGCATGGACGATGGCACCGAGTTCATCGCTCACCCCGGCGACGTCACCTCCCTACCCCAGGGTCACGACGCCTGGGTGGTCGGCGACGAGCCGGCGGTGGTCGTCGACTGGTACGGCGCCAGCAATTACGCGAAGGGACGATAGGACCCCGTCGTGATGGTCGATTCCTTCGGCGCACCCATTACACCGAGCAGAAGAGGAGGCAGGCGACATGTGGAGGACTGGAACGATCGCGTTCGTCGCAACACTGGGCATCCTGGCGGCTGCGTGTGGCGGTGGCGGCGGGAGTGGGGAAACCACGGTCCGTGAGACGTCAGACGGCCTTGTCGGCGTTTACGTCGGCCAAGTTGAGGGTCTAGATGCGTTTATCGGCATTGCCGTCACGCAAGACGGCCGGACGACCCGAGCATACGTCTGCGACGGGAACCAGGTGTCGCAGTGGTTCTCGGGCACAGCGGAGGCGCGTTCACTCAAGCTGACGGCCGAGAGCGCATCCCTCGAAGCCGAGCTCACGAAGTCCAGCGCGAAAGGGACGGTGCAGTTAGCCGACGGACGCAAGCTGAACTTCACAGCAGCCGCCGCTAAGGGGGACGCTGGCCTGTATCGCGCCGTGGAGTCCTCGGACGACGGGAAGCTGGTCGCCGGGTGGGTGGTGCTAAACAACGGCGAGCAGCGCGGCAGCGTGGCGTTCACGCCGGTGCCGATACCGCGCGTGGGGACCGATGGTCTCGCGGCGAACCCGGCCATAGGCCCCAGGCCAGGCGTGCAACCGGCGCCAAAGCTAAATACGCAGACGCTGCAAGTGCAGCTCAGCATCGGCTCGACCCCGCGCCTCGCCACCGTCAGCCGGACGAGCACGATCACGTTAGGGCCGTGACCGGCCGGGCCAGGGAGAAAGAGAACGATCATGACTTACGCGTCAAGCCTCCTAAAGGTCCTGCGGCAGCGTGGCAGGCACGCACGAGCCGTCCTGGCAATCGCAGCGCTGGGAGCCGTGGTTGTGGCCCTCGCCGCCGTGGAAGATACCCGTCTCGCGAGCGCTCACGGTGGCGATGCAAGCCAGGTACACTTATGTAACACGCCCGGACGCGTCGGCATCGTCGTCATCGTCGAGCCTTCGCAAGCATGTCCTGCCAGTCTCAGGGCGGTAGACATCAGCATTACCGGCCCGCAGGGCCCAGCGGGTCCCGCCGGGCCGCAAGGCCCCGCCGGCGAACAAGGTCCTGCCGGGCCGCAAGGTCCTGCCGGGCCGCAAGGCCCCGCCGGGCCGCAAGGCCCCGCCGGGCCGCAAGGCCCCGCCGGCGAACGAGGTCCTGCCGGGCCGCAAGGCCCCGCTGGTGCACAGGGTCCTGCGGGGCCGCAAGGACCCGCAGGCATCAGCATCTTTGTCAGGATGAACACTGACGGGACGATCGTCGCGGCCTCGCCGGAGGTAGAGCTCGACGACAGGTATACGGGCAAGTTCACTGGTTACACGGGTCTTTACAGTATCGCGTTCAACCGGAGCGTCGACAGCTGCGCCTGGGTCGCAGCCGTCTGGGACGACCAGGCGCCCTTCACTGGCAAGGGCTTCGCCACACCTTTCAAGCTGGGGTTCAATCAACTGGGAGTCTCGGTGTCCTCAACCGCGGGAGCGGAAATGGACGCTCCCTTCAGCCTAATCGTGGCCTGCTGAGCCTGCACGTCGCGACTTCGACTGGCCGTGCTCGTATGTAGGTCCAAGGTGAAGAAAGAGGAATCATGAGACCGTGAGCTCAACCGGCGACGAGCGCCAAGTCGAGCTCACGGCGATCTCGGGAGCATGCACATCGCCAGCACTAGGAGCCTGTCGGTTTAATCCATAACGTCCCGCTTATGTTCGTAATGCGGGGGTCTCAGTGTCAGACCTGTGATGAACTGAGGCCTTCTCGGGCCTTTTAGGTGAGGTCGATCACGAACCGTCATGTGGCGATTCCTAGTAAACAGTCAGGCTCCTAGAGTTAGCTTGAGTATCAGCAGCCCGTTCGCCATGTACGTCTCCGCGCGCCGCCGTTGTCATTGGCGCTTAAGCATGACGCTCACAGCGTCAAAACGGTTGCCTGTAAACCTTGCTGCGGCGATTAGCCCCGGCTTGCTGGCTTGGAGAGCTTCAGCGGAACCCCAAGCCGACAGCGGCGCTCACCGCCAGTTGAGCTCCCAGACGCGGACGGGCTCGTCGAGCCCGCGGAGTGCCAGCGGGCCGCGGTCGTGGAAGAGAAAACCCTTGCCCGCGACGAGCTCCCGGACGACGTTCGCGACGAGGATTTCGCCACCGGCCGCCTGCAAGGCGATACGCGAGGCCGCGATCACCGAGTGCCCGAAGAGGTCGTCGTCTTCGGCGATGGGCTCGCCGGCGTTGATGCCGATGCGGATGCGCATCAACCGCTGGCCGAGGATGTCCGAGCTGCTGACCGCGCGTTGCAGCGCCGACGCGCACTCGAGCGCGCGCTGGGCCGAACCGAAGCTCGCCATGAAGCCGTCCCCAAGCGTCTTCACCTCGCTCCCGCCGTGGGCGGCGAGGGCGTCGCGGGTCAGCCGCTCGTGCTCGCGCAGGACCTCGCGGCCGCCATGGTCCCCGAGCTGCGACATCATCGCCGTGTGGCCTTCGAGGTCGGTGAACAGCAGGATGCGGAGCGCCTGGACGTCCGGCACAGGAGCCGGCGCCGGGACCCGGTGCGGCGCTTCCGATTCGGCCACGGACCAATCCTCGCCCAGGAACTCGCCGATAAGCCGCATGAGGTCCGGCGTTGGGCCATCCGTGGGGAGGCCGCCACTGAACACGAGCGTCGCGTTGTGGGCGGCGGCGGCGAACCGCCGCACGACCGGCGGCGCCGAGAAGCCGGAGTCCTGCGTCCGGATAACGAGCATCGGCGTGTCGACGGCAGCAAGCGTTTCCGTGAGGTTCACCTCAATCATCGCGTCGTAAAGGCGCAACGCCGTCTCGGCGCTCACGCATTGGCGGAAGAACTCGCCGAACTGCCGTCCACGTTCCTGGCCCCAGCCGAAGATTTCGGCGCCCATGGCTTCAGTAAAGAGCGTGTAGTCGGTCTCGAGGATGCTCTGCCACATCTTCAGCTTTTCGCGCGACATGAACTCTTCACCGCCGAGAAACGGGTTGACCGCGATGATGTGCGTGACTTCGTCCGGGTGCACCGCCGCGTATGCGGCGGCGAGCTGGGTGCCGTGGGTGCCAGTCAGGAGCACCGAAGGCGGGTTGCCGAGCCGCCGCATGACCGCCTCCATGTCCCGGCGGCGCGCGTCCAGCGAGAAGTCGTCCGCCGACCGGTCGGACATGCCCGTCCCGCGGCCATCGAAGCGGACGACCGTCCGGACGCGCCCAAGCATCTCGAGGTTCTCGCGGCGTTCCGGGTCGGCCCACTCAAGCTCGATGTGGTTATCTGGCGGCGCCGGGACGGCGACGAGGTACGGACCGGAGCCGTTCACTGCGTACGCGATGGCGTGGCCGTCGCTCGTCGTCGCATATTGGGTCCGGGGGGATTCCATTGCGACGAGATTATCGCATCCGGCGGCGGCCGGGTGATCCACTCGCGCGCGGCCTCCCGATCCACAGCCGTCGCGGCTGGAGCCGGCCTCAGCGGTAGTCTATGCTCCGGGCCTGGTCGCGTCCTTGTGGAGTGGCCACCGGAGGGCAAAACATGACCGTCGTTGGCCGCATTTCGAGCATCCACCGCTATCCCGTGAAGTCGATGGGCGGAGAGCGGCTGGCCGTTGCGCCGCTGACGCTGCAGGGCATCCTCGGCGACCGTATGTACGCGTTCGTGCAGGCCGGGTCGCGGAGTGTTTTCCCGTGGTTCACCGGCCGTGAGGCGCCCTCGATCCTTTCGTACAGCGCGCGCATGGTGCCCGGCGAGCGCCCCGCGTTCGACGTCCAGACCCCGGCCGGAGCCGTGATGGAGGCGGGCAGCCCGGAGCTGCTGGCAGAGCTCGAAGCGCTCGGCGGCAAGCCACTGAACTGTCTCGTGAACTACCGCGGCACGTTCGATGTTGCGCCTGCGTCGCTGTTGGCACTGTCCACGGTGCGCGCGATCGCGAAGGAGAGCGAAACCGCGGATGACCCCTTGCGCTTCCGCATGAACTTCTACATCGATACGGGCGACGACACTCCGTTCGTGGAGAACGCCTGGGTTGGCGGCGTGCTGCGGCTCGGCGAGAGCGCCCGCATCGCCGTTAACGAGCCGGATAAGCGCTGCGTGATGATCACGCTCGACCACCAGACAAGCAAAGGTTCGCCAAAGATTTTGCGCGCGGTGTCGGAGATGAACGCGGCCGCGGCGGGCGTCTACGGCGTCGTCGTCACCGCGGGCGAGGTCCGCGAAGGCGACGAGGTGACGCTCGAATAACGGCTAGCCTGGCCCGAGCGGGCCCGGGTCCTGCGCGAAGTAGATTTCGCAAGCACGGCGGCTGGCGGCGGGCTCGAGGACGGCTGGACGCTTCACAAAGCGCGCCTCCTCGATGATGAGCTGGAGCACGTCGCGGGGGTGGCAGCTGCGCGAGTTGCCATCGCTGGCGCGATGCACCATCTCCACTGCCGTCTCGATTCCGCCGGGTCCGACTTCTACGTTCATGGCTTCCGCGAAGCGGCGGAAAATCTCCGACATCTGCGCCGGCGTTGGCTCGGGGATGCGGATCTTGTACGGGATGCGGCGAAGGTGCGCCTCTTCCAGCATCGAACGCGGCTCGAGGTTCGTGCTGAAGCAGATGGTCGAACGAAAGGGGAACGTGATGCGCTCACCGGTGACGAGCGTCATCGTGTCTTCGCCGCGTTCCAGCGAGGCAATCCAGCGGTTGAGGAGCGCGTGCGGCGAAACCTGCTGGCGCCCGAAGTCGTCGATGGCGAGCAGACCACCGTGCGCCTTCAGATGTGGCGGCGCCTGGTGGTAGCCGACAGCGCTGTCGTAGGCGAGGTCGAGGTCCTCGTGGCGCAGCTCGCCGCCAACGAAGACGAACGGGCGGCGGATGCGGAGCCAGCGGCGGTCGCTGGAGCTGGTGACCTCGTTCGCGTCGTCGCTTTCGACCACCACATGCACGAGGTCGTCATAGAGCTTGATGATGTGGCCACTGACGTAGACGGCGACCGGCAGCAGCGTCACGCCGGTGATGGCTTCGCTGCAGAGTTCGAGGATGGTGGTCTTGCCGTTGCCGGGAGCGCCCCAGAGCATTGCCGGCCGGCCGGACGTGAGCGCGAGGCAGACCTTCGCCACCACATCGCGCGCCAGCACCAGCTGTTGCAGCGCGCGCGCCAGCCGTACCGGGTCCGGGGCGCCGACTTCGGCATCGTGTTCGAGCGCCCGGAAGTAGTCGGCGATTGGCACGGGCACGGGCCCGACGTAGCGGCTGCGGGCGAAGGCGTTCTCGGCCTCGTGCAGGCCGGCTTCGGTCAGGCGGTACTGCCACTCGGATTCGAGCCGTCCAGAGGCGGCAGTGGTCTCCACGAGGCGCTGGCGCTTCAGCTCATCCAGCGCCTCCCGCACGATCGCCGGGTGCACGCGGAGCGCGCTCGCGATCGAAATGGGCGTCGGCACCGTGATGCGGTGGAGCGTCTTGAGGGCGAGATCCTCGATGAATCGGTCGGGCAGCCCGAGATCTTCGAGGCGATCGGGGGCTGGCGGGAGCGCGGGCAGCCCTCGCAGCTGCTGTTGGGCCGCGCGGGGGGGCGAAGCCGGCTGTTCGCGGTAGCTTTCCGCCACCGCCAGGTTGCCGGCGGACGCAGCGTATCCGTGCTCCATCACACCTTCCTGACCTGCCACTCGCCGGAGCGCGCGACGTTCTAGTGAAGTTGTCGGGCGGATAGCGGCCACCCGTGAGCCCCGGGCGGTGCACACGCGGTGACGGCCAGTGACAGCCCCGTGGCGGGACTCGGCGACGGGCCGATCGAACTACGGGGACGCCGCTCGATTCACGCCGCCGGGAGCAAATAGCTGCATCGTCAGGCGGTTCGGACCGCGGCGGCTTTCTCCAGGCCCAGTTCCTCGACGGCGGCGGCCCGCATCTTGAACTTCTGGACCTTACCCGTGACCGTCATCGGGAAGTCGGCGGTGAACTTCACGTACTTCGGCACCTTGAAATGCGCCATGCGCACGCGGCAAAAGTCCCTCATCTCGTCCGCCGTCAGTACCGCACCGTCGCGCAGCACGACCCATGCCATCAGCTCCTCGCCCATGCGCTCATCCGGCACGCCGATGACCTGCACGCTCGCGACGGCCGGGTGTTCGAAGATGACGTCCTCGATCTCCTTTGGGAAGAGGTTCTCGCCGCCGCGAATAACCATGTCCTTGATGCGCCCGACGATGTTCACGTACCCGTCGCCATCCATCACGCCGAGGTCGCCGGTGTGCATCCAGCCGGCCTCGTCGATGGCTTCGGCGGTCGCGGTCGGGTTCTCCCAGTAGCCGCGCATGACGAGGTACCCGCGCGTGCAGACTTCGCCCGGCGTGCCGACCGGCGCCGCCAGCCCCGTCTCCGGATCGACAATCTTGGACTCGACGAATGGCAGCGCCTGGCCGACCGTCGATGTGCGCCGTTCGAGGCTGTCCTCCGGGCGGGTCATCGTCGAGCATGGCGCAGTCTCGGTCATGCCATAGGCGATGCACATGTCCCTGGCGTGCATCTGTGAAACCACGCGTTTCATCACCTCGATGGGGCAGGGCGCGCCGGCCATGATCCCGGTGCGGAGGGAGGCGAGGTCGAAGGTCGCAAATTCCGGGTGTTCGAGCTGTGCGATGAACATCGTCGGCACGCCGTAGATGCTTGTGCAGCGCTCCTCGGCAATCGCCTGCAGCGCCGCCAGCGGCTCGAACGACTCGCCCGGGTAAACCATCGCCGCGCCCGAAGTGATGCAACCGAGATTGCCAATTCCCATGCCGAAACAGTGGTAGAGGGGAACAGGTATGCAAATGCGGTCTGCGCTCGTGTAGCCGAGCACCTGGCCCACGGTTCTCCCGTTGTTGAGGATGTTGTGGTGCGTGAGCGTCGCGCCCTTGGGATTGCCCGTCGTGCCGCTGGTGTACTGGATGTTGATTGCATCGTCCGGGTCGAGGGTGGCTTCACGCGCGGTCAGCCGTCCTGGGGCGACCGCCGCCCCGGCGGCGACGAGTTCTTTCCAGGTGAGGTCGTTGGCGCCGCCGGCGGTTGCGCCGTCGATTGTTACCACCCGTTCGAGCGCGTGCAGTTCGCCGCGCACCTGGGCGATCATCGCGAGGTAGTCGGACGTCTTGAACTTGCTCGCCGTGACAAGCATCCGCACGCCCGAGTGGCCCAACGCAAATGCAGCTTCGTTCGCGCGATAGGCCGGGTTCACGTTCACCAGGATGGCGCCCACGCGGGCAGTGGCGAATTGCAGGTACGTCCATTCGGCACAGGTTGGCGCCCAGATGCCCACGCGGTCGCCTTTTTCGATGCCGAGCCCGAGCAAGCCCAGGGCGACGCGCTCGACCTCGCGTCCGAACTCGGCGTAACTGTTGCGGATGCCCTGGTGCCGCGACACGAGCGCATCGGAGTCCGGGAAGAGCGCGATGGTCCGGGCCAGCGCCTGCCCGATGGTATCGCCCGAGAGCGGCTCGGCAGCGGCTCCCGAATCGTAGGAATGTGTGAGGCGTGCCATCCAGGTCCTCCAGCGGGCAGTTGCCGCGATGCGGCCGGCAACGTTCGATCGGGCGGCATGATACTACCCGACTGCCCTGCGACGACGCCCGCCAGGGGCGAGCAACGCCCGGCGCGGCTGCCTATACTGTGGCAACTTGCGACGGGCGGCGGACCGGCTCGCGGCGGACAGCACTACCAGGCCTTTCCGGAGGTTCCACAATGGCCCGCCCTCTCGATGGCATTCGCATCCTGGATTTCACGCGTTACCAGCAGGGGCCGTACGCCACGGTGATGTTGTCAGACCTCGGCGCCGACGTGCTTAAGGTGGAAGAGCCGCGCCACGGTGACCTCGGCCGCGCCCTTGGCCTGCAGCCGGACGGCTGGTGCGCCTACTTCGAAGCGCATAACCGCAACAAGCGCTCGATCACTCTCGATTTGAGAAGCCCCGAGGGACGCGAGGTGGTCTACAAGCTCATCCCCGACATCGACATCGTCACCGACAACTTCCGGCCGGGCGTGATGAAGCGCCTCGGGCTCGACTACGACTCGCTCTCGGCGATTAACCCGCGGATCATCACCGGCTCGGCGTCCGGATTCGGGCCGCGCGGGCCGAACGCCTTCGACCCCTCGTTCGACATCATCGGGCAGGGCATGGGCGGGATTATGTCGAACCAGGGCGGCGGGCCGGACCAACCCCCGCAACCGCTGATGGGCGGCACCGCAGACCAGGTGGGCGCGATGGTTTTCGCCCTCGGGCTCACCTCGGCCGTCGTGGCGCGCGAATTGCAGGGGGTCGGGCAGCACGTCGACGTATCGCTCCTCGGCTCGCAGATAGCGCTCCAGGGCCTGCAACTGACCGGGTTCCTCCGCGGCGAACACCAGCACGCCACCCCGGCGCGCTCCAGCCCGGTGTTCACGTACTTCCCGTGCGGCGACGGCAAATACCTGACCATCGGGATCCTCGATCCCAAGTGGTGGCCGGCATTCTGCCACGTCCTCGGCCGCGAGGACCTGATAACGAACCCGATGTTCGAACAGGCCCGCGACCGCCAGCACAACCGCGACGCGCTGCTCGCCGAACTCGATTCGGCCTTCCAGGCGCGGCCTCGCGACGAGTGGCTGCCGCTGCTGAAGGCGGCGGACATCCCTTCCGGCCCGGTCCACGACTACGCCGGCGTCGCCAGCGACCCGCAAGTGCTGGCGATGGAGTACATCACCACGCTCGATCACCCCAACCTGGGGCCGATCCGGGTTCCGAACTCGCCCATCCGCATGTCCAAGATGGACGTCGGCGCACGCTTCACGGCGCCCGAACACGGCCAGCACACGGAAGAAGTCCTCCTCGGCCTGGGCTACGGCTGGGACGACATCTCGAAGCTCAAGCAAGCCGGGATCATCTAGCAGGCCCGCGACGGCCTTTTACTCGGAGGAAGCATGACCGAACTCAATGGTGGCCAGCTCGCGGCCAAACAACTGAAGCTCGCGGGGATCGACACGGCATTTGGCGTCGTCGCTGGCCCGATGATCGAAGTCATGGCCGGGATGCAGGCCGAAGGCATCAGGGTGGTGAACTGCCGCCACGAGGAGTCCGCGTGCTTCGCAGCCTCGGCCTGGGGCTACATCACGAAGAAGCCCGGTGTCGTGGTCGCGGGTTCTGGCCCAGGGATGATCAACACCATCACCGGGCTGCACGTCGCGACGGAGTCCGGGATGCCGCTCGTCGTGCTCGGCGGCTCGGCGGAGGGGCGCTCGCGTGGCCTTGGTGGCTTCCAGGAAGCCGACCAGGTCGCGTTCGCCAGGCCGGGCTGCAAGTGGACCGCCCAGGTCGATAGCACCGAGCGCATCCCCGAGCTTGTGTACCTCGCGCTGGGGAAGGCCCTCGGGGGGCGCCCCGGTGGGGTGTATCTCGACTTCCCCGGCCACCTTGTGCGCCGCCGCATCGACGAGGAGCGGGTCCAGCTGCGCGCGACGGCGCCGGCGATCTCGCTCCCGCACCCCGACCTCGCGGCCGCGGGGCGCATCGCCGCAATGCTCGCGCAGGCTGAACGGCCGCTTGTGCTCGTCGGCAAGGGCGCCGCCTGGAGCGATGCCACGGGGCCGCTCACTCGGCTCGTGAACCTTGGCATCCCCTACGTCGCCTCGCCGATGGGCCGCGGTGTCATCGCCGATGACAATGTCATGTGCATGAACGCCGCCCGCTCGTCGGCCCTCGCCGGCGCCGACGCCGTGCTCATGGTGGGTGGGCGGTTCAACTGGATCTTCCAGTTCGGACGCGCGCCCCGCTTCGCCGCCGGCGTGCGGCTGGCCCAGGTCGACCTGATTGCCGAGGAGATGACGAGCGCGGCCGACGTCGAGGAGGGGATGGTGGCCGATTGCGCGCTGGGGGTCGAGGCGATCGTGGCGGCACTCGAAGGGCGCGCGCTCGCCTCAGAGAAGTCGGGCTGGGTCGATGCGCTGCGCACGGACGCGGCCAAAAACGAGGCCACCATCGCCGAGCAGATGGCTTCCAACGAGCAGCCGATCAACCACTACCGCCTGCTGCGCGACATTCGCGACGTGCTCCCGCGCGACGTGAACGTGAGCGTCGATGCGGAACTGACGATGGGTGTCGCGCGAGCGGTGCTGCCGAGCTATAACCCGCGCGCGCTGCTGAACTCCGGGACCACGGGTTGCATGGGCACCGGCGTCCCCTACGCGGTCGGCGCCAAACTTGCACAGCCGGACCGGCCCGCGGTCGCGGTGGTGGGCGACTACGCGTTCGGCGCCGCCGCAATGGAGGTGGAGACGGCCGCGCGCATCGGCGCGAACGTCGTGTTCGTGATTTCGAACAACGGCGGCATCGCCGGCCATTCGATCCAGGACCGGATGTTCGCCCCGGACTCGCCGCCCATCGCTGCGCTCCTGCCCGTGAATTACGAGCGCATGGGCGAAATGGTCGGCGGCTTCTCGGCGCGCGTCACGGACCCGGCCGAAATCCGGCCGACCCTGGAGAAGGCGCTCGCGGCGAAAACCGTCGCGGTCGTGAACGTGCTGACCGACCCCAAGGGCGGGCGCAGAGGCTCGATGTACCTGGCCTAAACGAAACGGGTGATACCCCAGAGAGCTTCAGGGCGCCTCGACTGCCACTACGCCCGCCTGCACCAGCGCTTCCAACTGCGCCGCAAGGCCGGCTTCGCTGAATACCGAGTGCGCATCGGCGCCGGGCACCGAGGCAGGCGCGCCCGGGATCGCCGGGGTGCGCGAGAGGCGTTGGCCGGGGCCGTTCGTACGGAGGAGGCCCATCCCGTCGTGTTCGCGGGTGAGGCTCAAGCCGTGCGCCACCGCCCACGGGTCCTCCATGACTTCCTCGACGGAAAGCGCCGCGTGGGCGCCGACCCCCTCGGCTGTGAGCCGCTCCACCCACTCGGCCACGCTCGCCAGCGCGAAGCGGTCGGCCAGGAATGCGTCGACCTTTCGCGGGCTCACGGAATCGATTCCCGCGAGCCCGGCGATCTCCCCCAGGCCGCCGATGTCACGGCTCCGGGCGCCGAGGAAAAACCAGCCGTCGGCGGCTTCGTACAGCCGCTGCAGCGACGACGACCCGAGTGCCAGCTGGCCGTTTGGTTCGTCCCAGGTTTTGCCCTCGTAGTCCGCGAAAAACGCGGACTGCAGGGTGCAGGCGGTGTAGGCGAGCGCCGAGCGGACTTCCTGACCCTCGCCCGTGGCCCGCTTCTGGTGCAACGCCAGCAGGACGGCATAGGCCCCCAGGACGCCAGTCCCGTAGTCGTTCACGGGGAAGGGCTGAAGCACGGGCCGTCCTTCCCCACCGTACCGCGCCTGCATGCCTGTCGCGGCCTGCGCCAGTTGCTCCCAGCCGGGGCGATGTTCCCACGGCCCGCCGTGGCCGTACGCGTTGAGGGACGCGTAAATGATGCCCGGCTTCCGCTTGCGCACCGCCTCGTAGCCGATGCCGAGCTTTTCCACGACGCCCGCGCGATAGTTCTGCACGACGACATCCGCGTCTTCAACCAGTTTCCAGAAGACCTCGATCCCGGCAGGCGTCTTCAGGTCCAGGAGGATGCTGCGCTTGCCGCGGTTCACGTCGTGGTGGAAGGCGACGCCACCTTCGCGGGCAGGTGCATCGATCTTGATGACGTCCGCCCCGAATTCGGCGAGGGTGCGGCCGCAGGTAGGCCCTGCGAGGATGATGCAGAGGTCGAGGACCCGGAGCCCGGCCAGCGGTGCCGCGCCGCTCGTGGGACCCCTGCCGGTGGCCGGCAGCGCTGGTGAGCCGGTTGCGAGCTCGGCCCGGATCGCGTCCGCGTCGGCGTTCAGGAGCGGCGCGGGCGCCGGGGTCAGCGATGTCGCTGCGAGCCGCGGCGTCACCCCGGGCTGCAACATCGTTCCCAGCACCGGGTCGTCCGTTTCGATGACCATCCCGCTAGCCCGCGCATGCGGGTGCTGAAGCCACTCAGCCGAATCCCGGCAGATGGCCGTGGGCGTGCCGGCCGCGTTCACGAGGTCCTCCCACTCCTGCGCTGTGCGGGTGAGGAAGAGAGCCTCCATCCGCGCGACCAGCAGTCCCTCCAGCGATTGCTCTTCGAGGTAACGCCTTCGATCGAGCAGCCCGTCGGCCGCCCAGTCGACCCCCGCCGCCTGGACGAACTGCGTGATGAACCGTGTGTTTGCCGCGTGGAAGAGGACCCAGCGGCCGTCCTTGCACTGGTACTGCCGTACCCACCCGAGCCCACCCCGGCGCTGAACGCGCGAGGGGTCGTGGACCTTCTGGCCGACAAGGCCAATCGCCGTGAATGTGGCGTCGTAGAGCGGCACTTCGAGGCGTTGCCCGAGGCCGTCGCGATCGCGCGCAACCAATGCGGCGGCGATGCTTGTGGCTGCCAGGAACGCGGCGTAGGAGGAAGAGATCGGGATGGCCGTATATACCGGCCGCCCGGCGCGGTCGCCCTCGAGCCGCGCGCGATACGTGCCCGTAGCGGCGCCGACCACTCCTTCCCACGCTGCCACACCCGCGCGCGCGTCGTCGCTGGCGAACCCGGGGAGTGAGCAGTAGATGAGGCGCGGGTTCTCGGCCAGGGCCGCCGCCGGGCCGAGCCCGAGCCAGTCCATCACCCCGGGCCGGAAGTTCTCGATGACCACATCGGCGCGCTCGGCGAGACGACGTGCTGTTTCGAGATCGCCTGGTTCCTTGAGGTTGAGAGCGATGCTGCGCTTGCCACGATTCCATGTCCGGTTCGCGGGCGTGTCCCACACGGGTCCCTCGGGCGGGTCGATGCGGATGACGTCCGCGCCCTGGTCGGCGAGCAGCATCGCCGCAAGGGGGCCCGCGATGTACTGGCCGAAGTCGATGACGCGGATGTGCTGGAGGGGTGGTGCCATGGTGGGGGATGCTAACGCCCTGCCACCCGCGCCTCAATGACTACGCGAGAATGGGAGCCGCCGTTACGTCGCAGCGGCGGTGGCGCCGCCGCGAAGGGACGCACTGACCTTGTGCAGGTGCACGAAACCTTCGCGGTACGACGCGATCAGGCCGGTGGTGTGGTACGGGATCTCGCGCTCGTTGCAGAACGCCTCGACCACCACTTTGGCCTTCGGGAGCCGGTTGCGCGGCATCGTGGGGAACAGGTGGTGCTCGATCTGGTAGTTGAGCCCACCGAACCAAAAATCCGTGAAGCGATGGCCGGTGATGTCGCGGGAGGTGAGCACCTGTTCGCGCAGGAAGTCCAGCCGCTCGCCCTCGCGGATCACGGCCATGCCTTTGTGGTTCGATGCGAACACCGAGCTGTTGTAGAGCCCGAATACGGCCTGGTTGACCGCGAGGAACGCCAACGCGATCCCCCAGCCGCCGAGGCTGTAGAGCAGCGCGCCGTAGAGCGCGAAGTGCAGGGCAATGACTGCCGCCTGGAGCCACGGCTTCTTGGACCCGGAGGCCACGAGGTGCTTCGCGCTGGTGATGCGCATGTTCGCGGACTGCAGGGGCAACACCGTCACGAACACGAACGCCTGCAGCGCGATCACCGGCCGCCAGAAGCGCGCCCGCGCCGAAATCTGGTCGGCAGCGAAAACAATGAACGGGAAGATAACGTCCGGGTCTTTTTCGAGGTGGTTCGGCGTCGCGTGGTGCTGGTTGTGCTTCGTGTTCCACCACGAATGGCTGATCCCCAGCAGGAAGTTGCCGAAAAAGTAGCGACCGAGCGCGTTCGAGCGCTTGCCGCGAAACGCCTGGCGATGGCCGACGTCGTGGCCGAGCAGGGCAATTTGAGTCGAGGCGAACCCGAGAAAAACCGCGTCGAGCAGCAGGAGGTACGTGTTCGATACCGCGAGCGCGATGCCGACCGCGAGCAATACCGTGCTGAGGGCCAACACTGTCTTGAAGATGTAGTAGGCGGTCTGCGGTTCGAGCAGTCCCTCCGCCTTGACTCGCCGCTTGAGGTCGGCGTAGTCGTTCGCAAGCAATGCCTGGGTCATAAGCCTCCAGTCCTGGAGGCTCAGCCCCGAAGACGCGGCGGGCTGTTCACCAGCCCGCGCCGACAACCGTACCACAGGCCCCGAGAAGAGATAGTTCGAGCTTTCCCTAATGCGCTTTTGCCGGATCCCCCGGTGGCATGCCCTGCAGGCGTCCGTCGCAGGCTCGCCCGCTCCGGCTTCGGCGCCCCGGGGCAGGGCGCGAGACGGGCCTTTCGTGTGATCTGCGGCGAGTGTGCTACGCTGGTGGGGCTGGAGCAGAAACCGCCAGGCGGTTCACTGCCAGCGCTCCGACCCGGCCGCGAAGTCTCGGCCCTCTCATTGCAGCGTCGCGTATCGATCCTGATCTGTTGTGAGTCGTCATTGGCTTCTGCCCCGCTAGAGGATAGCGGCCCCAATCACCTCCCAGAGAAGGAAAGAGGCACCAGGCAATTTGAAGATCTACGTAGGCAACCTCAGCTTTAACACCACGGACGCCGACCTTGAGGCAGCGTTCTCGGCACACGGCAAACTCACCTCCGCCCAGGTCGTCATGGACCGCGAAACCGGCCGCTCGCGCGGCTTCGGCTTCGTCGAAATGGACAACCAGGCCGAGGCGGACAACGCAATCCGCGCCCTCAACGGCAGCGACCTCCAGGGCCGTTCCCTGACCGTCAACCCTGCCAAGCCCGCCGGTGAGCGCACCGGTGGCGGCCGCGGCAGCTACGGTGGCGGCGGTGGTGGTGGCGGCGCCCGCCGCTGGTAACTCGTCGCTTCCGTGCACGGCATGAAAGTTTGGCCGGTGAGCGCCCGAATGGGCGCTTACCGGTTACACTTACCCAGAGGAGGGATCTATGCCAAAAAAAGACGCGATTGAAGTCGAGGGGATTGTCACGCAACCGCTGCCGAACGCGACCTTCCGGGTCGAGCTCGCGAATGGCCACCTCGTGCTTGCCCATATCAGCGGCAAGGTGCGCAAGAACTACATCAAGATCCTGACCGGCGACCGGGTGCTCGTTGAGCTTTCGCCGTACGACCTCACTCGAGGCCGCATCACCTACCGCTTCAAGTAGCGGTTCCTCCCCGCTCCCCACACATGCTCCCGCCGCGAGATTCGTGCGCGGGATTTCGCGTTCCCGGCGCCGTGGTCAGCCAGGGCCTATGCGGCGGTCGCGGCGTGCCGTAGCGTGCCACGCATTCTCCCCGGAGGTCGGCGGATGTCCGCAAATTCACTCTCGAACCCCTTCGCCAGCGCCAGCGACCTCGTCCGGGCGCTGGCCGCCGGCGAAGTCAGTTCGCGCGAATTGCTAGACATGTACCTCGGCCGCGTGGCCGAGCACAACCCGAAGCTGAACGCCATTTGCGTCCAGGATGGGGAGGCGTCCCGCGAGCGGGCGGACGCGTTGGACGCGATCGGCCGTCCCGGCGCGCTCCACGGCTTGCCGATTACGCTCAAGGAGTCGAGCCAGGTCGCAGGGCTGCCGTGGACGGCCGGCATCCCCGCCCTGCGCGGCAACAAGGCGGACGCGAACGGCCCGGCGCCGGAGCGCATGTTCGCCGCGGGCGGCGTCCTCATCGGTAAGACCAACATCCCGCCGTTCCTCGCCGATTGGCAGGCCGACAACGAGATCTACGGGCGGACCGTGAACCCCTGGGATAGCGAACGTTCGCCCGGCGGGAGCACCGGCGGCGGGGCGGCCGCACTCGCGGCGGGCCTGACGCCGCTGGAGATCGGCAGCGATATCGGCGGCTCGATCCGCGTGCCGGCGGCGTTCTGCGGACTGTTCGGCCACCGCCCGTCCGATAGCGCTGTCCCGCGTAGTGGCAGCTTCCCGCCGGAATCGCTGCCCAGCCCGGCAGGCGTCATGGGCGTCCAGGGACCGCTGGCGCGCAGCGCCGAGGACCTCGAGCTCGCGCTCGACATCCTGGCCGGCCCCGAACCCGGCGAGGAAGGCTGGCAGCTGCGCATCCCCCCGGCGCGCCACGAGCGCTTCGATGGCATGCGCGTGGCTGTGTTGCCCGCGATTGACTTCGTGCCTGTGGACGACACGGTCTCGGCTGCGGTCGGCCGCGCCGCGGAGATCGCCGCGCTCCGTGGGGCGCGGGTGCAACGCGTGGCCCCGGAAGGCTGGGATGCCCGCGCGCAGCTCGCGTCCTATTGGGCGCTGCTGAACACTATCACCCTGGCACGCCTGACTCCCGAACAGCGCGCGCACGCCGCCGAGACCCTCCGCAACTCCGACGATGACTTCAAGGAGGCGAAACTGCGCGGGCTGCTGGCCAGCGCCAACGATTACTTCCAGCTTATGCGCGAGCGCGAGCTGTCGCGTCGCATCTGGGGCGCGTTCTTCCAGTACTGGGATGTCATCCTCACGCCCGTCGTCATCGGGCCTGCCTTCAAGCACGACCAGACGCCGTTCGCGCAAAGGACGATTCCGATTAACGGCCGGCAGGTGCGGTATGACCTGCAGGTGTTCTACCCGGCGGTGGCCACGTTCCCCGGCCTCCCAGCGACGGCGATCCCCGCAGGGCGCACGAACGAAGGCCTGCCGGTCGGCATCCAGGTCATCGCGCCGAACCTGGAGGATCGCACGGCAATCCGTACCGCGGCACTGTTCGAAGCAGAGGGCTTCCGCTTTGAGCCGCCGCCGGACGTTTAGCGCTGCACGTCAGTTGGTCGCATCGTCTTTCGAGACGGCCGGCATGATGATGGCGAAGCCGCGGCCGCCGAGCGGCGTGGGGGTGGGTATGGGCGTTTTCGTGGGGGTCGGGCTGGGTGTTGCGGTCTTCGTCGAGCCGGATGTCGCCGGGGCGATCCCAGCATCGTTGTAGCTGCTGAAATCCGTCGTCCATGCGCTGCCTTGCCGGCCGATGCCGATCGACTTCCACGATGGGTTGGTCATGTTGGAATAATGCAGAGGCGACGACTTCCAGAGGTTGAACGCGCTCTGCGCGCTCGATGTCCCGTAGAGGATGTTCTCGCCACCGACCGAATGTGGAAGCCCGCACTGCGAGGCTCGCACGAACGGGTCGCGGCCGAGTGAATCCGTGTGCGAAAGCCCGGCGCCAACCGCGCTCGAATCGGCCGATTTCCACGCGGCCATTTGGTTCAGGATCGGGGCCGCCACGAGCGGACCCGCGCCGAGCGACGCACGCTCCTGGTTCAGGAGGACGAGGAATTGCTGTTCCTGGGCGTCGAGCTCCGCCTCCGTCGTGTCGCAGTTGGTGACCGCGTGCGCGGCGCCGGCAGACCCGCCGAGCCGAACCAAGGCCACGGTCGCAAGCACGAGACCGAGTCCCAACAGCGTCAGACTGCGATGCACACGTGCTCCCGGCGGCCGTTGCGTTAACGTCCCTGCAACAGGCCGCGCGTTCAAGCTACCACCCGAAACCGTCCCGGCAACTTCCGGCGCCTGCCGCGTTCGCTCGCGCAACAGGCCCGGCCGCCACCAATCGAAGCGCCGGGTGCCGTAGGCTTCGCCACGCCGAAAGGCCTCGCAGGGGCGACGGGGACGGCGGCGCGCGAAACGCCGCACAAATTGTCGGCCGGGAGCAACGCCGCGCATGTTAGAGCCGAATCGCGCCTGACCCCGGCCGAGCTCGCAAGCATCGAGCAGTTCCTGCCCGGGCCAGAGCCGGTCGTGGCGCCGCGGGCCGATGGCTCCCGGGTCCCCATCGCCGATACGCGGGTCGATGGCAACGAACCGCGGTACGGCACAGAGTGCGTCGAGGCCTCGCGGGACGACGCGTATTCCCAAGCCACGCCAGTCGCCGCCACGCAACCTTGACGTTATTCTGCCGTTATGGCGACCGCAGCCCACAAGACCGCCCCGGCCTACCTCGCGGCGTACCTGCGCGAGCTCGCGGCCGTGGGCAACCGCTCGCCCCACACCATCCGCAACTACCGCAACGACATTGGAGACTTTCTCGCGTGGTGCGAGCAGGCCCCGGTCGAGCCGCTGATGGTCACCCGCCAGCAGTTCCGGGCGTACCTCGCGGGGCTGCGGGAGCGGGGGATTGTCGCGCCTTCAATCACGCGCCGGACCAGCACGGTCCACGGCTTCTACCGGTACCTGTTGCGCGAAGGGGCCACCGAGCGCGACCTGCTGTACGGCGTGGCGCTGCCGAAGCGGCCGAAGCGGTTGCCGAAGGTCCTCGAACTGCCGGTCGTCGAAAGCCTGCTGGCCGCGCCGGACCTCACCACGCCGCAAGGGCTCCGGGACCGCGCGATGCTGGAGCTGCTCTACGGCGGCGGGTTGCGGATCTCGGAGCTTGTCGGGCTCGATGTGACACACGTGAGCCTCGGCGACGGCGCCGCGATCGTACTGGGCAAAGGCTCGAAGGAGCGCGTGGTGCTCTTCGGCCGACCGGCGATCGAGGCAGTGGAGGCATATCTCCGGCACGGGCGCGGGTTGCTTTCCTCGGGCCCGGAGCCGGCGTTATTCCTCAACCGCTTCGGGAAGCGTCTCACGGCGCGTTCGGTGCAGACCTCGATCAAGCAGCACGCGCTCGCGGCCGGCATCCTGCAAGACGTCCATCCTCACCTGCTCCGGCACTCGTTCGCGACGCACCTGCTGGATGGCGGCGCCGGGCTGCGCACAGTCCAGGATCTGCTCGGCCACACATCGCCCAACACCACGCAGATCTACACGCACGTCAGCCAGGCGCGCCAGGCGAAGGTGAGCGACGAAGCATGGACGAAAATCGCGGAAGACGCCCTCGGCGCCGGGCGGCGCAAGGCAGCCGGCGCATAGCGTCGCCGCCCGGCACCGCGCCTGCGATACTTCTCGCGTGAGCAAGCACCGCACGATCCTGCTGGTACACGGGCCCAACCTGAACCTGCTTGGCGAGCGAAACCCGGCCGTCTACGGCACGACGACGCTGCTCGACATCGAGGCGGATGTGGCGGCGGCGGCAAACGCGCGCGGTGCGGCCGTCCTCTGCTTCCAGAGCAACCACGAAGGTGCGCTCATCGATTTCCTCCATGAACACCGAAAGCTCGCCGACGGGGTGGTCATCAACGCCGGCGCCTTCACCCATACGTCGGTGGCGCTGCGAGACGCGATCGAGGCGATCGCGCTCCCGGCCGTGGAGGTCCACATCTCGAACACGCACGCGCGCGAAGGCTTCCGGCATACCTCGATGATCGCCGGCGTGTGCCTCGGGCAGGTGACCGGTCTCGGACGGGCGGGGTACACTACCGCCGTTAACCTGCTGCTGGATCACCTCTCCGCGAACGCGTGACTCGCCCCGCGATGGAGTGCAACCCAAGATGACCGACCGTCTGACAGCCATCCGTGCCGCGCTTGCGGAGGAAGGCCTCGATGCGCTCTTGATCTCGTGCCCGGTGGACGACGTGTTCGGGAAGCACTCCCAAAACCGCCAGTATGTCTCGGGATTCACGGGCTCGGCGGGCCTGGTGCTGGTCACGCGCGACCGGGCGCTCCTCGCGCTGGACTTCCGTTATGTAGAGCAAGGGGAGATCGAAGCGGAGCCGCTTGGCTTCGAAATATTCAAGGCCGCCGGCCCGCAGCGCGAATGGCTGCCGGCGCTCATTCGCGAGGCCGAGCTTCCCGGACGGAAGATTGGCGTGTCCGGCGCAGATGTCAGCTACGAGGCATTCCTCGCGCTCCAGCGAGCCGTTGACGCCATGCCCTGGGCGCAGCGACCGGCGCTCGGGCTGGCTTCGCCAATTGTCGAGAAGCTGCGGCGAGTGAAGGACGCGGAGGAACGGGCGTTCATCCAGAAGGCGGTCGACATTGCCGACGCCGCCTTCGAGCGGGTGGAGGCGGCGCTGGAGCCGGGCCAGACCGAGCGCGAGCTGGCAGCGGCAGTCGAACGCGCCGTGCGCGATGGCGGCGCCGACAGCCTGAGTTTCGACACCATTGTCGCCGGCGGCGCCTGGGGGGCGATGCCGCACGCCACGCCTCGCGCACAGCCGGTGACGGCGGGCCAGCCCATCGTCATCGATATGGGCGCCCAGTACCGCGGCTACTGCAGCGACCTCACGCGCACGACGGTGATCGGCGCGCGCGACGCGCGTTTCCGCGAAATCTACGACATCGTGTTCGAGGCGCAGCAGAACGCCATCGAACACGTAGAACCGGGCATGACCGGCAAGGACGCACACCAGCTGGCGATGAGCGTGATCGCGGACGCCGGATACGGCGAGCAGTTCGGGCACGGTCTCGGCCACGGCGTCGGCCTGCAGGTCCACGAGGCGCCCTATCTCGGGCCGAGCTCGGAGGATACGCTGGAGGAAGGGATGGTCTTCACCATCGAACCCGGCATCTATATCCCGGGCTGGGGCGGCGTCCGCATCGAGGACATCGTGGTCCTCGCGGGCGGCAAAGCGCAGGTCCTCAGCCACGCCAGGAAGTTTGTCCCGCAGGAGAACAGCGCATGATTTCAACCGGCGAACTGAAGAAGGGTGCCACCATCGAACTCGATGGCAAGCTCTACGCGATCATGGACTATAACCACATCAAGACCGGCCGCGGCTCAGCCCAGGTGCGCATCAAGCTCCGCGACGTGCGCGGCGGTTCGATCATCGAGCACACCGTGCAGGCCGGCACGAAGTTCGCCCGCGCCCGCGTCGAGCGCCGCGAGATGCAGTACCTCTACAGCGACGACCAGTTCTACTACTTCATGAATACCGAGAACTTCGAGCAGATCCCCGTCTCCGCGGACAAGGTGGGCGATGCCAACAAGTACCTCAAGGAGAACGACATCTGCGAGGTCGTGCTCTACGGCGAGGAAGTCATCGGCGTCGAACTGCCGCTCTCAGTGGAGCTGACGGTCGTCGAGACCGACCCGGGATTCAAGGGCGACACCGCGACCGGCGGGACGAAGCCCGCCAAGATGGAGACGGGCCTGATCGTGAACGTGCCGCTCTTCGTCGAGGAGGGCGCCCGCATCAAGATCAACACCGATTCCGGGAGCTACATCGAACGCGTTGGCTAACCCGGTCACCGCAGACGCGTGAGGATGCCATGCAGGCGCTGACGGTCTCCCAACTGGTGAATTTCCTCCGCGAGATCCTCGAAGCGAACGAGATCCTGTCGGACCTGTGGGTGGCGGGCGAGGTCTCGAACTACAGCCGGCCTTCCAGCGGCCATCGCTACTTCTCGCTGAAGGACAGCGGCGGCGTGCTGCGGTCGGTGCTATTCCGCGACTCGATGCCGGGGGTGGCGCTGAAAGAAGGGGACCGTGTGTTGGCACACGGTCGCGTCTCAATCTACCCCCAACGAGGCGAACTGCAGTTCATCTGCGATTTCGTGCGGCCGGAGGGCGTGGGCATCCTCGCCGCACGCTACGACGAGCTGAGAGCGAGGCTTGGCGCCGAAGGACTGTTTGACCCCGGCCGTAAGCGCCCGCTGCCGCGGTTCCCATTGCGCGTCGGCGTCGTCACATCGCCGACGGGAGCCGCGTTCCAGGACATCCAGAATGTGCTGCGGCGCCGCTGGCCGCTGGCAACGCTCGTGCTTTCGCCCGCGATGGTGCAGGGCGAGCAGGCAGCCGGGCAGGTGGTCGCGGCGATGCGCGCGCTGGCCCGTGAGCCCGGCCTCGACCTCGCGATAGTGGCGCGCGGCGGCGGCGCGGCCGAAGACCTCTGGGCGTTCAACGACGAGCGTGTCGCACGTGCGATTTTCGGCTTCCCCGTACCGGTCGTCTCCGGCGTCGGCCACGAGACGGACGAGACGATCAGCGACCTCGTCGCCGACTTGCGGGCGCCGACGCCGAGCGCCGCGGCCGAACGGGCGACCCCGGACCTCGGGGAACTGCAGCGCGCGGTGGCCGTATTGGAGCGAAGCATGGCCAGCGCGACGGTGCGGCAGCTGGCTGAGGGAGCGAGCCAGGTCGACGGCCTGTTGAGCCGGATGCTGCAGTCGGCGCCACGCCCCGGCGTGCACGCCGGCAACGTCGACCGCCTCGCGCGTGACCTCCAGGCGGGGTTGGTGCGGCGATGCGGCGCCGACCGGGCCCGCTTCGAAAACGTCAGCGCTCGCATCAGCAGCCTGGACCCGATGGCCACGCTGAAGCGCGGCTATGCCATCGTCCAGGACCCACAGGGCAAGCGCGTGGTCGCGAGCGTGCGCAAGGTGAAGCCAGGGCACCGTCTCCGCGTGTCCGTGTCCGATGGCGCGTTCTCCGCGGAGGTTTGTTGATGGCCGAGAAACGGACCTTCGAGGAGCTGTATGCGGTGCTCGAAGAGAAGGCGCGCAAGCTGGAGCAGGGCAACCTCCCGCTCGAGGAATCGCTGAAACTCTACGAAGAAGGCGTCGCTATCGTCGACCGCCTTCGTGAGCTTCTCGAAACGGCCGAACTTCGCGTCCGCACGATCCAGGCCCGCGTGGAGGACGACCGGGCGCAGCTGCGTGAGGTCGAAGCCGAATACAGCGCCGGCAACCCCACCGATGGCTGAGAGCGCGCCGCTCCGCATCGCGTGGCTCACGACCGGGCGCGGCCCCGGCTCCTATGGCGCTCTCGAGTACGCCATCGCCGCCATCGCGCGCGGACTTCCGGTGCAGATCGCCGCCGCGTTCGTCAATCGCGACCCCGGCGAGGCGGAGCCGACGGACCGGCTGATGGCGCTCGTGGAAGCGAACGGTATCGCCCTGGAGACGCTCTCATCGGTCGCGTTTCGCAAGTCCCGGGGCGGCAAGCTTTCGAAACCGGGAGAGCCGCTGCAGCCGTGGCGGCTGGAATACGACGCTGCCGTGGCCGAAAAACTGTCGCGTCACGATTTCACGCTCGGGGTGATGTTCGGGTACATGCTGATCGCCACCGAGCCGCTCTTCTCACGCTTCACGTGCATCAATGATCACCCCGCGCCGCCCGACGGTCCGACGGGCGCGTACCAGGAGGTGATCCTGGAGCTGATGCGAAGTGGGTCGCGCGAGTCGGGCTGCATGATGAACCTGGTCACCGGCGACGTGGACCGCGGCCCGGCGGTGAGCTTCTGCCGCTACCCCATCTTCGACGAGCAATCAGAGCCGCTGTGGGAGTCATACCGGGAGGCCGCCCGGCAGGAAGCGCCGTTCGAGGAACAGGACACGCCGCTGTTCCGCGAGATTCGCCGCCGCGGCGTCGCGCGTGAACGGCCGTTTCTCGTGGAGACGCTTGCCGCCATCGCCGCGGGCACGCTGGCTGTGCCGCCGGCAGCGCCGGCGGACCTCACGGGCGCCGTGGAAGTGCTTGTAAACTCTGAAACAATTGCGGGCCGCTAGCCGTGGCGGCGGCTATACTCCCGGTTCATGAGCAGCGAAACGCAACCCTGCCCCGATTGCCGCACCGAGTTCGAAGCCACGGACAACTACTGCCGCCAATGCGGGATGTACCTGGTGGCGCTGCGGCCGGCGGTGCCGGCGCGCACGGCACAGGCGTCGCGCGCGCTTGAACCGGTACGGCCGGGGCTGCCCGCGCCCGTGAAGAAGGCGGCGACCGCCCTTGCGATCGGGACGGCTCTGCAGATTGGTGTGGGGCTCGCCGGCCGGTACCTCGCCGGGCAGGCCGCGCGGCAGGCGGGAAGCGCCATCGCTTCGAACGTTGTGCGGAAACCAGCGCGCTCGAACGGTCGCCGCGCGGTCGCAAACGACGACGACCAGCCCGTGGCCATCAGCGAGACAGTCGTCATCCGCCGCATCTGGCTCCGGAGGAGCTGACCGTCGGCGGCCACGCCGCGCCATACTCCTGCTTATGCGCAGGGGGTCATCGCAGTATCTTTCCCATGACATAGAACGTGGCGCCGTTCTCTACGAACGGCATCTGTGCCAGCTCTTCGAACCCCAGGCGGCGGTAGAGTTCGTGGGCGCGGCTGTCAGTGCGCGTGCTGAGGACGCAGGTGCGCTCCTTCCGTTTACAGAGCAGGTGCTCGATCAGCGCGCGCCCGATACCGAGCCCCTGGAAGCGTGGCGCGACCGCAACCTCGACGAGCTCGTAGCAATCGCCCAGCCAGTGCGAGTACAGGGAATGCGGCAGCTGTCTGCGGACGGTTTCGTGCCACCATTGTCCCTTGCGGCCATGGTACCCGTAGATCATCCCCGCGATGGTCGCGTCTTCCCTTACCGCGGCGAACGCACGGTACTCATCGCGGTGCGCGTGGATCTCGCGGATACGCTTGCGCACGTCCTTACCGCGGTCAGGGTCACAGTAGGGCGGCTGGATGAACGCCTCGCCATACACGGCGATGGCCCCCTCGAAAAGCGGGCCATACGCTGGCAATGGCTCGATCGTCCAGTTCATCCCCGATATTGGGTCTTGTTTCCTACCCGGTCCTTGTTCAGGCGTTTGTTGAGGTGCAGGCCGTCGAGCAGGAACTCGACCCCGGCGGCCGTCTCGGGTGGGGAAGCGTTGGCCCCGATCTTCTCCAGCGCTGCGTTCAAGCCTTCGACTTGCGCCGCCAACTGCACATACGTCTCGCTCGGCGTCATGTCGCCCACTTCGGCTGCAAACCCGGCTTTGAAGCGGTTCACCACGGGCTCGAGCTCGCCGACGTTGAAGTGGCGGTTAAACACCGCGACGACGGCTCCCTGGATGAGCTTGTCGATGATCTGGTCTTCCCGGCCGTCTTCGACGGTTTCGAATTCGACTTTGCCGCTGAGTGTCGGGATGACGTATGGGAGGTCGCTGACGCGCGGCACCACCGTGTCCTCGCCGGTGACGATCGCACGCCGGAGCGCGTTCGCGAGCATCGACTCGTAATTCGCAATGCTCGCCCGGACACTGACGCCGGAGCGCTGGTTCACGTCGGGGCTACGGCGAGCAAGCCGGCTGATCTCGGCGATCACCTCGGTCATGTATGGCGGCACGGCGACCTTGAAATCCGCAGGGCCGGGGTGGTGCTCCGCCATCATGATGTCGATCTCGTGCTCAATGCGCGTCGGGTAGTGCGTGCGGACCTGGGCGCCGTAACGGTCCTTCAACGGCGTGATGATGCGGCCGCGATTGGTGTAGTCCTCCGGGTTGGCGCTCGCGACCACGAAGACATCGAGCGCGAGGCGGATGCGGTAGCCGCGGATCTGCACATCGCGCTCTTCCATGATGTTGAGCAGGCCGACCTGGATGCGCTCGGCGAGGTCGGGTAGCTCGTTGATGCAGAAGATGCCGCGGTTGGTGCGCGGGATGAGCCCGTAGTGAATGGTCAGCTCATCCGAGAGGTACTTGCCTTCGGCGACCTTGATCGGGTCCACCTCGCCGATAAGGTCGGCGATGGTGATGTCGGGCGTGGCGAGCTTCTCGCCGTAGCGGGCGTCACGATCCAGCCAGGCGAGTTCCGCCGCGTCACCCTTGGCCTCGATGATGTCGCGGCCCATGCGCGTGATCGGAGCGAAAGGGTTCTCCGGGATCTCGCAGCCGGCGAGCACCGGGGTCTCTTCGTCCAGCAGCGAAGTCAGCGAGCGGATAATCCGCGACTTGGCCTGCCCGCGCTCACCGAGGAAGATGATGTCCTGGCCCGCGAGGATGGCGTTGACGATGTGCGGGATAACGGTTTCTTCGTACCCGAATACGCCGGGGAACAGGTCCTCGCCAGTCCGGATTTTGGCTATCAGGTTCTTGCGCATCTCCTCGCGCACGGGAAGTACCTGGTAGCCTGCTGCCTTTAATTCGCCGACCGTCCGTGGCCGTTCGAGAGTTGTCACGCGATCCCATCCTCCTCCCACGAACCGCCAGGCGGCTGCGGGGCCAGTGCAGGCAGGGAAAGGATACAACCAGCGCCGCGCGCGTGCTGAACCGATCCAACGCCACATGATCGTGCGGTCACAAGGAGCCGCGTCCAGCCCGATCATAGGATGCCGGGTAGGGCTGTCAACCGAGCCGCGGATTCGCGCGAATCTGGCGCTCGGGGCGGTCAAGTAGTCTTCATGGTTCCGGCGGCTCGCGGCCGGGCACGGGGAGGTGGATATCGAACGCGAGGCTCGCCAACCGCACAACGGCAGTGACCCCAACGCCCGCCAGCGCGGCGCCGCCGTTCGAGGCCGGCTCGATCGCCCACGTGGCGAGCGCGCCGAGGCCCGCCGCCGTCGCGTTGACCTCGGTCCGCAGCACGAGCGGCACGCGGTCGGCGAAGAGGTCTCGCATGACGCCCCCGCCGGTCGCTGTCAGGATCCCGAGCAGGATGACCGCAGTCACGGGCAGCTCCCGCTGGATGCCGGCGAGGGCGCCGGCCACGGCAAAGGCTCCCAGCCCCGCCGCATCGGCCACCGCAAGCACCGGCCGCGGAATCGTGCGGTTCGTCCAGGCGAGCACGATGGCAACGCCCGAAGCGCCGAGCGCCCAGGCGACGTAGTCCGCGTGCGCCAGCACGAAGGGCACGCGGCCCAGCGCGATGTCGCGCAGCGCCCCACCGCCCGTCGCCGTGACTGTACCCATGACGAGCAGCCCGAACAGGTCGAAACGCCGGCGGGCGCCCAACTCCACGCCCGAGAACGCAAACACGACGATCCCGATGCGGTCGAGCGCAAGGACGAGCTCTGCCGAGGTGAGGTGCACGCCGCAAGCGTAAAGGCTTGGCCAGTCAATCGCCCGCGCTTAGAAGATCTCCGGGCACCACGGCGCGACCGGCGAGGCAAACATGCTGCCGAGCAGCGCGACCTCGCGCTCGCCGCCCGCGAGACGACCGGCGCAGCGGAGCACGTTCGGGTGCACACCGCCGAGGTAGATGGCCCCGAGATCATGAACGCCGAGCGCGACGTCCGCGTCCTCCGTCGTGGGTTTGCACCTGGCGCCTGCGGGCCCGGCTTCCAGCGCGAACCGGCCGCCGGCCCATTGGCAAAACGCATCGTGGACATCCAGCACCACGCGGCCTTCGCCGCCGTACCGCCGCGCCTCCAATGCCGCCGGCACGTCCACGACCCGGAGCCAGAGTGAATCCGACGGCGTGCGCGCGACGCGGCGCTGGTCGCCGAGCATCCACGGCAAGGGGTCATCGGTAGGGCGGATCTTCGCCTCGAAAGTGCGGATCAGGTCCACGCCGAACACGAACCGCCACAGCCCCGCCTCCGCCGCCGGCGTGAGCCCGAACAATTCGAACACGGTGAGGGTGCTGAGAGGCACGCGGTAATCGTCGAGTTCCATCTTCAGCCGGTAGCGGGCGTAGCCGTGGGCCACGCCGTCCTCTTCGTAGAGCGCGTAGTGGTTTGCGGTTTTGCCCGCTCGTTGCCAGTCCAAGTCGGCAAAGACCCTCGATTCCCACCACCCGGGGGTCCGCGTCATCATCCCTGGGCGCCCTTTTCGATAGGCCTCCCAGAGTGGCGGCAGGGCGACCCGCGCCTCAGCGGGCGTCAGCAGGCGCACCGTCCCCGGCGAGGCCGGGCCGTGCGCCAGCGCCGCGTACGGGCGTTCGACGCGCATGCCCACGCAATCCGCGGCCAGGCCGTAGCCGAAGCGGCCGTAGATAGGCGCCTCCGAAGCCCAGAGCGTGGCAATCGGCTCGCCGCGATCGCGCACGTCGGCGAGCTGCCTGCACATCATCTCCGTAAGGATGCCCTTGCGCCGGTGCGTCGCTTTCACCGTGACCATGGTCACGCCGGCCGTGGGCACTTCGCCGCCGGGCGTCGCCATCCGATAGGTAAACGCCCCCGCCGTCGACACGATGTCGTCGCCATCGAACGCCGAGATGCTCCGGTCGAATTCGAGAATCGCGCGGACGCCGGGCAACGAATCGGGACTGTAATCGAACCCGAAGCCCACCGACATCTGGCGGCTAAACGCCTCCAGGTCGTCTTCGGTAATGGTCCGTATCGAAATCGCCATGGCTGCCTCCGCCCGGCACGCCGGGCATTACAGAGGGATATTACCGTGCTTCTTGGGCGGGTTGCGGTCCGCCTTGTTCTGGAGCATCTCCAGCGCCCGGACCACCTTGCGGCGCGTCATCCGCGGGTCGATTACGTCATCGAGGAAGCCGCGACCCGCCGGGATGTACGGGTTCGCGAACTTCGCTACGTACTCGTCGATGAGGTCCTTGCGCCGGCCGGCCGCGTCGGCGGCGGATGCAAGCTCCTCGCGGTAGACGACGTTGACGGCGCCGTCCGCGCCCATCACCGCGACCTCGCCCATCGGCCAGGCGAAGTTGGCGTCCCCTCGCAGGTGCTTGGAGCCCATCGCGATGTAGGCGCCGCCGACGGACTTGCGGACGATGATCGTGATCTTCGGCACCGTCGCCTCGGCGTACGCGTACAGCAGCTTGGCGCCGTGCGTGATGATGCCCCCGTACTCCTGGCTCGTCCCGGGAAGGTAGCCGGATGTGTCCACGAGCGTGATCACGGGGATGTTGAAGCAGTCGCAGAAGCGCACGAACCGTGCCGCCTTGCGCGCGCCGTTGATATCGATCGCACCGGCGAGCACCATCGGCTGGTTCGCGACGAAGCCCACGGTGCGTCCAGCCATGCGCGCGAAGCCAACCACCATGTTGGGCGCGAAGAGCTCGTGGACCTCCATGAAATCGCCATCGTCGACGATGCGGAAGATGATCTCGCGCACGTCGTAGGGCCGGTTGCCCTCGGGCGGGACGATCGTCAGCAGATCTTCTTCCTGGCGCTCAGGGTCATCGCCCCTGTAGACGACCGGTGGATCCTCGGCGTTGTTCGATGGCAGGAACGAGAGCAGCCGCCGAACCTCCGCCAGCGTCTCCTCTTCGCCCGCGATGGCGAAGTGCGCGACGCCGGAGCGGCTCGCGAGCGAGTGCGCGCCCCCAAGGTCCTCGTGTGTGACCTCCTCGCCGGTGACGGCGCGGATCACGTCCGGACCCGTGATGTACATCTGCCCGGAGCCTTCAGTGGCGAAGATGAAGTCGGTGAGCGCCGGACTGTAGGCGCCGCCCCCCGCCGATGGTCCCATGGTCACGGTGATCTGGGGGACAACGCCGCTCGCGAGCACGTTCATGGTGAAGATCTCACCGAAACCGCGCAGGCTCTCCGAGCCGTCCTGGATGCGCGCGCCGCCCGAGTCCTGGATGCCGACAATCGGGGCGCCGGTCATCATCGCGAGGTCCATCACCTTGAGGATCTTTTCGCCCACGGCTTCGCTGAGCGACCCCCCGAGGAGGGTGAAATCGAACGAATACAGGTAGATTGGACGCCCCTCGACCTTGCCCCAGCCAGTAACGACCGCCTCGGTCGGCGACTCAGCGCCGGCATGTCCGCGCGGGCGCACCAGCATGTCGATCTCTTCGAAGCTGCCGGGGTCGAGCAAGAGCTCGATGCGCTCGCGCGCGGTCAGCTTTCCGCGGGAATGTTGGGCGTCGATCCGCTTCTGGCCGCCGCCGAGCGCCGCGGCGGCCTTCATCGCCAAGAGTTGCTCGAGCTTCTGCTCGGCGGTCAGTACGTCGGACATCGCCGGGGCCTCACTTTGAAGTCGCGTCCCGCCGGCCGGCAACGCGGCGCAAGAAACCCGGCGCAGCAGCGCCGGGGTGCTGGGAGAAGACGCATCGTCGCGATCCTAGCATCAGGGCCGGTTCCGGGCGAGCTACGGGCGGCTTCCGGGCTCCCGCCCCGGCGTCTGCTCCTCAGCCGTGGGATCGAAGCCATGCCGGGGACAGGGGAGGTTTGCGGAGGGCCGCCGGGACAGCAGGGCGGCCCTCCGCGAGGCGGCAGTCCCGGAGGGGACAGGGACGTGCCACCGGTGTCACCAGCCGTGGGTCTGGGCCACGGCTGACTACGGACAGCGTCTCAAACCTCAATGAACGAGCCGTTACCCGGGAGTGAAGAGCGTGTTTCAGGCGCCGGGCTTCACCGGAGTTCGGCCAGCACTTCGGCCGTGTGCTGCCCGAGCTTTGGCGCCGGCCGCCGCAGCTCCCACGGCGTGGCGCTGAACAGGTAGGGCGCCCCGGGCATCAACGCCGGCTCTGCGACGCCCTCTCCGGTGGTACCGACGAACAGGCCGCGGTCGTGCCAGTGGGGGTCGTTCAGCGTCTCATCGGGCGAGCGGACCACGCCCCAGGCCTGGTCGATGCCCTGGCCGAAGCGATACACATACTCCGAATCGTGCGCGGCGATGAACTTCGCCATCTCGGCCATGATTTCGGCTGCCTCAGGCGACCCGCGCCCGGGCTGGCGCGCCTGGGGGCTATCGAACCGCGCTTCGTTGAACTGCATCCCGTAGCCCTCGGCCTGGAACCACTCCTTGATCTTTCGCCAGCTCGCGTTGTCCCGGCCAACGCCGAACAGGATCAGATCGCGGCCGTCTTGTGCGTGGAACAGCCACGGTTCGGTGCGGTGCGCGGCCGCGTGGCGGCCCGTCTGGCGGATGACGTCCTGGCGCTTGTACAGCCAGTAGGGCATCCCCACCTCCGTGGTGCAGGAAAGCGCCTCGTGCATCGAACAGTCGATGTATTGGCCCAGCCCGCTGCGGTCGCGCTCGATAAGCGCGGCGAGGATGCCGTGGACGGCGAACTGGCAGGCGGTGTTGTAGCCCTGGTCGCCGTGGCCGCGGATCGGCGGGGCGCCGGGCGCGTCCTCCGGGTCGTAGCCGTTCATCTGCATGGGCCCGCCGAGTGCCAGCGCGACCATGTCAGACGACTTTCGGTGCGCCCATGGCCCTGTTTGGCCGAAGGGGGTAATCGAACAGGAGATGAGCCGCGGGTTCGCCGCGGCGAGTGCATCCGGCGCGAGGCCGAACGCAGCGAGCACACCCGGTTCCTGGTCCTCGATGAGCACGTCGGCCGTGACGAGCAGCCCCCGGAAAGAAGCGCGGCCGGCTTCGCTCGCCGCGAGATCGAGCACCACGGAGCGCTTGTTCGTGTTGTGGTACCAGAAGTTCAGAGAGCGATTCGGACCGGGGACATCGCCAACGAACGGCCCCACGGCGCGCGCCTGCGACCCGGTTGGCGGCTCGACCTTGATCACGTCGGCGCCAAGGTCGGCGAGCAGCTTGCCGGCGAGCTGCCCCAGGACGTCCGTGACTTCGACCACGCGGAGGTCCGCGAGGGGGCCGCTCACATCAAGACCCCGGATGTCTCGTGCTCGACGATCTCTTCGTCGCTCATGCCGAGGACGTCGCGCAGGACTTCGTGCGTGTGCTCGCCCATCAGCGGCGAGGCCTGCCGAAGCGTCCCGGGCGTGCGCGAGAGCTTCGGGACGACGCCGTCGAAGTCCGATTCGCCCAGCTCGGCATGCGGAAGCGTCGACCACCAGTCGCGTGCGGCGAGTTGCGGGTCGCGTTCGAAGCGGTCGCTCGCCTTCTGGCAGACACCGGCGCGCACGCCCGCGGCCTGCAGCAGCTCCATCGCCTCGTAGTCGGTGAACTCGCTGGTCCAGGCGCTGATACGCTCATCCAGCTCGTCTTCGTTCGCGAGCCGGCCGGCGTTTGTGGCGAAGCGCTCGTCGGCGGCCCACGGCGGCTCGTCCATCGCGAGCACGAGCGCCTGCCACTCGGCGTCGTTCATCACTGCGACCGCGATCCAGCGGTCGTCGCCGGCGCAGGGGTAGGTGTTGTGGGGCGCGACGGCCGGTTCCCACGCCCGGTTCCCGGGCGGCATGCCGGGCCGGCGCCACGAGCGGCCGTTGACTGTATAGTCCAGCACCGCCGGCCCGTTGAGGACGATCCCGGCCTCGACCTGCGAGATATCGATGTGCTGGCCCTCGCCGCTGAGGTTGCGGTGCCGGAGGGCCGCCAGGATCGCGACGGCAGCGGTGTACCCGGCGGTGTGGTCCATGTAGCTGTAGCCCCAGCCGGCAGGCGGCTTGCCAGGCAGCCCCGACGTGAACGTGAGGCCGCAGAGGGCCTGCGCCGTCGGGCCCCAGGTTGTGAAGCTCTTGTCGCGCCCGCTATGCCCGAAACCGGAAACCGAGCAGTAGATGAGCCGCGGGTTGAGGTCGTGCAGCTGCGGCCAATCGAGCTCCCACGAAGCCATGATGCCACTCGAGAAGTTCTCCACGAGCACGTCGCTCTCGGCGATGAGCCGCTTCAGGACATCCATGCCCATGGGGTGGCGGACGTTGAGCGTGATGCTCTTCTTGTTGCGGTTGAAGTAGTTGAAGAACCCGGAGTTGTTGAGCGTCGGTTGATCGCCGACGACGGGGCGCCCGAAACGGATGGCGTCCGCGGCCTGCCCATGCTCGACGCGGATCACTTCCGCGCCGAAATCGGCGAGCACGCGGGTGGCGGTCGGGCCCGCGATGATCCAGGTCAGGTCGCAGACGCGGATGCCGGCAAGCGGAAGTTCTGGCATGCGCGGGATTCTACGCGGCAGCCGGGGAAGCCGCCAAAAGCGGGCCGAGAAAGCCCTCCCGGGCGCCCGCACCTGCCGCTCTCATCGGCCGCGTTCCCGGCGCGAGTGCGAAGGAGTATCGTCCGGCCCCGGAGGATGGTGGCGTGAAATTTGGCGTACTCCAGTTTTTCTCCTGGTCCCGGCGCATCCCCCTCGATCAGGTATACGCGCGCGCATTCGAGCGTATCGACATCATGGACCAGTCCGGGTACGACGCAGTATGGCTCGCGGAGCACCATTTCAACACCTATAGCGTGTGCCCATCGGTCACGATCATGGGTACGCATGTGGCGGCCCGCACGAAGAACCTGCGCATCGGCACGGCCGTCACGCTCGCGGCGTTCTACCACCCGCTGCGCCTCGCCGAGGACCTTGCGCTGCTCGACATCCTCTCCGGCGGCCGCCTGAACTGGGGAGCGGGGCGCGGCTTCGACCCCACCGAGTTCCGCGCCTTCGATGTGCGCGTGGAAGAGAGCTCCGACCGCTTCCGGGAATGCGTCGAAATCGTCGAGGCGTCGTGGCGCCACGAGCGCGTGAACCACGACGGCAAGTACTGGCAGATCCGGGACATCGAGGTCCTCCCGAAGCCCCTGCAGCAACCGAACCCGCCTGTGTGGCTCGCGGCGACCTCGCCGGAGTCGATCCGGAAGGCGGCGGAAAAGGGGTACACGATCCTCATGGACCCCCACGCCACCCACAAGGAGATCGCGGCCAAGCGCGTCATGTATCGCCAGATCCTCGAAGAGAGTGGTTTTTCGCTCGCAGGGCGGCAGATCCCGATTGCGCGGCTCGTGGCCATTGGGAAGACGGCGGCCGAGGCCGAAGAGGTCGCACGGGCGGGGGCGCAGTGGACCGTCGGGTCGTACGCCAGGCCGGAGTTGACGCTCTCGGGCCAGGCGGCCCCCGCCGACCCCATCGAGCGCTACGTCAGCGACGTGATCATCAAGGGGACGCCGGAGCAGGTCATCGACCAATTGCAGCAACTGCGCGAAGAACTGCCACTCGAGTACCTGCTCTGCGCGCCGCTGAGCCACGATACGTTCGTGCAATTCACGGAGAAGGTTGTCCCGCGGCTGAGCTGATGGATCCGGCTTCTGGCTCCGTGGCGTATAGTTAACGTGACGCGAGTGATGCAGGCGGGGCCAATGAGACGGACGCGACGCGGAGCCACGTACCCGCTGCTGACAGCACTGTTCGTCGCGCTTTCCATCGCCGCGCTCGCGGCGTTCGTCCTCGATAACCCGGGCCTCGCGGCACTGTTCGCAGGTAAACGCGCCTAACCGTCTGTCGCACATCGGAAACGACTGCCATCGGCGCGGACCGTAGGCTCTGCCCCGAACCCGGGCGTGCCCGCCCTCCCCCAGGAGCCCCCAATGCGGCTTCGCCGCTTGCTTCTTCTGACGTCCCTGCCCGCCATCGCTCTGCTCATTGCAGCCGCCGCTGCCGCGGGGTCGATGACGGCCGCCGCGGCCAACCCGGCGCCGCTGCCATTCCGGGTGGTTATGCCGGGGCTCGCCGGCGGCGGAGCGGCCGTCCCATCGCCCGGCGAGGTCTCAAGCCAGGTCGTAGCGGTGCATCTCTCGGCAAGCACCATCGATGGCCTGGGTGGTGGACAGACGCTGACCGTCTACGGTGAGGTCCGCAACGGACTCGACCACGCAATTGCCGGCGCGAATGTGAGCATCACGGTGCTCTCGCCTTCCGGGGCCGTCCTCGCAACTGGCGCCACCATCGCCCGCGCCGACACCATCCCCGCCGGGGGGACGTCGCCGTTCCTGGTTGGATTCCCCACCATCGCGCGCAGCGACGTGACGCTCCAGGCGGAGGTCACCGGCTACACCGACCCCGCCACGGCCGCCGTCCCTGCCGGCATCGTCATCAGCGTGGGTGGGCCGCAGCCGATCCCAATCGGCGAACCCGACCCCAGGACCGGCGAGATTCCGATGTCGCCGTTCTTGCTGAGCATGGACGGGACGATCAACAACACCAGTGCGAACACGATCCGGATAACCGAGATCATCGTCGCGATGTACCTGCCGGATGGCACAGTCGGCCTCGTCGCCTCGACATCGATCCTGAGCGTCGGCCGGACCGATGGCGGCGTTCCGCTGCTAGGGCCGGGCGAGAGCGCGTCATTCAGGCTCGCCGTCCCCAAGGGCACGCTGCTGGCGCTGGGTGGGGACGTGTCCACGCGTACGTTCGTGAACGCCACCGTGTATACGTCTCCGTCGTAGCCCAGCACGGAGCAGCATGGTTCGAGGCGGGCGCGTTTGACACGGCCCGCCATTCCGGACACGATCCCGGCCGGTGGAATCCCTCCTCGCCCGCTACCTCGAACCCTGCCTGGCGGACTGCCGCGACCTCAAGATTTCGCACCTGCTGCGCATCCCCGGCGGCGCCTCGCGCGAGACGTGGATGTTCAAGGCCGTCTGGCAGACCGCGACCGGGCGCCAATCGCAGGAGTTCATCCTCCGGAAGGACCCGCCCGCTTCGCTCCTGGAAACCGACCGCGAGGCGGAGTACGCGTTCTACTCGACCTTCGCCGGCAGCGACGTGCCCGTACCTGCCATGCGCTGGCTGGAGACGGGGGCCGAGCACCTTGGCAGCCCGTTCTTCATCATGGAGCGCATCCCGGACATCGAGGCGAGCACGCGAGTCATCCTCGAACCCCGGTACGACGAAGCCCGGCCGAAGATCGCCCGCCGCATGTACGAAATTCTCGCCGCAATCCACACGTTCGATTGGCGCGACACGGAGGCCGCGCGCATCGCAGCCGCCCCCGCACCGGATGACTGCTGGCGCACCGAACTCGACCGCTGGGAAGCCACCATCGATGAAAACGAGCTGAACCCGCAGCCGGCCGTGCGCGCCGGCCTCCGCTGGCTCCGGCGCAACCCGCCGCCGCCCGCTCAGCGGGTCTCGGTGGTCCACGGCGATTACCGGGTCGGCAACATCCTCTATCACACCGATGGCGGCATCCGCGCGGTGGTGGACTGGGAGATGGCCCACCTCGGCGACCCTATCGAGGACGTCGCGTGGTCATTCATGGCGGACTGGGAGTGGGCGCGGGACGGGCTCAAGGGGGGCATCATTGCCGGGGCGGACGCAATCGCCATCTACGAGAAAACCGCGGGCCTGGCGGTCGACCCGGCGGCGCTCCACTGGTGGAGCGTCTTCAGTAACATCAAAGCGCAGGGCATCTGGCTCACGGGGGCGAAGTCGTTCCAGGAAGGGCGCAACCAGGAGCTGATCATGCCAGTCGTCGCCTATACGCTGATTAACAAAGAGGACGAGAACCTGCTCAAGTCCCTGGGGCGCGACAAATGACTCCAGAAGCACCGAAGGTGCTCAACGGCATGGCGAGTGCGCTGCTCGTGAAGCTGATGCCGGAAGTGCGCACGCCGTTCGGGCAGTCGGTGGCGGGGATGGCGGGCATGCTCGCGTTCGTGCTCGCGCAGGAGTCCGACCGCGCTGTGGACCGTCTTCACCGCGAGAACGAAGCCGTCGCGGCGATCCTTCGCGATGCGGCCGCCATCCTGCCGGATGAGGCCCTCAGCGACCGTGCGCGCGAAGCGGCGGGCACGCGCACCCCGCCCGACCTGCGTGTCTCCACAATGCAGGCGATCAACGACCGGCTGCGCGCGGTGTTCATCGAGGTCCACGCTGCCATCGAGGACACGCCGGGCGATGACGCACGCGCGCTCGAAGAGCGGATCTGGGAGGAGATCCGGGAGTCAACGCGGCGGCGCCACCTGGAGGCGTTAATGTAATGCGCGAGCGCCTACGGGAGGCCCTGGCCCGCTACGAGCCCCAGGCACTGGAGCGCGACCCCGCATTGTGGCCGGCGGCGGTGCTCGTGCTGCTCTACGAGTCCGGAGGCCGCGCGCACATTGTTTTCCAGAAGCGCACCGACAAGGTGGACGCGCACAAGGGCCAGATCAGCTTTCCCGGGGGCGGCGCCGACCCCGAGGACACGGACTTGCTTTCCACCGCCCTCCGCGAAACGCACGAGGAGATTGGCGTCCTCCCCGAGGACGTCGAGGTGCTGGGCCGGCTCGATGACATCAAGACCATCAGCAACTTCCTCGTGACACCATACGTTGGGTGGCTGGCGCGCTACCCATACGAGTGGCGCTTCAGCGACGACGAGGTCGCCTACCTCCTCGAAGTGCCGATCGAGCACCTGCTGGAGCCGGCGAACTTCATCCCCGATCGCCGCGTGGTTAACGGCCGCGAGTTCGTCATGCCGTCATACCAATTCGAGCCGGACCTGATCTGGGGCGCCACGGCCCGCATGCTCTCGAACTTCCTCGACCTGTATATCGCGGCGACGGGCGCAGGTGGCCCGGCCGAAACCGGCAAGCGCCCGTCGCTCCTCCCGTAGCAGCCGCAAGCGCGGCACCGCCGCGGGTGTGACCGGCGCCTGTTGTAGCATTGGGTTCGCCGTGACATGGGCACGGACACCGGAGGTGGCCGCGTGACCGAGGACCGCACGATCGCTTCGCTGCTGGCTGAAACAACTGGCGCGACCCTGGTGCGTGGCGAGGCAACAGCCACGGTCGCGGGTGTCGAGCATGACTCGCGGCGAATCGAGCCGGGGACACTCTTCATCGCCATTCCGGGCTTCACCGCCGATGGCCACGATTTCCTCGCCGGCGCGACGGCCGCGGGCGCAGGCGCGCTCCTGGTGCAACGGGACCACGCCGCCGCCTGGCAGAGCCTGCCGCCCGGCCCCGCGATCGTCGCCGTTGAGGATACGCGCATCGCGATGGCGGAAGCGGCGGCATGGTTCTACGGCCACCCCGGCCGCGAGATGGCCGTCGTTGGCGTCACCGGGACCGATGGGAAGACGACCACTTCACACCTCCTCACCAGCGTGCTCGAATCCGGCGGAGGCAAAACCGGCCGGCTTGGCACCGTCGATACGTATCTCCCCGGCGAGACCGGCAGCGTCAGCGGGCGCATGACAACTCCGGAGGCACCCGAGGTCCAGCGCCTGCTGCGGCGTATGGCAGACGCCGGCTGCGACTACGCCATCGTCGAGTCCACCAGTCACGGGCTTGCGCTCCACCGGCTGGACCACGTCGAGTACGACGTCGCCGTCTGCACCAACATCACGGGCGACCACCTGGACTTCCACAAGACGTTCGAAGCCTACCGCGAGGCGAAGGGTCTCCTGTTCGACGCGCTCGACCATTCGGCGGGCAAGGGCGTGACGAAAGTGGCCGTGGTAAACGACGACGACCCATCCGCCAATGCAATGCTCAGCCGCACGAAGCACGCCGAGCACGTGCGCTTCGGGCTGGAGGCGCGAGAAGCCGATGTGCTGGGCCGAAACCTTCAGCTCCGCGCCGATGGCACGGACTTCCGGCTGGTGACGCGCTGGGGCATGGCCGAAACGAGCATCCAGCTCCCGGCGCTGTTCAACGTTTCGAACGCGCTCGCGGCGGCCGCCGCCGGCCTCGCGCTCGGCATCGACCTACCATCCGTCGCGCGTGGGCTGGCCGCGGCGCCCGGAGTCCCCGGCCGCATGGAGCGCATCGTGTGCGGCCAGCCGTTCGACGTGATCGTCGACTATGCCCACACCGGCGAAGCGGTGCGCAAGGTGCTCGACGTGCTCCGCGACGTGACCCGCGGCAAGCTCATGATCGTGATTGGCGCGGCCGGTGAACGCGACCCCGGCCGGCGCTTCGGCGTCGGGCGGGCCGCCGCCATCGGGGCCGACTTCGCCGTGTTCACCAACGAAGATCCGCGCAGCGAGGACCCCGCCGCCATCGTCCGCGAGATCGGCAAGCACGCCGAGGGCGCGGGCAAGGTGCGCGGGCAGGACTTTATCGAGATCGAGGACCGGCGCGAGGCGATCGCCGAGGCCATGCGCCGGGCCCAGCCGGGCGACCTCGTGGTCGTCTGCGGCAAGGGGCACGAGCAATCCATCATCTACGGCACGGACGCACAGCCATGGGACGATCGCGAGGTGACGCGTTTCGAACTCGCGAAGCTGGGTTTCGGCGGGTAAGAATCCGTTACGGTTGTGTTTTGCCGCTAGATCCGCCGTCCGTATACTGCGAACACGATCGCCTCCGGGGGACGTCCCCGGACGCGGGCGATTACGAGGAATCTCACCGTGCCCAAGCGAAAAAGACGAGAGCAGCAACATCTGCGCCAGGAGAGCACGCGCCGCAAGTCCTACACGCTTGGCGGCGCCGCGAGCGGGGAAAAGTTCAAGCCGCCGTTCCCGATGAACCTCATGCAGAACCAGAAGGCGTTCTGGCTGGTCGGCGCGGTGATCATGATCGGCGGTCTCTTCGCCGCAGTCTTCCTTCGCTCGCAAAACCCGTCGCGCACGTCTCCGGATGTGCCCTCGGCGACGGCTTCGCCGACGGTGGACCCGAACGCGACGCCGACCCCAACGGCTACGCCAGACCCAAAGAAGTTCACCGAAGCCGCACAGGTCACCGACCCGTCCAAGAGCTACCAGGCAACGATCAAGACCGACAAGGGCGATATCGTCCTCAAGCTGTACGTCGATAAGGCGCCGTTGACCGTGAACGCGTTCGTGTTCCTCGCCCAGAAGGGTTTTTACGATGGCATCGTCTTCCACCGCGTCGAGCCCGGCTTCGTCGTCCAGGGGGGCGACCCGACCGGCACCGGCAGCGGCGGCCCCGGCTTCGAAACCGACATCGACCAGAACGACCTGAAGAACAAGCGTGGCTTCGTGGCGATGGCTCGCGCCGGCGCCAGCACCAAGTTCGGAAGCCAGTTCTTCATCGACCTCAAAGACAACGTCGCGCTCGATTCACCGTCGGCTTCGGTGCCCAAGCCGTACTACCCGTTCGCCGAGGTCGTCAGCGGGATGGATGTCGTGGACAAGCTGGTGAAGGGCGACGTGATGCGCTCCGTGACCATCCAGGAAACGGCCGTGGCCCCGGCGCAGTAGCTTCGCCCGGCGCACAAGACCATCGAGCACAGAGAAGAGCCTGCGATTTGGCGGCTGAGTGCCGCGCTCTGGAATCGGCGGATGTGGTTGAATGGCCGGGATGCTCACTGAAACGCAAACGATGGTCCGCGACATGGCGCGGGCGTTCGCGCGCGAACGCCTGTGGCCGACGGCCCGCGAACGGGACCGCTCGGCGCGGCCGCCGCTGGACCTGCTGCGCGAAATGGGCGCACTGGGGCTCCTCGGCATGTGCGTCTCCGAGGAATGGGGCGGCGCCGGTGCGGACTTCGTGTCGTACGTGCTCGCGCTGGAGGAGATAGCGGCCGGGGACGGCGCGGTCTCGACCATCATGTCCGTCAACAACTCGCCGGTGTGCGCTGCGATCCAGAAATACGGGTCCGATGAGCAGCGGAAGCGTTTTCTCGTGCCGCTCGCGAAGGGCGAAGCGATCGGCGCGTTCGCGCTCACTGAGCCGCAGGCCGGTTCCGATGCGGGCGCCGTGGCCACCCGCGCCCGCGACGACGGTGACTTTTTCGTGCTCAACGGCACGAAGCAGTTCATCACCTCGGGCTCGATCGCCCGTTTCGCGCTCGTGTTCGCCGTGACGGACGCCGAACTCGGCAAGCGCGGGATTTCGTGCTTCATCGTGCCGACGGAACTGGCTGGCTGGACGGCCGCGCACATCGAAGAGAAGCTCGGGCAACACTGCTCCGATACCTGCCAGGTGTTGCTCGAAGACCTGACCGTTTCTCCCGACCTGATGCTCGGCGAGCGTGGCGGCGGCTATCGCATCGCGCTGGCGAACCTCGAATCCGGCCGCATCGGCATCGGCGCCCAGGCGGTAGGGATGGCGCGCTCCGCCTTCGAGACAGCGCTCGACTACGCAAAGCGGAGGGAGGCCTTCGGGACGCCCATCATCAACCATCAGGCCGTCGCCTTTCGCCTCGCCGATATGGCCACCCGCATCGAGGCGGCCCACCAGCTGGTCCTGCATACGGCCGAGCTAAAGGACGCCGGGCGGCCGTGCCTGAAGGAGGCGAGCATGGCCAAGCTGTTCGCCTCGGAGATGGCCGAACACGTCTGTTCCGATGCGATCCAGGTGCACGGCGGCTACGGCTACGTCACCGACTTTCCCGTCGAGCGCATCTACCGGGACGTGCGGGTCTGCCAGATCTACGAAGGCACCAGCGATATCCAGCGGATCGTGATCGCGCGCGAACTCGCCGCCGGCGGCTGACGGCACTGATTCGCGCCAACGGTTGTCCGATTGCTAGGAGCGCGCCGTCCCCGCTGGTACGCTGCCATCCACGGCGACGAAAGCACGAGAGGAGGGCCGCCTCGTGGAAATGGTCCCCTACCAACCATTGCTGTTCCAGCCCGTCCAGTCGGAGGTCGGGTTCTCGCTGAGCGAGCTGCTGCACGAAGTGCGCGCCACGCACTTTCCGGAGATCGAGGGCGAGATCGAAGTCCGCATCAGTGCCGAGCGGCCGCTCGCGTATGTCTGGCCGAGGTTCATGGGCGTGGATGCGCACCTTGTCGTCTTCCACCCGGTGCTCAACCACCCCCAGACACCGGTCGAAGTGCTCCGCTTCCTCTGCAAACACGAACTGACTCACCTCGTTTGCAGCGGCAGCTTCATCGACGGGCGCTTTGAAGCGCACGACGACGCGTTCTGGGAGCACGAGCGCAAGGTCGGCCCGGAGGGCTTCGCCGTCTGGCGGTGGATCCGGGCGAACATCGGATCGAGCGTTCACTACCGGGGCGGGCGGCTCGGAGTTTCGCGCCGCTGGCGGAGCCTGCGCGAGCGCCCGCGCACGCCCTACACGCCCTCGCTGCCGTTCGATGGCGAACGCTGGGACATTGTCTGCCCGGGCGCAGGCGGGCAACTCGCGTTGCCCCCGAGCTGGGCCGTGCGGCCGTTGCCGTTCGTGCCGTAGCCAGGCGAGCAATCGAGGCGACACGGGCGATGCCGCCGGTTCGCCGGCTGGTGGCAACCGGCGAACCACGCACCGTGCCTGGCTAACCCCTCCGGATCGCCATTCGGACGATGCGGCGCACGGCCTCAAGCCCCGCGCCGGCGGCTCGGCCCACCATGGACCGCGAGCCAGGGCCTGCGACCATGGCCTGCCTCCGCGCGGCGGGGACACCGAGCGCCAAAACGGCGAGCCCGCCAAGGACCGACAACACGAGCCCGAGTCCGGCCAGCGCGTTGGCGTCGTAGCCGCCGGACCCGGTGTTCGGGGGCGCGGGCGTGGGCCCGGGGGGCCGTGTCGGTGTCGGCGTTGGGGCGGGTTGCGCGACGCCAATCGCGAGGTTGACTTCGTTCAGTTGATAATTGCGCCAGACGCCAGTGCCGCCGGCCGTGCCGTTGACGTAGAGCGTCACCGCCGCCCCATCGGCGCCGCAGCCAGGCGTCTCGCTTGCAGCGGGACTATCGAGCACGTATCGGGCGACGCCGCTCTGCGTGAAGGTCGTGCTGGCGCCGCAGACCACCGAGCCGATGCGCGCCTGCACCTGCGTCCCGCTGGGCGCCGCGACCCCATCGATCGTGACGCTGCCGACGAAGCGCCCCGGAGGTTCGCTCGGCGCCGGGCTGGTGAAGGAGAACGCCGCTGCGCTGGAGGCGCTGCCCGACGGCGTCGTCACGGTAATCGTGGCGTTCCCGGCCGCGCGCGAGGGCGAGGTCGCCGTGATCTGGGTGTCATTCACCACCGTGAAGCTGGCCGCCGCCACTCCGCCGAAGGAGACCGCCGTTGCGCCGGTGAAGCCGGATCCCGTGATCGTCACGACCGTGCCGCCGGCGGCCGGGCCGCTCGCGGGACTGATGGCGCCGATGACGGGACCGGCCGCCGTGTAGGTGAAGCTGTCCGCTGGACTCGCCGCCGAGCTGACACCCGGTGCCGTCACCACGACCGTCACAGCACCGGCGGAGTGTGGCGGGCTATACGCCTGGATCTGGCCGTCGTTAAGGATCGTGAAGCTGTTGGCGGCGACACCACCGAAGCTGACGCTCGTCACGCCCAGGAAGCCGGTCCCGGTGATCGTGACGAGCGTGCCACCCGTGGTCGGTCCGGAGGCCGGGCTGATGCTGTAGATCGCCAGCCCCCCGGTGAAGGTAAACGTGCCGGCGGCAGTCGCGGGGCTCGTCCCGAAGGGCGATGTCACCTGGACGTAGTACGACCCTGCCGCGTGCGCCGGGCTGTACACCTGAAGCTGCGTATCGTTGAAGATCTGGACGAGGGCCCCGGCGACACCGCCGAACGTGACCGAGGAGGCGTTCGTGAAGCCAGTGCCCGTCACCGTCACGAGCGTCCCGCCAGTCACCGGCCCGCTTGCCGGTATCACGCTGTAAACGGCGATCGGTCCGATGCCGGAGTAGTTGAACAGATCCGCGACGGTTGGTGCGCTCGTGCCCGAGACGGTCGTCACCTGGATGTCGACCGTCGCCGGGAAGTGCGGCGGCGCGACCGCCAGCAGTTGGAAGTCATTGAGCACGGTCACACTGGCCGAGGAGACGCCGCCAAACGTCACCGCGGTCGTGCCGGTGAAGCCGGCGCCGTTGACCGTCACGACGGTGCCCCCGCTGCTCGGTCCGAAGTTAGGGCTGATGCTGGTAACGACAGGGCCGCCCGTGTACGTGTACACCGACGCCGGCACGGCGCCACTGGACACGAGGTTCACGTAGACCGTCACGTAGACGGGGCCCGCGGCATGTGGCGGCGCGACCACGGAGAGATGGGTGTCGTCGAGGACCGTCAGGCCGCTCCCGGGCACGCCCCCGAACGTCACGCTCGTGGCGCCGGTAAATCCTGAACCGTAGACGTTCACGAACGTCCCGCCGCTCGTTGGGCCCGAGACGGGTATGAGGCTGGTCACCACAGGCCCGCCCTGGTACGTGAACTGCGAACCCTCGGTCGCCCCGCTCGAGCCCACGTTCGTCGTCACGACGATCGGCACGGCCCCGGCCGCGTGCGCCGGCGACATCACCATCACGTGCGTGTCGTTCACGAACGTAACGCCGGTGCCCGGGACGCCGCCGAACGTGACGCCGGTCACGCCCGTAAACCCGCTGCCCTCAATCGTGACGACCGTCCCGCCGATGACCGGTCCGGAGTTCGGCGAAAGGGACGTAACCGACGGCCCAACGAGCGCATCGGCGCGCTGCACCGATGCCGCCATGGTGAGCGCAGCGGCGAGGGCGACAACCGCCCAGAGCCACGCGGCCCGCTGTATCATCCGTGATGCCGTTGCAGTCATTTCGCCGTCTCTCTCTCCGCGCAAGGGCGCCGGACCGCCCTCACGGTTTCGCGGCAGCCGTTTCCGCTTACCGTGAGTCGTGCTGGTAATCCGCAAAGGGATTACTACCGCGATAAACACCTCGCGTACAGCGGCAGGTGCATGGCAGTTTACAGTACCTTAACATGTATGTTGCACGTATTACGGCAATCCCCCCGCGTTCAGCTAACGCCTCGAAAGGCGATCCGGGGACGTCCGCCGCGAGGGACACCTGACACTCACGGCTTCACCGGCGACAATGCAAGCCGCGCTGCTGCAACGCGCGCCGGAGGTGGCTTTGGAACGGCCGGAGTTGCTCGGGACGGCCTTATTCGACCTCAGCGGGCGCACCGCCATCGTCACCGGCGCCGGCCGCGGACTGGGCCGCACAATGGCCCTCGCCCTCGCGGCGGCCGGCGCCGATGTCGTGGCCACCAGCCGTTCGCCCGGTGAACTCGAGACCCTGGTCGCGGAAATTGGACAACTCGGACGTAAGGCCGTCGCGTGCCCGTGCGACGTGACCGACGAGGCGGCGTGCGCCGCGCTGGTCGAGCAAGCCGCCGCCGCGATGGGCCACATCGATATCCTCGTGAACAATGCCGGCATCAACATCCGCAAGCCGGTGCTCGAACTCAGCTATGCCGAATACCAGGACGTGCTCCGGACCAACCTCCACGGGTACTTCCTCGCGGCGCGCGCGGCCGGGCGGCTGATGGTCGCCCAGGGTTCAGGCAAGGTCATCAACATTTCGAGCATCCTCGGCAAGGTCGGCCTCGCGAGCCAGGGCGCCTACGCCAGCTCGAAGGGCGCGATCGAGCAGCTGACAAAGGTGCTGGCGCTCGAATGGGCCGAAGCCAACGTCCAGGTCAACGCCATCGGCCCAACCTACTTCGAGACCGAGCTCACGCGGCCCCTGTTCGAAGACCCCGCCCGCCACGATTTCATCACGGAGCGCACGCCAATGAAGCGCTGGGGCCAGCCGCACGAGCTGGCCGGCGCGGTCATCTTTCTCGCCAGCCGTGCCAGCGATTATGTCACCGGCCACACGCTGATGGTGGATGGCGGCTGGACCGCGTGGTAGCCACCGCGCGGCGCGTCCCGGGGCCAGGTGGACGCCGGCACGATTTTGATTTCGCGCCCGGCGCATGCTCCGGGGATCCCGGGCGGATTCCTCGCCGCCTGCTTCAGGCTGCTTTCTTGCCGAATGGCCAGAAGCTGCGCTTCTTCGGGCTTTCCGCCTTCTTCTCCGGGCCATCGAACCCGCGCCCGCAGCTCTGGCAGTAGGCGTACACGTTCAGGTTCATGCGTCCGCACCACGGGCACTCACGCATTTCACGGCCTCCTCGAGACAATCCATTCTACCGCGGATCGCCGGCCTCGAGTGGCGCGGCCTACTTGAACTTGCGAGCCGCGAGGATCGGCCACTCGTCGATGACCTCGCCATCACGCGTCACGTGGTAGACATCGTGCAGGTTCAGGGTGGTGTCCCCGTGGCTGGGCACGAGCTGGACCCTGTCGCCAAGCCGCAGCCCCGCCACGCCCTCGCCAACGAGATGGGCGTGTTCCTCCGAGAGACCGCGGACCTTGATGCGGCCGTCTTCGGATGCGGGCATGCCGAATTCGCCGGTGAGCGACTTCAGCCCCGCGTCGCAGACGGCGTAGCCCTCGTGCACGGAGATGACCGTCGTCAGCAGCGTGAGCGCGCAGCGAAACTTCCCCGGCAGGACGGTCTGGTAGCGGCCGTCCATGAACACGTACGAGCCGGCCTGGATCTCCGTCACCCCGGGCCACTCGCCTGCGATCGCGAACGTGCCCGTCCCGCCTACGGACACAATTTCAGGCGCCATCCCCACTTCGGCCAGTGCTTCCGCATGCGTGATCACGATGCCCAGCGAGGCCGACGCCTTCGATTCGCGCTCCGCCGCATCAGGCAAGAGCACGGCGTGTCCTTCGTAGCCCATCAGCCCGCGATAGCGGATGCCGGATTCCTCCAGCAATTGCGCGAGGCGGACGGTCTCCGCGGGGGTGGCCGTGCCGCACCGATGCATCCCGCCATCGACTTCGATGATCGCGGCCGGCGTTTGCCCCGTGCGCTTCGCCGCTTCCGCCAGTTCCCAGATGTTCTCCTCGGCTTCCACCGCGACAGTTATGTCGACGCCCCGCGCGAGCAGCGTCATCAGCCGGTCCAACTTGACCCGCCCGACGACCTGGTTCGCCATCAAGATCGGCCCGAGTCTCGCATCCGCAAGCACCTCGGCCTCACCGAGCTTCGCTACCGTGATGCCCACGGCGCCAGCGGCGAGCTGGCGCCATGCCACCTCCGGCGTCTTGGGCGTTTTGAAATGCGGGCGGATGCCGGCGGCTTTTCCTTCGAAGAATGCCGCCATCGCGGCGATGTTCCCCTCAACGCGTTCAAGGTCGAGGAGCAGGCAGGGGGTATCGAGGTCGTTGACGTGCATGGGCGCCATTAGACACCACCGGCATGCCCGTGGCGACGCGGCCGGCTACGACCCAACCGCCACGCGCTGATCGAGCGTCACTGCGCGTTCCGGCAGGATGCCCTCCAGCCCGGCGGCGAGCGCTGCCGCGGCCGGGCGGTCTCCGCGCAGCTGCAGGATCGCGCCGGCGGCGCGGGCGAACGCGCCGAGCCGTTCCAGCTCACCCGTGAAGAAGGCGATGTTGAGCCGCCGCACCACCATCAGGACATCGAACGGCCCGCAGGGCGCGATGGCGATCCAGGCCGCCCCCAGAGCCTGTTCGAACTGCGCTGGCGCCCATGTTTCGTTGACGGGAAAGGCCATTGCGCTCCCGTGCTGCAGCGCCCACCGGCCGGCGAACGGCTCTTCGGGCGCGATGCGGACCAGACCCGCCGGGCCGTGCAGCACGTCAACCCCGCCATCGGCCGCGGCGCGGAGGAACGCGCCGCCGTCGCCGCGAGCCAGCTGCTGCGCGCCGAGGACGGCGGCCCCGCGGCACGCCTCGAGCGTGCCGGCGGTCACGCAGCGTGCGAGGCCTTCGCCCATCTCCACCGCCGGGTCGCCGGCCGTGCCGTCGAACGTCCGCACCGTGACGTCCGGAAGGAAGCTGCCCACGGCCCGCCCGATGTCGTCCGGCGTCTCGGCGGCGAGGAAGAGATCATCGACAACGGACGGCCCTTCGTGCGACACCACGTCGAGCCGCACGATATCGACGCCATGGGCGGCGAGCGCGGCGCTAATCGCCGAAAGGGCGCCCGGACGGTCGGGCATCTGGATGCGTATGGACCGGTAAGCGGGCACGGCAAGGAACCTCCACCCTGGAGCGTGACAGGAGAACGTTTCACCTTGATTTCGAGTTACTTGCGATGCCGTTTCGTATCAGCGGTAAGACGGCCTTACCACCAAATTACAACTCCATAGCCTTTTACCGGAGTCCGAATCTACGTCAGCTACCCCGCTGCAATTCCTTCACATACCGTTCTCGCAAAGTGCTGCTTTCGGTCATCGGTTGCGGTAACACTGCGGGTTGCGCACCAGCGCGTGGAGGCCAACCGTGGCGAAGACACGCACCAGCCCTCGCGAACACGATACCCCCAGCGGACGGTCCGCCGACCGGGCACGAAAGGATCGGGAGAACGCCCTCCGCCGAAACGGCGCGCCCACGCCGGCCGCTCCGCCCAGCGAGCGCGCTCTCCCGCCCGGCCAGCCCCGGCCCACGGCGGCGGAAGCCGCGAGCGCGCCCTTGGACCAGGCGCTCGCGCTCCGCGTCCGCACCGAGGTCGAGCGGACTATCCAGCGCAGCATCAAGGGCCTCGAACTGCTGTCGGCGAGCGACCCGCCCGTCGGCCTGACGCCGCGCGACACGATCTACAGCCGCGGCACGCTGAAGCTGCACCACTACCGGCCGGCCACGCCCGAGGTGTACCGCATCCCCGTGCTGCTCGTGATGTCGCTCGTCTCGCGGCCGTACATCCTGGACCTCACGCCGGGGCAGAGCTTCATCGAGTACCTGACGAAGCAGGGCTTCGACGTGTTCATGATCGATTGGGGCGTCCCTCGCCCGGAGGACAGCCACCTTTGTTTTGAGGATTACGTGCTCGACTTCATCCCGGACTGCGCCGAGCGCGTCCGCGCCGTCAGCGGCGAGCCGCACCTCAACATGATCGGCTATTGCATGGGCGGCCAGCTCGCGGCGATGTACGCCGCGCTCCATCCCGAAGGCCCGCTGAACGCCCTTGTCTGCTTCACGACGCCTGTGAACAGTGGGGGCATGGGGCTCATGAAGCAATGGAGCGACCCCCGGTATTTCGATGTCGACCGTGTGGTGGACACACTCGGGAACGTCCCGGCCGAGCTGATCTTCGTGTCGTTCGACATGCTGCGGCCGATTTCGCGCATGGCCGGCCGCCTCCAGCTGTGGGACAACATGTGGAACGACGAGTTCGTGAAGTCGTTTCGGCTGCTGGACCGCTGGGCAGCGGACCAGATCCCGTTCCCCGGCGAGTGCTTCCGCCAGTCGATCAAGGATTTCATGTGGGGCAACAAGCTCGTCAAAGGCGAGTTCGAGATCGGCGGCCGGCCGGTCCTGCTTTCGAATGTCGAGGTGCCGTTCCTTCACATCGTGGGCGAACACGACCACATCGTGCCCTACGCCGCCGCGAAGGACCTGGTGCCAATGGTCGGCAGCCGGGACAAGGAGGAGATCATGCTCAAGGGCGGGCATGTAAGCCTTGTCGCCGGCGGCAACGCGCTCTATCGCCTCTGGCCGAAAGTCGACCAATGGCTCTCGGCCCGTTCGGTCTGAGGCGCGCGGTCAGACCAGCGCGGCTGCTTTCTTGCTCTCGATAATCGCGTCGAGCTCGACCTTCAGGCGGTCCAGCACGGATTCGTAGGGGAAGGCTCCGAGCTCTTCCTCGCCGCGCTTCAGGTTCACGAATGTGGGCGCGCACCAGAGGCCGAGGTCGGCGTCGTCGGTCTCGCCGGGACCGTTCACGCGGCAGCCCATGACCGCGATGGTGATGTCGTACTGCTTCGCGTAGGCCGACATCTCCTTCACGTGCAGGGCGAGGTCGATGAAGGCCTCGTTCTCCACGCGGCTGCAGCTCGGGCAGCTGATGATGTTCAGGCCGTGGTCCTGGAACACAGGGACTGAGCGGAAGCGCCCCGCTTCGATGTCCGAAATTATCTGGCGTCCCGCATCGACTTCCTTCCACTTGTCCGCGAACGGCAACGTCAGCGACACCCGGAGCGTGTCGCCGATGCCGCGCGAGAGGAGCTGTTCGAAGGCGATCCGCGTCTTGATCACGCCGTCGGGCAAGAGTCCCGCTTCGGTTACACCAAGATGCAAAGGCACGTCGGGGCGCGCTTCGGCGAAGCGGCGGTTCCCTTCGATCACCTTGCGCGGGTCGCTGTCCTTCAGCGATACCACGTACCGCCTGAACCCGAGGTCATCGAGCATGCGGCAGTGATCGAGCGCGCTCTCGACCATCGCGGTCACGCCGCGCAGCAACGGTTCATCGGCGCCGTCGAACTTCTCTGCCATGGCGGGGTCCACGGAGCCGCAGTTCACCCCCACGCGCAGCGCGCAATCGTGGCGCGCCGCTGTCTCTGCGATGAACGCGACCTTGTCGCGGACCGGCTTGTCCTTCTCGTGGTGGTAGAGGTGCCCGGGGTTGTAGCGCACCTTGTTCACGTGGGGCGCGACCTGCGTGACGAGGCGGTAGTTCTCCTGCAGGTCCACAACCAGGTTCGCCTCGGGCACGCGTGCATGCACTTCGGCGAGGCACTCGACGTCCTTCGCGTTGTCCACGGCGATGCGCACGAGGCCCGCGCCGGCTTCGTGCAGCATCCGCGCCTGCTCCGTCGTCGCATCGATGTTCTGGGTCTTCGTCGCGCACATCGATTGAACGACGATGGGGTTGCCCCCGCCAATAGTGACATTCCCCGCCCGCACGGGACGCGTGTTGGCTCGCTTCATAGCAGAAGTGTACCAGCGCAGCTATCACGGGTCGTTAAGGCTGCTCACCCGCCGCGAGAGCCGCGCTGCCGTCGAGCGGCGGCAGCGCCAGCTCGCGGACGGCCCACGGCAACGCCGATCGCAGCTGCAACAGCTGCACCACGCGCACCCGTGGCGCCGTCGGGATCAGCGGCAGCCCCGCCTGTGCCGCGAAGTACCCGGCCAGGAGGGCCGACATCCCCTTTGAGTCCGGAGCCAGCTCCCATGGCGCCGGTCCGCCCTCGGCATGCAAGCTCGGGAGCCACGAAAGGCGGTCGAAGTCCCGGTTGCCGCGCGACGCGAGGTTCCAATCGACAAGCTTCAGCTGCGGCCGTCCTCCGGGGCCGCGGGCAATGCAAAGGTTGTCGCTTCGCGTGTCGGAGTGGACGAGGGCGTCGCCGGCGAGGCGGGCGGCGCCGGCGGCGGCGATCAGGGTATCGATCGATCGCTGGAGCCACATCTCGCTGCATAACCGGAGCCCGAGAAACGGCGCCGGGTCTACGCGGATACGCTCCCAGCCGGAGAGCAGGGCACGCGTCCTCGCCTCGAGGTCCCGGGCCAAGTCCGGGGGTGGGGTAGCGGCGACCTCATCGAGCCCATCCCACACCATCCGCACGAGTTCCGGCGTCCAGGGCGGAGGCCACGTCGCGCGGCTCAGGTCCTCCAGCAGAAGGACCGGACGTTCGCCGTCGTCGTCCCAGCCAAGCAGGCGCGGCATAAACTCGGCCGAGATAGCGCCGTACGCGGCGAACTCCTGCCGAAGCCAGCGCGCGGCAGGCGATTGCGGGAGGTCATGGGCGCTCTTCGCGAACGCCGTCGACCCGCCGCTGAACGTCACGATCCAGCGTTCGGCATGGGTGTAGCCACCCGTGGCCTTGCGCGCGCTCGCGACGGGCCGCCCGGCGATCCGCTCCAGACGCGAGACCAGGTCGATGGGTGGCTGCTGCGGGCACTCCATCCGCTCAGGGTACCCGCGGGGAGCGGCAGGAACGAAGGCTGCCGCCGGGCGCACCCTCTCCCTATGCGTACCAATTGCGGTCGATGCCGGTGAAGATGACGAGCGGCAGGAGCAGCACTGCGGCGGAGAGCCCCATCGCGGTGAGCGGGCCGCGGTTGGCCGTAATGGAGCTTCCGTGCGTCCGCAGGTGGCCCTCGATGACGAGGCCATCCAGGCTGCGCAGCGCCTTCTGCACCGAGAGCGACAGGCCCAGCACATCCATGCAGTACCGGTCTTCTTCGATCTGCTTTTCGAGCGCCTGCACCTGTCCGGCGATGATTTTCAGCCGGCGGAGCGCCTGCCGTTGGGTCTCAGGAGTCAAGCGGGACCTGCTGTATAGGATACCCCCCTGTCGTATACGGCGATGTCCTTTCCCGCAAGCCCCGGACCGGCGCCGCCACACCAATCGCTCCCGGCGATAGCACGTTGGCCAATTCGCCGCTGGCCCCCCGTGGTAAACTTCCTGCCATGAACAGCACGCTAGCCGCCATCATCGATGCCTCCGGGCGCCGCCCACAGCTCCGCGATGCAACGCTCGTGCGCAGCGACATCGAAGCCATTACGCGCCTCGCGGTGTTCGGCAACGCCGAAGAGAAGGCACTCGCCCGATTTGCCATCCATGCCGCGGCCCCGCAACTGGGCGCGGTGCCATCCTCCATCGCCGGTCTCTATGCTGCCCGCGGGCGTGGGGAAGTGAGCGGCTTCACGGTGCCTGCCGTAAACATCCGCGGCATGGCCTTCGATATGTCTCGCGCGCTCTTTCGGGCGATGAAAGCGACCGGCGCCGCGGCGACCGTCTTCGAACTCGCTCGCTCGGAGATGGGTTATACGTTCCAGGATCCCTCCGAGCTCGCCGCGGTCGTGCTGGCCGCCGCCATCGCGGAGGATTACTCCGGGCCCGTGTTTATCCAGGGCGACCACTTCCAGGCCAACGCGAAGAAGTTCGCCAGCGAGCCCGAAGCGGAGACGAAAGCGCTCGAAGACCTCATCCGGCAGGCGATCGCCGCCCAGTTCTACTGCATCGATATCGACGCCTCCACCATCGTCGACCTGAGTTTCGAGCGCGTGGCCGACCAGCAGGCGCCGAACGCGCGGTTGACAGCGCGCCTGGCGAAACTCATTCGCGAACTCGAGCCGGCCGGTGTAACCGTCTCCATCGGCGGCGAAATCGGCGAAGTGGGCAAGAGCAACAGTACCGTTGAGGAACTGACCGCGTACGTCGACGGTTTCCACGAGCTGGTCGGGGCCGATTTCACCGGCATTTCCAAAGTCAGCGTGCAGACGGGCACGAGCCACGGTGGTATCCCGCTGCCCGATGGCAGCATCGCCAGGGTCGCCATCGATTTCGACACGCTGCGCGAAATGTCGCGGGTGGGCCGCGAGCGCTATGGCATGGCGGGTGCGGTCCAGCACGGCGCAAGCACGCTCCCGGACGAGCTGTTCCACCGCTTCCCCGAGGTGGAGACCGCCGAGATCCACCTCGCGACAGGCTTCCAGAACATGCTCATGGACGACCCGCGCTTCCCTGCGGACCTTCTCCGCGAGATGCACGCCTACGCCGACCGCGACCTTGCGAGTGAGCGCTCCAGCGGCGAAACCGACGTGCAATTCTTCTACAAGACCCGCAAGAAGGCGTGGGGCCCGTTCAAGCAGCAGACGTGGGACATCCCTGCCGACATCCGCGCGGGCCTCGGCGATGCGCTGCAGACGAAGTTCGAGTTCCTGATCCGTCAGCTGAAAGCCGACAACACCCGCGACATCACCCTTCGCCACGCCGTCCAGAGGGTGGTGGAAATCGAACCCCCGGCGCTCACCGTGCGTGCCTGAAGCGCGTCACCATCGATGCGCGGCTGAGACGCCGGCGGAAGTTCCTTTACCTTCGCTTCGCAACACAGGGGATACGTTGGTCAAGAGTTTGAAGCAGGGATGTGTTGGCAATGAGAGTTCTAGTCGTCGAGGATGAAGAGCCGATCGCAAGCGCGATCGAACGTGGCCTCACGACGAAGGGCTACGCCGTCGATGTCGCCTACGATGGCCAGGCCGCCATCGAGAAGGCCAGCGTCAACAACTACGATGTGGTCTGCCTGGACCTCAACCTGCCGCGCATGGACGGGCTGGAGGTCTGCCGGCGGCTGCGGGAAGACCGCTTCGCCGGCGGCATCATTATGCTGACCGCACGCAGCGCCATCCGCGACCGCATCGAAGGCCTGGACCAGGGGGCCGACGATTACCTGGTCAAGCCGTTCGCCTTCAGCGAACTGCTCGCGCGCATCCGCGCGGTCACCCGCCGCGAGGGCGGTCTCCGGGAGCCCGTGCTGAACACGCGCGGTCTTGAGCTGGACCCGAACACCAACCGTGCCCGCCGCGACGGCCGCGATATCCACCTGACGCCGAAAGAGTTCGCGCTCGTCTACTACCTCGCACGGAACGAAGGCCGCGCGGTCCCGCAGGAAGAGCTCCTCGAGCACATCTGGGATGAGCATGCGAACCCCTTCACCCAGACCGTGAAGGTGCACATGAACAATCTGCGCCGCAAACTCAATGAGGGCTTCGATGAGCAGCTCATTGAGACCATCCGGGGGAAGGGCTACGTCCTCTAGCGTGCGCATGCCAACGTTCACTCACACCGTCAGGTTCCGGCTGACGGTGTGGTATTCCGGACTCCTGCTGGTCTTTGGCGTGGCGTTCGTCGTGGCGCTAAACATCGCCGTGCGCCTCGATCAGCCAGATATCCTCACACTCGAAGACCCGACGATCACCTACGTGCCCATCCGCAGCGGGCCAGGCCAGGCGACCACCGGCCTCTCGCCCGTCACGACCTACAGCCTCAAGCAAACCGAGAACCAGATCTTCTCGACCAACATGGACCGGTTACGGAACTGGTCGATCATCGCCGTCGTCGGGCTGGCCATGGCGTCCGGCGTCGGCGGCTACGTCCTCTCCGGCATGATGCTGCAGCCGGTGCGCGAGATCACCCAGGTAGCCTCGGAGATCGGCGTCACCAATTTGAGCCGCCGCATCAATCGCCAGGGCCCGGACGACGAACTCAAGGCCCTGTCCGACACGTTCGATTCGATGGTCGACCGCCTGGAGCACTCGTTCGACCAGCAGCGGCAGTTCGTCCAGGACGCGTCGCACGAACTCCGTACCCCGCTGGCCGCCATCCGCACCAACATCGAAGTGACCGAGATGGACCCGGATGTGAGCGCCGAGGAGTATCGCCGCCTGCTGGAAACGGTGAAGACGCAGACGGCCCGGCTCACGCGCCTGAGCGAGGACCTGCTGCTGCTCACCACCAACGAGCGCGAAGACCCGCTGCTCGAACCCGTGCCGCTCGTGGGCCTCGGGCGCCAGGTGATCCGCGAGCTCGGCCCGCTGGCGGCCGCCAAGGGCGTCAGCCTTGCCACCGAAGGCGACACCACGCTCGAAGCGACCGCGAACATGGACCTGCTGTACCGCTGCGTCTTCAACCTCACAGACAACGCCATCAAGTATTCCGGCGAAGGAGCGCACGTCACCATCGCGGCCACGCGGCAGGGCGGCGATGTGCTGCTCAAGGTCGCCGATACCGGGCCCGGCATCGAACCCGAACAGCTCGCGCTCATCTTCGATCGCTTCTACCGCGTCGATAAGGGCCGCAGCCGGCGCGAGGGCGGGATAGGGCTCGGACTCTCGATTGTCAAAGAGCTGATGCACAGCATGAACGGCTCGGTGAGCGTCGACTCGACCCCCGGGGCCGGATCGTCGTTCACGCTCCGGCTCCCCATTGCAACCGATGAGCCCGCGGCCCAGCCCTCCGAGCGCTGGGTGCTCGGCCATGCCTGAAACCGAGAGCGACGGCGCCGCGTCAGCTCGTTGCACCCTGTCTTGACGGCTGCAACGGCGCCGGCATTGCTCGTCCGGAGTGCGGCCCGTACGGTGCCGGCGTGGCTCAAGCGCGGCGGTGGGTAAGCCTCCACACGGAGCCGTACCTCGTCCGTGCGTTATCCTGACTGACGACGAAGGAGTACCTTTTGACCGGACTGCTGGAACAGATTGAGAGCCCCGCCGACCTCCGAAAGCTGTCCGGCGACCAACTTCGCGCACTCGCCGCCGAGATCCGCGCCTCGCTCGTCGATACGGTGCACTGCATCGGCGGAGGCGGGCACCTCGCGTCCAACCTTGGCGTGGTCGAACTCTCCATCGTCCTGCACCGGCTCTTCGAAACCCCGAAGGACAAGATCATCTGGGACGTGAGTCACCAGATTTACGTCCACAAGATGCTCACGGGCCGGCGCGACCGCATGGGGACCATCCGCCAGTTCGGCGGGCTTTCGGGCTTTGCCGACCGCCAGGAGAGCGAGCACGATGCCTTCGGCGCCGGCCATGCCGGCACGTCGATCTCCGCGGCGCTCGGCATGGCTGTCGCCCGCGACCTCAAGGGCGAGGAATTCCACGTCGTGGCCGTTATCGGCGACGGCGCCATGACGGCTGGCATGGCCCTGGAGGCGATGAACCACGCGGGCCACCTCCGCGAAGACCTCATCGTCATCCTCAACGACAACGCCATGTCGATCTCGCCGAACGTTGGCGCCCTCAGCCGCAACGTGAACAAGCTCCGCATCGACCCGCTCTACCGCAAGGCGAAGCGTGAGATCGGCAGCGTGGTCGAACACCTACCGCTCGGGCGGCAGGCATGGGGCGCGGCCAAACGCGTGAAGGCGAGCATGCGGGACCTGCTCGTCCCGGCCAGCTTCTGGGAGCAGTTCGGGTTCGAATACTACGGGCCTATTGATGGGCACGACCTGCACGAGCTCGAGACCACGCTCGCGCAGATCAAAAAGGTTCGCGGCAAGCCGGTACTGCTCCACATTCTCACGGAAAAGGGGCATGGTGTGCCCGAGGCCGCGGCGGATCCGATCAAGAGCCATAGCGGCACGTACTGGATGAAAAAGCCCGCGGAAGTGGGCGCGGCCCTGCCGCTCCCCACCTACAGCCAGGTGTTCGCGCAGGCGACCCAGGAGCTCATCGAGCAGGACTCCCGCGTGGTGGCGATTACCGCCGCCATGCTCGAGGGCACGGGCCTCGCGCCCGTACACAAGAAACACCCGGACCGCGTGTTCGACGTCGCCATCTCGGAGCAGCACGCCGTCACCTTCGCCGCCGGGCTTGCCACCCAGGGCATCCGGCCCATCGCCGCCATCTACTCCACCTTCCTTCAGCGCGGCTTCGATTCAGTCGTCCACGATGTCGTGGTCCAGAACCTGCCGGTGGTGTTCGCCATCGACCGTGCGGGCTTCGTCGGCGACGACGGCAAGACGCACCAGGGCTTCATCGACACGAGCTACCTGCGTTGCCTTCCGAATATGGTGGTGGCGGCGCCGAAGGACGAGCGCGAGCTCCGCGACCTGCTCTACACCGGCATCCACCACGACGGGCCGTTTGCTGTGCGCTTCCCGCGCGGTACGGGGCCGGGCGCGCCGGCCGACTTGCCAATGCGCGAGATCGCCATCGGCAGCGGCGAGGTGCTGCGCGAAGGTGCGGACGTGGCGCTTATCGGCTTCGGTGCCACGGTCACGGAGTGCCTGAAGGCGGCCACCATACTGGACGAGCGGGGCATCGCCGCAACTGTCGTCAACGCGCGCTTCGCGAAGCCGCTGGACGAGGACCTGATTCTGCGCGTGGCCCGCGAGACCGGCGGCATCGTCACCGCCGAGGAGAATGTCCGCGCGGGCGGCTTCGGCGAGGCCGTGCTGGCGCTGCTCGCGGAGCATGGCCTGGCCGATAGGATGCTGCTCATGCTCACCATGCCCGACAAAATCGTCGATCACGGGCCGCAGGCTGTCTTCCGTACGCTGTATGAGCTGGATGGCGCCGGTATCGCCTCCCGGGCGGAAGCGGCACTTTCGCTGGAGGTGCGGCAGCCGTCCCCGCCCGCAGACCCGGTACTCGCGCCCGCCTGAGGTACGCATGTCGAGCTCCGTCCTGAGTGCTCCGGCCGTCCTCGCGAAGCACCGCGCCATGCTCGAAGCCGCCCTCGAGCGGGCCATCGGGCACGAGCCGGCGCCGCTCGCCAGCGCGGCCCGCTACGTCATGGGCTGGCAGGACGCGGCCGGGCGCCCCGCGGCCAACGCCGGCAAGCGGATCCGTCCCGCGCTCTGCCTGCTCGCCGCCGAGGTCTTTGGTGCGCCCGCCGCGGACGCTCTGCCCGCCGCCGTCGCAGTCGAGCTCGTGCACAACTTCTCGCTCGTCCACGACGAGGTGCAGGACCACGACACCGAGCGCCATCACCGGCCCACGCTCTGGGCGTTGCTGGGCGAAGGGCAGGCGATTAACGCCGGTGACTTCCTCTACACCCGCGCCATCCAGGCGCTCACCGATGCCGCCGGGCACGACGACCGCCGCATGCGCGCGCTCGGCGTCCTCAACCGCGCTATCGCCCGCATGATCGCCGGCCAGTGGGACGACATCGCCTTCGAACAGCGCACGGACGTAACGGTCGACGACTACCTGGCGATGGTCGCGGGCAAGACCGGCGCGCTACTCGGGGCGCCGCTCGAGATGGGTGCGCTCATGGCCGGGGCGGATGCGCCGCGCGCCGCGGCGCTGGGCCTCTGGGGCGCTCAGGTTGGCCTCGCCTTCCAGGTGCAGGATGACTACCTCGGCATCTGGGGTGACCCCACCCAGACCGGGAAATCCAATAGCAACGACATCGCCCGCCGGAAGAAGACCCTCCCGATCATCCACGGCCTCGGGCACCCGGCCAGCCGCGACGCCATCCTCGCGGCGCAGGCGGGCGCGGGCGACGTGGGGGCGGAGAAAGTGGCAGACGTGGTCCGGGAACTCGAACAAGTGCAGGCCGACCGCGCCTGCCGGGACTACGCACGCGCGTTCGCGGATAGCGCGGACCAACTGCTCGAAAGCTTGGGACTGCCCGCGGACGAGTACGAGCTCCTGCGCGATATCGCCCGCTACCTTGTCGACCGCGCCGTCTAAGCCGTGAATTTCAGCAAGTATCGGGGAGCGCCGTCTCGCCCATGAGGTAGCGGTCGATGCCGCGCGCCGCCTGCCGGCCTTCGGCGATCGCCCAGACGATGAGCGACTGGCCGCGCGTCATGTCCCCCGCCGTAAACACGCCGGGCACCGAGGTCATCTTGCTCTCATCGGCCTTCACGTTCCCGCGTTCCGTGAGTTCGACGCCAAGCTGCGACAGCATTCCCGGCTTCTCCGGGCCAAGGAAGCCCATCGCCAGCAGGAGCAAGTCGACCTCGACTTCGAACTCCGAGCCTTCGACTTCCTTCATCACTTGCCGGCCGCCTTCGTTCACGAAATCGACCCGCACCGCGTGCAGCTTCTTCAGGACACCGTTTTCGCCCGACAGGTGTTTGGTCATGATGCTGTAATCGCGGACTCCGCCCTCTTCGTGCGCGGCCGAGACGCGGTAGATGTTCGGCCATGTCGGCCAGGGGTTGGCCGGTGGCCGGGTGGCCGGGGGCCGCGGGAGGAGCTCGTACTGCAGGACCTCGCTGGCGCCCTGGCGGTGCGCCGTCCCGAGGCAGTCGGCGCCAGTATCGCCGCCGCCGAGGATGATGACGCGCTTGCCCTTCGCACTGATGAAGGCCGAATCCGGGATCTCGTCGCCAGCGTTGCGCTTGTTTTGCATCGGCAGGTACTGCATCGCGTAGTAGACGCCCTGCAGGTCGCGGCCTGGCACGTCCAGGTCGCGCGCGGCCGTGGCGCCGCCAGCGAGGCAGAGCGCGTCGAACTGCGTTTGCAGCTCGCGGATGTCGAGATCCACGCCGATGTTGACGCCCGCCCGGAAGGTCACGCCCTCGGCCTCCATCTGCGCGAGCCGCCGATCGAGGAAGCGCTTCTCCATCTTGAAGTCCGGGATGCCGTACCTCAGAAGCCCGCCAATGCGGTCGTCGCGCTCGAAGAGCGTGACGGCGTGACCGGCACGGGCGAGCTGTTGCGCACAGGCGAGTCCCGCCGGCCCAGAGCCGATGACCGCGACCGTTTTCCCGGTCCGCGCCGCCGGGGGTTGCGGCGCCACCCAGCCTTCCTCCCAGGCCCGCTCGATGATCGTCAACTCGACCTGCTTGATGGTCACCGCGTCGTTGTTGATCCCGAGCACGCACGCGGCCTCGCAGGGCGCCGGACAGAGCCGCCCGGTGAACTCCGGGAAGTTGTTTGTCGCGTGCAGCCGGTCGATCGCTTCGTGCCAGCGATCCCGGTACACGAGGTCGTTCCAGTCAGGGATGATGTTGCCGAGGGGGCAACCCTGGTGGCAGAACGGGATGCCGCAATCCATGCAGCGCGCTGCCTGCTCATTCAGCCTCTCGCGCGGGAAGTCTTCATACACTTCGAGCCAGTCGTGCACGCGCTCGGGCACCGGCCGTCGCGCCGGGGACTGGCGGTTGAACTCCATAAACCCGGTCGGCTTAGCCACGGGCCGCTCCGACCGCATCGCCGGGGCGGGTCTGGGCTTCGCGGGCCTCGGGCCGGGCGAGTTGCTGCTCGCGGAGCACCCGGCGGTATTCGTTCGGGAACACCTTCACGAAACGCGCCGCCGCGGCGGGCCAATCGACCAGCAGGTCGGCGGCGACGGTGCTTCCGGTGTATTCGCGATGGCGCTTGAGGAGCCCCTGCACCAGCTCCAGGTCTTCGGGCTCATCCAACCGCTCCAGCGAGACCATCTCCATGTTGCAGTGGTTCGCGAACGTGCCGTCCTCGTCGTAGACGTAGGCGATGCCGCCGCTCATGCCCGCGCCGAAGTTCCGGCCCGTCCGCCCGATGACCACGATGCGGCCGCCGGTCATGTATTCGCAGCAATGGTCGCCGGTGCCCTCAACCACTGCGACGGCGCCGCTGTTACGGACGGCGAACCGCTCCCCGGCCACGCCACGGACAAAGGCCGCGCCGCTCGTCGCGCCATAGAGCGCCACGTTGCCGATGAGGATGTTCACTTCGGGGACGAAGGTCGCGTCCTTCGGGGGGTAGACGATGATCTTGCCGCCGGAGAGCCCCTTGCCGATGTAGTCGTTGGCGTCGCCTTCGAGCCGCAAGGTCATGCCCGCCGGGATGAACGCTCCGAAGCTCTGGCCGGCAGACCCACGGAAGGTGATGTCGATCGTGTCATCGGGGAGGCCGCCGAATCCGTACTTGCGCGAAATTGCGCTGCCGACAATCGTGCCAACGGTGCGGTTCACATTACGAATGGGCATCTCCAGCTTCACCGGCACGCCGCCTTCGAGGGCCGGCGCCACCATCGGCAGGAGCTCGTGGTCGAGTGCCTTATCGAGCCCGTGGTCCTGCTCGATGATGCAGTGGGTCGCGACGTCTTCGGCCACATCCGGGCGGTAGAGGATCGCTGAGAGGTCGAGGCCCTGCGCCTTCCAGTGGTCCACGGCACGGCGCATATCCAGCAGGTCGCTGCGGCCCACCATCTCTTCGAACGTGCGGAAACCGAGCTGCGCCATTAGCTCGCGCACTTCCTCGGCAAGAAAGCGGAAGAAGTTCACGACGTGCTCCACCCGGCCCACGAACTTTTCCCGAAGCTTCGGGTTCTGCGTGGCGATGCCGACCGGGCAGGTGTCGAGGTGGCAAACACGCATCATGACGCAGCCCATCACTACCAACGGCGCGGTGGCGAACCCGAACTCTTCGGCGCCGAGCATCGCCCCGATGACCACGTCGCGACCCGTCTTCAGCTGCCCATCGACCTGTACGACGATGCGGTCGCGCAAGCGGTTCATGACCAGCGTCTGCTGCGTCTCGGCCAGCCCCAGCTCCCAGGGGATGCCGGCGTGCTTGAGCGACGTTAGCGGGCTTGCGCCCGTGCCGCCATCGTGCCCGCTGATGAGCACCACGTCCGACTTCGCCTTCGCGACGCCGGCCGCGACCGTCCCGACGCCGACTTCGGCAACGAGCTTCACGCTGATGCGTGCTCGCGAGTTCGAATTCTTGAGGTCGTGGATGAGCTGGGCGAGGTCCTCGATCGAGTAAATGTCGTGGTGCGGGGGCGGGCTGATGAGCCCAACACCGGGCATCGCATGGCGCACATCCGCGATCCAGGGGTAGACCTTGTGGCCCGGGAGCTGGCCGCCCTCGCCGGGCTTCGCCCCCTGCGCCATCTTGATCTGCAACTCATCGGCGTTCACCAGGTATTCGCTGGTCACGCCGAAGCGCCCGGAGGCGACCTGCTTGATCGCGCTCCGGCGCAAGTCGCCGTTTGCATCGGGGACGTAGCGGCGGCGGTCTTCGCCGCCTTCGCCCGTATTGCTCTTGCCGCCGATGCGGTTCATGGCGATGGCCAGCGTCTCGTGCGCCTCCGCTGAGATGGAGCCGTAGGACATGGCGCCCGTCGCGAAGCGCTTGAACAGCGACTCGGCGGGCTCCACTTCCTCGAGCGGGACGGGGGCGCGGTCGGACTTGAACTCGAAGAGCCCGCGCAGCGTCGCCATGCGCTCACTCTGGTCGTCCACCAGCTTCGTGTACTCGCGGAAAATATCTTCGCGCCCGGTTTGCGTGGCGTGTTGCAGCCGGAAGACCGTATCCGGGTTGAACAGATGATGCTCGCCGTCGCGCCGCCATTGGTACTGGCCACCGAAGTCCAGTTCCTTGAGCCCGCCTTCGCGTGCCGGGAATGCGCGTTCGTGGTGCGCCATCGCTTCCACGCCCACCTCGTCGATGCCGATGCCGCCGATGCGCGACACGGTCTTCGTGAAGTAGGTGTCGATGAGCGAATCGGCGAGCCCGATGGCCTCGAAGATCTGCGCGCCGCGATAGCTCTGGATGGTCGAGATGCCCATCTTGGACATCACCTTGACGACACCCTTCTTGATCGCTTTGAGGTAGTGTTTCGCCGCCTCGCCGGGGTCCAACTCGGTGTCGAGATACCCTTCGGCCTTCAGGCCCCGTAGCGAATCGAGGGCCAGGTAGGGGTTGATTGCGCCCGCACCATAGCCGATGAGCAGCGCGAAATGGTGCACCTCGCGAGCGTCGCCGGTCTCGACGATGAGCCCGACCTGTGTGCGCTTCTTCGTGCGCACAAGGTGGTTGTGCAGCCCGGCGACCGCCAGCAGCGATGGGATCGGCGCGTGCTCGGCATCGACGCCGCGGTCGGAGAGGATGAGGACCTTCGCGCCGCGGCCGATGGCGTGGTCGGCCTGTGTGAAGAGCGCATCCATGGCGGGCGCCAGGCCGGCGGGGCCGGCCTTTGCGGGGAACAGCATCGGCAGCACGGTCGCGCGCAGCGCCGAGTCCTTCAACGTCTTGAATTTTGCGAGTTGCTGGTTATCGATGAACGGACTGTCGAGGCTGACCAGGTGACAGCTCTCGGGCTCGGGGTCGAGGAGGTTGCCCTCCGGCCCGATGACCGTCTTGACGGATGTCACGAGCTCCTCGCGGATCGCATCGAGCGGCGGGTTTGTGACCTGTGCGAAGAGTTGCTGGAAGTAGTTGAACAGCGGCTGCGGCCGGTCCGAAAGCACCGCTAGCGGCGTGTCGGTGCCCATCGACCCGAGCGCCTCTTCGGAGTTCTTCACCATTGGGCCGAGGATGTACTTGAGGTCCTCCAGCGTGTAGCCGAACGCCAACTGCTGGTGCAGCAGATCGTCGCCATCGAGCGCCGGCGGCATCTCCGCTTCCTGGATGTCGTCGAGCGGCAGCAGGTTTTTCTTCAGCCAGTCGGCGTACGGCCGCTCGTTGGCGAGCTTCGCCTTGAGCTCGGTGTCGTCGATAATGCGGCCCTCTTCGAGGCTGACGAGGAACATCTTCCCGGGCTGGAGCCGGCCTTTCACCAGCACCCGTTCTGGCGCGATGGGCAGCACGCCAACCTCGGACGCCATCACGACGATGTCGTCTTTGGTCACGTAGTAGCGGGAAGGGCGGAGGCCATTGCGGTCCAGCACGGCGCCGATGTTCTTCCCATCGGTGAAGGCGACGGACGCGGGGCCATCCCATGGTTCCATCAGGCAGCTGTGGTATTCGTAGAACGCCTTCTTCTCGGCGTTCATCGATTCGTGGCCGCTCCAGGCCTCGGGGATGAGCATCATCATCGCGTGGGGCAGCGGCCGGCCGGCCAGCACCAGCAGCTCGAGGGCCTGATCGAGGCAGGCGGTATCGCTGCCGTGCTCATCGATGACGGGCAGGATCTTGTGGATGTCGTCGAAGTACGGCGAGTCGAACAGTGCCTCGCGGGCGGTCATCCAGTTGATGTTTCCACGGAGCGTATTGATCTCGCCGTTGTGGGAAATCATCCGGTAGGGGTGCGCGAGCCGCCAGCTCGGGAACGTGTTCGTGCTGAAGCGCGAATGGAACATCGCGAGGGCGCTAATGAGACGCGGGTCGCTCAGGTCCGGGAAGTAGTGCCGCAGCTGGGTGGCGGTAAGCATCCCCTTGTAGACGAGCGTGCGGCAGGACAGGCTCGGGAAGTAGAAGTACTCGTGGTCGCGGATCCCCCAGCGCAGGACGGCCTTCTCGAAGCGCTTGCGGATGACATAGAGCTTGCGCTCAAAGGCGTTCTCATCGGCAACATCGGGGCCGCATCCGACGAAGACGTGGAGCATCGCGGGCTCGACGGCCACCGCGCTGGCGCCAACGTCCGCGTTGTTGGTCGGCACTGCGCGCCATCCCAGCAGGTGTTGGCCCTCTTCTTCGACGATTGCGGTGAATAGCGCCATCGCCTGTGCCCGGCTGCGCGGCTCAGGCGAGGCGAAAAAGAGCCCAACGCCGTACTTGCCCGCTTCCGGGAGCCGGATGCCAAGCGCTGCCGTCTCGCGGCGGAAGAATTCGTGGGGGATCTGGATGAGGATGCCGGCGCCATCGCCGGTGTTCACTTCGCAGCCGCATGCGCCGCGATGGTTCAGGTTTTCCAGCGCCGTCAGGCCATCCGAGACTATCTGGTGGGAACGGTGCGCCTTGAGGTGCACCACGAAGCCCACGCCACAGCTGTCGTGTTCATGTCGCGGGTCGTAAAGGCCCTGCGGCCCGGGCAGCGCGGTATGGACCATCGTCCCCTCAATCCATGCGGAACTGCCGAGACGCCTCCCGATTTTCGGGAATGTGCGAAGCTAGCGCGAGACCGGGATGCCCCGGGACGCCATTTGTGAAAACATTCCCAAAGTGACGGATGCGGCTTGGTGAGCCACCAGTATAACAGTGCGGTCAACTAGTTCGTCGAGCCTTTCGTATCCAGAGCGTTAACTCCAATCACCGTGATTCCCGGCGCCTATCGGCCGCGCCGTCGCCCCGTATACTCGTGCTACAACATCCTCATATCGGAGGCGGAGCATGACTGAGCAGCCGTACTGGGACCCGGGGCATCTCGAAGAGATCGTCAGCCAGCGCGCGAAGATCCTTGGCCCAACCGTCTGGGCCGCGGCGGCGCCCGACCCACGCCCGGTGATTTCCTTTGCCGGCGGGCTCCCGGACATCCCCTCGCTCCCCGGCGAGCTCCTCGTGAAAGCCGCGCGCTGGGTCATCGATAACGACCAGAAGGAGGCACTCCAGTACAACGGCACCTTCGGCGCCTGGCCGCTACGCCAGGCACTCGCCGAGCGCTCCTCCAGGCTCGAGGGCATCCCCGTGACGCCCGAGCAGGTGATGGTGGTCTCTGGCTCCGCCCATGGCATCGGCATCATGTGCGAAACGCTGCTGGACCCCGGCGACATTGTGCTCGTCGAAAGTCCGAACTTCCCGGGCAGCATGCGCACCATCCGCTCGTTCGGGGCCGAACAGGTCGCAGTCCCGATGGACGACGTCGGCCTGCGCGTGGACCTGCTCGAGCAGGAGCTCGAAAAGCTGGCCGACCAGGGCAAGCGCGCCAAGTTCATCTACTGCATCCCCACGCACCAGAACCCCGCGGGCTGCACGCTGCCGATCGATCGGCGGGAGCGGATGGTCGAACTGGCGCGCCAGTACAACACGCTGATCCTCGAGGACGACGCGTATGGTGAACTCTGGTTTGATGCGCCGCCGCCTCCGTCGCTTTTCGCCCTCAGCGGCGGCGACCATGGCGTCAAGATTTCCAGCTTCTCGAAGGTACTCGCGACGGGGCTGCGCATGGGGTGGTCCATGGGGCCGGCATCGCTCATCAGCCGCATGTCTGCCGTCCGCTTCGACATGGGTTCGAGTTCGTTCCTCGGCCGGATGATCGGCGAAGCGATCCGCAACGGTGACATGGACCGTCACATCGTCAACCTGCGCGGCATTTACAAACGCAAACTCGAACGCGTCGAGGATGGCCTTCGCCGGTATTGCACCGATTACTGCACGTACACGCGGCCCCAGGGTGGCTTCTTCCTCTGGCTGCTTCTGCGCCCGGACATCAGCGCGCGCGAAGTCCAACTGCTCGCGAACGAAAAGGGCGTGATCGTCGGGCAAGGCCCGCAGTTCTTCGCCGACGGCCGGGCCACGAACCATCTCCGGCTCGCCTTCAGCTACGTGCCGATGGAGGACATCGAAGAGGGCGTGCACCGGCTCGGCGAGGCGATGGCCGAAATCGCCTCGCGGAACGCGCCCAAGTGAACGCCCCGCCTTGTATGCTGGAACCATGACCGCGCCGCACGGGACAAAGCTGCTGACCGCAGACGAGTTCTACGCGCTCCCCGACCCGCCTGAGGGCGGAAAGATGGAGTTGATCCGAGGGGAGGTCGTGACACACATGCCCGTGGGCGGACCGCATGGCCGAATTGCACTCAGGGTAGGTTCACGCCTCCTTGCTTTTGTGGATGACAAGCGGCTTGGGGATGCGGGCGTCGAGGTTGGGTTCCGCCTTTCGCGCGAGCCGGACACCGTCCGCGCGCCCGACGTCCATTTTGTGCGCGCCGAGCGACTGACCGACGGGCGCATGCCGAGAGCCTTCTTCCCAGGCTGCCCGGACCTCGCCGTCGAGGTGGTCTCACCGGATGAGACCGACGCCGAAATCAACAAGAAGCTCAAACAATACGTCGATGCGGGCACGCCGCGCGTCTGGATCGTGCGTCCGGAGCAGGAAACGGTGACGGTCCACCGCCAGGGCGGCGACGCCCATACGTATGCTTCGGGCGACGCGCTGACGAGCGACGATGCCGGCTTCGGGGAGCCTGGCTTCGAGCTCCTGGTCTCGACGATCTTCGAATGAATTACCGCGCATTGGGTGAGACGGCTGGTATGCTCGAACCATGACCGCGCCGCACGCGACAAAGCTGCTGACCGCAGACGAGTTCTACGCGCTCCCCGACCCGCCTGAGGGCGGAAAGATGGAGTTGATCCGAGGGGAGGTCGTGACACACATGCCCGCGGGCGGACCGCATGGTGATACTGCGCTGGCGATTGGCGCCGCGCTGCGAGCTTTCGTGCACGCACACCGTCTCGGACGAACAGGGGTCGAAGTTGGATTCCGGCTGTCGCGGGATCCCGATACCGTCCGCGCGCCCGACGTCCACTTCGTGCGCGCCGAGCGACTGACGGACGGGCGTATGCCGAGCGCCTTCTTCCCAGGTTGCCCGGATCTCGCCGTCGAGGTGGTATCACCGGATGACACCGACGCCGAAATGAACAAGAAGCTGGGGCAGTACCTCGAGGCGAGCACGCCGCGTGTCTGGATCGTGCGCCCGGAGCAGGAAACGGTGACCGTCCACCGCCCCGGCGGCGACGCCCACACGTACGCCTCGGGCGACGTACTGACGAGCGACGATGCCGGCTTCGCGCAACCTGGCTTTGAGCTCCTGGTCTCGACGATCTTCGAATAGCGCACTACTTGTTCTTGCCTTCCAGAGTCTCGATGCGCCGGTAGATGTCGTAATCGATGGTCAGGTGGCTGAGCACCAGCATCGCAACGGTCCCAACGAATGCGACAATCCCGCCGGTGACCGATAGCCAGCCGGTATCGTTGGCCGCGCCGATCCCCAGCGCGATCGTGCCGATGCCCGCTATCAGCGCGCCCAGAAGAGGCACGCCGTGTCCGTCTTCGTGCTCGCTTTCCGCCAGCACCCGAGCAATCAGTCCGCGAATCCCTCTCACTATGATCCCTTTCTCCGCCAATTCACACGTCCTGGCGCGGTGAGACGGCGGCGCATCGTAGGCGCGGGCGCGGGAACGCGTCAATCGGCCGGCGCCGATGTTCGAACCATCGCAAGCGGGGCGCTAAGCTTGCACCACTGCAACCACTGGAGACAGCACATGCCCAGCGACCCCCGCGCCCGGAGCCGCATCCTCGTCGATGGACCGGACCGCGCCCCCGCCCGCTCCTACTTCAAGTCGGTGGGCTTCGATAGCGACGACCTGCGCCGGCCGCTGGTGATGGTGGCGCATGAGTGGATTGGCACGATGCCCTGCAACTTCAACCAGCGCGAGCTCGCGCAGCGCGTCATGGCCGGGGTGCGGGCGGCGGGTGGTACGCCGATGGAGGTCAATACGATCTCCATCAGCGATGGCATCTCCATGGGCACCGAAGGCATGAAGGCGTCGCTGATCAGCCGCGAGCTCATCGCCGATTCCATCGAGCTGTGCGCCATCGGGTACTCATTCGATGCGATGGTCATCATCGTGGGCTGTGACAAGACGATCCCCGCGGCCGCGATGGCGGCGGCGCGGCTCAACATCCCCACCGTCGTGCTGTACGGCGGATCCATCGCCCCGGGCAAGTACAAAGGCCGGGACATCACCATCCAGGACGTGTTCGAGGGCGTTGGCCAGGTGGCCGCGAAGACCATCACCGAACAGGAGCTCGTGGCTATTGAAGACGCCGCCTGCCCCGGCGCGGGCGCCTGCGGAGCGCAGTACACCGCGAACACAATGGCGACGGTGATGGACTTTCTCGGCCTCTCGGCGATGGGCACCACCACTATTGGCGCCACCGACCCGCGCAAGGACGACGCCGCCTATCGCGCCGGCGAGCTCGTCATGGATGTCCTCCGCCGCGACCTCCGGCCGCGCGACATCCTCACCCGCGAGGCGTTCGAAAACGGCATTGCCTGCGCAGCTTCGACCGGTGGCTCCACGAACGTCGTGCTCCACCTGCTCGCCATCGCGCGCGAGGCGGGCGTCCCGCTGAACATCGACGACTTTGACCGCGTTAGCGAGCAGACCCCGCTGATCGGCGACCTCCGGCCCGGCGGCCGCTACGTGGCGTTGGACATGGACCGCGCGGGCGGGACGCCGCTCCTCGCGCAACGCCTGGTCGATGCCGGGAAACTGCACGCCAACGCCATCACCGTCAGTGGCCGGACGATCGCGGAAGAGGCGGCGCTCGCCCGCGAAGCGCCCGGCCAGGACGTCATCCTGCCGGTGGACCAGGCCCTCAAGGCCACGGGCGGGCTGGTCATCCTCAAGGGGAACCTCGCGCCCGAAGGCTGCGTGGTCAAGGTCGCCGGCCACGAGCGCCTGCGGCACAGCGGGCCGGCGCGTGTGTTCGAATCCGAAGAGGAGACCTTCAAAGCCGTCTCTGCCGGTCAGATTAACGCCGGTGAGGTCGTTGTCATCCGCAACGAAGGCCCGAAGGGCGGGCCTGGCATGCGCGAAATGCTCGGCGTGACCGCGGCGCTCGTGGGCGCGGGCCTCGGCGATGCCGTGGCGCTCATCACCGACGGCCGCTTCAGCGGCGCTACGCGTGGCCTGATGGCGGGGCATGTGGCCCCCGAGGCAGCCGCCGGCGGCCCCATTGGCCTCGTGCGCGAAGGCGACACCATCACCATCGACGTGACCGCCCGCGCGCTCACGCTCGAAATCGATGCCGCCGAGTTCGAGCGCCGCAGGGCGGCCTGGCAGCCGCGCCCGGCAAAGTATGCCCGCGGGGCATTCGCGAAGTACGCGACGCTCGTCTCCAGCGCCTCCGAGGGCGCCGTCACCAGCTAACACGGCCGCCTCCGCCACAAGTCCCGGCGGTTCGAGAACGGAGTGCCCACATGGCCGATACCCCTGACCAGCCGGCGGCGTCTGGCGCGCCGAAGCTCCCGTTCGACCTACAAAAGAACGAATCAGTAGTGCTGTTCACCCGGCGCCATCCCGTTTTCTTGATCGCGCAGTTGGTGAAGGTGGTTCTTGCCGGAATCGTGCCAGTGATCGCCGTGACGTGGCTCGTGCAGGTGACCGCGGGCCTCGGGAGTGGGTTCGGGCGCATCGTGCTGTTCGCCGAACTCGCCTGGCTGGTGCTCTGGACCGTCCGCGGATACTTCGACTGGTACGGTTACCAAAACGACATCTGGGTTGTCACGGACCAGCGAATCATCGATTCCACGAAGTCCAACTGGTTCAACCATCGTATGGCTTCGGCCGACCTCGTGGATGTGGAAGACATCGCCGTGCGTCGCGAAGGAGTACTGCCCACGGCGTTCAACTTCGGGGATCTGCAAGTGCAGACGGCCGGCGAGCGGCCGAACTTCGTGCTCGCGGGGATCCCGAAGCCGGCGGCGGTGCTCGGTACCATCGATGCACGCAGGGACGCCGCCCGGCGTGAGTTGAGCGGAAGGCAGCTTTAACCGAAGCTTCCACCCGGCGCTGCGTGGACGTAAGGTCTGGCCATGCGCCGTCGCGTGTTGCTAGTTGCGGCTGCCGCCGCACCCGTCCTCGCTGCGCCCGGAATCTGGCGGGTGTTTGCCCCGGACGGCAAAAGCGCGACGACCAGGCTGCCAGGGACACAGGCCGCCGCGGCGGACACATCTCGCATCCCGATCCCGGGGATCGCGTTCGATGGCTACGCCGCACATGTCGAGGTCTCTCGCCTCACCGCCTACCAGGGTGGCGCCGTCCGGGTGACCATCGACAAAGCCTCGAGCGGCACCGCCAACCTGCTCGGCCGAACGTACGACCTTGCGCCGGCAGGGGCCGGCCTCGAAGGGTACATCCCGTTCGGGATCGACGACCCACCGGGCTCAACGGTCATCGACATCGACTACATCAACGCCTACCAGCAGCCCGAGCGGACCCCCGCGGTGGTGACGATCCTCAAGACGGACTGGACGGTCGACTACATCGTCTTCCCTCCACCGCCGCCGCCCGACCCCAACGCGCCGCCGCCACCGCCACCGCCGCCCGACGAGACAAACCTGCTTCCCGTGGTTTACGCCGGCCGCACGCCGCGCAAATGGAGGCCGGGATGGGGACTGCCGCTCCCGGCGCCGCTCGTGGTGAGCAGCTATTTCGGCGAGCAGCGCTCCTATAACGGTGGGCCTGTTGGGGGCCACCACGGCGGCACCGATCTCGCGGCCGACGCCGGCACGCCCGTCTATGCCTCGAACGACGGCGTGGTGGTCATGGCGGGACTCTATTTCGTGCGTGGCTATCTCAGCGTGATTGACCACGGCGGCGGCATCATGTCCTCGTACGGGCATCAGAAGGAACTGCTTGTCGCGAAAGGCCAGTCGGTGACCAAAGGCCAGACGATCGGCTACGTCGGTTCGAGTGGCCAGTCCACCGGCCCGCACGTGCACTGGGAGATATCCGTCGCCGGCATCGTCGTCGATGCGCTCCGGTGGACCGACGGCAGCCAGGGGTTCTGAAAGTAAGCAGAGTCGGCGCGCGGTGGCGCCTGTTGGTCGCGTGTGGCAACCTTGCCAGCGAAGGGCCGCACCCCGGCCGAGGGATTGACGGGCCGCAGCGAACGCCCGTCACAGTCGAAAGGTTCAGCATCCCGGGATGAAAAACGCCCAGCGGCTTGCGTTCGCGACTTGCATCGCCACGTTGATTCTTGTTGGAGTTGGGGTCCTCGTCCGGGCGACCGGGTCTGGTCTCGGCTGTCCAGATTGGCCCACCTGCCAGGGTGGGGCGCTGCCCCCGGGGGACCGCAACGCGCTCATTGAGTTTTCGCACCGCTTCACCGCCTCGATCGTGGGCCTGATGGTTATCGCCACGGCCATCATGGCCTGGCGCCACTACCGGGACCGGCCATTCACGGTGTACGCCGCCACGATCGCGGTGCCGCTCGTCGTCATCCAGGGCCTCCTGGGCGCGCTCACCGTCGTCCGCGAGCTGCCGCCGGCCGTCGTCGCGACGCACCTGTTGACGGCCATGCTCGTCCTCTCCGTGGAAATTGCTGTGTTCGTTTCGATGTATTTCGAGGACCCGGGTCACGCCCGCTACGTCGCCCGCGCGCTCGACTCGTCGCGCCAGCGTATCGGCCAGTTTGCGCTCGTTGCCCTTGGCTGGCTGGCCGCGACCATGTGGATCGGCGGTTACATGACAGAGAGCGGCGCCAGCACCGCCTGCAGCGGCTGGCCCACGTGCAACGGCTCCGTGCTCCCCGGCAACGATGACCAGGAGATCACGCACATGGTTCATCGTTACCTGGCCGGGGCGCTGATATTCCTGCTGATCCCGGTATTGCTCACGGCATGGCGGCGGCGACGCCAACTGCCCTGGGCTGGCACGGTGGCGATTGTTGGGGCCGCGCTGTACCTGGCGCAGGTGCTCGTTGGCGCCCTCAACGTCTGGTACACCTTCCCGGACGCCCTCGCGGTTACCCATACCGTGCTCGCATCGGGTGTGTGGATTACCCTCGTCACGACCGTGATCCTCTCGTACTACTCGCCCGTGGGCGAACGGCGATCACGGGCCCTTCCGGGAGTGGAGGTAGCAGCTTGAGTGCGAACGCAGTCGCCATGGCGCCGCCCCATCTCGGCCAGACGGTGCGGAACTACGTCTCGCTGACAAAGCCGCGAATCATTGTCCTGCTCCTTATCACCACCGTACCCGCCATGGTCGTCGCCGAGCGCGGCTGGCCCTCCGGGTGGCTCATCCTGGCGACCCTTGCTGGGGGGACGCTCTCGGCAGCCGGCGCGAACGTCATCAACTGCTGGTACGACCGCGATATCGACGCGATCATGAATCGGACGCGGAGCCGGCCGCTGGTGACGGGAACGATCGAGCCGGCGCACGCGCTCGCGTTCGGCATCACGCTCGGGGGCGGGGCGTTCGTGCTCCTCTGGGCCGCAACAACGCTCGCGGCGGCCGTGCTCGCGCTGGCGGCCTTGCTCTTCTACGTGTTCGTCTACACCGTCTGGCTCAAGCGGCGCACGCCGCAGAACATCGTCATCGGCGGAGCCGCGGGCGCCTTCCCGCCGATGGTCGGGTGGGCCGCGGTCACCGGCGATCTGTCGGTGGCCCCCTGGGTCATGTTCGCGATTATCTTCTTCTGGACGCCGCCGCACTTCTGGGCGCTCTCGCTGCGGCTAAAGGACGATTACGCCGAAGCGGGCGTGCCGATGCTCCCCGTGACCGATGGCGTCGAGGTCACGCGCCTCCAGATCCTCCGCTACTCGGTCCTTCTCGTCATCGTTACGGCCCTGCTCGGGCCCGCGGGCAACCTGGGCTGGATCTACCTCGCGACGGCCTTCATGGCGGGCGGCGTGTTCGTGTGGAAGGCGTTCCGACTCTGGCGCAGCCCGGCCACGGTCCCACCGATGGACCTCTACCTCTACTCGCTGCTCTACCTGGCAGTCCTGTTCATCGCCATGGGCATCGATGTCGTTGTGCCGCGCTAATCCAGCAGACTCGCTACGCTTCGTACCACTCAGCATCGAACACGCGCGTCGCCGGCCCGGTCATGAACACCGAGCCATTCCCGTCCCATTCGAGCACCAGGTCACCGCCGGGGAGCGAGTCCACGATGCGGTCGCCGGTGAAGCCTCGCAGCCGGGACGCGGCGCACACCGCCGTCGCGCTCGTCCCCGATGCCAGCGTGATCCCCGAACCGCGCTCCCAGACGCGGTGTCGCACGTGGCCGTCGTCCACGACCTGGACCACCTGAAAGTTCGTGCGCCGCGGAAAGAGTGGGTGCGTTTCGACCAGCGGCCCGATGCGTTCCAGCGGGAACGCCTCGATGCCAGATTCCACGTAGTGGATCGCGTGCGGGTTGCCCACGCTCACGAGCGTCAGCTTCAGGTCTATGCCGCCGACCGTCACTGGCAAGTCGATGATCGGCCCGTGGCCTTCGACGTTCGCAGGCAGGCTCGCCGGGTCGAAGTTCGGCGGACCCATGTCCACGCGCGCCGAAGTAACAACGCCCTTCTCGCGGAACAGCTGCAACGTCTTCGTGCCGGCGAGCGTCTCCACCGTCACAATGTCGCGGTCGGCGGGCACGAGCCCTTCTTCGATCGCGAACTTCACCACGCAGCGGATTCCGTTGCCGCACATCTCCGCTTCGGAGCCATCGGCGTTGAACATCCGCATCCGCATATCGGCGACCCGCGAGGGTAGCGCGAGGATGAGTCCATCGCTGCCGGCGCCGAAATGGCGGTCGCTCACGCGCCGCGCGAGGTCTGACCAGTCGCGATCTTCGGATGGGATCACGTAGATGTAGTCGTTCCCGAGGCCGTGCATCTTGGTAATGCGCATCTTCGAAGTAAACCCTAATCCGCGGACGAGCGAAAGTGTCCGGCGCTCAGCGGGCCGTGCGCGCGCGGCGCGTGCCAAACATCCACGCCGCGAATGCGGACGCGACGATAACGACGGCGCAGAAGATGAGGATCATGCCGATGACGGCGTCGCCGACCTTGCCCGCGAGTGCGAACGGCAGGAAGGCAAGGCCGGCCGCGGCCGCCGCGACGCCCCCGAAGATGAGGTACGGCGCCCCCGCGCGGTGCGTCCGGTACCAGTTGTCGGCGCTCTGGCGCGTGTACGGCGTGCGGATGCCGACGATGCCGTTGGGCGGCAGCTTGTCGAACAACGCCAGGAGGCCCACCACCACGAGAGCGACGCTGGCGAGCGTCACGAGAAAGAGCACCAGCGTCACCCGGCCGATCCCCCGCGCGTACCAGCGAGGCCTGCGAATGCATCCCTCAGTTCCGCCGGGCTGCGAAGATCGCCGGCGTCCAACCCGTCTTCGAGCTTGCGTCGGAGCTCCGGCGGCAGAGCGCCATCCGAGGCCGGGTCGTCGAAGCGCGCGACCACCTTTGGGTGGCGGTTCACGCGGAAGTCAAACACGTCCGGGCGCGTGTAGTGGCCGGCGTGATCGGCGATCATCTTCTGCAGCATCACACGCCCGAGGTTCGCCTTCGCCGTGAGGATGCCCTCTTCGTCGAGGAGCGGCCCGGCGATGTAATCGCCGTCGGGACCAATGATCCCGGAGTGGCCGTTCTGCGGCTTGACGATTTCGCGGAGGTCGTCCGGGATGTCCGATTCGCGCAGCAGGCCGCCGCTCATGACGGCGTAGGCCGCCGCCTGCATCGCGAAGGCACGAGTGAGCACATCCTGGCGGGTGAAGGTGCCACCGGGCCATACGGCCGCGTGCACCTGCAGGCCCTGGGCGATGAGCGCGTAGCCCGGCAACACCATCTGGTGCTCCCAGCAGTTCAGACCGCCGAGGCGGCCGTACGGCCGTTCGTACACCCGCAGGCTGCTCCCGTCGCCTTCGCCCCACACCGAGCGTTCGTAAAACGTCGGCTTGAGCTTGCGATGCTTGCCGAAAATCGCGCCGTCGCGCCCGATGAAGAGCAGCGTGGCATAGATCGAGCCGTGGGTGGTGCTGTCGCGCTCGGCGATGCCGATGGCGACATCGATGCGCGCGCGCTTCGCCGCCGCGCACAGCGCGTCCGTCGCCGGCGACGGTACTTCCACGCCGTTGAGCACGAACCGGGCGAGCGCGCCCCCAAGCTTCGGGTGGTCGGCCCACGCCGCGAACGAGGCGTAGCCGGCAACCCAGGTCTCGCCGAAGACGGCGAGGTCCGCGCCTCTGGCGCCCGCCTCGGCGATGAGGCGGACGGCTTTCTCGATGCTGGCGTCCCGGTCCAGGTAGACCGGCGCCGCCTGCACCGCCGCCAGGGTGAAGTCCTCGAATGTGTCGCCCATGACGCCCTCCGATGGCGCGATTGTACTCCGCGGGCGCTACTTCGCCGGCGCGGTTACCGCCTGGATGGCGGACTCCAGGATGTCGCAGGCGCGGTCGACTTCATCATCGGTCACGTTGAGGGGCGGCATCAGGCGGACGGCGTTCGGCCGAACGTTGTTGACCAGCAGCCCGCGCTGGCGGCATGCCGCCACCACCTCCGCCGAGGAGTCGCGCGCGAGCCCAACCGCGATCAGGAGTCCGCGGCCGCGCACCTCGGTCACGACTGGCAGGCGGTCCTCCATCGATCGCAGGCGGGTCATCAGCCGCTCTGATTGCTTCGCGGCGTGAGCGGGCAGGTTCTGCTCGATGACGTACTTCAGTGTCGCGACGCCTGTCGCGCAGGCGAGCGGGTTCGCGCCGAAGGTTGTCCCATGGTCGCCGGGCACCAGGTGAGAGGCAATCTCTTCACGCGCCAACATCGCCCCGATGGGCACGCCGCCCGCGAGGCCTTTCGCCAGGCACATGATGTCGGGTTCGACGCCCTCCTGCTCGTACGCGAACAGGGTGCCGGTGCGCCCGATGCCGGTCTGGATCTCGTCGAAGATCAGCAACAGGCGGCGCTCAGTGCACCAGTCACGGATGCCCTGCAGGTAGCCTGCGGCGGGCATATTCACGCCGCCTTCGCCCTGGATCGGCTCCAGCAGCACGGCGACGGTCTTGTCGTTGGTGGCGGCTTTGATCGCCTCGAGGTCGTTCCACGGGACATGGTGGAAGCCGGGCGCGAGCGGCGCGAAGGGCTCGCGGTAACGGGCCGTGCCGGTGGCCGCGAGCGCGCCGGTGCTGCGCCCGTGGAAGCCGTCCTGCATCGAGATGATTTCGTACGCGCCGTTGCGGGTGTCGTGGCCCCAGCGCCGCGCCAGCTTGATCGCGGCTTCGATCGCCTCCGTCCCAGAGTTGCAGAAGAACACCCGGTCCAGGCACGAGTTTTCGACGAGCAGCTTCGCCAACTCGATCATGGGCGTCGTGTAGTAGAGGTTCGAGGTGTGGATCAGCTCGCGCGATTGACGCGCGAGCGCTTCGGCCACCACCGGGTGGGCGTGGCCGAGCACGTTCACGGCCAGCCCGCCCACGAAATCGAGGTACTCGTTGCCATCGGCGTCCCATGCACGCGTGCCTTCGCCGCGGACAAGCACCACGGGCTGGCGCCCGTAGTTCTGGAACAGGTACTTGCGTTCGGCGGCGATCCAGTCGGTCACGAGAGGCCCCTCCGTGGCGCCCTCAGGAGCCACCCGCCGATGGTACGACGGCGTGGCTTGCGGCGGAACCCGCGCCCACGCTGAACGGCGCCATCGCGATAAGCTTCGCGTGCGCGCCCTCGTCCTGCACCGATGGGTCGCGCGTCCATGTGCGGTCGTGGAGCTCCCACCCCTGGCGCCTATCGTCGAGCAGCATGTCGAGCAAGTCCCGGAGCTGCGCCTGGTGTTCGGACCGCCGGACGGGCGCCAGCACCTCGATGCGCTCATCGAGGTTGCGCTTCATCACGTCGGCGCTGCCGATGTAATACTCCGGCGAGCCGCCGTTCTCGAAGTAGTAGATCCGCGAGTGTTCCAGGAAGCGGCCGATGATGCTGACGACGCGGACGTTCTCGCTCAGCCCCGGGATGCCCGGCCGCAGCCGGCAGATGCCGCGGATGACGAGATCGACGCGGACGCCCGCCTGGGACGCCTCGTACAGCAGCCGCGTGAAATCGCGGTCTTCGAGCGCGTTCATCTTGAACACGATGCGGGCCGGCCGGCCGGCGTGGGCCGCCGCAATCTCGGCCCGCACGCGCCGTTCGAGCTCCGGCCGCAGGTTCGTCGGCGCGACCAGCAGGACTTCGCTTTCCAGCCGCTCGGAGTACCCGGTGAGATGGTTGAAGATGTGCACGAGGTCGGCACAGATGCCCGGGTCGGCGGTGAACAACCCGAGATCCGTGTACAGCCGGGCGGTGCGGGAGTTGTAATTGCCGGTACCGATGTGGGCGTACATGGTGACGTCGCCGCCCTCTTCCCGCACGACGAGGCAGATCTTGCTGTGGATCTTCTGGTCGGGGTTGCCATAGGCGACGTGCACGCCCGCGTCTTCCAGCCTGCGCGCCCACTCGATGTTGTTCGCCTCATCGAAGCGCGCCGTTAGTTCGACGAGGGCCGCCACCTGCTTCCCGCGCTCGGCCGCGTCGATAAGCGACGCGAGAATCGGCGAGTCCGGCGAGGTGCGGTACATCGTCTGCTTGATGGCGAGTACCGCCGGGTCCTCGGCCGCCTCGTCGATGAACCGCGCAACCGTGGCATCGAATGACTCGTACGGGTGGTGCACGAGGATGTCGTGTTCGCGGATGGCGGCGAAGACCGACACGGGGTCGGTGACGGCGGCGAACCCCGCCGGGACCGCCGGCGCAACGGTTGGCAGTGAGAGATCCGGGACGGGCAGCGTGGCGATCTGCATGAGGTCGGCGAGCCCGAGCATGCCGTCACACGGGTAGACATCGGCCGCTTCTAGTTCGAGCTCTTCCAGCATGAGCTCCAGGCGGAGGGGGTTGATCGTCCCGGAAATCGAAAGCTGGACCGCCTCGGCCAGCCGTCGCCGCCGCAGCTCGTTCTCGATGAGCTCAAGCAGGTCGTCGGACTCCTCGCCCGGGCTGCCAATCTCGGCACTGCGAATCACCCGGAGGGCCTGGCGCTCGCTGACGATCATGCCGGGGAACAGCATCTCGGTGTGCGCCGCAATCAGGTCCTCCAGGAGCACGAACCGTAGCTCGCCGGCTTCTACGAATCGCGGGCGGTTCTGCGGAACTTTGATGCGCGCGAAGCGGTCCTGCCCGGTGACGGGATGGCCCACATTGAAAGCGAGCGAAAGGCTGCCGCCCGAGATGAACGGGAACGGGTGCGCGGGGTCCACGACGAGCGGGGTAAGCACAGGAAAGATCGCGCGCTCGAAGTACGCGGTGAGCTGCGCCCGCGCTTCTGGCTCCAGCTCTTCGTAACTCACCACGCTGATCCCATGCTCGGCGAGCGCCGGGCGCAGCTCATCCGCCCAGCAGGTATCCATTTCGCGGAGCATTTCCACGCACCGCTCGACGACCATCGCGAGCTGTTCGGCGATTGTCCGGCCATCGACGGTCAAGGTCCGTGGGTCGGTTCGCCAGCCGCGCTTCAGCCAGCCGACGCGTTTCCCATAGAACTCGTCCAGGTTGCTCGCGGTGATCGCGAGGAACTTCAGGCGGTCGAGGAGCAGGTTGCGGGGGTCATGTGCCTCCGCAAGGACGCGTTGATTGAACTCCAGCCAGCTCAGCTCGCGGTTCAGGTACAGCGATGGGTCGCTCAGGTCGAGCGCCGGCGAAGGCGGTTTCGTGTCCGGCGAATCCAGTGTTTCGGTGTCCAATCGCACCTGCAGCGCTCGAATGGCTGAGCGTAGTTCACGTGTCCGCGGCAACGGCTGTCAACCGCTCGCGGGCCGCCGGAACGCTACCGCGATAATGTTAACAGCCGATCATGTCGTGACGCGCGTCCCACGGCCGGCGCGTCTCGTCAGCGCATGTGGCACGCGGCCATCGACGATGCGGGCCGGGACGCCAAGCTCGGCCGCATGCAGGCAGGCTTCCACCTTCGGTATCATGCCGCCGCTGACAACCCCATCCTCGATCAGGCGGCGGGCCTCGGCGACGCCGAGCTCGCCGATCACCTTGCCGTCGGCGCCGCGCACGCCATCGACATCGGTCAGGAACACCACTTCGCTTGCGCCCACGCTGGCGGCGATGACCCCCGCGACGGTATCGGCGTTCACGTTGACCAGTTGGTCCGCACCGTCGCCCGGGACGTACGCAATCGAGCTAATGACGGGGATGATCCCGGCCTCGCGCAGCGCCGTGATCGCGGCGGCGTGGACCGCCACGGGCTCGCCGACGAACCCGAGCTCCGGGGCGGCCAGCCGGCATTCGAGCAGCCGGCCATCGGCGCCCGAGAGGCCGACGGCCACCGCGCCGGCCGCGTTGACGGCGGCGACGATGCGTTTGTTGACGAGGCCCGCGAACACCGCGACCACTACCGGAAGCACCTGCTCATCGGTCACTCGCAGGCCGTTTTCGAAGCGCGAAGGGATGTCCATCGCCGCGAGCCAGCGGCTCGCCTCCGCCCCACCGCCATGCACCACCACCGGCACATCGCCGGCGAGCGCCATTGCTGCAATGTCGGCGAACGCCGTATCCGTCGAACCCAGCGTGCTGCCGCCGATCTTGATGACGACCGGCCGGCTCATGTGTGGTAATCAGCGTTGATCGAGACGTACTCGGCCGTGAGGTCGCAGCCCCAGCCGGTTGCTTCGCCAGCGCCTGCGCCGAGGTCCACCTCGATGGTGACGGTCTTGCCGCCCATCGCCGCCGCGACATCGGCCGGGTTGTGCTCGGTGGGTTGCTCCGCCTCGAACACGCGGTAGCCGCACACGCTCACGCTCACCAATGGCTCATTGATGGCGACCTTCGACCTCCCGATGACGGCGACGATGCGCCCCCAGTTGGGGTCGGCGCCGTGGACGGCGCTTTTGAGCAGGTACGAGGTCGTCATCTCGCGCACCAATTGGCGCGCCTCGGCCACCGATGCGGCGCCGCGGACCGTCACTTCCATCAGCTTCGTGGCGCCCTCGCCGTCGCGCGCGACCTCCTTCGCGAGGTACACGCAAAGAGCCTCGACGGCGGCCGCGAACTCCCCGGCAAGCGGCGACTTCGCGTCCAGCGGCTCGCCGCCGGCGGCGCCGTTAGCGAACAGCATCGTGGTGTCGCTAGGGCTGGTGTCGCCATCGACCGAGACAAGGTTGAACGAGCGCTCGACGGCCTGCGAAAGCGTTCCGGCCAGGAACGTGCCCTCGACGGGGGCGTCTGTTGTCAGGTAGGCGAGCATGGTCGCCATATTCGGGTGGATCATCCCCGAGCCTTTGCAGCATCCTCCGAGCGTGTACGGCCCGAACCGCACGGCGCCGTGTTTCGTGCGCGTGTCGGTGGTCATGATGGCGCGGGCGAAATCCAGGCCGCCGTCGCGCGAAAGCTGGATGCGCTTGATCCCGGCTTCGAGCTTGTCCATCGGCAGGAAGTGCCCGATCACGCCCGTGCTCCCGACGAACACGGCCACTGGCTCGGCGCCAACAACTGGCGCCGCCAACTCGCACATGCGCTCGCCGTCTTCGACGCCGCGCTGCCCGGTGCTCGAATTCGCCACCCCTGCGTTGACCACAACGCCCCGCCCGCGACCACTCCCCTGCTTCAGCCGCGCGACATTGACTTCGATCGCCGCCGACCGCAGGCGGTTGCGTGTGAACGTCGCCGCGACTGCGCAGTCGCGATCGCTCGCGAGGATCGCGAGGTCGAGCTTGCCCTCGCCGTATGTCTTGATGCCGGCGAACGTGGCGCCGGCGCTGAACCCGAGCGGCGACGTGGCCGTGCCGGCGGGGTCCACGGCGAAGCTCACGGGTAGACCGCCGGGAGGTCGAGACCGCTCGTCTGGGGCAGCCCGAGCATCAGGTTCATGTTCTCGATGGCCTGGCCGGCCGCGCCTTTCACCAGGTTGTCGAGCACGCCAATCGCGACCAGCATGCCGTTGCGCTCATCGATTGCCGGGTGCACGAGGCACATATTGTTCCCGAGCGTGTGCTTGGTGTGCGGCGGCTTCGCCGAGACGCGGGTGAAGGGCGCATCGGCGTAGAAGTCCCGGTAGATGGCCATCACCTCCGCATCCGTGACTCCGCGCACGAGCGGTGCGTAGCAGGTCGCGTGGATGCCGCGCGTCATCGGCACGAGATGTGGGACGAAGGTGACTTTCGGCGCGGGCGCTTCGCGCAGAGCCGCAAGTTCCTGCGCAATCTCCGGCTGGTGGTTGTGCTTGCCAATCTTGTAGGCGGAGACGTCCTCGTTCACCTCGCTATAGCCGAAGCTGCCGCCGCTCCCGCGACCGGCGCCGGAGATGCCCGACTTCGCGTCAACAATGAACGTGCCGGCGACAAGGCCGGCGGCCACTGCGGGCGCAAGCGCGAGGATTGAGGCGGCCGGGTAGCAGCCGGGGTTCGCCACCAGTCGCGCACCGCGGATCGCCTCGCGGTTCAGCTCGGGCAATCCGTAGACCGCGGAGGCGAGCAACTCGGGCGCGGCGTGCGGCTGCCCAAACCACTCCTTGAAGGCGGCGGGGTCCTTCAGCCGGAAGTCCGCGGCGATATCGATGACGGGGATGCCCTGGCGCACGAACGGCAGGCACGCCTCGGCGCTCGCCGCGGTCGGCAACGCCGACATCACGAGGTCGACCTCGCCCTCGATTTCGGCGGTTATCGGGGTATCGCCGTACACGGCGAGGTGGGGAAACGCATCGCCGAGCCGCTGCCCGGCGAGCGAACGGCCGGTGATGGCGGTGAGCTTCGCCAGGGGGTGATTCCAGAGCAGGCGCGCCGCTTCCATGCCCGCGAAACCCGTCACGTTGATGATGCCGACGCGGTACACCACCCAAGGATTGTGGCCGTTCCTGCCGATGCACGCCATAGCGCGTAAACTGCGATCTGGTTCATAGTGACCGCGGCCGGGCGACAGGTATAGTGGACAACGGATGCACGACCTACGGTTCACTTTCATCGGCAGCGGGAACGCGTTCTCGCCGGGCGGACTCTGCTGCAATGGGTTCGTACTCGATGACCGCATCCTCCTCGAGGCCCCCCCGCAGGCGCTCAGCTCGCTAAATACCGTCGGGATCGATGCGAATGAGCTCGATGCCGTCGTGCTCAGCCACCACCACGGCGACCACTTCCTCGGCCTGCCGTTCCTGCTGCTGCACTGGAAGTGGAAGGGCCGCACGCGCCCGGTCCGCATCGTCGGGCCGAAGAACACGGAAGCGCTCTCCAAAGACATCGCGGAAAAGGTCTTTCCCGGCGTGCTCGAATGCATCTCGTACGACATCGAATGGGTCGAGGCCGAGCCCGGGACGCTGTGCCGCGTGGACGGCCTCGAAATCGAGCCCCACGCTGTCATCCACGACGACCAGTTGAGCGCCACGCTCGGGTATGCGTTCCGCTACCACGGCCGCCGCTTCGGCTACACCGGCGATACGCGCATGTGCGATGCCGTCCTCGATATCGCTCGCGGAAGCGAATTGCTCATCAGCGAATGCGCCTCGCGAGACGCCAACATCCCCATCCACATGAACCTGATCGACGACATGCCGAAAGTGCGGGCGGCCCTCCCCCCCGGCTCGCAGTTGATCCTCACGCACATCACCCCGGATGTGGACGCCAACGGCCTCGCCCACACGGTCGTCGCGCAGGACTTCAAGACGTACCGGCTGTAGGGCATTGGCTGTTGGGCGTCGGGCGTTGGCCGGAAAGCGAGCGACGGCTACCGATGGATCCGGTCTGAACTGTAGGCCATTGGCTGTTGGGCGTTGGCCGGATGGATCCGGTTTGAACCCTGGCGAGAGCAGTGGCGATGGCCTGCCGGCGGAGCCCGCTACCGCCAACCTGCACAACTCTGCCAATGCCCAACGCCGTCTCGCCGAATGGCCAATCAGCACAAGCCTCCCTAGAATCGGCTTCGAGGAGAAGCCATGCCACATCCAGCTCGCGGCGCCACCGCAATTACCGGCCTTGGGATCACGCCGATGGGCCGCATCTTCGGGAAGTCCGCCACCGAACTGGCCGCCGACGCCGTGCGTGAGGCCATCCAGGATTCCGGCCTGAAAAAGTCCGAAATCGATGGCCTGCTCATCAACGCGGGGATCACCGGGAGCACGGGCCACGGCATCAACCTCAGCCTCCAGAACTACCTCGGGCTGCAGGATTTGCGGCTTCTGAACCACATGAACGCCGCGGGCTCAACGGCCGCGCAAATGGTCCAGTACGCCAGCCTCGCGATCGCCGCCGGGATGGCCACGAACGTCGTTTGCGTCTTCGCCGATGCGCCCCTGGTCGAAGGGAAGTCCACGGGTGCAGCCTATGGCGGGCCTGCCCGCCCTTCGCGCCCGAAAGGCATGGCCGCGCTCTATGCCCATGCCGGCTTCTACGGCGCCAACACCTCGTATGCGCTGGCGACGCGCCGCCATATGGACCTCTATGGCACGAACCACGACCAGCTCGGTGCCGTGGCCGTCGCCGAGCGCGCGTGGGCAACCATGAACCCGCGCGCGCAGATGCGGGAGCCGATGACGCTCGCGGACTACCACGCTTCCCGCTGGATTATCGAGCCGCTGCATCTGCTCGATTGCTGCCTCGTTTCCAACGGCGCCGTCGCTGTCATCGTCAGCGCCGCCGACCGCGCCGCGGACCTGGCGCAGCCGCCCGTATACGTGTGGGGCATGGGCCAGGGCCACCCTGGCGACCCGCTCCGGGCCGGCTCCAACTGGGAGACCGAATCCGGCGCAAAGATCGCCGCGCAGACGGCGTTCGGCATGGCTGGACTTGGCCCGCAGGACATCACCTGCTGCGAGCTGTACGACTGCTACACGTACACGGTCGTCGTCACGCTGGAAGACTACGGCTTCTGCAAGAAAGGCGAGGGCGGCCCTTTCGTCCAGGATGGCAAGCTCGGCCCGGGCGGAAGCCTGCCGACGAACACCGGCGGCGGGGAGCTCTCCGGCTACTACATGTGGGGCATGACGCCGCTAAGCGAAGCTGTCATCCAGGGCCGCGGGCAGGGCGGCGAGCGGCAAGTGAAGAACGACGCGATCCTCTGTACGGGCAACGGCGGCACCCTCAGCTATCACGGGGCCCTCATCCTCAGCCCCCACAGGAGTTAGCCATGGCTGAAGACGCTGCCACGCGTCCCCTCCCCGAGGCCGACGAGGCCTCGAAGCCATTCTTCGACGGCGCCATGCTCGGCAAGCTGATGCTCATGAAGTGCGCCGATTGCGGCGCCATGCGCATCCCCTCGCGCCAGCACTGCGACGTCTGCCTTTCTGCCAACACGGACTGGGTGGAGGCGAGCGGGCGCGGCGTTGTGCGAACGTTCGGGGTCATGCATCGCCAGTACCACCCGGCGTTCACGGTGCCGTACAATCTCGCCTTCGTGGAGTTGGAGGAAGGCCCGCGGATCGTCACGAACATCGTCGGCATCGGGGACGCGGACATCCGCGTCGGGATGCCGGTTGTGGTCGATTGGGAGCGCCACGAGGACGTTGCCGTCCCCAACTTCCGCCCGGCCTGACTCCCGCGTGGGTCCAAAACCGGTCGTCTGCCCGATGGTGGCGCACGTTATGGCGAGCTGGTGCCTTAACACTTGACCCTGGCTTATACTGCGCCAGGCGGGGAGTGTGGTGCGCTGCATGGATGGCGAAGCGGACCTGAGCCTGGTCCTCTGGTCGACGGACATCCCGGGGCTGGTACGATTCCTCGAGCGCGTGGCGGGGGTCGCGGTGGAGGCGATGCACCCGGGCTACGCTGCCCTGCGCCTGGGCGATTCGCGCCTCATCGTCCACGGCGACGAGGCCTACCGCGGCCACCCCTGGTACACCGCGCTCGCGCGAGAAGGCGTCGCCCGCGGCATCGGGGCGGAGATTCGCCTCCGGGTTGATGACGCTTCGGCCGCATTCTCCCACGCGCTGGCGATGGGTGGCCTGTCGATCCAACCGCCAAACGAAGTCGAAGGGACAATTGAGTGCCAGGTCATGGGGCCGGACGGGTTCCTGATGGCGCTCTGGGCGCCGGCGCCGGTCCCCGCGCGCTGAACCGCCCGCAGGGACCGGCTTCGTCCGGGCATTACTCGTAGCGGAGGGCCTCCGCGATCGGCACCTTGGAGGCGCTGCGCGCCGGCAGATAGGTCATGAGCATCGATGCGCCGAAGGCGATGCCGGCGATGACGCCGAGCCGCACCCACGGCACGATGAAGCCTGCGCCGGAGGTGTCGGTGCCTGCGTTGCCATCGGTGAAGATAACCCACGCGAGCGATACGCCGAGCCCCAGCCCGAGGAAGATGCCCGACAGCGAGATAAACCCGGACTCGAAGAGGAAGCTCAGGGCGACCATGCCGCGCTGGTAACCGATCGCGCGCAGCATGCCGATCTGCTGGCGCCGCTCGACCACCGCACGCGACGCCACCACCGCGAGGGCGGCAATGCCGACAATCAGGCCGAGGCCCATGAACCCCTGGATAACGAGGAGGAAGGCGTTTTGGATCGCCTGCTGCTCATCGAGGAGCTTCTGGAGCGAATCCGCGGACGCCTGGACGAGCCCCGCCTCGACCTTCTTGGCGTAGGCGTCGGCGTCCGTCCCTGGCTTCAGGGCGAGATAGAAACGCTGCCCCTGCGATCCCGGGAAGGTATCGAGCAGGGTCCGCTTGCCCGTGATCATTCCGCCGGTGCCGTCGCTGGCGGGGGCTCCAAGGACCAGGAACGTGTCGGCGGCTTCCTTCATGACCCCGATCACGGTCACGGTCGTGACGGTCCCTGTCCCGGGATCGCGAAGGTTCAGGGTGAACGGTTCGAAATTGTCCTTCGCCCGCGCCGGGTCCAGCGCGAGGAGCGTGTCATCGCCCCCGAAGGGGTCGTGGCCACCCGCCAGGAGGGAGGCGGGGATCACCGCAAGCTTTGCATCCTTCGCCATGGCATCCCAGATGGCGCGGTCGGATTCGTACCCGGCGGCGCGGTATTTTATCGGCAGGGCAGTCGCCTCGAGGAAGCCCTGGTCGGCGCCAAAGATCGTGTAGCGGCTGTAATCGTTGACTTTCCCGCCTGAAACATTGCGGTCCTTGTTTTCGACTTGCGCTTCGGACGGGTATGCGACCCGAAGTTCGCCGGTGGCCTTGATGGGCGATGTGTCGGTCCCGGTGTCGGCGATGGCCTCCTTGATGCTGGGGATGTTGTTGTTGTTGTTCACCTGGAGCACGTCATCGAAGCCGCCCTTGGTATCCGAGTTGAGGAAGACGGCCGAGAAGTTCGCGTTCAAGGTGGCCATCATCACGAGCGAGAACATGATCAGCCCGATCATGATCATCGTCATACCCGTGCGGAAGCGGGATGTGAGGGGGTAGGCGACGCCCGTCTTGATCGCAGGAAGAATTCGCCCGAAGCGCGACCCGAGACGCGCGATGGCAGGCAGCACGATATCGGCGTTGTAGACGATGATGAAGACGCCGGCCGTGACCATCACCAACCCGCTGAGGAAGAACATCTCGATGTCGCCGTTCAGCGGTCCAACGACCTTTTCGTACACACTGCTCGGCAGGTACCACAGCACCAGCAGCAGCGAACTGGTGACCGTGAAGGACGCGCGTTCGTTCACGCCGAAGTAGCGCAGCGTGACCGCAGCCCAGAGGAACAGCAGCGAGGCACCGAGGAAGAAGAAGAACGAGCTGTTCCGGTCCAGTCCGGCATAGAACAGCGCAAGACCCGCGACGGCGAAGGCGAAGGCCACGCCTGCGCTCCAGTTAATGCGCACGCGGGAATGCTGGAGCAGGACGAGCACGAAACCGAATGGCGGCACCAGGATGCCGGCGGCCGGCATCCATGTCGCGAGCCCGCGCGGCTTCCGGTCGCGCACCAGTACGACAAGGCCGAGGGCGATGAAGTACCAGGGCAGGACCAGGACCCAGCCGATCCCAATCAATGAGAGGCCAAGGATCCACGGCCATCTCGGCGGGCCTTGATCGAGCCGCAGCTCGCGCGGCAGCGCGACGTTGGAGCCGCGCAGCAGGTAGAACCACGGGCTCACGAGCCCGATGAGCACGAGTGGCAGGCCCAGGAGCATACCTGTCGGCCCGAGCAGAAAGAGTGAGAAGCCGACCGGCAGGGCAAGCGCCACCATGCCGTTCAGCGCCGCGCGGTAATACCCCATCCACGTCTCGGATTCGGGGTTGGGGGCCTTGCTTTCTGGCAGGTCGCGGATCGCCGACGTGATGTTCAGCCGGCTCGCGCGCCAGGAGGAGATGAAGATTACGAGGAACGTCGCGATCACGCCGAGGGAGAACGCGACAACCATGCTGCGCACGGTGAAGGTCACCGCGAGGTCCACCCCCAGGTTGTCCCCGGCGCCCGACTTGATGATTTGCACCATCGCCAGCGTTACTGCCATCCCCGCGACGAGACCCACGACGGCCGAACCGAGGTCATACCCCATCCCTTCGGACAGGAACGATTCGACGATCTGGCGCCGTTTGGCACCGACGGCGCGAGCCATGCCCATCTCCGGTTTCCTCTCCGCCGCGAGCATCACGAAGATGAGGAAGATAAGGAGCACGCCGGCTGCGATGGAGAACAGCCCGAACACGATGAAGACCGTTGTGAACGCATTACCAATGAGCTCGGCCGTGGCGACGCCGTCCTTCTTGAACGTCTCCACCTGGTAGGGCATGCCGGCCAGCGCCTGTTCGAGCTTCTGCCTGGCGGCCGAGGCGTGGGCGTTCCCACCCTTGACTCCACCGTAATTCGAGACGAAGACGCCGTCGGCGTTCTCGGCCTTGCCCGTGAGGCCAGCAAGCACGGAGAAATCCACCGCGGCGCCCTTCTTCTCGTTCGAATTGAAAGCGCCGCCCAGCAGCGTCGAAGGCACGATGGCTTTCACTTTGAACTCAGTGGACTTCCCTTCGTAGAAGGCGAGGAGCGTGTCTCCCACCTTCGCGTCGATGGCATCCGCCAGGTCCTGGTTGACCGCGATTTCGTTGCCCGCCAGAGTGACGGTGTTGCCGCCGGTATCCCGCAGCCCGCCAAGCGCTTTGGCGTCATCGGTGCGGAACGCCACAAGCCGGGGCGAGGCTTCGTTGAGCTTCGTCCGCGTATCCTGGAGCGGGATCTGTTCATCGAGGAACGGCACGAACGCCTGGATATCGGGGTCGCCGGCGAACTCCTGGCGCAGCTCGTCCACCTTCGCAAGCGGGATCGTCTGCTGCGCCACCGGGGCGGGCTGCTTTTCCGCGTCCCACGAGATGAGCTCGTCGGCGTTGCCCGCCATGTCGTAGACCTCGGAGGTGATGCTGTTCGTGAGCGTGTCCCCCGTCCCAAACGCTGCGCTGATGATCAGCGTCGATAGCATCAGCCCAACGATGATGAGTGCGGTCTGCGCCTTGCGCCGCGGGATATTGCGCAGGCCCATCTTGAACATCACGGGGTTGCGGACGGCGATGAGCGCGACGAACAGCAGGATGATCGCAGTCGCGATCACGGTGCCGGCGGCGATATACGTCATCGAGAGGCCGAAGAGCTCGTTCATCTCAGTGCTCCGCCGCCACGGCTACCATTTGCGCCTGGCTGTCCTCGCGCACGATCAGCCCGTCGGCCATGTGGATCGTCCGATGGCAGCGGGCTGCCACTTTCGGGTCGTGCGTCACGATCACGCAGGTCTGGTGCTCCTCGGAGTTCAGTTCAACGATTAAGTCCATGATCTCGGTGGCCGTGGCGGAATCGAGCGCCCCGGTGGGCTCATCGGCCCAGACGATCGCAGGCCGGTTGACCAGGGCGCGGGCGATGGTGATGCGCTGGCGCTGGCCACCGGAGAGCTGCGCCGGCCGCTGGTTTGCCCAGTCGCGCAGGTTCACGCGGTCGAGGGACTTGAGGGCCATCTCTCGCGCCACTTTCGGCTTCGTCCCCGAAACGATGAGCGGCAGCTCGACGTTTTCGACAGCGGTGAGCACGGGCAACAGGTTGTAGGTCTGGAACACGAACCCCATGTCTTTGGCGCGGAACTCGGTCTTCTTGTCGTCGGGCATGCGGTTGATGTCGGTGCCTTCGATGAAGACGGTGCCCGAATCGAATTCGTCCAGCCCGGAGAGGCTATTCAGGAGCGTCGTCTTCCCGCACCCGGACGGTCCCATGATCGCGACCATCTCGCCTTTGCGGACCTGCAGATCCACCCCCCGCAACGCGCGCACCTCCACGGTGCTGGTGTCGTACGTCTTCACCACCCCGCGCGCGTCGATGACCACCTCACCGAATTCGCGCTTGCCGTCTTGCCTCGGTTCCATATTGCGCAGCTCTCTCCACGGTTCACGGGCGGCCCGCGGCCGCCCGGCTAGGATTGAGGATAGGCGACTCGCTTACCCGAGGCACCCTGTCCAAGGTAATGAACCGGATCAGTGCGCAGTTCGTCACACTTCCGGCCAGGAATAGCGCTTCCCATCGAGATGCTTCCCGCTGCAGCGCCTCCCCGACGATGCCGCGGAAATGTGCAGGAACTGTGAGCGCCCCCGGGAGACATGTCCGCGACCTGCGGCTACTCCGCGACCTCGATTTGCATCTCCACGGCGTTCCCATGGCGGTCGAAGCCCCAGGCCTGCCATCGTTCGGACTCGCCCGCGAGTGCGGCCAGGTCGACCGCGTACGTGGGCGCGAGCGCCGGGTAGAGCTCGTGCGTGCGTCCCGGGCCGACCTCCTCGAGGTGGGCCAGTGCCGCCTCGGCCTGCGCGCAGATCGCTTCGAGATCGAAGCCCATCGCCCCTTCCGCCCGGTAGGGAGCGAGGTAAGCGAGCGCGGTCGTCAGCAGCCGGCTGGCGCCGTGATAGTTGGCACGCGTCACGTGGACGAACGCGGCCGCCACCTGGATGAGCCCCTTGTACAGGTCACGGACGTCACCCTGCTCCTCCTGCCAGATCTCCTCCAGCGTTTCGTGGCACGCGAAGAAGCGGCCGCTGTTGAACTCCCGGCATGCCTGCACGAGGTTACCGGGCACGGTGATTGTCTTTGTCACGATCTGTTTCGGGCGCCGGCCCGCCGGTCGCTGATCGGTTTGCGCCATGGCACCCAGCCTACCAGTTCGTGCGCGAAGCGCGTGCCCGCCGCAGAATGGAGCCATCACCCGCCGGGAGCGCGAAAGATGGCCGACGCCACCACCGACCCGAACGCTGCACCGATGCACCTTGAAGTCCGGACGAAGTTCGCCAGTATCCACATCGCGATCATCGCATTCGTTGGCAGCGCTGCCATCATCGCGGGCGTGGTCCTCGGCGTAGTGCTCGCAAACGACTGACTGCCGTAAACCCTGATCTCGCGTGGATTTCCAACCAACTTCACGTAAGCAACGGCATTTCGGCCGCTTTCGCTATGTATCATCCCGCCATGGAAGTCAAAGAGCAGACGGTCGCGACCCCAGGGATGCGCATCCTGCTGCGCGCCACCAAGTTCGATGGCGCCGCCCACTGGGTTCAGCCGTTCCGCGTCCTCTCGGACGATGGCACGCTGCTCGTCACCGACTACCGTGCCCGCACCCCCATCTACACCAGCCGCGGCGAGTTCCGGTCGCCCTACAACAGCCGCGTCTACTTCTGGCGCGATCGCTGGTACAACGTCTTCCGGCTCTCGCGGCCCGGCTGTTCGCTCGCGCTCTGGTACTGCAACGTGACGACGCCGCCGCAACTGCAGGGCGGCCACCTGAGCTACGTCGACCTGGACCTCGATGTGGCCGTGCGGCCCAACGGCTGCATCGAACTGCTCGATGAAGACGAGTTCGAAGTCCACCAGCGCAAGTACGGGTACCCCGGCGAAGTCATCGCCCAGGCGGAGGAAGCGGCCCTCCAGGTCGCGGACCTCGCCCGCAGCAACGGGTTCCCCTTCGCGCTCGGTTAGCGCCTCCACCGTCGCCGATTGCCACGCTCGTCCCAGTCGGCGGATGGTTCGCCACTTATGCGCGTCCCCCGTAGACTGCGCCTTCGAACCAGAGGGAGAGAGTAGTAATGGGACGGTTGGAAGGGAAAATCGCCGTTGTGACCGGCGGCGCGAGCGGCATCGGCGAGGGCACGGTGCGGCTCTTTGCAGCAGAGGGGGCAAAGGTCGTGATCGCCGATGTTCAGGACGCACGCGGCGAGAAGCTCGCGGAGGAGCTCGGCACCGCGACCACGTTCTGCCACACCGACGTCTCCCAGGAGGGGGACGTGGCCAATGCCATCGACCTCGCCGTCCGCCGCTTCGGCCGCCTCGATTGCATGTACAACAACGCCGGCTTTGGCGGCGTCAGCGGCCTCATCGATGAGCTCGACATGGCCGAGTACGACCGCACGATGGGCGTGCTCTTGCGGGGCGTCGTCTGCGGCCTGAAGCATGCCGCCCGCGTGATGAAGCGGCAGGGCAGCGGCAGCATCATCAGTACGGCGAGCGTTGCCGGCGTCGGCGCAATCTTCGGGCCAGTGGTGTACAGCACGGCGAAGGCGGCCGTTATCCATTTGTCGAAGACGGCCGCGGTGGAACTCGGCCCACTCGGGATCCGCGTAAACGCGATCTGTCCCGGCGGGATTGCCACGCCGATCTTCGCGACGGGGATGGGCCTCACGTACGACCAGGCCGATGCCACCATCGAACCGATGAAGGCCGTGCTCGCGCAGGCACAGCCGATCAAGCGCTCCGGGGTGCCGGCCGATATCGCGGAAGCCGCGCTCTGGCTCGCAAGCGACGCCTCCAGCTTCGTCACGGGGCAGGCGATTGTGGTCGATGGCGGGATCACCCTTGCGCCCGGCGGCATCTTCGGCGGCGACCGCACGGCGATGTCCCCCGAGGAGCGCCGCCAGCGCTTCGCCGAGGCGCTCCAGGGCAAGGGGTAGCGGGGCCGGCCGGCGGTTTATCGGAAGGGCGGATGCGGTACGCTGTCCGTTCCATGGCCGACGCCCGAAACATCCGCCAGCACCTCGAAGCACTTCTCGATGCCGCCGTGCGGGCGGCCGTGGTCGCCCACGACCTGCCGGATGTGCCCGTCCCGGGTAGCGCCATCGAGCGCCCGAAAGATGCCGCCAATGGCGACTTCGCAAGCAGCCTGCCACTGCGGCTCGCGCGTGCGGCCATGAAGCCACCAATCGCCATCGCGGAAGTGATCGCCGGCCACATCGCCGCAGACCCCGCCATCGACCCGCCGACGGTGGCGCCACCGGGCTTCATCAACCTCCGGCTTTCGAACGCGTTCCTCCAGTCCCAGGTCGAGCAGGTAATCGCGCTCGGGCCGGGCTACGCCGACCTCACGCTCGGCAAGGGCAAGAAGGCCCAGGTGGAATTCGTCTCGGCGAACCCCACCGGCCCGCTGCACGTCGGCAATGGCCGCGGCGCCGCCATCGGCGACGCGCTCGCTTCCGGCCTCGCCGCCGCCGGCTATGAAACCGAGCGCGAATACTACGTCAACGACGCTGGCACCCAGACCGATACGTTCGGCGACACGCTCTACGCCCGCTACCAGCAGCTCTTCGGCCGCGACGTGGAAATCCCGAAAGACGGGTATCCAGGCAGCTACATGGCCGTCCTCGCCCGCGAAATCAAGGACGAAGCCGGCGACGCCTTCCTTCGCCCCGCGGGGGAATTCGGCCCGCCCGAGCTCAACACGCGCGGCATCGAAGTCATGGTGGAGCACATCCGCGACACGCTCGAACACTTCGGCGTGCGCTACGACCGCTGGTTTAGCGAACGCTCGCTGTATGACCCGGGCGGTGCCTACTCCGAGGCGATGGACTTGCTGGCCGCGAACGGGCAGCTCGTGGAGCGCGAGGGGGCGCGCTGGTTTACTTCGAGCGAACTGGGCGAAGACAAGGACAACGTGGTAGTCCGCTCGGATGGGCGCCCCACGTACTACGGCAGCGACATCGCCTACCACTTCGACAAGTTCGTCCGCCGCGAGTTTGACCTCGTGATCGACGTGTGGGGCGCCGACCATCACGGCCACGTCTCGCGCTTGAAGACGGCGACGCAGGCCGTTGGCGCCGACCGCGAGGCATTGCAGGTCCTGCTGTACCAGCTCGTGACGCTGAAACGCGGCGGCGAAATCGTGCGGCTTTCCAAGCGGAGCGGGGAGATCATCACGCTCGATGAGCTCATCGACGAAGTCGGCGCCGATGCCGCGCGGTTCTTCTTCCTGCTGCGCTCCCCGGGCGCGCAGATGGAGTTCGACCTCGACCTCGCGAAGAAGCAATCGAACGAAAACCCGGTGTTCTACGTCCAGTACGCACACGCACGCCTGGCGGGCATCCTCCGCCACGGCGCCGAGCAGGGCCTCACGCCGGAGGGCGGCGACGTGTCGCTCCTCACACAGCCGCATGAGCTCGCGCTGATCCGCGAGATGATGCGGCTGACCGAGGTCATCCAGCTCGTCGCGACGACCTATGAGCCGCAGCACCTGCCGCACTATGCGATGTCGCTGGCGACCGCATTCCACGCGCTCAACGACGCCTTCAAGCAGCAGAACGACTCGTCGCTCAAGACCATCACGGATGACGCCGAGATGTCACGCGCCCGTTTGCGCCTCGTCCAGGCCGCGAAGATCAGCCTCGCCCGCGTCCTCGGGCTCATGGGGATGAGTGCACCGGAGCGCATGGAGCGCGCCGAAGCGGCTATCGAAGCGTAGGCCCGGCACGGCGATGTAGCCGGCCGCCGCGCTCCCGAAAATCTCGCAGGCCGCCACGCCGTCGCGCCAGGCGCGGCAGGCCACGAGTGCGCACGTGAGCGCGTCGAGCTGGTCCTCGTGCGCCTTGAGTGCGCGGCCCGCGGCGGGGATCGCCGCCGGATCCAGCAGGGCGGCGATAGCGCGGTTTTCCGCCAGGCCCGGGGCCGTGCGCTCCGCGAACCCGCGCAGGTGCGCCTGGTAGGCAACGAACGCGAGCAGGCGGCCGGCGAGTCGGCCCTTCTTGTACTTCAGCCGCTCGGCAAGCGAGAAGTGCACCACGTGCGCCGCATGCGGGTACATCTCGAACGCCACCCGCCCCGTGCCGCAGGGCGCCAGAGACGATGGGTCGAGCGAGAAGCCTTGTGCCCGGAGGGCGTCACCTAATTGCGGGCCCGCCATCAGCCCTTTGCGCTCGAGGAACGAGGTGTTGGCGTTGTAGGCCGAAGCGCGGTAGCGGCCGAAGGCTCGCGCGAGCTCGCGTTCGGCGGTGCAGGCCGCGGTCCGCACGAGCGGCGCATCGACGGCCGCAACGGCGTCTGGCCCGAACCCGGCGAGGATTGCGGCGAACGCGGCAGGCGTCTCTATCCGGCACGACAGCTCGATCAACTCGAAGCCGGCAGAATCGAGGCGAAGCGCGCAGAGCCCACTCTCGTGGTGGGGCGTCCACGCCAGGTCCAGCCCAACGAACACAGGCACGGGCGCAGTGTAATCTCGTTCTACTGAAGGAGGCCCGCATGCCTGAAGTCCTCGATGCGCTGTCGTCCCGCCGCGCCCGCCGCGCGTTCTCGCCATCCCCGATCCCGGCCGGCGTCCAGGAGACGCTCTGGCAGGCCGTCGCGCTCGCGCCGAGCCACGGGAACAGCCAGCCGTGGCGGCTCCTGGTGGCCGAGTCCGAGAGCGTCCGCCAGAGCCTCTTCCACGCGCTTTCCCCCGGGAACCAGAGCTGGGCCGGGCACGCGCCGCTGCTCGTTGCGGTGGCCGCGATCCCGGCGAATGACACGGTCCAGCGGGAACCGGACGGCACCCAACGCGAGCTCTGGGCGTTCCACGCCGGCATCGCGACCGGAAACCTGCTTGCCCAGGCCACCGCGCTCGGACTCATCGCTCACCCCATGGCCGGTTTCGATTCGGCCGCCGTGCGCGCCGTGTTCGCGGCCCCGCCGGACCTCCAGATCCTCGCCGTGGTAGCAATCGGCTACCCTGGCGACCCCGACTCACTGCCGGACGATCTCCGGCGGCGCGAAGACGCGCCCCAGGGGCGCTTGCCACTCGATATCCTCGCCGCCCGCGACCGGTGGTCGCCGGCCCACGCCACGAGCATGAAGGAGTACCGCGACCGCGCTGCAGGGCCGCGTGCTTAGCCCTCCGCGGCTGTAGGCTGGAGGGCGTGACACCCGGCCTCCCCATCTCGACCAGCGGGCACTCGCCGCTCGACGTCGCGCGCCAGTGCTCGGGCGCCGCGGCGGAGCTGATTCGCGACGCTTACGGCCGCGTTGGCGCCACCAGGATCAAAGGCCGGGGCAATGTCGTCACCGAGACGGACCTGGCGGTGGAGGCGGCCGTGCTCGCGATCCTTGGCCGTGAGTACCCGGCGCACGCGGTCCTCAGCGAAGAGACCGCGGCCACGACGCGCTCCGACGGCTGGCTCTGGATCTGCGACCCCATCGATGGCACGAAGAACTTCTCGCGCGCGATCCCGCATTTCGCGTTCTCGATAGCCCTTTGCTTCGATTGCGAGCCGGTCGTGGCCCTCACGTATCACCCGCTGCTCGATGAGGAGTTCGCAGCGGTGGCGGACGGGGGCGCAACCTGGAACCGCCGCGCGATGGCCGTCTCGGACTGCGCCACGATCCGCGAGGGGATGGTCGCGATTGACCTCGGCTATGACGACCGCCGCGGCGCACGCCAGCTTGACCTTGCCCGCGCGCTTTGGCCGGGAATGCAGGGCCTGCGGGTGGCGGGCTCAGCGGCGCTCGGCTTCGCCTACCTTGCCGCCGGGCGATGGGACATCTTCCTGCATTCGAAGCTGGAGCCGTGGGATGTGGCCGCGGGCCTTCTGCTCGTGCGCGAAGCCGGCGGCATCGTCAGCGACCGCGACGGCGGCCCTGCGACGATCTTCAGCGAAGCCACGGTCGCGGCCACGCCGGCGGTGCACAGCGATTTCCTGCGGCTCGCGGGAGAGATGCCATGGCGAGGCTGATCGCATACGCGCGAAGCCGCATGGGCCGGCCGCACGGAGGCCGGTAATGCTGATCGTGCTGCCATCGATCGTCTCGGGGATCGGCGTCGCCTTCGTCCTGGCAGCTATCCTGGTGAACCAGCAAGTCGTCCAGGACGTCTTCCTCTCCACGGGCGTGAGCCTGCTCTGGGCCGACTTCTTCGTGACGATGGCCATCTTCCGCCGCTCGATGCGCAGCATCGACCGCCGGCTCCGGCGCATCGAAGCGCGGCTCGATGATGGCGTCTCAGGCGGCGGAAAGGAACACGAGCGCGATGGTGGCGCCGCTCGCGGCGATCAGCCCAAATAGCCCGTCGCGGCCGAAGTAGCGCGCCGCCCGTGGCACGAGCAGCAGTGCCAGTGCGGCGGTAAGCGCGACGAGCGCCGCCCGGCCACTCTCGCCGGCCGCGACCAGCACGACCGCCGCCACAGACGCCACCGCGCCGAAGAACGCCACCCCCAGCCGCAACGAGCGCCGCGGTCCGAGACGCTGCGCGAGCCCGCCGACCCCCGCGCCGCTGTCCGCCGCCGCATCCGGCGCCTGGTTCGCGAGGTACAGCGCGAGGCCAAGCAGCAGCCCCAGTGGGAACACCCACCAGAGCAACGGCGTCCATTCGCCTGTCGCGGAGTAGACCCAGGCCGGTATGAGCGGGAACGCTACGGACCAGGGCAGCCAGCTCAAGATGGTGCGCTTGAGCCAGAGGTCGTACGAAAGCCCGCAAAACAGACCGGCGCCGCCGATGAGCCACGGGACGATGTCGAGTGTGCTCGTGACGGCGAGGCCCGCCCCTGAGAACGCCGCCGCGAGCAACACCGCCGCCCGCCGCGACAGCAGCCCTCTCGGGAGGGGCTTCCAGGGCTTTCCCACGCGGTCGAGATCGGTGTCCGCGATGTCGTTCGTGACGCCGATGGCGAACTGGAAGAGCAGCATGCCGCCCGCGAGCTGCGGGTACAGGCGTGGCCCGGTATCCCGGTCGGCGAGCGGGATGATGGCTGCAGTCACCGCCGCCACCAGCAGCGATGGGAACGGATGGAGCAGCCGGAGGAGCGAAATCCACGCCGGAGGCAGCACGGGGCGGACGGCGGGGGCCTGTCCGGCCGCGGCGGAAACGGTGAACGGGCGACTCCGGCGCCGGCGCCTCCCGCGGATGCCGCTCACTTTGGGAAAATGACGCCAGGGTTCATCAACCCTGCCGGGTCGAGGGCACGCTTTATCGCCTGCATCGCAGCGATATCCGCCGGCACGCGCGTCAGCGACAGCCACGCGGGCTTGGCTATGCCGATGCCATGCTCGGAACTGATGCTGCCCCCGAGCTGCGCGACAAGTCCGAGGACAAGACCCGTGACGCGCTCCTCGCCGTCCTCCGCCAGGCCAAGGAGGTTGACGTGGAAATTGCCCTCCGCCAGGTGGCCGAACAGGACCGGCCGCGCCGCCGGCGCTTCCTCCGCGAGCAGAAGCCGAACTTCGGACTCGAATTGCACGACCTGCGCCAGCGGCACGGCGACATCGAGCTTCACCGGGACGCCGGCCGCATTTATCGCTTCGGTATGGCGCTCGCGGTACGCCCAGAGCGCGCTTCGCCGGCCACGGTCCACGGCGAACGCGCTGTCTTCGATGCCGGGGCAATCCGCCAGCGCGGCCAGCAACTCTTCCGACGGATCGCGTTGCCCGGCGCATTCGGCCACCAGGTACGCACCATGCGATGCGGCGAACGGCGGCTGGATTCCCGCATGATGGCAAACCAGCGCCAGCCCCTCACGGTAGAAGACCTCGAGCGATTCCAGCGACGGGCAGCGGCGCCGCAGCGCTGCCGCGACGTCCAGCGCCGCCCTGGTGCCGGCGAGCCCCAGCAGTACCGTCGCGCGCGCCCCGTACAGCGGGATGAGCCGCAGGCGCACCCGCGTTATGGCAGCCAGCGTCCCCTCGCTGCCGGCGAGCAGCGCGGGCAGGTCGTAGCCGGAGTTGTCTTTCGCCACGCCGGAAAGCCGAGAGATGACGCTACCATCCGCCAGCACAGCTTGCAGGCCGAGCACCTGCTCGCGCATCGAGCCGTAGCGCAGCACCCGGGTGCCCCCGGCGTTGGTCGCGACCATGCCGCCCACGGTCGCGCTGCCGCGGGCCGCGAGGTCCACCCCGAAATCGAAGCCGGCGGTGCGGACATGGGTCTGCAGCTGTTCGAGGGTTACGCCCGCATCCGCCGTGACCTGCCCGGCAATCACATCGACCGCTCCCAGTTGCTGCGTCCGCAGTGTGCTGAGCACGACCTCGCCACCGCGCGGCACGCTTCCGCCGACGAGTCCTGTATTGCCGCCTTGCGGCACGATTGCAGCCCCGGCCTCCGCGCAGAGCCGGAGGACCGCCGCGCACTCGCCGGTGTCGCCCGGGCGGGCGACGAATCGCGCCTTCCCGTGGAAGCGGCGCGTCCAGTCCGTCTCGTAGCCAGGCAACTCGGCTGGCTCGCGGAGCACGTGCGCGACGCCGATCGCCTCGGCGACGGCATCGGCCAACGGGTCAGGGGTCATGGGCCAATGCTCCGCCGCGACGGCGCTCCGGTACACCGGCGCGGCGGGGCGGCAGCGGGCGCATCAGTCCAGCAGCCTCCAGCGGCTGGCATACCGCGCGGCCTGGGTCCTGTTGGAGACATCGATTTTGGAGAGGATGTTGCTTACGTGGCGCCGGACCGTGTGAAGCGAGACCACGAGCTCGTCGGCGATCTCCTGGTTCGTGCGGCCGAGCGCGATGAAGCGGAGCACCTCCAGCTCGCGCGGGGACAACGGCTTGTCCAGCACCGGTCGCTGGTGCGGCGGCGCCCCACCCCCAGCGCTGGGCTCCGGTTCCTCGACCTCGGCCGGCTCGCCGAGGAACGCCTCGATGGCGTCGCCCACGGCGCCGGTGTCGCCAAGCGGCACCATCGCACCTTCGAACCAGAGCAGCTGTGCATCGGGGATCTGCGAAGTGATCTGCCTGCTCAGATCGAGCGAGCCGAGTTTCGTCCGGCCGGTGCTGATGACGAGCACGGGGCATCCGATGCGTGCGAGGAGGTGCGTCACGTCGGTGGCGCGCTGCGCGGCGGCCAGCGCCTTCCAGCCCTCGGGGGTGGTGCAACGCCGCAGGAACGCCGCAACGCCGGCCGCCTCCTCGTCGGGCACTGCCATCACCACTCGCGCCAGCATCTCACTGAACATGTGCCAGTTCACATCGATCAGCGGTTCCGCCGCCGCGAGCGAGGCGTGGATGGGCAGCTCGGCGCCGTTTGTCCAGGGGTTGAACAGGATCAGCCGGTGAAGCCGCTCAGGGCACGCGGTCGCCAGCTTGATGGCGACGGGCGAGGCGCCATCACGGGCGAACAGCGAAAACGACCGCAGGTGCAGCTTGTCGACGACTGCCATCACGTCGGCGGCGAGGGAATCGACTGAGAACCCCTCGATGATCCGTCCTGAAGCGCCGGTGCCGCGGAAGTCCAGGCGCACGAGCCGGCGCCCGCGGCTCAACCGATCGTGCCAGACGCGATAGGGCGCGATCGAAAGTTCCAGCTGGACGTGGCTGAACCCGGGGACATCGAGGTAGATGAGTGGCGGCCCCTCGCCCATGGTCCAAAAGGCGATGCTCACACCATCCCGCGTGGACGCAAATTGGATGGCGGGGTCGGTCATGGCTCTCGATTTTACGCTGGTGCCCCGCGTCGCACCTCGTTGGGCTGGATTTAGGTATCTCCGCGATTCTGTCGCAAGAACTCCTCGATATCCAGCAGAAGGTCCTCGCCCGGGGGCACAAAGCCTCCCGTACGTTCGGTGTCCTGCCGCGACGGGTCGTCGGCGGCCTCTTCGAGCCGCCGCACGTACTGGGCGATCTCGTCGTTTCCTTCGAGTGCGGTATTCACCTCGGCCACGAATCGTTCGCCGGCGGATTGAAGGTCGCGAAGGTCGAACGTGAGGCCCGTCAACACGCCCAGCCGGCGCAGGAGCGCCGCAGTCGCGTTCGGGTTCTGGGAAGTCGTGATGTAGTGCGGCACGTTCGCCCAGAGGCTGGCGGCGGGCGTCCCGGCCCGGCGCAGGCGGTCGTGGAGCACCCCGACGATCCCCGTCGGCCCTTCGTAGCGGGACGTCGTCAGCTCCAGCCGGGCGGCCACCTCGGGGTCGATGGCGGTGCCGGTGACGCGCGGCTCGCGCGTATGGGGGACATCCGCAAGCAACGCTCCGAGCGAAACGACGAGGCCGGTCCCAAGGTCGCGGTACAGGTCCACGTGCGCGCGCGTGAATGCCGACCACCCGAGGCTGGGCTCGACGCCGACGAAGACCACGATGTCATGGGGGCCGGCCGGGTTACGCGCGTAGAAGAACTCGTTCTTCGGCCACTTCACCTCGCGCTCGCCCCCGAACGAGATCGAAACCGCCGGGCGTGACTCGCGGAAGTCGTAGAACGGATCCGCATCGATTGTCGCGAAGCGGCGCGCACCCAGGCGGCGGATCACGAAACGAGCGGCGTCGGTGGCTGCACTGGCGGCGTCGTTCCATCCCGAAAACGCCACGATCGCCATCGGGTCGTGCAAGTCGGGCCGGCGCTCGACAGTGAGGAATTCCACCGCTTCAGAGTACCAGACGCGTGGGCATGGCAGTTTCGAGGCTTCTTGCGGGCGGGGCACGTCCGCTCGACGGTGCAAGCCGCGCATCGCCCGGTTCCAACCCGGCCGGTGGGTTATGATGCCCACGCCAACGGTATTTGCCCGCGGCAATCCACTACGGGAAGACACCTCCATGGGACTCCGCACCGCTCAGCAATACATCGATTCCGTCCGCGACGACCGCACCGTCTACTACCGGGGCGAAAAGGTCGCGGACGTCACCACGCACAAGGTCATTGGCAAAGCCGTCACGCATGCCTGCGTCGATTACCTGATGGCGGAGGACCCGGCCACGCGCGAACTCGCGGTCGTCCAGGAAGATGGCGACGAATACAGCCGCTACTACAAGATCCCGGCCAGCACGGACGACCTGCTCCAGCGCTCGAAACTCATCGAAGCTTCGACCGCGATGGGAAAGACGCTCGTGCCGCTGGTGAAGGAAATCGGCACGGACGCGCTGTTCGCGCTCCACAAGGTCTCACGGCTGGTCGACCAGAAGTACGAGACGGAATACCTCAAGCGCGTGCAGGCGTTCTACCGCCATTGCCGCGATAACGACCTGACGATGTCCGTCGCCCAGACCGATGTGAAGGGCGACCGCAGCGCGGGCCCGTCGAACCAGGCCCACCCCGACTACTACACCCACATCGTGGAGCGCCGCGCGGATGGCATCGTCGTCCGCGGGGCGAAGATCCATACGAGCTGCACGACGAACACCAACGAGCTCATCGTGCTGCCGACGCGCGCACTCTCTGAGGCCGACGCCGACTACGCCGTCGCTTTCGCCATCCCCGTGAACACGCCCGGCGTGAAGCTCGTCGCGAGCCCCTATGGCGGCTCCGCCAAGACTGAGTTCGATGCCCCGCTCAGCGCCGAGCGCAAGATGATGGAGACCATCACTATCTTTGAAGACGTGTTCGTGCCATGGGAGCGCGTCTTCCTCGCGGGCGAATATGACTTTGCAGTCGCGATTGCGCTTGGCTTCGTCGAATACCACCGCTTCACGGCCGTCAGCTACAAGCTGCCGCTCGTGGATGCGCTCATCGGCTCGGCGCTGCTAATGGCGGACATCAACGGTATTAGTAAGGCCGCGCACGTCCGCGAGAAGCTCACCTGGCTCATCAGCTACGCCGAAACGCTGCGCGCGCTCACCGAGATGGCCGCGTTGCGGGGCAAGCCGGACGAGAACGGCATCTACGCCCCGGACCCGCTGACCACGAACATGGCGAAGTACCATTTCGCGCACAACTACCACGAAGCGCTGCAGCACGTGCAGGACATCGCCGGCGGCATGCTCGTCACGGGACCGGGCGTCGAGGATTTCAGCGCACCGGAGACCGGGGACCTGCTGCGCAAGTATCTCGGCGGCAAAGCCGGCATCGATGGCGAGGTGCGGACGCGGGCCATGAACATGGTCAGCGACCTCACGACGGGCGACTTCGGTGGCTACCACGCCGTGCTCGCGATCCACGCGGAGGGCTCGCTCGAAGCGGAGAAGCTGATGATCTCGCGGGCCTACGATAGCCGGCGTACGCTGGAATACGCCCGTCAGTTAGCCGGTCTCTAGCCGCCCGCAAGCACGCACGGAGGATCCCATGTCCGACAAAGCAAGCATCATCGGCGAGCTCGAGCGTGATTACGTCGACTTCCGCGAGCTCATCACGCCGCTCCCGAACGAGGCCTACAGCGAGACCATGCTCGGCACGTGGAACCTCAACCAGCTGCTCGCACATATGGCCGGCTGGTACCGCGAGATGGCGCCGGCGTTCGGCCGCGTCGCGCGCGGCGAGCGGCCCGCGCCCGAAGGCGCCAACTACGCCGATGCCGACAGCTGGAACGCGAAGTTCGCTGCCATGCCGAAAGTGGGCGCGGCCGCGCTGGAAGACTTCGACCACGCCTTCCACGAGTACTACGCCGCCGCGAAAGCGCTCGACGATTCGTTTTACGGCATCGACGCCGAAAAGGGGCGGCCGCGGATCGGGAACCGCCTGCTCGAAGCGTCGGGCACGCACCACTTCGAGGAGCACCGCCCGCAAGTCGAGGCCTGGCTGCAATCGCGCTAGCCCAGGCGCCGCCACCCGGGGATAGCCGATGGAGTTGCCGCTCTTTCCTCTCCGCACCGTGCTGTTCCCGGGGATGGAGTTGCCGCTGCAAATCTTCGAAGACCGCTACAAGGCGATGACGCGCGAGCTGCTCGAAAATGGCGGCCGCTTCGGCGTGATCCTTATCCGCGAAGGACGCGAGGTCGGCGGCGGCGCCATCCCGTTCGGCACCGGCACCACGGCGTACATCGAGGAATCGCGCGAGCTGAAGGAAGGCCGGTTCGTCCTTACGGCACGGGGGGAGCGGCGCTTCCGGCTCATCCGCATGTTGCCGCCACGGCCGTATCCGTACGGCGAGATCGAACTCATCGATGACGACCACTGGGAAGCCAGCGCAGCGCTCGATGAAGCACTCGCAGCCGTGCGACTGCGCTTCCCGGAGTACTTCCAGCTCGCCCTGTCGCAATCGGGGCAATGGGCGCGCGGCCTCCGGCTGCCCGCGCATCCCCACAGGCTCGTCGATTTCCTCGCGCCCTGGCTGCAGGCGGATGAGCCGGCAAAGCAGCGCTTGCTGGAACTCGAGCCGGCGGCCGAGCGCGTCGAGTACCTTGCCGGCCTCGTGGACGACCTGCTGACGCGCACCAGGATCGAGGTCCGCGAACAGCGCTGCCAGAGGTACAACGGCATCGGCTCGAACAATTGAGCCGCCCTACGGGTCTATCAGGACTCCCGGGTTCATAATCCCGTTGGGGTCGACGGCGCGCCTGGCGGCGCGCAGGGCCTCCGCGAACAGCGGCGGGCGTTGCTGGTCGTACCAGCGGCGATGGTCGCGGCCGACGGCGTGGTGGTGCGTAATCGTCCCGCCCGCTGCCATGAGGGCGTCCGCCGCCGCGGCCTTGATCTCGGCCCACATCTCCAACTCCGCCCCTCGCTTCCCGAGCGCCGAGAACGTGTAGTAGGGGGCCGGCCCATCGGTGTAGACGTGCGTGAACCGGCAGCTGAGTGAGCCGCCGCCGCAGACGCGCTGGATCGCTTCCATTGCCGCGGCGCGCACCGCGCGGTCGAACTCGGGCCAGCGGTCCCAGGTGATCGCCGTCTCGAACGTGTCGCCGACCATGCCAAGGCCGAGCGTGAGGTTCCGCTGGTAGGGGGCGCGCACAAAGGAGTTGCGCCACTCGCCCACCGCACCCTGCCGCCCCACTCCTTCGTCGCCGCCCCCGGAGACAATGACCTGGTCGTCCGAGACCACGCCGCCGCACTCGCGCGCGATGCGTACCGCCTCGGCGATGAAAGGGCCCTGGGCTATCTCGGCCGACTCGAAGCCGAGGATGAGCAGCGCCTGCGTGCCGCTTAATCCCGCTGCCGCGCCGGCCTCCACCGGGTCAAGCACGCGGCAATTCGCCGGCCACAGCTTCGCCTGCACCACGCGGCGCGCGGCTTCCGCAGCGCCGGCGAAGGCGGCGAAGAGCACCCCCGCGGAGGCGCGGAACCGCGGCCGCGCCTGCAGGCGCATCCACGCTTCCGTGACCACACCGAGGATGCCCTCGCTCCCGATCACCATGCGGTCGGGGCTCGGCCCGGCGCCGCTGCCGGGAAGCCGGCGTGACTCCCATACGCCGGTGGGCGTCACCATCCGTAGCGATTCCACGAAGTCATCGATATGTGTGTGGTTCGTGGCGTAGTGGCCGCCTGAGCGCGTGACGATCCAGCCGCCAAGCGACGAATATTCGAAGCTCTGGGGGAAGTGGCGCAGGGTGAGCCCGTGGGGCCGCAACTGGTCCTCCAGCGCCGGGCCTAAAACGCCCGCCTGGATGCGCGCCGCCCGCGACGCCGTGTCCACTTCGAGCACGCGATCCAGCTTCCCGAGGTCCAGCGACACCACGCGCTCGGCATTGCGCGGGGCCTCGACGCCACCGACAACCGACGAGCCGCCGCCGTACGGCACCACGGCCGCGCCTGCGGCGTCGCACCATTCGAGCAGCGCCACGACATCCGCCTCATTCGCGGGCGATGCGACCACATCCGGCGGGTTCGGGAAATCGCCACGGAAGGCGCGCACACCGTCCTGATAGCCCTTGCCATACGTGTGGGATGCGCGGTCGTGCGCATCGGTCGAGCAGAGCGTCGCCAGGGCGGCCGGCGCAGTAATGCGGGGTGGACGGAGGTCCAGGCTCGCAACGGTAGGCGCCGGTGGCGGCTCCAGCGTCACGCCATACCGCTTCGACAGGTTCGCGGCGGCCCTGGCGCGTTCGTCATCGGAAGGCTCGTCCGATTCCAGGCCCCAGGCCCAGAAACTACGTCGCGTCATGCAAGAACCTCCACAGGCCACATTCGCCCGCCGCGCATCCTACTCCCTCGTTCGGGTGAGACGGCGCGCGGGCGCGCCGGTGGATCTGCGGGTATCATCCGCGCGTGGCCCAGAGCAGCGTGCACCGATGGCAGTGACCCCCGGCCCGTCGCCCTCGCGGATCCCGTGGTGGCAGGCGCCGTGGCTGCTACCGCTCGTGGGGTTCGTGGCCGTCATCGCGACGCTTGCGAGCGTCATCCTGATCTCGCAGCGCATCGGCGCCAACGACCAACCACCGGCCGCGCCGCCCCTGAACTTCCCGGCAACCGGCCCGAACGTCACCCGCTACACCGTGAAGCAGGTCGCGGGCGCCACCATCTCCATCTCCGAAGATGTCGCCACGGGCAAGCCGCCACCCGCGCCGCGCGACCTGCTGCTCGGCCCCGGCACCGCCATCGATGTCCTCCGGCCGATCAAGGCGGCGGAGATCCAGCCGGGCCAGTGGGTGCAGGTCATCGGCATCCCGAACGAAGTCCGGAACTTCAGCATCCACGCCATCGTGCTGTTCCCGGCCGGGGCCGCGCCCGACGCCGAACGCGTGGCGCGTTCGCCCAATGGGTTCGCCGGCCATGAAGCCTCGAACGACGCCGCGGACCGCCCGATCATCGGGGGAACCGTCACGTCTATCGCCGGGACCACGCTCGAGTTCGCCGGTCCCGGCGGTCCCGTTACCATCCAGCTCACCGATGTTTCGCCGCTCTATCGGCTTGGTACCGGGCAGGTCGGCGACATCCTCGAAGGCGACCGTGTCGCGGTCCCGCCGTCGGCAAGTGGCAACGCGCCCGCCGCGATCCTCGTGCAGCCGACACGCGCGCGGTAATGGGTCCCGTAGTGGCTACTCGGTGCGCAGCGCCTGCGCGTCTGATGTACGCGCGAGGTAGCGCGTCGCGAGCAGGAGCGCGCCGAAGAACACCACGCCCACCATCCCCACCGAGGCGCCGACCACACCCCACTGCGTCTCAAGGATGAACGACGGCTCGACTTTCCCGCCGGTCTCCGTGACTTCGAGGAACGAGAGCATCTGACGCCCGACCACCAGCCCGAGGACCGCGCCCGTGACGACGCCCGCGACGCCCACGATGGCGTACTCCAGCGCGAGCATCCGAAAGACCTGCAGCCGCGTCAGGCCCAGCGCGCGGGCCACGGCGAATTCGACGCGCCGCCGCCGGACCGATGTCAGCAGCGACGTCAAGAGCGCCGCGCCCACCAGCAAGAGCACGGCCGCGAACGCAACGAACAGGATCCCGCTGCCGCCCGCTGCGATCAGCGGGTTCTGCGCGTTCGAACGGACGGCGGCCTGGCGGTCGACGATGTCGTGGGCCTCGTACGGCCGGTTGCGCAGGAGCTCTTCGAGCGCGGTGCGGTCGGCCCTGGGCGTGAGGGTAAAGAGGAGTTCGTTGGGTTCGAATGTGTTGGAGCCCGAGAAGCTCGCGGTTTCAGACCAGGCGATCGCCTGGTCGCGGTTGATGATGACCGCGGGCCCATCATCCGCCGGCGTTGTCGGGAACAGGTCGAAGGTACCGCGAATGACGATCGGGATGAGGGCGTCGGACTGCGCTTTGACCAGCGTCCCAGAGCCGACAGCGAGCCCCGTGGCCTCGAGGAACGACGTGCTGACGACGACCGGCAAGGGTAACGGCTGCGTCGTCGCGTAGATCCCGCGCGTCCCCTCGGAGGAGCCAACACGGAACGCGAGTGTGCCGCTCGCTTTGCCACCGTGCGGCGAATCCGCCGTCACCGCGAACGTGTCCTGGCCGTTCCCGCGAGTGGGGAATGCCGCCCAGCCGGAACCGCTCTCGAAGTCATCCACGACTGAAGTTGCGCCGGCGGCGTCGGCCACGGTTATGTCGTCCAGCGATAGCGGGCGGTACTGCGTGGAGAATCGGTTCGATGGCTCGGTTGTCAGGATCGACACGAGTGTCAAAGGCATGACGAGGGCTGGTCCATATTTCCCGGCCGCGGGCGCGGTGTACTGTTTCCACGCCCCGCCGGTATCGCCGGGCCCGAGTTCGATGAGTGCGTAGATCCCCTTCGCGTCCCGCACGCGCGCCCAGACTGTCACGGCGGCAAGCGAGTCGTCGCCCCTGGCCCACACGCTGATGGTGGCGGGCTCACCGGGGATCGGGCGGCCAGGGACGATGGGCGGCGCGGCGATCTCACCCATCAGCTCGCGCAGCGAGACGTCCGCGAAATCGTCGCGGAACCAGAGCATGTCGCGCGCGGCGGCCGGATCCACCGCGAGCAGCTGGAAGTCGGCGCCGAGCTGCCCGGCGGAGGCGACCGCCCCGGTCTGCCGCACGCTTGCCGACACGCGCTCGACGCCGTCGATCTTTTTCATGGTGGCTTCGAGGTCCGCGGGCGTGGCGCCGCCCGTGAACGGCGCCGAGGCCGTGGCGCGGAAGTCGGCGCCAGATTCAAAGAATGCGCGCTCTCGGTACGAGCGGCCGGTGGTCGAGGCGTAGCTGGCGGCAAACGTGCCGACGGCGACGGCCATCATCAAGAGCAGCGTCAGCCGCGTGTACTGGCCCGAGTTGCGGACGACCTGCGTCAGGCCGAGCGCGGTGCTGGTCCCCGTGAAGGAGCGCGTCACGCGCGCGACCATGCGCAGGAACAGCGGGTAGAATCGGAGCACGAGCGCCCCGCCCGCGGCGATCGTCAGCGCCGGCGACGCAAGCAGCAGTGGGTCCGACGAGACTCCCCCGGTGGCCGAAGGCGTGAACACCGACCCGCGCTGGCGGAGTTCGACCAGCAGCAGCAGCGCCAGGCCCGCGAGCACGAGGTCGAGGTAGTACCGCTGGAGGAGCGACGCGCCCGGGCGCGATTCGGACCGGCGTACGGCGGTGGCGCTGCGGAGTGCGACAAAGACCGCCGGCAACAGCAGGGCTACGAGCGAGAGCGCCGCGCCGATGGCCGCTGTCACAAAGGCGAGGGGCGGGATCGTGACCGGCAGCAGCGAGCCATTGTTGACATCCCGGAAGCCCGGGGCGAGCCCAAGCCCGGCGGTCACTCCCGCCGCGAGGAAGGGAGCAATCAGCATCGCCGGCAGCCCCAGCAGCAAACCCTGGAAGAGGTAAATCGTCGCAATCTGCATGAGGCTCGCGCCCCGGCTGCGCAGCAGCGAGATCTCCGCCGCCTGCCGTTCGACCACGATCGCCGCCACAATCCCGACGTAAAATAGCGCGATGCCCGTGATTTCGAGCAACAGGATAGCGAGCGGCGTCTGCTGGTAATCCGCGCTGCGGCCGAAGCGGTTGAGCGTGTCGCGCAACGGGCTCGTCGCGAACACACGCAGCCCCTCGAGCTCGCTGTACATCTCCTCGATGTCCGACTTCGCGCGCTTGTAGTTGGTCCGCGTAAGCTTCGTCGGGTCCGCGAGCACGTTCCAGGTGAGGCTTGCGGTGTAAGCTGGGTACTGGCTCCCGAACGTCTGTACCAGCTCCTGGTCGTCGGTTAGCACTGGTACGACGATGCCGGCGTCCGCGATCTGGAGGCGGTATGGTTCGAAGTACTGCTCGGGCGGGCTCGGCCAGAACGCTTCCTTCGGGTCGAGCACCTCGACGATCCCGACAAGCACCGCCGGGAACGAAAAGCGCAGCGTCGCGGTGGCGTTGCAGGGCGGCGGCGGCGGCGGCGGGTCCTCTTTCGGCAGCTCGCGTTCGCAGCTGTCGTACGCCTCGCGGAAGTCGAACGCATCGCCGACCTTGACGCCCGCGACCTGCGCACCGCGGGCGGACATCACCACTTCCATCGGCGTTCCGCGGTCCGTCTTTACCGGCAGGCGGCCATCGAGCACCCGCACACGTGATTCGTACCCGGGGATTGCTTGCGGGCGCCCGACGATGCTGTTCGAAGGCGACACGTCCTGGCCAGGTTTCACGATCCAGTAGCGGCCCATCAGGATGGCCTTCTGCTGCGATGCCCTGAACCAGCCCAGGCGCTCATCGATACGGCGCTGGACCGCCTGTTGGATGGCCTTGCCCTCGCTCGTTTGAAGCGGCACCTGCGGCACTTCGATGCGGCTGCCGGCGCTCGTGGAAAGGTCCTCGCGGATGACGAACGTCAGCCCGAGGTCGGCCATTGTGCGCGCGTAGATCGGCGCGCTCGCGAGCAACGTCGCGGCCACCAGCACGCCGAGGCCCATGACTGCGAGCATGCCGCGGCCCGCGAGGCTGCGGCGCAGGACGAGGGGCAGTATCGATCCCAGGGACGCCCTCCTGTGCGGCACAATCTACCCGCGTTATCCCCACCCGGCGACCCGCCTTTGCCCCCCGCCATTCGCCCTGTAGTCTGTGCCCCGCCGGGGGAAGCATGGGCCAGTTCGCCAACGTCGTCCGCATGGTCGCGCAACGCAGCCTCGGGCACTGGCGCCTCCTGATCATGATGGTGGCGGGCGTCGTCCTTTCGTCGGCCCTGATGGCGAGCGTGTTCCTCTACTCCGACGCGATCCGCGAGCTCGGGTTGAAGTACGCGCTACGGCAGGAGACGCAGAGCGACCTGAACCTGCGCGCCGTGAGTTCCAGTGGGAAGGTCACGCCGAAAGAGTACGCCGACCGCAAGGGCACCACCGATGCGCTTCTCGCCTCGGTCTCGGACCTCACCAGGGAAACGGTGCATTTCGGGAAATCCGCGACGTTCTTCCTCGCGGCGCCGGGAGTCGAGGTTTCCTCGGCGCCGGACCGGCCCCGTGCGAACTTCCAGTTCATCGATGGCTTCAACGACCACGTCCGCATCGTCGAAGGCAAGGCGCCCCAACCTGCAACCGCGGCTACGGCCACGGCCGGTCCGCAATTCGAGGTGTCCATCGGAAGCGTTGCGGCGAAGAAATTCGGCGTGTCCGTCGGCCAGACGTTCGAGCTGTACCCGCACTGGCGCGAGGACCGCGCACCCGTGCGTGTCGTGGTTGCCGCCATCGTCGAGCCCAGGGACGCGGACGAGGAGTATTGGGGCGGTCGCGCGGACCGGCTTTCCGCCGAGACCGCGAACTGGCCCACCTATCTTTTCTACATCGATGAGTCCAGCTTTACCGGCGTCCTCGCGTCGTACCTGCCGGACATGGACGCCAGTTTCGATACGCTTGCAACGATTGACACCGGCAGGATTACCGGCAGCAACGCCAAACAGGTCGAGGACCGCCTGCGCGGGATCGACGGCGCGATCAAGACTCAGATCCCCTACTCCGCGCTCGAAACGAAGCTGCCGGACACGATTTCGAACTTCCGCCAGAAGCTGTTCTTCACGCGCCTGCCGCTGTTCGCACTGATGCTTCAGATCGTCGGCATCGTCCTGTTCTACCTCGCGATGGTCGCGAGCATGGTCGTGGACCGCCAGACGGGCGAGATTGCGCTGCTGAAGAGCCGCGGGGCAAGCACCTTCCAGGTGCTGCTCGTGTTCGCCATCGAAGCCGCGGGGATCTCCGGCTTCGCCGCGATCACCGGGCCATTCCTCGCCGCGGGGGTGATCTCGCTGCTGGGCTACACACCGCCTTTCAACGACCTCAGCGGCGGCAGCACGCTCGACGTGCAGTTCTCGCTCGGGGCCCTCGGCCTCTCCGTGCTGGGCGCGGTGCTGGCCTTCGTCGCACTGGTGTGGCCGGCCTACCGCGCCTGCCGTTTCAGCATTACCAACTACAAGCAACAGATTTCGCGGCCCCAGCAGCAGCCGGCGTTCCTGCGCTACTACCTGGACCTCGTGCTCATCGCCGCCGGCGCGTTCGCTTTCTACCAGCTCCGCGAACGCGGCTCGCTCGTCACCGACAAGCTCTTCGGCAACCTCTCCGCCGACCCACTCCTGCTCGCGACGCCGTCGCTGTTCATCCTGATGGTGGCGCTGGTGTTCCTGCGGCTCTTTCCCATCGCGTTGCGGCTCGCCGTGTGGCTTTCGCGCAGCCTCAACGGCCCGACGATCGGGCTCGCGCTGACGCGCATGGTCCGCAGCCCGCTGCAGCATAGCCGCCTGATCCTGCTGCTCATCCTGACGACGGCCGTCGGCGTCTTCGCAGCCGGTTTTCGGGCGACACTGGAGCAGGGGTACCAGGACCGCGCCTCGTACCAGGCCGGGGCGGCGGCGCGCATCGATGATGTGCGCAAGCCCCTCGGGCAGCCGACCGGCAAGTTCGTCGACGCCGTCAAGGCCGCCACTGGCGCCAGCGAAGTCACGCCCGTCATCCGTCTGCCCGGGTTCTTTAACGCCAGCACATTCCGCTCGGAAAACTTGACCATGCTCGGCGTGAAGCCGGACGAGTTCGCGCAGTACGCCTACTGGCGCGGGGACTTCGGGTCTTCATCGCTGAAGGCGACGCTGGACAAGGTCAAGCTGCCGCCTGCGGAGTCGAAAGGTCCGCTGCCGGTCGTGCCGGTGGGCGCGACATACCTTGGCCTGTGGGCGCAGCCCACCAACGCGACACTGCCCCTCGGCATCCGCCTCCAGGACCCCGACGGGCTCTTCTGGGAATACCCGCTTGCACCCGAAGGCAAGGCCGTCGCGGGCCAGTGGCAGTTTTATGTCGCGAACCTGACGGCGCCACGAGGCGGGAACCGGTCGCCTCAGGGCTCGACGCCACAATCGGGTATGGCCGTCCCGCGCACGGTGAACGCGATCTACGTGCGGATGCCCGGCAACGCCCCGCAGGTGCCCGAGCCGAACACGCTGCTGCTGGATGACGTGCAGGTGACGGATGCCACGACCCTGGCGCCGGGGTGGGGAGTGGCCGGGTTTTCGGCAGGCACCGTCATCGAACCGTTCGACGACCTCGCGCGATATGAGCTGATCACTGGCGCCTCGGAAGTCGCGTCCCCCGGCGCATTCAGCCGCGGTGATGCATCGGGCGGGCGCGCCGGCGCCGTGGCGCGGCTCACGTTCACGCGGGGCACGAAAGGCGCGACGCTCGTCGGCCTGCGTGCCGCCAGCGATCAGCGCCCGCTGCCGGTCCTCGTCGACCAGAAATTTCTCAGCACATGGAAGAAGAAGACGGGCGACGAGTTCAAGGTCTACCTCAACAACCAGTACGTGCTGGTCAAAATCGCGGGCAGCTTCGACCTGTTCCCGGGCTACGATCCAGCGCAGCCAGGCAGCCTCTTCATCTCCGATTTCGAGGCGCTCCGCAACGCCGACGCTCGCGTCCCCACCCAGGCCGATGCCTCGACGCCGAACTCGGCGTGGCTGCGGACACCGGGCACCGCACCGCTCACGAAAGAAGGCCTCCTGGATCGCGGCCTCCAGGTTGAAGGCATCTATGACCGGCAGGTCATCTTCGCGCAGCAACAGTCCGACCCACTCGTGGCGGCGAGCTGGGAGGGCATCCTCTTCCTCAGCTTCGGCGCGGTCCTCCTGCTGAGCGGGCTGGGCTTCGTGACCTATTCAACATTGAGCGCCCAGGCGCGGTCGTTGGAGTTCGCCATCCTCCGTACCATGGGCTTCTCCGGGCGCCAGATTATCGGCGTGGTCTCGTTCGAGCAGACGTTCGTCATCATCGCCGGCGTGGCGGCCGGGACATTGCTCGGCTTCCCGCTCAGCCGACTGATGATTGGCTACATGGGGATAACGGAGAAAGGCGTCGACCCGCTGCCGCCGCTTATTTCGCGTGTGAGCTGGAATGCGGTGGCGACGGTGTACGTGCTCCTCGGGCTGGTTGTCGTCGCCACCGTGTCGGCTTTGGTGCTGCTTTACTCACGGCTGGCGGTGAGCCGTGCGCTTCGCATGGGTGAACTGTAGAGTCAGGAGCGAATCGTGTTCGGAATCGTGCAGACCCATCGCCGAGGCGCCCTGTGACCTATCCTGCCGCCGCCAACATCCCCGAGCCCCCGTATATCCTCTGCGAGGACCTGTTCAAGATCTACAAGATCGCGAACCTTGAGGTCGTCGCGCTGCGGGGGCTGGACCTGAAGGTGCGCCGCCGGGAACTGATGGCCATCGTCGGCGCCTCCGGGTCTGGCAAGAGCACGCTCCTCAACATCCTCGCCGGCCTCGATCAGCCGAGCGCGGGGCGGGCGTTTGTCGGTGGCCGCGACTTGCTGACCATGTCCGCCGCCGAAATGGTGGAGTACCGGCGCCGCCAGGTGGGGTTCGTCTGGCAGCAGACGGGCCGCAACCTGATCCCCTACCTGGATGCACTCCAGAATGTTGAAGTGCCCCTGATCCTTGACGGCGTGTCCAAGCGCCAGGCGCATGATCGCGCAACCGAACTGCTCCACGCCGTCGGGCTCGGCGAGCGGCTGAACCACCTCCCGAACCAGATGTCGGGCGGCGAACAGCAGCGCGTCTCCATCGCGGTTGCGCTCGCGAACGACCCGCCGCTGCTGCTCGCCGATGAGCCGACCGGCGAACTCGACTCCATCGGCGCCAGCCGCGTGTTCGAGCTCTTTGGCGACCTGAACCGCCGGTTCGGCGTCACGATTGTCATCGTCACCCACGACCCGGATATCGCTGCGCGCGTGGACCGCGTGGTGGCAATCCGCGATGGGCGCACGAGCACGGAGATCTTCCGCCGCGTCCACGATGATGGAAACACCACCGAGTTCGTGCATGACGAATATGTGCTCGTCGATGCGGCCGGGCGCCTGCAGATCCCGCGCTCATACCTCGAGCGCCTGAACATCCACGACCGGGCCAAGTTGCTCATGGGCGAAGGGCGCGTCGAGGTCCTGCCCGAGACAGCCGCCGCCCGCCATGACCGGGAGTCTCGGTAGTGGCCGGCGCGACCGTGACGGCGACGGAGGTGTCGCGCAAGTTCCATCTCGGCTCGGAGGATGTCTGGGCGGTCCGGGATGTCAGCCTGACCGTGGCGCCGGGCGAGATGCTGGCGCTGGTGGGCCGCTCCGGCTCCGGGAAGACAACGCTCATGAACATCCTTGCCGGCCTCGACCGGCCCACGAGTGGCGAGGTCGTCATCGACGGCGAGCGCGTGGATACGATGTCAGAGAAGGAATTGACCGAGTTGCGCCGTCACAAGCTCGGGTTCGTGTTCCAGTCATTTGGGCTGCTCCCGCTCCTCTCGGCGCACGAAAACGTCGAGCTGCCGCTTCGCATCGCGGGCTACCGCCACGGCGAGCGGGTGAAACGGGCGAAGCGCGCGCTCGATATCGTTGGCCTCACACGCCGTTCCGACCACCGTCCATACGAGCTCTCGGGCGGCGAGCAGCAGCGCGTGGCCATCGCGCGCGCGATCGCGACCGAGCCGAGCCTCATCCTCGCCGACGAGCCCACGGGCGAGCTCGATTCCTCCACGGCGCTTGCCGTGTTCAGCCTCCTCCGGGAACTGGCGCGCACCGAGGGGATTACGGTCATCACCTGCACGCACGACCGGCTCGTGATGGAGATGGCGGACCGGGTCGAAGAACTTGCCGATGGGCACTTGACCAGCGGCCACGACCGCCAGGTCTGGGAGTTCGTGCAGGCCAAGGAGCGGAGCGTTTTCGCACCGGCGCTGCCTCCGCGCCTCGAGCCAGCAGCGAAGGCGCATTTCGCGGCGGCGAACACCCTTTCCGCCGCGCCCGCGGCCATCAGCAAGGATGCGGAGCGAGCCGACGAAATCGGTTCGCCAAACGGCCGCGTCGAGGAACATGCACCCGAATCGGACGAGATTTCCCGCTGGGCGCCGCCACCTCGCCGCGACTGAGGCTCGAGGCCGACCCGGAGTTCTCGATCGGCCGCCGGCTACATCGTCCCGCGCCAGCCCTACCGCACACCGGCGGGCGCCCGGTCCCGCTTCGCGACTCCTTCGCGCACGAGCGGGATCAGCTCGCGCCCGTAGGCGATCGCATCCGGCAGCGGCTCAAAGCCGCGGATGAGCAGCGTGGTTACGCCTTCGTCGTAGTACGCGAGCAGCGATGCCGCCACCTGCTCCGGCGTCCCCACAAGGGCCGTCGTGTTGCCGTAGGCGCCGACCGCCGCAGCGATGGCCGTCCAGAGCCGCTCGTCGTGGACCTCGGCGCGGTCGGCCAGCGCAAGCAGCCGCTGGGAGCCCACCGCTTGCGGGCTGAAGGCCGGGGGTGCGCCGTTCGAGCCCTTGCGCAGCGCCTTGATACGGTCCAGGTAGGTGTGCGCCTTGTCCCACGCCTCGGCTTCCGTGGCCCCGAGGATGGGCCGGAACGAAACGCTGAAGCCGGGACGTCGGCCCCATTTCGCCGCTTCGCCGCGCACTTCCGCGATCTGGCGCCGGACGGATGCGAGCGGTTCGCCCCACATCGCATACACGTCCGCGTGCTTCGCCCCCACACCCAGTGCCGGCCCCGAAAGCCCGCCGAAGTACACGGGGACGTGCGGCTGCTGAAGCGGCTTCACTTCGGAAATGGCGCGCTTCACGTGGTAGAACTCGCCGTCGTAGTCGAACGGCTCATCCGATGTCCACGTCTTGCGAACGATGTCCAGGTACTCGTCCGTGCGGCGATAGCGGTCGTCCTTGGCCAGCCAGTCGCCGTCGCGTTGCTGGTCGAAGTCGCTGCCGCCCGTGATGATGTGCAGCGCGATGCGGCCACCGCTGAACCAGTCCAGCGTCGCGGCTTTCCGCGCCGCGAGCGTCGGCGCGACGAACCCGGGCCGATGCGCGATGAGGAACCCAATGCGATCAGTGACGCTTGCGCAGTAGGAAGCGACGCTGAATCCATCAGGGCCGCTCGAACCGTAGCCAATGAGCACGCGGTCGAAGCCGGCGTCTTCGTGGGCGCGCACGAAATCGCGCACGAACGGCGGGTCGATGTGGCCCCCAACGAGCGACGTCGCGCGACCATCGAGCTCCGATGCGGACCTCGTCCCTATCATCCCGATGAATTCGACCGGCATGAGCTGCCTCCTCTGGTATTAGCCGGCGCCGAGCGCCGCCTTGCCCGCCATGGACAGAACCATATCGTCCTGCGGCACGTGGACCCGGCCGCAGAGCACGTCGCGGTAGTGGCGCTCCAGTGGGTTGGTGCGCGACAGGCCGGGATTGCCAATGAGCCCGATGGCGATTTCGACGGCGCGGACGGCGTTGTTCGTGGCCGTGTACTTCGCCATCGTGGTCCCGGCAGCGAGTTCGGGAGTGTAGCCATCGCGGTCGGCCTCGGCGGCGAGCCCGAAGACCAGCCGGTCGGCTGCGAACAGCAGGGTCTCGATTTCGCCCATCGCCGCCTGAAATCGGGGCAGCGTCGCCAATGAAGCGCCCAGGTTGGCGGGGACGCGTTCGTGCAAGTATCCGGCCAGCCAGTTGCGCGCCGCGTGCGCAATGCCCACGTACAGGGCCGCCAGGACGAGGTTGTTCCAGGCGCCTGTGACCGGTTCGGGTGGGATCCATGCGGCCGGCGGCCGGATATCGAGAGCATATTCCGCCGGGATGCGGACGCCGTGCAGGAGCAAGTCGTGGCTGCCGGTGGCGCGCATGCCCAGGTGGTCCCAGGTCTCGACGATCTCAAGTCCCGGCGTGTCGCGGGGGACGAGGAAGAACCCAACCTCAGGCTCCGGATCGCCGGTCCGCGCCCACGTGAGGAAGTAGCGGAGGATTGGACTGCCGGTCGCGTAGAGTTTGTGCCCGGTGAGCCGCCAGCCCGTGCCGTCGCGATGTGCGGTCGTGGCGGGGATGCCGCCGCGGGTGGGCGTCCCCAACTCGGGCTCTACCCGCATCACATTCACAAGTGCGATGCCCGCGACGGATTCGCGGTACATCTGCGCGTGCACCTCTGGCGGCCAGGTCCCGACGACCGCCGGCACGGCGCTGTAGATGTAGTGCATCGCCAGCACCAGGGCGGTCGAAGGCTCGCCGCGGGCAATCTCCTGGACCACCCGGCATGCAGGCTCCAGGCCCATGCCCAACCCGCCGAACTCCGCCGGGACGGTGAGGTTGAGCAGCCCCTCAGCGCGGAGCTCGTCGAAGTTCGCGAACGGGAAGACGGCCGTGCGGTCGTACTCAGCCGCCGTCTCGGCGAAACGGGCCGCGAGCGCCCGTGCCGGTGCCACCACACCGTCCACCGTCGGTCCCGGAGCATCGATCAGGACGGCCATCTCCACACCCTTCTAAAGTTGAGCGAACCGCTCAAGAATAGCCGGTGGCCCCGAGCGCTTCAATTAGTCCGGCCGCTCGCCGATGACCCGGCGGTCGCGCAACTCTTCGATCGCATCGGCAGGGATGCCCAGGCCGGTGAGGATCTGCGTGTTGTGTTCCCCAAGCGTCGGGGCCGGCGGCGGCGACGGAATGCGTTCGCCTGCCGTGACAATTGGCAGCAGCGGATACAGGTGGAAGCCGACGTGGGCACGTTCCTGGCCTTCGAAAAAGCCCGCGCCACCGACGAGCGGCGAACTCAAGACATCGGCCTCCCCGTTCACCGGCGCAGCCGCAACTCCCGCCATGGACAGCTCCGCCGCTACGCCGTCGCGGGCGCGCGATGATGTCCATTCCGTCAACGCTGCCGCGATTCGCTCGCGCTCCGCCGCCCGGCCGTCCGCGGTCGCCAGTGCCGGATCGCCGGCCCATGCCCAGCCCGTGACTGCGGCGAGAGCAGCCCAGGCGCGGTCGTCCGTCACGTCGATGGCGACCCAGTCGTCCTCGCCGGCGCAACGGTACACGCCCGAAGGCTCATGGCCGGGGCGGCGGTTTCCGCGCCGCTGCGGCAGCTCGCCGGAGCGCTCGTAGGCGATCAGTTCCTCGCTTACGAGCGGCAAGAAGCCCTCCAGCTGGGCCGCCTCGATGCAGCGTCCGCGGCCATCGCGGGCACGGGCGCGGACGGCGGCGAGGACGGCGACCGTGCCGTTCAGGCCGCTCACCGGGTCGCCGAGCGCGTTCGCCATCATCTGCGGGGGGCCGTCTTCGTAGCCCATCAGCTCCGTCAGCCCGGACATCCCCTCGATGGTGTTCCCGAAGACCCGGTAGCCGGACTCAGGCCCGCCGGCGCCGAAGCCGGGCTGCCGCAAGAGGATAAGGCCGGGGTTGTCCTCGCTCAGCACCTCGTAGCCGAGGCCCAGTTTCTCCAGCACTCCCGCACCGAAGTTTTCGACGACGACGTCGGCGCTGGCGATCAGGCGCCGCCCGAGGGCGTTCCCTTCGGGCGTCTGGAGGTCGAGCGTCAGGCCCCGCTTGCCGCGGTTGGTGCTGTTGAAGACATGGCTGTGCTCGTGGAGGGCGAGGCCGGGGTCGTCGCCCGGGGGCCGCGAGCCCCGCCACCAATCGAAGCGATTGTGGCTCTCGAGCTTGATCACGTCGGCGCCGAACGAGGCAAGGATGAACGACACGAACGGCCCCGCCCAGCCCATCGAGAGGTCCACGACGCGCAATTTGTCCGGCGCCCACGGGCCGTCCGGGAGAACGCTCGCGGGACCCGCCGTCCCGGTCACCCGCGCGGTTGGCCCGGGCACGCGCAGCTGCCTCCCCGAAGGAGTCTTCGCGGTCTTCCAGAACCGCCGGGCGGCGAGTTGCGGCGAATCAAGCACCTCCGCCAGGGTTGGCAGCGGCGAGCCCGGGATGGCCGCCGCCTGGAGCTCGTGGTACGCCTCGAACCGCGTCCGCGTGGCGAGCCACTCGCACCAGTACGCGTCCAGCGCATCGACGTTGAGCATCCGCTCCAGCGGGTCTGCGAAGCGCGGGTCGGCGAGGATTTCGGGGCGCCCGACCAGTTCCGCCAGGCGCACGAACTGGGCGTGGAGGGCGGCGTGCACCCCGACATGCCCGTCCTTGCAGGGCAGCGTTACCAGCGTCGATTGGGGGCGGGCGAAGCGCCGGCCGGCGCGCTCACGCGTGGTGCCGTGGTATTGGAACGCCACCGCATCGTAGATGCAGGTCGCGGCGACCGCTTCCACAATGGGCACGCTGACGAGGCCGGGCGTCCGTTCACCGAAGACGAGCGGCGCGAGCGCGGCAACCGCCGCGAATATGCCCGCGATGAACCCACCCTGCGCGCCGGGAGGGCCCAGCGGCTCGCGGTCCGGTTCCCCGACCGCCTTCATCCAGCCGCCGGCCGCGTGCAGGCAGAGGCCGGTCGCCGGGCGCTCGGCCCATTCGCTGCCGAGACCCCAGGGGTTCAGCCAGACCACCGTCGCTTCATCCGCGAGCTGCTCGAGACGGGCCCGGTTCTCGGGCGTCACCGGTGCGTCCGTGATAAGCGTGCCACCGGCCGCTACCCGCAGGGCGGGTTTCCCGGCAAACGCCGCGCCTTCGCCCAGGAATGCGCCCAGACCCTCAGGGTCGAGCGCCGTTGTGTGTTCGACCTCGGCGCCAAAGCTCTGGAGCAGCCACGCAGTGAAGGCCGCCGGCGCTCCCCATGATGCGACGGTGAATCGTTCGCCAATCAACAGTTCCATGGGCGGGAATCATAGTCCCAAGCAGCCGTCCGCGGGCTGGTAAGGGCAGGCGCGAAATGCGCCCGAAACGCTGTTATCGGAATGGAAGCTTCTGCTGCGCATTTGTAACGGCTTCACCTGTAGGCTTGCATCACGCGGCCGGACGTAGCGGTCGCAGCGCTGTTGGGTTGAGGTGAAGGATGCCTGCCGATGCGATGTACGGGCAGCGGTTGCGGATTGGCCTGATCGCGCCGCCCTGGTTCGCGGTGCCGCCGACGGGCTACGGCGGAATCGAACGCGTCGTGAGTTACCTTGCGGACGGCCTGGTGGCCCTGGGCCACGATGTCACGCTGTTCGCGAGCGGCGGCTCGAAAACCACGGCGAAGTTGATTAGCCCGTTCGATGTCCCGCCCTCCGCTGCTCTCGGCGATGCCGTCGTGGAGAGCCAGCACCTGGCCGTGGCCTATTCCCATTGGCGGGAATTCGATGTCATGCACGACCACAGCATCATCGGGCTGATCGCCGCGGCGGCGCTGCCGATCCCCGTCGCACATACGATTCACGGCCAGGTGACGGGGCCCTGTGGCGGACTGTTGCGCCGCGTGCACCGCCGCGTGCAAATCATCGCGATAAGCGAACACCAGCGTTCCACGCTGCCCGAGGGCTGCAACGCGACCGTCATCCACAACGGGATCGACCTCGACGAGTATCCCCAGGGCCCGGGTGGAGGCGGCCACCTGCTGTTTGTCGGGAGGCTCAGCCCGGATAAGGGCGTCCTCGAGGCGATCGAGATAGCGCGGCGCGCGGGCCGCCACCTCAAGATGATCATCAAGATCAACGAGCCGGGTGAACGCGCGTACTTCGAAGAAATCGTGCGGCCGGCCGTGCAGGGCCGTGACGTCGAAATCCTCGAACAGCCTCCGCACGACGTGAAGGTGCACGCCTATGGCACGGCGCTCGCAACGCTCTTCCCGATCCGTTGGGCGGAGCCGTTCGGGCTGGTGATGGCCGAATCCATGGCCTGCGGGACACCCGTGATCGCGTTCGCCAATGGGGCCGCGCCGGAAGTGGTGGCTCACGGCGAGAGTGGCTACCTTTGCCGTTCCGTCGATGAGGCCGTCGAGGCGGTGGAACGAGCGGGCGAGATCAGCCGGGACGCGTGCCGGGCGCACGTGGTCGCGCGATTCTCCTCCGAAGCCGCGGTCCGCCGCCACGAGGCGCTCTACCGGGAGATGGCCTGCAGCGCCTCCCGCCCGCCGCTCGACTCGCCGGCCGGCTTCGTCCCGCGGTTGGCCGCGCCGGGCGCCCACTTGCTCCTGCCGCGAACCCCGGCGCCATGACGGTGCCGGGCGCGACTGACGCGGATCGGACGGATTGGCTGCCGAGCGGTGAAGAACCGCAGGCGCTCGGCAGCATCGCGCATTATGTGGTCCTGCGGTCCAACGGCATCTCCGCCCTCAGCCTCCCCAGTGGCGACATGGACGCCGGCGCCGAACCGAGCACGGGCCTCTATTACCGCGACACGCGCCACCTTTCGCGGCTGTGGCTCTCCTTCGGCGGCGTCGCGCCCATCCTCGTTGACGCTCGCGAAATGGAGCACGGCCTCACGGCAATCTTCACAAACCCGGAGTTGCGGGCGCCGAGCGGCCGCATCGTGCCCGCTCAGAGCCTGATCCTCCGCCGCCGCCGTGTACTCAGCGAGGGCCTCGTCGAGTCGCTCACGATTTCGAACTACGGCCGGGACGCGGTCGACCTGCAGATTCGCTGCGAATTCGACGCCGACTTCCACGACATCTTCGTTGTCCGCGGCTTCGAACGGCTCTCGCCAACGCCGCCGGTCCACACATCGCACGAATGCCACACGGCGGCGTTCCAGTACACGGGCGTGGACGGCATCGGCCGCACGACGACGCTGGCGTTTCACCCGCAGCCGGACTCGCTTGCGCCCAGAGAAGCGCTCTACTTCCTGCACCTGGAACCACGTGAAACGTTGGCGATCCACATCGAGGTGTTCGCCGAACACCAGCAGGCGGAGCGCTCGAACGGCGCCGGCGCCCCGCATCCGCGGCCGTCGGCTGGCTCCTGGCTCGATTGCTGCACCCGCATCGAGACGGACGACGACGCCGTCACCGGCGCCATCGAGCGGGCACTGCTCGATATCGAGGCGCTGCACACGGTCACCGGCGATATCGAGTACGTCGCCGCAGGTGTCCCGTGGTACGACACGCTGTTCGGGCGTGACAGCCTCATCACGGGCATTGAGCTGCTGGCCTTCTGCCCCGAGGTCCTCCGCACGTCGCTGTTCACGCTTGCACGCCACCAGGCGCAGACCGTTGACGCCATCCACGATGCCAGCCCCGGGAAGATCGCGCACGAGTTGCGGTGGGGCGAACTAGCGAACGCCGACGAGGTGCCGTTCGGGTGCTATTACGGGAGCGTCGATTCCACGCCGCTCTTCATCCTGGCGGCTGCCGAATACTTCCGCTGGACAGGCGACCTTGAAGCCGTGCGGGCACTCTGGCCGGCGATCGAGGCGGCGGTCGAGTGGTGCGGCAAGGAGGCCGCCCACGGGGTCGACGGCTTCCTTTCGTACGCGCGCGTTTCGGAGAAAGGGCTCGAGAACCAGGGCTGGAAGGATTCGCACGACGCCATCGTCCACGCCGACGGGCGGCACGCGGCGGCTCCGATCGCGCTCATTGAAGTGCAGGGCTATCTCGCGGCCGCGCTGGGCGCCTATGCCAACCTCGCCCGCGCGCTCGGGCACGAATCAGCGTTCACCGCGGGGCGCGAGGCCGCTGCCTTCGCGGACCGCATCGATGAGCGCTTCGGTGACCCGGAGCTCGGATATGTCCTGGGCCTCGATGGCAACGGCGACCAGATCCAGACGGCCGCTTCGAACGCCGGCCACATGCTCTGGTGCGGCATCGCGCGCAAGGACCTCGCGCAGCTCGTCGCCAATCGCCTCCTGAAGCCCGACATGTTCAGCGGCTGGGGCGTGCGCACGCTCAGCAGCGACGTCGTGGGGTACAACCCGCTCGGCTACCACGTCGGTTCCGTCTGGCCGCACGACAACGCGATGATCCTGCACGGGCTCCGTTGGTTTGGCTTCGATGCGCAGGCCGACCAGCTCGCCAGCGCGATGCTCCATATGGCCCTTGGCTTCCCCGGTTACCGCGTGCCCGAACTCTTCTGCGGCGACGCCCGCGAACTGCGGATCGTGCCGACACCCTACCCGGTCGCGTCGCGCCCGCAGGCGTGGTCCGCCGCGAGCATCCCGTACCTGATGACCAGCATGCTCGGGATCCGGCCGCAGGGGACGAACCAGCTCGCGATCGTCCGGCCCATGCTGCCCGCGAACCTCCAGTGGGTGCGGGTCAAGGGGCTGCGGATCGGTGGCGGCGCAGTCGACATTGCCTTCCGGCGCGCCGGCAAGTCCGTGAGCGTTGAGGTCGAGGATATTCGCCACGGCGTGGAAGTGGTGCTCTCGGGAAGCTGGCCGGAAGAAGGGCGGGGGGCCCATGCCTAGCGCGGCAGGTGCCCGCCCTTGCCGTGAGCTCGTGGCTGCTGCCTCGGCCGGGCGGCCACAACGGGGGCGGCGCGGCCGGCGGCGGCGCATCGAGCCGGGCGCGCTGCGCGGCGTAGTCGCTGTAGCCGCCTTCGCGAACATCGGCGCGCGGCCATCCCGGACCTCGAGGATTCGGTCCGCGAGGCGGTCGAGGAGGTAGCGGTCGTGCGAGACGATCACGATCGTCCCGGTGAACGCGCTGAGGGCTTCTTCCAGCACCTCGGCGGCCGCGATGTCGAGGTTGTTCGTGGGCTCATCGAGCAGCAGGCAATTGGCGTTGAGCTGCATGAGGCGCGCCAGCTGCACGCGGCTCTTTTCGCCGCCGCTCAACCGCGCGATTGGCAGCTGTGCCGCCTCATACGGGATGAGGAAGCGCGCGAGCTGCGCCACGGCCTTCCCTTCAAACATCGGGCGTGCTTCGCGTAGCGCCTCAACCGGCGTCTGCCGCGTGTCCAGCGTCTCATGCTCCTGGGCATAGTGGCCGGTGCTGATGCTGGGGCCCACCCAAATCTCGCCTGCGTCAGGTGGGATCTGCCCGAGGATAAGCTTCAGCAGGACGGATTTGCCGCTCCCGTTTGCGCCCACGATCGCGACGCGCTCGCCGCTCATAATCGTCGCGCTCGCAGCTGACAGCACCGGCGTAGCCCCGAACCCCTTCGAGACCGAACGGATATCGACCACGCTTGCGCCGCCGCGCACCGCCGTCCGGAAATGGAGCGACATCCGGCGGCGTTCCATGACCGGCCGCTCGACCTTCTCCATACTGTCGATCTGGCGCTGCTTTTGCGAGCCTGCTTGATGTGGCGCTCATCGACCACAACGCTCGCCCACACCTTGAACCGCACGATAGCCGCCTCCAGCCTGGCGATCTCCTTCTGCTGGCCACAGTAGTCCTGTCGCTGGCGAAGGAGCGCGAGCTCTTTCTGGGCCGCGTAGGACGAGTAGTTGCCATTCCAGCGGCGGAGGCGCAGGCCCGTCTCGCGCGAGTGTTCCAGCTCCACGATGAGTCCGACGGTCTCATCGTGGAGGTAGCGGTCGTGCGAGACCACAACGACGCAGCCCTCGAATTCGCGGATGACGCGTTCGAGCATTGCTTTCCGGCGCAGGTCGAGGTGGTTATCGGGTTCGTCGAGGAGCAGCAGGTCAGGGTCGGACAGCAGGCAGCGCGCGATGCCGACGATTTTTCGCTGCCCGCCGGAGAGTGCCCGCATCGGCCGTAGCCAGGCCTCTTCCTCCAGCCCAAGCGAGCGCAGCAGACCTTCCGCGCGGTTCCGGAGCGTGCCGCCGCCTGCCTCCTCGAACTGGTCGAGCAACTCGCCGTGTTCGATGACGAGGGCGTCGTACGCGTTCGCATCGGCGAGCACGGCGGGGTCGGCCATCCGCGCCTCTGCGGCGCTTAGGGCACGCTCGAGGGCGGCGATGTCCTCCCGTATGGACAGCAGTTCATCGATGACCGCCCGCTCCGGCTCACCGGCGTACTCCTGTGGAAAAGACGCCACAGCCGCCCCTCTGCGGAAGGTGGCGGCGCCCGCGTCGGGCTTATCGAGCCCGGCCAGCAGCCGCAGCAGTGTCGACTTCCCGGCGCCGCTCGGACCGATGAGCCCGATGCGCTCGCCGTCCTGCAGTGACCACGACAGCCCCCGGAAGATCGTGCGGCCGCCATGGATCCGCCCTACATCATTCAGGTCCGCGATGATCATCCGACATCTCGCCTTTCAGGTTCAGCCGGCACGCAAGCCGGCGCAGTGACGCTAGCAGAGCGGCCTCGAACGGACGCGGCAGGCACCGCAGCCCTCGCCCGATTCGCACAGCATCCCGTGAGCGCCGTAGACTCATCCAGACCTCCTACCGTCTTCGATTCGGCCAGGGCCAGTCGGGGATGACGGGCCCGCCCAGGATGTGAAGCAATGACTCACCGCGACAGGGGCAATGGAGGCCTGGGGCCACCGCCGCCAATCTTCCGGCTCCCGGGGGGACAGGCCCGGCCGCCACGCATAGAAGGCCGGTGGGTGGCTGTCGCGTCCGTGCTTGGCGCGTTGCTCCTCGCGTTCATCGTCCTGAGCGTGGGCAAGATGATCGTCGCCAACGTCCTCTGGTTCGACAGCGTCGGGTACGGGTCGGTGTACTCGAAGCGCATCATCACCCGGATCTGGCTGTTCTTCGCGGGCGCCATCCTCGCGCTGGCGATCATCGTCGCGAACATCATCGCCGCCCGGCGGCTCGCGCCGACCGCGGACGCCCCCGATTTCGCGGTCTCGCCGGACCTGCGGGGGCTCTATGACAGCCTTCACTCCCCGGGCACGCGGCGCGGAATCCTCGCGGCGGCGGGATTCGTGCTCCTGCTCATCGCGGTCCTCTTCGGATCAGCCGCGGCGGGGAGATGGAATGAGATCCTGCTGTTCTCGAACGCGCAGTCCTTCGGCCGTACGGACCCGCAGTTCGGTCGTGACCTCAGTTTCTACGTCTTCAAGCTTCCGGTGTACCAGTCATTCCTCGATTGGATCCTCGGGGTGCTGGTGGTGTCTACCATCGCCGCGGCGCTGGTCTACTTCCTGCGCGCGATCCTTTACGGCTTCCGCATTAATGCGCCTCGCCCGATCATGCGCCACATCTTCGACATCGAAGCGCCGCGCTGGATCAAACTGCACGCCTCGATACTGGTGCTTGGGTTCCTCGCCGTCTTCGTCGCGGGCTATTACTTCGACCGTTTCGCACTGGTCTATTCCACGCGAGGCGTCGATGTCGGGGCCTTTTATACCGATATTCACGCCAGCCTGCCGCTTCTCTACGTCCAGATGGGTGTCGCCTCTCTCGCCGCGATCCTCGTGCTGATCGGGCTCTTCCGGGGCGGCATCGCGCTCCCCGGCGTGGCGGTAGTGGCGTGGATCGCCGTCTCAATTGGCAGCGCCATCTACCCGGCGTTCGTCCAGCGGTTCATCGTGCAGCCGAACGAGCTGACGCGCGAGGAGCCATACCTCGCACGCAACATCGAGATGACCCGGTGGGCATACGGGCTGGACCAGGTCGATGTTCGCGAATTCGCCGCAAACGCCTCGGCCACGGCGGAGGAGGTGGACGACAACCAGGAGACTATCGCCAACACGCGCCTCTGGGACCCCGACCCGCTCCGCGCCGGCCTCAGCCAACTCCAGACCATCCGGCCGCTGTTCGAATTCAACGACGTCGATGTCGACCGATATACCATAGATGGCAAGTACCGCCAGGTGATGCTCAGCGCGCGCGAGCTCAACCCCGATAGACTGCCCGCCGATGCCCAGACATGGGTCAACCGCACGTTGCAGTTCACCCACGGATACGGCTACGCCGTGGCGGCCGTCAACCAGGCTGAATCGGATGGCTCGCCGACGTTGCTCGTCAAGGACATCCCGCTCCAGGGCCCGCTCATGACGGCCCGTCCGGAGATCTACTTCGGCGAGCAGCCGGACCGGTACATCATCGTCGATGGCAAGGAGCAGGAGTTTACCCCCGTCGCGGGCGGCGCCAATGTCGCGACCCGCTTCAGCGGAAACGGCGGCGTCGCGCTGGGGAGCTTCTGGCGCAAGGCGCTATATGCGTGGGCGTTCGCGGACCCCAACATCCTCATCTCCGGGGCGCTCGGGGCCGACAGCCGCATCATCTACCGCCGCAACATCCAGGAGCGGATCCGCACGATCGCCCCGTTCCTGCTGCTCGATGCCGACCCCTATATGGTTGTCGACAAGGACAACATCTACTGGATCCAGGACGCATATACCGCTACCGGCCGCATCCCATATTCCAGTAACTCCGGGGACATCAATTACATCCGCAACAGCGTGAAGGTCATCGTGAACGCCTATTCCGGCGAAACCATCTTTTACGCGGTGCAGCCCGATGAGCCCCTGTTAAAGGCGTACAGTTCGGTCTTCCCGAGCCTGTTCAAGCCCATTTCCGCGATGCCCGATAGTCTTCGCAGCCATTTGCGCTATCCTGAAGACCTGTTCCGCGTCCAGACGCAGAAGTACCTGCGTTACCACATCCAGGATGCGCGCGCCTTCTATCAGAAGGAAGACCAGTGGGACATCCCGCAGGAGATCTTCGGCGGGACCAACCAGGCGGTGCGGCCGTACTACGTCATCGCTCGATTGCCGGGGGAACGCAAAGAGGAGTTCATGCTCATCCTCCCATTTGCGCCGCGGAATCGGACGAATGCCGTCGCCTGGATCGCAGCGCGCTCCGATGGCGATAACTATGGGAAGCTAGTTTCGTTCCGCTTCCCGAGCACTATCAGCGTGCCCGGCCCCACGCAGGTGGAGCGCCGCATCGATTCCGATGGCCGCGTGTCGCAGCAGCTCACCCTCTGGAACCAGTCCGGTTCGAAGGTAATCCGCGGCAACTTGTTGATGATCCCAATCGGCAATGCCAACCTCTTCTTCGAACCGCTCTACCTCTCGGCTGCCGGAAGCGGCAACGAGATCCCGCAGCTCAAGCGCATCGTCGTCGTGAATGGCGAGAACGTTGCCATGGAGCCCACGCTCGCACGCGCCCTGGACGTCCTCTTCGGCCGAGCCCAGCCCTCCAGCGTCGATACGGCCGGCGTCCAAGCCCCCAGCGGCCCCAACCCGACCCCATCGCCGGCAACCGCGACACCAACGCGGACGCCCGCGCCCGGCACGCCCGCCGCAACCACATCTCCGGCGCCCGCGGGGGATATCGCGTCGCTCATCGCTCAGGCGCAGGACGCATATGACCGCGCACAGGCGGCGCTCAAGGCCGGGGACTTCGCCGGGTACGGCGCCGAAATCACGCGACTCAAGCAGATCCTGGACCGCCTTCAGCAGGCTGCCAGCCCCTGAGCCTTGCCACATGTCACCCCGGCCCTCGCTTTCAGCGTCGCCGGTCGCCCGCCCAGATGACTGCGAAGGCCGTGCCGAACGCCCCGAGCACCACGAACAGGAGCAGCAGCGGCCGCGCACCCCGGCCGGCCGACTGGTTGCTCAAGAGGCCGGTACCTGTAACAGGTGGCTTCGGGACCACCGTGACGGCGGCGGTCGCACGCCCAACAGCGGTCGCGGCCGCGGTCGCCGTGGACGGCGGCGGCGTGGGTGTTGTGGAGGGCGCCGCCGCCGGGGTCCGAGTCGCCAACCCTGCCCCACTGGTGGACGTACGCGGTGGGAGCGTTGGCCCGCAGCCGATGCAGTTGTTTGGGGCCGTCGAAACGCTCGTCGCGGTGGCCGTGGCTGTGGCTGACGATGGCGTGGGCGAGGGAGACGGGGTCGGCTCCGGCGCGGGCGCGTGCGGCGCAATGGCCACCACATAGGTTGCGTTTTCGCGCGCCGCCTGCAAGACGGTGACAAAGAGCGGACAGACGAGCGTCGCGCCCGCCGGGATGCCGTAGACAAGTCCGGACACGGGTTCGAGGGTCCCGCCCTCCGTGCGGCACAGCGCGGCGATGGCGGCCGCGTCCGGGCCACCGGCGACGAGCTCGATGTCGCTGGAGCGGCAGCCCGGCGCGCTGCACGAAACGGCCTCGCCGCCATCCAGCCCTCCGAGGCGCACTTGCAGTGGCGCGGCGCCGGTGTTGGTCACGCCCACGAAGAAGACGCAGCCGCCGTAGGGATACCCGTTCGCCACCGTGACGCTCAAGGACAGCGGCGTCGCGACCGCCGCGCACGAGATGAGCGAAAGTGGCCCGCCGCGGGCCGGCGGAAGATCGGCGCCGCCATACAGGTACGTCGCCAGTCCGGTGGCGACGGGCTGCGCATCGAACGAGACGATTTCCCAACCGCCGCCGCTCGCGGGCGGCTGCAAGCCGGCCCCGGCCACGAAACTGGTGGCGTTCGCCCGGTTGTAGAGCGACCAGGATGCTGTGGCCGGCGCCGCATTCCCCGTTGTCGCCGCCGCGAACAAGAGCACGAAAGCGATCCCGGCAATCACCACGAGGAGCCGCGAGCGCGTCCGTTGAGTCACGTCTCGCTCCCGGCCGCGCCGGCGGACCGTGGCCCCGCCGCGGGCGGATGTGACGGGCCTCCCGCCCGCAGCGGCGCCAGTATACCGGTGCCGTGGTTGAGCACGCGCCCCGGATACGGACCATTCGTCCCCACCGCTACGGCGCCGCGGCCGTGGCGGTGGCCGGGGCCGTGGGTGTCGCCGTGGGAGTGGGCGTGGGCGTCTTGGGTGGCGCGAACACGCCGCCGTTGCTGCTGTTGATGTTCGGGCCCACGGTGCCCGGCGGCACGCGCGTCGGCGTGGGGGTCACAGTCGGACTGGGCGTGCTCGCTGCCGTTGGCGTGGAGCCTGGCGCGGCCGGCGTGGCGCTCTCCGCGCCGGGCTCGTGCCTCGTGCCTTCGGCGTCCCCGCCTGCGATCGTGGCGCTCGCACCCGCCGGCGCCGATGCATTCTTCGGCGCCAGGCCACCGCAGTCCGCGGGCTTCGGCACATCAACCGCCCCGCCATCGATGTTGTTCGTATCCTGGTCGCCGGCGCCAACGTGCACGATGGCACGCACGCTTTCGACCGGGAGTGGCGCGCCATCCAGCGTGAACGTAAACACGGCGGTCAACGGCCCGCTGCCCACCGACGCCGCCGCCACCCACTTCACCCACAGCTTCCCGGCTTCGTTGCGCGGTGCATAGCTCCAGCCGGTGGGGTGCGATTCGGCGGTGACGAGCCCACCTGGCGCGGGAGCGAGGAGCGGGCTGAAGCACACGGGCAGGGCCACGAAGGAGAGATCCCGGCAAGCCGGCGACCCGTGGCCGCCACCCGTGAGCGTGTAGGAATAGGTTGACTTCCCGTTGGCGACGGCAACCGCGTTCGCCGTCACCGTAAGCGGCTCACATCCGAAGTCGCCGGTGCCAAGCGTCACGGTCAGGCTCAGGTCCTGCGACCAGCTCGTGTTCGCGGCGGTCAGCTGCGACATCCCGAACAGGCCCAGGCCGGCCACCAGCAGCAGCGGGGCGCCCAGCGCCCGCAAGCGCCGTGCGTTCTTCCGCGCAGCGGCGCGTAGTCGCGTCCTCACCGCAGGCCGCCAAGCAGCGTCTGGAACTTAAGCGGGACCCAGCCAACCTTCGGCACCCCGCCGATGAAGCGCCCGACGAGCTGCTTGTCGCGCACCGGCAACAGGTCCTCGGCGTTGTTGTTGTCGCCCTTGAAGATGAACTCTCGTCCGCCGTCTTCGCCTTTTCGGATCGCGACGACGCGGTGCAGTACTCGTTGCTGCGCCGAGAGTTTGTACATCACGATATCGCCGACCTTCACCTGATCCGGGTCGACGGACTTCGTAAGGACGAGGTCGCCGCGGCTGATCGCCGGCTGCATCGATTCGCTCGGCACGAATGCGGGCAGGTAGCCGAAGAAGCCGAAGGTGAACCAGAAGATGGCCAGCCCCAGCACGGCGGTAACCACCCACGAGACGGAAGGGAGCGAGAAGAAGCGGTGTCCCGCGGCCTCGGCCGCGGGGGCGTCTTCTTCGAACATGCTCTCGGCGATCCAGAGGCCGAGCGCCGGCCCGCCGACGCCAGCGAGGGCGAGGATCGGCCAGTCGGCGGCGGGCAGCACCGGCGAGAAGTACGTGAAGGCCGCAAGCGGCGCCGTGATCAGCAGGGCCGCCCGCACGCCGCCATAGATCGCGAAAAAGCCCGCGAGCAGCCCGAGCGCAGCCAGCGGCACGAAGCTCCCGCCCCAGAACTGCACCTGCTGCTTCATCCCGTCTTGCCCGAACTGCTGCAACCCGAACTGGAGCGCCGCCAGTCCGAGCGTGGTGGCGACCAGGGCAAGCGTGATGCTGAGACCTTTGCCCGCGCGCAACAGCACTACCCGCGCGGTCTCCGTGGCAAGCAGGATGGAGCCGGCGAAGAGCAAGTTCGTCGCCAGCCAGCGCGGCGAGTGCGCATACGGCGAATACCCGAAGCCCGCGAACATCCCGACGACGAGCTGCAACGCGACCACGAACGCGCCGACCAGCCCCGCTATGAGCAGGACGGTGCGCGCTTCGATCGCGTGCTCCGCTGGTTCGGTAGCCACGCCGGCCCGGCGCATCTCGCGCAGCGCCCAGAACGCCACCCCAGCCGCGGCGAGCCAGCCCAGCGGCGCGACGAAATATGGCCCCCAGAGCGAGTAAATCCGCGCGGGCACGAAGTCACGCGACCACCAATAGGCGAACAGCAGGCCGAGGACGGTCGTGCTCGCGGCGACAAGCCGGGGCCGCTGCGCGACGCGTGGGCGCACGATCCGTGCGAACGCGGTCATCGCTGCTCCTCCCCGGCGAGGGCGCCGGCGCCCCGCCGGATTAGACGGGCTTCTTCTGGCCGCATCCGAGCCACTCGCTTTCGTTCCACTGGTTCAGCCGGAATTTCAGCCGGATGGTGTAGGTGGTGTTCTCTTTGGCGATCTGGTTCACGCCCACAAAGATGGACATGTTCAAGTCATCGGGCGCGTGGACCTGGCAGCCCTCGTAGTTCTTCATCTGGACGTACACGGGGTCGCCGCTGGTGTTGGTGCCGATGCCGAGCGAGCCCGCCGTGCAGGTGCTGTTGAATGAACCCGAGCAGTCGGCGGTGATGCTCGTGCCATCCGTGCCGGTGATCACGATCTGTTCCGCCTCGAGGTGCCAGGGCACCGTGCCGGTGTTGTACGCGTGGAGCTCGCAGCCGGCCATGTAACCCGGGTAGGTGTTCCCCACCGTGAGCAGCCATTCGTGCGGGCCGTTGGGCGCGCTCGTGGGGCCGGTGGCCACGTCCTTGAGGGGGTTCGCCGGGGGATAGTTGGCGTACGGGACGCCAAACGGAAACCAGAAGGGGTTCTCGTTGTCTACCGGCGGCCCGCAGACGATCTGGGCGTCGAGCGTGCCGGTGCTGACGTTCGCGGCGAGCGTGAGGTCCTCGAACCAGAGCGTGTAGGCGGAGCCGAGCAACGCGATCGCCACGACCGCCGCCATCGCGAGGAAGCTTGCCCGTTTGCCGAGACCTTTCACGCTATTCCGCCATTTCTTGTTGTCCCCCTCCCGGCCCGTATGGGCCGGGAGGGGGAGATGGAAAACCTATCGAGGCGCCAATAGAACCCTCAGGGGGTCTCGTTCCACTGGTAGGCCTTGTATGTCGCCTCGAACTTGTAGAACTTACCTTCCGCAGTGTCGTTCTGATCGAGGATCAGCTTGAAGTTGCAGACGACGGATTCGTTCTGGTGAAGTTGCAATGGCGCGGCATTTGCCGGCTCTTGCAACGTCGCTCCGGGCTGATACGGTGAGGTCAGTCCGAGTTTGATTTGGAGGGGCGTGTTAAAGCCAGTTCCGCCATTGAAGTCATGGAGGAGAACGTTCGACGAGCTGATTACTTTCCCGAACGTATATCCAAGCCAGGCCGCACAGGCAGGCTGATTCGCGTTCGCCGGATCCAGCCCTACGGACCATGGCGCGTTCGCACCGTCTCCGGGCGTGCATGTCGCATACGTGCCATCTGTGCATGTATAGAACTGTAGATGCGTCACGGAGAAGTGCGCCGGAACAGACCCGATATTAGACAGGTCGATCGAATACTCGCAACCGGCGTACGGGAAGAGCCCACCCATGGCGAGCGAGAGCACATTGTTGCTGCCGGTATTGTTGTTGGCCGCACTAGAGTTCGTGCTTAATCCACCGGCGCACGTTGGCTGCGGCTTCCCAGCAGGGAAGTTCGTGTTCGTGAAGTTGGCGTATCCAGATGCGCCATTCTCGAAATTTCGGTTGGGACCGTCGAGATAACTCGCGACACCCTGGAATCCAGCAGGCGGTAGTCCAACCACGGGCAGGCCCGTGTTATTCGCAGCGTTCGCGGTAGTCGTGTCGAGGTCATGAATGGACAGGTCCGCATCAAGGGTGCCCGTGCTGACAGTCGCGGAAAGGGTGAGGTCCTCGTACCAGAGGGCGTAGGCGGCGCCGATGAGTCCGAGCGCGACCACGGACAGCATCATCAGGACGCCGGTATGGCGAAATGCTTTGCGCATCTGAGCTTGTCTCCTTTGCGCCCCCAGCAGGGCAACGCAATTCAGGCCCCGTCCACCGGCGAGCGAGAGCTCGCGGCGCGCCGGGGCGGCGATATTCAAGTCCCTGGGTGTCTCTGAGCTTGCTGACCCGGTTGGCCGCTCCTTTCCGGGTCACAAAGGAAGAACCTGCTGATAACCGCCGGCATCGAATGTGGCCGGTTACCTTTATGCTCGCCGTCTACGTCGTAGTAGAATCAGGCGTGCAAGGCTGGGCTCAACTCCCCTTGCGACCAGGCCCCGCGCGGTAGCCGCCGCGTGGGGTCTTTCTCTTTCCGTCTAGATTTGGTATCCACGCTTTCCTGCATGGCATGCGGCTATATGTAGGGATTAGCCCCCAGCGTGTCAATCGCGTGACAGTGACGCGAAGTCGTCAATTCCCCTCCTTTACCGCCGTAAGGGCGCTTGACGCGACATCCGTTGACGCTTGCCTCTGTACTTATGTCGCATTCACGTTCGGCCCCGACGAAACCGCAACGATCATTAAGATATCCCGTTTGAGACCGCCCTGTTACGGCTGGACGAGGCATCGCGTGCCTTAACGTTCAGCGCAGCGGTGGCGGTTTCGTCGGGGCTGGTGTCGGCGGAGGCGGTTTCCGTGTAGGCGTGGGCGTGGGCGTCGGTGTCGGTGTGGGCGTGGGGGTTGCGGTCGGTGTGGGCGTGGGGGTTGCGGTCGGCGTCGGCGTCGCGGTGGGGGGCTCGGTCGGCGAGGCGGCGCCTCCGTCCGCGCCGGCGGTGGGCGATGCGGACCGGCCTGCAGCTCCCGCGTTGCCGAAAACCAGCGGGCCATTCGAGAGCGGCGTCCCGGGCGCGATTTGGAAGTCGAGGTAGTCCTCGGGGTTCACCGGCGCGCCAAGGTAGCGGACCTCGAAGTGCAGGTGCTCGCCGGTCGAGTACCCTGTGCTGCCAGACAGCCCGAGGCGATCGCCGCGCGCGACGACGGCCCCGGCCTTCACGTCGGCCTGCCTCATGTGCGCGTAAAGGGTGCTCCAGCTCTCGCCACAATCGACGATCACATGGTTACCGTAGACCGGCGAGTAGCCCGCGGTCTCGACGGCGCCGTCGCAGGCCGCCATCACGACCGATGCAGGGCGCGCTTCGAGCACAAGGTCGATGCCGCCGTGGATCAGCCCACCTGCGCGGGGTGCGCCGTAACGGTCGCTGACGGTGTCCCATTCCGCGAGCGGCATGGCGAAGCGGCCCTGGCGGGACGCCCGCTGTTCATCGGAAACCAGGTCCGGCGGAGGCGCGACGACGGCCACCTCGGCCGGACCCTCGCCGACACCGGCGGTTGCGGACAGGGAGGAAAGGGCTGGCGTAGACTCAGACGCGGAGGCCAGGGGCGTGGCCGCCGGCGTCCCGCCGCCACGCACAGCGGCAATCGATATGGCCGCGAACGCAGCCCCGGCGAGCAGTAAAGCGCCACCGGCGGCGAACGCGCGATTCGGGCGGTTCAACATGCGAGCGTGACACCCCTCTGGCTCTTCGGAGCCATGGTTCACGAACGCCGACTCCCGGGCAACGCCTGCCGCCGGCCCTGATGGATTCGCACCGCCGTCTCTTTACCGGCGGGAGACGTGCCTGAGCGGCGCGCTACCGGCCCGCGGCGGAGAAGAAGTACCCGGCGCTGTCACCGGCCGAGGTCTGGCCGGCCTCGTCGAGCAGCCCGCGCTTGCGCAGGATGGGCATCACGCCCTCGCCAAACCAGTACGCCTCTTCGATGTGCGGGTGCCCGGAGAGGATGAACTCATCGAAGCCGAGGGCGTGGTACTCCTCGATGCGGTCCGCAACCTCATCGTGGCTTCCGACGAGCGCGGTGCCGGCCCCGCCACGTACCAGGCCGATGCCGGCCCACAGGTTCGGGGACACCACGAGGTTCTCGGGCGAGCCGCCGTGGAGCGCCATCATGCGCTGCTGGCCGACCGACTGGCTGCGCGCGAACGAACGCTGCGAACGCTGCATGGCATCGGTATCGAGCGCAGCCAGGAAGCGGTCCGTCTCGGCCCAGGCGTCTTCGGCGCGGTCGCGCGTGATGGTATGGAGGCGGATCCCGAACCGCAGCGTCCGCCCTTCGTCCGCCGCCAACTGGCGCATGCGGTCGAGCCGCGGCGCGACCATGTCCGGTGGCTCGCCCCACGCCAGGTATACGTCCACGTACCGCGCCGCGACCTTCCCGGCCGCATCGGACGCGCCGCCAAAGTAGAGCGGCGGAAGCGGCTCCGGGGCCTTGCTCACGGTCGCGCTCGCGACCTTGTAGTGCCGGCCGGTGAAATCGAATGGCGTCCCCGAAAGCGCGCCGCGCAGGATCGCGAGAAACTCGCCGGTGCGCTCGTAGCGCTGGTCGTGGTCGAGCCAATCGCCGAAGCGGCGCTGCTCGGGTTCGTCGCCGCCGGTCACGATGTTCAGCAGCAGCCGGCCGTTCGAGATGCGCTGGAAGGCGGCCGCCTGCTGGGCTGCGAGCGTCGGCGTGACGGCGCCCGGGCGGAACGCGACCAGGAACTTGAGCCGCTTCGTCTCGCGGATCAGGGCGGCAGTCACCAACCATGCGTCTTCGCACCACGTGCCCGTGGGCGTCAGCACGCCGGTGAAGCCCAGGTCCTCGGCGGCGTGCGCGACCTGAGCGAGGTACTCGATGGTCGGCAGCCGCCGGTGCCCGTCCGGCCCGAACGGCATGACTGTCCGGCTATCGCCGCTCGTAGGAAGGAACCAGTGGAGGGTGAGCGCCATGGCAATACTCCGCCGGCAGCGAGAGAAGGTGTGACGATCCTTAGCGATGTTGACTACTTTAGTCAACTATTTCGGGCCGGCAACCGCGGCTTGACGTCCCATCCGTGTCCGCTAAACTGGCTGCTATGAGCAACGTCGCGTTGTCCAGCCTCCTCCTCCTTACCTGAGCACGGGCTTTCTCGCCCGTGCTCGCTCCTGACCTCCCGAGTGCTTTTCAGCCGGGAGGTTTTTGTTTGGCAGGGAAAAGTGCCCTGCGCCAATCCATGAAAGGTGAGTCCGATGCCGCCAGTACCAGTCACGCCGAAGAGGATGCCATTCCACAAGTACATCCCGTATCGGCCGCTCCCGCTCCGCCTGCCCAACCGGGAGTGGCCGAACCGCCAGATCGACAAGGCGCCGCTCTGGTGCTCGGTGGACCTTCGCGACGGCAACCAGGCGCTCATCGACCCGATGGACCCCGGCCGCAAGCTGCGGATGTTCGAAGCGCTCGTGTTGATGGGGTTCAAGGAGATCGAAGTGGGCTTCCCGGCGTCGTCGCAGCCCGATTTCGATTTCGTGCGCCAGCTCATCGAGCAGGACCTCATCCCCGAGGACGTGACCATCCAGGTACTCGTCCAGTGCCGTGCGGAGCAGATCGAGCGCACGTACGAGTCGCTGGTGGGAGCCAGAAAGGCGATCGTGCACTTCTACAACTCCACTTCGGAGCTGCAACGGCGCGTCGTCTTCGGGCTCGATAAGGCAGGCATCGCCCGAATCGCGACCGATGCCGCCAAGCTCTGCCGGCGGCTGGAACGCGAGATGCTGCAGGACACCGACGTCCGCTACGAATACTCGCCGGAAAGCTTCACCGGCACCGAGCTCGAATTCGCGCTCGATGTGTGCGGCCAGGTGATGGAGATCATCGAGCCGACGCCCGAGCGCCGGATCATCCTCAACCTGCCCGCGACCGTGGAGATGTACACCCCGAACATCTACGGCGACGCGATCGAGTGGTTCCTGTACCACTTGCCCAACCGCGATTCGGTCTACCTTTCGCTGCACCCTCACAACGACCGCGGCACGGCCGTCGCCGCTGCGGAGTTCGGCGTCATGGCCGGCGCGGACCGCGTCGAGGGCACCCTGTTCGGGAACGGCGAGCGCACGGGCAACGTCGACCTCGTGACGCTGGCGATGAACCTGTTCAGCCAGGGCGTCGACCCGGAGCTCGATATCAGCGACATCGACGGGCTGCGCCGCATCGCCGAGTACTGCAACCGCCTGCCGGTACACCCACGGCACCCGTACGCCGGCGACCTCGTATATACCGCCTTTTCCGGCTCCCACCAGGACGCGATCAAGAAGGGCTTCGATGCGCTGGGCGAGGAGTACCGCATCTGGGAAGTGCCGTACCTGCCCATCGACCCCAAGCACGTGGGCCGCACGTACGAGGCCGTGATCCGCGTGAACAGCCAATCCGGCAAGGGCGGGGTCGCGTACATCATGAAGGCGGAGCACGGCCTTGATCTGCCTCGGCGGCTCCAGATCGAATTCTCGCGGGTGATCCAGGGGCTGAGCGAGGACAGCGGCACGGAAGTCACGCCGGCGGCGATGTGGCAGGCCTTCCGCAAGGAGTACATGCCGGAACTCCCGCGCATGGAGCTGGTCTCGCACGAGATGGCGACCGCCGGCGGCGTCACCCGCATCAGCGCGTCGGTGCGCCTCGATGGCGAGGTGCGCGACATTTCAGGCGAAGGCAACGGGCCTATCGCGGCGCTCGTACACGCCCTTCAGCGCGACCTCGGCCTCATCGTCGAGGTCCTCGATTACAGCGAGCACGCGATCAGCGCCGGCGCCGATGCGGCCGCCGTCGCCTATGTCGAAGCGCGCTCGCCAGAGGGAGTGGGTTGGGGCGTCGGCATCGACGAAAGCATCCTGGTCGCCTCGCTGAAGTCGGTCGTAAGCGCGCTCAACCGGCTCGGCCCGCAGGAGTAGGGGAGGCGCATCCGCCAGCGAAAAAAGCCAGTCTCCCGCCAGGTCGCGTACAACGCGGGAGCAACGATGGCAACGCAGCGAGCGAGCCTGGATCGGCCTCGAAATCGCCGTGCGTTGCGAACGTCCCAGGCCTGCACCTCAAACCCTGCGAGGCGCCGCATCAGCGGGCGGCATCACGCCCGTGGCGCCGGGAAAGTCCGCTTGATTTCGAGCTCCGCGTCGTACACGGCGCCCAGTTCCTTCCCGCACCTGGGGCAGAACAGCCTTCGCATTGAATGCGTGGTCTCCGCGATCGGCTGTTGTTCCTCCCGGCAATGCACGTGCTTCCCGCAGTTGTGGCAGTAACGATCCTGAGACATCCGAGCACCCCCGGGGTCTGTTGAGATGTGAGCCACCGAATATTGTATTCCACAGGGCAACTCGCGTACGGGCTCGCTCGCGGACGCGGCGCAACCCGGCCCGGAATCCTGCTGCTTGACAGCAGGTGTAGCGTCAAAACCTACCTTTTGAAGGAGGACGATCGTGGCTGAGAGCGTCTACAAGATCATCGAACTGGTTGGCGTCAGCACCGAGTCCTGGGAGAAGGCGGCGTCGGTCGCCGTGGAGCGCGCAGCGGGTTCGCTTCGCGACCTGCGCATCGCCGAGGTCGTCCAACTCGACATGCACGTAGAGGGAGGCAAAGTCACGCTTTACAGGGCCAAGATCAAGCTCTCGTTCAAGTATGAGGAGCAACCCGCGGGCGCCGGCGCGTAGCAGTCCCTGTCCATGCGTGCCGTTACGTTTGTCCGAGAGTCTCCTTGAGACGCGTAGCTTCGGTTTCCCGGAGTTGCTGCGCCTCCGCAGGGGTGAACTGCTGGCCGCAGGCTCCGCAGAGCCACCGTGAAGCCTTGCTTTCTATCCCCATATCCGCCGCGTCATCCCACTTTGGCGCGAGGACAACGTGGGGGCACGGCAACTCCTCGCCGGTCACTATCTCTGGCTCGTTCTTCCGCCCTTTAAACCTGCTCAAGACTCCCATGACAGACCTCCTTCGACGGAAACGGGCCCGTAGGCGATTCGCCGTCCTGGCTGATGTCCTCGATGACACCAGGTACTAAGCTACGCCTCGAAGGGCGAAACGCAAGGCGCCAAGCCCCCTCCGGCTCCGAAACGCGGCGCGTGCTCTCCACCTTTTGGCGGGAACGGCGGCTTGTCGCGCCGCAGAAGGTTCGTCGCGGGACGCCATCGCACCACCACGATGTCTGACCGCCGGGCGCCCGCAATCCAGCGACGAGCTTCTTCGCCGGAGTCCCAAGGCCCGGGGTTGCCTATCGGGCGGCCAGCGGTTTCACCAGGACGATTTCCCCCTCGGGCAGGTAGCCCTGCGATCCGACCAGGGCAAGGCCCTCGGTGTTCTCTTGATTCACCATCACGTATACGTGCCTGGCGCCGGCGCCCAACAGGTATTCCTCCGCCGTTGCCAGGAGATCAAACGCGATCCCGCGGCGGCGATGTTCTTCGGCCACGGCGACGTGGTAGATGTAGGCCCTCCAGCCATCGAACGAAGCGATGGCCGAGCCCACGATTTCGTCGCCATCCGCGGCCAGGAGCATCGCGGACGTTTCCCGGCCGAGCAGCGAACCCCATTCGCTTTCGCTGGCTTGACTCAGGCCACAGGCCGCCCAAAGCTCCTGCACCTGCTCCCGGTCCGCATTCTCAGCGGCTCGAATCTTGACGGTCGTGCTGGATTCCACGGGCGCACCTCACCAGATTCACTTGCCACACGCCCCGCCCTCCCGTCTCACGCGCGGCGTGCGACCCGGGGGGACGAAACCTGACTCGCCCCAGGATGGGACATTACACCGGGCGTCAAGGAAACGGTGATGCGCGGGGCACGGTCGCGGGGGGAGCCGCTCGCCGTTGTGCGTGGGCGGGTTCACTCGCGGCGCGGTGGCGGCGCCCGGCGGGAGACCTCGCCCTATTCGAGGGCGGGCGCGGTGCTTCGCGCGGTCTTTTCCGGCCCAGAGGAGTCCCACTTGATCGCGCCAGCGTCGCTGAGCCGGCCGACATTGCGCGACCCTGCCGCGAATGCCAGAGTGTCGCCGCGGCGACTTTACTCGCCCCGGAGCTAACCCATGACGCAGATCTTCGAAGAGCGCGAGCGCGTCCGCCGCCTGCCGTTCGCCTTCACACACCTCGACCCATCGGTGCGGCGCGAGGTCATCTACCTGGAGGCGACCGATACCGCCGCGAGCTTCGGCATCCTCTACCGCGCGGCCGGCGCGGACCCGAAGACGTGCGTGTACCTGATGCATCCGCGGGGCGAGTTTTCGCGGCACTACGTGGTGCCGGGCCTGACGGCACGTGGCTATGCCGTCTTCACGCACGACAGCCGCTACCTCAACAACGACACGCACATGATCCACGAGCGGCTGCTGTTCGACATCGCGGCCGGCATGCGCTACCTGAAGGAAGCGGGATTCGAGCGCATCGTGCTGCTGGGGAACAGCGGCGGCGGCTCGCTGCTGGCCTTCTACCAGTCCCAGGCGAGCCGCAAGCCCCACGACCGGCTGACGCAGGCCCCGGGCGGCGACCCGGTAAACCTTGTCGACGAAGTGATGCCGGAAGGCGACCTCTATATCGCCACCGCGGCGCACCTCGGCGAGGGCCGCTTCATGCTCAACGTGCTGGACCCGAGCGTCACGAACGAGACGGACCCGACGAGCTGCGACCCGGACTGGGACATGTACAACCCGGCGAACGGCTACGCCGGCTGGCCCGGACCAAGCTCGTACGACAAGGCATGGCTTGCGGAGTACCGCCGGCGCCAGCGCGAGCGCAACCACCGGCTCGACATGATCGCGCGCGAGTGGATCGCGGAGCAGGAGTACTTTCGCGGTCGCTACCGGGACCCGGGCTACGCCTCGCTCGATGCCGGCACACGTTCGCTGATTGCGCGGCAGCGCTGGCTGGGCCGGTACATAGTCATCTACCGGACGCTGGCGAACCCGGCGTATCTGGACCCGGCGATCGACCCCAGCCGGCGCCCACTCGGGAGCATCTTCTCGCCCGGCGACCCGATCATCGGGAACTACGGACCGGGCGGGCTCGCGCGGCTGATGACGCCGGCCGCGTGGCTGAGCACCTGGAGCGGGCTCAGCAGCCAGGCCGACCTCCCGGACACGATCCAGCACGTGATGATCCCGTCGCTGATCGTCTACGCGGACGGCGACTGCGATATCTACCCCTCGGAGCAGGAGGAGATCCTGGAGAAGTGCGCCGCGGCGGACAAGCAGCTGCGGATCCTCCCGTGGGCCGACCACTACCTGCACCCGGTCGGCGAAGAAGGACGCAAGCTGGCGGACCCGCGCGACCGCATCATCGACATGATCGTGCCATGGATGGAAGAGCGCCTCGGGACGCCATGAACCCGGAACAGCACAGCACATGGCTGCGTTCCCAGCGCTTTGGTGTTGGATGGGATCTTCCCAATTACGCAGGAGCGAGAACTGGCTGGCTCCGGTGGTAGACAGCCTTGCTAACGTGCCCGGTTTGTGCCACGGTGCTTGCGATTGCCGCTTCCGAGCATCATGGCCCTGGGCGGCGGATCGACTCGCGCAATGTTGCTTTAGCGACGGACGGGTGGGCGCTTGTGCCGGTTCACAGTTTCGAAGGGTTCCTGCGGCTGAGCCCGCACCTCACCCGGCTTCTCGGGCCGGTTGCCGAGGGAAAATCGAATCACGAGATCGCCGCGGAGCTTTGGCTCGCGCCGCATACCGTCGAGTGCTACGTTTCGGAGATACTTCTGACCACCGGTTGCCAGGCGCGCCCAGAGTTGGTCGCTCACTCGAATGCGTTCCTGCAATGTCTTCCACCACAATCAATTAAGGAGCGCGCTCGGTAGTGATTCACGATTCGGTTGCGTAGGCTTCGCGCTAGCCGGATCTGCTGAGAGGATCGCAATGGTCAGCCGAAGAACAGTCATTAAATCTGCAGCCGCGGTCGGTGCGTTCCTGGTTGGACAGAGCGTGGTCCGAACTTCCGATTGGAGCCCAGCAAGTGCCAACGCCGCCGACTTGACGGAATCAGGGGAGCTGTACAGCGGATTCCTATTGCTGCCGTGGGGAGTTGCTGCACCCGCGCCGGCCAGATCGTCTCCGGTCCGAGTACCGCAAACCGAGGGTGCAACCCGCTCGGTCGCAGTGTACGAAACGCTGGATAATAATCGACTCGCAAGACGAATTACTTTTCCATTCTACTCCTTCCCACAATCAGCCTTGCAGACTGCGTTTCTAGAGGAGGCAATTGTCTTCACGAATTTGGGTGGCGAGGTAGTCACCGTGACACGCGTTGCGAGGGTGTATGATCCCCAACTGAACCACACGGTCGATGCAATTCGGTTGATCGCCAATCGTAACGTTCCGAGCCCCGTGCCTGTTTGGCCCGGTGGCCGCCCCGAAGTGGGACTAATCACCCAGCAAAAGGTGAAATGGACTCCTGTCCCCGGGCTTTCCAGCCAATCAGGGAATTCCGAACACGTATCGTGGGTAGAACGCGACGTGCTCTATGGTTTGGAGTATAAGTCACGACTATTTGGGTCTTCTGCCCAACAGTTCGTGTCCAGTCTTCAACTTATCTAGAGCAGTTCTCTCGAAAGAACTCGGAGGCATCATGTCCACTTATGTCTATTCTCCCTACGGATCTGGAGCAACACCATCCTCTCAGTGGGACGGATCTTGCACTTATGGCTCTGCCTACTGTTCCGGCGGTTGCCACGCTTCTAATCAAGGCACCCGTCCGCTGGACATCCAGGGAAGCGCGGGAGACTACATCGACTTTTGGTGCGATCCTGGGGTCTTGTGCCTCAAGACGATTTCTTACCCTGGCGATGGCTGCGGGGGGACGTATGGTTCTCCATGGGACGATGGGGTCAAGGTCCAAATGTGGTCTGGCGCCAAATCAGGCGGGGCGCCCACGGGGGTTCTCATTGGCGAAGTCTTCTTCGCGCATCTCGACTCTCCCTTCATCGGCGTGCTAGATACTGGGTGGGACGCCGGCAATGTCCTCCGCGGGTGGAGCCAGTGGGCGAGGATCGCGAGCGCATCCGGCTGCACCGGGGCCTGCAACACTAGTTGCTATTCTGGCCCGCATATTCATATGGCGGCCATAACGCCTACATGCTACAATACTGGTTCTCACCTGTTCGTCGCCATACACAAAGGGTTCCACCTGGATCTACTGCTTTTAAATGAGGGAATGGAGCAATGTTTAGCGCGATATGCGGTGCCGTCCTCGGGGCGGTGTTCGTCAGTGCGGGAGCCGTGAAGATGCGCTACCGTTCTCATTTTATAGCAGCGGTGTATTCGTGGGGATTGACGACTCCGCGGATGACCCGATTTGTCGCGCGCCTCATCCCTGCTGGGGAACTCGGGCTCGGTACCGGGCTGATCTGGTCGGCGTGGTCGAAAACGGGCGCCTGGGCGGCACTCGCCGTGACGGCGGCCGTGCTGATCCTTTTCATTCTGGCGCAAGGTGTGATTGTGGTGCGCGACAAGGCGCGAATTGCAGACTGCGGCTGTTTCGGTCGCGCGTCCCGCGTGAACGCGCTGGCAATGAGCCGGACCGGCGCGCTTCTCGGCGTGACGCTCGCCGCCATGGTAGCGCGATGATTGGGGCGGTCTCCCGCGTGGCCGTCCGTGCAGGCATGACAGTGGGCCTCGGTCTGTCGGCGCTTGGCCTGGCCGCTGGCGCCGCGGGCCAGACTCCCACTCCTGCTGCGCCTCCTGCAACTCCACAGCCGAAGCCAGTGGTGGACGGCAGAGAGTGCGCGAGTGGCAGACTGATCAACGGGTTCCTCATCTGGGGAGTGGGCGATGCTGACCCCAACTGCTTTGTTGACGTGAGCGCGCCAGGCCCGGTTGCCATGTATGGGTTCAACCTGCCAGCGGAGCGCTACGTGTTGCTTTCGGTAGAGCGGGGAATCGTGGCCGGAACAGCCACCGCAGCCTATGGGCCAACCAGCGGGCCGTACGCCGGGACGCCAGCGATTTCAGTGTCCGTCACACGGACATTTAGCCGGCCAGCTCAACTGCCTCTCCGGACATCAAACGACGCTACGGAGGCGCCGTACTTTCCGTCGCCAGGGGTCGAGATCTTGAACGCCCCGAACCAGCTGGGGGGCTGCTGGATCGAGGCATCCGGGAACTTCTGCATCTCCATTCGGACGTATGCCTCCGACTTAACGCTGGAAGAAGCGGCGCGGCTGCTGGTGCGAATACCGTATCCATCGGCGGCTCCCGCTCCTCCCGCAACCGGGACTGGTGAAACGGCCTCCGAGGCTCGCGCGGCGTGGCCCGATCGGAATCTAACGGCCCTGCTCACTGGTTCAATCGCTGTTTTGGCGGGAACACTTTTCGTGGCGCTGCGGGGCAGTTGGTCGCATCTGCGAAAAGATTGAGGCCGACCCCACGCTGTGAAGGACCTGGCGCCCGAAGTTCAGCGCCGCGCGGCGCTGACCGTTTCGCATCGCCTTGCGGCGAAACGCCCCGCGGGTGTAGCGTGAGCGGCGACAACTGAATAGGGCATGCCGCTGGGGGAGCCGTAGAGGCTGAGAGTCCGCGAGGACAACTCCAGGAACCTGATCTCGGTAATGCGAGCGTAGGGAAGCGGCGTGGAACAGCAGCCTTTGGCGGCGCACCACGTGCTTCTCCCCGGGCTGTTTTGGCGCCGGGGAGGAGTGTCCCCGGCGTTTTCGCGTTCACGGCCAGGCGCCGGCGTGCCCGGAAGGGCCGCGCCATGATCGTCGAAATCCAGTGCCTGCCGACTCCCATCGGCAACGACGCCAACCCCTACGCCCACGTCGATGCCGCGATCAAGGTCATCCAGGACTCCGGGCTGACGTACGAGGTCGATGCCCTCGGCACGACGTTCGAAGGCGACCCCGACCGCGCCTGGCCGATCGCGCGCGCCGTCCATGACGCGTGCCTGGCCGCCGGCGCGCGGAGCGTCGTGACGATCGCGAAGTTCGCCCAGGCTCGCGAACTACAGGATCAGTCGACCATTTCCAGTCTCACCTCGAAGTTCCGGGGGCCAGGGTGATGGCCACCGACGTCGCAGTCCCCGCCGGGCTCGGTCCGCGGACGCGGATGCGCAACGGCCTGGCCGGCTTCGGGCAAAGCTTCGTGACGGATTACTTGCCCGCGATCCTTCTCCTGGTGGCGCTCGTGGGCGCCTGGGAAATGCTCGTGCGCCTGCTCGATACGAAGCCCTACATCCTGCCCGCGCCAAGCCGGATCTGGCGGGCGTTCCTGCAGATCCGCGGGACGCTACCGCAGCACACGCGCACGACGGTCGGCGAAAGCCTTCTCGGGCTGGCGTGGGCGGCGGTCGTCGGGGTCGCACTCGCGGCGATTATCGCCAGCCTGCCGCTCGTGCGGCGGGTCCTGTACCCGCTGCTCGTCGTCTCGCAGACAATCCCGATGGTTGCCCTCGCGCCGCTCCTGATCGTCTGGTTCGGCTTCGGCCTGACGCCGAAGATCATCATCGTCGCGCTGTTTGGCTTCTTCCCAATCGTCGTGAGCACCGTCGATGGCCTCACGGGGGCGGATGCGGAGATGGTCGGACTCGTGCGCTCGATGGGCGCCAGCCGGCTGCAGGAACTCCGGCACGTCCGCATCCCGGCAGCAATCCCGGCGTTTTTCGCGGGCCTCAAGATAGCGGCCGCGTACGCCGTCACCGGGGCCGTCATCGGCGAGTGGCTGGGGGGCAGCGGCTCCGGGCTCGGGCTCGTCATCACCCGCTCGCAGGCGTCGTACCGGACCGACCGGCTATTCGTGGCGGTCACGTTCGTGGCGCTGGCGAGCGTCGCGCTCTTCGGCGCCGTCCACCTGCTCGCACGGCTTGCATCCCCGTGGATGTACGTAACAAAGAAAGAAGGTCCGTCTCGATGAAGGTTGCACGATGGCTTCTCGCACTCGCGGCGCTCGCGGGCGTGGCGGCAATCGCCACTGCCTGCGGGGGTGACGATGACAGCTCCAAGGGCCTGACAAAAGTCACGGTGATGCTCGATTGGACCCCGAACACGAACCACGCCGGCCTGTTCATCGCGAAGGAGAAGGGCTACTTCAAGGACCAGGGCCTCGATGTGACCATCGTCGCGCCCGCGGGCGGCGGCGTGGAACAGGTCGTGGGCGCGGGCAAGGCGGACTTTGGCGTGTCGGTGCAGGAACAGGTGATCCCGGCTCGTGCGCAGGGGATCCCCGTCGTCTCGATCGGGGCCATCATCCAGCACAACACGTCGAGCCTGATGTCGTTGGCGAGCGACAACATCAAGCGGCCGAAGGACCTCGCGGGCAAGACCTATGGGGGCTTTGGGGGCGCGCTCGAAACCGCGCTCATCAAGAAGCTCGTGAGTTGCGATGGCGGCGACCCCAACGCGGTGAAGTTCGTCGAGGTGGGCGACGTCGACTACCTCGTGGGCATGGAGCAGGACAAGTTCGATTTCGCCTGGATCTTCGATGGGTGGGACGGCGTCCGCGCGACGCAGATCGAGAACAAGCAGGTGAATTTCATCCCGTTCATCCAGTACAGCCAGTGCATCCCGGACTGGTACACGCCGCTGCTCATCACGAACGAAGACATGATCGCGAAGCAACCGGATACGGTGCGGAAGTTCATGGCGGCCGTTTCCAAGGGATACGAGATGGCGATCACCTCACCACAGACATCGGCCGACGCGATCGTGAAGAATGCGCCAGAGACTGATTCGAAGCTGCTCACGCTGAGCGCGGAATACCTTGCGACCCGCTACGTCGATAGGGGCAGGCAGTGGGGGCTGCAGGATAACGACATCTGGGTGAATTTCGAGAAGTTCGTGCGCGAATCCGGGTTGACGGAAAAGGCGATAGATGTGAAGAAGGCCTACACGAACGAATTTCTGCCCAAAAAGTAGGCCACCATGGAGGGCGTCTCGCTGCGCAACATCTCGCACACGTTTCGCGGCGAGCGGACCGTGCGGGCGCTCGATGACGTCTCGGTGGAGGCTGCGCCGGGGGCGTTCGTGAGCATCGTCGGGCCGAGCGGCTGCGGGAAGAGCACGCTGTTGCGGGTCCTCGCCGGCCTGCTCGTCCCTGATGGCGGCGAGGCGTTCGTGGGTGAACGCAAGGCCAACGGCCAGCCAGGGCTGGTAGCGTACATGCCGCAGAAGGACCTGCTGCTGCCGTGGCGGAGGGCGCTCGGGAACGCGACGCTGGGAGCGGAAATCGCGGGGACGCCGAAGCGCCAGGCAGAGCGCGAGGCACTGGGACTGTTCGAGCGGTTTGGGCTGGCAACCTTCGAACGCGCCTGGCCGTCGCAACTTAGCGGGGGCATGCGCCAGCGGCTCGCACTGCTCCGGACCTTCCTTATCCCGGCGCCGACGCTGATGCTCGACGAGCCGTTCGGAGCGCTCGACGCCATCACCCGGCGGGAGATGCAGGCGTGGCTGCAGGAGGTGTGGCTGCGCGACCGCCGCACGGTGCTGTTCGTCACGCACGACGTGGAGGAGGCGCTGGTCCTTTCGGACGCGGTCTACGTGATGACGCCGCGGCCGGGCCGCATCGCCGCGCGGGTGCCGGTCCCATTGCCCCGCCCACGTCCGCCGGCGGCGGTGACGGAGCCCGGGTTCGTAGCTCTGAAGGCGGAGCTGCTGGCGCGGTTGGATTCGTCCCTGCCGTAGGCGGGCGGCGTGACTGTCACGCCGGCAGGCGGCGGAAACCGCTAGCGCTGGCCGCGCATGCGCTCGTCCAGGTCCCGGGTGCCGACGGCCTCACCGTCCGGGTCGGCTTCGTGGGTGCGGCGCCGCGGCACGCCCGGCCACCAGGACGCCTCGGCATAGGCCGAGCGGATGCGGGCAGTGACCATCGAACGCCGCTGGACGCTGCCCAGCATCCCGAAGCCAAGACCGAGCAGCCCGATGCCCAGCGCGATCGCGCTGAAATCGATGCCGAAGCTCGTGGTGCCCGCCGCACCCGGGCCATTGCCGGCGGACGGCGCTGCGGGCGTGGGAGTCACTGGTGTGGGCGTGGCGGTCGGGACGCCGGGCGTCACGGGCGTCGGCGTGCGGGTTGGGGTCGGCGTCGCGATCGGGGTGCTGGTCGGGACCGGCGTCGGCGTGAGCGGCGCAATCTGGAAGCGGACAGAGGCATGTACACAGTTCTTCGCCACCCCGCGCACCAGGATCCAGTAGATGCCATCGGGGCCGGCCGGGATTGTGATCTTGAAGGTTGCTTCGCCGTTGGCGTCGGTGGTCGCGGTGCCCACGACAGGGTCACCGAGGACGCGGAAGATCGCCTCGATCGGGAGATCGGCGGTGAAGCGCGTCACGTGGAGCGTCGCGACCGTACCCGTCGGCCCTGAGATGGGGCTCACGGTGACGGTCGGTTCCGTCACCGGTGGTAGGTCGGAAGCCTGATCGTATTCTTGCGCCACGACGAGTTCGCCCGTGGTGCACGGTTCGGCGGCGAGCGTCGCCGTCGCGGTCCCGAGCGCGGGGATGAGGGATACCGCGAAGCCTGAAAGCAGCGCAAGGGCGAACAGGAAGCGAATGTGCATGGCGCGAGTCTCCGTTAGGTGGGAGCACTGTACGCTTTCTTTCCATACGTTCGCTAGCCTTTATGTCGCCTGCGATGGATCTGCAAATAGATCAGGGTTTTCCCGCAGCAGGTACACCGCGGGCGCTCAGGAACGCCAGACTTCAGCCGGCACGGCGAGGAAGCGCCTGCGCGAGGAGATGCGCCGCGGGCGGGGATCGGGCAGCGGACCTCCAGCCACGCCGAAGCCCCGCTGTTTCACCGATCGCGGGCATCGGGACAGGTGCTATTTACGAACGTTTGTTCTATATTGGTGGGCGTGGCCGCCTATGCCGAGCTCCACGCCCACTCCTGCTGGTCCCTTCGCGAAGGCGCCAGCAGCACCGACGAGATGGCCGACCGCGCCTTCATGCTCGGCTACACGGCACTCGCCATCACGGACCACGACAACCTCTACGGCGCGATGGAGTTCGCTAAAGCCGCGCGCGAACGCGGGCTCAAGCCCATCACGGGGTGCGAGCTCACGGTGCGCGAGGAGTTCCGAGTTCCGAGTTCCGAGTTCCGAGAGGCCGAGCCCGCAGCTGCGGGCACCGATGCCGCGGGCGCCAGCCCCGGCCAAGGCCCAAGGCCCAACGCCCAATGCCTACCAACCAGCCACCTGACGGTGCTGGCCGAAACCGTCGAGGGTTATCGCAACCTCTGCCGGCTGCTCAGCCGCGCCTACAAGACCTACGGCAAGGACACGCCGATGGTCGAGCGCGAATGGCTCTTCGAATGCCGGGAAGGGCTGATCGTGCTCTCGGGTTGCCGCGAGGGCGAAATTTGCCGGCTGCTCGAGGCCGGCGACCACCACGCCGCCGAGGCGCTCGCGGCCGAATACCGGGATCTCCTCGGCACGGGCCAGTTCTTCATCGAACTGCAGCACCACGATGTCTACGGCGACCGCGAACGGGTGGCGCAGCTGGCCGGCCTCGCCGAGCGCCTCGGGCTGGAGGTGGTCGCGACGAACAACGCGCACTACCACGTCCGCGCGCGCCACCGCCTGAACGATGCGCTGGTGGCCATCCGCCACCGGCTCACGCTGGATAGCTCGCACCGGGAGCGCCGGCCGAACTCCGACTTCTTCCTCAAGCAGCCGGAGGAGATGGCGCTGCGGTTTGCGCGTTACCCGCGGGCCATCGAAAACACCGTCGCGATCGCGGAGCGCTGTACGTTCGACCTGACCTGCGACCTGCCCTACCGCCTGCCCGACTACCCCGTCCCGGAGGGCGCGACACTCGATAGCTTCCTGCGCGGGATCTGCGAACGTGCCTTCCGGCGCAAGTATGGCCCGCTCGAACCGGGGTTCCGCCAGGAGGCGCGCGAACGGCTCGAACGCGAGCTGGGGTTGATCGCGAAGCACGGATTGGCCGGCTTCTTCCTGGTCTACTGGGACATCCTCCAGCTCGTTGGCAAGATCGCGCATGAGCTCCGCGGCCGCCCGAAGGACATGCCATCGGACGAACGGCCCGTCGGACGCGGCCGTGGTTCTTCCGTCAGCTCGATTGTGTGCTACCTCATCGGCCTTTCCCACATCGACCCGGTGAAGAACAACCTCTATCTCGAGCGCTTCCTCAATGAGGAGCTCCATTCGCTGCCCGATATCGACCTCGATTTCCCGCGCGACATCCGCGACGAACTCCTCCAGCGTATCTACGACCGCTACGGGCCAGAGCACGCGGCCATCGTGGCGGCGTTTCCCACTTACCGCTTCAAGAACGCGGTCATCGATTTCGGGAAAGTGCTGGGGCTGCCGGCGCCGGTGCTGGCGAAGCTGAACAAGCTCGGCGGGCACTTCGCCAACGCTACCGACATCGCCGGGGAGATGGAGCTGATCCCGGAACTGCGGCCGCTCATCGGCGCGCCCATCTGGCGCGACCTGATCGCGCTCGCGGAACAGGCGGCAGGGTTCCCGCGCCACATCGGCCAGCACGTCGGCGGCGTCGTGATCTCGGCGGACCCGCTGCCGTCTGTGGTGCCGGTCGAGCCTGCGCGCATGGAAGGACGTTTCGTCTGCCAGTGGGACAAGGACTCGGTCGACGATGCGCGCTTCGTGAAGATTGACTTCCTCGCGCTCGGCATGCTCTCGGCCGTCGATGATTGCCTCGACATCATCGAGGAGGTGCACGGCGTCCGCGTCGACCTTGGGCGCATCCCCCACGATAGCCCGGAGATTTTCGCTTCGATCCAGGAAGGCGACACCATGGGCGTCTTCCAGATCGAGAGCCGCGCGCAGATCCAGACGCTGCCACGGACGTGCCCGGCGAACATCGATGACCTTGCAGTGCAGGTCGCGATTATCCGCCCCGGCCCGATTGTCGCGGGCGCGTTTCACCCGTACATGGAGTACCGCGAGAAGGTCGCGAGGGGCGAGCACGTCGATATCGATTACGGCCACCCGGAGCTTGGGCCGCTGCTCGCCGATTGCCTGGGCGAGACGATCGGGCACGTGCTGTACCAGGACCAGGTGTTGCAGATTTCGTGTGCGGTCGCGGGGTTCACGCCGGGGCAGGCCGACCGCCTGCGGCGCGCGATGAGCCGCAAGCGCTCCTCCGAGGCCATGCAGGCGCTCGCCGGGGAGTTCTATGCGGGCGCCGAGCGCCAGGGCGTCAGCCGCGAAGCGGCCAACGTCGCCTTCGACAAGATGGCCGCGTTCGCGGCGTTCGGCTTCCCCAAGAGCCACGCCGTGGCCTTCGCGCTGCTGGCGTATGAATCCTGCTGGCTGCGCTACCATTACCCGGCGGCGTATTACTGCGCGCTCTTCAACGCGCAGCCCATGGGCTTCTACAGCATCGAAGTGCTCTGCGGGGATGCAGAACGGCTCGGTGTGCCCGTCCTCGCGCCCGATATCAACCTCAGTCTCGCGCGCGCCTGGCCGGAGAACGACGCCATCCGGCTCGGGATCGAGCAGGTGAAGGGACTCGGGGGCGGGTGGCAGGCGAAGAGGGGGAGGAGTTCCGAGTTCCGAGTTCCGAGTTCCGAGGACGGCGGGGCCGAGGCTCCGGTGCGGATGGCGAAAGTCGAGACGCTCCCCGACCGGATCGCGGCGGAGCGGTTGGCGCATGGCCCCTATCGCTCTGTGTACGATCTAGTGCTACGGGCGCGGCTGGACCAGCGCGAAGCCGAGGCGCTCATCCGCGCGGGCGCGCTCGATAGTTTTGGCATGGAACGGCGCGAACTGCTCTGGCAGCTGGGGTTGCTCAACCAGCCGTACGAAGTCGAGGCGAAGGCCGGGCGCACGCGCAAGCCTGCCGGCTTCCAGCCGTCGCTGCCGCTGCCAACCGGGCCCGATATGGCCGAGCTGCCGCAGCTCAGCGACTGGGCGGAGCTCGCGTGGGATTACGAACTGCTGGGCATGACCGAAAAGAAGCACCCGATGGCACACGTCCGCCCGCTGCTCCACGAGGGCATCATTACTACCCGGCACCTCGGCGGGCCGCGGAACCCGAACCGCCTGCCCCAGGGGATGATGGTGGAAATGGCCGGGATGGTGGTCACCCGGCAGCGTCCGCAGACGGCGAGCGGCGTGATGTTCATGCTGCTCGAGGACGAATTCGGCCTGGCGAACCTCGTGGTGTACACGCCGCTCCAGGAACGCCAGCGGGAGCTCGTGCGCGCTACGCCGTTCGTCATCGTGCGGGGGCGCATCGATAACGAGCAGAGCGGCTTCCCGAACATCATCGCCGAAAGCTTCCGCCCTTGCCCGCTCCCCGGCCTGATCGAGGCGCCGGCGGGCCACGACTGGGGCTAGCGAAGAAAATGTAAGATGCCATACCTTACAGACATGACGATGAAGGTTCTCTCGACCCGCTTGAGCGAAGAATCGATTCGAGAGCTCGATGGAGCGGCCTCGCGGCTCGGCATTACGAAGCGCCAGTTCCTGGAGGAAGCGATTCACGCCAGGGCCGTTGACTCCCTGGCTGATGGAGAGGACGTGTGGGCCCTCGCTTGCGGCGCGTGGAAGCGCGATGAGACTCCAGAAGAGACCGTCGCCGCGATACGGCGCGCCAACCACAAAATGTGGCAAGCGCGGAGCCAACGGCTGTTCGGCGAGAATAGTTGATCCGTACCTACATCGACAGCGATGTGATCATCCGGTTACTCCGAGGAGACACTGAAGGGGCGCACATGCTGAGGGTGTGGGAAGCCGATCCTCAGATGGAGCTTTGGATTGGCGCCCTCCAACGGGCCGAGGTTCTCTTCCACGTGCTCCCCGGCGAGGAGCGCCTTACCGGGTTCGTCCTCAGGCGCTTCCGCACAGCTCCGGTCACTGAAGAGGTAGTGGATCTCGGAGCACGGCTGTTCAGCCGATGGAATCGAAGTCACGGAGTGGACGAGAACGACGCACTCCTTGCGGCCACCGCCGTTCTCACGGGCGGTCAGGTGATTACCATGAACCTCAAGCATTTTCCCATGCCCGAAGTCAGGGCCACGTTGGGGTGGACGAGGCCCGCCAGGCAGTAGGCCGCCACCGGAGCGGATTCTCAGTTGTCGTTGGCGAGGTTGGGCACGACGCGGCGGTTGACGTAGGAGTTGGCGCCGTTCGCTGCCGTGATGGTCACCTCGAACGCGCCACCCCCGCCGAGCAACGGTTCGATCCAGACCTTGCCGCTTGAACTGCCCGGCGGCAAAAGGCTCGTGTTGAGCGTTATTTGCAGCGTGCTGATGTAGCCCTTCTGAGTGGTGCGTGGCGCCTTCGTCAGGACAACGTCGAGTTCCTGGCCCACCACGACCCCACCATCAAGCGTGCGTAAGGGCGGGTCCGTGGGGTGGCGGACGACGATCCAGGGGGCGGATGTCCGGATCCGGTAGGGTCCAATCCCCTTGCCAAGGTTCTGCACGGTCACGGTGCCGCTCGTAGCGGTCCCATCTTTGTAAGCGGTGAGCGCCATCGTGGTCGGGCCGGAATAGGCGAGGCGCGGGTCGCCCAGGAAGGACGCCGCCTCGCCGGAGTCAATAACGGTCGTGGTGTCGCGGTGGGTGACAGCGCTGAGTTCGGGGATCGTCGTGGGGTAATCCATGGCGGGGCAGCCGCCTACGAAACTGAGCGCATCGCAGGCGTCATAGGTCTCGGGTTGGAAGGCTTTGGCGACCGCCTCGAAGGCCATCTTCGGCGCTTCGAAGGTCTGCACGGGCCACACGAGCTTGCCGTTCTTCGTGGGTGGGTTTCGCATGCAGCCGTACACGAGCTCCTGGTAGGTGTAGTCGCTGCGCTTGAAGACGCCGGCGCCGGGCGCCTTTGGGTCGCCACAGCTCCAGACGTCGCCGCGGAGCGGGTCCTTGTTCGGGTTCAGGGGATGGTTCGAAAAGGCGAAGCCGTTGTAGCTCCAGATAGCGAAGTACCAGTCTTCCAGCGCGGCCGGGTCGCCGGTCCCGGCGATGGGCCGGTAGTTTGGGGCGCTGTTCCACTTGTCGGCGAGGATGCGGACGCCCTCGGCGATGTTAAAGAGGTAGTCGGTGCCAATGATGGCCTGGCGCGCCGAAGGGACGCCGGTGGCGTTCCCCATGGTGGAGGTGATCTGGGCCATGCCATAACCGCAATCGCCGGAGCGGAGCACCGGCCCGACGCCGCCATAGGGGACGGTCGAGGCAGCGTTCCCCCAACCATCGCCGAGGTCCGACTCCACCCACGCGATCGCCTTGAAGATGGTCGGCGGCACGACCAGCGTCTTGTCGGCGGTCTTCGTGCGGGTCGCCCGTGGGCCTTTCAGCAACCCCTGGAAGCGCACATCGATGGGCTCGTTCGTGGTGCTGAGGTTATAAGCGTTGGGCAGGAGCTTGCCGGCGGTCGCGAGCTCGATGGCGCGGCCATAGCGGGCGAGGTAATCCTCAGCCTCCCAGGTGTCGAAGTCGTAGGGGCCGGCGTCGCCACAGGCGGAAGCGCGGCGCGCGAACTGCGCCATCCCCGAGCCGATGACGATGGCCACGAGCGCGCCGAGGAGCCCGGCGCGGGCTAGCGGGCGGCCCAACCGAAGAACCTCGTCGCGCCCGCGAGCGGCAGGCGCGCGCCGTTGCCATCCACCAGTTCGATCTGCATCGAGCCGGGGTCGGCGAAGGAGCTGCCGCTCCACGCCTGGACGGCGAGCTCCGCGCCGTCGGCGGAGTAGGCGAGGGGCACATCAAACCCGCTGGCGAGCGACTGCGCTGTCGCGAGGCCGGCGGTCGCGGCCGGCTCCGCACCGAAGGTCGGCGCAAGGGCCCCCGGTTTCCACGCGACACCGAGTTGCTGGCCATCCACGGCGAGCGACTGTGCGACGGCTTGCCCGGCCGTGGCAGACCGCAACGAAACGGTCCGGGCCCGGTAGTAGAGGCCACCGGTGGTGTCGGCTTCGATGAAGGCGAGTGACTCGCCATCGATGCTCAGGCGCCAGTCCCGCGTTATCTCTGCGCTCAGCGGCGCGATTTCCTGCGCGCCGCGCAGCACGGTTGAGCCGCGGCCGTCGATCACGACCGAGATGAGCTGGCCGGATGTGTCGAAGGCGACGGGGTAGAGGCCCAGCACTCGCCGAAGCGACAGCGTTGGCGCCTCGGAGCCGCCGGCCGCCGACACCGTGAATACGTTCGCTGGCCCGGGGCCGTCGGGCGCTGTCGTGCGCGTGAAGGCGATGGTGGCGCCATCGGCGGACCACACGGGGTTCTGCCCTTCATCCACGCGCTCAGCGACGCGCGCGATTGCACCGGAGACGAGGTCCACCACGAGCAGCGACGCGATCGGCCGCGTGACAGTCCCGCTGTCGGCGGCGACAACGGCAAGCTTTTGCCCATCCGGGGAGACGGCGCCTTTCGCCGCGAACCCGCGCAGGTGCGAAATCCGCGCCACCTCTATGGGCGCAATGCTGCCATCCGCGCGCGTGGCGACAACGATATCTTCGGTGTCTTCGGAGCGTGCGGTGATCGCATACGACCCCGCCGGCGCGACGGCGAACGCCGTGCTCGTGCCGCCGGGCGCCTCGCCCCAGATGGCCGCTACGATGGGGAGGACCGCCACGAACGCCGCGAGGAAACTCGCGGCGATGAGCCAGTACGGGATATGCCCGCGGCTGGGAGCCAGCCTTGGCAACGTCGTCATATCACGACCACCCCCCGGGGACACCGCTAATCAATGTCCCGCACCCAACCGATGAACTTCGCGCTCGCGGTCCCCGAAATAGCCTGGCGCGAATCCGTCGTCAGGATTTCCGTTGAGCCGGCGCTCGCGCTGTCGTTGGCGTCGTAGACGGCCGCGACCAGCGTCGTGCCATCCGGCGAGCGCTGTAGCGGCACCAGGTACGTCCCGGGCTCACCGCCGCGCAACAGTACCGTGCCGCCGGGCCCGCCGAACTCCGGCGTAACGGCTCCCACCGACCAGGTCGCGCCGACCTGGTCGCCGGAGCCCGGCGCGTCTTCGATGGCGCCGGTGCCAATCATGAGCGTCCGGCCGGCGTACCTGCGTTCGCCAACACCCAGCCGTTCGACGAACGCCAGCCGCGAACCATCGGCGCTCAGGCGCCAGTCTTGCGTCGGGCCGGGGCTCAGCGTCGCGAGCCGCGTGGTGCGCCCTTCGCGGATGGCCCAGAGCGCCGAACCCGATGAATCGACGACCACCGCGAACAGCTCCCGGCCGTCGTGGCTATAGCCGACTGGCGCGACCGAGAAGGTCGCATCGAAGCGCGCGACATCGACCACGGTCCGCGTATCGGGTTCGACCTGCACGATGGTGCGGCGCGCCTTCGTGGATTCCGTTGCGTCGGTGCGGACGAGCGCCAGCCGCTTTCCGTTTGCATCCCAGGCCATCGGCGAGAGGTAATCGATGGGCAGGCCGTAGTCGGAGCGCTCCCGCCCGGGCAGGCTGATGACGGTGAGTTGCGCGGAGCCCGCGGGCTGGTCGCCGACGCTGAGGACGGCGATGCGGTCGCCAGTGGGCGCGGCGGAACCGCGTGCGTGGCCCGCGAGCCGGTACGAGAACTGTTCGACCAACTCCGGGACGGCGCCGGGCCGGGCGTTGCGTATGTACAGGGAATCAAGGTTGCCGCCGGGTTCGATGTAGGCGACCGAATTGAAGTGTTCGAGCAGCGGACCGGCGCCAGCGGCTTCCGGGTCGCCACCGGTGGAGCTCGTCGTGAAGATAGCCCAGGCCAGCACCGTCGCGGCGATTGCGAGGAGGCCCAGGATGAACGGGTGGGGGGAGTGCGGCAAACGCACTCCCTGCCGCGTTCGGGGCATGTACACGTGGTGACCTCGCGCTGACGCAGCGCTGCCCGAAGGCGGAGCTGCTGTCCTCGGCCGTGCGCCTCGACTTGCACGCGCGGCCTCGCTGCTTGAAAAGTCTCCGGTACCCCCGCTGTACCGTGCGTTTCGCGGAGGGAGCCACCCGTCGCGTTGTCGCGGAACGTACCGCTGGCCTCCCGTCCCGTCAATGGCGGGATTCCACCATGGGACCGAGTTGAGAGGCGAACGGGGCGGCGGGGAGCCGTCATCTTGCACGGATGCGAACGATCGCTGTGCTAGGATCGGCGGCAGATGCTCCTCTATTTCAACCAGTTTCGCGACAACCCGCCCGCGTTATTCGCCTTCCTCGCCGCCTTCATGGTCGCCTTCGTCACCGGCATCGCCTTCCACGAGTTCAGCCACGCCTGGGCGGCGAACGAGCTCGGCGACGATACGGCGGCGCGCCAGGGGCGGCTCAGCTTGAACCCGATCCGGCACCTGGACCCGCTTGGGACGGTCTTGTTGTTTGTCATCGGGTTTGGGTGGGGCAAGCCCACACCCGTGAACCCTTACCGCCTGCGGAACGGGCCGAAGCGGGGCAACATGCTGGTGGCAGCGGCCGGACCGGCCTCGAACTTCTTCTTCGCGGCCGTCGCGGCGCTTCCCATCAAGCTCGGCCTGATCGATTCGATCGCGGACGTGCACCGCATCCGCGACGCGAGCGGCGAGCAGATCGTCGGGCTCTTCCTGGTGTTCATCGTCCAGATCAACGTCGTGCTCGGGGTGTTCAACCTGATCCCGATCCATCCGCTCGATGGGTTTAAGGTTGCCGTTGGCGTGCTGCCGAACGAGCTTGCGAAGCAGCTGCAGGCGCTCGCGCCCTGGGGCCCGGGAATCCTGATGACGCTGTTCGTCATAGGGTTCGTGACGCCCTACAACCCGATCGGCTGGATACTCGGGGGTTTCGGCAACCAGATCCTCAAAGTCATCACCTGATGCTGAAACGGCTGCGGCAGGTCCTCAACCACGGGCGAACGGCAACGGAGGCCGACTACGGGCTGGCGCGGGAGCACCTGCCGCCCAGGTTCTTTACGTTGTTCGAGGCGCAGACGCCGCGAGACATCGTCCACGCTGCCGGGACGGCGCGCTGGCTCCTGGCTCGCGGGTACACCGACGCCGACCTCATCGCGGCGGCGCTCCTGCACGACATCGGCAAGGGCGACCAGCGCCTGCGCGACCGCGTCGCGTTCGTCGTCTTCTCACGCCTTGGCGTGGCGACCAGGCTCGCCGATCCGGACTCGCGACTGCGAGGGCGGCGGGCAGTTGCGCGCAGCCGGGACCACAGCCGGGCAGGGGCGGATGTGCTCCGTAGGAACGGCGCGTCTGAACGGCTGGTTGACCTCACGGCCCGCCACCACGCAGACCCCCGCGAGGATGTTGTGCTAGCCTTACTTCAACAGGCGGATGCTGCCAACTGACCGTCCGCCAAGGGGAATCCATGGCCCGTTCGCGCATTGCCATCATAGGCACTGGTCTCATCGGCACGTCGATTGGCCTCGGCCTCGCCGCGCGCAAGGAGCGCGAGTTCGAAATCATCGGCGTGGACCGGGACCGCAACCACGTACGGGAGGCGAAGCGCCTCGGAGCGATCGACCGCGAGGCCGGGTCACTCGAAGAAGCGCTCGAAAACACCGGGCTGGTGATCCTCGCTGTGCCGGTTATCGCCGCGCGCAAGATCCTCCAGGATGCGCCACCGTACCTCTCGCCGGGCGCGATCGTGACCGACACCTGCAGCACCAAGGCCGACATCCTCCGCTGGGCGGCGGAATTCCTGCCGGAGTCGGTGCATTTCGTGGGTGGCCACCCGATGGCGGGCCGCGAGAAGAGCGGTCCCGCCGGAGCAGCCCTCGACCTCTTCCGCAACGCGACGTGGGCGATCACGCCATCGCCGCGCGCCGACGAAAAGGCGGTCGGCGTCGTCCTCGGGCTGATCGAGTCGCTTGGCGCCGTCCCGCTCTATATCGACCCGGCGGAGCACGATACCTACGCCGCCGCCGTCAGCCACCTGCCGATCCTGATCTCGGTGGCGCTGTTCCGGATGGTCCGCGATAGCCAGGGCTGGGAGGACGCGTCGCTGCTTTCGGGGCCCGCCTTCAGGGACCTCACGCGGCTCGCGAGCGGCGACCCCACGATGTCCAGGGACATCATGACCACCAACCGCGAGGCGATCCTGCACTGGCTGGGCCGGCTGCAGACTGAGCTGCAGACAGTGCGCAAGGCGCTGGAGCTTGGCGGCGAACCGATTAACGACCTGTTCACCAGCACCCAGTTCGACCGCGACACGTTCATCGCGAACCCGCCGATGCGGCGCAGGCCGGAGGGTCCGGAAGCCCCATCGTCGCAGGACGCGATCGGGCGCCTCTTTGTCGGGGGGCTCTATGACAAGCTCAAGGACGTGACCACCCGCACCCCGACCACGAGCCCCCGGGACGAAGCGGAGCTGCGCCGCAAACTGGGCATCGAAGACGATGGCCGCACGCGTTGACCGCCCGGATCGCATCCGGGGCAGAATCGCCATCCCTCCGGACAAGTCCGTTTCCCACCGAGCGTTCATTTTCAACGCCATCGCCGATGGCATCGCCACGATCGAGCGGCCGCTGGATTCGCTCGATGTCCGTTCGACGGTTGCCTGCCTGCGGTCGCTCGGGGTCGAAATCACCTGGAGCGAGGGCGACCCGGTCGCGACGGTGACGGGACGAGGGCTGCACGGACTCTTCGAAAGCGAAGATGTCCTCGATTGCGGGAACAGCGGTACGAGCATGCGGCTGCTTGCGGGCCTCCTTGCGGCGCACCCGCTGCTGAGCATCCTCACCGGCGATGTGTCGCTGCGCCGGCGGCCGATGGCGCGCGTCATCGGGCCGCTGCGGAACATGGGGGCGCAGATCTTCGCGCGCACCGGCGACACTCTCGCGCCAATCGTGATCAAGGGCGGAGGGCTGCGCGGGATCACCTTCCAGAGTCCCGTGGCAAGCGCCCAGGTGAAATCGGCGTTGCTGCTTGCCGGCCTGTATGCCGAAGGCCGGACGCGCATCGATGAGCCCGCCCGTTCCCGCGACCACACGGAGCGCATGCTCTCGGCCATGGGCGCGGACGTACGCCAGGACGGCACGGCCGTGACTATCGAGCCGGCAACGCGGCTGGCGGCCATGTCGCTGCGGGTGCCCGGGGACATCTCGAGCGCGGCGCCCTGGCTGGTGCTGGCGTCGTGTCACCCGGATGCGGAGCTGCTGCTCGAAGGCGTCAACACCAACCCAACCCGGACGGGCATCCTCGAGATCCTCCGCGCGATGGGCGCGAGCATCGAGGTGCTCGAAGAGCGGACGACCGGCGGCGAACCGGTCGCGGACCTTGTGGTCCACTCCGCGAAGCTGCACGGCACGACCGTTTCGGGTGCGCTGGTCCCGCGCGCCATCGATGAGCTGCCGCTGGTGGCGCTCGCGGCCTGTTTCGCGGAAGGCGAGACCGTTGTGAAGGAGGCGGCCGAGCTGCGGGCCAAGGAGTCGGACCGCGTCGATGCCGTGGTCCAGGCGCTCGGCCACCTGGGCGCACGTGTGCACCCGCGCCCGGACGGCTTCATCGTCGAAGGGCCGGTGACGGGCCTACGCGGGCGACGCATCGATGCCGGCGGCGACCACCGTATCGGCATGCTCGCCGGCGTGGCGGGCGCGCTCGTGCCAGGCGAGACGCGCATCGATGACGATGCCGTCGCGGTTTCCTACCCCAACTTCTGGGACGACCTGCGGCGCGCTTCGAGCGGCGCCGTCGCGGTCCAATGAGCGAGCGGCCTGTCGTCCTCGTCCTCCACGGCCCTTCGGGCGTGGGGAAGGACAGCATCATCGACCGGCTCCGCGAACGCACCGGGATTCACCGCGCCACGAGTACGACGGACCGCCCGCCGCGCGGCGACGAACGGCACGGCGTGCACTATCACTTTGTCTGCACCAGCGAATTCGAGCGGCGCCGCGATGATGGGCACTTCGCCGAGCACGCACGGGTGTACGGCCAATGGAAAGGCCTGGCGCGAAGCGAGATCGAAGAGCCCCTTTCGCACGGGCAGGACGTTATCATTCGCACCGATGTGAACGGCGCGCGCACGTGGCGGGAGCGGCTCGAAGGCGCCGTGTTCGTGGTCATCCTCGCGGAAGAACCGGATGCGCCGGCCGATGCGCACCGCGCCACGACCCGGCAACGGATCCTGAACCGCGAGCCCGGCATCTCTGCGGCCGACCTCGCTGCGCGCCTCCGGGAGGTCGACGAGGAGTTGGCAGACGTGCCGAATAACGACCACGTGGTGGTCAACAAGGGCGATGGCCTGGACGAGGCGGTGGACGAGCTTCAGCGCATCATCGCGAAGGCGCGCGCGAACTCGTCCCGGCCCGCGCCGCGCCTCCGCGCCTGATTTCCCGGCTCTCCGCCCGGGCGTAGGATTCCGCCCACACTCCCGGGGAGGCAGCCATGGACCCCACGTTTTGCGACATGTTCAAGCTCGATGGGAAGACGGCGATCGTCACCGGGGCGTCGGCCGGCATTGGCGTGGCATTTGCGCGCGGCCTGGCACGGGCGGGGGCGAATGTCGTGGTGACGGCGCGCCGCAAGGAGCTCATCGATGAGACGGCCGCGATGTGCCGCACGTACGGCGTGAAAGCGACCCCGCTCGCGGCGGACATCACCGACGACGCGCAGTTCGAGCAACTCTTCGCAACGACCGTGGCCGAATACGGGTCGGTCGATATCCTCGTGAACAACGCCGGCTTCACCGACCGCTCGGCGCTCCGGCACGACCTCGCGCCGATGCGGCGGATGCGCTCAGTGGTGGAACTGGACCTGATCGCGACGATGAACGGCTGCCGCCTGGCGGGAGCGCAAATGCTGAGGCAGGGCGGCGGCGTGATCATCAACGTCAGCTCGATCCTCGGGAAGGTTGGGAGCGAATTCCGGGCGGCGTCGTATCACGCGGCGAAGGGCGGCGTGGATGCCCTCACGCGGGTGCTGGCGCTGGAATACGCGCGGGAGGGCATCCGCGTGAACGCCATCGCGCCCGCCTACACCGAGGGCACCGAGATGATGGACAAGGTCTACGAATCGAGCCCCGTGACGCGCGAACACACCATCAGCCGCACGCCGTTGGGCCGCCTCGGCCGCCCCGAAGACCTTGAGGCGGCCGTCGTGTTTCTCGCCTCGGATGCGGGCCGCTACATCACCGGCCACGTCCTTTATGTGGACGGGGGCTGGACCGCCGGTGGCGGATACCACCAGCTCGCCCCGATGTGGGAGACGGAACCCGGTCACCAGCGCATCTGACGAACGGATTGCGGCGGGCTATGGCCCGGCGGGCGCGACCTGCAGCTGCGCGGCCAGGTCCGTTGCGGATGTGGTGGCGCCGGCGAGCGCTCCAACGCTGTAGCGCTGGCCGCCTCGCTCGAACGCAGTCGTGTCAGAGCTGGACTGCGCAGCCGCCAATGACCCGGCGCCGATCACCAGCAGCGGCGTGGTGACTTTGGCGTCGCGGTTGAAGCCGCCGTCCGCCGTCGTAATGGTGGAGTCCGCGAGCCAGTACTCCATGCGATAGCCGTCGGCCCCGGCCAACTCCACCTTGTGCAGCACAACGCGGTCCTGGTAGGCCGCGAGGATCGCCGCGCCCGGCTCCAGCAGTGCGAGCTTCGAGCCTGCCTGCTGGAGCGTGAGCGTGATGCCGGCGCCGGGGATGATGTCGCGGCCGGTGCGGATGAGGGGGATCGCGATCTCCTGCCCGGGCGGGAGGTTCTGCCCGGTGATGCCGTTGACATCGAGGATCTGCTGCGGGAAGCCCGCCTTCGCAGTGCCAGGCTCGCCGTTGAAATAGCCCGCGACGCTGATGCCGGTGTCGCCGGACCGCGTGACGTACAGGAAGTAACCGGCGGTAGTCGCGATCCGGGCGGCGCCCGATGGCGACGCGGTCGCGACAGGCGACGGCGTCGCGGTGGGCGTTGGGTTTGGCGTTGCGGAGCGCGCCGCGGTGGCGGAAGGCGCCGGCGTGGTGGGGGCGGGTGTTGGGGTGTTGCTGTCGTTGGAATCGGAGCACGCGGCGCCCACCACGACTCCGATCGCCGCCGCAATTGCCCCGAACTTCCAGGTCAGTTCGTATCTCCGCATCGCTCTACCGTACCCCCATGGCCCGGGATCCCGGTAAACGGCGCGGCGCAGCTGCCTCACCGGCCAGGCTGCGTCAGCGAAACGCGCTCGAAACGTGCGGACGATAGTCTGGCACGACCGCGACAGGCGGCGGGGAGACAGGCGGTGCGACTGACCGACCGGGAAGTGGACAAGCTCCTGGTGTCGCTTGCGGCCATGGTCGCGCGGGACCGCCACGCGCGCGGGCTGCGGCTCAACTACCCCGAAGCGGTGGCGCTGATCGCCAGCGGTCTCATGGAACGCGCCCGCGACGGCGCATCCGTGGCCACACTCATGGGCATGCAGGGCGCATTTCTGTCACGCGACGACGTGCTCGAAGGCATTCCCGAGATGATTGAAAGTGTGCAGGTGGAGGCCACGTTCCCCGATGGGACGAAGCTCGTGACCCTGCACAACCCCATCCCATGAGCGGCGAACTGATCCCCGGCGAGATCGTGTACGGAGATGGCGAGATCGTGCTGAACGAAGCGCGGACCGCAGAGCAACTGGAGGTCACCAACACCGGCGACCGCGCGATCCAGGTCGGTTCGCACTTCCATTTCTTCGAAGTCAATCGCGCACTGCGTTTCGACCGCACGCGAACATTCGGCACGCGGCTCGATATTCCCTCTGGCACGTCCGTGCGGTTCGAGGCGGGACAGACGCACTGGGTCCCGCTCGTACCGTTCGGTGGCGCGCGGCGCATACTCGGGTTCAACGGGCTGGCCGGCGGCGAAGGCTTCGAGGCAGCTGCTGCGCGGGCACGGGAACGGGGATTCCTGGCCTCGCCGGACGCGACGCCGTGAGCCTGCGTGTCTCACGCGAACGGTACGCGCACCTGTACGGGCCCACTACCGGCGACAGGGTGCGGCTGGCGGACACGAACTTGTTCGCGGAGATCGAAGCCGACCTGCACGTGCCCGGCGAGGAGGCGTCGTTCGGCGGCGGGAAATCCATCCGCGACGGCATGGCGCAGACGGCCTCGCACCTGGACGCGCTCGACCTCGTGATCACGAATGCCCTCATCATCGACCATTGGGGCATCGTGAAGGCCGATGTCGGCATTGTCGCCGGGCGCATCGCCGGGATCGGGGCGGCGGGGAACCCCGACACGATGGACGGGATAATGCCCGGGATGGTCATCGGGCCTGGCACCGAGGTGGTCGCCGGCGAGCACCTCATTTTGACGGCGGGCGCGATCGACGCCCACGTCCACCTCATCTGCCCACAGATCGTGGTGGAGTCGTTGACGAACGGCGTGACGACGTTGCTCGGCGGCGGCGTGGGGCCGGCAACCGGGACAAACGCGACCACGTGCACTCCCGGCGCCTGGAACATTGCGCGCATGCTCGAGGCGGCCGACGCCTACCCGGTCAACATCGGGCTTTTCGGCAAGGGCAACAGCAGCGACCCGGCAGCCATCGAGGCCCAGGTCGAGGCAGGCGCGTGCGGCTTGAAGCTGCATGAGGACTGGGGCTCCACACCCGCCGCCATCGACGCCTGCCTGCGAGTCGCGGATGCGTTCGACGTGCAGGTCGCGATCCACACCGACACGCTCAACGAGGCGGGATTCGTGGAGGACACGATCGCAGCCATCGGCGGGCGCACGATCCACACCTTCCATACGGAGGGGGCGGGCGGCGGGCACGCGCCGGACATCATTCGTGTCGCCTCGCTGCCGAACGTGCTGCCTTCGTCAACGAACCCGACGCGGCCCTACACCGTGAACACGATGCAAGAGCACCTCGATATGCTCATGGTCTGCCACCACCTGAACCCGAATGTGCCGGAGGACATCGCGTTCGCGGAATCGCGCATCCGCGCCAGCACGATTGCGGCGGAGGACGTTCTCCACGACCTCGGCGCGATCTCGATGATGTCGAGCGACAGCCAGGCCATGGGCAGGGCCGGTGAGGTAGTCCTTCGCACCTGGCAAACGGCCCACAAGATGAAGGAGCAGCGCGGCACACTGCCGGGCGACACACCGGCCGCCGACAACTCACGGATCAAGCGGTACATCGCGAAGTACACCATCAACCCGGCGATCGCGCAGGGGATCGCGCACGAGGTGGGGAGTATCGAAGTGGGGAAGCTTGCGGACCTGGTGCTATGGTCGCCGGCGTTCTTCGGCGTGAAGCCGGAGTTGGTGATGAAGGGCGGGATGATCGCCCACGCGGCGATGGGGGACCCGGGCGCGAGCATCCCGACGCCGCAACCGGTGCGCTACCGGCCGATGTTCGGTGCGTCGGTGCCTTCGACACGCCGCATTTTCACGTCGCAAGCGGCGCTGGCGGCCGGCGTGTGCGAAGAACTCGGCCTGCGCACGCCGGCGGTAGCAGTGCGAGGTACGCGTGACATCGGCAAGGCATCGATGGTCCAGAACGGCGCCACGCCCGACATCCGGGTCGACCCCGAAACGTTCGCCGTGTGGGTCGATGGCCAACTGGCGACCTGCGAGCCGGCGACGGTGCTGCCCATGGCGCAGCGCTACTTCCTGTTTTGATGACCACGCTGCTGCCATTCTTGCGCCTGTTGCAGGTGTCGGACTCGGGGTTTCCGGTCGGGGGGTTCGCGTATAGCCATGGGCTCGAATGGCTCGCGCGGCAAGAGCGGCTGGACGAGCGAGCGCTGGCAGCGCTGCTGCGGGCGTATGTGAGGCAGGTGGGCGGCGGGCAGTGGCTGCCGGCAGCGCGGGCCGCCCATCGCGCCGGCTGGGGGGAGGCTCTCATACGCATCGATGACCTGCTGGACGCGTCGATTGCAGCGCCGGCTGAACGCGAGGCGGGCCGGGCAATGGGCGAACGCCTGCTCGTAGCGGCCGCGGACCTGGGGGAGGGCGCAACGGGCGGCGGGGAAAGGCACCTTGAGGCCGTGAGGCGCGGCGATTCGCCCGGTCAGTACGCAGTGGTCTTTGGCGCATTGTGTTCGGATCACAACGTTCCTCTCCCGCTTGCGCTCGGGGCGCTCGGGATGGCGCTGGTCACCTCGGTGACGCAGGCGGCCGTGCGCCTCGGGCTGGTGGGCCAGGGCGCGGCGACCCGCCTCGTGGCGAATGCCTCGCAGGGTGTCGAGCAGACGGTGGTGGCCGTACTGGAGCGGCCGGGGCGATTCTCACCGGGAGCGTTCGCGCCCGCGCTGGATGTGGCGGCGCTCCTGCATCCAACGGTAGCCTTCCGGATGTTCGCCTCGTGACAGGGCCATCGTGGGCCGCAGTACATAGCCCCGGCGCCGCTGGGGAGCGTCGCGCCGGAGCTGGCATGCTGGATCCGCGCGGCATTTTCCGGGTGGGCATCGCGGGCCCTGTTGGCTCGGGGAAAACGGCGAGCGTGCTCGCGCTCTGCGAGGCGCTGCGCGAGCGTTTCAGCATCGCCGTCGTCACCAACGACATCTACACCGATGAGGACGCGCGCTTCCTCACCCGGCACTCGGCGCTCCAGCCCGAGCGGATCATCGGGGTGGCGACGGGAGGCTGCCCGCACTCGGCGATCCGCGAGGACGCCTCACTGAACCTGCGCGCCATCGACGAACTGGCGAACCGGCATGCCGGCCTCGATCTCGTGCTGATGGAGAGCGGCGGCGACAACCTTTCCGCGACCTTCAGCCCGGAACTGGTCGACCGCGTCATCTACGTCATCGACGTGGCCGGCGGGGACAAGATCCCGCGCAAGGGCGGACCCGGCGTGTGCGCTTCGAACCTGCTCGTGATCAACAAGCGCGACCTCGCGCCCTACGTCGGCGCCGACCTGGATGTCATGCGCCGCGAGGCTGCCGCGGCGCGAGGCGAGCGGCCGTTGCTGGTCACCGACATGCGCGACCCGGCCGACCGGCGGGCGCTCGCGGCCTGGGTTGCCGGCGAGCTGTCCAACGCGCGGGGACGGTGAGCACCTCACGTGCCCGGCTTGTCGCGGCATGCATTGGCGGTAGCGAGCGCATCGCCCGCGCCGAGGCGACGGCGCCACAGCGCTGGACCCTGGCCCGCCGGGCCGCCGACGGCTGGTGCGGAGCGACGCACCAGCTCCTCGGCGATGGCGTATTCGGCGGGGATCTGCACCGCACCGCGATCACGGCCGGCGCCGCGACGCGCCTGGTGGTGCGTTCGATGGCGGCGATGCCGCTGCGCGGCCCTGGACCCGGCGCCACGGTGACGCACCTCCGAGCCGGGCCCGGCGCGACGCTCATCTACCTGCCGGGCGCGCTCATTCCCCAGCGCGATTCCGACCACGCGGCCGGATTGCGCATCGACGCGGCCGCGGGCGCGCGCGTGCTCGCGGCCACCATCGTCGTCCCCGGGCGCAGCGGGATGGGCGAACGCGGGGCCTTCCGGCGCCTGCGATTGCGGACAGTTGTGCACGCCGGCGGGCGGCTCGCGTTCGCCGAAGACGCAGTCTACGAACCGTCCAGCGCGGACATTGACAGCCCGGGAATGTTCGCCGGGGCAGCGGCATCGCTCACCGTGCTGGCCGCGGGCGCGTGGCCCGCGGGTGGCGAGGCGCTCTGGGAACGGCTGGTGAGTTGCGCCGGCATCGTTGGCGGAGGGGGTTCGTTGCGCGCCGGCGGAAGCTGCTTCCGGGGACTTTGCGACTCGCTGGGGGCCGCCCTGGCGGGCGTGGCGGCGCTGGAGACGGCGGCCCGGTCCGGCGTAGATCCCGCGACCATGCCGCAGGATTCCACGGACGCAACGCGACATTGAATTTCTCTCGCCGTTCGCAACCGAGGGCGCCGGTGGGGTGGTGCATCTAGATCTCATTCCTGGAATCGTTGGGCCGGGCGACCTCGGTCGACGCGCCGTCCAGACGGCTGCGGGCGACGGATCGCCTCGCCGTGGCGTATGGTCGAAGCGTCGTGATGAGCAATCTCTCCATCGGCGTGCTGCGTCGCCGGATGGTCCGTGTGACGCGGCGCAATGGGGCCGGTGAGACCTCGCCGGCCGGCGCCATCATTGGGGCGTTGCCCACGCGAGGCGGCGACGTCACGCTGAACGGGAAGCCGGCCGAATTCGAACGTGCGCGCTTGCAGGAGTCGCTGGCGTTATGACGCGTTGGCAACGATGGCAGTCGCCCGCGGCCAGGTTGGCTCCGTACATCGCCGCTCTTGCCGCGCAGTTCCTGTTGCGGATGGCGTGGCGGCCGGCTCCGTTCGTCCCCTACGCAGTGGGCGACTGGCTAATCCGGCGGACGCCGGGCGCACTCGCCACCGACGCCATCGACCGCTTCGGGTCGCGTGCCAGCGACCTGTTGACCGGGGCCATCGTCATTGCGCTGGTTGCCGGGGCCGTGGCGGCGCCGCGCGCACGCCCGGCCCTTGCCGGGCTGATCGCGTTCGCAATCACCATCCTGGCGTCCTGGGTCGAGCCTGTGGCGGTCCAGCCACGGGCGGCAGTCGCGGCGGCGATCGCCGCGAGTGGCGCCGCGTGGCTAACCGCCGAAGCGTTCGCTGGCCGGCGAACAAGACCCGGGATGGAGTCACGCCGCCGATTCGTCGCGGCCTCTGGCGCACTGGGAGTGGTCGCGGTCATGGCCGGCGCCGCGGCGCTGGCCCGCGGGCGTGCGCCGCGGCCGCGCGAACGCCTGGCAATCACAAGCACGCTGGCTTCAGACGGCGCTTTCAGCGAGGTCCGCGGCCTATCGCCGCGCATCACGGCTCCGGCCGACCACTATGTGGTCGACATCGACCTCAACCGGCCGGCGGTCGACGCGGATGGCTGGCGCCTCGAGGTCGATGGCGAGGTCGAAGCGCCGCGCACTTTTAGCTTCGAAGAGATCCGGGCGATGCCGGCGACGGAGGTTCCGCTGCTGTTGCAGTGCATCTCCAATCCCGTCGGCGGGAAACTCGTCTCGAACGGCGCCTGGGTGGGCTTCCCGCTGGCGCGGTTGCTGGACGTTGTGTCGCCGACCGCAGCGGCGACCGCGCTGCGCGTAACGGCCGCCGACGGCTACGACGAAACCGTGGACCTGGCGGACCAGGAGACCGTGCTCGTGGCCTACGCCCTCGGAGGCGAGGTGTTGCCACCGGCACACGGGTATCCGGTGCGCCTGCTGTTCCCGGGCCGCTACGGGATGCGGAGTGTGAAGTGGGTGGCTGGCCTGCAACTCGTCGCCGAGTCAGGCAAGGGGTACTGGGAACGGCGGGGCTGGAGCGACGAAGCCATCATGCGGACGGGAGCGCGGATCGACACGCCGCGCGATGGCGCACGCCTCACGGGACCGGCGGTCGCGGCCGGCGTGGCATGGGCCGGCGACCGCGGCGTGGCGCTCGTAGAGCTCTCGACGGACGGCGGCCGGACGTGGCGGGAGGCGCAGCTCGAGGCGCCGGCCAGCGCCCTGAGCTGGCGCCGCTGGCAGCTCCCGCTGGACCTCGGGGCCGGCAAGCACGACCTCGTGGTGCGCGCCACCGACGCCACGGGCCAGCCCCAGGACACGGAATCCCGCTCCCCCCATCCCTCTGGCGTAGCGGGCCTGCACAAGATCACCGTGCGGGTGTAGCGGGGCGCGCCGCCAGGCGGTCCAGTGGGATCAGCCGGTTCGGCGGAGCCTCCGGGGTGCCCGCCGCCTCGTAGGACCGCGCCGGGTGGCGCGGTCCTGCGATACACTGGCCGCATTAGCAATCCCGGAGGCTCCATGACGACCGATATGGACCGCGCCCGCCAGCTTCGCGAGGCGTACGACGAGTCCGTCCTGCATGAGGGGCGGGAGCTCGCCGGGCCGTTCATGACCGTCTCCAGCCGCCCCATCGACCGGCTGTACGACCCGACGGATGTCGAGGACATCGATTACGAGCGCGACATCAACTTGCCCGGGTCGTACCCCTACACCCGCGGAGTCCACAAGACCGGGTACCGGGGCAAGCCGTGGACCATCCGCATGTTCAGCGGCTTCGGCTCGGCCGAGGAGACGAACCAGCGCTACAAGGACCTGCTGAAGGCCGGCAACAACGGCCTTTCCATCGCGTTCGACATGCCCACGCTGATGGGCTACGACCACGATGAGACCTGGGCGGAAGGCGAATTCGGGAGCTGCGGCGTCGCCATCGATTCGCTCGCCGATATGGACCTGCTGCTCGCGGACCTGCCGCTCGACAGGATCACGACCTCCATGACGATCAACAGCCCCGCGCCGGTGGTGTGGGCACTGTTCATCGCCGCCGCCGAGAAGCGCGGCATCCCCCGCGCGAAGCTTGCGGGCACGCTCCAGAACGACATCCTCAAGGAATTCATCGCCCAGAACGAGTACATCTACCCGCCACAAGAATCGATGCGGCTGGTGACGGACACGATCGAATTCGCGACGAAGGAGATGCCACTCTGGAACCCGGTGAGTGTGAGCGGCTACCACATCCGCGAGGCCGGCACGACCGCCGCGCAGGAGCTCGCGTTCACACTCGCGGACGGCGAGGAGTACGTGCGCTGGGCGCTCGCGCGCGGCATGGACATCGACGACTTCGCGCCGCGCATCTCGTTCTTCTTCAACAGCCACAACGACTTCTTCGAAGAGATCGCGAAGTTCCGGGCGTCGCGGCGTATCTGGGCGCGGCTGATGCGCGAGAAGTATGGTGCGAAGAAGGAACGCTCGTGGCTGATGCGCTTCCACACTCAGACGGCGGGTGTCTCGCTCACGGAGCAGCAGCCGGAGGTCAACCTGGTGCGGGTCGCCATCCAGGCGCTGGCGGCGGTGCTGGGCGGGACACAATCGTTGCACACCGACTCCATGGACGAAGCGATCGCGCTGCCGAGCGACAAGGCCGCGCGGCTCGCGGTGCGCACGCAGCAGGTCATCCTGCATGAGAGTGGCGTCGTGAACACGGTGGACCCGCTCGGGGGTTCGTACTTCGTCGAGCGCCTGACCTCGGACATGGAAGCCGACGTCAACAAGATCTTCGAGCAGATTTACGCACTCGGGGGCGTCATCCCGGCGATCGAGACGGGCTACTTCCACCGTGAGACGGTGGAGTCGTCGTCGCGGCACCAGCGCGAAGTGGAGACGCGCGACCGCATCGTCGTGGGCGTAAACGAGTACAAGATGGACGAGTCGCTGGAGATCCCCATCCTGCAGTTCGACCCCGAGGGTGAGCGGCGGCACCTTGCTCGGCTGAAGAATCACAAGGCCGAACGCGACCAGCAGCGCTGGGCGGAGGCGCTGTCGCGCCTGGAAGCCGCCAGCCGGGAAGAGAAGACGAACACCATGCCGTTCATCATCGATGCGGTGAACGCGGGCGCGACGGTCGGGGAAGTCTGCAACATGTGGCGCAAGGTCTATGGCGAGTACCGCGAGCGCGTGGTGGTGTAGGCCGGGCGGACCAAACGTCGTTGAGTCGTCCTTCGGTACCGGAATCCACCTTCCGTCTGGCGCTGGTCGAGGCGCGCACTGGCAAGTACGCGTACGGCGTCGAGGGAGCGCATGGCCAACAGGGGACTCGGTAGCGCGCGGCTGTTGGACATGCCGACGGCTACGACCGCCGAACGCATCGCGAGGCCGGGAACGCACATTCCCGGCCTTCGTAGGTCCTCCGCCGCTCCGAGGGATCCCTGTCTCGATTCTGGGGGATGTCCCGATGCCGCCGGCGCGAGGTTCGCCCGGACACTGGTGGTTCAGACCACGCGACCCGAGGTGCGCCCATGACGGTTGAGCCCGATACCACGAACGAGGGCGGGCCTTCGCGCGCCGAGGCGATCGTCGCGGCGGTGAAAGCGTTGCCGCCGTTGCCCGTGGTAGCGCTCCGCGCGATGCAGGTCGCCCAGGACCCGAAGTCCTCGGCTTCGGACCTCGCGCTCGTGATATCGGCCGACCCGGGGCTCTCGGCGACGGTGTTGCGGGCGGTGAACTCGGCTGCGTACCGGCGTTCGCGCGAAGTGACCTCCGTGCAGGAAGCGCTGGTGGTGCTGGGCTTCGTGCAGGCACGCAACATCACCGTCAGCGCCGCCATCGCGGGGAACTACCCGAGCGACGCTCTCAACGTGCTCTTCCGCATCAACGCGTTCTGGCGGCACTCGCTTGCGGTGGCGTTCAAGTCGGCGGAGCTGGCGGGCAAGGGGCGGCGGCTGGATGTGCCGAGCGCGTTCACCGCGGGCATCCTCCACAACATGGGCAGCCTCGCGATGTTCTTCGCGGATCCTGCGGCGGTGGACCAGGCGGTCGCCGAGGCGATGCGCCGGGACGTGCCGCTCGCCACCATCGAGCGCGAAATGCTGGGATACGACCACATGGAGGTCGGCGCGTTGCTGGCGCGGAAGTGGGGGTTGCCCGTTGACGTGGTGGAGACGATGTCGAGGCACCACGGGCACGTTGCGGACAACACCATCCCGGGCGTCGTGGCGGCCGCCGATGTGTTCTGTGCGAAGCATGGGATCCTTCCCGGCTATCTGGTGCCGGATTCGGGCCGTGCGGTCACGCCGGACGCGGTGCGGTTGCTGCGCCACGTGGACCAACTGATGGAGATGGTCGGCGGGACGCCTGCCGGCGTGAGTGGGGCCGCGGCTTAGGGCCGATCGGCCGTTACCCTAACCGGAGCGCGTGCTAGCGTGGACGTAGGCCGCGAGGCGGCGGCGCTGGCCCCATCCCTGAACACATGGACTGCACCATGACCAAAGTCGGCATCATGGAGACGGCCATCCGCGATGGCCACCAGTCGCTGCTTGCGACGCGCATGCGCACGGACGACATGATCCCGGCGCTGGAGCGCATGGACGAAATCGGCTACCACAGCATCGAATGCTGGGGCGGTGCGACCTTCGATACCTGCCTGCGCTTCCTGCGCGAAGACCCGTGGGAGCGCCTTCGAGAGATAAAGAAGCGACTCAAGAAGACGCCGACGCAGATGCTGCTGCGCGGCCAGAATGCGGTCGGTTACCGGCATTACGCCGACGACGTGCTGTCCACGTTCTGCGACCGCGCGGTGCAGAACGGCATGGACATCTTCCGCGTGTTCGATGCGTTGAACGACGTGCGCAACCTGGAAGCGCCGTTCGCGGCGGTGAAGAAGGCAGGCGGCAAGATCCAGGGAGCGCTCTGCTATACCACCAGTCCCGTGCATACCGTCGAGGGTTTCGCCGAGATGGCGGCGCGCATGGTTGAGATGGGCGCGGACTCGCTCTGCATCAAGGACATGGCCGGCATCCTCAGCCCGGGGATGTCGCGGGCGCTGGTCACCCGGCTGAAGCAGGACCACCCGGAGATGCTGCTCCAGATGCACTGCCACGATACCTCCGGCTACTCGGAGATGGCGTACCTGGAAGCGGTGCAAGCGGGCGCGAACGTGATCGATTGCGCGCTGAGCCCCCTCGCCGGCGGCACCTCGCAGCCCGCGACCGAGACGCTGGTCGCTGCGCTGGCGGAATATCCGGGATTGGACACCGGCCTCGACCTCCTCAAGTTGGGCGACCTCGCGGTGTACTTCAAGGAAGTGCGCCGGAAGTACTGGAAGTTCGAGATCGGGTTGCTGGGCATTGATGCCGGCGTGCTCCAGCACCAGGTGCCGGGCGGTATGATCTCGAACCTGGTCGGCCAGCTGCGGGAGCAGGGGGCAGAGGCGAAGCTGCCGCTGGTGCTGGAAGAGAACGCGCGCGTGCGTGCGGATCTCGGTTACCCACCGCTCGTGACCCCGAGCTCGCAGATTGTCGGCACGCAGGCGGTGCTGAACGTGCTGACCGGGAAGCGCTACGCCAGCGTAACCAGGGAGACCAAGAACCTCGCGAAGGGGATGTACGGCAAGACCACGCAGCCCATCAGCCACGACGTGCTGAAGACGATCCTCGGCGATGAACCGCCGATCACTCACCGGCCCGCCGATGACCTCCCGCCCGAGATGGAGGCCGCGAAAGCCGAGATTGGCGAGCTCGCCAACGATGTCGATGACGTGCTGAGTTACCTGATGTTCCCCGGCCCGGGCAAGGAATTTCTCGAGTGGCGGCGGGACGGCCTCGGCCCGGAGCGGGAGCTGGTTGCGGCAGTGGTGGGGGCAATGACCATCGGCGAGCGTCGGGCGCAGCCTGCCAGCGGGCCGGCGATGGCGCCGATTGCGGCCGCTTCGGCCGGCGGCGCCGACGGCGCATGGCGCAACTTCGGCCGCCTGCGCCAGATGCGTTAACGGCGCCGTGCATGCACACAGGGCTGCCACGGCGATGCGGCCCGCGGAGATACCCGGAGGGGGTTGAGATGGCAAACGTAACGATCGGCGGCCGGACCTATGCCGTGGAGGTCCGCGGCGACACAGTCGTAGTCGATGGGCACGAATACCCGGTGACCGTGCGCGAGGACCCCGGGTTCAAGACAGTGACCGCGGGCGGGATCGCCTATCGCGTGCAGCTTCCCGCCGAACGGGACGCCGAGGCGGGCTTCCCCGTGACCATCGACTACCGGCCGTTCACGGTTGCGATCGATGGGCGGCTCGGCGGCGGGACCGCGCCGCGGCCACTACGGGCCGCGGCGCCCGGCACGGCGGCGCCACGGCCGGGCGTCAAGGGCGGGGTAGTTGCCCAGATCGCGGGGAAGGTGCTCCGCATCAAGGTGAAAGCCGGCGACGAGGTCAAGCGTGGTGACGTGTTGCTGCTGCTCGAGGCGATGAAGATGGAAAACGAAATCAAGGCACCCGCAGATGGGAAGGTCACCGAGATCCTGGCGGCAGAAGGGGCGAAGGTTACCGAGGGCCAGGTGTTGCTCGTCATCGAATGAGGCGGGGGTCGCCAGCGGCCTGGAAACACATATGCAACCGTAGACAGCGTATTGTTCCACGCTATATCTCAGCTATCGGACTTCACTTTCAGGCTATAACACCGTACCCTGTCCGGATGGGCCATTGCTGCCCGCCGAGAGAGGTGTATGGCCATTTCCGAAGCTCCGAGCAGCCTCAGCGACATCGTCATTGCCGGCGGGCGGAACGTGTTCCACAACCTTTCCAGCCCGGTGCTGTATGAACACGCCGTCCGGCGGGGCGAAGGCAAGCTGCTCCAGGGTGGCACGTTTGCGGTGCGCAGCGGCGAGCGTACGGGCCGCAGCCCGGACGACAAGTTCCTGGTGAGGACGCCGGAGATCTCGGAGCACGTCTGGTGGGGCCAGCACAACCAGCCCATGACCGAAGAGACCTTCGAGCGCGTCCGCGCCCGCATCGTTCGGTATCTGCACGACCGCGATCTCTACGTCCAGGACTGCGTCGTATCGCAGGACCCGGCGCACCGGCGCACCGTGCGGGTCGTATCGGAAGAGGCGTACCACAGCCTGTTCGCCCGGACGATGTTCATCCCCTCGGAGCCGCTGCCGAACGGGACCGAGCCGCAGCTCACAATTTTGCACGCCCCCTACTTGCAGCTCGATGGCGAGGCCGACGGCGTACACAGCGACGCGGTTGTGGCGCTGAACCTGACTGAGGGCGTCATCCTCATCGCGGGAACGGCGTACGCCGGCGAGATGAAGAAGGCCGTCTTCTCGGCAATGAACTACTACCTCCCGCTCGAAGGGACGCTGTCCTTGCATTCGGCGGCGAATGTGGACCCGAAAACGGGGAAGTCGGCGCTCTTCTTCGGGCTTTCAGGCACGGGTAAGACCACGCTGAGCACCGACCCCGAGCGGCTGCTCATCGGCGACGACGAACACGCCTGGACCGACGAGGGCATTTTCAATATCGAAGGCGGCTGCTACGCCAAGGTGATCCGTCTGAGCGCGGCCGCGGAGCCGGACATCTTCGAAACGACGCACCTCTTCGGGACGATCCTCGAGAACGTCGTCTTCGATGACCAAACGCGGCAGGTGCACCTCGACGACGATTCGCTCACCGAGAACACGCGCGGGAGCTATCCCCTCGGCTCGTTGCGCAACGTCTATACGGAGCAGGTGGCGCCGCACCCATCACACGTCATCCTGCTGACAGCGGATGCTTTCGGGGTGCTGCCGCCAATCGCCCGTCTTTCGACGGCGGAGGCGCTGTATCACTTCCTCAGCGGCTACACTTCGAAGCTGGCAGGCACCGAGAACGGGATCACCCACCCGAAGCCCAATTTCAGCCCGTGCTACGGCGCGCCGTTCATGGCGCTCAACCCGACGGTTTACGCGGACCTGCTGCAGCGGCGCCTCGACCGGACGGGTGCACAGACCTGGCTCATCAACACCGGCTGGATGGGCGGCGCATACGGCACCGGCAGCCGCATCGCGATCCGGGAAACGCGGAAGATGGTCCGTGCGATCCTCCGCGACGGCATGAAGGAAGCCGCTTTCCGCAAGGACGAGCTATTCAAGTTCGAGGTGCCGCTGGAGTGCCCGGGTGTCGATTCCGGGATCCTCACTCCCCGGGACCACTGGGCTGACCCGGACGCGTACGACCAGGCGGCCGCGGACCTGGCGGCGCAGTTCCGTTCGAACTTCGAGCAGTTCCGCGGGATGGTGTCGCCCGAGGTGGCTGTCGCCGGCCCCTGACCGGACTGGGCGAGACAGACGACCAGAACGGAGACCGTGGCTCCCCCTTTGGTCTTCACGGCATTCCCGTACATCGTCCGCGCCCGGTACTGCGCAAGCCGAGCCCCGGCTCGAACCGCCAGAAGCGACGTCGATCTGTCGCATCAAGGCCGGTGGCGCATTAGACTCAGCGATGGGGTGGTGAGCCATGATTTCGAGCATTGTGCTGGCCGCGGGGATGTCGACGCGGATGGGGCAGCCGAAGGCGCTCCTCGATTGGAACGGCGAGCCGCTCATCAACTACCAGGTGCGCCAGCTTCGCGAAGCCGGCGTGGACGAAGTCATTGTGGTGCTCGGACACCGCAGCGATGACATCTACCGTGTGGTCCGGCGCGCGGATTGCCGGGTGATGCAGAATGCCCGCTACTTTGCGGGGCGAGCTGGTTCGTTGCGAATCGGGGCGAAGGCCGTCAACCGCGATGCCGAGGCGATCATCATCCTGAACGTGGACCAACCCCGGACCGCGTCGTTCCTCAAGCAGCTCATCGCCGCCCATGAGCCATCGTTCGCCGCCACGCGCCCGTCATCCGGCGGGCATTCCGGGCACCCGGTTATCGTCTCGGGCTCGTTGCGGCAGGAGCTGCTGGAGGCGACTGACCAGAGCGACGGGCTCCGCGGCGTGCTGCGCCGCCACGCGAGCGAGATCCATGAATTCGCGAGCGACGAGATGTCACAGTTGGATGTAAATACGCCCGAGGAATACGAGGCCGCCGTTCGCTCGTTCGGCCTGCCTGTCTGACGGCGTGCCTATCATCCGCCACGGCCCCCGCCGTTTTCGCGCGGTGATCTTCGACCTCGACGAGACGCTGCTCGCGCGCACGGGGGCATGGAGCTATGCCATCGAGGAGTCCATCGTAGCCGTCACGGGCCGGCGCCTGGCGGCCCGTGAGCTGGCGGCTGAATACCACTCACGCCCCTGGCGGCACGCGCTCGCGGTGCTGCTGGACGACCAGGCAGCGATGGACCGTTGCGAAGCGCTCTGCTGCGAAATGTTCCAGCGCAGCGCAATGAAGCGCCTGCTGGTGCACGAAGGGATGGGGATGGCACTCGACCACGTACGGGCGGAGCGGGTGGAGATGGGAGCCATCTCGCGCGAGCCTCACGTGCTGGCGCGCCGCCAGATCGAATCCACGGGACTGGAACGCTTCATCGCCGTGCTCTCGGCCACGCCCCAAGGAGTGCGCTGGGACGTCTCGGCGCGGATGGCCGAGTGCCAGTCCTTCCTCGAATGTGATGCGAAACGCGTCGCGTACGTCTCGGGAGACGGCTACGACCTGCGGGCGGCGGAAACCGCCGGAGCAACGCCGATCGAGGCCGGCTGGGCGGGCGGCGAACCGACGGGCTACCCGCGAATCGAGCGCCCCGCCGATCTCGGCGCGTTCCTCGCGCTCTGAGCGCCGGAGTTAAGCGGCGACTTCGCGCGGCTCGACGAGCTGATGGCAACCCGGGCAGTACGTCTTGGTGCGAGCCGAGAGGAAATGCAGTTCGCAGGCCGGGCAGGTGACGATTTTCCGGATCATGATGTAGCCCCCTGAAGCTATGGATCGATAATAACTTCGGATAGCTCGCGAGATCGCGGTAGTAGCGATTCCATATCGATCCGGGACAATCCATCGGTTCGAACTATGGAAGTGAACACCGGGTGAATGTCTCCCGCCGGGAGGCGAACGCCGGGCGCCGTGTCGCGAAGCCGAGAAACATCCTGCCACGGCGATCGCGCGATAGTCCGGGTGTTCGAAGCGATGATGACGTGGCCCGGTGCCGGCGCCGCGCGTACGCTGGGGAGGCATTTTCTACACAGGGGGGTCGCCAATGGTCACGAAAGTTGGAATCAACGGCTTCGGCCGTATCGGGCGGCAGGTCCTCAAGGCGATCAGCGACCGGCACGGCGACAAGCTCGAGGTCGTCGCGATCAACGACCTGGTTTCCACCGAGACCAACGCGAACCTGTTGAAATACGACAGCAATTATGGCCGCTGGCACCGCGCCATCCGCGCGGAGGACGGGGGCATCGCGATCGACAACCGCCTGGTGAAGGTGTTCAGCGAGCGCGACCCGGGCGCCATCCCCTGGGGCTCGGTCGGCGCGGAGATCGTGATCGAGTCCACCGGCCTGTTCACCGATGCGACGAAGGCCGTGGCCCATCGCCGGGACGGCGTGAAGAAGGTGGTAATCAGCGCGCCGGCGAAGAACGAGGACTTCACGATTGTCCTCGGGGTGAATGCGGAGCGTTACGACCGCGCGAAGCACAACGTGATTTCGAACGCGAGTTGCACGACCAACGGCGTGGCGCCGGTGGTGAAGGTGCTCGTGGATAACCTGGGCGTCGTAAAGGCGCAGATGACCACGATCCACAGCTACACCAACTCCCAGAAGATCCTCGACCAGGCGGGCGGCGACAACCTCCGCGAGATGCGCGCGGGCGCGATGAACATCGTCCCGATGTCCACCGGCGCGGCGCGCGCGCTGAAGCTCGTGATCCCCGAGATCGAGGGCAAGATGGACGGCCTCGCCTACCGCGTGCCTACGCCGACGGTCTCGATCGTCGAGGTGGTCGCGCTCACGGAGCGCGACACCACGAAGGAGGATCTCAACGAGATCCTCCGCGACACCGCGGCCGAAAAGATGAAGGGCATCCTCGGCTTCACGACCGATCCGGTAGTCTCGATGGACATGAAAGGCGACGAGCGCTCCAGCATCGTCGATGGGCTTTCGACGAACGTCGTCGGTTCGAACCTCGTGAAGGTGGCCGCCTGGTACGACAACGAATGGGGCTATGCCTGCCGACTGAGCGACCTCTGCGCCTTCCTCGTCGATAAGGGACTGTAAGGAGAAGCGGCTTCCGCCGCCCGCGCGTGTTGGAGGCGGCAGGGTATTCTTTGGCCGTGGGACCGCGGTGCGCCCGATGCGCGAGTGAGATGGCTGAAGCGGCACCGAGGGCGCGGCGTGGCTGATACTCCGCCGAGCCGCCAGCAGCTCTTTCCACGTATAGGCGAAGTGCTGGCAAAGCCGGCCGTGGCGCGGTTGGCGTGGATCCTTGCGGTCGCTGCGGTCCTACTGGTGGGCGGCGTGCTGCGTTTTCAGAAGCTCGGCTGGGACCAGCCCGCGGGCGCACCGGCGCCGCTGCAGATGCAGCCCGACGAGCGCTTCCTCTCGCTGGTGGCCGACCGTATCGACTGGCCGGACAGCCCCGGCCAGTACTTCGACACGGCGAAAAGCCCGCTCAACCCCTACAACACGCCGGAGACGCCGTCGTTCGTGTATGGCACCTTCCCGCTGTTCCTGGCGAAGGGCGTGGGGGACATTGCCGGGCCGGTGTGTCCCACGACGGGGCCGGAGGCGGCGCCCGCCCGGTGCGAACGGCGCGGCTTCTTCCGCGCGCTGGACCCGGTGGTACCCGGCTTCGTCCAGGATCGACTCATCGGGCTGGTGGGGAAGGGCTGCGTCGGGAACAAGGGCGGGTACGACCGCACGGTGGTCTGCGGCAGGCACATCACGGCGATGTTCGACATCGCGACCATCCTGGTCGTGTTCGGGCTCGGGGCGGCGCTCTTCGGGCGGCGGGCCGGGCTGCTGGCCGCGCTGCTGTACGCGCTTTCCGTGCTTCCGACCCAACTCTCGCACTTCTGGGCGGTCGACCCGTACCTGACCTTCTTCGCGACGCTGGCGGTGTTCCTGGCGGTGCTGTGGGTGCGCGCGGAGCGCGACTGGCAGGGTTGGGCGCTCGGCGCCGGCATGGGTCTCGCGCTGGGGCTCGCGGTCGCCAGCAAGGTCAACGGCCTGCTCTTCGTGCCGGTGGTGCCGGCCGCGGCACTCATCCGCATCGGCGTGCGCGATTTCCCGCGGCTCGGGCTCCACGTCTCCGGCCGCCAGCGCACCAGCGGCCACTGGATGACGGACGTCTCGGTGGTGTGCTTCGCGGTGGCGATTGGGATCCTGGTGTTCCGGGTGGCGCAGCCGTATGCCTTCGCGGGCCCGCGCCTCTGGGACATGTCGCTCAACCCGCAATGGCGCACCGATGTGTTCGAAGGCGAGTGGAAACGTCAGAAGGGCGAGATCGATTTCCCGCCGTTCGTGCAATTCGCGGGCCGTTCGCCGCTGCTGTATCCGCTGCGGAACCTCGTGCTGTTTGGCCTCGGGCCGGCGCTCGGGATCGCCGCGTGGCTGGCGACCGCCGCCGGTGGGGTGCTGCTGTTTAAGCGCCGCGACCTTGCCTTCTTCCTCCCCGTCGCGCTGACCGCCGGGATCTTCGGTATCCAGGGCATTCGCTTCGTGACCTACATGCGCTATTTTGCGCCGATTTATCCGCTGCTCTGCCTGATGGCCGGATGGGCGTGCGCGGGGTTGTGGCGCACGGCGCGCCGCGGGGATCTCCGGTGGTCGGCGCCAGGCTGGCTGGGCAGGCGGCTGGAGTGGGCGGGCCGCGTGTGGTCGCCGGGAAGCGCGCGGCTGGCCGCCGGTGTGGGAGTGGCGGTCGTGGTGCTGGGCACGGCCTGGTGGGCGCTGGCGTTCCAGCAGGTCTACCGGTCGGAACAGCCGCGCATCGCTGCCAGCCGCTGGATTTACGCCAACGTGCCGCCCGGGTCGACGATTACGAGCGAACTCTGGGACGACTCGCTGCCGTACGCCATCCCCGGGCAGACCGCGGCGTACAAGATCGTGGAGACGGCGCCGTACGACACGGATTCGCTCCAGAAGATGCAGGACCTGGTCTATGGCCGGGCAGGGAAGGACCCGACGGTGGGCTTGAACGGCGCCGATTATGTCGCCATCAGTTCGAACCGTGTGCGCAGCTCGGTGCCGCGGCTGGAACGCGAGTATCCCGCCACCATCCGCTACTACGAGCTGCTCGACTCCGGCGAGCTGGGCTTCGACCTGGTGGCGGACTTCAAGGTGCAGCCATCGTTCCTCGGGCTCTCCGTCGACGACTCAAGCGCGGAGGAGTCGTTCACCGTGTACGACCACCCGGAGGTGCGGATCTACAAGAAGAGTGCACGTTGGGACCCTGTGCAGGCCCTGGCGCTGCTGAATGCCGCGCACCCGGAGCGAGCCGTGAACCTGCTGCCGAAGCAGGGGCGCACGAACGGCCTCCAGGAGACGGCGGCCGCGGCGGCCACGCAGCAGGGCGGCGGCACGTTCGCGGACGTGTTCGACGTGGGCAGCGCCTCATGGCGCGTGCCGTGGGTGTGGTGGCTGCTCTGGCTCGAAGTGGCGGCCTTCGCGTCACTGCCCTGGCTCACGTGGCTGCTGCGTGGACTGCCCGACCGGGGCTATGGGCTCTCGAAGCTCGCCGGACTGGTCGTGGTTGCACTGGGCACGTGGCTGCTGGTGGCATGGAACGCCGTCCACTTCTCCGGCGGCGTGGTGTGGGCGGTGTACGGGACAGCGGTGGGCGTGGGGGCGGCGGTGGGGTACATCCGTCGCCGGGCGCTGATCGCGGACCTCCGCGAGCGCTGGCCATCGTGGCTCGCGATGGAGGTGGTCTTTCTCGCCGCGTTCGCGTTCTTCCTGGCGCTGCGCTACGCGAACCCGGACCTCTGGTACAGCCCGCAGGGCGGCGAGAAGCCGGTCGAGCTCGCCTACCTGACGGCGGTTGCGAAATCGTCCATCCTCCCGCCGTACGACCCCTGGTTCGCCGGCGGGACGATGAACTACTACTACATGGGCTGGTTCTTCCTTGCGGTGCCGATGCGCGCCCTCAAGATCGTGCCGGAGGTGGGGTTCAACCTCGGCGTGCCGACGTTCGCCGCGCTGGCGGCGGTAACGGCGATGTCGACCGTCCACAATCTCGTCGCCGCATCGGGCTCGCTTCGACGTCTCCGTGAGGGAGAGCCGCGTCCGCGCAGCTATTTGCGGCCGGCGATCATCGCGGGCGTGTTCGGGGCGGTGCTGTTGATTTTCATCGGCAACCTCGATGGCGCGCATCAGGCGATTCAACGCTTCCAGGGCGTGAACCAGTGGACCCTGGCCAGCGGCACGCCATTCGTCGGAGGTGCGGTGGGAGCCGTGGGAGGCATATGGCAGTGGTTGTTCCACGGGGCGGGCCTGGCACCGTTCGATTGGTGGCGAAGCAGCCGCGTGCACATCGGGCAGTTCGATATCACCGAGTTCCCGTACTGGTCGGCGCTGTTCGCGGACCTCCATCCGCAGCTGATGGGCCTGCCGTTCTTCGGGGTCGCGATCGCGCTTTCGGTGGCGTATGTGCTCTCAGCGGCGGCGGGGCTCCGGGCCCAGACGTGGGCGCTGGCGGCCGGGCTGGGCGCCGGGCTGGGGCTCGTGCGGACGGTACATACGTGGGACTTCCCGACGGCGACGCTGTTGACCGTCGCAGCGGTTGGCTGCGGGCAGCTGCTCGCGCAGGGCCGCTGGCAACGACGCTGGTGGGACGGAGTGGCGCACGTCGCGCTCGTGGCCGGCGTGCTAACGGTCGCGTTTGCGCCCTACGCGGCGCACACCGAGGTGTTCCAGAGTGGCCTGACACGTTCCCCCGAGCCGACGAAGCCCGAGCAGTACTTCGCGCATTTCGGCGTCTTCCTCGCGTTCACGGTCGCGTTCATCGCGGTCCGCTACTTCGAGGAGATGAGGGCGCGCGGGGGAAAGCCGGGTCGAAACCCCATCGCCGCCATCGTCGCGGGGCCGTTCGAAGTGGTGGCGCTTGCCATCTTCGTCACGGGACTGACGGCGTTCACTTGGCGCTCGGACGTCGGCTTCTACGACGCGGCGGCGCTCAAGCAGGCCAACCTGCGGGAAACGTTCACGGTGGTCGCCTTGAGCGCGGTGCTGCTTGTGTTCCTGTTCAACCTCGTGTGGTGGGAGCTGCGCGCGCGCGAACGCGACGTGCCAAGGCTGCTGGCAACGGCGATGCTCGCGGCGGCAATCGGGATCGCGGCCGGTGTGGACCTGGTCGTGGTCAAGAACGACATCGTGCGGATGAACACGGTGTTCAAGTTTTCGCTGCAGGCGTGGCAACTGTACGCGCTGGGGAGCGCCTACGCCGGCTGGTACTGCGCGCGGGCGCTTTGGGCAGCGGACGGGTGGCGGTTTGTGTCACGGCCCGGGCGAGGTGTGTTCGCCTGGGCGACGGCCGCCACCGCCGGGGTGCTCCTGTTCGGCGCCAGCATCTACCTCTACTCTGGTACGGAGGCGCGCCAGGAGGCGCGCTTCGCGAAGACACCCAACACGCTCAATGGACTGGCGTACCTGAAGCAAGCGGTCTACTACGAAGACAAGGGCACGCCCGACCCCGCCGACGATCAGCCGATCCGGCTCGGGGAGGACGAGCCGCTGATCCGCTGGCTCCGAGCGAACGTGCGGGGCAGCCCCGTCATCGCCGAAGCGATCGGGCCGCTCTACCACTGGACGGGCCGGATTTCGTGGAACACCGGGTTGCCGGCCGTCATCGGCTGGGACTGGCACGAAATCGCCTACCGGATGGACTATGCCGGGCTCATTCAGCAGCGGCGTTCGGACACCACGCGCTTCTATAGCGACGCCAACACCGATTACGCGCTGACCTACCTGCGACAGTACAACGTGCGGTACGTCGTCGTAGGGACAGAGGAACGGATCTACGCCACGCCCGCGGCGCTGGCGAAGTTCGCCGCGATGCCACAGCTCCGCGAGGTGTTCCGCTCGGGTGAGAACGTCATCTATGAGGTCACGGCCAACCCGTAACCGGCATCGGGCTGTAGTATCGTGCGGCCGGCGGGCGGAGCAACGCGCGGGGGGAATACGTGGGCGAACAACCGTTTTCAGGCGTGACGGTCATCGAGCTGGGTCAGTTTGTCGCCGTGCCGTATTGCGGCCAATTGCTGGCCGACGGCGGCGCGCGCGTGATCAAGGTGGAGCCGCTCGAAGGCGAACCCACGCGCCACCTGGCGCCGCTCGTCCCCGGGGAGGGCCGCCACTTTCTCGCGCGTAACCGTGGCAAGCATAGCCTGCCGCTCGACCTCCGCCATGAGCGTGCCGCGGGCATCCTCGAGCGGCTGCTCGCGAGCGCGGACGTGTTGCTTCTGAATATGCGCCCGGGCCTGGACGCCGAGCTCGGGCTCGACCACGCCACGCTCGCGGCCCGCTTCCCGCGGCTCATCGTCGGGAACGTGACCGCATTCGGGCGCAAAGGTCCGGACGCGCACCTCGCGGGGATGGACCTCGTGGTCGCTGCCCGGAGCGGGCTGATGGCGGCCGGGGGGCGCCTCGCAAACGGGCTCCCCGCCTCGGCCGACACGCCCCTGGCGGACTACATGTGTGCGCTCTTACTCTCGTTCGGGATCGCGACCGCGCTGTTCCAGCGCACCATGACGGGCGCCGGGAGCGAAGTGAACGTCTCGCTGCTCTCGGCCGCGCTCACGCTCCAGAACAACCTCATGGTTCGGGTGGAGAGCGTCGACGCGCCGGCGCACGACGAATTGCGCGCGTGGCTGGGTGACGCGCGAGCCAGCGGGACGCCCTTCGCGGAGCAGCTGGCGCGGAACCCTTCTTCGCGGACATCCGCGATGACCAGCATCTACTACCGCACGTTCGGGACGGCCGACGGCGCCATCGCCGTGGCCTGCGTGAGCCCCGGTCTGCAACGCAAGTTCATGAAGGCGGTCGGCCTCACCGATAGCATGCTCGGGAACCGCGTGGCCGACCGCGAAGCACTGGCAGCGCACTACGCCGCGCTGCAGATCGAAATCGAGGCGCTGCTCGCCACGAAGACGACGAAGGAGTGGCAGGCGATCTTCGACGAAGCGGGGACGCCGGCGTCCGCGGTGTTCCTCCCGTTCGAACTGCTAAACGACCCGCAGCCACTCGCGAACGGGCTGTTGCACGACATGGAGCACCCGGCACTCGGGCCCGTGCGCGTGCTGGCGCCACCGCTGTCCATCGGCCTCGATGGCTTCCGGCCGGGCCTGCCAACGGCGCCGTTCGGCTCCGAAACGCGCGTGCTGCTCGCCGGCCTCGGGCTCACCGAGGCGGACATCGAGGCGTGCATCCAGTCGGGTGCCGTCGGCGCGGCCGAAGCTTAGGTCGTTGCGGCGATGCCCTTGTCCTGCGCGCCGGCGAGGTGGTCCTTCAGTGACTGGCCGATGCTCCACCATGGTTCCGCTTTCTCCAGGTCCGTGATCTCGCCCCAATGCGCGGCGACCTGGTCGGCGGTGGGGTCCGCGAGGCGCACCTGCGAGTTGCGGACGATGGCGGCGCGGCCAAATGCGCCACCCGAGGCCTCGATGATGAATCCGCTGCTGCTGCAATCGGGGCTGCAGAGGTAGGTGACCGCGGGCGCCACGAAGTCCGGGCTCATGCGCGCCAGCCGCTCGGGCGGCATCAGGTTCTCGGTCATGCGCGTCGCGGCGCCGGGCCCCAGGCAGTTGACGTTGACGTTGTACTTGACGCCTTCGAGCTTGAGCACGTTCATGAGGCCGATGAGGCCGCCCTTCGCCGCGCCATAGTTCGCTTGCCCGAAGTTGCCGACGAAGCCGGAGTTGGACGACGTGAGCACGACCCGCCCGTAGCGCTGCTGGCGGAACACGGGCCAGGCGTGGTGGAGTACGTTGTAGGCGCCCGTGAGGTGGGTCTGGATGATGTCCAGCCAGTCATCTTCCTTCATGTTGTGGAAGGCCTGGTCGCGCAGGAAGCCAGCGTTGGACACGACGATATCGAGGCGGCCCCAGGCATCGACGGCCTGCTTGACCATGCCGTACGCCGCTTCGTAGCTGACGACAGAGCCGGTGTTGACGAGCGCCTCGCCGCCGGCGCCGGTGATCTCGCGGACCACGGCCTCCGCGACGCCGGGGTCCGTACCGCGGCCATCGAGGCCGCCGCCGGTGTCGTTGACCACCACGTTCGCCCCGTGGCGTGCGAGATCGAGCGCAACGGAGCGACCAATGCCGCGCCCGCCGCCGGTGACGAGCGCTACCTGGCCCGCGAGTGAAATTGCCATGTCCGAACCTCCCATGGGGATTGCGTCCGAATCCTACGGCGTCGCGCGGAGATTTGCTCGCTCGCGCCGTTGCAGACTACACAGGTTCGAGTTGTCCCGGCCGTCCAGCCGGGAGGACCGCCGGGATGACATCGTTATGGACCTGCCGGCGCCGCGCTCACCGGTAGGCTCGCACGCCACCTTCGCGTGAGGATTAGCGTACCCTTCAGGGATCCAAGCGCGCCCGCACGCCATGGGAGCGGGCCGCGAGCACGGGAGTGACCGCAATGGAACGCCCGGTGGATGTCCCCGTCCGGATCGTGCGGGCCGCTGTCGCGCATCCGCCGCTGCGCGTGCGACAGGACGAGGCGGCACGGTACGTCGGTGTGCTGGCCAGCGACGAGCGCCGTGTCGCCGCGCTCGCACGCCAGACCGCAATCGAGTCGCGGGCTATCGTCCTCCCGCCGGAAGAGTTGGCCGCACTCGGCACGATCGCAGCCCGCAACGCACTCTACCATCGGTACGCGCCCGCGCTGGCGCTGGCGGCCGCAAGTGGTGCCATCGCGGACGGCGTGCCACCGGACGCGCTGGTGACCTCGTCGTGCACGGGCTATTCGGTGCCCGGCTGGGGCGTGGAACTGATGGAGGCGCTGGGGTTGCCGTGCACCACGTCCCGGCTGCCCATCACCGAAGCGGGCTGCGCCGGCGGAGTCGTCGGGCTGATGGCGGCCGCCAATTACGTCCGCAGCCGGCCGGTGAGCGCCGCGCTGACCGTCGCGGCGGAGGTCTGCTCGCTCGCCTTCCACGCCGGCGGCGATGACGGCAACGTGACCGCCGCGCTTATCTTCGGTGACGGCGCGGGCGCGGCCCTCATCGCGCCGGGGCAGGGCCCGGGATTGCACATTGAGGACGCGCTTTCGATGCTCGTGCCCGGCTCGCGCGACGCGCTCGGGTTCGCCCTCACGGACCGGGGCTTCTACCCGTTGCTCACCCGCGAATTGAGCGCGTTGATTGCGCCAGCGATGGCGCGCGCCGCTGGACTGCTGCTGGAGCGCAATAACATCGCCGTCCGGGATATCGGCGCCTGGCTTATCCACCCGGGCGGCGCCCGCATCCTGCGTGCCGCCGAGGGCGCGCTATCACTTCCGGAGGGTTCCACGCGCTGGTCGTGGGATTCGATGCGCGAATTCGGGAACACCTCCTCGGCGGCCATCTTCGACGTCCTGCGGCGCTACCTCGGCGATGCGCCCGCACCGGGCGGGCGCGCGGTGATCGCCGCCTTCGGGCCAGGCGTGTCGATCGAGCTGATGCTGGTACGCGCGAAGTGCTAACGCGCGCTGCGGTGTGCCTCGCGATGGGCGGCGGCCGGCTACTGGAACTCGCGTACTCGCGGCGCAACATTGCCGCCGCGGGCGCCGCGCACGAGGGCGAGTGGAGCCGCCGCACGTACCCGTTCATGGTCGCGCTGCATGCGCTCGTGATCGCGGGCACGCTCGTGCGTGGCGGCAAGGCACGCGGGCCCTGGCTTGCGTTGCTGCTGCTCGCCCAACCGCTGCGGGCGTGGGTGCTGTGCACGCTGCGCGGCCGCTGGAACACGCGCGCGGCGGTCCCTGCGCGCATGGAGGTGGAGACGGGCGGGCCGTACAGGTTCGTGCGGCACCCGAACTACACCGTGGTGGTGATAGAGCTGGCAGCGCTCCCACTCGCGTTCGGCCTGCGCCGGCTCGCTGTCATCGCGACGGTGGCGAATGCGCTCTTGCTGGCGCTGCGCATCCCGGAGGAGGAACAGCTGTTGCGGCCGCTTCCCGGCTATCGCGAACACTTCGACGGCAAGGCGCGGTTCGTCCCCGGCGTGTTTTAGGGGTCACCGGCCAGTGAGCATTGCCACGACATCGCGCGGGCTGAGGGAGAGCAGCCCGACCTCGCCATTGCTGACCGCAACAAGCCGGGCGAATGTCGCGGGCCGGCGCGAGAGGTTGCCCACCACGTGCGCCGCGACGGCCGGCGACCGGGCCAGCAACAACGCCATGCGGGCGAACAGCGTGGAGTTCCGGGCGAAGGCGCGCCGGCGCGTGTCATAGACGCGGAGCGGTGCACAGGAATCGTTGCGGAGGTAGGCGTCGATGGCCGCGGCGCACATTCGCGCTCCAACGAGGGCGGCGGACATGCCCTCGCCGGTGATGCCATCGAAAAACCCGGCCGCGTCGCCGGCGAGCACGAGGTTCCCCCGCCAGGCGCGCCTGGCCTGCCGAGGGAAAGGCCCTGCGACGTGTGGCCCATCGATACGCTCGGCGCGAGCTAGCAACGGCTCCCGCGCGATGGCGCGGTCGAACGCCGCCCCGGGATCCCCGGCAATGTCGCGCATCGCCGGCCGCCGGAGCAGGATGGCCACATTCGCGCAGTCGCCGCCGACGGGCGTGAGATAGAGTTCGTAGCCGCTGCGGAAATGCACCTGCACCGCCTCGTCCGGGGGCGCGGGCAGGCGGAGGTGGGCGGAGATGCCGTAGCGATCGCCGACAGCGCGGGCATCAAGGCCGGCGAGGCGGCGAAGGCGGGAATGCAGGCCGTCCGCGGCCACGAAGGCGCGGGCCGGCAGCGGGCCTCCGGTGGTTTCGATCGCCGCGACCTTGCCGGATTCAACCAGCAAGCGCCGCGCGGTCACACCCGTGCGCACGTCCACGCCCTCGGCGCGGGCGCGCTCCAGCAGCGATGGATCGAGGAGATCGCGGCGGACGCCGAGGCCGGCGCGGCCGCGCACGGAGAACGGGGCCTCGGCGACGCGCCCGCCCGCGCAGAAGCGCACGCTTCGGAGCGTGGCCGAGGGCGTGAGTGTTTCCGGTGACAACCCCAGGGCGGCCAGTGCCGCGACGCCCGCCGGGAGCACGCCTTCGCCACACGCCTTCGGCCGCAGCTCCTGGGCCCGCTCGATGAGGAGCACATGCCGGCCGCGCCGGGCGAGGTGGATGGCAGTCGCGGCGCCGGCAATACTCCCGCCGGCGACGAGGACATCGTGCATGCTGCCAGCCTACCAGCGCGGGCGAAGCCGGCGTCGTGGGATGGTGTCTAGAAGCGCGCGCGAACGCGCACGTCGGTCGTCAGGCAGACGCGGCCGGACTGGTCGCGCGTGCCGCCCGTAATGTCCAACGCGGCGGGCGCTTTCCCGTTGCGCGTGACCGCGAGGGCGAGACAGATCCCGTCGGTGCCGGGCTGCTTCTGGATGAGCAGGTCGTACTCGTCCTGCTTCGTAGTGACGGCGACCTTCCAGCGGAAGACGACCTCGCGTGTGGAATCGGGCGGCACGGTGAGCAGGGTGCCGAACCAGTCGCGCCCGGCTTCGCTGCCGGTGTCTTCGATACTCGCAGGCGCACCATCGATTTCGGCGCTGTAATTCGAAAGGCTCGACGGACCGAAGACGCGCAGGTACCCGCCGTAGAGGCCCTGGAGCATCAACTGGGAGACGAGGTCCGGGTGCTTGTCGGCGGCCCATTCGCTGAACGGGTTGCGATACGTCAAGCGGAGCTCGTGGTTCGCCTCGCCGAGGCCGTTGAGGTCGATGTTGTAGACCCCTTCGGGCTTGATGATGAGGTTGAGCTTGGTGGAAAGCACGCTGGCTTCGTTGAGTTCGAGGTAATCGGTCTTGTCCTGCTTGATCGCGCCGTCCCAGCCGAAGTCGCGGATGACGGTCTGTTCGGCCGGCTGATACGAGAGCACCTGGATGTGCCGCTCGGCGCCCAGGTCGCGGATGATATCGACGGCGGAGGCCCACTTGTCCGAAGGCAGTCGGAGCATGTCGGCGAGCAGTTGCTCGGCCAGCTGGCCGATCACCGACTTGCGGTCCTCGCCGGGGTCGAAGGACTGGCGCGTGAGCGCCTCGAGCTGGAGCACGGCGTTGTCGGAGGTGAAGGTCACCTGCCCAAAGCCCTGGATGTCGAGGGTTTTGGGGCCTGTGACCGAGAGCAGCCGTTCGAGGACGGTAAGGTCGACGGCGATGATGCCATCGATCCTCTGCTTGCCGTTGACGAGCTCGTAGAATTCGCGGGCCTGCTGGGACCACGCCGGGAAATCCGGGCTCCAGTTGCTGACCAGGAGGTTCCACGTGAAGTCCCGGAGCAGGTACCGTTTGAGCGGCCCGGGCGGTTCGATGTAGTTGCCGCCCTTGCGCTCCCACGCGGCCTTCCAGCCCGTCGAGTCGATGAAATCGAGGGAGCCATTGATGCCCTCGCTAACAGGCATGATGCCGGCCGAAGTCACGAGCCCGCCGCCGGGGAGGAGTTCGCCGCTGTTGAGCGCGAACAGCATGTACCGCCGGTCGCCTTCGAAACCGAGGAACGCCGGCAGGAGGTCCTTCGAGAGCTCGGCCTGGTCGACGGCATTGGCGACGCGGGGGAGCTCCTCGTCCAGGCGTTCGCGCGCGCTGTTGAGAGGCGGCAGCAGCGGCTTGTCGCCCATGGCGATGCGTTTCGCAACGAGCTGGTCCGAGAGCGCGTTGATGCGGTCGAGCTCGGGACCGGCCTCGTTCAGGAGGTCGATCAGGGACTTCGTGAGCGGCTGGCCTTCCGGTGGGCGGTCGCGATAGGCGACAGCTTTGTCGCCGGCGTCGGCGGCGCTGTCCCCGATATCGATGAGCAGGTCGGCCATATCGAGGATGTCGTCCATCGCCGAGACCTGGTCCTTCGCGCCCGGGACGACACCCGCCAGGCGCAGGAATGGGTCCCAGCGGATTTGCCTGCGCGAGGAGGACACGTTTCCGCGCGCGGAGCGGACATCCCGGCGGGCCTGGACGATGTCGTTGGCGGTGAGGTTGAGCCCGGCGTCGCGGAGGTGCAGCCTGGCGCCCTCGAGGTCGGACTTCGCGCCGGTGATGCTCGAATACAGGGCCCAGTAATGCCAGGTGGTTACGAGGACAAGCAGCGCCAGCAGGACGCCAACACCGATCCGTCTCCGGCGAACGAGCGCCACACGCATCCGCAACCATCCCCGCCTTACGTAGGCGCAGGATAGGGGATAGACTTCTGTTGCGATATGGCGGAAGAACGCGGCTTTCTTGCAAGATACCGGGGTTCGTTAACCTTTGCGGGAGCGGCGCTGCTGGTCGTCGGGCTGGCGCTGGTGGCGTTCGCGGTGTGGCCGCGGGAGGATCCGTCGCAGTTCACCGCCGACCGCTATGCCGCGCTCGAAGCCGCCCGCGCCGGGCGCAGCGATGTCCGCGGCGAGCCGGCGCCCGCTTCGGTGACCGACCGCGAAGTCATCCCCCCGACACCAGAGGCGCCAAAGCGATACGACGCTGCAATCAGCAGCATCCGCATCGAGCGGATTGGGGTGGACGCGAAACTCGTAACCATGGGCCTGCTTCCCGACGGCACAATGGCCTCGCCGCCCAGGCCCGACGTGGTCGCCTACTACGACTTTACGACGAAGCCCGGCCTTGGCGGGAACGCCGTGCTCTCGGGCCACCTGGACTACCGCAACTACGGGCCCGCGGTCTTCGCGAACCTGAAGAAGCTGGCGCCGGGCGATGCGATCGAGATCTTCCTCGCCGATGGGACGATCATCGAATACGAGGTGACAGCGCTGAAGCAGTACCCGGTCGAGCTGGTGCCAATGCGCGAAGTGCTCGCGGAGAGCCCGGACGACACGCTGACGCTGATCACCTGCGCCGGGACGTTCAGCGGCGGCCAGTACTCGGACCGGCTGGTGCTGCGCGCCGCGAAGACGGGCGTCGTCGCCTCGGCGCAATAGCCGCAGTCGCCCGAAACGAGCTGTTTTTCGACCTGCGACTGATACGTGCGCGTGCTTGTTCCGTGCCCGCAACCAGCGGCACAACCTTCCCGCAACCGCTGTCACCGCACCGAAATCCGCCGTAACCGAGCGGTCGCCAATCTCTACCGCCTCGTCATCCAACCCTCCCCCGGACGGTTCGACACCCAGAGGGGAGGGCGCGATTGGGGATGGGACGACGGACGGACGAACGGGATACTGCGCGCGCAGCGGATGGTCACCAGTGGCGCGCGCCCTACGGAGGAAACTCCGCGGCAGTGGCGGGCGGGGGGCCGAGCGGCGTACGGGGCGTGCGCGCTGTCACCTACGCTTTCCTCCTCGGACTGGTGTTCTGGGCGCTGATGCTGTTCGCGATTGCGATCGGGACGAGCTTCGCCTTCAAGCTGCTCGGCTCGAAGTGGGACAAGAAGGAGCTCGGGTACACCGCCGACGCCGCCGTGCAGGCCTACGCCGATAACGGGATGGCTGCCTGGGCGGGCGTTTCGGGCATCACCGCCGTGCGGGGTGGCAGCGACATCGAAGTGGTGGTCAAGCCTCTCCTGCCTCCGATCACCTACGCCGGGCAGCCGGCGCAATCGAACCTGACGCAGGGCGGCGGGCGGATCACGCGCTGCGAGGTGCGCCTGGACCCGGTGTACTTTTTCCAGCAATCGGAAGCGGGGCGCGCCGCGAGCGTCACGCACGAGCTGGGGCACTGCCTCGGGCTCGACCACTCGGAAGTCCCGAGCATCATGATGAACCCGTCGTTCTACGGTTTCTCGGGCGATGATGCGGCCGGAGCCATTTTCCTCTATGGGCCGCAAGATGCGCCCGCGCCGCCGCCGCCGGCGCCAACGGTCGCGCAGGCCGCGCCGCCGGCGCCTACGGCCACCCCGGTCCCGCCGGCGCCCGCGCCCCCCACGGCCACGGCCGTGCCGGCCAGGCCCACGCCCGTGGCGCCCACCGCAACGCCCGCACCCTCGGGGCCTGCGACAGCGGCGCCCCCGGAGCCAACTCCGGCGGAAGTGCCCGGCCGCCGCATCGTGGCCGACCCCGAGGGCTGGCAGCTCGTCACGTGGACGGGCGAGCGCGGGGGTCCGTGGCTCTGCTCGTGCGCGGCGGTGTACCTCTCCGATGGCGGCGGCAGCTGGCTGCGCTGGGTAGGGAGTGACCCCGCGTTCCTGAACACGCTGACCTCGATGGAGCCGGGACGCGCGTACTGGATCCGGTCGCGGTAGCCGGCCAGGGTCGGCCGCCACCCGGCGCTGACGAGGACGGGTGGGATTGACGGCGGGGGCCGAGTTGCGCGAGCCTGCGCGCGAGGTGCTGCCGTGGAACCACCGTCTGTCATCGTCCCCGAGAAGCTGGGTGACTATCTGGAAGTGCTCACCAAGGCGGTGTTCGAATCCGGCATGAGCTGGCGAGTGATCGAGGCCAAGTGGGATGGCTTCCGGGCTGCCTTCCGCGGCTTCGACCCGGAGGCGGTGGCGAACCTCTCACCCGACGAAGTCGACGCCTTGACCGCGGACACGCGCATCATCCGTAACCGCCGCAAGATCGAAGCGACCGTCCACAATGCGGCGACGATGCTCGCGCTGGACGCTGAGTTCCACGGCTTTCAGAACTACCTCCAGAGCCAGGGGGAGGTCATATCGCTGCTGGCAGATATGAAGAAGCGGTTCAAGTTCGTGGGCGACTTCGGGGCGTACTACTTCCTCTACGTCGTCGGGCAGCCCGTCCCGGAGCACCACGAGTTCCGCGCGAAATTGCTGGAGGGCGCCCAGAAGGCGCGGGCGTAACGCTCTGGTCCGCCAGCCTACAGCCGAAGGTAGAGCCGGCATTCTTCGCCATCAACGTCGACGCGGTCGATGATTTCGCGGAGCGAGCTCTGGAGCTCCGGGAACTCCAACGAGTCCCATTCGGCGACGATGCGGACCCGCAGGGCATCCAGGTAGCGGCGGCGTTCGGCTTCGGTTTCGTGCGCGGTGATGCGGCCGCGGGCGGCGGCCAGCTCTTCCTGCAGCGCTTGCTGTTCGCGCACGAGCTCGCCACCCAGCGCTTTCATGCGTTCGAGCGAGATGTGCCCGTGGGCGGCGTCGGCGACAATCTCCTCGACCTGCCGGCGCCCGCGGCGCATCCGTCCCTCGATCTTGTCGACCTGGCCCATCGTGTCCAGGAGGTAGGAATCGGCGTTGCCCGCGCGGGCAATGCGCCGGACCCCGGGCGCGTCTTCGGCGAGCAGCGCGCGGATCCGCGCCTCGAACTCGGGTGAGCGCTGCGTGTTGTAGCCGCAGGCGCTCTGGTTGGTGCGGCTTTCGCACTGGTAGTAGCGGTAGGACGACGAATGCTCCTCGCCCGTGCGGGTGGTCCACTTCTGGCGGCGGCTGACCCCGATCATGCGGTTGCCGCAACGCGCGCAGTAGAGAAGACCGCTGAGCAGAAATGGCACGACCGTGCGCTTGCGGTCACCGCCGTAACGCGTCTGCAGCCGCTCCTGGACGCGGCGGAAGTCATCTGGCGAGACAAGCGGGGGATGGCTCCCGGGGACTTTGACGCCGAAGCGCGAGTAGGTACCGAGGTAGGTGCGATTCCGCAGGAGGTCGCGCACCCCGACCATGCTCCAGCGGCCCCCCCGGCGCGTGGAGATGTTCTCGTCGTTGAGCTGCCCGGCGATCTTGCGGATGCCCATCTCCTCCTGGAGGTAGAGGCGGAAGATGTATCGGACCACCACGGCCTCGTCCGGGACGAGCTCCAGGCGGCGGCGCGGCCCGACGCGGTAACCGAACGGGGGGCGCCCGAGGACTTCGCCCTTGACGGCCTTGCGGCGCATGGCGGAGCGCACCCTCTCGGAGACGGGCGTGTCCGCACCGCGCTCGGCCCAGGCCGTCATCAGGTCCTTGGCGGCATCGTTACCGGTGTGGATGCAGACAAGCTGCACGCCGGTGTTTTCGATCGCGAGGAGCGCCATCGCCGCCTGCCCGAGGTCGGGGCCAAGGGCGCCGAGGCCATCGACGGCCACGACCGTGAAGCCGCGGTCGGTGCGCTGAAGGAACTGGAGCATCTGGGCGAAGCCGTTGGCGGCCGTGTGCGGTTCGTCCGTATCGAGGAACGTTGCGGCGACTTCGTAGCCCTGGCGGTTGCAGAAATCAAGGAACGCGCGGTTTTGTTCCCCGATGGTGCGCTTGACGCCGTTACGCCTGGCGCCTTCCGCGAAGTATCCGACGGCGTTCACGGCGTCACCCCAGCGCGAGGATGCGCTCGCAGTTGGGACAGCGAGCCAGTTCGGTGGCGGAGAACGCCTTACGCCGAAGGCTATCCGGGATGGCGACGCGGCAGCCGGTACAGGAGCCGCCGACGATACGCGCGACGGCCATGCCGCCCTTGCGGCGCCGGACTTCGTCGTAGACCTGGAGTGCGCGCGGATTGATCTTGGACTTCTGGATGTCCCGCTTCGCATCGGCGCGGCCAATGGCGTCGTTGAGCCGCAGGGATTCGTGGCGCAGATCCTGCTGGACCTGTTGCCAGCGGGCTTCCAACAGGCGCACGCGGTTCTCCGCACCGCGGACCTCGCGGGAGATGCCTTCGCCGGTGTCGAGGACTTCGATCAGCTCGTCCTCGAGCTTCGCCCGGGCGCCCTTCAGGAGGTCGACTTCGTGCTGGAGGTTGGCGAGCTCTTTGGGGAGGCGGATGGAGCCTTCGTAGAGCCGCTTTTCGTCGGTGGCGATGCGGTCGCTGAGCTGTTCGACCTCGCCCTCGAGCCGGCGTTGCTCCCGGCGTGAGAGTTCCGCCTTCGCGCGCACCGCGACGAGCTCGCGCCGCGATTCATCCAGTTCTTCGTTGTCGTGGAGCCGCCGTTCGACATCCGCGAGCGCGGCGCGCAAGGCAGCGGCTTCGTCATCGACGGACTGGAGAGAGAGGAGTTCAAGGACCTGGCTCATAGGCTAACCGTAGCGCGAACAGTACGCCGCGCCAATTTGGCCGTAAACCGGCGAACGGCATCCAACGGGGCGGGTTTCCGCAATCGTCACGCAGCCGGCGCCGTTATGCAGGGTGAGCTGGCTGGCGGGTGGGAAGGCGTGCGATATACTGGCTGCACCTCCAGGTCGCGAGGTGATCCCCCATGCTTTTCAACGTTTCAGGGCTGTTGCGCGAACCGGTCGGCAGCACGCGTGACTACATACTCGAACCGGAACCGCCGGTGCACCGCGGGAGGGTCGAGCTGATCCGGACGCCGGGCGGGGTGCTGGTGCGTTGCGAGGCGGATGTGGTGCTCGATGGCGTATGCAGCCGCTGCCTCGCCGCCTTCGGCTACCACGAAGCGATTTCGTTCGAGGAGATCTTCGTGCAGCAGGTCGATGTGGTGAGTGGGCACAAGCTGGCGCCGCCGGAAGACCCGGACAGCTTCCTCATCTCGCAGGCGCACACGATCGACATTACGGAGGCCGTGCGGCAATATAGCGAGGCGGCTGCAGAAATGCAGCCACTTTGCCGTCCAGACTGTCCGGGGATCTGCCCGGAGTGCGGGCAGGACCTGAATATCGCAGGTTGTTCCTGTGAACAACAGCCAGTAGACCATCGCTGGGCAGCGCTCGCGGGGTTGAAGCAAGCATCGAATGGGTAACGACCTGAAGGAGACCACCAATGCCCCCGCTGCCGAAGCGGAAGTACCCCAGCTCACGCCAGGGGAAGCGCCGCAGCCACCTCACCATCCAGATGCCGCACGTGGTCGAATGTCCGTCGTGCCGGGCCCCTCAACTGGCACACACCGCGTGCCCGGTGTGCGGGAAGTACCGGGGCCGGGAAGTCCTGAACATCAAGATCGACGAGCTCGAGAGCTAGCGGCCACCCCGGTGGCTGCGTTTGTCACATACCAGGAGCCAGTTCAACGTCGTCGCGCCTTCGTGTTCCCCGGCCAGGGGGCGCAGTTCGTTGGCATGGGCAAAGACCTGTACGACCAGTTCGCCTCGGCGCGGGAGCTCTTCGACCGAGCCGATGAGATCCTCGGATTCCACCTCAGCCGCGTCTGCTTCGAGGGACCAGAGGAAGAGCTCCAGCAGACGCGCAACCAGCAACCCGCGATCGCCGTCACGAGCCTGGCGCTGCTGAAGGTAGCGACCGAGGTCTCGCCCGCACTGGCACTGCGCCCGGCGTTCGTTGCGGGCCATTCACTTGGCGAATATCCCGCGCTGGTTGCAGCAGGCGCGCTCTCGTTCGAAAACGCCGTGCGCCTGCTGCGTGCGCGTGGCGAACTCATGCAGGCTGCCGGCGAGCGCAATCCGGGGATACTCGCGGCCGTTTTGGGACTGGACCTCGCGGACTGCGACGATGTCTGCCGTGAAGCTGGAGCCGAGATCTGCACCGTCAACGCGCCCGGCCAGATCGTCATCGGCGGGCGGCGGGAAGCCGTCGTCCGCGCGCTCGACTATGCCAAGGCTCGCGGCGCGGCGAAGGTGATCCCGCTGAGCGTCAGCGGCGCCTTCCACAGCTCGCTCATGAAGCCGGCAGCCGAAGGGATGGTGCAACACGTCGCGCTCGCGGCGATCTCCGATGCGGCGGTGCCGGTGGTACTCAACTGCACTGCGGCGCCCGCCCACACGGAACTTGCTCTGCGCCACGAACTCGTGGACCAGATGTGCAAGCCGGTGCAGTGGGCGAAGACCGTGGACTTCATGGGCGACCAGGGCGTGGACACGTTCATCGAATTCGGCCCGGGCCGCGTGCTGACCGCGATCATCAAGCGGATGCTGCGCAAGTCCAATTGCTACAACGTGAACGACGCGACCACCGTCAACGTCCAGCTCGGCTCGTAGCGTGGGGGCGCTGGATGGCAAAGCCGCGCTCGTGACGGGCGGCTCGCGCGGCATCGGCCGCGAAATCTGCCTCGAACTCGCGCGCCAGGGCGCCCGCGTCGCGGTGAACTACAACGCCAGCGCGGGCGCGGCCGCCGAGGTCGTCGAGGCCATCAAGCAGGCCGGCGGTGAAGCCTTCGCGGTCGCCGGCGATGTTGCGGACGCCGCAGGGGCGGCGGGAATCGTGAAGGCGGCGGTGGACGCGTTCGGCGGCATCGATATCCTGGTGAACAACGCCGGCATCACGCGCGACGGCCTGCTCATGCGCATGTCCGAGGCGGACTGGGACGCCGTCCACAACACGAACCTGCGCGGGGCCTTCCTCGTCACGAAGGCGGCGATGCGGCCCATGCTGCGCGCCCGCGGGGGGCGGATCATCAACATCACAAGCGTCGTTGGGATCATGGGAAACGCCGGCCAGGCAAACTATGCGGCGGCGAAGGCCGGCCTTATCGGCTTCACCCGGGCGGTCGCGCGGGAAGTCGCCTCGCGGGGGATAACCGTGAACGCGGTGGCGCCGGGGTTCATCCAGACGGACATCACCGCGGGGATGACAGAGGCGCAGGTGCAGGCCGTGATGGCGCAGGTGCCGCTCGGCCGGATCGCCATGCCGGAGGAGGTGGCGCCGCTCGTGGCGTTCCTCGCGAGCGGCGGCGCCGGCTACATCACCGGGCAGTGCATTCAAGTCGATGGGGGTATGGTGATGGCGTGACCGACAGCGTCCTCCGCCGCGCCCGCCACCTGGTAATCGAGGCGCTCTACGAGTCCGAGACATCGGACCACGACGCGGAGGACGCGCTCACCCGGCGGCTCGGCGACGTGGCGGAGGAAGACCCAGAAGTGGTGGGCGCGGGGCCGAGCGGGTTCGCCCGCGGCGCGTTGCGGGGCGTCAGCCGCCAGCGCGACGAGTTGGACAGCTACATCGGGGCCGCGGCGCCGAAGTACCCCGTCGAATCGCTCGCCGTCGTTGACCGGAACATTCTGAGGCTTGCAATATGGGAACTGCTTTCCGATAATTCGGCGCCGGTGGCGGCAGTCGTAAACGAAGCTGTCGAACTCGCTCACCGGTACGGCGGAGAACGCTCCCCGGGGTTCGTGAACGGGGTGCTACGCACGGTGAGCTCCAACATCCTGGCCGCTCGCACGGCCAGATCGCCGCAACGAGCGGGACCTAGCCAAGAGAGATCGCAGGAGAACTAACCGAGTGGCCACAGTATTCGAACGGGTGCGCGCAATCGTCGTTGAGCAGTTGGGCGTCGAAGAGGAAGAAGTCCTGCCCGCTGCATCGTTCGTGGACGACCTCAACGCCGACTCGCTGGACCTCGTCGAGCTCATCATGTCGCTGGAAGAGGAGTTCTCGCAGGATAGCGGCGAGCTCGAGATCCCGGATGAAGACGCCGAAAAGATCGCCACAGTGCAGGACGCCGTAGACTACCTGAAGGATCACGGCGTCGAGGACAAGTAGGCTGCCGCCCGCGGAGCACGGCCGCTGTCCCCGCTCCGGAGGAGGCTGACGTGGAATTCCTGGGCATTGGCTACCAGGAACTCCTGCTTATCCTGGTGTTGCTGCTGCTGGTCGTCGGGCCGGAACGGCTGCCGGCCATGGCCTACCAGATTGGCCGCGCGGTACGCCAGATGCAGCAGTATGCGCGCGCCGTCCGCGCCGAATTCAGCGACGAGATCTCGTACCTGGAAGAACAGTACAAGACGGTGAAGGGCGAGGTCGATTCGACGCGCCAGGCGATCCGCGAACATCAGACGTTGATCGAGTCCGAAGTGCGTGAAGCGACCGCCTCCATGGACCTGCCCGCCATCGCAGCGAGCGCCGACGGTGCAACCATCAGCAGCGGCCCGCCGACCGCCACCGAGACGGCCACGGCTGTCTCCGCGTTCGGGGTGCCAGATGAGCCCGGACCTGCGCCGTCGGCGAAAGGCCACGCCGCGAATGGAGCAGACACGGTCGATGAATCCAAATCCGGGGACGTGAAGCCGGCCCCCCCGCTGGTGTTCTAAGACGATGGTGGCGGAAGCGAACATAGGCCCGGGTCCCGGCTACAGCTCCGGCGACGAGATGACCCTGATCGAGCACCTCAAGGAGCTCCGCAACCGGGTCTTTGTCTCGGCGATCGCGCTGGTCATCGGCACGCTGGTTTGTTTCTGGTTCTGGGAGACGATCCTGGGGTGGCTGCTGGCGCCGGCGCGGGAACAATTCCCGGACTTCAAAGTGGCGAGCTTCTCGCCGCTCGACAGGATCGGGGCCATCTTCAAAATCGGGCTCTACGGCGGCATCGTACTTTCGTCCCCCGTGGTCATCTACGAAATCCTGGCGTTCATCGTCCCCGGCCTGACTGCGCGCGAACGCAAGATCCTGGTCCCCGGCCTCGCAGCGGTTATTGTCTTTTTGCTGGCTGGTATGGCCTTCGCCTACTGGATCATCCTCCCTGCGTCGCTAAAGTTCCTGCTGGGGTTCGGCAAGGAGGACATCCAGAACGTCACTGGCATCAGGCAATACATGGACTTCGTCACCCGGCTGATTGTGGGCGTGGGGCTGTCGTTCGAACTGCCGGTGGTCATGGCGCTGACAGCAAAGCTGGGCCTCGTGCGGGCGAAGCAGTTCTGGGGCTTCTGGCGGTACGCAATCATCGTCATCTTCATCATCGCGGCTATCGTGACGCCAACGCCCGACCCGTATAACCAGACGCTAGTGGGCGGTCCGCTCCTGCTGCTGTACTTCCTCGGCATCGCATTCGCGTGGGCGCTGCAACCGAAGCGGAAGAAGGCGGAGAGCGCCGATGCCAACTGAGCCCGCGAACGGCGGCAACGGGCCCGTCCTGGCGCAGCAGCATGCCTGATGCCGCGGCCATCGCCGAAGACCTGTATGACCGAGTACGCGGCTGCGTGCGCTGCTCGCTGGGGACGATGCGGACGCGAGCGGTGCCCGGCGAAGGGCCGTTGGACGCGGAGGTCATGTTCATCGGCGAGGCGCCCGGTGTGAACGAAGACAAGCAGGGACGCCCGTTCGTGGGCGCCGCCGGCGGGTTCCTCGAGGAGTTGCTGGCCGCCGCCGGGCTTCGCCGGGGTGAGGTCTACATCACCAACGTGTTGAAATGCCGGCCGCCCGGCAACCGGGACCCGCGGCCCGAAGAGATCGAGGCCTGCCGCGACTACCTCGACGAGCAGATCGACCTCATCGACCCCCTCGTAATCGTCACGCTGGGGCGTTTTTCGATGGCGAAGTTCTTCCCGGGCCAATCCATTTCGCGGATCCACGGCCAGCCGAAGGAAGTCGCCGGGCGCTTCTACGTGCCCATGTACCACCCCGCCGCCGCGCTCCACCAGGCGAACCTCCGCGACGTTATCGTCGCGGATTTCGCGAAACTGCAGGCACTTCTTGTCCGCGCCCGGCGCAGTGTCGCGCCCCACGTCTCACTGCCGGCCGCCACGGAAGCGCAGCCCGTTGCCGCCGAGGCCGACCCGGCGCCCACACAGCCGCCCCGGGCGGTATCCGCCACGCAGACTCGTCTCTTCGATTAAGGAAGACCCATGGCAGGCACACCCCTCCGCGTCATCCCGCTCGGCGGTCTCGGCGAAATCGGCCGGAACATGATGTTGCTCGAATACGCCGACGACATCATCGTCATCGATGTCGGGCTCATGTTCCCGGAAGAGGAAATGCTCGGCGTCGACCTCGTCATTCCTGATTTCACGTACCTGCGGGAGAACGTCCACAAGCTCCGCGCCGTCTTCCTCACGCACGGCCACGAGGACCATGTGGGCGCGCTGCCCTACTTCTTCCGCGAATTCGCTTGCTCCGTCTACGGCACGCGGCTCACCGACGGGCTCATCCGGCTGAAGCTGGGCGAACACCGCCAGTTGCAGAAGGCCGACCTCCACGTGGTGAAGCCTGGCGAGGTGATCGATGCCGGCGTATTCAAGGTGGAGTTCTTTAGCGTCGCCCACAGTATCCCCGATGCCTGCGGGCTGATCATCCGCACGCCCCTCGGCCCGGTGGTGCACACGGGCGACTTCAAACTCGACCACACGCCGGTGATGGACCAGCACACGGACCTCATCCGGCTGGCGCAAATCGGCGCCGAGGGCTGCCTGCTGCTGATGGCCGATTCCACGTACGCCGAGCAGGAAGGCTACACGCCCAGCGAACAGCTCGTCGGCGACGCGCTGCGGAACATCCTGGTGAATGCCGAGCACCGCGTCATTATCGCGACCTTTGCGTCGCTGATCTCGCGCGTGCAGCAGGTGGTGGATGCGGCCGTGTTCACGGGGCGGAAGGTGTTCGTCACCGGCCGCTCGATGATCGACAACGTCGCGATGGCACGCCAGCTGGGCTACCTCAACGCACCCGAGGGCGTCATCGTGGGCGTGGAGGAGATGCGAAACACGCCGCACAGCAAGCTCGTCATCGTAACCACGGGGAGCCAGGGCGAACCCACGAGCGCGCTCACGCGCATGGCCAACGCCGACCATCGGCATGTGAGCATTGTCGAAGGTGACACAGTCGTCCTCTCGGCGACGGCCATACCGGGAAACGAGCAGGCGGTCTACCGGAACGTGGACAACCTCTTCCGGATGGGCGCGGACGTGCTCTACAACCGGGTTTCGAACATCCATGTGCGCGGCCACGCCAGCCGCGAAGAGCTGAAGATCATCCAGGCGGTGCTCCAGCCCGAATACTTCGTACCCATCCACGGCGAATATCGCCATCTGGTGGTGCATTCGAAGCTGGCGGAATCGGTCGGGGTGCCGAAGGGCAACGCCTTCGTGCTCACGGACGGCGACGTGCTGGAGATCGATGAAAACGAGGCACGGCAGGCCGGGAGGGTGCCGGCCAGTTACGTGTACGTCGATGGCATGGGCATCGGTGACGTCGATCAACAAATCCTCCGTGACCGCGCCCACCTTTCGACCGACGGCGTCGTCGTCGTGATGGTCTCGGTCGACAAACGGACGGGACACCTCGAACGGCCCCCCGAGATCCTGACGCGCGGCTTCGTGGACGTGGAAATGAACGAGGACCTCCTCGAACGCAGCCGCCGGAAGGTCGCCGACCAGTTCAAGGGAGCGGATCATTATGCGGAGTTCGGCGATATCAACACGAAGATCAGGGACGCGTTAAGCAAGTTCCTCTATGATGAAACCCGGCGAAGGCCAATGGTGCTGACGGTGACGGTCGAGGTCTAAGTCATGCATCTCTTCCCAGGGCGACCGGCTGCCGTTGCGGGGTGCAGGCAACCGGCGAGGAGACGTGCGCCATGACGGCACGCACACGCACCAGACCCCGCAGCCGCCGGGCGGTCCGCCCGCGCCGCGGCAAACTGTTTTCCACGCGCGACCTGCGCCGGCCCGAAGTCATCGGCGTGGTGGTAGCGGCGGCCGCCCTGGCCGCACTCCCCTTCCTTATCGACGTGGGCGATGTTGCCAGCGAGGCCCAGGACTGGCTCGTCCGCACGACGGGGCTGGGGATCTTCATCCTGGCGTTCCTGTCGGTGGCGGGGGGCTGGGCGCTCTCTCACCGGCTTTACGAGGAACGCGCGCATTTCGCGCGGCAGGCGACCGGCGTGGCCGCGCTGTCACTGTTCGCCTGGGGCGCGCTCGGTCTCAACGACGCCGATTGGTCCCTGGGCGAGGTCAACTTCCGCGAAGTGAGCCTCGGCGGCCACATCGGGCAGGGGCTGGTTTCGGGTGTCGCCGGGATGCTCGCGTGGGTCAGCCTGTTGATCATCGGGATGGCGTTGCTGTTCCCCAGGGCGACGCGCTGGCTGGCCGTCCACATCCCGCATGGGTTCCAGTTTGCGTGGGAGCGGCGCTGGCCACACCGGGTGGCGGCGGGCGCAGGGCGTGGCATCGCGGGGACGGCGATATTCCTCTTCCATCGCCCCGAACGCGAGCCCGAGGAAGGCGAAGCCAGCATCGGGCTGGCCGGGTTGCGCGAGCGGCTGGACGCGGTGGGGGCGGGAAGCCACGAGACCGAACCGCGGATCTATCGGCCCTCGTTCGACCCCGCGGCGCCATCCTCGGCGCTTGGCGCCGGGGCGGCGGCAAAGTTCGGACGCTCGTTCCCCGCTGAGCCGGAGCAGCCAGAGCCGCCGGACGCCGCGGTAAGCGCGCCTGAGGACGAAGGCGACCCTGGTGCGCCGACACAGCTCGGGTTCGCGCTTGGCCGCCCTGCCTGGCAGTTCCCCGCGATCGAACTGCTGAACGCGCCGCAGATCAGCCCGAGCCGCAAGCACGACAACGCGGCGCGCGCCCAGCTCATCGTCGATACGCTCGCGAGCTTCGGCGTCGATGCGGCCGTGGTAGAGGTCAATGAAGGCCCGACAGTGACGCAGTTCGGCGTCGAGCCGGGCTGGGAGGTGCGCTACAAGGAGCACGCCCTGAAGGACCCGGCCGGCAAGGCGATCATCGGCGGCGACGGCCGCACGCGCTCCGAGCGCGTGGAGGTTTCGCGGACGCGGGTGCGCGTGAACCGCATCACGGCGCTCCAGAACGACCTGGCGCTCGCGCTGGCCGCCCCCAGCCTCCGCATCGAGGCGCCCGTGCCGGGCCGGGCCATCGTCGGGATCGAAGTCCCGAACGACAGCGCGACGGTAGTCACGCTGCGGCACGTGATGGAATCGAAGGAGTTCCAGGACCTGGCGCGCAAGTCGAAGATCGCACTGGCGCTGGGGAAAGGCGTCTCGGGCACGCCGGTGGTGGCGGACCTCGGGAAAATGCCGCACCTGCTCATCGCCGGGGCGACCGGGAGCGGCAAGAGCGTCTGCATGAACTCGATCATCGCCGGCATCATGATGAACGCCAGCCCCGACGAAGTGCGCTTCGTCATGGTCGACCCCAAGCGCGTGGAGCTGACGGCGTACAGCAGCATCCCGCACCTCGCCTTCAGCGAGGTCATCGTCGACATGGACAAGGTGGTCGGCACGCTCCAGGCGGTCGTGTCGGAGATGGAGGCCCGCTACAAGAAGTTCGAATCGGTGGGCGTGCGGAATCTCGAAATGTACAACCGGCATCCGCGCGTACTGAAGAAGCTGCCGTTCTGGGTGTTCATCATCGATGAGCTGGCAGACCTGATGATGGTGGCGCCGTTCGAAGTGGAAAAGCTGCTTTGCCGGCTGGCGCAGCTGGCCCGCGCTACGGGAATCCATCTTGTGGTGGCGACGCAGCGGCCTTCGGTAGATGTGGTCACCGGGCTGATCAAGGCGAACTTCCCGACGCGCATCGCTTTCGCGGTGACATCGCAGACGGACTCGCGCACAATCCTCGACATGGGCGGCGCCGAGAAGCTGCTGGGTCGCGGCGACATGCTCTACATGCCCACGGACGCCGCCAAACCCATCCGCATCCAGGGTGTGTACGTATCCGATGCCGAAGTCGAGCGTCTCGTCGATTTCTGGACCGACGAGCGCTTCCGAGAGCTCGCGCCGGAGACGGCGGACGACCTGCTGGAGAAGGCCCTGATCGCACAAAACGGCGGCGAGGAGATCGAGTTCGAAGAAGACGACCCGATCGTGCGAAAGGCGCGGCAGCTGGCGGGACAGCACGTGCGTGTTTCGCCGTCGCTCCTGCAGCGCCGGCTCCGAGTCGGCTACGTGAAGGCTCAGAAGCTCATAGACATCCTCGAGGAGGAGGGCATCGTCGGGCCGCGCGAGGAGGGCGAATCCCGGCGCGTCCTCCAGCAAACGGCGGAGGACGGCCTCGCTTGATACACTTGCGATGGTGAAGACACTCCGGGACTTGCTGCGGCGCAGCGAAGGCGAAGAGCTCACGCCGCCGCCCCTGCACGAGCATTGCCTTTCGTGCGGCGCCGACCTCGAGGGGTCGCGCTCGTACGAGCGCTACCGCGTGTGCCACTCGTGTGGCTTCCATTTCCACCTGAGCGCGCCCGAGCGTTTGGCTACGCTGCTGGATGCGGGCAGTTTCCACGAGGCCGACCGCGGGGTCACGTCCATCGACCCGCTTTCGTTCGCGGACAAGCACTCCTATCGCCGGCGGGTGATCGATGCGCAGCGCCGCACCGGCCTCACGGAAGCGGCGCTCACGGGCACCGGCACGATCTTTGGGCGCGATGTCGTCGTCGCGGTGCTGGACTTCTCGTTCATCGGGGGCTCTATCGGCGTGGCCGTGGGCGAGCGGCTGGCGCGGGCGTTCGAAAAGGCGTCGGCGCGGCGGGCGGCCGTCGTGTCGGTCTGCTCGACCTCCGGGACGCGGATGCAGGAAGGCCTGCTGGCGCTGATGCAGGCGCCGCGGGTAGTGGCGGCGGCGCGGCGCCATAGCCGCCTGGGGTTGCCGCACATCACGGTCCTGACGGACCCCACGACAGGCTCCGCCTACAGCGGCTTTGTGAATCTCGCAGACTTCATCATTGCCGAGCCGAACGCACTTGTGGGCTACGCAGCATTGCGCGTGCTCCAGGAGCAGGCGGGGCGCGACCTTCCAAGTGGCGCTCACACCTCGGAATCGCATCTGAAGGCCGGGCTCATCGACGCGGTGGTGCCGCGGCCACAGCTGCGGGACTCCCTGGCGCTGCTGTTGGACCTGCTGCTCAGCGACTACCGGCTCAGCGCACCGGGGCAATCCCGCGAAGGCAAGCCGCTGCACACCCTTCGCGGCGCCTGGGCACAACTCGAACTTTCGCGGCATGAGGAGCGCCCCACGGCGCCGGACCTGATCCCGCGCATGTCGTCGTCGTTCATCGAACTGCACGGCGACCGCAGCGGTTTCGATGACCCGGCAGTCGTCGCCGGGTTGGCGTCGCTGGCGGGCGAGGCCGTCGTGATTGTCGGGCAGAACCACCCGCACGATGGCAGCAACGGTGGCGGCTGGATCCGGCCGGCCGGCTTCCGCAAGGCGCAACGCGCGATGGAGCTCGCGGGAAAGTTCCGCCTGCCGCTGATCACCCTCATCGACACCGCGGGGGCGCACCCGGGGCTCGAAAGCGAAGAGGCGGGCATTGGCAAAGCGATCGCCGAATGCACCGCGACCATGCTCGAAGTGCCGGTGCCCACCATCGCCGTGATTGTCGGCGAGGGGAATTCCGAGGGCGCGATGGCCATGGCCACGGCGGACCGCGTGCTCATGCTCGATAACGCCGTCTACGAAGTCATCCGGCCCGAGGACGCGGCGAAAATCCTGTATGGCGCAGTGAGCCTTGCGGGGCAGGCGGCGGAGCGGCTGCGGATCACGTCGCACGACTGCTTGAAGCTCGGCATCGCCGACGCCACCGTGCCCGAGCCCGGGGACGGGGCCCACACGAACCACCAGGAGGCGGCCCAGCTCCTGCGCCGCGCCATCGTGCGCGAGCTGACGCGGCTGCAGGGCACGCGCCCCAAGCGCCTGCTGGAACGCCGCTACGAGCGCTACCGTGAGGTGGGTTCCACGCGGTCGTGGCTGCGGGGGACGCTCGAACGGCGCCTTGCCCACATGACAGACCGCATCGGCGGAGTGTTGGACCGCTTGCGTGGGCGGGGCGGTCTGCGGCGCCGCCCGGAGTACGGTGACGAGCGGGACATCCCCGTCTGAGATTTACGATCCACGATTGCCGATTCACGATTCACGATTCTCGGCCCGTTACGAGTGTTCGGCGAAGGTCGCGCGCGTCAAGCGGGTTCGCTAACCAAGGTGTGCGCGGCAGGAGCGCGGGATCGTTGGTCGCGTTCGCTACCGGGTGTTCTCCCAGTCCTTCCAGCGCGAGCGGGCTTCGCCGGCTTCGATAACGTGCCCCGTGCCGAGAGCCCGAGCGGGCGCGCGGTCCGGGTCCAGGCGCTTCAGCAGCCACCACACGGCCAACGTAAATGCGCACATGAGGCCCGTGAGGATAGCGAGACGCTGGACGCCGCGGGCGCTGGCGTCGTTCCAGCCGTCATAGGCGGAGCCGGACAGCTTGAGCGCGGTCGTTGGGTCGCCGCCGGCATAGGCGGCCTCGGCCTTCGCCAGGTCGCCCGCGGGGTCCACGAAGTAGAGCCCAACTTTCGCGAAGAAGGACGGCTTGAAAGACGACTGCTTTAGCTTCGCCACTTCAATCATCTTGCCGGCAGCGATCTGGTTGGAGACGAGGGTGCTTGCACTGGCGGCGGCCTTTTCCGCGGCGGCAAGGTCACCGGCCGCGTATTTCTCGCGGGCGGTGGCCAGTGCTTTCATCGCCGGTGCGTCTTCAGGCAGGCCCTGGAGCGCGGCCGCCGAGCGGATAATGGCGTCGATGGCCTGCCGCTGGTCTTCGACCGCGGCGGCCACGCCGGCGAGGGGCTGTTCCGCCCATGCTCGCGCCACCCCGCCCGGCACGGGCGGTAGCCCCGCCTCAGCTGCCTTCGCCAGCACCGCATCGTAGGAATCCAGGATCTTGCCCGCTCGGGCGAGCTGGTCGGGCACGGGCCCGAACGTCCAGGTGTCCAGGTTCGACTGGATATCGCTCGGGAGCCCGGTGAAGCCGAGGGCGCCCGCGCGGGCTGTCAGCAGTTTCACCTGGTCGTGGGCCACGCGCCTATCGGCAAGCGTCGTGGTCGCGGTTTCGGGCCGCCAAACCCAGGCGAGGAAGAGTGCATCGAGGTTCGCGCCGCTGACTTCTTCGCCGCGGTCCATGAACCAACGGCCATCGACGGGGAGCTGTGCCGGGTAGTCATCGAGCCTGGCGAGGACGGCATTCATCATCGCGGGGCCACCAATCGCCTCCTGGTAGGCGAACCAGAACGCCCCGGCTTTGCCGTACCAGTAGTTCGAGTTTCGGATGGCAGAGCCGTCCCACCAGGTGGCCAGCGGGTCTTTGTAGCCGTAGGATTGCCATTTCCAATCGCGCGGGGTGATGTTCAGGCTCGGCGCCACGGAGCGCAGGCCGTACTCCGCAAGGCCCTCCCAGAGCCAGGCAGTCTGCAGGTTCTGTCCTGCCCAGAGATGCGCGAGCTCGTGGACGGTGACCTCCTCGTCGATGGTCCCGGTATTCGTGATCAGGACCTGGCCGTCATCGGGAAAGGCGATGCCTGCCGCGCCAATGGCTTGGATGAAATGCGACTGGCGGATCAGGATAGTATCGCGCGGGTAATTGAAGCCGTAGGTCTGTTCCAGCTTTGGGAGTGCCGCTTTCGCCATCGCGAATTCCTTCTCGGCCCAGGCTTCGTCGCGGCGGAAGTAGCGGAGCGTGACCTTCACCGGGCCGCGCGTGAGCGTGACATCGGCTTCGAGCGTCCCCCGCAGGTTGGGGTCCGTGATCGATTGGACGAAGGCGCTATACGGGGTGGGGTTGGCACGCTGGCGGCAACGGTCGTCCGCATTGGCGCACCTCTTCAGGACTTCCGGGTCCTGTGTATTGAGGACGATGAGCAGCGCGTCGCCGCAGATCCAGCGCTCGGCGTTCGCCTCTTTCACGCTCTTCGGCTGGTCGCTGGCCTTGAGACAGCCGGGTTCGAAGTAGGTGTCGCCGGGGGGCACATCGACGTACACGAATGAGCCGGGCCCCTGGGAGACGAAGCGCCCCTCGACCGACCCCTTCTCGATGCGCACGAAGTCGTTCACCTGCTCGGGGACGTCGTAGGTCAGCGTGATCTCGGCCTTGAGCGCGCCCTTGATAGGCTTCGCGAGGGTGACCAGGACGAGCGCGGGGAGCCCATCTTCGGGCTTTGCCGGGGAAACCTTCGTGGTGAGCACCGTGCCGTCACTCTTTGCGACGACGTTCGTGGCGCCCGGCATCACCCACAGCGGCACGGCGGGGAGTTCGAGGCCTGTCCGCGCAGCCTGGAATTCGGCGTCAACCTGCACCGACATCGTGGCGTTGGGGACATCGAGGCGGTAGTAACTTTCAGAGGCGACGTTGAATACGGAGTCGGTAGCCAACGCCTCGCGGCTCGCCGCCGGCAGGCCCACCAGGAGGATAGCGACGACGACGGCAAGCACGGCGCGGATCTTCATATGGTTCAGCATCGGCGGTGGCGATGCGTCTCTGAGCCGTTGTCACCCAGCTATCACCGTCCGGCCCCCGCTTCAGCGTAGAGGCGGGCGTACGGGAGCTACCGGCGCGTGGCGTGTGCGGAGAGCAGGCGGGTTACAGGTCTTCCGGCGACCGCTGGCGCTCTTCCAGGAGGTCGCGCTCCCGGCGCTCGCGGCCGGCCTTCACCATCTTTGCGAGGCTGTTGGCGAGCTCGCAGAGATCGCGCTCGCTGAGGGACTCCATCAGGCCGCTGACGTAGTCGGCGCACTCCGTGGCCATGGCGTTGCAGACGTTGCGGCCGCGTTCTTCGAGCCAGATGCAGATCCCGCGACGGTCGTTCGGGGAGATTTCGCGGCGGAGGAAGCCGCCCCGCTCGAGGCGTTCGAGCAGCGCGGAGACGGACGGCCGCGTGACGTACATGCGCTGGGCCAGCTCCGCGTTGCTCAACCCTTCGCACTGGGACACGAACATGAGCAACCGCAGCTGAGTCACGGTCAGCCCTTCGAGGTCCCAGATACGCAGCCGCAAGGGCTCCATCAGTTCGCTCGCGCGGAAGAACTCTGCCATTGCCGCGTAGAGCGGCGTGAGGGGCGGGGCAGCAACTGCTTCTTCGACCATGCGAATGATTGTACAGATCGAATTTGTCTACGTCTGCCGAACTACCGAACGGTAAATCAGACTGCCTGGAGCTGGCGGATGACCGTCTTAACCGCTTCCTCCTCTTCGGGCGTCCGGGCCGAACCCCCGAAGCCCACGCGGTCCACCACGCCGGCGTATTTTTTCCGGGCTTCTTCGGCAATCTTGTCGTACGGCGCGACGATGGCAAACTCGCTGAGCATCTCATCGGGGATGACGCCGGGCATCTCCGCCCATTTGTCCTGCAGGCTCATTTCGTGGAGCCTGGCGGTGGTGTCACCCCAGCCGTGGTGGTCGAAGACGTTCTGGTAGGTGCGGGTGGAGCCATAGAAGCTGATCTGGCGTTTCACCTCGCGGGCCGCTTGCTCGACTTCGCTCCAGTCCTTCCCGGTCGCGAGGAAGCCGCCGCCGCAAATCTCGAACTGCGCGCGCGTGCGGCCGCTCTTCTCAAGGCCCTTCGTGATCTGCGGGAGGATGACATCGCGCGTGTAGCTCATGGTGTTGAACCCGTGGAGCTTGATGCCGTCGCAGACCTCGCCGGCGACGCGGGCGTTGTGTTCGTTCACCGCGGCGATGTGGACCGGGATGTGCGGATGCTCGATAGGCCCGGGGTTGAAGTTCGGCGTCATGAGCGTGAAGGAGTAATGCTGGCCCACGTAATCGAGCTTGCCGCCGGTCTGGAAGCTGTTCCAAATGGCCCGCAGCGATTCGACGTATTCGCGGATGCGGGGCGCAGGGGGCGTCCAGGGGACGCTGAAGCGGCGCTGGTTGTGGCCCTTGACCTGTGTGCCAAGTCCGAGGATGAAGCGGCCGTTGCTGAAGCGCTGCAAGTCCCAGGCGATCATCGCCGTCACCATCGGGCTGCGGGGGAAGGCGATGGCGACCGACGTGCCGATGGTGATGCGCTCGGTATGCTCCGCCGCGATTACAAGGGGCAGGAAGCTGTCGTGCGCGGTTTCGGCGGCAACGACGCCGTCGTAGCCGAGGGCTTCGGCGCGCCGGGCGTGGCCGGCGACCTGGTCGAGGCGGGCGGTGGGGAGGCCAGTTTCAACTTTCATGGCAACTCGCGATCAGAGAGTGATGTGCGTGGGAGGCATCGCGCGATTCTGTCAGCCGCCGAGAGGGGAGGCAAGTGCGGCTCAGCGACATCGTTAGCACCGCGCTAAAGTTTCTGATAGAGTCCCCGCGGAGGGAAGTCGAATGAAATTCGGGATCTTCTACGAACACCAGCTGCCGCGCCCGTGGGACGATGGCGCCGAGCTGAAGCTCTTCCAGGACGCCCTCTCGCAGGTAGAGCTGGCGGACCGCCTGGGCATCGACCACGCCTGGGAAGTCGAACACCACTTCCTCGAAGAGTACTCGCACTCTTCGGCGCCCGAGGTGTTTCTCGCCGCGGCGAGCCAACGCACGAAGAACATCCGGCTGGGCCACGGGATCGTGCTCATGCCGCCTGGCTACAATGCCCCGGCGCGGATCGCCGAGCGAATCGCGACGCTCGACCTGGTTTCCAACGGGCGCGTGGAATGGGGCACGGGCGAGTCTGCTTCGCGGGCCGAGCTCGAAGGCTACGGAGTCGACCCGGCGCAGCGGCGGGCAATGTGGCGCGAAACCGTCGAGCAGGTCGCGAACATGATGGCCATGGACCCCTACCCGGGGTTCAAGGGTGAGTTCTTTTCGATGCCGACGCGAAACGTCGTGCCCAAGCCCGTACAGAAGCCGCATCCGCCAATCTGGGTGGCGTGCTCGAACCGGGACACCATCCATCTCGCGGCGCAGCTGGGCATTGGCGCGCTGACCTTCGCCTTCGTGGACCCGAAGGAAGCGAAGCACTGGGTGGACGACTACTACACGACCTTCAAGCGCGAATGCGTGCCGATTGGCCACACCGTGAACCCGAATGTCGCGATGGTGACGAGCTTTTCGCTGCACCCCGACCACGACGAGGCGGTGCGGCGCGGGATGGACGGCTTCCGCTTCTTCCAGTTCGCGCTTGGCCACCACTATGCCTTCGGGGAGCACCAGCCGGGCCGCACGAACATATGGAACAAGTATGTCGCCGTGCGCGACCGCCTGGGCACGGAGATGATGGGGGGCGGGGCAGGCGGGATTGGCACACCCGAGGAGCAACGTGCCCACCTGCGGGAGTTCGCCGAGGCCGGCGTCGACCAGACGGTGTTCATCCAGCAGGGTGGGAAGAACCGGCACGAGGACATCTGCGAGTCGCTCGAACTCTTCGCGTCCGAGGTGATGCCGGAGTTCAAAGAGCACGAACAGGAACGCCTTCGCAAGAAAGACGAGGAGCTCGCGCCGTACGTCGAGGCGGCGTTCAAGCGAAAGCAATGGCTGAAGCCGCTCACGGACGCTGAGATAACGCCTTACGCCGCATACGGGATGACCGTTGCGGAAGTCGACCTGTCGACGCTCGGTGAATCGGAGCGGCAGCGCGCAATGGCGATGCGGCGGATGCGGGAGATAGCCAACTCCGCGCGCTGAGGGCAGACCATTGTTTCCCTGGAGGCCGCCAGGCATGTACACGCGCCCGGCGGGCTTCACCATTTCCGAGCTTTCGCGCGACTCCGGCCGGTCAGTCGGAGCTTTTCTGCAATCGATAAGGGAATACTCGTAGTGCATGGAACGTCAGAGCGTACCGAAGATCACGGAGTAATCGGTGTCCATCACCACGTCCAGGCCCGGCACCGGCCGATGACAGGGGCCGCCAGGCGCACGGGTGCACCATGCACACGGAAGCCGAACGCGGCTTCCCCCGAGGAGTTAATCATCATGACCAGCGAGAATGAGATCGGCTTCGACCTCCGCAACATCGTCAGCTGTGCCCGTTGCGGGCTGCGTTACGATTGGCGCCGCTCGCCGAGCTCCTCGCTGAAGATGACGTACTGCGGGTCGCTCTGCGAGAAGGCGGACCTAGGCTTCACGATCGAGGGCGTGCTGCGCACGACGCGCGCCGTGCCGCTCGCCGAAGCGGCATAGCAGCAGTAAAGCCGCCCGCCCGATCGGGCAGTGGCGCCTGAGGTGGCAACCTTCTACGCTGGAATTACGTTGTATAAGTGACGCCTCATTCACTTGTCGGCGTTGGGAGGAACTTTTGGACACACCTATCGGACCCGGCGCAGTCGGGATGAACCTCGCGAACATCAAGGTCTGCGCACGCTGCGGCCTTCGCTATGATTGGCGGAAGTCGCCGAGTTCCTCCCTGAAGATGACCTACTGCAGCTCGCTGTGCGAAAAGGCGGACCTCGGCTTCACGCTGGAGGCTTTGCTGCGCGTACAGCGCGGCGAGAAGCCCATCGAGGCCGTTGTGGCGCCGGACGCGGAGGCAGAGACGGCGGCCCCCGCCGCCGTCTAGTTCAAGGGCAGAACAGAAGCGGGAGGCCGCACCGTCCGGTGCGGTCTCTTGCATGTCCGGATGGCTTTGGAGTATCCCGGCGAGGGCTGCTAGATCGACGACCCCGACGGGAACGAGACATTGAGCGCGAGCGGGCCTCGGTCGAGAGCAAGAGCCCGGTCGCCCACGGAGGACACGAAAATACCGCCATTGAGATACCACCAGAGCCAGCTAAGGCATCCAACAAGAGGCGAAGACGTCGATTGTTGCCAGTAAGCTGGCGAACTGGGTCGGGCCCGTCGCCGAGTTTGCCATCGGCGCCGACATCTTTCTGCTCGTCTCGGAAAGCAACGGCGAGCTGCGCTTTACGGTGCTATCAGGCGAGCCGCCACTACTCGCGCCTGATGCCAGCGTGGCTCGGCGGCAAAGCCAGGAGAATGACGAAGCGGGTGTACCGCTGCGCTTCCCGCGTCACCTGCTACCACCGCCATCTGTCCCCACGCCGTACGGAGGCCTGGCAATCAGTCTTGGCTCATCGAGACGGGCCCGCATCAACGGGCTACTGGTGGATGGTGCCGACACCGTCGACCTAGTGGCCGAAGAGACCTTCACAGTCTGCCGGAAGTACATCGCGCCGTCGGTGCCCTTGGCACACGAACCACGCGCGGGTCCAGTAGCTCGCGAAGCCATGTCTTTCGATGACCCGTGGCTCTGGGACTTGTTGTCCCGAGCTGAAACCTCCTTCCTGGCCACGATCAGTCCTGCCGGCGGCCCGGACATTTCCCATCGAGGCGGACCTCCTGGCTTCCTGCAGCTAAATTCTGCTTCCCGTGAGCTGACCTGGCAGGAGTACGTCGGCGATGGCGTCTTCAAAAGCGCGGTGAACCTGCGAGCGACTGGCCGGTTCACCCTCCTGGTTCCTGAGGTCGAGAGCGGCGAAGGCGTTGAGATGGTGGGCAGGGGCAACTACACAAACATGCGGGGCGATCGGCGCCAACGCCTCGACCTCCTGGTGCAGCATGGTGAAGAGTTCCCCGTGCAAGGCCTCATCAGAATGCAGACTAGACGCGGTGTACCGCCTCCGCGGCTTAACGCAGCCGCGTCGCAGGCTCGAAGCGCACCCGCGAGTGGCGTCCGCTTCGTCGGTTCACGAGCAGGCGCCTCAGTAATCGGCGCCGGACCTCCTGCTCCTGCTCACTGCAGGCTGGAGCAGTCCCTCGGGTCGCCCATCTGGCCCGGGGCCTGCACACCACACTATCCCGGCAGCAGGGACACATCGGCGAAGGCCCGCAGGAAGGGCTCCGAGCCGATGCCGATGACGATCACGGCGGCGGCGGATGCCAGCGTTGCGGCAGCCGCCCAGCGGCCTAGCACCGGCACCGGGCTCGCGAGGTCACCAAAGTATGCCGGCGCCAGCACCCGCGCGTAGTAGGCAATCGACACGATCGTATTGACGGCGGCGAGGACCGTCAGCCAGGTGTAACCCGCTTCGATGGCCGCCGCGAACAGCACCAGCTTCGCGAAAAACCCCGCGAGCGGCGGGACGCCGAGGAACGACAGGAGCGCGATCGAAAGCGCGCCGGCGAGCCACGGCCGGGTCCGCGCCAGGCCGCTGTAGGCGGCAAGCTCGGACCGTCCCCGCAGCTCGCTCACCACCCCGAACGCCGCGGCGTTGCCGAGGACATAGGCGAGCAGGAAGAACAGCAATGACGGCACGGCCAGATCGCTGCGTTCCAGCGCCACGATCGCCATGAGCCCGTAGCCAGTCTGCGACACGGCCGACCAGCCCAGCAGTCGCCGGACGTCGTCCTGCCAGAGCGCCGCGAGGTTCCCCAGCGTCATCGTCGCGGCCGCAAGAATCGCGATGAGCGGGCGCCATTCGATGCCGCCGTCGGGCAGCGCAAGGACAAAGCGCGCGAGAAAGAGGAAGCCACCCACTTTCGGGATGGACGTCACGAACGCTGCAACCGGGGCCGGTGCGCCCTGGGCCACATCCGGCATCCACGCGTGTGCGGGCACCGCCGCGGTCTTGTAGGTCAGCGCGAGCACAACGAGGGCGGCGCCGGCGATCAACGCCAGGTTGGTCCCACTGCTCGGCAGCCCTGCACTGAGGCCGGTGAGCGTTGTCGAGCCTGCGAGCCCGAACAGGTAGGCAACACCGATCAGCGCTCCGGCGCTCGTAAGGGCGCCAAGCAGGTAGTACTTGATCGCCGCCTCGGCGGCGGGCGACGAGCGCCGGTGGTAGGCGACGAGGATGAAGCCCGTCGCCGACGAGAGCATCATCGCCATCAGGAACTCCTTGAGGTCCGTCGCTCCCGCCAGGAGGATGGCCCCGAGCGCCGAGAACAGGAGCAGCGTGTAGTACTCTCCGTGTCGCGGGTCGCCCCGGAACCACGGCACGGAGAGGCCGATGACCACGGCGGTACCGGCAAGCACGATGAGCTTCGACCAGACCGCTGCACCATCACGGGCGTACGTGCCCGTAAACGTGAGCTGTTCCGTCCCCCGGAGCATGGCTGCGCTTACCGCCGCCGCGGCCGCGACCGTGACCAGCGCCAGTATCGCCGCCCCGGGCTGTGCTCGGCGAGGCGCGAACAGCGCATAGAGGAGGATCACGATTCCCCCCGCGGCAAGGATGATCTCGGGGATAACATCGAGGGACATGGAGGCGAGGCTCGTCTCCATGTCCTACGGCTCCGCCCGCGCGAGGCCGGCGAGGTCCATCGAACCCCATCGACAGGTCATCCGCGCCCTACCAGGGGCCCGGCGAAACTGTCGATCACGTTCAGGAGCCACGCTGGTACGACGCCGATGATAACCACGAACGCGGCGAGCGCAGCGAGCGCAGCTATTTCGGCGCGTCCCAGGTCGGGGAAACTCATCCAGCGGACCGGCAAGGGACCGAGCAGCAGCTTTTGGAGCATGCGGAGCATGAGCGCCGCAGTAATGACGATGCCAACGAGGCCAATCACGGCCAGCCACGGATAGATTGCTAGCGCGCCGGCGAAAATCTGGAACTCCGCCACAAATCCAGCGAGAGCCGGGAGCCCGAGGCTGGCGAATGCGGCGATCACCGTCAGGCCGGTGAGCGCGCGCGCGCGCCCGGCAAGCCCGCCGTATTCGTCCATTTCATAGGTGTGTGTCCGCGCGAGCAGCGAACCGGCGATAAGGAAGAGCGCCCCGGTGATGAGCCCGTGCGCCACCATCTCGACCGTCGCGCCGGTGAGGGCGATCGCCTGCGAGTCTGCCTTTCCCGCAGCAGCGGCGCCGGCCACGGCGAGCCCGAGGATGACGTAGCCCATATGGTTGACGCTCGTGTAGGCGATCAGGCGCTTGACGTTGGACTGCGCGAGCGCCACGAGGGACCCGTAGAGGATCGAAATCACCGCGAGGATGCCTAACGGCAGGGCGAAGCGCTCGAACGTCTCAGGCATCATCGACATCAAGATGCGCACGAAGCCGTAGGTACCCATCTTCAGGAGGACTCCGGCAAGGATCGCCGAGGCCGGGCCCGGCGCATCGACATGTGCGGGCGGCAACCAGGTATGGAACGGCACGATCGGCGTCTTGACCGCGAACCCGATGAAGAACCCCAGGAAGACGAGCGTCGCGTACAGGCCCGTCGCCGGGAGCGGTTGCTGGCGGATGATCTCGGCCATATCGAACGTGCGCGGGTCGGTCGCCAGGTAGATCCCGAGGATGGCGAGCAGGAGCGCCAGCGAGCCACTGAAGGTGTAGACAAAGAACTTCAGCGCCGAGCGCTGCGCGTCGCCGTGGCCCCACGCGCCGATCAAGAAGTACATCCCGACGAGCGAGACGTCCCAGAACACGAAAAACAGGAACAGGTCCAGGGCGAGGAACAGCCCAAGCGACACGCCCATGAGAAACAGCATGAGCGAGAAATACGGCGCCGCCCGCCCGCGCAGGTCCACCGGGTACGCGATCGCGACCACAAATATGAGGGCGGTCATGGCCGCGAGCGAAAGTGACAGCCCGTCGAGCCCGACCCGGTAGCCAATGCCCAGGGTGGGGATCCACGAGACCGACTCGACCTGTTCGAACCCCCCGGTGCTGTCAAACCGGAGCCAGGCGACAACCATCAGCAGGAGCGGCACGGCGGCCACAGCGGTCGCCGCCAACTGCATCCTGCGCTCGTATTTGCGGTACGCCGGGTCGGGGGCGTTGCCCACTGCGCCCGCGGAGTCATCGCTCGAAGCGGCGGGCGTTTCCGGTGCGTCGCTCGCTACGCTCGCCAGCTTCGGCCGGGGCACAAGCGCGAAGACGATAGCGGCGAGAATGGGAAAGAATATGGCGGCGGTCAGCAATAGCGCTCTCCTTGAGTGTTCACGAACCTTTGGCCAGGCCGAAAGCGGCCAGCGCTCCAACGGTGGCGGCGAGCCCCACCGCGGCGATCACGTAGTAGTGGTGGGCGAGGCCCGTCTGGAGCCGCCGGCTCTGTTCGCCTCCGAACCCGACGGACCGCGCCGCCCCCTCCACCGCCCCGTCGACGCCAACTTCGTCCGCCAGGCGCGAGCCGACGGCGGCGCGCCATGTGCCCGCGGCGGCACCGCGCACAAGCCCGTCGATGCTCCATTCCACGCGGAGCGAGAAAAGCCGCGAAATCGCTGCCGCCAGCCACCCGACGCCCCGCACGCCGGCGTCCACCACACGGTCGTCGAGACGGGCGAGCAGACGTGAGAGCACCATGACGGGCGCCACCACGAACAGCCGCGTGGCCGTTGGTAAGCCCAGCCAATCCCCTGCAGCCTCCCGCAATCGAACGGGCAACCCGAGCGTGGTAAGCGCGCCTCGCCGCCATATGGCCCATACCAACCCGAACCCGAGTGCGATGCTCGCGATCGAGGCCACCGGTTCCCACCAGGCCGAGGGCGCGAGGTGACCGCCAGTGGCATCCTCGACCACGGTCGCGGCCCCCGGCACCCACAGGAGCGAGAGCGCCAGCGTGAATGCGGCGAGGGCCGCTATGCTGCCGATCTCGAATGTCCCGGGACGGTGCCGAAGCTCTGCCGCATGCCGCGGGCCGCCTGGCCCGAAGAACGTCAGTACCTGGTAGCGGGAGGCGTAGAGCGCCGTGAGGAAGCCGGCGGCAAAGAGGCCGGCGCCCAGCCACGCCGATTCATCCACCGCCGCGGCGACGATCTCCTCTTTCGTCCAGGCGCCGCCCAACGGCGGGACCGCCGCCAGGGCGAGGACGCCCACCGCCGAGAATGCGGCGATGCGAGGAAGAGCCCGCCCGAGCGGCGCACCTCCAAGCGTGGGCGACCCCGAAGCGTGGATATACACCCCGGCGCCAAGGAAGAGGAGGGACTTGAACGCGGCGTGGGTCACCAGTTGTCCCCCGGCAGCGGCCGTCGAAGACGCGCCCACGGCCACGAACATCAGGCCGTACTGGGCGGACGTCGAACCCGCCAGAGCGCGCTTGGCGTGCTGCTGCACGCTGGCCACGATTCCCCCGGCGAGCGCGGTGACCAGGCCCGTCGCCGCCACCGCGGGCAGGAACCACCCGGCTGCATCGAGGTCCGGTGCGATCCGAATGAGCAGGTAGGCGCCGGCCGCGACGAGCGTCGCCGAATGCAGGAGCGCCGAAACCGGGGTCGGCCCGGCCATCGCCGCGAAAAGCCACGGCGAGAATGGCACCTGGGCGGATTTCGCTGCGGCCGCGAGCAAGACGCCGCCCGCGATCACGTCCACTTCCCAGCCGCCCGCGCCGCCAACGGCGGCAAGGCTGAAGCTGCCGGTGGCGGCGAACAACGCGCCCGCGGCGATGTACAGCCCGAGGTCGCCGACTCGCGTCGTGACGAACGCCTGGGCGGCCGACCGCGCGTTCTCCGTGTCTCGCCAGCCGTGGCCGATCAGCGCCCACGATATCGCCCCCACGAGTTCCCAGGCGATAAGCAGCATCAGGAAGTCGGCCGCCGTGACGAGCAGGAGCATCGCGCCCGTAAACACCAACATGAGCGCGAGGAGCCGCAGCCGCCCCTCCTCCTCGGTCGCGGCCGCATACACGAAGATTGGGGCCGCAATCGCCGGGACCAGCACCACCATCACACGGCTGAAGCCCTCGACCGCGAGCCCCGTGTGGATGGCGGGACTCCAGTCCCAACCCAGGGTTGGCTCCGAAACTGCCGCCCATGCCCCCAGGGCGAGCGTGGCGAGCAGCGCCGCGACTCCTACCGGGCCAAGGGCGCTCGGCTTGCCGCGCAGCAGGACGAGCACTCCCGCGGCGCCTAGCGGGACGAGCAGCAGCGAGAGTGCGGTCAACCCTTTAACCGCCTGAGCTTCTCGGTGATGTCCGCGCGCCGGACGCGGTAGACGCTCGTGATAAGGGCGAATCCGAGCGACATCTCTGCCGCCATGACCGTCATGAACACGACCCCGAGCATCTGGCCCTGGGGGTTGCCCCCGGCGCTTCTGCTCCAGAGCGCGGCGAGGGCGAGGATTCCGCCATTGATCATCAGCTCGAGGCCCATCATGAGCATGACGAACGATTGCTGGCTCAAGGCCCCATACAGCCCGATACCGAAGAGCGCGGCAGCCACCACAAGGACAGCCTCAAGCGTCATGCGACCATCCTCCTGCGAGGATCGAGGAACTCCTCCAGCATCAGCCCTTCTCCTCTCCCGGCGGCTCCAGCGCAGGCTCCAGCGAGCCCTGCTCAGCTTCACCGAAGCGGCCGTTCCGGTGCGCGATGACGACTGCGCCAATCATCGCCGAAAGGAGCGTCACTCCGGCGGTCTGGAAGACGAGCATAGAACCTCCGAGGAGTTCCGTGCCCAGCTCCGCGGTCGCTTCCTCCGGCCGCGGCGCGGGCCGATCGGGGAGATCGACAACGAACGGCAGGCTCGCCAGCGCCAGGAACGAACCGGCGCCGGCGACGACCGCCACCCGGTGCTGGTGCACCATCCACATCGGGTTCAGCCCGGCCGGGTTCATCATGAACATGACCATAACGATGGCCATGACGAGCATCTCCCCCGCCATCATCAGGATGAGCACCATTCCGAGGAACTCGGCGCCAAGCAGCGCGAGGATGCCCCCCACTCCCGCGAAGGACGCGAGCAAGAAGAAGGCCGCCCGCATCATCGAGTCCGTGCGGAAGACGCGGAACGCGGTGACCACGCTGCCCACGGCGAACAGCCAGAAGACGCCGTCGGTGATTAGGCCGTTCATAGCAGCAGCGCCCCCGACACGAACACGTTGAGCAACGCAAGGGGGATGAGCAGCACCCACGAAACGAACACGAATTGCTCGATCCGGACGCGCGCCAGCAGGTGGCCGGACGCCAGCAGCACCACGAGCAGCGCGACAGTCTTGAGCACCACCCAGGCTGGCCCGGGCAGCCATGGCCCCCACCACCCGCCGAGGAAGACCGCGGCGCCCATGGCGGCGACGGCCACCAGCATCGCTGCGCGCGCGCCTTTCCACAAGAGCCGATCGAGGCCCGAATCCTCCACTACGGTGCCGCCTGCGAGGTCGGCTGCATCGGGCAGGTTGAGCGGCCCCCAGAAACTCACGGCTACACCAACGACGAGGTAGAGCGGCAGGCCCGCCGGCTCCCGGACGACGTTCCAGACGGACTTCTGCGCGTCCACAATGTCGACAATCGACAGCGACTCGGCCGGCAACGCGGTGGCGAGCATCGCGAGCAGGAACGGGATCTGGAACGACAGCGCCTGGGCGCCGTAACGGTAGGCGCCGTGGAGCGCGAAGGCGGAATTGGGCGACCAGCCATGCAAGTAGATCGCGATCATGACCATCGCAATGGCGGCCGAGAACACGACGAAGCCGGTAGCGGGGTCCGCGGCCACGATGTCCCGGTCCAGCGGGACCATCGCGAGGGCGACCGCGGCGAGCCCCCCGAACAGGGCCGGGGCAAGCGCCCAGCCCGCCGCATCCGGCCGCTCGGTGGTGCGGCGTTCCTGAAGCACGAGCAGGGCGCCCGATTGCACCGGCTCCGCGAGCAGGGCCCCCAATCGGATGCTGGTCCCCGCGACGATCATGCCCAAGAGCCGGTCGAGGACGGCCAACACGTAAACCCCGGCCACGAGGATCGCGCCGACCGCGACGATCGCCACTCCGGGTGAGGCGTAGTCTCTCACGAGGCGACCGCCCCCGCGCGTGCTGTCTCGGCGAATACCGCCTCCTCGAAATCGAGGTCGAGGCTGACGAGCGTGGTGACGGCATCGCCCCACTCGAGGCCCTGGAGCACTCCGGGAAGCAGATGCAGGAATCGAGCGGTCGCGTTTCCCTCACCGTCGAGCCGGCCGCGCGGCGATTCGACCGAGCCGGTCGGGACAGTGCGGCGGTCGCCGGCGCGGGCGGCGAGTTCCAGCGACTGGGCGGCTTCGCCGAGGCGCTGGCGCCATCGTGCCGCCGCGTCTCCATCGCGCTGCACGATGGGCTCGAAACCGAGGCCGCTGTAGGCAGGGTCGTGCGTCCGCTCGTCCTCGGGGAGCCCCGCGGCGCGGGCGATCGGGCCTGCTCCGAGACCCTCCACCGCGGCAGCGGGAATGCGCCCGACACCGTTGGTCGCCCAGCCGATCGCCTGCGTCCGGCGGAGGGCGCGGCCGAGCGTGCGGATGGAGTCGCCGTCGGACGTCCTCAGCTCGGCGGCGAGGCGGAGCACGCGCGAGCCCAGCGAACCGAGCTCGACGGCGACGAGCGCGTCGGCGAGCCAGCGGAGGTGCTCGCGGGCCCGGGCCAGCTCCAGGCCGGCGACCGGCACGGGCTGCGAGAGCGCGTCGACAAAGATCCGGGCGCCAGCGCGGCATACCCCGACCGGCGGGGCGCCCGCGAACGGGCTTTCAACCGGCGCCACGTCGACGATGACGTCGCCGGCCAGTTTGAGGTCGAGCGTGAGGCCCGGAGGAAAGCGCGGGAAGAAGGGACCGATCCGGAGCGGCAGGACGTCCAACCGCAGCCCGTCGCGGTCGGCGCCGAGCTCCGCCATGGGACGGCCATATGGCGTGCCGCCGGTCATGCCGGTGCCGCCCTGGCCGTACGGGCCCACTCCTTTCCAGGGGACGGGGTCCTCGTCTGGCAGGATCGGCGGTTCACCGGGCCGCTGCCCGCGGAGCAGCTCTCGCTGGATAGCTTGCAGCGTTTCCGAGACCCCGTCCCTGGTTTCGATAGTGGGAACGAACTGCTGGGGCCACGTTGCCGGTCCTGCGCCAAGCGGCCACCAGAGCGTGGCGCGTGGGTGTGGCAGGCTGTCGTGGAGGTGGGCCAGCGGCTCGGCGAGGCCATCCGGGAGACCTCCCGCGATGAGGAGAACCATGGCCGCGCCCGGGCTATCCACCAGCCGCAGCCGCCCATCGAGGCGGAGGTCCTGGACATGCTCGCGGGCGCCCTGTCCGGCGACGGCGAACACGGGCACGGGAGCGCCGGCGGCCACCCGTCCGAGGGCTTGCTTCAGGCCCAATTGAAGGCCCGCTCTCGCCACGCGTAGAGCACGCCGAGAAGGAGGACCGTGATGAACATGCCCATCTCCACGAACGCGATGCCCCCTTCGCGGACAAAGACGACCGCCCACGGGTACATGAAGACCATCTCCATGTCGAACGCGAGAAACACGAGCGCCATCACGTAGTAGCGCGCGTGGTAGCGGTTCCATGCGTGCACGGCCGGCGTTTCCCCGCCCGCGAACGGCGTGCGCTCCGGCGTAGTCGGGACCGGCCGGCGCGGGAGATCGCCCGAAAGACGCACAAACAGCGCCGCGCCGATCGCTGCGACGAAGACGGCGAGGGCGACTCCGAGCGGGCCCAGCAAGATCATCCGGGAGGCCTCAGCGCTGCCGGGCGCTAGACGTAGTCTTCCGGCGACTCGCGGAATGCGTCGGCGCAGTCCTGGCTGCAGAAGTAGTACGTCTTGCCCTTATGCTCGGCCGTCGCGACGGCTTCCGATGGTTTGATCTTCATCTGACAAACCGGATCGGTGACCTGGGTTTCTTCAGCCATCTTTATCCTCCTTGCCGGGCGCCCGGCTTTCTTCGGTCGGGGTAATTGACTGCCGCCCACACGGCGACAAACGGTGCGAACACGGCGCCGTAGCCTATGCGTCGCACGATCCGCATTGGCATACCTGCTGAGCCGAGCGGAAGTGCCATACGCGACGAAAACGAAATTCGCGACCGGGTGCCGCTTGCATGTCTCCGCAGTTCCTTCCCGCCAGGCCGCACCCAGCGTGGCTGGGGCGAAGCTTACCGCAACAGCCAGCAAGCGGCCATACGCGCGTCCGAGCGTGCTCTCATCGCTCGGGCAAAGGAGTCCCCGCTTCCGAGGGCCGAAACGCGGTTCAGGCGGGCAATCCCGGAGCCTCAGCATAGCAACTTCGCGTACGAAGGAAATCTCAAGAACGTGGGTCGCCCTCATGGTCGATACGGCCATCACCGCCAGGGATGGGCGGGGGCACGACTCCCGCGAAATGGCTCGAAGCGGTCATCGCCGCCCCCACGATGCTGCCGCCCGAGGGCATCGCCGAGGCGGTGCCGGCGTTCGTCTGCGACGGCAGCGGGGCGGGCGAGGCCGTGGCCGTCCGCAAATCCGCGGTAAGCACGCGCGTCGCCCGTACGAGGCCGCCGGTAGACAATGCCTGCAACATAACGGGGATTCACGTAGACATGATCATCCACATGGCCGAGGGCGCGACGCCTGAGCAGACCCAACGCGTCATCGACCGCATCACCCACGACTACGGCCTTCGCTGCGAAACCATCGTCGGCGATACGACCGTCATCGGCGTCAAGGGCATCGCCGGCGTGATCGATGAGGGGCGCGTCACGGAGCTCCCCGGCGTCGACCGCGTCATCCGCATCAGCGTCAAGTACAAGGATGCGAGCCGGCAATTCCACCACGAAGACACGGTCGTCAACGTCGCGGGCGTGCCCATCGGCGGGCAGCACCTGACGGTGTTCGGCGGTCCCTGCGCCATCGAAACCGAACGCCAGGCGATCGATTCGGCGCTCATGGCGAAGGCCGCCGGCGTGGACGTGCTGCGCGCCTTCGTGGATAAGTCCCGCACCAGCCCCTACGACTATCGCGGCCTGGAGCTCGGCCGCGGTCTCGAGGTCGCGGCCGCGATGAAGGCCGAGACAGGCCTCCCCACGGTGAGCGAGCTCATCGACCTCCGTCACCTTGATGCGTTCCTCGAGGCGGGCATCGATATCATCCAGGTAGGCGCCCGCAGCGCCCAGTATTCGCCCCTCCTGGAGGAGCTTTCCCGGATGCGGGTCCCGATCGTGCTGAAGCACGGTTTCGGCAACGACCTGACCGAGTGGCTCTGCGCCGCGGCCTTCATCATGTCTGGCCTGGACCGCGAGGGACGCTCGGTGGGCCACGGCAACCCGAACGTCATCCTCTGCTACCGCGGGATCAAATCGTTCGAAACCGAGACACGCTTCGCGGCCGACATCGCGATGATCCCGCTCGTCCGCAGCCGTTCGCACCTGCCTCTGCTGGCCGACCCGAGCCATTCGTCCGGTGACCGGAAGCTCGTCGAACGCGTCGCGTACGGCTTCGTCGCGGCGGGCGCCAACGGCTTCGAGTTCGATATCCACTCGAACCCCGCGGAGGCACTCTGCGATGGGAAGCAGGCCGTTGGTGTCGAAGCCGGGCGCATCATCCGCAACGCCCGCGGGATCCACGCAATGCTTGCCGGCGTCGGCTACGAGACGGGCGCATCGCTGGCGGCGGCGGCGAAGTAGCTCAGGCGGTCATGCGTTTTCGCACGCGTTCGAGCACGAGCGATGTCACGCCGATGCCAGCCAGGTAGCCTCCGGCGCCGCCCCACTGCTCGCCGATGTAGCCGAGCGTCGCGGCCATATCCTCGGCGTTCGAAGCCATCAGCGCCGCTGCGCGGGCTTCATCGATGCCACGTTCCGCCATCCGTCCGCGCCAGAGCGCCAGTTGCGGCTTCAGCAACTCGGCCGAGCGGCTGAAGTCCGCAACGATGTGCCGGTGCTCGACGCCGGCCACCTCCAGGAGCAGCGCCGCGGCGACGCCGGTGCGGTCCTTCCCAGCGGCGCAGTGGAACAGCAGCCCGCCTTCGGTGGCGGCAATGGTTTCGAACAGCACCCGGTAGGCAGGCGCGCCGGTATCGAGAAAGCGCTGGTAGACTTGGGCAAAGCCGGGGAACTCGGCTTCGAGTCCCACGGGCGACGCGTCTTGCTCGAATACTGCCGCGACCACGTGCGCGATGCCGGCACCGCTGAGGTCGGGCGTCGCCATGTCCTGGCGCTCCACCTGGGAACGGAGGTCGACGACGGTGCGGACGCCGGCCTCACGGAGCGAGCTTATCCCTGCTTCGGTCAGGCGATGGAGGCTCGCGGCGCGGATCAGGTGCCGGGACGTGTGGCCGCCGTGGCGTGTTGGATAGCCGCCGATGTGGCGCACATTGAAGGCCGTATCGAGCGTTATGTCTCTTGTTGCTTCCGCGATCACCATGCACTCACGCTGGCATCGTCGCATGAACGAGTCGTTAACACCACGCGAAGTGTTCGCTTCAGCCGCAACGATACCTGGTTGGCTATGCTCTGTGCGAAACCTCAACCGCCCGGAGCAACCGCATGATCCAGCGCGCCCGTATCGTCCAGGCCTTTCTCGAACTCGTCGCTATCGATTCGCCATCGGGTGAGGAAGAGGCGATCGCAGGCGAACTGCAGCGGCGGCTGCACGAGCTCGGCCTGGACGTGGCCCAGGACGCGCACGGCAACGTGCTCGCCCGCCGCGCAGGAACAGGCGCGCCGTTGCTGCTTTCGGCGCACATGGACACAGTGGAGCCCGGACGAGGCATCCGCCCGGTCTGGGACGGCGACGACATCATCCGCTCGGACGGCTCGACCATCCTCGGCGCCGACAACAAGGCGGGCTGCGCGGTGATCCTCGAAGTCCTGCAGTCCGCCATCGAAGACGGCGCCGAGACGCGTCCAATCGAGGTCGCCATCAGCCGCGGTGAGGAAGTCGGGCTCCTGGGCGCCCACAACATGGACTACAGCCGCATCACCGCGAAGACCGCGATCGTCATCGACAGCGGCGGCCCGCCATCGAGCATCCAGGGGCAGGCCCCGTACCATTACACCTACTCGATTGCCGTCACGGGCAAGGCCGCGCACGCCGGCGTGGAGCCGGAGAAGGGCATCCCCGCCATCTCCATCGCGGCGGAAGCAGTGCTCGGCATGCCGCAGGGCCGCGTCGACTTCGAGACCACCGGGAACGTAGGGACGATTCACGGCGGGCTTGTGCGCAATGCCGTGCCGGAGCAGTGCCAGGTTGAAGGCGAGATGCGCAGCATGGAATTCGAGAAGGTCGAGACGTTGGTAAGCCAGGCGAAGACGCACCTGGAGGACGTGCGCCAACGGCACCCGGGTGCGCGCATCGATAGCCAATTCCACCTTGAGTATCCCGGCTACAAGCTCGAGCCCGGAGACCCCGCGGCCGACCTCATCTTCGCCGTCCTCCGCGACCTTGGCTTCACACCCGACCCGCACCCTGTCGGCGGCGGCACCGATGGCAACGTCTTCCGGGGCCACGGCATCGCAAGCGTCGTCATCGGGCGCGGCGGCTACAACCAGCACACGAAAGACGAGTACCTCGTCATCCCGGAGATGCTGGAGTGCGCGCGCGTGGTGGAGGCGGCGGTGCGGCGGGTCGGGTGAGGCAATCGGCCCTCAGGAGGCTCGGTCGGAGGCGCGCCGGCAAAGGGCAAACCCGAGTGCCGAGGCGCTACTCAGTCTCTATCATCCGCCACGGGTGCGCCGTCAGGAGCCGATGCCCGCCGCCGCGAACTTCGCCCGCTTGGCTTCGCGCGCCCGCAGCGTCGGGTTGAGCTCGGTCTTCCGCATGCGGATGTTCTTGGGCGTGACCTCGAGCATCTCATCGGTGGCGATGATGGAGAGGCTGCGCTCCAGGCTTGGCGGCGACGGCGGCGTCAGTTTCACGGCGATGTCGCTCGTCGAGCTGCGGATGTTCGTGAGCTGCTTCGCGCGGCACACGTTCACGTCGAGGTCGTTCTCCTTGGCGTGGAGGCCGACGACCATGCCGCCGTACACGTCCTCACCTGGCTTGATGAAGAGCATTCCGCGCTCCTGGGCGTTGGCGATGCCGAAGCTCAGGGCTGTGCCCGTCTCCGCGGCCACGAGCGCGCCGTTCCGGGAGCGCGTGATTTCGCCCGCCCAGGCTCGATAGCCGAGGTACTCGGTGTTCATGAGCCCTTCCCCGGCCGTGCCGCTGATGAACGTGTCGCGGAAACCAATGAGCCCGCGTGTCGGGATCTCGAAATCGAGGCGCACGCTGCCGTTGTGGTCGGTGTGCATGCCGGTCATCTGCGCCTTGCGCCCGGAAAGCGTCTCGATGAGGAACCCGGTGGTAGACTCCGGCGCCTCGATATAGAGCTTCTCGAATGGCTCTTCGCGGCCGTGGGCGCCGTGACGGATGATGACTTCGGGCCGGGTCACGGCGAATTCGTAACCCTCGCGGCGCATCGTCTCCACGAGGATGGCCAGGTGGAGCTCGCCCCGGCCGCTGACCACGAACGACTCCGCCGATTCGCCTTCCTCGACGCGCAGCGCCACGTTCGTCTCGACCTCGCGGTAGAGGCGCTCGCGCAGCTGGCGGCTGGTGACGAACTGCCCCTCGCGTCCCGCGAACGGCGAGTCGTTGACGCGGAAGGTCATCTTCATGGCCGGCTCTTCGATGGCGATCGGCGGCAGCTGGCCGGCCGCGGCCGGATTGGACAGCGTTTCGCCGATAAGGATATCCGGGATGCCCGTGATCGCGACGATGTCGCCAGCGCTGCCCTGCGCCAGCTCCACGCGGCCGAGACCCTGGAACCCGAACACCTGCGCCACCCGGTGCTGCGTGACGTCCCCTTCGTGCGTCCAGCGGATGATCTGGTCCGCCGGCTTGACGGAACCGTCGACGATACGGCCCACCGCGGTGCGCCCACGGTAGCTGTCGTACGAAAGCGTGGTGACAAGCATGCGGAAGGGCGCATCGGCGTCGCACAAGGGCGGCGGGGTATGTTCGATGATCGCGTCGAACAGCGGCTCCATGCTGCCGGAAGTGACATTCGACTCGCGCGAAGCGTAACCGTCGCGCGCGTTCGCGTAGAGCACCGGGAAATCGAGCTGGTCGTCCTTCGTTGCGAGGTCCAGGAACAGATCCGAGGTCTCGTGGACCACTTCTTTGAGGCGCGCATTCGGGCGGTCAATCTTGTTCACCACGACGATTGCGTGCAGGCCGATCTCGAGCGCTTTACGCAGGACGAACTTGGTCTGGGGCATCGGCCCTTCGACCGCATCGATGAGCAGCAGGCAGCCATCCGCCATGTTCAGCACGCGCTCGACTTCGCCGCCAAAATCGGCGTGCCCCGGCGTATCGATGATGTTGATGCGGACGCCGTGATATTCGATGGCGGCGTTCTTGGCCATGATGGTGATGCCCTTCTCGCGTTCGAGAGGGTTTGAATCGAGGATCAGGGTCCCAACATGCTCGTTTTCGCGGAAGACATGGGATTGCTTCAGCAGCGCATCGACGAGCGTCGTCTTGCCGTGGTCAACGTGGGCGATAATGGCGAGGTTGCGAACGTCGTCGCGGCGTGACTCCATGACATCCATGGTGGCGGGCAGTTCCACAACGGGCTACCATCGCCCGTTCACGTTCGTGACCGCAGATGAAGTGACGCGGGCGAGGATGTTGCCCTGATCGCGGCCGATGAGCTTTCGTCCCTACCGAAACCGCATACCTCCTGAAGTCACCGAAGAACGCGGAACGTCTGTTGGGTGCGCTGGCCGACGCATTGACGCACCGAGGAACACCACAAACGGTTGCCGACTTCCGGCGCGAAGTCGGTTGGACGAAGGGAACGAGCGACCGGGTGGTGACACGAACCGGGTCGCGTGAGGCCGGCTTCGACGGCCGTCTCCGCGAGGATCTGCGCTTTTGACCCTTCGCCTCCTGGACATCGTCGAGGCGGTTTGCCGAGACCCGTACAGGGTCGTAACGAAGCCCGAGCGCCTCAAGCATTTTCCGGGTTCAGTCTGGTCCCGCAGGGTTACGCTTGACGACCGAATCGTCTTCATCGTGACGGACGGCGACCGCATCGACTTCCTGCAAGCTCGATACCATTACTGATGTCGCCTCCGGACCGGCGGGTACGTTATGACACCCGGCCGCTGTCTTTTGCGCATTCACTCCGCGACCTTGCACACTGGATCCATCCACCCCGGACAGCTAAGAGGAAACCGCATGACTATCGAGCGCCTCGACGACGTGATGCCATTTGTAATCGAGTCCGATGGGCGCCGAGAGCGGGCCTACGACATCTACTCGCTGCTGCTCAAAGAGCGCATCGTCTTCCTGGGCACCCCCATCGACGCGATGATCGCGAACATCATCATCGCCCAGCTCCTCTATCTCGCCCGCGAGGATGACGAGAAGGACATCATGATGTACATCAACTGCCCCGGCGGCAGTGTGACAGCCGGACTGGCCATCCTCGATACGATGCACCTCATCCGCCCGGCCGTATCGACAGTCTGCATCGGCCTCACTGCCAGCATGGGCACGATCCTCCTGACCTCCGGCGAAAAGGGCAAGCGCTTCGCTCTACCGAACGCCACCGTGCACCTGCACCAGGTGCTCGGTGGGGCGCAGGGCCAGGCCCGCGACATCGAGATCCAGGCGCGCGAGACGCTCCGGCTCCAGCGGGTCCTTCGCAACATCATCCAGACGACAACCGGCCAGCCGATGGAGCGCATCGAGCATGACACCGACCGCGACTTCTGGCTCGACCCGCACGCGGCCAAAGACTACGGTCTTATCGACGAAATCCTCGAGCGCCCGAGCCAGGCCGCCATGGCGGTCAACGCAGAGGCAAACGGCAAGGCGACCTAGTCAGAACGTTCGTAACCCGGCTTCGAGCGGGGTCTGGCCCGGTCTCGCCGCAATACCCGGCCCGCGCCGTTCACGGCCTCACGCCACCGCCACCGGGATGGTGTCCATCCCCATGTACGGCCGCAGGACCTCCGGCACGACAATGGAGCCGTCTTCTTGCTGGTAGTTTTCCATGACCGCGATGAGCGATCGTGGCAGTGCCAACCCCGAACCGTTGAGCATGTGCGGGGCGCGCGGCGAATCGGTGGCGGTGGGACGGTAGCGGATGTTTGCGCGCCGAGCCTGGAAATCGAGGCAGTTCGAAACCGAGCTGACCTCCAGCCATTCATCCTGGCCCGGAGCCCACACTTCGATGTCGAACGTCTTCGTGGCGTTGAAGCCGATGTCGCCGCTGCAGAGCGCGAGCAGCCGGTGGGGAACACCCAGCTTCTCGGGCAAGGCCCGCGTCCGCGCAACGAGCGCGGCGAACTCTTCTTCGCTCCGATCGGGCTCGCAGTAGACGAACATCTCGACCTTTTCGAACTGGTGGCCCCGCTTGATCCCGCGGACATCGCGGCCGGCGCTCATCTTTTCGCGGCGAAAACAGGGCGTGTGGGCGACGAACCGTTGCGGCAACGACCCGGGCGCCAGGATCTCGTCGCGGTAGAGGTTCACGAACGCGACTTCGGCCGTGGGGATGAAATAGTAATCCTGCTCGAAGTCCCGGTAGAGGTTCTCGCGGAACTTCGGCAGCTGCCCCGAGGCGAGCAACGACGCCTCCGAAAGCATGTCGGGCAGGTAGCACTCGGTGAAGCCGTCCGCCGTATGGGCGTTGAGGAAGAACTGGATGAGCGAGCGCTGGAGTCGCGCCAGCGGGCCCTTCAGCACGTAGAACCGGCTCCCGGCCATCCGCGCGCCCCGCGCGAGGTCCAGCCCGCCCACAATCTCTCCCAGCTCCCAATGCGGGCGCGGTTGAAAGCGGAACTCGCGTTTGGTCCCGCTGCTGGCGACCACGACGTTCGACTCCTCGTCCGGGCCCTTGGGCACGTTGGGGTCGAGGATGTTGGGGACCTCGTACAACTTTTCCCGCAGCTCGCCTTCGACCACTTTCAGGACGCCATCCAGGCGGTCGATCTCGTCGCCGACCAGCCGCATTTCGGTGATCCGGATCTCGCGCTCCGTGGGGTCCTTCGTCTGGCCGATGGCTTTGCTGACGATGTTTCGCTTGGCCCGGAGCTGCTCCACCTGCTGCAGGAACGCCTTTCGTTCCTCATCCAGCATCAGGATGCGGTCGATTGGGGCGGGCGCGTTACGCAGCAACATGTCGCGCTTGACGCGATCCACGTTCTCGCGGATGAACTGCACGCTAAGCATTCCGGGACTCCAGGGCGGCGGCGATGGCGCGGATGCCGAGCAGCCGGACGTCCTCGGCCACTTCGACGAGCGTACCATCGGGCGCAGGCAGGGAAAATGCGGCCCCGAGCTCGCCGGCCGTCACCCAGCGATGAATGCCATGCGGAATCGGCGCCTCGAAATCGATCGGTTCGATTGCCCGTGTGAAGTAGACGCAATCGATGTGCTGGTGGAACGGCTGGTCCGCGCGGACGATGTCCTCCACGAGGATCACCACCGGCGGCGGCAGGATCGCCGGGCCGCGACAAGCAAGCATCCCCGCGGGTGGAATCACTGCGACGCAGAGCCCGCTCTCTTCGAGCACCTCGCGTTCGGCGGCCTGTACAGGGTCCTCGTTCGGTTCGCAATGGCCCCCGGGCGGGAGCCACATGCCCAGCTTCCCGTGCCAGAGCAGCAGCGTGCGGTCGCGGCTGACCACATAGGCGGTGGCCGTGTAGTGCCGTTCGAACCCCCCTGCTTCGGCCATCACTCTTTGACGCGCTTGAGCGGAGGGAAGAGGATGACTTCGCGGATCGACGACTGGCCCGTGAGCAGCATGACCAGACGGTCGATGCCCATGCCGAAGCCGCCCGTCGGGGGCATCCCGTGCTCCAGCGCGAACAGGAAGTCCTCATCCAGGAGCTCGACTTCGTCGTCCCCTTCGTCCCTGAGCGCGACCTGGACATCGAAGCGCGCCCGCTGCTCCTGCGGGTCGTTTAATTCGGTGTAGGCGTTCCCGAGCTCGAAGCCGGAGACGAAACATTCGAACCGTTCCACGAGCCGCGGGTTCCCGGGCTTCAGTTTCGCCAGCGGCGACAGTTCCACCGGGTAGTCCAGCAGGAACGTCGGCTGGATGAGGCGCGGTTCGATGTACTCCGACATTGCGTCGTCGGCGAGCTTGCCATAGCCCGATGCCGGCGACACATCGAGGCCGCGCCGCACCAGTTCCTTGTAGAGCGATTCCCGATCGCGAAAGACGTCGAGATCCGGGCCGCCGTATTGCCGCATCGCATCGAAGAACGTGACCCGGCGCCACGGCGGGGCGAGGTCGATCTCCTGATCGCGGAAGACCACCTTCGTCGTCCCGAGCACTTCGAGCGCGACGCTGCTGACCATCTCCTCGACCATCGCGGCGACAGTGTTGTAGTCGGCGTAGGCCTCGTAGGTCTCCATCATCGTGAACTCGGGGTTGTGCTTGAAGCTCATGCCCTCGTTGCGAAAGTTCCGGCCGATTTCGTAGACGCGCTCGAAGCCGCCGATGAGCAGCCGCTTGAGGTGCAGTTCAAGGCTGATGCGCAGGACCCGGTCTTCATCGAGCGCCTCGAAATGCGTGATAAACGGCCGCGCGGCAGCCCCGCTTTCGGAATCGTGGAGGATCGGCGTTTCGACTTCGAGGAAGCCGCGCGCATCGAGGAAGCGGCGCAGGGCAGAAATGGCCTTGCTGCGAATCGTGAAGACGCGCCGAGTCTCCTCGTTGGACATCAGGTCCAGGTAGCGATGCCGCTGGCGCATTTCGCCATCGGCGAGGCCGTGGTACTTCTCGGGCGGGGCGTGGAGGGCCTTCGTGAGCATCGTCCAGGCGGCTGCGCCGACGGTCGGCTGGCCCGTGCGTGTACGCATCGGTTGGCCAGTCACGCCGATGAAGTCGCCCAGGTCAATGAGCTTCAGGTCGTCGTACTGGTTCGCCTGGAGCTGATTCTGGCGGAGCAGCACCTGGATGCGGCCACTGCCATCGAGCAGGTCGATGAACGTCGCCTTGCCCATATCGCGGCGGGCCACGACGCGCCCGGCCACCTGAACGCGCACGCCCTCGCACTCGCCCGGACCCTCGGGAAGCGCGTCGACCAGCCCGGTGACCTCGGCCGCGGTGTGGGTCCGCGTCGCCCGCGGCGGGTATGGATCGACCCCGCGCTCGCGGAGCAACTCGAGCTTCGCTACGCGCTGCGCCATCAACTCGTCCATCGTCCACCGTCCCGGAAATACCGAAGCCGCCACACGGCGGCCCGCAGCGGGTGCGCGAGCAGCCAAATACGGGCTCAGTCGATCTTAAGGACTTTCACCTTGATCAGTCCCTTGGGCACGTTCACATCAACGATATCGCCGACGCCCTTGCCGAGCAGCGCCGAGCCAACGGGGGACTCGTTGGATATCTTGCCCTTCGTGGGGTCGGCTTCAGGCGCGCCCACGATCTGGTAATGCCGCGGCTTGCCGTCCTGCTCCACTTCGACGCCGCTGCCAATGACGACCCGTCCGGCGGTGTGCGCGCCACGCTCATCGATGGTAATGGCGCGGCGAAGGATGTCCTCCACCTCGAGGATGCGGCCTTCGACCATGCCCTGCTCCTGCTTGGCATCGTCATATTCGGCGTCGTTCTGGCTGGTGCCTTGCTCCTGCGCGTTGTGGATTCGGTCCGCGACCACCCGGCGCTGGGCACGCAACTGCTCGAGCTCAACTTCGAGCTTTGCCTTCCCTTCACGTGTCAACGGAACCTGTTTGTCGGTCATGTCGTACCCTTAGGGCGGTTCGCGCCCCAAAAAAGAACTGAGGGGCTGCCCCTCAGTCACGTCGTAGTATACCGGCGGCGCGAGCATGGCCGCAATGAAGCGGCCACGGTGGCATGGAGGATCAGTGAACGAAGAGCCCGGAAGTCGAGACCGGCGAGCAATCGACGGCCTCGATTGGGGCCTACCGCCGCCCGTCGAGGGGCACGAACGGCCGGCGCCGCTGCCGCCGCGCCTCGTACCCGGGCCGGAAGAGCCGCGCCCGCGCGCCCAAACCCCGGTGGCGCCGGGGATGCTTCGCTATGGAATCGTTGCGGGCGGCGCTGCGCTGCTTGGCGGGCTGGTGGCAGCTTTTGCGGTGGCCGCTGTGGATGGCGACGGCGGTGGCGGCGCGACAGCCGGCCAAACGGCCACAGCGCCTCAGCCGCTGACCGTGCAACAGACCAGCGCCATCGCGGACGTCGCCGCGAAAGCGCGCCCGGGCGTGATCAAAATCGAAAGTACCCGGCGGAACGGCTCCACCGTGGAGCAGGATGTCGGTAGTGGCGTCGTTATCGATACGCAGGGCCACGTGATTACCAATGCTCATGTCGTGCTCGGCACCGAGACGCTGCGCGCGATCATGCCCGATGGTTCCAGCCGCCCGGCCATCCTCCTCGGCCACGATTACCCCTTCACCGATCTCGCCGTCCTGCAGATTGGGCCTGGGCAATTGTCGCCGATCGAGATCGGCGATTCGGGAGCGCTCGTCCTTGGGGAGACGGTCATCGCCATCGGCAACCCGCTGGCGGAGTTCGAAGGCAGCGTGACCGTTGGCGTTGTCAGCGGGCTGAACCGCAAGCGCGTCTACGACGGGGTGAACCAGGACGACCTGATCCAAACTGATGCCGCGCTCAACAACGGCAACAGTGGCGGCGCGCTCCTCAACCTGCGGGGGCAGTTCATCGGCATGCCGACGAGTGTCCTGCGCCAGGTGGGAAGCGGCCAACCGGTCGAAGGCATCGGCTTCGCGCTGCCGAGCAACCGCGTCATGGCGGTCGCGCAGGGCATCATCGCCGCCGGCGGCCAGTACCCGCGCCCCTCGCTCGGCCTCGACCACGTCGACATTTCCCCCGACCTCATGGCGCGCGGCCAGCGCCTTGCCACGGACAAAGGCGCACTGGTCACTCGCGTGGCGCCCGCCGGCCCCTCCAGCGCCGCCGGGATCGTCAGCGGAGACATCATCACGAAAGTGGGCGACCAGGATGTGGGCGGCGATGCCCTGCTCCTGAACGTGCTGGAAAGCTTCGAACCAGGGCAGACCGTGAAGGTTGTCCTCAACCGCAATGGCAAGATAATCGAAACCGAGGTCCGGCTTGCGAAGAGAAGTTAGCCCAGCGCCGCCGCGCACGCCGGAGGGATCGCGGTGAGCCGCAGGAACGCACAACTTCCCTGGGGCCAGCGCTCACGAAACGTCTATGGCCAGCAACGCCGCCCGGTAGGACGCATCGTTCTCCTGGCGGCGATTGGGGTGGCGACGCTTGCGCTGGCATATTTCGTTTTCACCACGGCTTTCGGATCCGAATCGTGCAGCAACATCTACTGTCCCTCGGACCAGACGATTGCCACGCCCGAGGGCTACGAGCGGGTCACAAAGGTTTTCGACTACAACAAAGCCAAGGGCGAGGTGCCCGCGGGGAACAATGTTGTCGTCGGCCTGCCGCTCCAGAAGCCCACGACGGACGGGCGCAACCTGAGCTTCTACAAGTACAACGAAGTGACGAAGGCGTGGGAGTCGATTACGCCAGCGCTGCTGGACGCGCAGGGCAAGCAGGCCTCGGCGACGCTGACCACTGCGCCGCCGGTCATCGCGGTGATGCGGAGGCTCTCACCGGCCGGCTACGTTGTCGCCTATCTGCCCCGCGGGCAGTCCCTCAGCCCAGAAGCCAACGGCCGCATCACCATCCTCCACACCCGCGACTTCGCGCCGGCGAGCGACGGCACAATCGTCGGCGAGCCATCGGGCGTGAAGACCGACGGCGCCTACGCCTGGTACCCGACCATCTGGGCGGACGGCACCGAGAAGGGCCAGGTCCCGGCAGTTTCGAGCATCCTCTCGAACGCGGCCAGCCGCTCCAATCACGTGCAGCAAATCCTGAAGAAGGTGCAGGACCTTCAGCTCGGCGGCATCGACATCGCGTACATGGACCTGCCCGCGACGGACCGGACGTCGTTCACGCTCTTCGTGAACGAACTCGCCGGCGCGCTGCACGCGCAGAACAAGGTGCTCACGCTGACGCTGCCGGTCCCGGTGAAAACGCCCGAACGCATCGACGACGGGGCGTACGACTGGGCGGAACTGGGAAAGGCGGCGGACGTGCTGCAGATGACGCCCTATCGCGACCAGGGCACTTACCGTACGGTGATGCCCGAGATCCTGCAGCAGCTGACGTCCCAGGTGGAGCCCAGCAAGCTCGTCCTGACGGTGACGCCCTATGCCACCGAGAAGTCGTCCGAGGGTATCCGGACGCTGACCCTGGTAGACGCGATGGTTATCGCCACGAAGATTGGCGTGTCCGGGAACGATCCGAAGCTGACCACGAACACCAACGTCGACATCGCCGCCATCAACATCGATAAAACGGATAATCTGAGCGGCCTGGTGTGGTCGCCCGAAGCTGCATCTGTTGCATTTACCTACCGCCAGAACGTCCCGAAGACAGTGTGGATCGAGAACCTCTTCAGCATCGGCTTCAAGTTGGACTTCATCTCGCGGTACAAGCTCGGCGGCGTGGCCGTGGAGGACGCCAGTTCCAATGAATACCTCGGCGATATCTGGCCCGCCCTGGTGCCATTTATCACGAGCGGGCAGGCGCCGTTGTTGCAGCCCAACCCGCAGGACTTGCTGCCGCAGTGGCAGGTGAGCAAGGGCGCCACCGAAGGCGGATCGCGCGGCGTCCTCCGCTGGGTCACGCCATCGGATCCGGGCACCTACACTATCAAGCTCACGCTCAGCGACGGCGTCGCTCAGTTCGTGAACGAAATCCCCGTGACGGTGCAGGCCAAAGCCCAAACACCCGTCGGCACCGGCACCCCGGGCCAATAGGATGGCCGCATCGCGCCTTCGGATTGCCGCCGGGACAGCTCGCGGCATGCCGATCATGGAGCCGCGCGGCGTGCGCCTGCGGCCCACCTCCGCGCTCGTGCGAGAGGCGGTGTTCAACATCCTTGGCGATGAGGTGGAAGGCGCCACCGTCCTCGACCTGTACGCCGGCACGGGCGCGCTCGGCATCGAAGCGCTGAGCCTTGGCGCCGCCACGGCGGTCTTCATCGAGGCGGAGGCCGCGTGCTGCCAGGCGATCCTCGCCACGCTTTCGCGGGCGCACCTCGCGGCCAGGGGGAAAGTGCTGCGCGGCCGCCTGCCGGCAGCGCTGAAGGACGCAGGCGGGCCATTCGATCTGATCCTTCTGGACCCCCCATATGCGGACGCAGATGCTCCGGAATTGCTGACGCGCCTGGCCATTCTGCTGACAGCCGATGGCGTCGTCGTCTATGAGCACGGGAGCCGGTACAATCCGCCGGAGCACCCGGCAGGCCTCCACCTCGTTGAGCGGCGTGTGTATGGCGACACTGCAGTTGCGTTCTACCGCCGACAGGAGGGGGCATGAGGATTGCCGTTTTTCCCGGGGGCTTCGACCCCTGCACAAATGGACACCTCGATCTCGTGCAACGAATGACGCACCTCTTCGACCGCGTCATCGTGGCCGTCGTGAAGGGCCGCGAAAAGGGCTCCATGTTCACGTGGGAAGAGCGCGTGGAGCTCTTCCGCACCGCCGTGGAACACATGCCGAACGTCGAAGTGGAAGGCTTCGATGAACTCGTGGTCGAGTTCGCCAAGCGCAAAGGCGCGGTCGCCATGGTCCGCGGCATCCGCGCTGTGAGCGACTTCGAGGCCGAATTTTCCATGTCGCTGATGAACCGCAAGATGGCTCCCCACCTGGAATCGGTGTACCTGATGACGAGCCAGGACTTCCTCTACGTGAGCGCCAGCCGCATCCGCGAGGTATCGAAACTCGGGTACGATGTCGCAGACCTTGTCCCGCCACACGTACGGGCGGCGATCCGCCAGAAACTCGGCCTGGAGGCGTAGCCCCGCAGGGCAGCGTGGACATTCTCGAACTAATCAATAGCCTCGAAGAGCTCGTCGTGCAGGCGAGAAGGCTGCCCGTGGGTGGCAACCTCGTGATGGACCGCAAGCGGATGCTTGACGTCATCGATCAGATGCGGCTCGCGGTCCCGACGAACGTCCGAGAAGCGACACAGGTCCTCGAATCACGCGATCAGATCCTCGGCGAGGCACAGCAAACGGCGCGCGTGGTGATCCAGCGTGCAGAAGAAGAGCGCCATCGCAAAATCGAAGAAAGTTCGTTGGTGCGCGCCGCACAGGAGCGCAGCCAATCGCTGATCATGGATGCGGAAGCGCGCGCGCGCCAACTCCTCGCGGAGGCCGACTCCACAGTCGCGGCGCACCTCAGCGAAGCTGCTGAAGCGGCGAGCAAACAACTGGACGATGCGGACCAGTACGCGCTCGAGGTCCTCAGGCGGCTCGAAAACCAACTGCAGGCGTTCCTGGAATCGATCCGCATGAGCATTGGGAGCCTCGAGGAGCGCCGGTGACGACACGTGAGTGCGCCGGGCTACCGCGCGCCGTCGCTACTCTGTACACTATAAGCGGCAGGAATGGGTCGTGCCGCACCCGTGCTCAGCCGCTAAAGGAGACAGCAGGCCATGGCGAAGTTCACCGTTATCAAGCGTTCTGACATGCCCGAGACGCGCAAGCAGGGGGGCAGGCTTGGCGCGCGGATGAAAGAATATGATCGGTACATCCTCGGCCTCAAAGGGGACGAGGCCGGCAAGCTCGTGCCCTCCGAATCGGAGACTGCACGCGGTATAGCTCTCCGCATTAGCCGCGCGGCCAAGCGCAACGGAAAAAGCGTGGATGTCCGGACAGTAGACGGCGCCATCTACTTCGCGCTCGATAACGGTTCCTGATTGAGAACATCCGGTGTGGCCGGCCTAGTTGCGGTCGGCGGCCGGCGCGTCCGACGAAACGAGCGCGAAGTTCGGCGCCTCACGGCGCCAGCGCGTCCCACCGCCGTTGGCCCGTGCCGGCGTTTCGCCGCCATCGCCGGGATTGGCCGCTTCCTTGTCGGCCTTTTCCGGCACCGCCGCAATCGGTTTCTGGAGCATCTCGGCGACGGCGCCGCCGGAGACGGTCTGCACGGTGCCGCTGACGCTCGCGCCTTCTTCAACGACGAGCGAGCCGGCCTTGATCGTGCCGGTCACCATCGCGGTCGCAGTAAGAAGGAGCCGGCCGCTGCAGACGATGTCGCCTTCGACGCTGCCGCGGACCTGGGCGTCGCGCGTCTGGATGCGGGCCTTGGCGGTCGCGTCCTTCTCGATCGTGAGGGTGCCGCGGCAGGCGATCTCGCCGCTGATGGACCCGAGGATGCGCAGGTCCTGCCCCGCCTCGTAGCGCCCGTCAAACGACGACCCCGCGTCGATCACGCTCTCGGCACGCACAGCGGGCCGCGCGTCTTCAGCAACGGCGGGCACGGAGCCTTCAAGCTCGCCACCGCGCCGAACCGTCCGGCCGAGCGGGTCCGGGCTTTCGAAACTCGGCACTCGGCCCTGGTTGGGCTCATCGGCATAGGCATCCGTGATGTCCTGGTAGCCGTCTTCTCGTGAGTTCTTCTTGATCTGCATAGAACCTCCCATGCCCCGCGGGGCCGCTAGATGACTTCGCAATAAGCCATGCCGAGCCACCATATCCCCGCCTCGGAGGGACTGTCCAGTAAAATGTTAAGAATACGTCGTGCGGTTACAGAACGATGTTGAGAAGCCGCGCAGGCACGTAAATCACCCGCTTCGGTTCCTTTCCGGCCAGCAGCGCAGCGACTTTCGGCGAGGCGAACGCCGCCGCCCGCGCCTCGGCCTCGCCGGCGTCCGCGGGCAGGTGCAACCGGTCGCGGACCTTGCCGTTGACCTGCAGGACCAGTTCGATCTCGTCGTCCCTCGCCAATTCGGGGTCGAACGCGGGCCAGCGCTGCAGGTGAATGCTGTATGGCCGGCCGCGTTGCGCCCACAGCTCCTCCGTCACGTGTGGCGCCAATGGCGCAGTCAGCAGCAGCGCGACATCGACCGCCTCGTCCCATGCGGCGCGGTCGGCGACGCCCCGGTCGCGGGCCTTCTGCATTGCGGTGCTGTGTTCCATCAGCCGCGAAATCAGCGTGTTGAACCGGAAGCCTTCGAGCTCCAGGGTGACATCGCGGATGGTCTTATGCGTCGCGCGGCGCAGCGCGCGGGCCTCGGCGGTGCCAGGCGTATCGGTCAGCACCGGCGGCTCCGTCGCCACCGACCACAGGCGGTGCAGCCAGCGGACGATGCCCGCCATGCCGGTCGGGTTATACGGACCGCCCTGGTCCCACGGCCCCACGAACATCAATTGGCAGCGGAACGCGTCGCTGCCCCATTGCGCCACCTGGTCGTCGGGAGCGACCACGTTTCCGCGGCTCTTGGACATGCGGTTCCCATCGGGGCCGAGGATGGAGCCCTGGTTGAACAGCCGCACCATCGGCTCGTCGCCTTCGACCACGCCAAGGTCGCGTGCAGCCTTCCAGAAGAAGCGCGTGTAGAGCAGATGCATGACGGCGTGCTCGGCGCCGCCCGTGTACTGGTCGACCGGCAGCCAGCGGCGCGCGGCATCGCGCGATACCGGGCGCTCCGTGTTGTGCGGGTCGGCATAGCGCATCTGGTACCAGCTGGAACACATGAACGTGTCCATGGTGTCCGTCTCGCGCCGCGCCGGGCCGTGGCACGCCGGGCACTCGACGTTGACCCACTCAGCGATCTGCGTCAGCGGCGAGACGCCGGTCGGGTCGAATTTCACATGCTCCGGCAACGTGACCGGCAGGTCCGCCTCCGGGACGGGGACGATGCCGCAGTTCGCGCAGTGAATCATCGGGATGGGCGTGCCCCAGTAGCGTTGCCGCGAGATGAGCCAGTCGCGCAGGCGATAGTTGACGGTCGCCTGGCCATACCCACCGGCGGCGGCGTGCGCCACCACGCGGCCGATTGCCTCGGCTGCGGGCGTGCCGTCGAATGGCCCGGAGTTGATCATCCGGTCGCCGGAGGGATACGCCTCTTCCAGCGGCCGGGAGGTATCGACATCACTGCGCGAAAACACGGAAATCACGTCCAACCCGTAGGTGCGCGCGAATGCGAAGTCCCGCTCGTCGTGCGCGGGCACGGCCATGATCGCGCCCGTCCCATAGGTCACGAGCACGTAGTCCGCGATCCAAATGGGCACACGCGCGCCGTTGAACGGGTTTTTCGCGAAGGCGCCCGTGAAGACCCCTGTCTTCTCCTTCTCCGTCGAAAGCCGTTCGATCTCGGTCTGGCGACTCGTGGCTTCGATGTAGCTATCGACCGCCCCGCGCTGTGCGGGCGTTGTTATTCGGTCGACGAGCGGATGCTCCGGCGCCAGCACCATAAACGTCGCGCCGTAGACAGTATCCGGGCGCGTAGTGAAAACGCGCAGCTTCTCATCCACGCCGGGCACATCAACGGCGAAGTCGAGGAAGGCGCCCTCCGAGCGCCCGATCCAGTTCGTCTGCATGGTGCGGATGCGCTCGGGCCACTCGATGCCGTCGAAACGCAGGAGCTCCTCGGCGTACGCGGTGATCCTGAAGAACCATTGCGTCAGGAAGCGCCGCTCGACGAGGTCATCCGAGCGCTCGCAGCGGCCATCGACAACCTGCTCGTTCGCCAGCACCGTCTGGCAACCAGGGCACCAGTTCGCGGCTGCTTCGGCGCGATACGCCAGTCCGCGATGGTAGAGCTGCAAGAACCACCACTGGCTCCATCGGTAGTACTCGGGGTCGCTGGTGATAACTTCGCGGTCCCAATCGAAGCTCGCGCCCATCATGCGCATCTGGCTGCGCATCCGCTCGATGTTCGCGTAGGTCCATTCCTTCGGGTCGATGCCGCGCTTAATCGCAGCGTTTTCGGCGGGCAGGCCGAAGGAATCGAAGCCCATCGGAAACATGACGTTGTTCCCGAGCATGCGGCGATAGCGCGCGGCGACGTCCGGCGGCACCATCGCGTACCAGTGGCCCGTGTGGAGGTCGCCCGACGGGTAAGGGAACATCGTCAGCGCGTACCACTTCGGACGCGGGTCGTCGTCCGGGGCGTGGTACAGGCGGTCCGCTTGCCAGCGGGCCTGCCACCTGGATTCAATCACATGGGGGTCATAGCGATCGGCCACGATCGTTACCTCGCAACTGCAGGAAAACTTGGAAAGGGACGGCCGGGAATGGCCGTAGCTTGAGCGCCCCGCCGGCTACACGCCGCGGGGCGGGATAAGAGCGAGCAGCGAGCCGGGCGCGCTCGCGGCGGCAACGGCCTTCACAGCGGCGTGCATCGTCCTGTTCGAATCCTCCGGCGCGCGTTTTCGGCGCCGTTCCTACAGGCATGGTACGGCAGCCGCCCCCGTGGCGTCACCTGTCGGGGGTCTCGTCGCGTCGGTCGCGGATGTCCCCCGGCCCGCGGGAACGCAAGTCGATGTCGCGGGCGTGTTCGCGGCGGTGCGCGAACACCCAGTTCGAGAGCGGCGCCGTTTCCAGCAACACGACCAGCCCAACGGCGACGACGACGGACGAAAGCCACATGCGTTGCGCCACGAGCAGCCCCATTGCCGCCACTGCCCAGATTGTCGCGGCCGTGGTCACACCTCTTATGCCATCGCCACGCTGGAAGATAACTCCGGCGCCGAGGAACCCGATGCCCTGGACCACGCCCGCGGCGACGCGCGAATCACCGAAGGAACGGCTGGCTTCGCCGAACATCGCCGCACCGAGGCAGACGAGCGCGGACGTGCGGACCCCGGCCTCGTGGCCGCGAAACTCCCGTTCGAGGCCCACGATGGCCCCGAGGAGCAACGCCAGCCCGAGGCGCGCCACAAGCTCGAGCTGCGCTTCGTTGCTCACTTCCGGTCCCGGAAATGGGCGAGGATGAGCGTCTCGAATTCCCGCGCCGTGGAGCACGTGCGGCACGTGAGGTACCAGACCCAGGTATCGTCCGGGGCACGGCCATACTTCTCCTTGGCCTGCTGCTTCGTCTCCTCCACGACGCGGTGCATCTGCCCCCAGGGCGCAGGGATGAGGCGCGTGTAGGCGATGCCGCCGGGGCGGTAAACATCTTTCGCGTGCGCCGGCGCGTTTTCAATTTCCAGCAGGACGGGCCTGCGAAAACGCCCGGAGCCGAGCAGGATCATCGCGTCAGCCGGCACCGTCGCGCCGATGGCGGCGGCCTTTTCGGCGAGCGCATCGCGCGTAGTCCCGTACCCGATAGGTACGCCGAGCACCGCCGAACTGCTGGTGCGAAGGAATGTTATGTCGCTCCAATCACTTTCGACGCCGTCCCAGTCCTCGGCTTCAAGACGCGGGCAGTCGCATTCGGGGACCGAGGACGCCGCGGGCGGCGGATCGACGGGGACGCGGCGCACGGCTGGCGAGGAGCCGGAAAAATCAGGCACGGGGACAGGCTCGCGCTCTTCGGGCATGGCTGAAGGATACCAGACGCTCCGCCGGCGACGCGCGGGCGAAACGGGGCCCGCCGCGGCCGCCGTCAGTCGAGTTGGAGCCACGCAGCCGCGAGTGGCGGCAACGTGACCGTCGTCGCGAACCGGGCTCCAGCGAGCGCCTCATCGGTCGCGAGCAGCACGCTGCCCGTGCCTGGGGCCGCGAACTCCTGCGCTTCGAGGCTGGTGTTGACCACGACGACGGCCGCCTTTGCGCCGGGCGCCCGGCGCGCGAAGGCCGCGATCCCGGGCGCCGCGGGGAGCAGTTCCAGGCTGCCCCGCAAAAGGGCTGCGGTCTGCTTTCGCAGCCAGATCGCGCGGCGATAGAGCGAAAGGATTGATGTTTCGTCGTCCGCCTGAGCGGCGACATTGATGTCGAGCGGCCCGTAGGGAAGCCACGGCTCCGCCGTGGAAAAGCCGCGGCCCTCGCTCGAATCCCACTGCATGGGCGTCCGCTCCGGGTCGCGCCCGGTCGAACGGAAGCGGGCCGGGTCCTGCAGCCGGTTTTCGGGGATGGCGACATCGGGCATGCCGATCTCTTCCCCGTAGAAGACGAACGGCGTCCCCCGCAGGCCGAGCAGCAGCAGGGCCGCGGCGCGGGCCCGGGCATAGCCGTGACCATCGTGGTTGTGGCGCGACAGGAAGCGGGAACGGTCGTGGTTCCCGAAGGCCCAGCACGGTTGCGCCCCGGGCGGAAGCGCACGCTCGGCGTTCGCGACGATGCGGCGGATGGCCTCGGCATCCCATGGCGTGAACCGCCGGTCCGCCTCCGATTCGAAGATGAACTGGAAGTTGAACGCGAGATGCAGCCCATCGAGCGAATCGCCGCCGTAGTAGGCCGCGACCTCCTCCGCTGTGCCGAAGACTTCGCCCACCGCCACACGGTCCGCGTACTCATCGAGCACGCGGCGGATGCCGCGCACGGCCGGGTAGACGTCCGGGTGGTTCCGGTTGTTCCTCCAGAGGAACCGCGCATAGTCGGAGCCACCCGGCTTCCAGCCGGGCGCCGGCGGGTTATCCGCGAGCCCCGGGTGTTTCACGATCATCCCCATCACATCGATGCGGAAGCCGTCGACGCCACGGTCAAGCCAGAAGCGCAGCACATCGTGCATCGCCGCGACGACCTCCGGATTGCGCCAGTTCAGGTCCGGCTGTTCCTCCAGGAACGAGTGCAGGTAGTACTGGCCGGTGGCGGGATCGAACGTCCAGGCGGGTCCGCCAAAGGCAGACACCCAGTTGTTGGGAAACGAGCCGTCGGCCTTCTCATCGCGCCAGACGTACCAGTTGCGCTTCGGCGCGACCTTCGACGAGCGCGACTCGAGGAACCACGGGTGCTGGTCGGACGTATGGTTGGGGACCCAATCCAGCAGCACGCGGATGGAGCGCTTGTGGCATTCGGCGATCAGCCGGTCCATCGTCGCGAGGTCGCCGAAGTCCGGGTGCACGCCGCGGTAGTCCAAAACGTCGTAGCCGAAGTCCTTCATTGGCGACGGGAACGTCGGCGAAAGCCAGACCGCGTCCACACCGAGCGAACCGGGCGTGCCGTCGTTCAGGTAGTCGAGGCGACGGATGATCCCCTCAAGGTCGCCGATGCCGTCGCCGTCCGAATCCTGGAAGCTGCGGGGGTAGAGCTGGTAGACGACAGCGTCGTGCCACCATTTGCGGTCGAGAGCGACGGTCACGCCGCGGCGGGGTTCAGCGAAGCACGGATGTTGGCAAGGAACTCAGGATCGGCCTCCAGGGTCTGCCGCGAAATCGTGATCGCCGGGGCGATGCGCTCGCCGTTGCGGATCAGGCGTTCGACCCACATCCGGCCGACGTGCCGGGCGGCGTTACGCCGGAAGTCCTCGGTGTCCGGCTGGCCGAGCAGTTCCGCGAGGAATGCCGCCGCCGGCTCGTTGAGCAACACCGCCGTCTCGCGGGCGTGGTGCCCCGGCGCGGTGATGAGGTAATTCGCCTGCATGGCGCCCCAGATCTCGGGCGCGACCCCGAAACCTTCGAACCGAACATGAATATCGGAATTGGCGACCATCACGCATCCCCCTGCGGCATCGCGATTTTCAGGGCCTCCGGCAGCTGCGAAAGCAGCTGCTTCCGCGCCTGCACGCGCGTCTGCAATCCCCAGATATTGATAAACCCGACCGCGGCGCTCTGGTCGTAGGTGTCGCCACGATCATAGGTGGCGAGCGCGCGGTCGTACAGCGATCCCGGAGCGGAGCGGCCGACCACCACCGCCTGCCCGCGGTGAAGCCGCAGCCGCACGGCGCCGGTGACGTGGCGCTGCGTGCTCGCCATGTACGCGGCGATGTCCTGGTGGTGCGCGCTGAACCAGAGCCCGTTGTAGATGAGCTCGGCGTACTCGGTCGCGATGTGCTTCTTGAGCTTGATCTGCTGCTTCGAAAGCGTCATCGCCTCCAGCGACCGGTGGGCCGTATGGAGGATGACGGCGGCCGGCGATTCGTAGATCTCGCGGCTCTTGATCCCCACGAGGCGGTCCTCGACGTGGTCGATGCGGCCGACGCCATTGATCCCGCCAACGTCGTTCAACCGCTCGACGATCTCCACCGGCCCGGCGGTGCTATGGTCGAGCGTTGTGGGCATGCCGTGCTCGTAGCCGATCTCGATGTACGTCGGTTCCGCGGGCGTGTCTTCGACGGCCCGTGTCCACTCGTAGGCCTCTGGCGGGGGCTCTTGCCAGGGGTCTTCGAGCACGCCGGCTTCGGCGCTTCGGCCCCAGATGTTCTCATCGATGCTGAACGGCCCCTTCGCGCCCCAGGGGATATCGATGCCGTGCTTCTTGAGGTAGTCGATCTGCGTCTCGCGCGCCATTGCGTTTTCACGCGTGGGGGCGACGATTTCGAGCGCCGGGTCGAGCGTCATAATACCGACATCGAAGCGCACCTGGTCGTTGCCCTTGCCCGTGCAGCCATGGGCGACAGCAGTCGCGCCTTCCTCTTTCGCGACATCGACGAGCAGCTTCGCCATGAGCGGCCGGGCCAGCGCCGTGGCGAGCGGGTAGGCATCCTGGTAGACAGCGCCGGCGGCCAGGGCGGGGAAGGCGAAGTAACGGAGGAAGTCCTCCTTGGCATCGATCACGCGCACTTTGAGCGCGCCTGCCGCCATCGCGCGCGACTCCACCACCGGCTGCTCACGGCTTTTGCCGACATCGATGTTCAGCGCGATCACGTCGTATCCCTGCTCCACGGTGAGCCACTTGATCGCGGTCGTCGTATCGTGGCCGCCCGAATAGGAAAGGACAAGCTTGGGCACGCGGGCACTCCGGGAGGGCGAACGAGGTTGCAGTTCCAGTATCGCCCCCGGCGGCGCACCGGGAAAACCGGGACGCCGGGCCGGGCCCGGGTCGCGAAACGCTCAGTTGGCTGTTCGCGCAAACTAGCTTGGGTCGATGCGGTGCCAGACTCGCATCAAGGCTAACCCTACCACCAACAGACCCGCGATCGCCGCCCCTACCGGGAGAATGGTCTTGTTCCAGTCGATCGACGCGCCCCCGCCATCGCCGCCCCTGGACGGCACCGCGTACTGGCCAGTGACGCTGCGCACGCGCGAGACCCACGCGGCTTCGGTGCTCGGACCGAAGCCGCCGTCCTCTTGCTGCACCGCCGTGGCATTGTCCAGGTCCACCACCTGCGAGGTGCCGGGCCAGCCGGGTTGCCCACCCTGGCTGGCAAGGAACACCAACACGCGCGAGCTAGGCCGGAGCGTCGCGAGCGGGCATGGCGACGAGTCGAGGGGGTACTCCAGCGGGATGCCCGCGTTGCTGGCGCTGCCTTTGAGGAACGCCTCTGGTTGCAGCAGCGCGGACCGGGCGGGCGTCGCGTCCGTCACGCGGGCGATGACGATCAGGCTGCTGGCCTGCACCGCCTGCGCCAGCGAATCCGAGACCACCGAGATGCACACCGGTGGCGCAGCGTTGGCCGCGCGCGAAAAAACAGCGGCCCCCGGTGTGAGGGCCGCTGCGATGAGAGGAAGTGCCGCGAGAAGGCTACGTGTTGGCCTGCGCAAACTGGTAGATCTTTCCTTCGGTCTTGATCGCGGGGGCGATCACCATTTCGGCCTGCTGGAATTCGCGCACGGTGTGCGATCCGCACATGCCCATGGCCGTCCGCAGCGCGCCCACGAGGTTCTCGGTGCCGTCCGTGCGGCTCGTCGGGCCGAAGAGCGTCTTGCGGATCGTGGTGTTCACGCCGACCGCGACTCGCGTGCCCCGGGGAAGATTCGCGTGCGGAGTGGCCATGCCCCAGTGGTAGCCCCGGCCCGGGGCCTCGGCCGTGGCCGCGAACGGTGAGCCCATCATCACGCCATCGGCGCCACTCGCAAAGCACTTGCAGACATCGCCACCTGTGCGGATGCCGCCATCGGTGATAATCGGCACGTAGCGGCCGCTTTCGCGGAAATAGTAGTCGCGTGCGCCAGCGCAATCGATCGTGGCCGTGACCTGCGGGACGCCCATGCCGAGCACTTCGCGGCTCGTGCAAGCAGCGCCCGGCCCGACCCCAATCAGGACTGCAGCCACACCCGTACGCATGATTTCGAGCGTCGCCTGGAACCCGACCGTATTCCCGACGATTACGGGAATGTGGATATCGCGGAACAGCTTGTCGAAGCGAAGGCCCTCGACGCTGTTCGATTCGTGGCGTGCGGTCGTGACGGTGCTCTGCACGACGAGCAGGTCCGCGCCCGATTCCTGGATGATCGGCGCAAGCCGCTTCGTCAACATCGGCGTGACGGAGACAGCGGCGATCGCGCCGCCGTCCTTGATCTCGCGGATGCGCCGGGCGATCAGGTCGTCGCGCATGGGCGCCTGGTATGCCGTCTGGAGGATCGCCGTGGCCTCGTCGCGGCTGGCCGAGGCGACTTCCTGGAGCATCGGCCTCGGGTCGTCATAGCGCGTCCAGACGCCCTCGAGGTTCAGGACCGCAAGCCCGCCCGCGCGGTGCATCTCGATGGCGAAGTTCGGGTCGACGACGGCGTCCATGGCCGAGGCCATGAACGGAATATCGAAGTGATGCCCGCCAATATCGAGGCCGAGTTCGACGAGTTCGGGGTTGACGGTGAAATTGCCGGGGACGATCGCAACCTCATCGAAACCGTAGGCGCGCCGAAGTTGCTTGAAGAGCGGCGCCCCGTGGCCATCCGGGTCAAACGGCGCAGGGCCGCGCTCCAGTGCATCGGAGGCGGCGGAGGTAAGGGAAACAGCGGTACTCAATTCAGCGCATCTCCGGGGACGTGTGGAGTGGCGGCCAGCCTCGCGGCTGCGTGTATCATTCGAGTGTAGGCGGGCCAAATGAAGAGGGTCAACAGAGTTTCGCGTGGCCCGGCCGGTTATGTGCGGCGGTGAGCGAAACCTCTGAACCTGCACCAACGCCGGGCCTTTATGTCGTGGGGACCCCCATCGGCAACCTCTCGGACCTTTCGCCCCGCGCCGCTGCGATCCTCCGTTGCGCCGCGGTCGTGGCCGCCGAAGACACCCGCACGAGCCGTGTGCTCCTGCGCGCGGCGGGGAGCACAGCGAAGCTCACCAGCCTCACGGAGCACAACGTCGCGCGCCGGATCCCAGAACTGCTGAAGATTGCCTCCGAGGCCGCGGTCACGCTCGTGAGCGACGCCGGCACGCCCATCGTCGCTGACCCCGGTGCGCGGCTGGTCGATGCAGCCCACCGTGCCGGCGTGCCAGTGTTCGCGGTGGCCGGTCCCTCCGCGCTCACGGCGGCGCTGTCGGTCTCCGGCTTCGAAGGCAGCGATGCGCACTTCCTCGGGTTTCTCCCGCGGCAGCGTGGAGAACGCAAGGCGCGGCTGATGGCGGCTGCGAGCACGGCTGGCGTGCTCGTGTTCTTCGAAAGCCCAAACCGCCTCGCCGAGGCACTCGCCGACGTGGCGGCGACGCTCGGGGACCCGGAAACCGCAGTCTGCCGCGAGCTCACGAAGCTGCACGAAGAGGTCGTGCGCGGGCGGGCCTCGGAACTGTCGCCGAAGTTCGCGACCGCCCGCGGCGAATGCACCGTCGTCGTCGATGTCAGCGGCTTCGCGGAGAGCGCCGACGAGCGGGACCTCGCGGCCTATATGGCCGAGATGCAGCGTGCCGGGGCACGGCGTTCTTCGGCCGCGGCCGAGGCCGCCCGGCGCTTTGGCGTCGCGCGCGAACAGGCGTATGCGCTCTGGGAGGAACCCGGCGCACAGCCCGGGGACGGGCCTGTGTGCTAGACTTTGGGCAGATTCCCCTTTCGCGAGCACCCGTTTTGTCCGACCGGATCCTCGTCTGCGTGGCCTGGCCCTACGCGAACTACCTGTTGCATGTGGGCCAGGTGGCCGGTGCGGTTCTGCCCGCTGATGTCTTCGCGCGCTACCAGCGGCTTGCGGGGAACGAAGTCGTGATGGTCTCGGGGTCCGACAGTCACGGCACGCCGATCACGGTCACCGCCGACCGCGAAGGCGTCGAGCCACGGGAGATCGTCGACCGCTACCACGCCAAGATCCTCGAGACATGGGAGCGTCTCGGGATCGTCTACGACCTGTACACCACGACGCTCACCGACAACCACTACGCGACGACGCAGGAAGTGTTCCTACGGCTCCTCGAAAAGGATCTGCTCTACCGCAAGAGCCAGGACCAGCTGTACGACCCGCAGGCCGAGCGCTTCCTCCCAGACCGGTACGTTGAGGGCACCTGCCCGATCTGCGGCTACGGCGAAGCACGCGGCGACCAGTGCGACAACTGCGGCTCGCAGCTCGACGCCATCGACCTCATCAACCCGAAGAGCCGGATGACCGGCGCGATCCCCGTCATCCGGCAGTCGGAGCACTACTTCCTGCGGCTCACAGAGCTCGAGGCGGGACTCAAGGACTGGGTGGGTAAGCAGGCGCACTGGAGGCGGAACGTCCTCAACTTTACGCTTGGCTCGCTCAATGAAGGCCTCGTGGACCGTGCCATCACGCGTGACATCAGCTGGGGCGTCCCCGTCCCGGTCGAAGGCTGGGACGACAAGCGCATCTATGTCTGGTTCGATGCGGTGATCGGCTACCTGTCCGCGACGCGCGAGTGGGCCGGGCGCACTGGCGACCCGGAGGCGTGGCGGCCGTTCTGGGAAGACCCCGCGACGCGCTCCTATTACTTCATCGGGAAGGACAACATTGTCTTCCACACGATCATCTGGCCCGCGATCCTGATGGGGTATGGCGGGCTGGACCTGCCATACGATGTGCCGGCGAACCAGTATGTGAACATGCCAACCGGCGAGAAGCAGAGCAAGTCCCGCGGCACCGGCACCTGGATGCTGGACCTCCTCGATGTGTACGAGCCGGACACCATCCGCTTCTATTTGACGACGATCTTCCCCGAAACCAGCGACAGCGTCTTCGCCGAGGACGACCTGATCCGCACGAACAACGACGTCCTGATCGCGACCTGGGGAAACCTCGCGAACCGCGTGATCTCGATGGTCCACCGCAACTTCGAAGGCATCGTCCCCGCGACGGGCGAGCTCGCACCCGAAAGCGAAGCCATCATGGCGGAGGCGCGGGCGGCGTTCACGACCGTCGGCGCCGAATACAACGCCTGCCACTTCCGCAACGCCGTCAACGATTCGATGGCGCTGGCGAAAGCGGCGAACCGCTACCTCGATGAACGTGCGCCCTGGAAGGCCGTCAAAGTGGACAGGGTGCACGCGGCGGAGACGCTCGCGACCGCGCTCACGGTCATCAACGCGCTGAAAGTCCTGCTGCACCCGGTACTGCCGTTCACGACTCGGCGGCTGCACGAGGACCTCGGCTTCGATGGCACCGTGCTGGGCCATGGCTGGGCATTCGAACCCGTGCCCGCAGGCACCCACCTGCGCGAAGCGCGGCCGCTCTACACGAAGATCGAAGTCGAGCCCGTTGGGGCCCCGGCGCGATGATCCTGTTCGATTCGCATTGCCACCTCACCGATGAGGCGTTCGAAGACGACGCGCCCGAGACCGTGGCCCGGGCGCAGGCGGCAGGTGTCGCCGGCATCGCGCTCTGCGGCTACGACGAGCGCTCAAACGCGAGCGTGCTACGCCTCGCCGAGGGACACCAGGGCGTGTTTCCCACGGTCGGGTACCACCCGCACGAGGCGGGCACCGTGACCGCTGGGATGCTGGACGAGCTCCGTGTGCAGGCGGCGCTGCCGCAGGTGCTCGCGGTCGGCGAAATCGGTCTCGATTCCTACCGGGGCCATTCCGCGCCCGAGGATCAGCGCCGTGTGCTCGATGCCCAGCTTGACCTGGCCCTGGCGGTGGGGAAACCCGTCCTGGTGCATTCCCGGGGCGCGGAAGACGCGATTCTCCACCAGTTGGAGCCGTTCGCCCGCTCGATGCAACGGGCGTGGCCCGGTAGAGTGCCCGGCGTCATGCATTGCTTCGGTGGCACGCTCGAGCAGGCTCGCCGCTACACCGGCCTGGGCTTCCTCGTGTCGCTCAGCTGCGCCGTTACCTACCCGGCGAACCACGACACCCGCGCGATCGCCGCCGGCCTGCCGCTGGAATCGCTGCTTATCGAGACGGACAGCCCGTACTTGCCGCCCCAGGGCAAGCGCGGCCAGCGCAACGAGCCCGCGCTTGTAGAATCAGCCGCGCGAGCGCTCGCGGCCGCACGAGGCATATCCCCCGATGAGGCGGCCCTGGCCACTACCCGCAACGCATGCCGGCTGTTCGGCGTATCGATAACAGAGAAGGCGGCGGTAGCGTGACCCAGACACCCCAGCTTGCCACGCTCTATGGGCCAGTCACCGACGACATGGTCCTGGTTGAGGATCTGCTCGAATCGACGAAGAAGGTCGACCTCGCGCCGCTGAGGCGCATGCTGGACCACGCCCTGCATGCCCGTGGTAAGCGCCTGCGCCCCGCGCTGGTGCTGCTGTCAGGCTCGTTCGGCGAATACGACCTCAACCGCCTGGTGCCATTGGGCGCGGCGATCGAGCTGCTGCATACCGCCAGCCTCGTCCACGATGACGTCGTCGATGGAGCCGACAGCCGGCGCGGGCGGCCGACCGCGAACTCGGTGTTCGACAACGCGCTGACCGTGCTCCTCGGCGATTACATGTTCGCCAACGCCGCCGAGATGGTCACGCGGACTGGCAGCCTCGCCGTGACCCGCCTGTTTGCGCTCGCGTTGATGAAGATGACGAGCGGCGAACTCGACCAGGACGCAGCCGCGTTCGATGTCGGCAAGGACATCCAGAACTACCTCTGGCGCATCGGCGGTAAGACCGCCGCGCTGATGGCGAACGCGACCGAGGGCGGCGCGCTGCTCGGCGGCTGCGACGAAGGCATGGTCGAGGCGTTGCGGACCTACGGCTACAGCATCGGCATGGCCTTCCAGATGGTTGACGACATCCTCGACTTCACCGGGGACGAGGCCGAGATGGGCAAGCCCGTCGGGAGCGACCTGCGCGAGGGCACGATCACGCTCCCGGGGCTGCTGCTGTTGGAGCGCTACCCGCGCGACAACCCAATCAAGCGCTTCATCCTCGCAAAGCGCGGCCGGGAGGAGCGGCTCCAGGAAGCGATCGAGATGGTGCGCGCCACCGAAGTGCTCGAAGTCTCGATGGAGATGGCGCGTGGCTACATCCGGCGGGCAAACGAGGCCATCGCCCACCTGCCGGAGACAGAGGCGAAGGCGAGCCTCGCCCGCATCGGCGAGCACGTCCTCAACCGGCGCAGCTGAGAGGCCGCTCCCTCTACTTCTTCGCGCGAAAGCGGACGGCGAACTCGTTCGTGTCGACCTTCGCTTCGCGAAAGCCGGCCCGAGTCAGGCGTGCGGCCAGCGTCGCGGGGTCCACCGGTACGCAAATGTCGCCGATGTGCAACGCGCGGAAGTCGTCGCCGTCGCGGCTGTCGATGCCGGCGAATACGCCGCCTTTCTTCAGCACCCGCGCCACCTCGCCCAGCAACCGATCCTGGAGCTCGGCAGTCGGGACGTGGTGAAGCATGGTGAAGGAGAGCGCAGCAGAGAAGCGCCCGGCAGGAAAGGCGAGAGCGGTCGCATCGCCCTGCAGCACTTCGACATTTGATCCGGCGAGGCGGTCTCGCAGTGAGGCCGCCAGGTCTTCGTCGATCTCAACCGCCGTTAGCCGAGGCGTCTTGTGGCGCAGCACGTTCGTGGTCGAGCCGGGGCCCGGGCCGACCTCGAGCACGTCGTCGCCGAGTTCCACATCCTCAAGCACCCACGGGATGATGCGCTGCTCGACGGTCTCCGCCCATTCGCTGCTCGCGCACAATTTGAGATGCAGTTCGTTTACGGGGCACCGTCTCTTCGGGGGATGCGACAGGGTAGGGCCGCTGGTGGCGAGGAAGCAAGCCGGCGCGGCGGGCGTAATCGGGACGGCCCGCCGCCAACGGCGTGGCCTGTCGGTCTCCGTCCCGGCGAACGAATCTAGCGGAGGATGCGACCCTGCTCGACCATGGACTCAACTTCCTTCGGCTGCACCAGGTTGCCGGAGGAGTCGTGGAGGGCTTCCTTCATGGCCGCCTCCTTCATGTCGGCGATCTCCTGCTTCTCGCCCTTGAGTTTGCGCTTCTTGGGCTCGGGCTTGTCGATTTCCGGGTGCTCGTTCGGGCGGCCGCTGGTGACGGGCTTGGTCACCTTTTTGCCAAGGTGGTAGTACTTGCCGTCATCGGGGATGCGGCGTGGATAGCCCTCGCGGAACGTGAACGCGGCGAACGACGTCGGCATGATGCGCTTCGCGTCTTTGTAGCATTCGGGGCAGGGGACTGGCTCGGAAGCTTCGCGCATGGGGCGTAGTTCTTCGAACACGCCGTTGCACGGCTCACAGAAGTATTCGTACAGGGGCACGGGATAGCCTCGCGGACTGGATGTCGTGCCATTCTACACGAGGGGCAGGTCAAGGCAGAGTTGCACCGACCGGGAGCCGCGATACGTCATCGACGAAGCGGCCGGCGGAGGGCTCGCGTTCCAACAAATGCCGAATGACATCCCCGAGGGCCGCCTGCAACTCCCGCGCGAGCGCCTCACCGAGATCGAGGGCCGCGAAGCTGTCGATGCCGGCGCGGCCGGCGTGCCGAAGCACCTTCACGGCGCGGATCGAAACCACGCGGCCACCGCCCGCGCCGGCGCGGCACGGCCCGCACACAAGGCCACCGGCCGTGGCCGAAAGGAGCGTGTCGGCCTCCGGGAGGCGCGCGCCACAGAGGGCACAGGCATCCAGCTGCAGCTCATAGCCGGCGAGCGCGACCAGCGAAACTTCGAAGAACCGCACCGTGTGCAGCGGCGCGCCGGCTTCCAGCGCATCGAACGTGTCGATGAGCAACGCATAGAGCCCATCCTGCGGCGCGTGCTCGGCCGTGAAGCGGTCGGCCAGTTCGGCGCAATAGACAGCCCCGGCCGCGCGTTCGAGGTCCTCGCGGATGGCGCGGTAGGAGGTCACCGTCTCGGCCTGAGTGAACACGTCGATGCTGCGGCCGCGGGCAATCATCATCCGCGTGCGCGTCAGCGGTTCGAGGTGGCCACGCATATGGCTGCGCGCCTTTCGCACGCCCCGCGCAACAGCATCGAACTTGCCTTCGCGATCGCTATAGACCGTGAAGATGCTATCGGCCTCGCCGAGGTTGCGGCGCCGGAGGATGATGCCCTCGGTTTTGTAGACGCGCGGGCGCTCGCCCATGGCTAGAAGTCCTGGCGCCCCTCGAGCGCACGAGAGAGGGTGAGGTCGTCGGTGAATTCGAGGTCGGCGCCACTGGGCAGGCCGCGCGCCAGCCGCGAAACACGTACGCCGAGGGGCGCGACAAGCCGGTGGACGTACATGGCGGTGGCCTCCCCTTCGAGGCTCGGGTTCGTGGCCATAATCACCTCTTTCACCTCTTCGTTGCCAAGCCGCTGCAGCAACTCCTTCAGGTGCAGCTCCTCAGGCCCGACGCCTTCGATCGGGTTCAGGACGCCGTGCAGCACATGGTAACGGCCGCGGAAGCCGATGCGTTCGATGGCGAGGATATCGAGCGCCTGCTCGACCACGCAGATGGTGCTCGCATCGCGCCGCGCGTCCTGGCAGTACGAGCAGGGGTCCGATTCCGTGATGTTCAGGCAGACCGAGCAGAAGCGGATGCGGGCTTTCACGTCGCGAAGCGCAGCGGCGAGCGCCTCGGCCTCCTGGGGTGGGGTGCGAAGGACGTGGTACGCCAGCCGCTGGGCGGACTTCGGGCCGATCCCCGGCAACTTGTGGAACGCCTCAATCAGCCGGGTTATTGGTTCCGGCGTGCCGGCGCCTTCGGACATCGCGCTACCCGAGGTTCAGGCCGGGGAGGTTCAGGCCACCGGTAATCGCGCCGAATGACTGTGATTGGAGCTCGGAGGCGCGCTCGTGTGCATCGCCCACCGCCGCGAGGATCAGGTCCTGGAGCATCTCGACGTCTTCGGGGTCAACAACCTCGGGCTGGAGCGCGATACCGAGGATCTTATGTTCGCCGTTCATCGTGATCTTCACCGCGCCGCCGCCGGCCGTCCCCTCGACCGTCTGCGATGCGAGCTGTTCCTGTGCCTTCGCGAGCATCTCCTGTGCGGCAGCCATGGGGTTGGCGCCTCCACCGCCGCCGGGCCGCGGGAGCCCGCCGCCACCGCCGCGGCGCAAATACCGGTTATTACCGCTGCTCTTCGCCATGGATCAGTCGTCCTTCCCTACAGGCACGGCGCCAAGCGCCTTCGCGGCCTCCGCCAGGTGGCCGCCACGAGGGGCGCGCCGAGACTGCTGCTCCTTTTCGATGAGCCGCACCTTCAGCTTCACGGGCCGGTTCAGCAGCAATTCGGCCTGCTCCTCCACAAGGGTACGACAATCGGTGTCTACCTTCTGCATGTGCACGGGCAGGAAGAAGCCGAGCTCCAGCTCGTCGCCGTCCATGGAGAGCACCTTGCACGAGCCATTGAGCCACGCGCCCAGGCGCGTGTTCGCCATCTTGCAGTGCTCGTACAGGTCCTGGAGGAAACGCTCCTCGCGCGTGAGCGCCGGGTCTGGCGTGCCGGCCCCCGCGGGCGCGCGCGCCGCCGGGACCCCGGGACGGCCGTTCGCGGGCATCCCGGCGGTTACCGGCGTGGCAACGGCTGCCCCCGCCGGCACTGCGGCAGCGATTGCCACCGGCCCGAGAATTGAAGCAGCGCACGCCACCTCGAGTGGCACCGGGCTGGCCGGGTCGGTCCGGAAGTCCGCCCTGGCCAGTTCCTGGATCGCGCGCGCGATATTCGCGGCCGCGCCGCCAGTAGCACTCGCGTTAGCGGCCAGCGCACCGTAGGCCGAATCCTCACGCGGCCGGCCACGCAGCACCTGTGGCAACACGTCGCGGAGAATATCGATGGTCTCGCGGGTGAAGCGCGCCACGTCGATGCCGTCATCGGCGATTTCGCGGGCGATGTCCAGGGCCTGGGCGAGGTCGCCATCGACGATCGCGCCGGCGAGTTGTTCGCTGCGCACGTCGTGCACGAGCCCAAGGGCCTCGAGCACTTCATCGGTGGAGGGCGCAATCCCGTAGCGCGCCACCACCTGTTCGAGCAGCGTAATCGCATCGCGGGCGCCGCCGCGCGACTGGATCGCGACCTGGAGCAGCCCCTGCTCCGGGAAATCGAAGCCCTCTTCGCCGCAGATGAACTGCAGCCGCCGCACGATCGCCTCGTTCGGGATGCGGTGGAAGTCGTGCCGCTGGCAGCGCGACAGGATCGTCGCCGGGACGTTGTGCAGCTCGGTGGTCGCGAGGATGAAAATTGCGTGCGGCGGTGGCTCCTCGAGCGTCTTCAGCAGCGCATTCCACGCCGCCCCGGTGAGCATGTGCACTTCGTCGAGGAGGTAGACCTTCCGGGTCATGTCGCTGGGGGCGAAGCCGACTTTCTCGCGCAGCTCCCGGATGTCATCGATGCCACGGTTGCTGGCCGCGTCCATCTCGATGAGGTCCAGGGCGGAGCCGTTGGCGATGGCCCGGCACGACGGGCAGTCGTTGCAGGGCTCGCCACCCGCGAGGTTCACGCAGTTCACGGCGCGCGCGAGGATCCGTGCGGTGGTTGTTTTACCCGTGCCACGGGGGCCGCTGAACAGGTAGGCGTGCGCGACCTGGCCGCTGATCAGCGCATTTCGCAGCGTCGTCACGATGTGGTCCTGGCCCACGACCTCATCGAAGCCGCGCGGGCGCCATTTGCCGTAGAGCACGAATCCCTCAGTCGCGGTGGTCGTCCCAGTATAGAACAGATGTGCCGGAGCTTCGATGCGCGGGCAGGCTTTACAGCGAGACGCCGTTCGAGTGCGGAGTCCCGGGTGCTGAGGCGGCACCTGGACTCGTGCGAGACCGGCGCGCCGCGGCGCCGTCAGTGGTGGTGGAAGGCGTCCGCGCCGAGGTAGTGCTCTTCGCGGCCGCGCATGCGTGCCTCTTCGTCGCCGCCATTCACGTGGTCGAAGCCGCACAGGTGCAGGATCCCGTGGACGAGGAGGTGCGCGAGCTCGGCTTCGGTCCCGTGGCCGGCGGTGGCGGCCTGGCGTTGCGCCGTCGGCAGCGCGATGGCGATATCGCCGAGCAGCGGCTCATCGGCCATGCCCTGCACGAAGTCGTCGGCTTCGTCCGGGAACGAGAGCACGTCCGTAGGCTCGTCGATGCCGAGGAACCGGAGATTCATCGCGCGCACTTCGTCGTCATCCGTGATGAGGATCGCCAGGGCCGTGCCCTCCGCGACTGCCTCGCCGGACATCACGCGCTCGGCCAGCGCCTGCAAACCGGCAACGTCGACGCCGGGCGCATCGACCCCGAGTTCGAGCGAGATGTCGTAGGAGGGCATAGCGACGCTGCCTAACGCTGCGCGAAGATGTCGGCCGCATCGCGCGCGGCCGTGATGAGCGGTATCGGGACGATGCTGAACGCAAGCACACCGAACGTGGCGACACCCAGCGAGAGCCCAATCGAGGGGCTGGTCCGCACTTTCTCCGCACCTTCCGCGTCGCCGGTGAACATCTGTCGCGCCACACCAAGATAGTAGTACGCGGACACGACGCTGTTCAGGACGCCGATAATCACAAGCCACCCCAGGTCGGCGCGGATGCCGGCGTTGAAGATGTATAGCTTCGCCCAAAACCCCACCGTCGGTGGGATGCCGGTGAGGGAAACGAAACAGACGGCGAGGCCCAGCGTGAGCACCGGGGACCGCTTCCACATACCTGCGTAATCTTTGATCTGGTCGCTGCCAATCTTCTGGGAGATGGCAATGATGGCGACCCAGGCGCCAAGGTTAGTAAACGCATACGCCGCGACGAACAGCAGCACGCCGCTCGCGCCGAGCGTGAACTGTTCGCCGGCGACCGATATGGCGGCGAGGCCGATCATGTGGTTGCCCGCCTGCGCAATGGACGAATAGCCGAACATGCGTTTGATGTCGGTCTGGACGATCGCCATGACGTTGCCGACAGTCATCGACACCGCGGCGAGCCCGGCGAACACGTTCGCCCAATCGCTGCTGAGGAAGTCCGCGCCCAGCGCCTCGAAGAAGATGCGGATCACAACCGCGAACGCGGCTGCCTTCGAGCCGACCGAGAGGAATGCGGTCACGGGCGTTGGAGCGCCCTGGTAGACATCGGGCACCCACATCTGGAAGGGCACGATGGCCATTTTGAAGCCGAAGCCGGCGATGAGGAGCGCCATCGCCAGCACGAGCACCGAGCGATTCGCTTCGCCGGCGGGCGAAGCCACGAATTCGCCGATCCCCAGGAGCAGCGTCGTGCCCGTGAGCCCGTACAGCAGCGCCATGCCGTACAGCAACAACGCCGAGGCGATGGCCCCCAGGAGCAAGTATTTCAGGCCCGCTTCGCTCGAGCGGCGGTCCTTCCCCCAGCCCGCGAGGATGTACTGGGGGATGGAGGAGAGTTCGAGCGCCAGGAAGATGGTGATAAGGTCGCGCGCGGCCGAAAGGAACATGAGCCCGGCACAGACGGTCAATACGAGCGCGTAGTACTCGCCCTGGCCGCGGCCCTCCTGGTTCACCCAGTCGATGGAGGCGAGCACGACCGTCGCGGTAATTCCGGCAAACAGGAAATAGAAGAACACCGCGTACTGGTCGAGCGAAAGCGTGCCGTGGAAGGCCTCCTGGTAGTTGTCGCGGGCGACCCACGTGCCGGTCCAGATGGCCGAAGCGCCGAGGCCCAGCAGCGCAATGTAGGGGACAAGCCGCCGGTTTTGCGGCATCAGCGCATCGACCATGAGGACCGCGCCCGCGGCAAGCAGGACGGCGAACTGCGGCCCGACGATGTCCAGGCCGCTCACGAGCCCAACCTCGCGACGATCGGGTCAAACGCGGGACCAATCACGTCCATCATGAGTGCCGGGTACACGCCCAGCAGGATGATCGCCGCGACGAGGCCGAGGACGACGGAATGCTCCCACCACGTGTTCTGGTCGGTGACACTGTCCCACTCGGCCCGCACGGGGCCGAAGACGGTGCGCTGCAGCGTCCAGAGGATGTAACCGGCCGACAGGACGACGCCGAAGATGCCCATCAGCACTGCCCACTCGTACTTCTGGAAGGAACCAAGGAACACGGTGACCTCGGCGATGAAGCCGGGCAAGGCTGGCAGCCCAAGGCTCGCGAAGCCCGCGAACACCATCCCCGCGGTAATCAGCGGCATCTGCCGGGCGAGCCCACCGAGACGCGCGATTTCTCGCGTGTGCGTCCGTTCGTACATGAGACCGACCATCACGAAGAGGAGCCCGGTGATCACGCCATGGGCGAGCATCTGGTATGTGGCGCCGATCATGCTCGTCTTCCCCAGAGCACCGATGCCAAGCAGCACGAGGCCCATGTGGCTCACCGAGGAGTACGCGATCAGCCGTTTGAGGTCGGTCTGGCGGAGCGTGACGAAGGCGCCGTAGAGGATGCTGATGGCGCCGATGGCAGCGAACCAGATGCCATAGTCATCCGCAACGCCGGGCAGGATCGTCACGCCTATGCGGATGATGCCGTAGCCGCCCATCTTCAGGAGGACGCCGGCGAGCATCACGGAGACGGCGGTCGGCGCATCGCTGTGCGCGTCCGGCAGCCAGGTGTGCAGCGGCACGATCGGCAGCTTCACCGCGAAGCCAATGAAGAGGAAGAGGAAGACCCAGCGGAGGGGAATGATCGTGTCGACGAAGTTCGAACGCCCGAGCACCTCGATATCGAAGGTGTTGGCGCTAAAGGCGAGAACGAGGATGCCGACCAGCATGAACGCTGACCCGGCAATGGTGTAGAGCACGAACTTCGTCGCCGAATACTCTTTGCGCCCCGAGCCCCAGATTGAGATCAGCAGGAACATGGGGAAGAGCTCGAGTTCCCAGAAGAGGAAGAAGAGGATGAAATCGAGCGACATGAAGACGCCGAGCACGGACGTCGAAAGGAGCATCAGCATGGCGAAGTAGAGCCGCGGCCGCATGGTGATGCTGAACGAGACAAGCGTCGAGGCGACGGTGAGGAAGGTTGTCAGCACCACCAGCGGAAGGCTCAACCCATCCACGCCGAGGCCGTACTGGAGGTTGAATGACCCGATGTCGACCCACTTCCGGCGTTCGGTGAACTGGAATCCGCTGGCGCCGTGGTCGAACTGGAAGAAGAGGACGATCGAAAGGACAAGCGTGGCCAACGAACCGGCGAGCGCCACCCAGCGGGCGCGCTGTTCGAGCCGCTCGGGCAACACCATGATCACGGCCGCGGCGGCGGTGGGGAGAAACGTCAGGATCGTCAGTTCCATGGATTCTCCCTAGAGCGGGTTCGCCGTGAAGACGGCGAGCACGAGGATGATGACGCCTGCGGCGAAGCCGAGGCCATAGGTTTGCAGTTGCCCGTTCTGGACGATTCGCAGGCGTTGGCTCAGCTCGCGGCCGAGCTGCCCCGTGCCGTTGACGATCCCATCGACAACGTACTTGTCGTTGAGTTCGAGCAGGCGGTTCCAGCCCCTCTGGAGGACTGTGCGTACGAAGAAGTCCTCGTACAGGCGGTCCAGGTAGAACTTGTTTTCGAAGAGGATGGTGAGCGGCGCGAAACCTTCGCGGAGGGACTTCGAGGTGACCCACTCCTTGTAGTAGACGGCGTAAGCGAGCCCGATCCCGGCCAGCGCCACGATCGTCGAGCTGATGGCGATGCCCCACTCGAACGAGCTCCCGCTTTCCTCCACGGCGGGCAGCGCACCGTTGACGAAGTCCGCGAAGGCGTCGCGGTAGGCGAACCAGCCCACCGCAACCGCCGGCACCGCGAGCACAAGGAGGGGCCCGGCCATGCTCCAGGGCGATTCGTGCGGGTGGGCCGGGTCGCCGTGGAAGTGGTTTTCCGGGTCGTGGTGGTCGACTGGCTCGCCGCCTTTGTAGTCGCCGAAGAAGGTCAGGAAGATGGCGCGGAACATGTAGAACGCCGTCAAGAAGGCGCCCGCGAACGCCGCGGCCCAGAGCGCCCGGTTGTCCCGCCACGCGTCGAGCAGGATCTCGTCTTTGGACCAGAAACCAGCCAACGGGAAGATGCCCGCCAGGCTCAGAGAGGCGATCACGAAGGTCCAGAAGGTAATGGGCATGGCCTTGCGCAGGCCGCCCATCTTGCGCATATCGAAGGTGTTCGTGGAGTGATTCACAGAGCCGCTGCCGAGGAACAGCAACGCCTTGAAAAACGCGTTTGTGAAGAGGTGGAAGATCGCGGCGGCGTACCCGAACGCCCCGAGCGCCAGCATCATGTAGCCGAGCTGGCTGATGGTCGAGTACGCGAGCACGCGCTTGAAGTCGGTCTGCACGAGGGCAATGCAAGCGGCCATGATGGCGGTGATCGCCCCGACCCACGCGACCACCTGCCGTGCATCGGGCGAGGCTTCGAACACCGGGAAGAAACGGGCGACCAGGTAGACGCCCGCCACGACCATGGTCGCGGCATGGATGAGCGCCGAGACCGGCGTTGGGCCTTCCATCGCGTCCGGGAGCCACACGTGCAGCGGGAACTGCGCGCTCTTGCCGATGGCGCCGGCAAGGACGCCCAGCGCGAACCACGTAATCACCCACTGGGCCACCTGGTGATTCGCCGCCACCTGTTGGATCGTCGCAATATCGAAAGTGTGCGTTGGCGTGCGGGTCCAGATGAGCAGGATCGCCGCGAGCAGCCCGAGGTCGCCCACGCGCGTGACGATGAACGCTTTCTTGGCGGCAGCCGCGGCCGCCGGCCGGTGGTACCAGAAGCCGATGAGCAGGTAGCTGCTGAGGCCCACCAGCTCCCAGAAGATGAAGAGCATGAACAGGTTGTCCGCGAGGACGAGGCCGAGCATCGCCGTCGTGAACAGGCACATGTAGGCGAAGTAACGGCCAATGCCCGGGTCGCCGGCCATGTAGCCTGTCGAATACACCTGCACCAGGAACGAGACGGTGGTGACGGCGACGAGCATGATCGCCGTCAGGCCGTCCACGCGCACGCCAAGATTCACCACGAGCGAGCCGGCCCGGAACCATTCGTGCGTGTATTGGGCGATGCCACCATCGGCATCGATGACGTTGAAGAGCGTAACGTAAGCGAGCACCATCGCCGCGCCGACCCCGAGGATGGCGAGGTAGCCGGCGATCTTCGGGAACCAGCGGTAACTCAGGGCGATGACGACGAACGCCGCGAAGGGGCTCGCACCAATGGCCCAAAGGATGCCTTCGGAGATCGACGGCACCAACGTCGTGATCGGTTCGGCGGCGAGAAACGGCATCGGCTAGATCTTCCTCAGGATTTCGCGCGCCACGTGCGCTTTGCCGGTCGGGACATGCAACGTGCGGGGCTCGCGCATGGACGCCTTCTCTCCGTAGCCGATGGGCGGGATCACACGCACGGAAAGTCCCTCCGCCGCGAAGAGTTCCCGCCAGGTTTCGGCCACGTAGCCGTTGCGCACGTTCATGAATTCGACCCACATAGGCTTACGACTTCAACAGGTTGATTTTGTCGACATCGACGGTGTCGCGGTTGCGGTAGACGGAAACGGCAAGGGCAAGGGCCACGGCCGCCTCGGCGGCGGCCACGGTGATGACGAACACGACGAACGTCGCCCCGGCGACGGGCCGGTCGCTGGGGCTGAAGCGGCTGAACGTCAGCAACGTCAGGTTGACGGCGTTCAGCATGAGCTCGACACCCATGAGCACGCCGATCGCGTTCCTCTTGCTCAACGCGATGGCGAAACCGAGGGCGAACAGCAGCGCGCCGACCGCGAGGAAGTTCTCGATGCCAATGGTGACGAGGAAGAGAGCGCTCATGCGAGCGCGTCCTCGGCTTCCTCTTCCGGCGTCCGCACCAGCATGATCGCGCCGACGAGCGCCGCCGTCAGCAAGACCGAAGCGATTTCGAACGGCACCACCCAGATATCGAGCAACGCATCGCCGATGGCCTGGACGCTGACGTCCGGCGAGGAGGTGATGGTCGCCCAGTCCGCATCGTAGATAACGAAAAGGAAGACGGCGGCGAGCGCGACGGCAAGCAGCGCAGCTGCGGGGAACACGGCAGTCTCGCCGTTGTCGCGGCCCGCACGCGGAGTTAACAGGACCGCGAAAAGGATCAGGACCGAGATCGCGCCTACGTAGATAACGATCTGTGCCATCGCCAGGAACTCGGCCGAGAGGAGCACGAAAAACCCCGCGATGCCGACGAACGAGACGATGAGGAACAGGACCGCGTGAAACAGGTTGCGCGAGACCATGACTCCGCCTGCGGCGACCAAGGTGAGCGCCGCCAGCGCCCAGAAGCCAATGACGGGTCCTGCGCCATTCACGGCCGAGTCTCTCCCTTTGCCCCACCGAGGGGGATGAATCCGCCAGCCTGGTTCACAAGGCGTGCCTTCCGGGGCGTGTTTTCGGGACGATACCCGAGGAACCGCGCCCAGGCGAACACTACCCCGGCCGTGAAGAGCAGGTTGATGGGCACGAACACCCAGACGAACTTGAGGTCGGCGTCGAAGGCTCTGACCCACATCATTCGCTCGGTTGCGAGCACGAACAGGTTGGCGATGGCGATGGGCAGCATGAACTTCCACGCGAACGCCATCAACTGGTCGACGCGCAAGCGGGGCAGCGTGCCTCGCGTCCAGATGAAGATCATGTAGAAGAGCTGAGTCTTCGTCACGATGATGAGCCAGGGCGGGACCCACTTGTCGAGCCCGAAGAACGACCAGCCGCCAAGGAAGACGGTCGCCGCGAAAGCGGAGGCGGCGAGCGCATAGCCAATGTCCATACCGTAGAAGAGGCCCCACTTCATGCCGGAGTACTCCGTGAGATAGCCGGCCACGATCTCGGATTCGGCCTCGGCGATGTCCGTGGGCGTGCGGTTCAGCTCGGCGCCGACCGCGATGAAGTAGATGGCGAAGGAGAGCGGCTGGGCGAACGCTATCCAGATGTTCAGGTCTCGCTGCCAGAAGACCATGCCCTGGAGGCTCAGGGTGCCGGTGAACAGCACGACCCCGAGCAACGCCAGGACGAGGGGCACTTCATAGCTGATCGACATCGCGACGATGCGCATCGCGCCGAAGAGGCTGTACTTGTTGTCGCTGCCCCACCCGGCCATGAAGGCGGCCAGCACGGGCAGGCCCGAAACCGCGATGAAGTAGATCAGCGCCGAGGGGATATTTCCAATGATCATGCGCGGCCCGAAGGGGATGACCGCGAACAGCAGCACGCAGGGCGCCACGAAAATCAGCGGCGCGATATTCATCACGATCACGTCGCCGCGAAGCGGCATGAGCGACTCTTTTTGCATCAGTTTGACCGCATCTGCGATCGGCTGCAGCAGCCCGAAGGGGCCTACCCGGTTCGGGCCGTAGCGCGACTGGATGCGCCCGATCAATTTGCGTTCGCCGTACACGCCGACGATGAGCTGGGAGGGAAGGACGAAGATCAGGAAGCTGGCCACGAAGCCGAGCAGGACCGCGACCACGTACACGATCCCGTGCGGGAGGATCTTGTCGAGGTTCTCCAGGATCAGGCGGGAGAAGTTGGAGAGGTCGCGAAAGTCGTACCAGTTGTTCGTTGCGAGTATGGGGAGAGGCATCAGCGATCGATCTCCCCAACGACGATGTCGATCGAGCCCAGCACTACGACGGCATCGGCGACAGAGCCGCCAACGGTCATCTCCTTCAGGGCGCTGAGGTTGATGAAGGACGGCGGGCGAATGTGGAAGCGGTAGGGCGAGGGCCCCTCGTCGCTGACGATGTAGTAACCGAGTTCGCCGCGCGGCCCTTCGACGCGGCCATAGGCCTCGCCCCGCGGCGGGCGCAGCGCGAGGGGCACCTGCGTGCTATGCGGCCCGCCGGGGAGCGCGTCCAGCGCCTGCTCAATGATCCGTACGCTCTGGCGCATCTCTTCAAGGCGCACGATGAAGCGGTCGAAGCTGTCGCCCTGGTAGCCAATGGGGATGTCGAAGTCGTACTGCTCGTACCCGCAGTACGGGTCTGCCTTGCGGATGTCCCAGGCGACGCCGCAGCCGCGCAACACCGGTCCCGAAAGGCTGGCGTTAATCGCCATCTCCGGGGACAAGACACCAACCTTCCGCGTCCGTACGAGGAAGATCTCGTTCTCGACGAGCAGCCCCTCCATTTCGTCGATAAACCCCGGCAACGACTGCACGAGCTTGCGCGCGCCGGGCATGAATTCCTTCGGGAGGTCGAACGCCACCCCGCCGATGCGCATGTAGTTGCACGTGAGCCGGGCGCCGCACGTCATCTCGAAGAGGTCGAGGATCTTTTCGCGTTCGCGAAACGCCCACATCACGGGCGTCTGCCAGGCTCCGGTGTCGTTCGTGAAGGCGCCCACCGCCATGCAATGCGAGGCCAGCCGCTGGAATTCCGCCATGATCACGCGGATCGCGTTGCCGCGGTCGGGCACGCCGATGCCCGCCAGCTTCTCTACCGCAAGGCAGTAGCCAAGGTTGTTCGACATGCTGGAGAGGTAGTCTGTGCGGTCCGTGAACGGGATGTTCTGGGTATAGGTGCGCTCTTCCGCGAGCTTCTCCATCGAGCGGTGGAGGTAGCCCATGACCATCTCCGCGTCGATCACGCGCTCCCCATCGACGGTCGCCTTGATCCGGAACACGCCGTGGGTAGACGGGTGCTGCGGGCCGATATTGATGACGAACGGCTCGGTCTTGATCGTGCTCGTCATTCGACTGCCCTCACGGGCGGTTCAGCGCGGCGCGCTGTCCCCGCGAACTCGTTCAGGCCTGGCTGCAGGCCGCCGGGCATCGAGAGGAAGTCCTTGCGCAGGGGCCAGCCAGGGTAGCCCTCCCAGAGGAGGATGCGGTACAGGTTCGGGTGGCCTTCGAAGCGGATGCCGAGCAGGTCGTAGGCCTCGTTCTCCTGCATCCACGCGCCGTGCCACACCGGGACCACGCTGGGGACGCTGGCGTTCTCGCGGTCCCACGCCTCGACCTTCACGGTGGCGAACTGGTTCTTCTCGAACGACTGGAGGTGGTAGACCACCTCGAAGTGGTCCCAGAAGTCGACGCCGCAGAGGTCCGTGAGGTGGACGAAGTCCGACTCCGGGTCGGTGCGGAGGGCCGCCATCGTCTCTACCAGCTTTTCGGGCTTGAGGTAGCAGGCCACGGGCGTGGATTTTGCGACCGAACCCGGCACGAGCCGCTCCGCTGCGGCCGCGGTCTCGCTGCCCGGCCACACCCGCGTGGCCACTAGCGCCACTCCAGCGCGCGCTTGCGCCACGCGTACAGGATCCCCAGCGAAAGGATGCCGACGAAGCCGAGGCCTTCGAAGTAGGCGCGCCAGCCGAGTTTCGCCATCTCCAGCGCCCACGGGAACAGGAAGATGATTTCCACATCGAACAGCACGAACAGCAGTGCGATGTAGTAGAAGCGGAAATTGAACTGGACGAGGCTTTCGCCTTCGGTGCGGACACCGCATTCGTAGGTGTCCTTCTTCACCGGGTCCTGGAAGACTTTTGGCCTCATTCCCATGAAGGTCATCGCCCACGAAGTGACAACCGCCCCCGCCGGGAAGATGAGCGCGATGATCGCGAGGATGCCGATGTTGCCGTATTCGTGCAGCACGCCGAAAGCCGTTTGTGAAATCTGTCCCTAAACCGCTGGCACTATAGCACGGGGGATCTCGCCGGACAAAAGCGCGCGGGGCGCGGCCGCCAGTCCGTTGACCGCGCCCGAATCGCGAACGGCGACACCTCGGAGGCGCCCCGAGCCGCCCGCCCAAGCCTCACACTAGCGCCCCCAGGTGTTTGCTTTCGCGAGCGGCTCGGGGCCCGGCAGAGAGCCGGGGACGGGCCTTCCGGCCCGCACGCCGAGTATTCCGTCCCGCCCCGCAGCGCTCGCCCGCGTTCGGCAAGCCGCCCGTAAAATGCCTGTAAACCACGGAGGCGGCGCGCATGCCAACACCCGTCGTTGGGCTCATCGGCTGCGGCACCATTGGCCGCTTCCACTCGCGGAACGTCCGCGCAGTCTTTCGCAGCGGGCTCGTCGAAGGCTCGTATGAGGCCGTCTGCGATCGGGAGCTGGGACGGGCCCAGTCCTTCGCCGGGATAACCGGCGCCCGTCTCGTGACCGGCGATAACGCAGCGCTGCTCGCCGACCCCCGGCTGACGGCGGTCTACATCTGCGCCGAAACCGACCAGCACCCCGCGCTCGTGCGAACAGCCGCGGCCCGCGGGCTCGCTGTGTTTTGCGAAAAACCACTGGCCAGGACCCTCCCCGAAGCGGCCGCGATGGCAGCCAACGTCCGCGGCCTCACGAACCAGGTGGGCCTCATCCTGCGGTACTCGCCGACGTACACCGTGATCAAGCAGTTGATGGCTGGCGCCGGCCTCGGCCCGCTGCTCACCGCCTTCATGCGCGACGACCAGTTTTTCCCCATCCGCGGCCACTACGCCAGCGACTGGCGCGGCAGCTTTGCCCGCGCCGGCGGCGGCACCCTCATCGAGCACTCGATCCACGACATCGACCTCTTCCGCTGGCTGTTCGGCGAAATTGACGCCGTCCGTTGCCACACGCGGGTGACCAGCGGGCACGAGGGCGTGGAGGACGTGGCGCTCGTGACGTTCCAGCACGAGGGCGGCCACCAGACCACCCTCACGTCCGCCTGGCACGCTATGGACGAGCGCCCGTCTACGCGCCGCCTCGAGGTGTTCTTCGAAGGAGGCTGGTTCACAACGGACCACGACTTCCTCGGCCCGGTCCGCTACCAGCTCCGCACCGGTCCAGAGGTCGAGCTCAATACCGAGGAAGTCTTCGCGCGGTACGCGGCCATCCTCGGGCTGGATGACCGCGAGGCCCCGCTTGCCCGCACCGGAGCGATCGAGGACCTGCGGTTCCTCCAGGCGGTCGCGGCCGGCAAGCAGTCGTTTCCGGACTTCGCCACCGCGCTCGAGGCGCATCGAGTCGTCGACGCGTGCTACACAAGCGCGCGAGAACACCGGGAAATCGTGGTGAGGTCATAGAGATATAGTCTTTTCCTATATCTCCAGCGCCAACGATATTTACGCCCTTGGATCGCTCAAGTAGACTGGCTGCTATCCGCGGCGTGGCGTATGCCTCGCAGGCTTTCGAGGGACCAGATGGCGATCAACACGCTCAAGGAACTGTACGACCTAGGCGAGGCGCCTCCCCTGGGCTATGTCCCGCCACGTATGCACGCCCAGGTCATCCGCCAGCCACGCTTTGGCCGCCCGGAAGGCGCCTTCGCGCGGGAAGTCGTGCCAACCCCGGCAATCGGGCCCGACGAGGCCCTGGTCTACGTGATGGCGGCGGGGGTGAACTACAACAACGTCTGGGCCGCCCTCGGCTCGCCCATCGACGTCATCGGAGCGCGGACGAAGGTCGGCGAGAAGGAAGATTTCCACATCGGCGGCTCCGATGCCTCCGGCATCGTCTATGCGGTTGGCGAAAACGTCACGAACGTCCGCGTTGGCGACGAAGTCGTGATGCATTGCGGCCAGTGGGACGTCCACGATCCGGACGTGCTCGCCGGCGCCGACCCCATGTTCAGCCCAAGCTTCAAGATCTGGGGCTACGAGACTAACTGGGGCTCGTTCGCGCAGTTCACGAAAGTGCAGGCGCACCAGTGCGCGCCGAAGCCGAAGCACCTCACGTGGGAAGCCGCCGCCGCCTACATGCTGGTGGGCGCCACGGCCTATCGGATGCTCCACGGCTGGCCCCCGCACAACGTCCGCGAAGGCGATGTCGTGCTGGTCTGGGGCGGGGCGGGCGGGCTCGGCTCGATGGCGATCCAGTTGGCGAAGCTCGCGGGCGCGCGGCCCATCGCCGTCGTCTCCTCGCCGGACAAGTACGAGTTCTGCCGCCGGCTGGGCGCAGTCGGCTGCCTCAACCGTAAGGCCTTCGACCACTGGGGCCGCCTCCCCCATTGGGAAGACGCGGACCCCATGAAGACCTTCAGCACCGGCGCCCGCGAGTTCGGCAAGGCGATCTGGGACATCCTCGGCGAGCGCAAGAGCCCGCGCATCGTGTTCGAGCACCCCGGGCAGGACACCATCCCCACGTCGGTCTTTGTCTGCGACAGCGGCGGCATGGTCGTAATCTGCGCCGGGACCACCGGCTATAACGCCGACGTCGACCTGCGCTACCTCTGGATGCGCCAGAAGCGGCTGCAGGGGTCGCACTTCGCCAACGACGAGCAGGCCTACGCCTTCAACGACCTGGTGGTTGACGGCAAGATCGACCCCTGCCTCGGCCGGGTCTTTCGCTTCGACCAGACCGGCGAGTGCCATCAGCTCATGCACGAGAACCGTCACCCGGACGGCAACATGGCGATCCTCGTCGGCGCGAAACGCGAGGGCATGACCACGCGCGAGTAGCCCCGCCGGCGACTCGCCGGTGAGCTGGCGCAATTCGAGCGCATGGGAGGCGGCCGGGAGATCGTTCGTGCACGTCGCCATCGGGTGCGCGTGAATAGTCGAAGCGGGCGTCGTCCGGCCCGGACAGCGTGGTCCGGCGTGCCCGAACGCCGTCGCCCGCCCATAATGACGGACGCCCATCCTCGCCGACCGAAGGAAACACCATGGCCCGTGATTTCGCCGCCGACATCCTCGAACCCGTCGCCCGGGAGGTCGTCTCGAACGTGGGCACGTGGGTGGACCGCGAGGTCAAACCGCAGGCTGCCGAGTTCGAGCACGCGGACATGTATCCCGATCCGCTGGTGAAGGGCATGGCCGATATGGGCCTCTTTGGGATCAAGATCCCCGAGGCATACGGCGGGCTCGACCTCTCGTTCGAATGCTACGCCGGCGTCTGCATCGAGCTCGCGCGCGGCTTCATGAGCCTCGCGGGCATCATCAACACGCACGTGCTCGTTGGCTACGCGATCAGCGAGTACGGCACCGAGGACCAGAAGCAGAAGTACCTCCCACGCCTCGTCGCGCCGGAAATCCGCTGCGCTTTGAGCATCACTGAGCCCGACGCCGGCTCCGATGCCCAGGCGATCCGCACCCAGGCCAGGCGCGACGGCGATGACTACGTCCTCAATGGCCAGAAGATGTGGGTCACCAACGGCCACAAGGCGGGGGTCTACCTTGTCATGACGAAAACCGACCCTACCGCGGAGCCGCGTCACAAGGGCATCACCGCGTTCCTCGTCGACCACGACACGCCCGGCTTCACCAAGGGCAAGAAGTTCGACAAACTCGGGTACAAGGCCGTCGAGACAACTGAGCTGGCCTTCGATGATGCGCGGGTCCCAGCGACGCAGGTGCTCGGCGGGCGCGAAGGCTCCGGCTTCCAGCACATCATGAGCGCGCTCGAAGTGGGCCGGATCAACGTATCGGCCCGCGGGGTCGGCCTCGCCCAGGCTGCGTTCGATGACTCCATCCGCTATGCCCAGAAGCGCTACGCATTCGGCAAGCCGATCTTCGAACACCAGGCGCAGCAGTTGCGGCTGGCCGAGATGGCGACGAAGATCCGCGCCGCCCGCCTGCTCACCCTTGATGCGGCCCGCAAGAAGGACTCGGGGATCCGCAGCGACCTCGACGCGGGCATGGCGAAGCTTTTCTCCACGGAGATGTGCCAGGAAGTCGTGCTGGATGCGATGCGCATCCACGGCGGCGTCGCCTACAGCAAGGACCTGCCGCTCGAACGGTACTACCGCGACGCCCCCCTCATGATCATCGCCGAGGGCACGAGCGACATCCAGAAGATCGTCATCGCACGCAACCTGGTCAAAGAATACCCGGTGTAAGAAGCAACAAAGAGGCGGCGTTGGACACGGAAGTTTTACGTTACTCTCCGCGCCGTACGTTTCTCTTTCTATGGAGGTTCCAGTGGCCGTATACGATGGGCGCGACAAATTCGGGCGCTACTATGAAGAATTCGAGGTCGGTGATACCTACAAGCACTGGCCCAGCAAGACGATCACTGAGTCCGAAGACCACCTCTTCTGCGACATCACCATGAACCATCATCCGCTCCACTCCGACCGCTGGTATGCCGAGGAAGAGACCCAGTTCAAGCAGAACGTCGTGGTCGGCAACTTTGTGTACTCGCTCGTGCTCGGAATGAGCGTCGCCGACGTCTCGGGGAAGGCAATCGCCAACCTCGAAATCGAGAGCCTGAAGCACACGAAGCCCACGTTCCACGGCGACACGATCCGCGCCGAGACGCTCGTGCTCGAAAAAGTGGAGTCTGCCTCCCGGCCGGACCGCGGCATCGTCACGGTTGAGACGCGCGGGTTCAACCAGCGCGGCGAAGAAGTCTGCTACTTCCGGCGCAAGGTGATGGTGCCGAAGAAGGCCGGCTCGTGAAGTTCGGCGGCGTCGCGATGACGGGCGGCAGCGTCGCCCGCCACGTTGAAGTGGCGAAACTCGCCGAGGAGCTCGGTTACGAGAGCGCGTGGGTCACGGAGGTCTCGGGGCCGGACGCCGTGACGGTGCTCGCGGCGGCAGCCGGCGCCACCTCGCGGCTGAAGCTCGCGACCGGGATCGTGCCCATCTACGCGCGGGACCCGTACCTCATGGCGATGACTGTCGCTTCGCTCCAGGAACTGTCCGGCGGGCGCATCATCGCAGGCTTCGGCACGAGCACACCGGCCATCATCACGGGCTGGCACGGCCTGGCGTTCGAGCGCCCCGTGGCAACTACGCGTGCATACGTGGGGCTCGTCCGCCGCTTCCTCGCCGGCGAGCGCGTGAAAAGCGACGGCCAATATCGCATCACCGGCGCCTCTATCCGCGCCGGCGCGAACTCGGCGACCCCGATCTACCTCGCGGCGCTAAACGAACGCATGCTGGAGCTCGCCGGGGAAATCGCCGATGGCGTGATCCTGAACTTCCCCACGGTCCAGTACGCCACACGGGCCGTCGCGGCCATCGAGCGCGGGCTGGCCCGGGCCGGCCGGGATCGCGCCAACTTCGACCTCCTCGCGTTCGTCCGCAGCGGCATTACCCAGACGTTCGACGATGTGGCGCTCATGGTGAAGCGCGAACTCCTCAGCTACTGCCTCACGCCGGTGTACCAGAAGGTGTTCACCGCCGACGGCTTCGGCGCCGAGGTGGCAGCCGTCGGCGAGAGGTGGCGCGCCGGCGATAGGGCGGGCGCGGCCCTCCAAATCAGCGACCACATGGCCGCGGAACATGCCGCTATCGGCACAGTCGCCCGGTGCGAAGCGCAGCTCGATGCACTTGCCGCGACCGGGATCGACCGCTTCGTGCTGTTCCCGGTCGTCCCCGAGGGCGCCGGTGGCTCCCGAGCGATGGACACGGTCCGGGCGTTTGCGCCCGGCGTTAGACGCGGCGCGACTGCCGGTTAAGCCTGCTCAGGGTCGCCAGCCAGGCCTCGACCCCCTTCGGGTTGGCGCTCGTCCCGATCCAGGATTCGCGCATGGAATCGATGCGCCAGCCCTCCCGGAAGGCCGCCTCCATCTCGCCCCGCGTGAGTCCCTGCGGGAGCGCCGGCGAATGGTGGCCCGCGCGCAGGCAGAGGACGTGGAAGCGGCCGCCCGGCGGCACCACGGCCGCCACGCTCGCGGCATACCGCGGCCGCTGCGCGTAGTTGAAGTGGTGCAGCAGCCCGTAGTCGATCACGGTATCGAAGACGCGACCGAGGAGGTCCAACTCGAAGGCGTCCCAGACAATGAACTCGGCGCGCAGGCCTCGCGCATCCGCCTTCGCCCGCGCCTTTTCGATGGCCCGCGCGGCGATATCTACGCCAAGCACTGAATGGCCGCGACGGGCGAAGTAGAGCGCGTGCTCGCCCGTCCCGCAGCCCACATCGAGCACGGCGCCGCCAACCTGGCCTGCTTTATCGAGCGCGACGACCGCGGGCTGGGGCTCGCCGATATCCCACTCTGGCGTGCCTTCGTAGGCGGCATCGAAGTCGTCCTGGCCGTCGAACGTGTTGCTCAGGAGCGAACCTCGCATCGGCCCGGCCGGGCGTATCAGTACTATATCGAATGCGCCTCGAAAGGGGCCGCCTGTCTGCCTCGTGCGCCCGGAGCAGTGGCCTGGGCGCGCTCCTGGCCGTTTGCCGGCCGTGATTGATACGTGAAGAAGGCCTATGGGCACTTCGTGTGCGGTTGACACGAACTGGGCTCGGTGGCAGTGTGGTAGAAAGAGTTAGTGTTACCATGACACTAAGTCCCGGCCCTCAGTGCGAAAGGTCTACGCGCAATGACAACGCTCATCGAACACCGCGTCCCCGGCCGCGAAATGCTCCTGAATCGATACAACGACCCGGACACCTGCCCGACCGATGCGCTCATCCCTGTGCCGCTCGTCGAGGAGAAGGCCTTCATCAGTTGGCAGCAGGACATCCCACGGGAATATCTCGCCGTCTCTCCCGAGGAGCTGGAGCGCCGGATCCGCGCCGCGCGCGCCTACCTGGGCGAGCGCCTCGTCATCCTTGGGCACCATTACCAGCGCGACGAAGTCATCCAGTACGCCGACTTCACGGGCGATAGCTTCAAGCTCGCCCAGCACGCCGCCGCCCAGGAGCGAGCCGAGTATGTGCTGTTCTGCGGCGTGCACTTCATGGCCGAATCCGCCGACATCCTGACTCGCCCCGGCGTCCGCGTCATGCTCCCGAACATGGCCGCGGGCTGCTCGATGGCCGATATGGCCGACCCCGACGACGTGTATGCCGCCTGGGACCACATCACCGGCGCACTCCGCGATTCGGCGAAGGTTATCCCTATCACCTACATGAACAGCGCCGCCAGCCTGAAGGCGTTCGTGGGCCAGCGCGAGGGCATCGTCTGCACCTCCAGCAATGCCGCGAAGACATTCGAATACGCCTTCGCGCGTGGTGACAAGGTCCTGTTCTTCCCGGACCAGCACCTCGGCCGCAACACCGGTTACGAGATGGGCATCCCCCTCGACCAGATGGTGCTCTGGAACTGGCGCATGCCAAACGGCGGCCTCACCACGGAACAGATAGAGCGGGCGAAGGTCATCCTCTGGCAGGGCCACTGCAGCACGCATCAGCGCTTCTCGGTCGAGCAGATCGAAAAGGCGCGGCGCGAGCACCCGGGCGTCAACGTCATCGTCCACCCGGAAACGCGCTGGGAAGTCGTCCAGGCCGCCGACCAGGTGGGCTCGACGGAGAAAATAATCAAGGCCGTCCGCGAAGCGCCGGCGGGCAGCTCGTGGGCCGTCGGCACCGAAATCAACCTCGTGAACCGCCTGGCGAACACGAACCCCGACAAGACGATCTTCTGCCTCGACCCCGTGGTCTGCCCCTGCAGCACGATGTACCGCATCCACCCCGCCTACCTGGCGTGGGTGCTCGAAGGGCTCACGCAGGGCCACGTCATCAACGAAATCAGCGTCGATGATGACACGCGCAAATGGTCGCTTGTCGCGCTCGAACGGATGCTCGCACTGCCGTAGCGCCCGCCTCTGCCCCGCCTTACACCGGCGATGGCGACAGGTGGCCCGTCGCCGGGCCCTTCGCGCCCGCGAAGGCGAACCCGAGGATGGCCAGCAGCGAACGCAGCGTCGCGGCGTCGCCGGGGGCCGCGCTCCCCGCAAGGACGCGGACGGCAGCGCGGTCGAGCACATCGAGCGCCGCCGGGACATCGAAGTCGTCATCGATTGCCGCCCCGAACTCCGCTGCTAGCGCCCCACCAGCCTCGGCCGGCCCGGCCGCGCCCTCCGAGGTGGCGGCGAGCTTGAGGCGCTCGTAGCGCTCACCCAGCGCCTGCAGTTCGCCGTCGGTGTAGTTCGCGTCGGCGCGATAGTGGTTGCTGAGCAGGTACAGGCGCAGGTGGTCCGCTTCGAAGTCCTTCAGCAGGTTGCGCGCGAGAACGAGGTTCCCCAGCGACTTGCTCATCTTCACACCATCGAGTTGCAGCATGCCGTTGTGCATCCACCAGCCGCAAAACGGGTGAGCGCCACTCACCGTCTCGGCCTGGGCAATCTCGTTCTCGTGGTGCGGGAATACGAGGTCGCGCCCGCCGCCGTGGATGTCCACCTGGTCGCCCAGGTGCGCCATGGACATGGCCGTGCATTCGATGCTCCAGCCCGGCCGTCCCAGGCCCCACGGGCTGTCCCAGCTCGGGTCGCCCGGGTCCACTTCCTGCCACAGGAGGAAATCGAGCGGGCCGCGTTTCTTGTATTCCCGCTTCGATTCAGGGTTCTCGCGCTTCGCCAGCTCCGCGATGGTGACGCCGTTGAGTTGCCCGTAGTTCGGGAATGTCGCGGCTTCGAAGAACACATCGCCGCCGACCTGGTAGCCCCGTCCGCGTCCGACAATCTTCGCCGTCGAATCGATGATCTGCGGGATATGGTCCGTGGCGAACGGATAGACAGTCGGGCGCAGCACGTTGAGCCGGTCGAGGTCGTTGCGGAAGATGGCGTCGTTCTCATCGCGAATTTCGGGGATCGGGCGCCCGCCCTGGCGCTTCGAGACCATGATCATGTCGTCATCGATGTCGGTGATGTTCTGGACGTAGCGTACGTCGTTCCCGAGCCACGTGAGGTACCGCCGCAGGGTGTCGAACTGGACGTAGGAGAACGCATGGCCGAGATGCGTGACGTCGTATGGCGTCACGCCGCAGACATAGATACTGACCTTGCCCGGCACGAGCGGCTGGAAGTCGCGCTTCGCGTGGCCAAGCGTGGAATAGAGGCGAAGCGTCACGGGCATCTCCTGGCGGGCTGCCGACTAGGGTAGCAGAGCGGCACGCCCATGCGTGCGGGGCCGCCCTCCTCAGGAAAGCGCACCGGAATCCACGAGCTGCGCAAATTCGCCGTCGCCGATGCCCAGGACTTCGGTCAGGACGTCGAAGGTATCGGCGGCGAACGGCCCGGGGCCGGCGTATGTATCCGGCCGCCGCCCGTCGAACAGCGCCGGGAATTGGTCGAGGCCGTACTCGCCCCAACCCTCGATGGGGCTCGCCATGCCGAAGAACTTGCGTGCGGCGAGGTTCGGGTCCCGCCCGGTCAGGTCGGCAGCGTCCTGGACGGCGCCGGCGGCGATGCCTGCCGCCTGGCAGGCGTTCTGGATGTCGTACCGGTCGCGGGTGCACGTCCACGCCTCGATTGCGGCGTCGAGCGCGTCCTCATTGGCGATGCGGGCGGCATGCGTGGCGAACCGCGAGTCAGCGGCAAGCGCGTCCCGGCCCATCACGCCGCAGAGCGTGCGCCATTGCGCATCCCCAACGCACGGCGATGGCGGCCCAGCGGTCATCGCCCTGCGCCCGGTAGATGCCGTGGGGCGCCCACGCTGCGAACGGATGACGATTCCCAACAGGCTCCGGCGCCGTGCCATTCGCGAGCCGGTCGAGCAGGGCCGGGCCCATGAGACCGAGACCCACCTCGTACTGCGAAAGGTCGATGGCGAGGCCGCTTCCGGTCCGGCGGCTGAACTGGATGGCTTCGAGCGCGGCGATGGCGCCGGCCAAGCCGCTCAGGTGGTCCGTCAAGGAGAACCCATAGCCAATCAGATGCTCGCCGGGTGGATTGGTGAGGTAGGTCAGGCCGGTGAGCGCATGGATGGTGGGCGCAAAGCTGACAAAGCTGCGCCAGGGGCCTGTTTGTCCCATGCCGCCCATGGAGATGACGCTTACCCTGGGATTCGCTTGGGCGAGCGCTTCGCGGTCCATTCCCCAGCGCTTCAGCACGCTGGCGCTGAAGTTTTCGATCACCACATCGGAATGCTCCGCGACGCGGCGGGCAAGCGCTCTCCCGGCTTCGGAGCGCATGTTCAGGCTGATGCTCCGCTTGTTCCGGTTCCAGCAGACGTAGTACGGGTGGGCGGGGGTGTTCGCACCTGCCGCGCGCTCGGCCGTGCCCGCCTTGATGATGTCCGCGCCGAGGTCGCCGAGCACCCGCGTCCCAAATGGCCCCGCGAGTACGTGCGTGAAATCGAGCACACGGACGCCAGCCAGCGGCTTCCCCGGCGGGAGCCGGTCGGGCTGCGCCCGGACCGGCTCGCGCCTGGCCCAGCCGAGGTCCCTCACGGTAACGCGTGCCGGCGGCGCCGGATGTGGCCCGTCGTGGTCTGTTTGGAACAGGCGCCCCGGAAAGGGGACTTCCCCGAACCCGGGCACCGTTGCCGGCTTGAGGTAGCCGCGGGCCTCGATCTGGGGGCTTTCGACAACCTCCGGGATACTGAGTACCGGACCCCACGACAGGTGCTTCGCCTGCGCTTCGAAGAACAACTCCATCGGGTCTTTCGTCGCCGTCCACTCGCGCAGCACCCGCATGACGGTGGGGAGCTCCGGAAGCAGCGCCAGCAAATCGGGGAACCGCTCGCGGTCGGCGAGTCCCTGGTCCATACCATCCTGCTCGAGCCAGGGGAGGATTTCGTCCATGAGCAGCATCGCCGGGGTGATCATGACCCCCTGGCCGGTGCGGCCGGGATACACGGCGTAGGCGCCGCTCCAGTGGAGACTGCCCTGCCGGGGCGCGATGCGTGACGGCCAGGTCCAGGGCAGGAACCACTGCATCAGCACCTGCTCGGTGCAGCTGATGAGCGCCTCGTGCGCGGAGAGGTCCACGTGCTGGCCGCAGCCCGTGGCCTGTGCCACCCGCAGCGATGCAAGCGCGCAAATCGCCGCATACATGCCCGCCGTGTGGTACGTCTGGTTCCCGTAGCCGGTCAATGGCGGCGTATCCGGTGTCCCGGTGACGGAGGCGGCCCCGCTGAGCGCGTTCGCCACGAGGTCGTTGGTTACCAGCGGGGCCACCGCATCCCGGCCCACCGGGCTGATGGAGACGCGCACCAGCGCCGGCTGGGCCGCCGCCAATTCCGCAACCGAAAGCGGCTCGCGTCCCGGCGTCCAGTCTTCCAGCAGGATGTCCGCACCTGCGACGAGCTCGAGGAGCTGGCCACGGCCGGCGCCTGTGCTCGTGTCGATGGTCACCACGCGCTTTCCGGCGTTATACCAGGCCGCCTGGATCGATATGGCCGTATCGCCGAAGAATGGCGGCTCGCTGTCCAGCGGGTCGCCGGCAGGCGGCACGACGCGGACCACCTCGGCGCCGCCATCGGCGAGGATGCGGCCGGCAAAGACGCCGTTCCAACCGCAACATTCAACGACGCGGATACCGGCGAGCGCGGTTTCGTGGGCCATAGCCGCGGATCTTACGGCACACGCGCGGCGGGGCAACCCGGCGGCGCCCGGCGGCGGTTCCGGGGCATCGATCGGATGCCCGTAAAGGGCCTGCAGTGGACTGGGAAAAGCTCGCAAATGAAACTGGCGGCGGCGAGGATTCTCGCCCATCTGTGTGGAGTGCCAATGTTGTTTCGAGTGCTTGTCGCCGCTGCAGCCAGCCTGGCCGCCGTTTCCGCCTTGTTGTTCGCCGCGTCGTTCGCGGCGGCGGCCGATCCGGCGCTCACGAACCGCGTGGCGCTGCCAATGGTTGCCGCCGATGGCTACCCGGCGTCGAACCTGCCGCCGCTGCCGTCGCCGGACCCGGCGTACTGCCCGCCACCGAACATCGGTTCGACCCCGCCAAACTCGGTCATCGGCACGCTGACTATCGGCGGGGCCCCCGCGCCCGCCGGGACCATCGTGCAGATGGTGCTCGGCGGCAAGCTCGGGCTCGCAAGCCGGACCGCGGCCGCCGGCGGCTACCGCGTCGACTACTGGGCGGGCGCCGCCGGTTGCTCCAACGAATCGGGCGCGGCGATCGGGGTGCTCGTGAACGGCCAGGTCTTCGATTCGGGCGTGAAGATCGGCGACGTTGTCGGCAAGGCACAGGTCTTCAATATCGCGGTACCGTAAGGGGCGGCGCCATGGCCGCGTCCGAGGCGTAGGCTGTCGGTACGGGAGGAGACGATGGTCCTCGAGAAGCTACGGCTCGATGGGCGTGTGGCGATCGTGACGGGCGGGAGCCGCGGGCTCGGCCGCGAGATGGCCCTCTCGCTCGCCGCAGCCGGCGCGGAGGTCTGCATCGCCAGCCGCACGCCTTCGCAGCTCGAGGCAACCGCCGCGTTCATCGAATCGCGCACCGGGCGGCCCGTCCTCGCTGTGCCCACCAACGTGCAATCCAGCACCGAATGCGACGCGATGGTCGCGACCACGACCGCGCGGTTCGGGCGGCTGGACATCATGGTGAACAATGCGGGCATCGGCGACCGCAAGGGGGCCGGGGCGGCGGTATGGGACCTGAGCGACGACGACTGGGAGGACGCCATCTCGGTGAACCTCCACAGCGCCTTTTACTGCAGCCGCGCGGCGGTGCGGCACATGCGCGAACGCGGTGGCGGCGGCGTCATCCTCAACGTCGCGAGCGGCACGGCCATGCGTGCGTACCCGGTGGGGATGGGCTACGGCGCCGCCAAGGCGGGCGTCATCGCCTTGACGAAGACCCTTTCGGCACAGCTCGCGGACGACGGGATCCGGGTGAACTGCATCGTCCCGGGGTTCCTGGCGCAGCACCCCGCCGAGACCCAGGCGGAGCGTGACGCCCTCGCTGCCCGCGGCCGGTTCAACACCGCGCGGCGTCTCGGAGAGGCATGGGAGATGGGGCCGCTGGCGGTGTTCCTCTGCTCCGACGCCGCCAGTTATGTCACGGGCCAGTCGTTCGTCATCGATGGCGGCGGCCTTGCGGGCGGAATCGCGCCCGTCGGCCACGGCGAAGCGGCGGTCGGCAATGGCTGATTGGGAGCGCAAGCCCGGCTTCGACCTGGCAGGCAAGAAGGCGCTGGTCGTCGGCTTCGCCAACGCGGCCGGGCGGGCGATCGCGCTCGGGTTCGCGGAAGCCGGCGCGGATGTCGCGGTGGCGTCGGGCACGCTCGATGGCGACGAGGTGATGGAGGCGAAGAACGCGGCGAAGGCGGTATCGAAGCTTGGGCGCGCAACGTTCGCCCAGGGCTGGGATGTGACGTTGCCCACGAACGTGCAGGTGGGGCTGAAGCAGCTGGGCAAGGAGTTCGGGCAGCCCACGGTCCTCGTCTTCAACGCCGACCTCCCGCTCGCGAAGCCGATCGAAAAGATCACGGACGCCGAATTCGGGCGCATCCTGCAGGTGAACCTCGCCGGGGCGTTCTATTCTGCGCGTTCGTTCGTCCGGGAGTTCCCGGGCAACGCGCCGGGCCGCATCATTTTCGTCACGTCGATGCTCGGCGAGCGCGGGCTGGAAAACGTCTCCGCATACGCCGCGGCCAAGGCGGGCGTCACGGGCCTGACGATGGCGCTCAGCCAGGAGCTCGGGCCTCGCGGCATGACAGTGAACTGCATCGCTCCCGGCTGGATGGATTGGACGCCGGGCCGCGGACCCGATGACGTCGGCGCCAACCGCTTGCTGCGGTTCATCCCCATGCGCCGCTTCGGCCACGCCGATGAGCTTGCGGCGCTCGCCGTGCTGCTCGCCTCCGATGCGGGCGGCTACCTCAACGGCCAGACGTTCCACGTCGATGGCGGCGTGACGAACCACATCTAGCCATGGCCGCGAAGCCGCTCGCCGTCCGCATCCTCGAACAGCGGCACATCGCGCACGAGCTGTTCACCTTCGACCCCGCAATCCGCTCGGCGGAGCTCGTGGCCCGCGAGACGGGCATGCCGCCCGCGGCGGTCTACAAGACGCTCGTCGTTGAATCGGACCCGCCGAAGGGACGGCCCAACCTCGTGCTCATGCCCTCCCATTGCGAAGTCGACCTGAAGGCGCTCGCCGCCGCCATCGGCGCGAAGAAACTGCGCATGGCCAGCCACAAAGACGCCGAGCGCTACACCGGCCTGCAGGTCGGCGGCATCTCGGCACTGGCGCTGCTGGGGAAGGGCTTCCCTGTTTTCATCGATGCGCGGGCGCTGACGCTCGGACACCTGCTGGTGAGCGCCGGTCAGCGCGGCGCCGACGTGCGCCTTGCCGTTGCGGACCTGCTGGCGCTGACGGGCGGTCGGCCGATCGCCGGCTGCTCCACGCCTGCCGGCTAGCCGCGATTGCCAGGGACGGCGGCAGGCATACGCAGCGAGGCGATCTCGCGCTCCTCGGCGAGCACGATGATGATGTCCCCATCGGCGAGGATGTCGGCGGCGCGGGGCCCGACGACGAGTTCGCCGCCGCGCCGCCGGATGCCGAGGAGCGTCGCGCTCCGGGCGCCGTGCAAGAGTTCACCGCACGATTGACCGGCCAGTCCGTTGTCCCGGTTGGCTTCGAACTCGGCCAGCACGAGGTCGCCGTGACGGCCACTTGCGATCGTGTCCATGAAATCCGCGGCCAACGGTTGGAGCGCCAGCAACACCATCCGCCGCCCGCCGAGGCTGTAAAGCGAGAGCACGCGGTCGGCGCCCGCGAGCCGGAGCTTCTCTTCGTTATGTGGATATGCGGCCCGCGCGACGATGAACAGGCCGGGATTGATGTTGCGCGCGGTGAGCGTGATGTAGGTGTTGCCGGCGTCGCTGTCACTCGCCGCGAGGAGGCACCGGGCGCTTCCGATGCCTGCCTGGACCAGCACACGCTCTTCCGAGGCATCGCCGTCGATCACGAGGTAGCCAAATGCCCGTGCCCGCTCGGCCGGCTCCGCTGTCTGCTCGATGACCACGAAGTCCTGGCCGCGCTCCCGCAGTTCGCGGGCGATCTCCTGGCCCACACGGCCGAAGCCACAGAGAACGTAGTGGTCGCGAAGGCGTTCGATTTCCAATTCTTTCCTCCTCCGGTAAAAGCGCGTGCGCACATCGCCTTCGAGTGATTCCTGGACAACCAGCGTGAGCGTGTAAAGCACTGTCCCCACGCCAGTGAGGATCAGCACGATCGTGAAGAGCTTTTCGCCGGCGCCAAACGGCGCCAACTCACGGAAACCGACGGTCGTTACGGTCGTCACTGTCTGGTAGAGCGCGTCCATGAACGGCATGCCCGAAAGCACCATGTAGCCGGCGGTCCCGAAGGCGAGGGTGAACAGCACCATCCCGAGCGCCATTCCCAGGCGCCGGCTGATCGGTAACGCGCGAAGGAACTCGGCAGCCATGGCCGGGATTATAGGCCGGTGCTGCGCCTCTTCCGCCGCGCAGCTCGCCGCGAACCCCTCTGCTACTATCCGCACGTGTTCGACCCCGGCACCGATTGGTACGCGATCATCATCCGCACCGTGGTAGTCTATGCCGCCGTGCTCGCCGGCTTCCGCCTCACCGGCAAGCGCCAGATCGGGCAAATGGCGCCCTTCGACCTGGTGCTCATCCTGCTGATCGCGAACGCCGTCCAGAACGCGATGGTCGGCCCCGATACGTCGCTTGTCGGCGGCCTGCTGGCAGCGGCCGTGCTGCTCGCCGTGAACTTCGGAATCGCACGGATCAACGAATCTGTCCCCATCTTTCGGCGCGCGGTCGAAGGCAGCCCGGCCGTGCTCGTTTCCGGCGGGCAGCTCATCGAACGCGCCATGAGACGCGAAGGCGTCGACCTCCTCGAACTCGAACAGGCGATGCGCGAGCACGGTATCAAGAGCATCGAGGAGTGTGAGCTTTGCGTGCTCGAAGTCGATGGCAGCCTCTCGGTCGTGCCAAAGAGCCAGGGCACAATCAAGACACGTCGCCGCTTCCGGCAGACGCGCGACCCGAACTGAGGCGGCCGGCGGATGAGTCGCATATTGCCATCGCCGGTGGTTATGATTGGCGCATCTCCATACGTGGCACGGAACGTGCCCGCCAGAAGGAATGTCGTTGGAACTTCGTAACGCTGTCATCGTCGATGGAGCACGCTCCGCGTTCGCCCGCGGTGGGCGGGGCAAGCTCGTCGCCACGCGCCTCGACGAGGCGGGCGCACAGATCATCCGCGGGTTGCTGGAGCGCAACCCAAAGGTGTCGCCGGAGCTGATCGAAGACATCGCGCTTGGGAATGTGGGCGGCGCGGGCGAGCTCTCCGGCATCGGCGCCGATGTGGTCGCTCGCCTCGCGGGCCTGCCCGCGGAAATCTCCGCCGTCGATAGCAACCGCCAATGTGGTTCCAGCATGGAGACCCTGCACCGCGTCGCGCAGTCCATCATGGTCGGGGCGACTGATTGCGGGATCGCCATGGGTATCGAGCGCATGGGCCGCCAGCTCGGCGGCGGGCCTCGCGGCGAGACGACGCGCATCACCGAATTCAACAGGCGCCGCCTGGAGCAGAACGAAGTCCAGCGCAACATGGCGAAGAACCACTTCGAAGACTTCAGCGTCGCCTTCCCCGACGAGATCCTCGACTACTCCCCCGTCCTCTCGATGACGCAGACGGCGCAGAACGCCGCCGAGGTCTACGGCCTCACGCGCGAAGAGCTGGACCTGTTCGCGGTCGATAGTCATCGCAAGGCTGTGGCCGCCTATGCGGCCGGCTTCTACAACACCGAGGTGATCCCGCTGGAAGTCGAAGAGCCGGTTTTCGATGAGAACGGCAACTGGGTCGAAGGCGAGCGCGGCAGGACCGTGATCTTCGACCGCGACGAGTGCATCCGCCCGGGGACGAACATCGAGACGCTGGGCCAGCTGCCGCCCGTAAAGGGCATCGTCAGCCCCACAGGCGCTGAGCTGCGGATCACCGCCGGCAACAGTTGCCCGACCAACGACGGCATCACCGCGGCGCTGATCATGAGCGAGGAACGCGCCCTGGAGCTCGGCCTCGAGCCGCTCGCCCGCATCATCGGTTTCGGCATCTCGGGTGTGAAGCCGCAGGTGATGGGTCTCGGCCCGATCCCCTCGACGAACAAGGCGCTCCGCCACGCCGGCATTACCGCGGATCAAATTGACCGCGTCGAGTTCAACGAGGCGTTCGCCGCGCAGGTGATCCCGTCGTGCAAGGAGCTCGGGATCTCCATCGACAAGGTGAACGTCAATGGCGGCTCCATCGCCATCGGCCACCCGCTCGGGGCGACCGGCGCGCGCCTCGTGTTGACCGTGGCCCATGAGCTTCGCCGCAGCGGCGGCCGCTACGGGCTCGCCACCCAGTGCATCGGCGCCGGCATGGGTATCAGCACGATCATCGAGCGGCTCTAACGGGACTGCGCAGGCGTTCGCCTCCCACGCGAGACGAACGCCTGTGCTATAATGCCAGTACGGGCCGAAACGGCCTGCAAACTTGTGGGGACGAAAGGATTCGACAGGGGGCCAGGTAGCCGGATAGCAGGCCGAGGTTGGTTGTCACCCTCGTTAATCAGGCGACCAAAAATAGTTGGCAATCGTCAACTTCAACTCGCCGCTTAAATAGCGGCGACGTCTGTCTCGACCCTCGGCCCGGTGGGGTTGGGAACAGGCGCTGCAATGCCGGGATGCCGCTGAAGGACGCCGATGCGCTCAGCGAAAGACTTATCGGCTGGCCGGGAAGCGTGGGGATCACCGCTGCAGCCCCCGGCGAGACCCAACTGGTGGGAAAGCCTGTAGGACAATCCGGAGCTGAACCTTTCTGGACCGGGAGTTCAACTCTCCCGCGTCTCCACCAACCCAAACACACGGGGCCGGCGCAAGCAGGCCCCGTTTTGGCGCCAAGATCGATTGGCCCGCCCGAGGCGGGTGTAGACTGTGCCGGGCGCGGTCCATGCGACGCGCCGATGGGTGCCAACTGCCGAATGACACCACCATTGCAGCTCGCCGCGGTCGAGCCTACCGGACGCCTGGCGACGTACTCCCTCGCCGGCGAGCGCCGCGAGCGGTCCGACACCGGCGCCAACGCCCTCTGGCCTGCCTGGAACCCCGTCCACGACCTGATCGCCGCGTCGATTCTCACGCCGCGGGCGGGCGGCGTGCGCAGCACAGTCGAGACCGTCATCCCGGGCACTGGCGCCCGTACGCTCCTTTTCGAAGTGCCCGAGGGCGCTCCGCCAGTGATCGCGCCGCGCGTCCCGCACTACTGCATGTGGTCACCGGATGGAGAATGGCTGAGCGTGGTCGCGCCCGGCGCTGATGGCCTGACGCTGTCGCTCGTGCGCCGGGACGGCAGCGACAGCGTCACCTCCGTGGCCGTGGGTGCGCCACTGTTCGCCGCGTGGAGCGGCGACAGCCGCCTGCTCGCGGTCCACGCCGGCGCTGAACTCGTGCTGTTCGATGTTGCAGCCGGCGGCGGCCAGACCAGCATTTCGGACCGCGCGGCAGGGTTTCGTACCCCCGCCTTCTCGCCGAGGGGCGACGAGCTGATCTTCGTCGTGCCGGGCGACCCCGGGGCGTTGCTCGTCGCTGCGGGCCTGCAGGGCGGGCAGCGGCAACTGGCCCGCCTGCCCGGCGCGGCGGCGTTCATGCGGCGTCCGGGAACCACCGAGCTGACCCTCGCGGTGAGCCAGCACCCCGAAGGCGGCGCATTCGACACGATCCTGAACCTGGACCTCGAGCGCTCGGAAAAACCACGGTTGCTGGCACGGGGCCCCGTCGCGGCGATGGCTTGGTCGCCCGCGGGCGACCGCCTCGCCACGTTCGCACCATCGCATTTCGCCGACGGCCGCTTCGCGATCCACCTGCGCGACCCGGACGGCCGGACGGTGGCAGCGACGGAAGCGTTCTTCCCGTCGGTCGACACGCGCACGTCGCTCGCCTTCTTCGACCAGTACCGGCTGTCGCACCCGGGGTGGTCGCCGGATGGCAGCCTGTTCGTTTCGTGCGGCCGGTTGCCGGGCGATGGGGTCAGCGCGTCGCTGGGAGACGCGACCGATCGCTTGCTGGTGTGGAAAGCTAGCCCGCGTGAGCCATTCGTGGTCGCCGAACCGGCTGAATTTGCCTGTCTCGCACCGCCGGGCGTTGCAGCGGAGTAAACGAGCGGTAAGCCAGCAAATTGCTGGCGAAAATTGCCGGGCTGTACACTCGAAGCCACTCGCCCACCGGCCACGTTCGAAAGGCGGCCCACTCACATTATGGAAACTCCTCTGCGCCAATCGGGCGCCGCCGAACGCCTTGCCCGGGGCGCCGTCCTCGTATTTCTCGTCCTCGCGGGCGCCACCCTCGCCTTCGGGCTTGGCTACGCAGTCAAAGACCTCTCGTCCAACGGCAACGGAAGTTCGACCGCCGCGGCCTCGACATCGAATGCGAACGGTAGCGCCGACACCCTCGGCGCCGAGACGCTCAACGAGATCTACTCGATCCTCCAATCGAACTATGTCGACCGGAAAGCGCTGGACGCGAACACGATGAAGGACGCGGCCATTAAAGGCCTGATCTCCTCACTGAACGACCGAGAGACGAACTACATCTCGCCGGCTGACCTCCAACAAGGCGCGTTGGACCTCGGGTCCACGTACCAGGGCATCGGCGCGACGGTCTCCGATCGCAGCGGCCAGGTGCAGATCGTGGCGCCGTTCCGGGATTCACCTGCCGAAAAGGCCGGCATCCGCAGCGGCGACATCCTGCTCGAGGTGAACGGCGAACCGACGGATGGCTGGACCTCGACACGTGCCGTCGACCAGATTCGCGGCCCCAAGGGCACAACGGTGAAGCTCAAAGTCAAGCATACCGACGGGACCATTGAGGACATTTCGGTCACGCGCGGCGAGATCCAGATTGACTCGGTCTTCATCGAGCCGAACATCGAAGCGATCCCTGGCGAGAGCGGCAAGAAAATCGTGGACCGCACCGGCGCGGAGGCCACGGACATCGGCTACGTCAACATCGCGCAGTTCCACGACAACACCGTCAACGAACTGCGGACGAAGATGAAGGACGCCGAATCGAAAGGGTACAAGGGCCTCGTGGTGGACCTGCGAGGGGACCCCGGCGGGCTCTTGAGCGCGACCGTCGACGTCGCCGATGAATTCCTCGCGAAAGGCGCCATCATCACCGAGGTCGATGCCAACGGCAAGAAGACAACCACCTCGGCCCAGCCGGGCGGCATTCTCACGAAGCTGCCGCTGGTGGTGCTCATCGATTCTGGCAGCGCCAGCGGCGCGGAGGTGCTCGCGGCGGCGTTGCGGGATAACGGCCGCGCTACGATCGTCGGGCAAACAAGCTTCGGCAAGGGCACCGTCAACCGCCTGATGCCGCTCAAGAGCTGCGGCGACCCTGCGCCGAACGCCTGCGGCGCGCTCTACCTCGCGGTCTCGCGCTGGCTTACACCCAAGGGCGAGCAGATCGAAGGTCTCGGCATCAAGCCCGATGTCGAAGTCGCGATGAGTTCCGAAGATTATGTGGACAAGGGCGACCTGCAGCTATTCAAGGCCATCGACATCCTGCGCGGCCAGTAAGCGAGCGCTACACTGGACTTGGCCACGCGGCCCCGGCCATCACGGCCGGGGCCGTTGTCGTAGGTACGAGGACACCACTTACCAATGAGCGAATCGACCATCGCCCAGAACCGCCGCGCGCGGCATGACTATGAGATCCTCGCCCGTTACGAGGCGGGCATCATGCTCACCGGCTCGGAGATCAAGGCCGTGCGGGAGCACAAGGTCCAGCTCCAGGGGTCGTACGCACGCATCAAGAACGGCGAAGTCTGGCTGCAGGAAGCGCACATCGCCCCCTACGCCAACGCCGGCTATTCGAGCCACGACCCTTCCCGCGACCGCAAGCTGCTGCTCCACAAGAAAGAAATCGCGCGCATCAACGAGATGGTCGGCGCCCAGGGCCTGACCATCGTGCCACTGGCAATGTACTTCAAGCGCGGGAAGGCGAAGCTCGAGATCGGCGTGGGACGTGGGCTCAAGCGCTATGACAAGCGCGAAAAGATCGCCGAACGAGATGTCGCGCGCGATATCGCCCGCGCCGTCCGCAACCGCACCTAGACCCCCTATCCGCCGTTTCGGGGCGCTGGCTGCGATACGGCGCTGCGCGGCGGCGTACAGCCTCGCGATGCAACGCGGGCGCCAATCTTCGGCGCTACCGATGTCGAGCCGAATCTGCGGCGCCGTCGCGGGGTCGAGCGCCGTGGTATCGTGAGCCAGGCCGCCCCGGCGGAGCAGGCGCCAGGCCGGCCACGAACTCTCGAAGTGGCGGGGCGCAGGATTGACCACCATCCCGCTCGAACGTGGCGCCTGATCCGGTGGCGCACCCGCCTCCACGCGACCGGCAGGCGGATGCCACATCACCTTCGGCGCCGGTGACGGCGAATCCCATGGTGGCCCCGCTGTCGGCGATCGCCGCCCGGACCGTGCAGCCAACCTGGGTGGCCCTCGCCGCGATCCTGGCGGTTGGGCTCGCGTTCCGGGTGGTGTTCTTCTACGGGCTCGTGAACGTCGACCCCTTCGCCTACGCGGACTCAGCCGAGTCCATCAGGCGCATGCAGCCAGTGTTCGACCCCGACCTGCTCGGTGGGACGCTGTATTTCACGCAGTACATCCGGCTTTCGCTGACCGTGCCAACGGCCATCGTGTACGAGCTCTTCGGCGCCAGCGATGCGACCTCGACCGCGTTCCCGATCGCCGCTGCGCTGGGTACGGGCGTCGTGAATTTCGCGTTAGCCCGGCGCATCGCCGGGGACCTCGCGGGCCTCATCGCGGCGTTCCTCACCGTCACCTTCCCGCCATTGGTGGCGAACTCGACGCAGTTCCTGCCCGACACCGTGATGACGTTCTTCGCCGCGCTGTCGATCCTGCTGTTCTTGCGTGCGACCGGCGAGGAGCGGCCTCGTTCAGCGCGGGCATGGCTCTACTTTGGCGCGGGCATCGCGTTCGCCGGCTCGTTCTACGCCCGCCCGACGGCTGTGGCGCTGCTCGCGCCGTTCGCGGTGATCCTCGCGTTGCGCCAGGTCCCACGCCGCGCCGTGCCCTACGAGGTGCTTGCCGCCGCCGCCGGGGCACTGCTTGTAATCGCCGCCGCCAACGCGCTCCTTGTGCGCCTCGGCGCCGACCCCCTGCAGGACATCCGCGTTATCTTGCAGGAGGGCCGTGGCACGGCGCCTGGAGCACTGCAGTACACCGACATCGATTGGTCCTACGCGCGCACCGTTGTCCGCGACCCGCTGTTCTGGCCCTTCACCGGGCTCGCCCTCGCCGGCGTCACGCTGCTCATCGCCTGCGACGGCTGGCGTTCATCGGCGAGGGGTGACGTGCTGGCGCTCGCCATCCTTGTCGCCGGCGAGTACCTGTATTTCGAGTTCCTCATGCGGCTGCCGGGCCTGTACAGCTGGTGGAAGGAACCACGCTACATCCTGCCCATGGTCATGCCAGCGCTCGTGCTGGGGGCGTGCGGGCTGGCGCGGTGGGTGCAGCGCTCCGAGCCGCGCGTGCGGCTGGCAACGGGAACGTACGTGGGCATGGCCCTGCTGGCGGTGACGCTCTGGGGCGCGCAGGCCCTGCGGGACGACCGCGACACGGCCCGCGCGAACCGCGTCGATGCGCTCGCGCGCGCGACGGCTGGCGCCCTTGCTTCGCGGCCCACCCTGCCGGTGTACGTCAGCGACGAGGACTACGCGCGTCCGCTGAGCTACCGCCTGGGAATCGAACGGGCCACGCTCTACGACCGCATCCACGACCGCGGACGAGTCCGCGACCGCTTCGATATCGACGGGCACAGCCTCGTCACGCCCGATAGCTACGTGGTATTGCTCCCCGGCGACAACTCCTGGACGCGGGCGGCCGCCCCGGCGCCATGGTGGGATCTCGAATGGGAGCTGCCCGGCAAGCTCGCCGTCTACCACGTGCCGGCATCGCCGCCGGCGTCAGCGGTCGTGCTTAAACCGCTGCCAGCGCCCGTAACGATGGACGGCCTGCCCGCCATTGTCGCGGCCGGACTATCGAGCGGCACGGTCTTACCCAACCGGCCGTTAGCTGTCGTCTTGGGCTTCGCCACACCGTTGCCGCCAGCCGCGAACTTCGAGGCGAGCACAAATTGCGGGATCCGGTCTCGCGCGTTGCGGATCGCGCCGGCGGCGGGCGCCACCGACACCAGGCTCGAACTCCCGGTGGACGCATCCCCGTCCGCGACTCCCGCCTCCTGCACCGTGGAGGTCAACACCCGCCCCGGCGACTGGCGCCCGGTCGCGACCTTCACCGTCCCGGCATTCCTGAGCGACGAGCCCGAGACCCGCTTCACGGTCGACCCTGCCCGGGAGAAAGACCGCGGCTGGTACAGCGTCTACCAGCCGGTCTATGGCGGCGGCGGAGCCGTGGTCGCGGAGGCCCCGTTTCGCCCGTTAGCTGTGCCGTTGGCACGATTGGCCGCGGGAAGTTATTGGGTCGACATGGCCGTCTACGATTACGGCACGGGCGGCCCAAACGCGGTTGCCGTGCGTCTAAACGGCGTGGAGCGAACCGCGGGCTGGGCCGGCGATGCCGCCCCGGCGGGCGTCCGGCACGTTGTGGTCGCCTTCCCGGACGTGCCGGCCGGCGCCGACCTCACGGTCACGATCGTGGCGGCGGGGCAGCCAGCGGTGGTCATCGACACGGTGACGGTCGTGGGCGCCGACCCGGCGGAACTGGTCCCGCCAACACGGTAATCGATGCGACAACGAAAAGCGCCCGGACCAGGCGTGCCCGGGCAAGGCGCTTCCCCGTTCCGCGTCTGCGCACGGCCTACATCGCGTTAAAGGTCTCGTACACCTCGACGCTCCCGCCGGCGGCCAGGATCGGGCAGCCCTTGGCCAGGGCCGTCGCCGCGCCGAGGTCGTCCGCCTTCAGCACGGAGTAGCCGGTGATGCCCGAAGGTGCGTTGTCCGAAACGGAGCCATTCGCGGCGATGTTCTTCGACGGGCCGCAGGGGTTGCCGCCATCGACAACGGAGGGGCCGATCGTGTTGAACCAGCCCATCCACGCGGCCATCCGCTTTTCCTGTTCTTCCGGCGTCGAAGCCATGCTGCCGCCCTTGTAGGCCAAAAGGTAGTTTGCCATGTTCGTGTTCCTTTCCTTTCCGTGGCGCCTGTTCCACAGGCTGGTCCGAATGATGTTTGCGGCCGTTCTGCCACATCACTACTGCGACGAATGACTGCGAGCGAAATCGACAACCGTGGCGGCTTCGAGTGCGATAGTGCACTGCGCCAGGCCGGCGCGTGGCGTGGTCCAATCACCGACAAGCAAAGGGGCGCAACCTTCGTTGCGCCCCTCTGGGTCGAACTCCGTTGTCCCTGTCGCCGGGGCGCCGTTGCCCGGGTTTGATTGCTAACCCCGGCGGCTGCCGGGCTTACGCAGCGCAACGAACCCCGCCCCACCGGCGGCGAGCGCCACCACTCCGCCTGCAAGCACCAACGAGAGCGCGGACCCGCTACCTGGCGCGTTGCCTGTGCCCGTGCTCGGCGGGCCTGGCGTGATGGTGGCCGTGGGCGTCGTGGCCTGTGTGGGGGTCGGCGTGGCTGCCCCTGAAACCGTGAGATTCACGATATTCAGCTGGTAGTTGCGCCACACGCCCGTTTCGTTCGCGGCGGCGCCGCCCACCGTGAAGGTCACGGCCGCGCCGTCGGTCCCGCAACCGGGCCTGGTGGAATCGGCCTGCGGGCTATCGAGCGTGTAGCGCGCCTGGCCGCTCTCGATGAACGTCGTGCCCGTCCCACAGGCCGTACCGGCAATGAGCGCCACCACAGCCGTGCCCGCCGGCGCGGGCTGCCCGCCGATGGTGACGGTCCCGGCGAAGCGCGACGGCGGGTTCGGCGGCGCCTGGGCGAAGGCCGCGCCGGCGCCCATCGGCAGCATCACACCCAGCGCGAGGATCAAGGCAGAAGCGGCGATCCGGAGGAATGTTCGTGCAGTCATTCAGTCGTTACTCCTATCTCTCGTGGCCATCAGCTGCCGGCGGCGGTCCACGTCGTCGCGGTCGTGACGGCGATGAAGTACGCCGTGCCGTTGTTCAGGACGGTGAAATCGTTGGCGCCGGGGACGTTGTCCGAACCAGGGAAATACGCCTCCCACTTCTGTGCGGTGCCGTTCCACCGGTCGATGGCGGTGATGATCGCCGAGACGTTGTTGGTCGCCGGGTCATCAGGCGATTCCAGGCCCGTGATGGCGACCTTGGCCGAGATGCCATCGGCGCCGCGCCAGACGATGATGCTCCAGCGGAAGCTGAGCGTGTAGCTCACGGTGCCGCCCGTGTAGGTGAACTTGTCCGCGGTGACCACCGGGCTCGTGCCGCTGGGGCTGACCACGACGACATCGACGACGCCGGAGGCGTGCGCCGGGCTCGTCACAGTGATCGACGTGTCATTCACGACCACGAGGTTCGTGGCCGCAACGCCGCCGAACGTCACGCTTGTGGCGCCCGTGAACCCGCCGCCCGTGATGGTCACGGCAGTGCCTCCCGCGATCGGCCCGCTGTTGGGACTCACGCCCGTCACGGCTGTGCCCGTGTAGACGAACTTGGCGCCGGCGTTGACCGCGCTCGTGCCGGCCGTAGCCGTCACGATCACGTCAACGGTGCCGGACGTGTGCGCCGGGCTCGTGACCGTGATGGTCGTGTCGCTGACGACGACGAGGTTCGTGGCGGCCGTGCCGCCAAAGGTGACGCTCGTCGCCCCGTTGAACCCGAAGCCGGTGACCATGACCGCCGTGCCACCCGCGGGTGGGCCGCTCGCCGGGCTCACGCCCGTCACGGCGATGCCCGTCGTGTAGGTGAACTGGTTACCCGTCGTGGCCGCGTTCGCGCCACCCGGAGCCGTGACGAAAACGTTAACGGTGCCCGCCGCATGCGCGGGACTGACCGCCGTCATGCTCGTGTTGCTGACGACCGTGAAACTCGCGGCCGGGGTGCCACCGAAGCTGACGGCGGTCGCACCGGTGAACCCCGTGCCCGTGATGGTCACCTCAGTCCCGCCCGCCGTTGAGCCGGAGTTCGGGCTGATCGATGTCACCACCGGCCTCGGGGCGTACACGAAGTAGGTATTCGCGTTCGCCGTGCTGTCCCCCGTGTCGTTGCTCACGATCACCACGACCGTCCCGGCGGCTTGCGCCGGGCTCGTCGCGCTGATGCTGGTGGCGCTGTTGACCGTGAACGCCGTCGCCGGGACGCCGCCAAATTTGACCGCGGTCGCGCCAATGAACCCCGTGCCCGTGATGCTCACCTCAGTCCCGCCCGCCGTTGAGCCGGAGTTCGGGCTGATCGATGTCACCACCGGCACGGGCGCGGCGGTGTACGTGAACCGGTCTGCCGCCGATGTGGCGCTCGTCCCGCCGACTGTCGTCACCTGGACATCGACGACGCCGACGGCGTGGTCGGGGCTGGTCGCGCTGATGCTGGTGGCGCTGTTGACCGTGAACGCCGTCGCCGGGACGCCGCCAAATTTGACCGCGGTCGCGCCAATGAACCCCGTGCCCGTGATGGTCACCGCAGTCCCGCCCGCCGTTGAGCCGGAGTTCGGGCTAACCTCTGTGACCACCGGCACGGGCGCGGCGGTGTACGTGAACTGGTCTGCCGCCGATGTGGCGCTCGTCCCGCCGACTGTCGTCACCTGGACATCGACGACGCCGACGGCGTGGGCGGGGCTGGTGACGGTCATCTGCGTGTCGTTCGAGTTAGTCACAATCGTGGCCACAGAGCCACCGAACGTGACGCTGGTCGCGTTCGTCAGCCCCGTGCCGTTGATGGTGACGCTCGTGCCGCCGACCTGGCTCCCTGTCGTCGGGCTGATCGATGTCACCACCGGCGTCGGGGCGTACACGAAGTAGGTATTCGCGTTCGCCGTGCTGTCCATCATGGCCCTGGTCACGATGACCTGGACGGTCCCGGCGGCTTGCGCCGGGCTGGTCGTGGTGATGGTGGTGTCGTCAACGACTGTGAAAGTCGGTTGGTTTGTGGCGCCAAATTTGACCGCGGTCGCGCCAGTGAAGCCCGTGCCGGTGATGGTCACCGGCGTGCCGCCCGCCGTCGAGCCGCCGTGCACAGAAAGCGCGCTGACGGTCGGATGGCCGACCGCGCCGGCGGAGGTCACGGACAGCAACCCGATGGCCCCGACGAGCAGGCCAGCGAACCAGAACAACGCCGGCCGTGGCCTTGGCCTTGGCCTGGTACCAGACATGAGACACCTCTACGTTCTCAGATTTCCGCTCGTCAACTGTTCCCATCTTTGCAGGGTGCTCGCGCCAAGACGTTCCAACACGTGATCGGGGCGGCATTTACCGGGATTGAACGGTAATCGCAATCAATTAGCGAGCGTTCGCAACCAGATCGATAATGCCGCCCGCCAACCTGGCATGAAGTCGGCCGAGGTCGCGAAGCGGCCCTTGCCGCGACCGCCGGCCCACCACGAGGCAACTCGGCACCGCCCGCCGGGCTCGCACCGCCACCGCAGCGTAGACTCGGCGAAACACCAACGAGCAGTGCCATGCCGCCCCTCCCGCTCTCGCGCTACACCGTCCTGGACCTCACCATCGCTCGGGCCGGGCCCACGGCCGTGCGCCTCCTCGCCGACTGGGGCGCGACCGTCATCAAGATCGAACCGCCCCCGCGCGGCGACGCCGCCGCCAGTTCGGTGACCGGCGCTCGCCACGGCCCCGATGAGCAGAACCTCCACCGGAACAAGCGCGGGCTCGCCCTGGACCTCAAGCACCCCGAGGGGCGCCGTGTCTTTCTCGACCTCGTGACCCGCGCCGATATCGTCGTCGAGAACTTCCGCGCCGACGTGAAACATCGCCTCGGCATCGACTACGAGACGCTTGCGAAGGCGAACCCGCGCATCATCCTCGGCAGCATCTCCGGCTTCGGCCAGGATGGCCCGTACCGCGACCGCCCCGGCGTCGACCAGGTGATCCAGGGGATGAGCGGGCTGATGTCGATCACCGGCGAGCCAGGCGAAGGCCCGATGCGCGTCGGCGTCGCGATTTCGGACACGGCCGCCGGCATGTTCCTCGGCCAGGGCATCCTGCTCGCGCTCATCGACCGCGAGCAGACCGGTCGCGGGCAATGGGTCCACACGTCGCTGCTGGAGGCGATGCTCTCGAAGCTCGACTTCCAGGGCGCGCGCTACACCATGAGCGGCGAAGTCCCCGGCCAGGAGGGAAACCACCACCCGACGCAAGTACCGATGGGCATGTTCCCTTCGAGCGATGGGCTGGTGAACGTCGCTGCCAGCGGCGGGAAGATGTGGACGGCGTTCTGCAAGGCCCTTGGCGCAGACGAGCTCATGGGTCGGCCGGAGTACGCCGACGGCCGGCTCCGCGCCCGGAACAAGGAAGCGCTCCGCCGAGAGGTGGCGGATGTCACGCGGCGGTTTACGACCGCCGAACTCATCGCGAGACTGAACCCCGCCGGCGTCCCCTGCGGACCGATTAACACCGTCCGGCAGGCGTTCGAAGACGAGCAGGTTCAGTACCTCGGGATGACGCGCACCGCCCACCACCATAGCCTTGGCGACCTTCATCTCGTGCGCACGCCAATCAACCTCTCCGGGCACCAGGGGGCGCCCGATTTCCACCACGCCGCGCCCGACCCGGGCGAGCATACGGACGAGCTTCTGCGCGAGTTGGGCTACGATGAGGCGAAAATACAGGCGCTCCGCGCCCAGGGGGCGATCGCATGAAGCTTTCCACCGAGAAGGTCCTCGCGGAAGTCGATGGAAGCATCGGCTGGCTGACGTTCAACCAACCGGAGCGGCGAAACGCCATGTCGATGGCGATGTGGCAGGGCATGGGCGACGCGCTCGAAGCGTTCCAAAACGATGAGGACGTGCGCGTGGTCGTCATGCGCGGCGCCGGCGGCAAGGCGTTCGTCTCCGGCGCCGATATCTCGGAGTTCGACGCGCACCGCGCGTCCGCGGACCAGAAGCACGTCTACGGCGCCGCTACCGCGCATGGGAACCGTTGGCTGCGCCAGCTGGATAAGCCACTTGTGGCGATGATCCAGGGCTTCTGTATCGGCGGCGGGCTCGCCATCGCCCTCAGCGCGGATGTGCGGATCGCGACGCCCGAATCGGTGTTCGGCATCCCCGCCGCGCGCCTCGGGCTTGGTTACGACTACGGCGGTGCGGCGGCGCTCGCGCGCCTCGTTGGCCCATCGGTCGCGCGCGACATTTTCTTCAGCGCACGCTTCCTCCCGGCCGATGAGGCGCTGCGCACGGGCCTGATCAACCGCATCGTGCCGGTCAACGAGCTCGAAACCGAGGTGCGCCACTATGCCGCGAAGATCGCCGCCAACGCCCCGTTGACAGTCCGCGCCGCGAAGGTCGCGCTCCGTGAATGGGAGCGCGACCCGGCCGACCGCGACCTGGAACACGTCGAAGCGCTCGTCAACGCGTGTTTTGACAGCGAGGACTACAAGGAAGGCCGCCGCGCATTCGCAGCGAAGCGGCCGCCCGTGTTCCGGGGCCGTTAAATCCCGGCAGGCAACTCTCGTTCGGCGCGGAATAAAGACATCGGCTCCGCGTCCCGATACTCAAGGGACGGGATGCCGCTACCGAGCGGCGTGCTCTCGCCCGTCACGGCAGGTGCCATGGACTGGAACTCTTCGGTGCTGACGCCCTACCGCCTGCGGACGGTGCGTGTGGGCGTGCAACTCACGATGCTCACCGTCGTGCTCATGTGGGTGTTTCACATCCTTCCAGACCACGGGGTGATGCAGGAGGGGCGCGTCACCGTGCTCCTTGTCGGCGCGGCCCTTGGCGCCGGCCTGGTCTGGGTGCTCCCATGGAAACGGCTGCTCGAAGGCCGGGCGGGGATCTGGTTCCTCTATGTCTGGAGCGCTGCCGACATCGTCCTCATTTCGACGCTCATCGTGGCCACCGGCGGGTCCCGCTCCGAGATGTTCCTGCTGTATGCGCTCACTTCGGTGTTCTCCGCCGCTTCGTATCCTCCGCGCGGGCAGGGGTTGCTCTTCGTCGGTACGATCGCCTCGTACCTGGCCGCTCTGGCCGTTGCCGGCACCGGCGTCACCCCGGCAGCGCTGTTCGTGCGAATTTCGGTGATCGCGCTCGTTACCTATCTCACCATGTTCCTCTCCCGTGAACTGATGCGCCAGATGCTCACTGCCGCGAGCCAGGCGGCCGAGAACGCCAGTCTCGCCGAAGGTCTGCGGCTGCGCGAGGCCCGTTTCCGCTCGCTCGTGCAGAACGCCTCGGATGTGGTCTGCGTCATCGGGGTCGATGGCTACATCGAGTACATCAGCCCCGCCGTCCGGAACACGATGGGGTACGAACCCGGCTTCATAACCGGCCGTAACGTGTTTAACTTGATCCATGTGGAGGACGAAGCGCAGGCAAGAACCGCCTTCGAGAAGGTGGTCGCGACGGCCGGACATTCATCGCAGACCGAGGTCCGGCTCCTGCACGCCAACGGTTCCTGGCGCTGGTTCGAGGCGACCATCAGCAACCTGCTCGCCGAACCGAGCGTGGCCGCCATCGTTGTCAACTACCGCGACGTGACCGACCGGCGGGCGTTCGAAGAACAGCTCCGCGTCCTCGCGTTCCACGACTCCTTGACGGCGCTCCCAAACCGGGCGCATTTCGCGCAGCGCACCGCCGATGCCATCGGCCGCGCCGCGAAGGAGGGCGCCAGCGCCGCCGTGCTCCTGCTCGACCTCGACCGCTTCAAGACCGTGAACGACAGTCTCGGGCACGAAATGGGCGACGAACTCCTCGTCGGTGTGGCGGACCGGCTGCGCGCTTGCCTGCGCCCCGGCGATACGCTCGCGCGGCTGGGCGGCGACGAATTCACCGTCCTGGCCGTCGGTGTTGCGGGCGATGACGAGGCGCTCGCGATCTCTGGCACGATTTCCCGCGCGCTCGAAGAGCCGTTCGTGCTGGGCGTCCAGCGCGTCACTCAGACGGCAAGCATCGGCATCGCGCTCATCCAACCAGGCCAGACGGGCAGCGCCACGGACATCCTCCGGCGCGCCGACCTGGCGATGTATGCGGCCAAGGGCCGCGGGAACGGTGGCTGTGCGGTGTTCGATGGGATGATGAGCCGGCGGGCCCGTGAACGGCTGCAGACAGAGGCCGAATTGCGCCTGGCCATCGAGCGAGGCGAGCTCTTTCTCGAATACCAGCCGCTGGTCTCGCTCAGGGACAAGTCGCTCTCGGGCATCGAAGCGCTCGTGCGCTGGCGCCATCCGGAGCGGGGGGTGGTCTCGCCCGCGGAGTTCATCCCGCTCGCGGAGGAGACCGGCCTGATTTCCCCGCTTGGCCGCTGGGCTCTCCATGAAGCCTGCCGCCAGGCGCGCGAATGGCAGGACCAGGGCACCGAACTCGCCGGAGTGCACGTGAGCGTCAACGTCTCCGTGCGCCAGTTCCAGCGGGATGATGTAGTCGAAGAGGTGCTCGCGGCCCTGGCGGCGCACCAGCTCGCGCCCGCACGCCTCCAGTTGGAGATCACCGAGAGCGTGATTATGGACGACGGCTTCGAGGCGATGAAGACGCTCAACCAGCTCAGGGAGATCGGCGTTTCGCTTGCGATCGATGACTTCGGCACCGGGTATTCATCGTTGAGCTACTTGCGCCAGTACCCGATCGACGTGCTCAAGCTGGACAAGTCGTTCATCGATGCCATCGACCGCGAGCCCGAAGCGCGCGAGCTGGTGCTTTCCATGGTGGGCCTCGCGCACGCGCTCGGGCTGAAAACGGTGGCCGAAGGGGTCGAGACGGCCGGCCAGCTCGCGCGGCTGGCGGCGCTCGATTGCGATGTCGGCCAGGGCTACTACCTCGGCCGGCCCATGACCGGGGCGGCCCTGGCGGAGCGTATGAGGATGCCCGAACGCCTCAGCGCGTAGCCATGGGCCGGGCGTGCGGTCCGGGCGCCGGGCGCGCCCGCGCGTCCGGCGCGAGGATCCCGTTGAGCAGCACTTCACGCGCCATTCGGCTGGCGACCTCCGGACCGTGCAGCTCCCGCAGCACCTGGTAAAAGCTGAACAGCCCCTTCATACAGTCCGTAAGCAAGGCCACGTCCAAACCTCCGCGGATGACACCGGCATCAACGGCGCGCTGGAATACGAGGTCGATGCGCCTGCTCATGGACTCGAACTGCTCGGGGATGACAGCGATCGCGCTGCGGTGGAGCGCTTCCACCGCAGCCCCGCCCTTCTCTGCCATGGCGAAAAGGCCTTCGAGCAAACGCTCGACGCCCATCGCCGCGTCGGGCTCGGCGAGGGCCGCATCGATGACACCGACAGCCTCCGCCAGGAGTTCGCCGGCGATGGCCGCGAAGAGGTCGTCCTTCGTCGCAAAGTTCCGGTAAAGCGTGCCCATACCGACGTCCGCGCGCTCGGCGAGTTCGCGCATCTCCCATTCGATCCCACGTTCGGCCAGGAGTTGGCGGGCCGCATCGAGAATACGGGCACGGTTCGCCCGTGCGTCCGCGCGTTCGCCGATACGGGCCATCGAGTACTCCTATCGCCCTCGCTATTGACGAAGCGGAACGAATGCTCCACATTCGTAAAGGGAACCGCCGTTCCACTTCCTTAACGGTACCCCGGAGGCTCCCCTGTGGCAAACAGCACGAATCTACGCCCTTCGGTCTTCGACCGCCTTGCACGCGCCGCATTCCACCACAAATGGGCGGTCATGGGCACCTGGGCGATCGGTCTCGCCGCCCTGGTTGCGCTCGCGGCCGCGGCCTCGGGACAGTACGCCACGCGCTTCACCATCCCGGGTTCGGAATCGCAGAAAGCCGTTGACCTGCTGACCACGCGCTTCCCGGCGCAATCCGGGAGCACCAGCCAGATCGTGTTCTACACGGACGCGGCCTCGCCGCCGTTGACCGACCCGGCGCTCAGCGCGCGCATCACTGAAGTCGTGGCCGAAGCGCGCCAGTTGCCCGATGTGACGGGCGTCTCTTCGCCCTTCGAGGCGGATGGCGCCGTTTCGAAGGACGGCCATACCGCCTTCGCCACGGTCCAGTACTCCCTTCAGGCGGACGACCTCCCGGCCACCTCGGCCGAGGCGCTCGTATCCTTCGTGGACCGCTCGGGTGGTGGTGGGCTGACCGTCGAAGCGGGTGGGCAGGTCGTCGAGAAGACAGAGCAGGGCGGGCTGGGGCCGAGCGAGATGGTTGGGGTGGCCGCGGCGGCGGTGATCCTGGTGGTCGCCTTCGGGTCTGTGGTCGCCATGGGCTTGCCGATCCTGACGGCATTGGTCTCGCTGGGCGGCTCCATCGCCCTCCTCGGCGTCGGGACGCGCTTCCTCGACATGACGGAGTTCACCCCCTCGTTCGCAGCCATGATTGGCCTTGGCGTGGGCATCGATTACGCGCTGCTGGTCATCACGCGCTTCCGCGAGGGTCTGCACGGGGGCCTCTCGGTCGAAGACTCGGTCGCGAACGCGGTTGGCACCGCCGGCCGTTCGGTGCTGTTCGCCGGCAGCATCGTCATTATCGCCATGCTGGGGCTGACGCTCATTGGGATACCGTTCATCGGGGCGCTCGGTATTGCCGCCGCGATCGTGGTCGCGCTCTCGATCGTGGCGGCGCTCACCTTGCTGCCCGCGGCGCTTGCGCTCCTCGGTAACCGCGTGGATGCGCTCGGCGTCCCGCTCCTCCGGACGCAAGAAACCAACCACGAGAAGTCCATTTGGTACCGGCTGAGCCGCGCCATCCAGCGGCGGCCCGTCGTCTTCGCCCTTGGCGCGAGCGCCATCCTCGTCGCGCTGGCGGTGCCCTTCTTCAGCATGGACACCGGCCTCACCGATGCCGGCAATAACGCTCCCTCGACGCACAGCCGGCGCGCCTACGACCTCCTCTCCAGCGGCTTTGGCAAGGGCTTCAACGCCCCGCTCGCCGTGGTGGTCGACACGAGCGGTGGCGGCGACGACAAGGTGGCAGCACTCGCGTCCGCACTCACATCGACCCCGAACGTCGAACCAAACGTCTCGATCCAATCGAACCAGGCCGGCGACACGACCGTGATTACCATTTATCCCGGGACCGCACCGCAGGCTGCCGAGACCGCCAGCCTGGTCCACCGCCTCCGCAACGAGGTGATCCCGAAGGCGACCGCCGGGACGGGGATGCGCGCGTACGTTGCGGGCGCCACGGCATCGAACATCGACGTCACAGACCGCATCTCCAGCCGCACACCGATCTTTTTCGCGATGGTCATCGGCCTCAGCTTCCTCGTACTCATGGCAGTGTTCCGTTCGCTGATCATCCCCTTGAAGGCCGCGGTCATGAATCTGCTCTCGATCGGCGCTGCCTACGGGGTGGTGGTCGCCGTGTTCCAGTGGGGCTGGTTCGCGGGCCCGCTGCGCATCGGTGAGACCGGGCCGATCGAATCGTTTCTGCCAATGATGCTGTTCGCAATCCTCTTCGGCCTCTCGATGGACTACGAGGTGTTCCTCGTGAGCCGCATCCGCGAGGAACACCTGGCGGGGATGAACAACTCCGACGCCGTCGCGATGGGGCTCGCTTCGACGGCGCGCGTCATCACATCGGCGGCGCTGATCATGATCGCGGTCTTCGGCAGCTTCGCGCTGGGCGATGAGCGCGTGATCAAGGAGTTCGGGCTCGGGCTCGCCACCGCGGTCTTCCTGGATGCGACGGTCGTGCGATTGCTGCTCGTGCCCGCGTTCATGGAGCTCATGGGCGAAACGAACTGGTGGCTGCCGCGTAAGCTCGGGCGGTTGCTGCCACGGGTGAACATCGAGGGGCCCGCCCTCGCCCGCCCGGCCGAACCCAAAGCGGAATAGCGTGGAAAGCGCCCGGATCGAGCGGCCGGGCGCTCTCGCCTCAGCGCCCACTCGGTTCCGCAGGCCGCGCCCATTCCGCCATCGACGAAGCGCGTCCCGGCATAAGCCCGTGTTCCTTCAGCCCGCCGCCTCATCTATGGCGCCGGCGGGAGGAGCGCATACGTAGTTCTCGAGGCCCTCTCGCTCGCAGACGAGCGTGAGCCGATTACCCGCGCTCAAGTAGATGCAATCGCCCCTTAGCCAGAGCGCCGCGCCGTATTCTTGCTGCACCTGGAACGAGCCATCAGAGCCCACCCTGAGCACCACGCCGATGAACTTGAGGCTGACGGTCACCACACGCTGGCCCGGATAGGGGGACGGCCCCGGCAGGGGTGCTTGCTGCGGATCTCCGGGGAGCGTGACCACGTCTGGTGCCTGGCGGACGGTGTAGCCCGCATCATATTCGCGCGCTTCGCCGCACCGGAAGACGGCATGTAAAAAGCCCGTAATGATTTGCGCTAAAACGTTCCCAACCCGTCCCGTGGCATCCCAGCCGGGCCGTCCCTGGGAGGGGGCACCTTTGACCTCTAGCCCGGCAGGAGACGTGCCCCCGTTCGCGCCGTCCACCTGCAGATCGCAGGCACGCCGATTGTGTGCGGCCCGGCTCCATGAAGCCGGGGACACCACAAACCCGCCACTGCGAGGCGGGTGATGCTGATTGGCCTGTGGCTGGCGGCCCCGAGCGGATTCGAGTCGACCAAGCACAACTGTATCCGCCTGTCGTTGAATTGGTCAAAGCGTGCGTGCTGTACCTCCCATGCGAACTCGCGGCCGGTCTGTAGCCTCTTGCGGATATCAGGTGGGCGCTCGCTGAACACGCGGCAGCGCGTTTCCCACGGGCGCCGCGCGAGTCGTTGCTGGCGGCCGTTTGGCCCCGGACCCTCCGCAGTGAGCCGTTCCTGACCGCGATTGCATCGTCAAAAGTCACACAGTCAAGCTACCGGACACCTTGCCCGCATGCCAGAGAATCCGTTAAGTTCTTCTTGGTTGCCACAGCACCACAGCGCCCGGCGGCGCGAAGGATGGGACAGTCTCATGGCCCTCAAAATGACCGACCGCACAGATATCCCGGACCCGGGCTACCGCAAGGGCCCGCGCGACTCGCTATGCACTCAGGCCGTGGGGAAGGCACAGACCAACGGGACCGGCATCGTGGCGGTCGAATCCGATGATATGGACGAGCTTCAGCGCTTCTACAAGTCCATGATCCAGTGGCGCACTCGGCACAAAGAATACAACGTCGGCCTGCGCAAGGGCAGAGACGCTGTCTATGTCTGGATCATCAAGGACGGCGAGAACAAGCTTCCGAAGAAGGCACCTGTCGCCGTCTTCGGGGCGAAGCCCAATGCCTTTATGTCGCGCTCAAGCGCTCCGACCCCGTCACGACGCTCGACGATCCCGTAACCGAGCCGCTGCAGGGCCGGGCCGCGGCGCATGGACTGAGCCGTGTCTCGCTTGACGCCGATCGCTCCCATGGTTAACCGGCCCGCAAGTTCGACGAGGTGGCGGGAACGATCAGGCCGAGGTCCGATGGCGGCAGGCCGTGGCCCGACACCCGTAGGGCGGCGGCCGCGGCCTGTAGTTCGCGCGCGTCGTCTCCAAGCGATCGCGCCCCGCCGCCGACGGTCCCGTCGTCCGCGAGCATCTGCGGGACCAGGCCCAGGATAGTCCGAGACCGCGAGCGAATATCGTCTAACTGGGCCGAAACTGCGGCCGAAAGGCCTTCTTCTTCGAGCAGCAGTTCCGAGTCGGTGATGGCGTGGCGCCACAACCAGGGATGAAAACGGGAGTAGCGCCCGTGGCGGTGGGTGGCTTCGGTCGCCGCGGTCTCGCGCGCTGCGCTCGCCCGCGGATCCGCGTGTGCCCGCATTCGGGACGTCGGTCACTGGTCCCGGGACAGTGAGCGCACGCGGAGCGGCCACAGAGGACCGCAACTCCGAGACGGCGGCGATTTTCAGAGCAGTAATGATGAGGTGGTTCACCGGCGTCCGCAACTCGTGACGCAGCTCTCTCATCTGCTCCGGCGTCACGGCGCGGAAACTCCGAGCGCACTCATCTTCTCGAGCAGCCGTGCCAGTTCGACCGGCTTAATATCGTAGTCGTCGCAGCCGGCTTCCATCGCCTTTTCGCGGTCGCCCGGCATCGAATGCGCCGTCAGGGCGCGATAACTCGTATCCGCTCCGTTGCGGGGTCAGCCATTATTGCGCGCGTTGCCCCCAGCCGTTCATCATCGGCAGGCTCATGTCCATCAGGGACGATGTCAGGGAGGGAGTTCGCTTTTCGCCTTGGCGACACCCTCCGCGCCGTCGCTGGCGATGACCACCTGAAAGCCCCGGCGCCCAAGCCTGCGTGGGAGCATGTCACGGTTGATCTCGTTGTCTTCCGCAACGAGGACGTTGGCCACGTGTGCTGCTCCTGTTACGCGGCGCCGGCCGTGTCGGTATGGCACACCGCTGATGCGACCTATGGCGGCGCGCATCAATCGCGTATGCTTGCATCATGCGCACAACCCTTTCGATAGACGATGACGTGCTCGAGGCCGCCCGTTCCCTGGCGGAGGCGAGGCACATCCCTCTCGGCCAGGCGGTATCGACCCTCGCGCGGCGCGGAATCGTGAAGATCGGCCTGCGGACGGCAGCCGATGGACTGCCGGTATTTGATGTGCCTGCCGATTTCCCACCGATCGACGAATCCGACGTGGCGCGGATCCTGGCCGATTTCCCGTGACTCGTCGAGTTGCTTTGCTCGACGTGAACGTGCTGGTGGCCTTTCTGTGGCCTCCGCACGTTCATCACGCCGCGGCCAGGTCCTGGTTCGCGGCTGCAAGAGCGGGAGGTTGGGCGACCTGTCCCATAACGCAGCTTGGCGGCATCCGCGTCCTTGCCAACCCGGTTGTGTCTCAGCGCGGACTGACCGTCCCCGCGGCCGCAGCACTCCTGAGTGAGTTCGTGACCGATGATCGCCACACTTTCTGGCCGGCTGACATTGGGCTGATGGACCCCGAGTTAGCGGACGCGATCGGCTCTGCGCGGGGCCCGAGCCAGCTGACCGACCGCTATCTCCTCGCCCTCGCGGCGGCGCACGGCGGGACGCTGGCCACTTTCGACCGCGCCGCCGGCGCGGGACTGGCCCCGGGCTCGACGCTCATGGCTCACCTTGAGATCATCGAAGCCTGATGCCCGGCGTGGCTTCATCATGACGGGGGCGACTCAATAACGGTCGCCGGCAGCGCGACCGTTAAGTTGTACAGACTCGGAGATCGATCTACAGATCTCTCTTTGATCGGAGTGGATCATACGGCTCCTCCGCGGCGATGCATTTTGCTGGCGCCAAAGACGATGTCGGCGGGGATGCGGCCCAGTTGGCGAAGCGGCCAGTGTGGACGCGATCCTCGTTGTAGTAGCGCAGGTAGGCCTCCAGGTCGCGGGCGAGTGCGGTGAGCTTGGACACCAGTGCCCGGGCGAAGGTTGGTCGCCAGCACTCCTCAAGGATGGTCCGCTGGACGCACTCGACGCAGCCGTTGGACTGGGGACGTCCGGCGTGGATGCGGACGTGCATTGCGCCGAGGCGGGCAACGGTGTCGCCGAAGAGGTGCGAGCGAAACTCGGAGCCGTTGTCCGTGGTGACCCGTTTGAGTGGCCAGCCAGCGGCTGCGAGTTCGCCCTGGATCCGCTCCACGAGGGCGCTGGTGAAGCGTGCGTCCGGGTTCACGGGCGTCGCGTGAAGGTCGGCCCAGGTGTAGGCGCTGGCGACATCGATGGCCGTGTACTGCCAGACACGGCCCTTGGTCCCGCTCAGTCGCCCGACCGCAAAGCAATCAAGCTGGACCACCTCTCCTGGTTCGTCAGCGTCGATGTGGCGCTCAGGCTCTGGCTCCGGACGCTCCGGCCCGACCGGGATGGCGGTGCCGCCGACGACCGCCAGGCGACGCGCACGTGTGTTCAGTCCGTGCCGGCAGAGGATGCGCCAGACACCGCTGGGCGAGACGACAATACCGCCCCAGCGCTCCCGTCCCAGCTCGGCTGCGATCCTCCTCGGCCCCAGCCCCGGGAAGCCAAGGGCGAAGGCGACCACGCGCTGCTCAACCCACGGCGGAGCATGGTTCGGCATTTGCGGGGGCCGCCGCTCCCGTGGCCGCAATGCGTCGAGACCCCAGTGTTTCACCTGGGCCAGGCGGGCGTAGTAGGTCGAGCGGTGGACATTGAACTCGCGGCAGGCCTGGCTCACGCCCACGGCCTGGGCGCGGGCAAAGAGTGCCACCCGAAAGCGGTAGATGATGTCATCATTGGACATGGGGCAGGCTTCTCCTTCTGTTCGAAAGAGACGTCTGCCTCGTTCCCTCCCACCCCGGACAGCCGTCAGTGGCCATCTCAGGGCGTCGGGAGCACTCCGAAACTGTTGACCCCTAGGCGGGCAGCCCGACCGCGTTGCCCTCGTTGATCGCGTCGTACTCGTTGCTGCTGATCTTTCCCGTCGCCGCCTCGACGACGCTCCTCACGGTGTTGACCGAATCGGACTTGAAGACGCATATGCCGCGTTTTCGTCTGAGCTCGGCGCAACCACGGCCAGCTCGGTCCCCTCCGGCAGGTCCAGCTTCCCAGCTCAGAACATCTCCGGGTTGGAGATCGAATGAATCGTGACGACGTGCATGACCTCTCCTTTCGGCGCGACCCAGGCTTATTGCTCGTGGCAGCAGCGGTAAGGTCACCGCCGGCGGGCTCGCCATCAACTGCAAAATCTGCAGTGCAACTCAGCCGACGATCCATTTCCACTTCCGCGGCGCTCCCGAGAAGCTGCGCAACTTCTGGCTGGTGCTCCCCGAAGCGGATGTGTGTCTGACCGACCCCCGGGTTCGGCGTCGACATCACGGTTCAGAGCGACCCGAAGACGCTGACCGCCGTCTGGATGGGGGACCTCGGCCTGACCCAGGCGCTCGACCGTGCCGGCATCGAGCTCGAAGGCCCCACGCATCTCCTTCGCTCGTTCCCGAGGTGGTTCGGACTTCACCCGTTATTCGCCAGCGTCGACCATCCCACCAACCGGCCTGTCAATCGCCGCGGTGAAGCCGGGTGTGATCGCCAGAGTGATGCCGACCCCGCAGAAGGCGTAGCGGCAGTTGGCGGATGTCAGGACATGGCGGTCTCCTGGGGTGGACGTGGGGCGAGCCTGGCGCGGTAACTCGGGCCGTCGACGACGAGCTGGTGCGCGCCGTTGGCCAGGCGGTCGAGAGCGGAGTTGGCGAGGATGGGGTCGGCAAAGAGACCGACCCACTCGGACACGTCGCGATTCGACGTCACGACAAAGCTGGAGCGGCGGTGGCGCTCGATGATCAGGGCGTAGAGGTCTTCGGATTCCTGCTGGCTGAGGCGATGGAGCCCGAAGTCGTCCAGGATCAGAAGGTCAGGAGCGAGGTAGCGCCGGAAGGCGACCTCGAGGCTATGGTCGGCACGGGCCTGGCCCAGTTCGCGGAGAAGATAGTCGGCGCGGCGAAAGAGGACCGAGTGCCCGGCACGGGTGGCGGCGGCGCCGAGCGCCTGGGCGAGGAAGGTCTTGCCGACACCGACGGGACCGATCAGGAGGACGTGCTCCTTCTTCTGGAGGAAGTGGAGGGAGAAAAGCTCGTTGAGATGGCGGCGGTCGAGCTGGATGGGAGTGGTCCAGTCGAAGTGCTCGAGGGTGACGCGCTCCTCGAAGCCTGCGGCGAGGAGCCGTCGCTCGAGGGCGAGACTGTCGCGGCGCTGCACCTCGTCGGCGAGGACGAGCGTGAGCAAGGCGGCGTAGTCAAGCTTCTGGGCACGGGCGAGGGCGAGGCGGTCTGGCAGCGTGGGGATCATCTGGCCCAGCTTCAGCCGTTTGAGCAGGGCGACGAGGTCTGGTTCGAGACTCATCCTGCGACCTCCCGGTGGCGATGGTCGAAGGCGCTGCCGGGGCGGGCGAAGCGCGTGCCGAGCAACGTGCCCTGCTCGGACCTCGGCAGATCGTCGCGTTCGATGGCCTGGAGGAGGATGCGCTGGAGGCGGCGGACGTCGATGAGGTCGTAGTCGAGGGCACGAGCGCAGGCAGCATCGAGGCGCACCGCCGTGTATTTCTCCCCAAGAGAGAGGAGCTTCTGGCCCTGGCGCAGCTTCGCCCAGGGCAGGGGACCGTCGAAGAGCCGCTGAGCGAAAGTCTCCACATTCGGTCCCAGCTCGCCGGCCCGCTGCACGACCCGATCCGGGGCACGCATTGCGTAGGCAGTCTTCTCCTGCGGGTAGTCATCAGGGTCCGTCGCCCGCCCGCCACGTGCCTGGCGGGGATGGACTTTGACCAGCTCACCCTTCTTATAGAGCTTCACCAGCGCGCCATCACCGCGGACCTCAAGCCTGGTCCCTGGAGGGCAGGTCGTCGCCGGCACCGAGTAGAGCGCTTGGAAGAAGCTGACGTGATGGTCGGGATGGACGGTGACCTCGCGCCAGAGCGGGACGTCGTAGAGCACGCCGTCGTAGGGCTGCATCTGCCCGCGTTCCTCGGCCTCGAAGACTTCGCGCGGGAGCTGGCGGGTCGTGCCGTGAACGCGCAGCCCGGCCACGTCGCGACACCAGCGCTCGGCCTGCTCCCGACAGTCCTCCATATCGCGAAAGTGCCCTCCCTTGAAGAAGCGTTCGCGTGCGTATTGGACGCCACGCTCGACGTGCGGCTTGGCAAACGTCTTCAACTACGGGTAATGGGAGCGAAGCGCGACAGTTTCGCGTCGTCCATCCCTTCCACCCCTGGGTCGGTCGGACATTCGAGCTGCTCGGCTACGCCCACACGTGGGGCGAGCGGCGGGTGTTCTTTCGCGTGGAGGGGCAGACGTGCGTGCGCTCACTGCCAGCGAGTTGGACGGACGTCGAGGGCCCCGATCCGTTCTTGGTCTTGGCGGCCGGCCGGAGCCTATTCCGGGTCGAGGACCTGATCGCGTTGGCGGTCCTGCTGAGGGAGTTGGACGCAGGAGGGTGTCAATGAGATTACGCCGTCCATGTAAAGATGATTCTGCCGCTAGGGGCAGATTGTCTGTGGCAGCAACGTTGCCAGCTTGCCATTCGAATCTGGCGAGGTACGTCTGGTTGACTGCCTTCGATGTGCGGCATAATCTCACTAACGCGGGGACGGAAGGATCCAGCTTGACTGCCGCCGAACAGCAGGAAGACAAGAGCGTCAGCCTGCGACGCTATCACGCTCTCAACCCCAGAGCCCAGGCCGTCACCGACCCCGCCTTCAGCACTGACAACCCGTTCTTCGACGCCCGAGATCTCGTACAGGTCAAGTACGAGATGCTGCGCCGAGTCCGCCAGGACGGGCAGTCAGTCAGCGAGACCGCGGCTGCCTTCGGCTTCTCCCGCCCCTCGTTCTACCAGGCCCAGGCCCTCTTCGAGCGGGCTGGCCTGCCGGGGCTTGTGCCCCAAAGGCCAGGGCCGCGGCACGCCCACAAGCTGTCCGAAGAGGTGGTCGACGTCCTCGAGCAAGCGCTGGCCAGGGAGAGCACATTGAGCTCTGCCCAGCTGTCTCGACTGGTCGAGGAGCACTTCGGCCTGAGAGTCCACCGGCGAAGCGTGGAGCGGGCGCTGGCGCGCCGAAAAAAGGGGCTCCAGGCGCCATGATGAAGGAATGCGGCGCGGCCGCCGAACTTGAGCAGGCGTACGAAGTCCTGCGAGCCCAGGCCACCGCAAGCGGGCCACCTGCGACACCGCGTGGTCTGGCTTTGTTCCTGGCCAGCGGACTTGTGGCCTGGATGGCCGCCTGGGCAAGGCCGGCGCCGCTGCCAGCCGTACTGGCACCCCAGGATGGACCGAGGCTGGTCCTGGCCGGGCTGAGCAGGGAGCTGGTGAGAGTGCTGGCCGAGATGGCACTCGGCAGCCAGAGGAGGCACGCAGGTGAACCGCGAACTGCACAGTAAGGTGACCACCAATCACCTCCGGCGCCTCGCATACCTCTACGTGCGCCAGAGCACCCTCCGCCAGGTCTTCGAGAACAGCGAGAGCACCAAGCGCCAGTACGCGCTGCGCGAGCGGGCGGTCGCCCTCGGTTGGCCGCTCGACCGGGTCGTCGTCGTCGACAGCGACCTCGGCCAATCAGGCGCCGACAGCGACCGTCAGGGCTTCCAGAAGCTCGTCGCTGCAGTAGGCATGGGCGAGGTCGGCATCGTTCTCGGCCTGGAGGTCTCGCGGCTGGCGCGCAGCTCGGCGGACTGGCACCGTCTGCTCGAGATCTGCGCCCTCACCGAGACCCTTATCCTCGATGAAGACGGCCTCTACGATCCCGGCCACTTCAACGATCGCCTCTTGCTCGGCCTCAAGGGCACGATGAGCGAAGCCGAGCTCCACGTCCTCCGTGCTCGCCTCATCGGCGGTCAGCGCGCCAAGGCCAGCCGCGGTGAGCTCGAACTGCGCTTACCGGTGGGCCTCGTCTACGGCCCCGACGGCAAAGTCGGTCTCGACCCCGACCAGCAGGTCCAGGGCACCGTCCGTAGCTTCTTCGAGACCTTCCGCCGCGCCGGGTCGGCGACAGCCACTGTGCGCAGCTTCCGCGAGCAGGGACTCCTCTTCCCCCGCCGATTGCGCACCGGTCCGCGCATGGGCGAGCTGATCTGGTCGCCTCTTTTGCACTGGCGGGCGTTACGCATCCTCTCGAACCCGCGGTATGCCGGAGCTTTCGCCTACGGTCGGACCGCAACTCGGCGACTGGTGGGCGGCAAGACCACGGCCCGCCGGCTGCCACGCGAGGAATGGCACACCTTGATCCTCGACGCCCACCCCGGCTACATCAGCTGGGCCGACTACGAGGAGAACCTACGCCGCCTGCAGGAGAACGCCCAGGCCAACGGCAGTGAGCGACGGAAGAGCCCACCGCGCGAGGGACCAGCCTTGCTCCAGGGGCTGGTCATCTGCGGCCGCTGCGGTGAACGGATGACGGTGCGCTACTACCAGCACCGTGGCGGGCCGATCCCGGAGTACGTCTGCCAGAGGGATGGCATCGCAAACGCCCGGCCGATCTGCCAGCGGGTGCGGGGCAGCGACCTCGACCGCGCCGTCGGCGATCTCCTGGTCGAGACGGTCAGTCCGCTCGCCCTGGAGGTGGCTCTCGCCGTCCAGGACGAACTCCAGACCCGCGCTGAAGAAGCCGATCGCCTCCGCCGCCAGCAGGTCGAACGCGCGCGTTACGAGGCGGAGTTGGCCCAGCGCCGCTACCTGCGCGTCGATCCTGACAACCGTCTCGTCGCCGACTCCCTGGAAGCGGACTGGAACGCCAAGCTCCGCGCACTCGCCGCGGCCCAAGAGGAGTACGAGCGTCGGCGCGAGGCCGAGGGCCTCTTCGTCGACGGGCGCCAGCGCACCCAGATTATGGCACTCGCCGTCGACTTCCCCCGCCTCTGGCGTGACCCGTCGACCCCGCAGCGCGAACGGAAGCGCATGCTCCGCCTGCTCGTCGAGGACGTGACCCTCGTGAAGGGTGAGGCCATCACCTGCTACCTCCGCTTCAAGGGCGGCGCCAGCCGCACCCTCAGCGTGCCGGCACCGCTCTCGCTCGCCGAACAGCGCAAGACCGACGCCGCCGTCATCCGGGCGATTGATGTGCTGCTCGACGACCACACCGACGAGGAGGTCGCCGCCATCCTCAACGAGCGCGGGCTCCGGACCAGCCAGGGCATACCCTTCACCCGTCTCCGCGTGGGCGCCCTCCGCCACGCCCATGGGCTCGCGGACCGCTTCAGCCGCCTCCGCGTCGAAGGTAAGCTGACCCTCGCCGAGATGGCGGCGCGCCTCGATGTCTGCACCGCCACCGTCAAACAGTGGCGCGACTACGGGCTCCTCGTGGCGTACGTCTACAATGACAAAGGAGAGTGCCTCTTCGACCCGCCCCAGGACGACCTACCCGTCAAAGGCAAGTGGAAGCGTCCCCACCGTCAAACTCTTCGCGCAGCGCATGGATGAGGTGCAGTCTGATGCCCAACCCTTGTCCTTGGGCGCGCGCACGCGCGCTGCATCGATGAGGAAGCCGCGAGCCTGGCTGTACTCGAGGAAGCCCCGTGTCGGTCGCGGCTCCAGGGCGTCAGGGCCAGCGATGGCGGCGGAGAAGTTATCGAGGATAAGTCGTCTTGGAACCCCGCCGAAGAAGCGCCAGGCGGCTTCCAGCCCGGCGATGCTCTCGGCGAGCGTTTGCCCGAGTAGCGGCCAGACGAAGCTGTGACGGCTGTAGGGAAGGACAACGAGCAGCGCCCAGACCGTCTGCTTCTTTCCCGTACTCGCATCGACCAGCATTCCGAGCCTGCCGAAGTCCATCTCCGCTACCTCGCCCGGAGGCCAGTCAGCCATTCGCACGGTGCTCGGCGCTCGTTTCCAGAGCCCTGCCTCCCGGACGTAGCGCCGGAGGGTCGTGTAGGAGATCGTGACGCCTTCTCGCACCAGCAGCTCGTGGACGCGCGTGAGCTGGAGCCGCTCCTCCTGCAGCCACCGGGCCACCTGCTCCTCGTGCCCTGCCAGCCGCGCTGTCGCCGGCGTCTCTCGCCTCGGGAGCGGACTGCGGTTGATTTCGCTGGAGGAGACCGGCGAGCATCCCTTCAGGCGGTGGCTCGCCGTCCTGGCAGACACCCAGGGCTATCGCTGCCCCGATGTAGCGCCCCACCGTCCTCGCCGACACCCCGCTCGCGCGACCAATCGCTGTCTTGTCTTCGCCGGCTTGCCAGCGCCGGATGATCTCTCGCACTTGCACCATGTGGACCTCCTGAAACGCCACGCCGACCTCCTCATTGGGTCGGCTTCATCCTCAACGAACAGGCCGTCTGGGGGTCGGCATCACTCTGGCGATCCCGGCGTCACTCTGGCGATCGCACCCGGCATGACTCTGGCGATCACCGCCCCATGCCGGACATTAACTCTGGCGATTCACAACCGGCCGAGAGTCGTTGCCTGACGCGTTCAAGCGGGCAAGTATGGGGTCTTCTGCCAAGCTCAAGCCTTTGGAGCATGCTTTCCCTCGCCGGGTTGCGCGGCCGGAGAGGAGACGACAAGGAATTCATCGGCTTCGAGAATTCAGGAGGGAGCGTCGTCTCTCTTGCGGCGCTGAGGTCCACTGACCTCGCACGATTTTGAGGTAACGCTGCCAGCGGGACTCACCCGGCCGGAGCGGTTGACCTGGGTGACAGCGTGAAGCGGGCTCAATCTCGCCTGGAACATCAGGTTCAACGGAACGGCGAGCGACTCAGCGCTCTCGAGCGGCCAACTGACGAACGTCAACTGACTCAGCATCTCTGCCTGCTATGACCCGGTGCCCCCCATGGTCCGCCCAATGCGGATATGGTTGTCGCGCTCGCCGGGGTCGATCCCGAGGCGCTCGGCGCCGCGACGAGCGATCCGGGGCCGGCCTATGTTGGTCTGCGGGTCGTCAACGCTGACAATCCTTGCGCGGACTACGGCGGCTACTGGAGCAACACCCGGGAAGTCATGTCTCCAATCGTCCATGCAGTCACAGAGAGCCAAACTTGGCTTCACGCCGCTCCAGCCGGAGAACCTTACGCCGGCGCCGCAGAATCTCCAAGCCCTTGACGGGTTTCTCGCCCAGCATTGAGGACATTAGTAGGGATCTTCCGCCCACCTGGAGATATGCGGAGAAGTTGGGGACGGGGCGGGCATGGCCGCGGCCAGCCGACAATCGGCTCGGCTCACCGCGTCTCCCCGCTAGCATCCCGGCGGGTCAATCGACGCTATGTTGCCGTGGTGTCCTTGCCCCTCGTATGCAGAGGAGCCGGAGTCTCGGGTGCGACAGAGCGTCTCTCGCGCGGACCCGCTCACGGCCGAGCCAGCGGGAGCGATTGGGGTGATTGACCACGGGGATGGCGTCGAATGTCGGTTCCAGAACTATACGAACATCGATCCTCACGGACATATGCGCGGTGTGGCGTAATCGGACAGGGATGGCCAACGCTAACTCCGGATTGAGTAGAGTCCCGGGGGGTGGTGTAGGAGGGTTCGGGAGGAGGGACGGGGAGTCGGGCGCCACAGGCGCGATGACGACCGGCCCGACGACCCGTAGCGAACCCGGCCGAACGAGAGCGAAAACGGCCATGGTGTCATCGTGGTGTTGAACTCCAGCCACACTCCAAGGAGCTGACACCATGACCGCGACCCCTACGATGGACATCCTCGATGTCGTCCGCAAGCGCCTGGGCGACGACAGTACCGACTTCCTCCACGAAGCGCTCTCGACGCTTCTGCACGGCCTCATGGACGCTGAGGTCAACGCCCAGGCCGGCGCGGCCTACGGCGAACGCTCAGTCGAGCGTGTCGCCCAGCGCAACGGCTACCGCGAACGCCGCTGGGATACGCGCGCCGGCACGCTCGCCCTCGCGATCCCGAAACTGCGCACCGGCAGCTACTTCCCCGCTTTCCTGGAACCCCGTCGCCGCAGCGAGCAAGCCCTCCTTGCCGTCATCCAGCAGGCCTACGTCGAGGGTGTCTCTACGCGGCGCGTCGATGACCTCGTGCGTGCCCTGGGCTGCGATGGCATCTCCAAGAGCGAGGTCTCGCGCATCTGCGGTGACCTGGATGGGGTCGTCGAAGCCTTCCGCAACCGTCCGCTCGACGTTGGTCCCTATCCGTATCTCTGGCTCGATGCGCTCACCCAGAAAGTGCGCGAGGACGGACGGGTCGTGAACATCGCGGTGGTCGTCGCGACAGCCGTCAACGGCGAGGGCAAACGCGAGATCCTTGGCATCGACGCTGGCACAGCCGAGGACGGTGCCTTCTGGCTCGCCTTCCTGCGCAGCCTCGTCGCACGCGGGCTCGCAGGCGTCCAGCTCGTCACCTCCGACGCCCATGGTGGACTCAAGGCTGCCATCGCTGCTGTCTTTGGCGGCGCATCCTGGCAGCGCTGCCGCACTCACTTCATGACGAATCTGCTCTCGAAGGTACCGAAGAGTGCCCAGCCCCTGGTCGCCACGCTCGTGCGCTCCATCTACCAGCAGACAGACGCGATCGACGTCTGGGCGCGTCATCGGCAAGTGGTCGAACAGCTCGAGGCCCGCTTCTCGGACGCCGCCACCATGCTCGCCGAGGCCGGCCCGGACATCCTCGCCTTCACGGCTTTCCCCCAGCCGCACTGGCGCCAGATCTGGTCCAACAACCCCCAGGAGCGCCTGAACAAAGAGATCCGCCGGCGCACGGATGTCGTCGGCATCTTCCCCAACCGCAAAGCGGCGCTTCGCCTCATCGGTGCGGTCCTCGCCGAGCAGAACGACGAATGGCTCATCGCCCGTCGCTACCTCAGTGACGAGTCCCTGAAACCGCTGCTCAGGGAAGTCGTCACATCATCACCGCAGGAGGTCGCTATCGACTCACTTCCGCTCGCTGTTTAAGCCGCAAACTGGGGTGTCGGCCGCGGCCGACACCCCACCACGATGGCACCGCCGCTACACCACTTGACGGGACGTGACCATTGTCAATTAACCAGTGCTGCCAGGCGTTCGAACGGATCGGGCCGCTCTCAACGAAATTAGAGCTCGGTGCCGAGGGTGCGATCCTTGCCGGGCGAGGGATAAGCACAGCAGGAAGCGGAGGCTGCGGAAGCGCGTTTCGGGTCGAGACGGAAATCGGGGAGGTAAACGGATGGAACATCAAGAAGGCTCGCGAGCCCCTCGCCTTCCTTCCGGCGCATGGCGGCACGCCGGTGCTGCGAGATACGGTGGCGGAGGCGCTCTGGCCCGATGGCGACGTAGACCAGCTCGACCACCAGTTGTCCAACGCGGCCTACTACCTCAGGCGAAGGGCGACGCAAGCAGCCGGTGAGCTGGATGGCCAGGTGCTGTTCACGGCAAGCCAGCGTTATATCCTCCGGCCCGGCCCGTTCCGTGTGGCGTCGACGCCTTTTGACGGGTACGTTGGCCGGGCTGAAAGACTCCAGGGCTATGAGGCGCTGGTCGAGGACGAACGGCGCTGGCCCTGTACAGCGCCGACTTCCTCGGCGACGAGATCTACGAGTGGGCGGAGGTCTACCGCCGCGACTACCAGAAGCGGTTCGTGACGGCGGCCCACCGCGCCGCTCGGCTCGCCTTCGACGGTCGCGATCCGAAGCTGGCAATCCAGTTGTACGAAGCGATCCTGCAGCGCGATCCGATTGACGAAGAAGCGGTGCGCGGTGTGATGCGATGCCACTCGGCGCTCGGAGACACCAATGCGGTCAAGCGGGCGTACAAGACCCTGGTGGCATCGCTACAGCGGGAATTGAAGGACGAGCATGCGGAACCCATTCCCAGAAGACGACGAGGTTGCTGGGGGAGTTGACGGCTCGTCACGCCCTTGCCCGACGATAGCCGAGCTGCACGATGGTCGGGCGTGACTTCACGACAGCTGCTGGCGCGCTTGCGGTGTAGAGGTTCAATCGACCAACATGACACACTCAGCGGCGGTAGCCCACACGCCCCGCGAAGGTGAAGGGAGCGCGCCCGCATGGATGTCTTCGGCCTCAGAGATAAGGTCATCGACGACTACGCTCGGTACGTGCAGAGCTTCGTTCGCATCCGCGACGGGCACATCCGAGGCTTCGTCGATGCGGAGCTGGAAAGCGGAGTGCTCTGGCCGAACCCTTTGGTCCAACTCAATCCTGCCTATGCACCCGGCGGGTCGATCGACGACCTCGTAGGGGAGGGACTCCTCCATTCGGAGTGCGCTCGGATCTTCCGCCGTAACAAGCACAAGGATCCGTACGGGGAGCCACTACTCCTTTACCGTCACCAGCGTGACGCAATTGAGATTGCTCGCACCGGACGCTCGTACGTCCTAACGACGGGCACCGGCTCCGGTAAGAGCCTCGCGTACATGGTCCCGATCATCGACCACGTCCTGCAAAAGCCCCGAGAAGGGCGACAGGGCCATATCTCGGCCATCGTCGTCTATCCGATGAACGCGCTCTGCAATAGCCAGATGGAGGAGCTTCGAAAGTTCGTCGTTGCGGGGTACGGCGAGGCCAACCAGCCGGTCACGTTCGCAAGGTACACCGGGCAGGAAAGCGCGGACGAGCGCGAGCGGCTCGCCAATTCCGCTCCTGACATACTCCTCACCAACTTCATGATGCTCGAACTCATCATGACGCGGCCGGCCGAGATTGATCGCAAGGTCATCCGAGCTGCGCAGGGCCTTGACTTTCTTGTGCTTGATGAGTTGCACACGTATCGCGGCCGTCAGGGCGCGGACGTCGCCATGCTCGTGCGTCGCGTCCGAGAACGCACCCGCGCCCAAGCGCTCCGGTGCGTCGGTACGTCGGCCACCATCGCGGGTGGCGGCACTCGGGCCGAGCGGCGTCAGACGGTCGCTGCCGTCGCCTCAACCATCTTTGGCGCGAAGGTCGAGGCCAACGCTGTCATAGACGAGTCGCTTGTCAAGGTAACGCGAGGAGACACATCGCCCGACGCACTTCGCCGACGGCTGAGCGAAGCAACGAGCTATCCCAGGGACGTGAAAGCGTTGGTCTCCGACCCGGTAGCGAGCTGGATCGAGCGCGTCCTGGGGCTGGGAACCGAGGAGGATGGCACGGTTGTGCGCGCCGAGCCTCTCGACCTCCCTTCAGCAGCCAAGCTCCTGGCGGAGCAGGCCAGAGTCTCGCCGGAAACAGCAGCTACTCACCTCCGGGAGGCTCTCCTTGCGGGCTTCCACGCAAGGAGCCTCGGTACCGGCCTGCCGCTATTCGCGTTCCGCCTTCACCAGTTCGTTTCACGGGGCGACACCGTTTACGCCTCCGTCGAGAACCCCTCGCAGCGCCACCTGACGATGCAAGCCCAGCAGTTCGTCCCTGAACCCCCAGGCGACAGATCGCGCATTCTCTTGCCGCTCGCGTTTTGCCGGGAGTGCGGGCAGGAATACTACGTCGTCGACTGGGATCAGCGAGAGGGGCAACTGGTGGATCGGAACCTCGGCGGCCGGCGTGCCCTCCGGGATGGACAGCTTCGCGGTCGAGACGTCTCGTCGCGGGCCGAAGCAGATGACGAGGACATCGTCTCAGGTTACGTGGCGCTCGCTGCTGGGCTCGACTGGACAGGAGATCCGGACGAGGACTTTCCCGAGGATTGGGTCGAAACCGGACCGGATGGATTCCCACGAGTAGCGCGGGCCTACCGTGACCTCGTACCCACGAACGTGCGCGTTGCCGCCGACGGCAAGTGCTCTCCGGGGACTGCTCTTCAGGGGCTCGACGCGTGGTTTCTCCGATCACCTTTCCGAGTATGTGTCCGTTGTCGGGTTTCGTACTCCGGAAGACAACGATCCGATATCGGCAAGCTCACCGAACTGGCAACCGAGGGCCGCAGTACAGCGACGACCGTGATTTCCCTCTCGGTCGTTCAAGCCCTGCGTGTCGCCGCAGACGTCAGCGCTCAAGCGCGGAAGCTGCTGAGCTTCACGGACAACCGTCAAGACGCCTCCCTGCAGGCTGGGCACTTCAATGACTTCGTACAGACCACCTGGCTGCGAGGCGCATTGCTGAAGGCAGTCAGCGATGCCGGGCCAGGTGGTCTTGACTACGAGGAGCTGCCGATCAGGGTTGTGGATTCACTCGGGCTGGACTACGCGGACTACGGCCGAAACCCCGACGACGAGTACAGCCGAGACGACGCGAAGAGGGCACTACGGGCCGTGATCGCCTACCGCGTGTTCAACGACATGCGCTTTGGCTGGCGACTCACATCACCGAACCTTGAGCAGGCAGGCCTGCTAGCCATCGACTACGAACGCTTGGATGACTTGTGCAGCGACACTTCGAAGTGGGAGGGCGCGCCCGATTACGTGTGGACAGCTACGCCCGAAGATCGGGAACGCGCCTGTCGCGAATTGCTCAACTGGATGCGGCGCGCCCTGGCGGTGAACGCTGGCGCGCTCGAAAGCGACGATCAAGACCGAATGAAGCGGCTCAGCGAGCAGCACCTTCGTTCATCGAAGGAGCCTGCGCCGAAAGGCGGATTGAGCTGGGGTGTCGAAGGCGATGAACGGCTTCAGCTGTTCCGCGTCGGGAGGTTGGCGCCGGCCCTTGATACTCGCGGGGACCGCGAGGCTGCGCTGACCGCCCAGAGCGGTATCGGGCACTTCCTCCGCAGCCCGGGGACGTGGCCTGGGCTTCCGGCCCAGAAGAAACTCCCGGCGAAGGAGTTCCCCGCCCTTGCGAGATCTCTGGTAGATGTCCTCGCGCGGAATGGTTTCCTGGAACCGTACGGTGGGAAGGAGTTCCGGGAGCCAAAGGATGGCGCAGGGCAGCCCATCATCTACCGGCTACGTATGGCGCGCCTTCGATGGCGCCTGGGTGACGGGAAACCGGCGGTGGACTTCACGCGGACGCCTCGTGTCTCGCGTGAGCAGGCCGACGCCAACGCTTTCTTCCGGGACTTGTACCAGCATGTGGCGCTAAACCTCGCAACGCTGGAAGCGCGGGAGCACACGGCACAAGTGGCAACCGACGATCGCGAAACGCGCGAGGAGCGCTTCCGGCAGGGTACCCTGCCAATTTTGTATTGCTCGCCAACGATGGAACTTGGTGTCGACATTTCCGATCTGTCGTCGGTGAACATGCGCAACGTCCCGCCTACCCCGGCGAACTACGCTCAGCGCAGCGGGCGGGCCGGCCGCGGTGGCCAACCCGCACTCGTAACGACTTATTGCTCGTCTATGAACCAGCACGACCAGTACTTCTTCCACCGGCCTAGCCTCATGGTTTCCGGGGCTGTCCAACCGCCCCGGCTCGACCTGGCCAACGAGGACCTCATCAAGGCTCACGTGCATGCCGAGTGGTTGGCCGCCACCGAGCAATCGTTGGGCCGCTCGATGCAGGACGTGATCGACCTGACGCACGGAGACGGTCTGCCGCTCCTGCCTGGTATCGCCGATTCGCTGGCCAGCGAAAACGCTCGAAGTCGGGCCGCTGCCGTCTGCGCGCCGATGCTGGGCCAACTGGCCGCCACGCTGGCGGACGCCCCGTGGCACGATGCGGCCTGGCTTGACCGCACCCTCGCCAGCGCCCCGGCCACGTTCGACCGAGCGACTGAGCGTTGGCGCTTCATGTATCGCTCGGCGATGGCACAGCGCCAGGAACAAGAGCGCATTGCGCGAGATATGGCCGTCGCTAAGCCTGACCGCGATCGTGCGGCTCTGCGGCGCGACGAGGCACAACGCCAGCTCGACCTCCTCGCGGGCCAGGAGGTCGAACCATCCTCGGATTTCAACCCCTACCGCTACTTCGCCAGCGAGGGCTTCCTCCCGGGCTACAACTTCCCCCGGCTGCCGATTGCCGCCTACCTGCCAGGTGAACGGCTCCAAGGTTCCCGGCGCCGAGAGATGGAGGCGATCTCACGCCCCCGGTTCATCGCCGTATCCGAGTTTGGTCCGAGGAGCCTCATCTACCACGAGGGCGCGAGGTACCGCGTCGATGGAGTGATCCTCCCCACCGTGGACAACAATGGCCTCCGGACAACCAGCTGCAAGCTCTGCGGACTCTGCGGCTTCGCCCACTTTGGGGCCGGTGTGAACGACGAGGTCTGCCACGGGTGCGGGGAGAACATGGAAGGGGCTTCGCGAACCTATTCGGAGCTTTTGCGGCTGGCCGGCGTGAAGACCCGCCGCATGGCCCGGATCACCAGCGACGAAGAGGAGCGCCTGCGGCTTGGCTACGAGGTCCGGACGGCCTATGCCTTCGCATCCGGCCCCGAGGGGGATCGCCGCGTTCGCATGTCCTACTCCGCGAACGGCGACCCCGTGGCATTTGGCGAGCTCGCGCCGACCGCGACACTCTGGCGGTTCAATCTCGGCTGGGTGCGGAGAAAGAACAAGGAGATCCACGGCTTTAACCTCAACATGAACACCGGCAGATGGGGCCGGAGCGACCAGGAGCCGGATGCCGATTCGGAGGAGGCTGACCCGGAAGCCCAACTGGCGACGGGCATCCAGCGCGTGGTGCCATTCGTTGAGGATCGGCGGAACACGCTGCTGCTTCGCTTCGGTCCCCAGTTGGCGCCCGACGCGCTCATGAGCCTCCAATATGCCCTGAAGCGTGGAATCGAAACGGTGTACCAGGTCGAGCCGTCCGAGCTCGCGGTAGAGCCGCTCCCAACGCCCGAAGAACCACGTCTACTGATGTTCTACGAATCGGCGGAGGGTGGTGCGGGCGTTCTCGAACGGCTCGCCGTTGACCAGGGAGCGATGGCTGAAGTCGCACGGGCTGCCTTGGAAGTCTGCCACTTCGACCCCACCACCGGCGACGACCAACGCCGCGCGCCCCATGCCCGCGAGGACTGCGAGGCCGCCTGTTACGACTGCCTGCGCAGCTACTCAAACACCCGCTACCACGAGATTCTGGACCGCCACCGTGTGAAGGACGTACTCCTGCGGCTGGGCGGGTGTGAGACATCGGTCGGCGCTGGGAGTCGCTCTCGTGCGGAGCAGTTTGCCGAATTACGCCGGACGTTGGATCCCGGGTCATCTGCCGAGCCCGAATTCCTTGACTTCCTCGAAGAGCACGGGTTGCGGCCACCGGATGAAGCTCAAAGGCACATCGCGGAACCGCCCGCAAACCCCGACTTCTACTATCGGGACGCGGCCGCCTGTGTCTTCATCGACGGCCGGCATCACCTCTATGAGCACCGAAAGGCCCGCGACGCCGAGGCAGACCGCCGGCTCCGGGAGGCGGGGTACGAAGTCATTCGATTCACTCCCGAGACGCCATGGGAAGAAACCGCTCGGGCCCACGCCTGGGTGTTCGGCGAGGAGGCGAAGTGACGGAGTACCGCGCCGGAACGCTTGTGCGCGCACGTGGGCGCGACTGGGTCGTCCTGCCGCAGAGTGATCACGAACTCCTCAGTCTACGCCCCCTCGGCGGGTCCGATGATGAGTCGGTTGGCCTCTTTCTCCCCGTCGAGGGCCACGATGTTCGGTCCGCCACGTTCTCGCCACCTGACCCGGCCCGACACGGGGACTTCGCCTCGGCTCGGTTGCTCATGGACGCTGTCCGCCTCAACTTCCGTTCTGGAGCTGGACCGTTCCGCTCGCTTGGGCGTATTGGTGTCGAGCCGCGCTCTTACCAGGTGGTGCCCTTGCTGATGGCCCTCCGGCAGGATCCCGTGCGGCTCCTCATCGCCGATGACGTCGGCATCGGGAAGACCATCGAGTCAGCCCTCATCGCCCGGGAACTCCTCGACCGTGCCGAGATCCGGCGCATGGCTGTCCTCTGCCCGCCGCACCTCTGCGAGCAGTGGCAGGAACAACTTTCTGGCAAGTTCCGCATCGACGCCGAGGTCGTGCGTCCGGGTACCGTCGCCCGGCTCGAGCGAAACCTGCCAATCGGCCGGTCCCTGTTCGACGAATACCCGTTCGTGGTGGTCTCCATCGACTACATCAAGTCGGACCGGCGCCGTGCCGACTTCATTCGCGCCTGCCCCGAGTTCGTGATAGTCGACGAAGCTCACACCTGTGCTGAGGGCGCCTCGACGGGCGGCGGGCAGCAGCAGCGCCACCGGCTGGTCAAAGAGCTGGCAGCGAATTCCGAAAGGCACCTTGTGCTCTGCACTGCGACACCACACAGCGGTGTCGAGTCTGCGTTCTACTCCCTGCTCGGGCTGCTGGACCCGGAGTTTGCATCGATTCCCGAGGGCCTCGGCGGCCAGCAACACGAGCAGCTTCGCAGGCGGATCGCCCGGCACTTCGTGCAGCGGCGCCGTGGCGACGTGGTTGCCTTCTCAGGGGAGCGTACCGACTTCCCCACGCGCAAAGCCTCCGAGCTGCCGTACACGATGTCGCCGGGCTACCGCGCGCTCCTGGACCGAGTGCTGGATTACGCCACCGAGATGGTGCGCTCGACTGAGGGCGCGACGCGGTTCCAGCAACGCGTCCGTTGGTGGGCGGCACTCGCGCTTCTTCGCTGCGTGGGCTCGAGCCCGATGGCGGCTGCCGCCGCTCTGCGAACGCGGGCAGGAGGGGCCGGAGAAGCCGAAGGCGACGTATCCGAAATCGACGAGCGCGGGCTGCGCTCCGTGTTCGACCAGGAATCCAGCGAGTCGGCGGACGAGGACGATGCGGTTCCAGGCGCCGACACGATCGCCGCCGAAGCATCGGACGCCCGAGATCGGCGCCGCCTGCTAGAGATGGCGCGTGACGCTGAGAAGCTCGCGGGCGACGATGATCGCAAGCTGGCCAGGCTCACGACCGACATCGAATCGCTGCTTAAGGACGGCTTCAACCCGATCATCTTCTGCCGGTACATCGCGACCGCTAACTACGTCGCCGACGAGCTAGGGGAACGCCTGAATCGCCGCGGCCGTACACCGGTGACCGTCGAATCGGTTACCGGTGTACTCCCGCCGGAGGTGCGGCGACAGCGAGTCGAACTACTGGGCGACTCATCCCGGCGCGTGCTCGTCGCCACCGACTGCCTATCCGAAGGCATCGATCTTCAGCGCCACTTCGACGCAGTCGTCCACTACGACCTGAGCTGGAACCCCACGCGACACGAGCAACGCGATGGTCGGGTCGATCGCTATGCCCAGCCGTCGTCAGAGGTCCGCAGCGTCCTCGTGTATGGACAGGACAATCCGGTCGATGGCGCCGTGCTCAGGGTGATTATTCGCAAGGCTGAACAGATTCGACAGACCCTCGGAGTCTCCGTACCGGTGCCAACGGAGTCCGACAAAGTGCTTGAAGCGATCCTCGAGGCGGTCCTGCTGAAGCGTGACGACAGCCGCCAGATGCAGTTTGAGTTCGACCAGGCGGAACAACAACTCGACTGGAATCGCGCCGTGGAGCGCGAAGAGCGCAGCCGCACCATCTTCGCCCAGCACGCAATGCACCCGGAGGAGGTGATGGCCGAGCTCCGCGAGTCGGCGGGGGCATTGGGAGACTCGAACGATGTCGAGCGATTTGCTCGCGACGCCACCGCCCGCCTTGGCCAGCCGCTGGGGGAGGAACAGAAGGCTTTGGTCATCGATCTCTCCGATGCTTCGCGACTCCCGGCGGCGGTGAAAGAGGCGAGCGGGCTGGCCGGGCGCAGACGCATCGGTTTTCACCTGCCCGTGCCGCAGGACGCCATCCACATTCCGCGCATCCATCCACTGGTCGAGTCGCTTGCGAACTATCTAGTAGGTTCGGCACTCGAAGGCGCGAATGATGGTGTGGCCGCCCGTTCCGCGGCGATCCGATCGAACGTTGTGCAGCGCACGACGACGCTCCTGCTCCTCCGCCTGCGCTTCCAACTCGATGTGAGCCGCCGTGCAGATACCGAGGCTCTCCTCGCCGAAGAATGCCTCGTCCTCGGGTATCAGGGTGAGGCCAATGCGCCGAAGTGGTTGCCAGACGATGAGGCGCTGTCACTGCTCGGCGCGCGCGCGGACGGCAACGTCCCCGAGGCGCAGCGAATCGTCTGGCTTCAGCGTGCCGTTGATGCGATCCCTGCGCTCGAAGCGCATATCGCCGGGCGGGCGAAGGATCGCGCCGCAGCCCTTCTTGCAGCCCACGACCGCGTGCGCAAAGCGGCAAGGATGACAACGAAGGATCTCCGCCACCGCGTCGAGCCGCACCTACCCGCCGATGTCCTTGGATGCTACATCATCGCGCCGGTGGTCAGCTGATGGCACGCCGCGCACTCGACTCCCGTCCGACCGTCCGCTCTGAGGGAGGCTTGCTGCCGCCCGAACTGCTCGAGCGCATCACCGATCCGCGCGAACGGGATCTGCCAGGTCTCGACCCGGCACGCGATTACGGCCTCGAGCCGAACGTCCGGCTCACGGAGGCTGCGGCACGCAGCTGGGAGCACGCGAAGGCGTACTGGGGCGCCTTCAAAGCCCGGCTCGAAGGCTCGCGGCCCGGCGCCGAACTGGGCGTCACGCGCCAGCAGTGGCTGCTTCCGTTGCTTGCGGAGCTGGACTACGACGACCTGGGCTATCGGCCGCAGGCGGAGGAGGTAAACGGCCGGCCGTTTCACATCTCCCATCGAGCCACCAGCGAAGCCACAGCGCCACCCTTGCACCTCGTAGCCGCCTCTCAGCCGCTGGATAAAGCCGATCCCTCGGCACCCGGCCAGAAGGCGAGCCCGCATGGCTTCCTCCAGTCGTACCTCAACGAAACCGACCACCTCTGGGGGATCGTCAGCAACGGCCGCCAACTTCGAATCCTCCGCGACAACGCCAGCCTCACGCGTCCCGCGTACCTGGAGTTCGACCTCGAAGGAATGATGGAAGGCGGCGTCTTCGCCGACTTCACCCTCCTCTGGCTGGTCGCGCACCGGAGCCGTCTGCCAAAGGGGACGAGCGACACCGACGCGTGCTTCCTTGAGCAGTGGTACAAAGCCGCGCTCGTCCGCGGCGCCCGCGCGCTTGGTGACCTGCGGCTCGGCGTCGAGAATGCGATTCGCGCCCTCGGGCAGGGGTTCCTCGACCACCCGGAGAACGAAGCCCTGCGGGAGAAGCTCGCAGCGGGTGATCTCGACGACGTCGGCTACTACCGGCAGCTTCTCCGTGTGGTCTACCGGCTCCTGTTCCTGCTCGTGGCGGAGGAACGCGACCTGCTCTTTCCACGTGACCGCGAGGAGGAGCCCCAGGCTCAAAAGGATGTCCGGGCCCGTGGCCGCGAGATCTACAACGACCACTACTCCGTCTCGCGGCTGCGGGAACGACTCCGGCTCGACCGCGGCGATAACCGGCACGACGACCTCTGGCGCGCGCAACGCGTGGCGTTCGACCTTTTGCGCGCGGGGAACCCGAACCTCGGACTGCCCGCGCTCGGTGGCGGCATCTTCGATACACGCATGTGTCCGGACCTGGAGGCGGCGCAGCTCCGCAACGATGCCCTGAAGGGGGCCGCCCGTGGACTCTCGCTGGCCCCGACCAAGTTCGGGTATCGACGCATCAACTACCGCGATCTCGATGTCGAGGAGCTTGGCTCCGTGTACGAGAGCCTCCTCGATGAACAACCGTCACTTCGGGCGGATGGCAGCCGGGCCCAGTTCACCCTCGCGAGCGGCGGAGAGCGGAAGTCCACCGGTTCCTACTACACCCCTTCGGTACTGGTACAGGAGTTGATCCGCAGCGCACTTGACCCCGTCATCCAGCAGGCGCTCGAATCGGCGCCAGACATCGAAGGAAAGCGAAGGGCACTGCTTGACCTCGCGGTCTGCGACCCCGCCTGCGGGAGCGGGCACTTCCTCCTCGCTGCCGCGCGGCGCATCGGGCGGGAGCTGGCGCGGCTGGCGAGTGGCGAGCACGAGCCAGACCCGGCCGTCCTCCGCCACAGCATCCGCGAAGCGATCACGCACTGCGTCTACGGCGTCGACCTCAACCCGCTCGCGGTCGACCTCTGCCGGCTGGCCTTGTGGCTCGAAGGGCACGAGCCCGGCCGGCCGCTCGGCTTCCTCGACCACCACATCAAATGCGGCAACTCGCTCGTCGGTGCGACGACGGAGCTGATTGAGAAAGGCATCCCCACCGAGGCGTTCGAGCCGGTCGAAGGCGACAGCAAGGACGTCGCGAAGGAGGTGAAGAAGCAGAATCGGCAGGAGCTGGAGAAGCCCCAGCTGCGCCTCTTCGAATCCACGGGACTTGAGCCCGCTGGCCCCAGCGCTGCCGAGGCGAAGGAAGCGCGGGCAATTGCGGAGTTCGAGGAGGACGCGCCTGAAGACGTGCTGCTCAAGGAAGAGGAGTACGGCGAGTTCGCGGCGAAGCTGGCCCACAAGAAGCGTGCCGCCGACCTCTGGACCGCTGCCTTCTTCTGGCCGCTCCACGACGAATCGCCGGCGCCGCCCACACAGTCGACCCTGCTCCACCATCGCGCCGGGCGCGAGCAAGAGATGGGCAACGCGTTCGAACGGCAACTGGCGCGGATGCTGGAGGAAGTGCGGCCGTTTCACTGGGAGCTGGAATTTCCAGACGTGTTCGACGACCGCAAGGGCGGCTTCGACTGCATGCTCGGCAACCCGCCCTGGGACACCTTGAGTCCCGACGTTAAAGAGTTCTTCGCTGTCTACGAGCCCTCCATTCGCTTTGCAGATGCGACCGAGCAACGTCGAATCCAGGCTGCGCTATTGGCGGATGAACCGATAGCCCATCGCTGGGACAACTACTGTCGGCTCCTCTACCAGAATGCCCATTTCCTCAAGAACTCCGGGCGGTTCTTGCTGTTCGCTCCAGGCAACCTCGGAAAGGGCGACTTCAATATCTTCCGTATGTTCGTGGAGAATCATTTATGCCTCACACGGTTAGGCGGAGCTACAGGGCAAGTTGTCCCGGAGGGACTTTCGAATGGTGCCAATTCTATGGCGCTTCGCGAACGCCTTTTTGCGCATTGGACTCTATCCCGACTGTTCGGCTTCGAGAACTCTGCGGAGGTCTGGTTCAAAGACATAGATAGTCGCACCAAGTTCTGTCTGTATTCGGCATTTCGTACAGAACATACCGACAGCTTTCTCAGTGCCTTCAACATCCGCTCGGTTGAACAGCTCCAGCGCGCCAACGCCGATGAGGCCCTCCGGATTCCGGTCCCGCTCGTCCGCGAGTTCTCGCCCGATGCCTTGGCCATTATGGAGTTCGGAAGCCAGCGCGAGATCGACATCGTAGCGAAGATGTACGCCGCTTGGCCGAAGTTCGGTGACGAGAGCGCCGGGGAGCCAATTCGGCACTACATGCGCGAGGTCGATATGGGCAATGACCGCGACCTCTTCAGCGGAGATTCTGGCGGCCTCCCCGTGTACGAGGGAAGGATGGTCGGACAGTATGACCACCGGGCGAAGGGATACCGTGGCGGGCGAGGACGTTCGGCCGACTGGGAGGATTTCGAGTTCGGGCATCCACGGAAACGAATCCAGCCCCAGTGGTACGTAGCAGTTGGCCAGGTGCCCGACAAGGCCCGCGAGCGAGTTGGGCGCTTCAGGGCCGCTTGGTGCAACGTGACCAGTCCAACTAACGAGCGAACACTTGTCGCCTCGCTTATCCCGAATGGCACCGTCTGTGGTCACTCGCTTCAGACTATGACATTCTCCGGGAAATTCGAGTTTGGCTACGTGCCCTGGCTCGCTGTTGCGAACTCCTACGCGATGGACTATCTGGTGCGGAAGAAGACGAGCATCAATCTCACGCTCACCGTCATGGATAGCCTTCCGTTTCCGAGGTATCGAAGTCCCGAGCTTGTTAGTCCTCGACTCGCCGAACTGGTGCTACGACTAACCTGCGCTGGGCCTGAGATGGCGAGCTACTGGAATGAGATGTCGGTCTACGGTTGGGTTCCCACGGTACCCGACGGCGCCGAACCTCTTGGATTCTCAGACCCAGAGGAACGACTCGTGGCCAGAGCTGAACTGGACGCAATCGTCGCTCGGGATGTCTTTAGCTTGTCGCGGGAAGATATGGACCTGATCCTGGAGAGCTTCTCGACTGCAGCCAAGTACGAGCGTCAACGCTACGGCGCATTCCGGTCACGTGACCTGATCCTCGGGATGATGTCGTGAATAGCCCGGAAGCCCTCAGTGCGCGCGACCTCGACTACGACCGCGACCCGTTCCCCTGGGACGAGGACCGCCGCCACCGCCTCAAGTGCGAGCTCGACGCCATCTTCGCCCACCTCTACCACCTCGACCGCCCGGACCTCGAGTGGATCCTGGACGCTCCCTACCCCAGCGCCTCGTTCCCCGGCCTCAAGCGAAACGAGCTGAAGCAGTTCGGCGAATACCGCACCCAACGCTACGTCCTCCACGCCTACGACCAGCTCGCGCGCGGCGAGCTGCCGGACCTGGCGGGTATGTAATGGCGGGTAGAGTCGTTGGCTATCCGGACAACGATCAACTCCTCGAGGACAAGCGGGTCCTGCTGAATGCCATCCAGTTTTCAACGGGCCAGCGGGCGTTCGAGGCCGAGCTGATACTGGGAGCACCGCTTGATTCACTTCCCGACACCGAACGGGCTTACCTTGCCGTCCAGACATACAGCCTCGAAATGCTGGGGACTGAGGACTTCGTCGGTTGGCATCTCGTGCTCCGCAACTGGAAGCCGGGCACGGTAGAAGGTTCGCTGATCCATTTGCTCGACCACGTCGACGTGAAGCCAACGCAGGAAGCTGACCTGAAAGCGGCGCTTGATGCGATGGGCCCTGACGACTACCGCCGAATGGTGCATGTCCCGACGACCGCCGAGATGGAGGCGGCCGGCATGGACCCGACTATCGTTGCGGCGGTGGACAGGGCCATCCCAGCGCAACTTGAAGGCGCCCGGGGGATCCTGGGCCTGCGAACGTCGGACGGCAGGGGACGGGTCGTGGCGTACAACAAGGTGAAGCACGTTCTCGGCGGTATTCATCGTCCGGAGGAGCAGGATATCTTCATCCCTGGGCGCCTCCGCATCGAAGACGACGGGCTGCACCTGCAAAGTGTCATGATTTCCACCTCGGCCGAGAACATTCGCCTGATGGCAGGCCGGGCGCTGGCCACCCAGGCGGTGTTGAACTCCACCCTCGGTGCCATCGTCATGGGTCGGTATGGTGCACCATACGTAACTCCCGACTGGGCAAGGCGAGCAGCCGACATGGGGGTGTGGAGAGATGGCTAGCCGATTCGTGGACTGGCCTTCCGGCCTCGGGCACAACGAATTCAAGGTGGGAATAGTGATCAGGAGGTTGTCAAGTAGACGACAACCCTCCGTCACCGATGCGGCAAGCTTGTTGTAACCGTCCTCGCGCATCGTAGCCGCAGCAGCGCTGGCAACCAGGTGATCTCTGGAATCGCGCCGATCTCGCCGTCGAGACGCTTCTGAAAGCCTGAATCGACGGTCCAGAAGTCACCGTCGTCAAGAACGAACGTGATGCCATCGACTGTGAACGTTCCGGCCAGGCACCGTCAAAGTGGCCAGCGCTCGACAACCGCACCGTCGCCGTCAACGGCGGTGACAGTGTTCTTGCGCGTGAACGGCAAATCGAGGTCTTCGAGGTACCCCTTGTTGTCGAGTCCGCGGACAACGTCCTCCTGCCGCGTTTCCGGACGGAAGACCTTCCGCCCGTCCGTGGGCAGGCGAAATTCGTGGATTCGATCCCAGTCGATTATCGAAGAGATCCCCCCGTACGGACATCCCGCAACATCGCCAGAACGAGCTCGTGAAGCCGCGCTGTCAATGATCACGTTTATTTGCCAGCCGCGTGATCATGTTAATTTGCGACCCCAGCGCTCTTCGACGGTTCCGCGGGGCGCTGGCGGAGGCGGTAGCTGCGGCCGGTCATGGCGATGACGTGGGCGCTGTTGACGAGCCGGTCGAGCAGACCCACGGCGAGCACGGGGTTGGGGAAGAGCGGATAGAGATCCTTTGGCTCGCGGTTCGTGGTGAGGATGAGCGAGCTGCGCTGAAAGCGGCGGCCGACCAGCTCGTAGAGGTCCTCAGCCTGCACGACCGTGTACTCACGCATCGCGAAGTCGTCGAGGATGAGCAGATCGGGAGCAACGTAACGCCGGAAGCGCTGCTGCCAGCTGCCATCGGCGCGACCGCCGGCGAGGTCGGTGAGGAGCGCGTTCGTCTTGCTGAAGACGACACGGCGGCCTTGCTGGCAGGCGGTAACGCCGAGCGCCTGGGCGACGAAAGTCTTGCCCACGCCGGTCGGGCCGCAGAGGAAGACGGAGGCGTGGTTCTGGAGGTAGCGGCCGCTCGCCAGCTCCGAGATGCGCGCTTTAGGCAGCTCAGGGTTGCAGGCGAAGTCGAAGTCGCGCAGGTCGCAGTGATCCTCGAATCGTGCCTGGTGGATTCGCCGGGCAATGCCTTCGGACTGGCGGCGCGCGAGCTCGTCGTCGAGGAGCAGCAAGAGGAAGTCGAGCGGGGCGAGGGCGGTGGTCCGGGCCTCTTCGCTCCGCGCGCTGATCGCGTCGAGCATCCCGGAGAGCTTGAGCTGGCGCAAAGGCGACCGCGGCCTTCGCGTTGGTGTCGCGGAGGGCGGTGCGCAGGTTGTCGATCGAGATGGTCATGCTCATGGCTGCCTCCTACCGTTCGGCGCCGTTGGCGACGGCGAGGGTCTGGATTTCGCCGGCCTGGTCGTGGATGTCGTTGAGCCGCCCCAGGTCGGCGTTTGCGTTTCGGGCGCCGGCCTTGAGCGCGGCGTCCCAGCGGGCGCGGAGGTGTGCGGGAGACTTGGTGTTGAGAGAGCGGGCGATTGCCTGCCGGTCGAGCGCCGCGGGCGCCACTACCAGCGGCTGCGACTTGGCGCCGATGAGTTCGGTGTCCGGGTGACGGCCCACGAGCACCGGGCCGACTTCGAACAGCTCCAGCCGCTTCAGGTGGCGGATGAACTGGCCGGTCTGGACCTTCTCGTCGCTCCACTCCTTCGCTTCGAAGGCGAACGAGAACTCGCGCACGACGGGCGGCGTGGCGGTCATGCCGGTATGGATGGAGCGAGCGTACTGGCCGCTGATGCCGTCGTCGTCGAGGAAGAGCCGAGCCTTGATGCGCAGGCCCTTCGCGTCTTCGACTGCCTGGAGCGCCTGCCCGACGGGAGGGATCGTCCAGACGTGCGACCAGACAACCGGCGGGAGCCCCTTCTCCTGGAGGGCCTGGGTGAAGGCGCCGGGCTCGATGATGTCCGAGTCGCCGAAGAAGTCGGGACGGTCGGGCGTGCCGAAGATGGCGACGTACGCCTCGAAGGTGCCGGCTGGCTCGCCTTCGCCGAGCAGCTTGCACTCAGCCGGGTACCGCGCGACTCCGCGAAGGTTGGACTTCCAGTCGATCCGCACCGGCTGCCCCTTCCCCGGCCGAACAAAACGGCCGGAACTTTCGCTCCGGCCCGCGGGGGGCTCCGGCGTGGACGATGCTTCGCACTGTTCCGAGCCCTAACGCGGCTTGTGGGAGAATGCAAGCGACGCAAGGTGCCCACGTGGCCCAAGGGGCAGTAGAATCGGGTGCCGGGGAGTTGTTGGATGGCGCTTGCCGACCTGGCCTACCCGGAATGCGACTACGCCAAGACGGGACTCACAACCGTTGTGTGCCAGCTACGGTTCAACCCGATACTGAAGATCGGGCAAGCGGTGCCTGTCGAATTTCAGGACCGCGTGCGTCAGTCATTTCCTGTGTTCGTACGTGAGGAGAGCATAGAGTTCCGGCTAGCGCTCGGGGCATCCCTCCCTGCGTCCGTCGAGTCGTTGCCTCCGACCCCAGCCACTTGGCGATTTCGGACCGAAGACGGTGCCTGGGTCGCGGGCCTCGCGGTGAACTTCCTGAGTCTGGAGACCAAGGATTACCGTCACTTCCCAGACTTCGGGGAAAGGTTCAACGTTCTACTTGCAGCCCTAACCGATGTTTACGAAATTCGCGATTTCGGGCGGGTCGGTCTGCGATACGTGAACCTATTCAAGGCTGAGCAATTTCCGGGCGGATGGGCAGGCCGCATCAACCCGTCCCTGCTGGGGCCGCTAGCAGATCCCCAATTAGGTCCAGAGGTGACAGGTGCCCAGCAGATCTTCGCCCTCGCCGATGGCGACTGGACTATCGCCATCCGACACGGCTTAGACGACGCCGGCAATTACTTATTGGATATCGACCACGCAACCGAGGCGAAGACTGGGATGGCCGACGTTCCTGCGCGGCTAGCCGAGTTCAATCGACGGATATTCCAGGTCTTCCGATGGTCGATCACAGAGGACATGCATCAACAGATGGAGCCAACACCACGTGACTAAGAGCCTTCCTGCCACATTCACCAATCTGGTCGAGGTTGGCGACCACCTGATAGTGTATGAATTCCCGTCGTTCTCCTCCAAGGACGCGATCGAACTCGGCGGAGCGACACTTGAAATGGAATGGGCCGGCACCCTCCGATTCCATCAGCCCGCTACGTGGACTCATGAAGAAGCACGCTCCGGGCTAGTCACCATGCTTTCGAACATGGCCCGTGCCAGGTGCATGGCCATCATCGCCGGTCTGCCAGACGAAGTCGTGACATCGGTCGCTCCTCAACTCGAGGAGATCGCCGAGTACGAGACCAAGATGGCCGCAATCCGGCGAGAGGCGGTAGGCCCTGACATCAAGGAGCGATGGATCTCGCTACCTGTCGGAAGGTGAACCCATCGCACGATACCGCGTTCCCAGCACGGGAAGAATCGAGCAGACGCATATCCTCCGGGATGTCGAGATCCCGGAAGTTGCGTTTGGCGAAAACGGCGCGCTCGCGAGCAGGTTGGCAACATACCCGTGGCTCGTGGTTCTCAACCAGGAGTGTGACCTCCAGTTCGATCATCTCGCGCGGAACGGGCTTCCGCTGAAAGAGGGGCGGCCGCCGGTCAGCGGAGATAAACGCCTACGGAGCATCCTGCTTTGCCCCGGCTTCGACGCGGATCACGTCCTTGCTGGAACCTACGTGGACGGCGCATCGCGCTGGCCTAGCAAGACCAGCGACATTCTGCTTAGCAACCGCGACGACAGATACCATGTTCTGCAGCCTGAACCTCCCCTCATGGAAACGAAGCTGGCGTTCGACTTCAAGCTCATTGTAACGGCCACTCCGTCTTATCTTGAGCAGTGGCTGACGAATCACCCTGAGTCATCGGTCGCCGCGTTGGAACCGCCTTTCCGTGACAGACTGATCCAGCGATTCGTGAGCTATCTTGGCCGGATCGCTGAGCCGGAAGAGATGTGACTTCCGAGGACTACGACTCCACCGCTTGCAGCGCGGGCACCGGAACACCACCGTCCCGTCGGCCTCGCAGACGAGCTTCCCACACGACGAGCAACGGATCGGCCGAAGACCCTCCCGCGTCATCGCCCCTCCTCGGCCGCCTTGGCCGCCTGCAGGCGCGCCAGCCGCTCCTCCATTGCCACCGCGCCCTCGCCGATGGGCATCATGTTCAGGGGCATCCAGAGCATGTCGGCACGCGGGTCGTCGACGCGGTCGCGGTTCTCCAGGGCGCGCTTCTCGTTCGGCGTGAGGAAGTCGGCCGCCTTGAGTGCCTCGAAACGCTCCTTCGGGTTCCCCTTCAAGACCTCGTTCAGGTCGAACTCGACGTATTGGTCGGCGAGGAGCGGCTCGGGGTCGATGAGCTGCGTTTGCAGCGTCTCCTCGATCATCGTGAGCCACGGCCCGAAGGTGTCCTGGTAGAGCATGATGTGCTGCTCGGTGATGTTGCTAAACGTCGCTCGGTCGTGGATGCCGACCACCGGTGGCGGGACGTCGTAGGCGGCGGCGCACTCCTCGCGCGTCAGCCGGCGTGTCTCGACCACCTGCGCGTCCACGAGCGAGTGCGACATCGGCTTCCAGTCGAGCCCGCCCTCCAGGACCGCCAGCTTGAAGGCGTTGTCCACGCCGCCATGCAGCGACGTCGTCTGCTCCTGGAGACGCTTCGCCGTGTCGGGCTTGAGCTGCTGGTCCGTGACGAGCACGCCCGACGGCCGGGCGCCGTTGTCATAGGAGGCGGCCGTCAGCCGCTGGGCCGCGTCCTCGATCAGCAGCGTCCGGCGCAATGGGCTCCAGCGGTAGCGGAGGTTGCCCTTCGCGTCGCAGGCGTAGAGCTCGTTGATCCAGTCCTTCTGCCAGGGCATCAGGCGGAACGGCCGGCCGATGTGCTCGCCCGAGGGCAGCACGCAGTTCGCCTCGATCCAGGCGGTCACATCGGGGCCATAGGAGTACCAGCGGTGGGGAGCCATTCAGCGAACCTACGGGTTGGGCAGGCGCCGGGAAACTGGCTACGTCTCGGCCTCTTCCTCGTATTCGTCGAGCACAGACTCCGACAAGTGAGCAAGATGGGGCTGCTGGGAAAGCTCCCGAACACTGTCGTAAGAGAGGAACGTGCAGCTCTCGTGGAGCGGGCCGCGGTCCAAGAGTGAGAACACTGGGCGCCGCAGCTCTTGAAAGACTTTGTCGCGCCGCGCGACCGGCGCCACGATGTGCAACCTGATGTCCATGTTTGGCTGGAGTGCGAGAAGGTCAGCCATGCGGAGAATGCCCGAGTAAACCGATGTCGTGTGCTCGACTTCAAACGCGCGCTTAATCGCTCTCCCCTTAAGCCAGAGGACGTCAATCTGTTCGATGGTCTTCAGCGTTGTGTCGTCGTAATTGAGCGGCAAACGCTCGATAACGGGAGGATGGTCGCCGCGCCACTCCTTCAGCACGAGCGCACGATCGGCCCGCGGTATCCAGATCTGCATTCCCATTCGTGCACCGACTTCTGCCAGCAGAGCCTGAACCCGAATGGACTCCCGAACTTCCTCAGGGGCGACCGGCGCCGTCGAAGCCTCTTCGTCCTCCGGCACGGTTACGGCGATGTCCTTGTCGGCTCGCCGAACGTGGTGGCCAAGCAGTCTCCTGTATGCATCTTCCTCATAGCGGTAATCCGTACTGCCGGCCGACGCCTGTGCCTGCAAGATCTCTTCGAGGAACGACCCATCCGGATCTTCGATGTTGACCAAGCTTGCTCGCAGTTTCCCCGTCCATGTGGATGAAGCCTTGCTCTGGTCCTTCGTGAAAGAGAGTCGATTCCAGACAGCGTCCTCGTGGATCGGTACCGCCTTTTCAACCGGTAACCAGACGGAAGGTTCGACGTGGAAGCGGACGACGAAGGGGTCATCTTCCTCGACGAAGATCGGCGTCGCGTCGCGAAACGGGCCATCGATCACTTTCAGAATCCCAACCCATCGCGACATCTTGGTCATATAGCAGATGTCACCGGCGCGAACTCTCTTGGCTACTCCGTCCTGTCTGGTTCTGAAGCCCGATACGCCGCGATCGGATCGAGTGAACGCTTCGTAGGTTTCAGGAGAGAACAAATCCAAGTAGTAAGCCATCAGCGATGCCAGCCGTTTCTGTGTCCGCTTCGAGGACGCGATGAACATGCTACCAGCCGCCGACGTCACATCGGGTGAGGCTGTCGCCGCTCCCGCCTCGCCTGCAGGTCGTCCTTCGCGGCCTGCTCCTGGAGGAACGTCACTCCGAGCCGCAGTCGCGCGAGTGGCGTCATCCCGAAATGCTCCTCGGCGCGGGCGATCTCCCGGTTCAGGTCGCGGAGCCGCCGGAAGAGCGGGTTGAGCATCAGCTGCTCGTGGCTCCCCTTCACCAGCGGCGCGCGAACCGTCGCCGCTCGCAGCTTCTCGCGCTCGTCGATGCAAAGCATCCAGTGGCGGAGGGCTTCGCCGTCGGCGTCCAGATCTACGGCGCCCGAGACCCGCGAAGCCCAGAACGCCGTCCAAACTGCGACCGCATGGTCGGCGAGACCGTCAGGGGACCGCGGGGGAGGTGGGCGGGGACTACTGGCACAAGCGGCTTCGCGCGGCCACCTCGCCGGTAGACAAGCTCTCCCGGCGGCTTCTGGCGCTTGCCGGCCATCTGGCTTACCCCTCACGGGAGCCAACGTACTTGAACCCCTGAACCGCGCGAAACCGACCGCCGAAGCAATCTCCGTGCCACCTCGCTTCCGCGCGGCCCGAGTGAGCGACCGGGCGCTGCGCAGCTTGTTCGCGCCGAAGAGCCGTGCCGACTTCTTGACCCACTTCGAGTCACGTCGGAGCGCCGCGCAGAGGCCAGGGTGGCTCGTGTGGAAGAGCATCGGCCCCGGGCGGCCGTAGCGGTTCTCGCCGCGGAAGTAGCGCTCGCAGACGTGGTTCAGAAAGCGCATGCCGACGCCGGCGCCCGCCGCGCGGTAGCGCATGTTGCCTGCGTAGATGGTGCCGTCCGCGGTGGCGAGGATAGGGCGGCGCCAGAGGAAGTCCGGATCGGCTTGGATGCTGCGGACGAGGTTCTGGAAGCGCTCGTCCTTGATGGTGCGCGGGTTCCACGGCGCCACGTGCAAGCGGTCGAGGCGGAACTGCCGCGGCGGCCGGCTCCTCAACTTTTCGCGTCATCTTGCGCGCGCGAGAAACAGGGAGGGTCGACGGTTCCGTCGCCTGTCCTGGTAGAGGTTTCACCTGCCCCTCCTCTCTTTCGTCCGAACCTAGCACGCGGCGTCGCCGCTTGGGGCTGCCAGAGCAGATGAGGCCACAGTGATGACGCGGCGCGCACGCCAGACGGCCTGAGTCGTCCATGGTCGGAACGACAGCTTCCCGATTGGTTCGGACGCTTTCAGGATCTTTTCATCCCGTCCTCATAAATCTCCGCGCTGCCACCCGTACTCTCCTCCCATCACAGAACGGGAGGAGTGCAGTGCACGTCCAAATCGTCAACTTCAACCTGAAAGACATGACCGACGCCGAGTTCCGCTCGATGCCGAACCAGGTGGCGCCGGCCTTCGCAAGCGTGCCCGGCCTGCTTGGCAAGATCTGGCTCGCCGACGCCGGCAAGAACACCTACGGTGGGGTCTACATCTGGCAGGACGCGGCCGCTATGCGGGCCTACCTGGGATCAGACCTGGGTAAGGGCGTCACCGGCAACCCGAACTTCGCAAACCTCATTTCGCGCGACTTCGAGATGCTCAGCAGGCCAACGGGCAGTTCTGGCGGGCCTGTTGCGGCGTCGCTGACGGCGACAGCCCGCCTGGCTTCGTAGCCGCGCCTGGTGTCGCACGTTGGCGTAGAGTCTGCCCGATGGGATAGACCGATGGCCAACAACGTCCGCACAGCCCCCGGCGTGAAATCGCCTCCCCAGTTCGTCGGTCGAGATCACGAATTGGCCAGCGTGCTCAGCGTGCTCGATCAAGTCGGCCCCGTGCTGGTCTATGTGCACGGCATCGCGGGCGTGGGCAAGTCGGCGTTAGTCTCAGCGTTCGCCGACCGAGCTCGGGCAGCAGGCGCGACCGTCGTTCTGTTGGACTGCCGGGCCATCGAGCCGACCGACCGCGGCTTCATTCACAGCCTGGCATCGGCCGTCGGCTCCCGGGCATCGACGCTGGGAGCTGTCTCGGAGCGGATTGGGCGCCTGAGCCACCGCGTCGTGCTCATCCTCGACACCTACGAAGTCTTTCGCTTTCTCGACGCGTGGTTGCGCGAGACTTTTCTTCCGTCCCTTGGCGCGAACGTCCGCTTGGTGCTTGCAGGCCGCGAGCCGCCCGTAACGGACTGGCTGGCATCTGCGCGCTGGCACGCTCTCGTGCGCTCGGTGGCGCTGGAACCGCTCGGAGACGCCGCGGCATTGGCATTGCTCTCGCGTAACGGCGTCGGCGAGCGGGAGGCGCTACGAATCAACCGCTTCGTCCACGGGCACCCGCTGGCCTTACGACTCGCGGCGGCGACGTTGTTCGAACGGCCGGACCGCAACCTCGAGGGCGAGGCCATCCCCATGGTCGTCGCTTCCCTCGCGCGCATGTACCTGGCCGACGTTGGCGAGCCGGCAACACGCGATGCGCTGAACGCGGCCGTTTCGGTGCGGCGCGTGACGCGTTCGTTGCTTCGGGCGATGCTCCCGCACGCCGCGCCCGATGATGCTTTCGAGCGCTTACAAGCTTTGCCGTTCGTCTCCAGCGGCAGCGATGGGCTCATCGTGCACGATGCGGTGCGGGACGCAATCGCCAGCCACGTCCGCGCTGTAGATCCGGCAACCTACCGCGAGCTACGCCGCCGTGCGTGGCGGCAGCTGCGAGATGAGGTCAGTACCGCGGGTGTCGAGGAACTCTGGCGCTACACGGCAGACGTCCTCTACATCCTCGAGAACCCGGTTATCCGCGAGGCGTTCTTTCCAAGCGGAGGCCCTCAATACACGGTCGAGTTGGCCCGGGGCGCGGACGACCACGCTGCGATCGAACAGCTCGCCGCGATGCACGAAACGCCCGAAGCTGCCGCCGCGGCTCGCCTCTGGGTAAAGCAGCGGCCGGAGTCGTTTCACGTCGCGCGGGACCGCGACCGGGTGGTGCGCGGCTTCTACGCGATGTTCAGCCCCAATCCGGCCGACGCTGCGCTCGTGGAGCAGGATCCCATCGCGAGCGGTTGGCAGCGCCACATCGACGCCAACCCGATGCCATACGACCAGCGTCCGGTGTTTGTGCGCTACTTGCTCTCGGAGCAGGGGGGCGAGATGCCATCGCCGGAGCAGGCGGCGTGCTGGCTGGACATCAAGCGCAACTACATGGCGATGCGCCCGCAGCTGCGGCGCATCTACATGGCCCTGCGGGAGCCCGCCCAAAGCGCCTTCAAGCCCGTCATCGACAAGCTGGGATTCGAATCATGCGGCGCCATGGAGGTGGGCGGCGAAGTCTACAACCTGAACGTGAACGACTTCGGCCCGGAATCCGTAGACGGCTGGCTGGCTGGACTTGTCGCGGCGGAGCTTGGCGTTGACGTCCCAGAGGTGCTGGACCGGCGCGGGCGCGAGCTCGTGCTCGGCAAGGAGAGGGTGCCGCTGACCCGGCTAGAGTTTGGCGTGCTGGAGTACCTGGTGGACCGCGAAGGCCAGGCAGTGAGCCGCGCATCGCTCATCCAGGACGTCTGGGGCTACAGCTATACGGGCGGCAGCAACGTCATCGAGGCCGTGGTGCGCAGCCTGAGGAAGAAGCTACGGGAGCGCGCCTCATGCGTGGAGACGGTCTCGGGCGTCGGTTACAGATTTCGCTCCGGGTGACATGAGCGTCGTGCAGCGGCCGGCTACCCACGCGGACCGCGGACGCTGGCGGTTGCAGGGTCGACGGTTCCGGCGCCTGTCCTGGTAGAGATTTCACTCGCCCCCTCCTCGTCGCTTGCGGTGGCATGGGATGCAAAGCGTCCGCAGGTTGACGGGCTCGTTCGAGCCGCCGGCCGCGAGCGTCACGATGTGGTCGACCTCGAACCTAACACCGGTGGCTCCGCACGCCAGGCATCGGTGTCCATCTCGTTAGAGGACCGCCCTTCGCGTCCTTTGCCATGTCCGTCCGTTGCCGCCGCGAGCGGCGTTGTTCCGCTGGTCACGTGGCCGTCGTCGCGCTGATGCGCACGGGGCGCATCGTGAACGGGATGAGAACACGCCGCAGTCGAGGCAGCGGCGCATTCATCCGGCCCGGCGCTGACGCCGCTCCCGGAACGGGCGGATGCGTCGCCGGATGGCTGCCGGGTCGGACGCATCGCCGAAGAAGACATTGCTGAATCGCCGGCTCGCGCCGCAGCGAAGGCACGTCCCATTGGCGATCGGGCCGTCTGGCTCGGTGAGGGCGTGCCCGCGGGTGGCGCTTCCGGCGACGAACGTCCGGCGGACTGGCAGGAAGCGCAGCAGGTGCTCTTCGACGGAATAGTGCGCAACGTCGAACTGCGGTGGGCGGAGTGGGGGGCGGCGGAGATCACCCTGGGGGAACTGGCCGAGGCGGTGGGCGCGGAGGTGGTCCATGCGCAGCTTCGGGACGCTTTGGACATGTGGCGGACGAAGACGCTGGACATCTATGCGGGCATCGTCCGCATCGCCGGCCCGTTCCCGCTCACGGAGCCCGGCGAACTCCACCTGGCGGCGGCACGCTCCCACGTGGACTGGGAGGCCGTTCGCGGCCCGGGCGCACAGGCGCGACCCGCCAGCGCGCGCACGTGGATGAGGCCGGCCGAACGCGCGGAGCTGGACGAACTGGAGCTTCGGCTCGCAATGGAGCTGCGGGCTGGGCGGCTGGCCGTTGACGTCGTCGGCCTCAGAGCTCCCGAGCCCGATAAATCCGCCGTCCGGCGCGTCACCGAGGTACACGAGCAAGGCGGCCCGGCGGACCAGGAGGCCGAATACGGCGACGGCTGCGAAGGCAACGACGTGTTCATCCTCGAAGGGCGCTAGGAGCGCTACGGCAGCAAGCGCGGGTGGGAGGTCAATCGCGTCTGATTCCCCGAGGCACTACAGCGGCGAGCCGTCCTCCGGGGACGGCCTTCTCGTTGTCCTCGCGGGGAACCGAGCCCGTGCCTTCGCATGTTTGGCAGGTTGGCACATGGCGCTGGTCCACCACCACGAGCGGCGGATAGCCGTGGCACTCCGGACACGGACGGCGGCCGCCACCGAGCTTGAAGCGGTTACCATTGAGTCCCATGCGGGCAGCATCCGTCTTGATGGCCAGAAATCCCACGGGGATGGACGGTGCCGGTCCGAGGCGGGCGTCATGAGCACGATGGACAGGCGCTTGGAGGCCATCGGTTGGCGGCGACCTCCCGAGTCATCTCATGTGGCACGCCACCCAGTGGGTCGGTTCGAGCTCGCGGAACTCCGGCTCTCGCTCGGCGCAAACATCCGCAGCGAGCGGACAGCGAGTTCGGAATCGGCAGCCGGACGGCGGATTTATCGGGCTCGGGAGCTCTGAGTTGGTTTGCTTCGGAGTAGGCCGAACATTGGGATTGGGGACGGGATGGGCCGATAGGAGGAGTTGGGTGTACGGATGGAGCGGATGTGTAACGACATCCCGAGACGGACCCAGCTCTACTAGCTTACCGAGGTACATCACGCCAATGCGGTGGCTTGAGTGCGCGACGACCGCCAGGTCGTGGGCGATCAGCAAGTAGGAGAGACCGCGCTCCTGCTGCAGGTCCATGAGCAAGTTGATGACCTGGGCGCGAATGGAGACATCCAGGGCACTAACGGGCTCATCGAGCACCATCACGCTTGGGTTCACGGAGAGCGCTCGAGCGATGGCCAAGCGTTGACGCTGTCCTCCGCTGAACTCGTGCGGGAATCGGGTGCCCATCGAACCCGGCAAGCCCACCGATTCGAGCAACTCCCCCGACAGCTGCTTCGCCTCGCGTCTGCCTAGACGCCGCTGCACGGTGCGTGGCTCAAGGATGATGTCGCTGACCCGCATGCGAGGATTGAGCGAACCGTAGGGATCCTGGAACACCGCTTGGACCTCAGTGCGGTAGTCGTGCCTCTGCCGGCGTGAGAGCCGGGAGATGTCCGACCCCTGGAACAAAATCTGGCCGTCGGTCGGTGGTACCAACCCGAGAATGACCCTGCTGACGGTGGTCTTTCCGCAGCCCGACTCGCCAACGATTCCCAGCGTTTCGCCGGTACCGAGCTGGAAACTGACGTCATCCACGGCATGAACGGTCCGGCTCTTGCGGAGGGACCAGGGCGAGCCGGTCGCGTAGTGCTTCGTCAGATGCTTGATCTCCATCACCGGCTGAGCGGTTGTCATGGTTAGACCTCCAACAGCGAAGCCACCTCACCCGGCTTCCAGCACGCCGAGTGGTGGTCGCTCTCGATTTCGGTGATGGGCGGATACTCCGCGTGGCAACGAGCGTCGGCAAGCGGACAGCGCGGTGCGAACCGGCATCCGGACGGGAGCTGACTCAGATCGGGAGGTGTGCCGTCAACGGGAATGAGCCGGCTCCCCAGTGTTTGGGTCTCAAGCGAGGGGACGGAGCGCAAGAGCAAGGCCGTGTAGGGATGCCGCGGACCAGAGTAAACCCGCCGCACGGGTGCCTCCTCGACAATCCGGCCCCCGTACATCACCGCCACACGGTCACAGTTCTGGGCCACGATGCCGAGGTCGTGCGTAACCAGCACGATACTCACTCCGAGATCATCCCGAAGGTCGCGGAGTAACCGCAAGAACTCCGCCTGCGTTGTGACGTCGAGTGCAGTCGTTGGTTCGTCCGCGAGGAGCAGCTCTGGCGGGCCACTTAGGGCAATGGCCGCACAGACCCGCTGGCGCATGCCTCCGCTCAGCTGATGCGGGAACGCCTTCAGTCGATCCTTAGGTTCCGGAATCCGAACGGACCGCAGCAACTCGATGGCCTTCTGGACGCGTTCTTTCGCTCCCGCGCCGGGATGGACTATTCTGAGCGACTCATTTATCTGATTCCCGATCGAGTAGACCGGGTTTAGCGACATGAGAGGGTCCTGCAGGATCATGGCGATGCGCCGACCGCGGTACTGACGCATCTCCGCCTCTGTAAGCCGGAGCAGGTCGACACCTCCCAGTCTTACTCTTCCGGATTCAATGCGGCCCGCGGGACCCGGCACGAGCCGCATAATCGAGAGGCAGAGCATCGACTTGCCAGATCCGGACTCCCCTACCACTCCGAGCATCTCGCCCTTTCTCACCTCGAGTGAGACGCCATCCACGGCGCGAACGACACCGTGACGGGACCGAAAGACCGTGGTGAGATCGTCAATTTCAAGGGCGACGTTGGGCCGCGCCTCCACGTCCGTCATGCCATTTGCCTCAGGTGAGGGTCAAAATGGTCGCGGAGGCGGTCCCCCAGCAGGTTGATGCTCAGAACCGTCACGAGGATCGCAAGGCCGGGATACAGAGTAAGCCAGGGCGCTACGCTCAGCAGTTCGCGTCCATCCGACAACATGAGGCCCCACGACGAGGTCGGAGGCTGGACGCCGATCCCGAGGAAACTGAGCGCCGCTTCGAAGAGGATCACTCGAGCGAAGTCGAGTGTCGCGATAACCACGAGCGTGCCCGATAGGTTGGGGAGGAGATGCTTTCGCATGATCGCGAATGGTCCCTGTCCTGCCACCTTGGCGAGCGCCACGTAATCTCGCTCGCGCAGGGAGAGCACTTCGCCTCGGATGACCCGCGTGTACTGGATCCAGCCGGTTAGCACCAAAACCACAAGGATCGTCTGGAATCCGGCACCGAAGGTGGCCGACCATATCAAGCCGATGAGGATTGACGGCATCGCTATCCAGAGGTCCACGAATCGCATGATGATGAGATCGAAAATGCCGCCTCGGTACCCGGCAAGGAGTCCCAGTGTGGTCCCTGCGATGCCGCCTAAGACGACTGCTATTACGGAAAGCTCCAGCGAGAGGCGAGCTCCGTAAACGATCCTTGATAGTATGTCTCGACCGAGTTGGTCGGTGCCCAAGAGATGCGCCATTTCGCCACCATCCTCCCAGGCAGGCGGCTGCACGGCACGCAGAAGGTCTTGCTTCGTAGGGTCCTGAGGCGCGATGAACGGTGCGAACACCGCGAACAAAACGACCAGGCCGAGCACCGCAAGCGACGCCACTGGGACGACCCGGAAAAAGCGACGAATTCGCCGCAACCTGCTGGGGCTTTGGCCAAACGAAACTGGAGTGACCAGCCCGGAGATGCTGCTCGCTTGAACGTCTTCACCTCTCATATTTGCCACTTATGAAAACCTGATCCGGGGGTCGATCCAGAGGTACGCGAGGTCGACCAGGAAGTTAGTCGTGATGTAGATGGTCGCACTGAGAAGAACAATGGCCTGCACAACGGGAAAGTCCCGGGCGAGTATCGAAGACACAGCCAGCCGCCCTATCCCGGGCCAAGAGAAGACGGTTTCCGTTACGACCGCGCCCGTCAGGAAAGCTGCGAAGAGCAGCGCAGCCACTGTAACGATAGGAATCGCAGCGTTCTTGAACGCGTGCTTCATGACTACGGAGTACTCCGAGAGGCCGCGTAGTCGCGCGAACTTCACGTACTCGCTTCGGAGCACTTCGAGCATTGATGACCGGATGAGTCTCACGAGGACAGCGATTAGGTAGGAGCTCAATGTCACGGTGGGCAACAGATAACTGTCCCACCCGTCGCGCCCGCCCGTCGGCAGCCATTTGAGCCGGACCGAGAAGAACAGGATCAGAAGCAGACCAAGCCAGAAGCTGGGCATGGCCTGACCGAGCAACGCGACTGCTTTTCCGAAACGGTCAAACCAGCCTCCCTGTCTGACTGCCGAAAGGACTCCCACGGGCACGGCCACGACGATCGCGAAGACGAAGGCACCGACCGCGAGCTGCAGGGTCGCGGGCATGCGTTCCTTTACAAGATCCATGGCGGGACGGCGGTTGCGGTAGGAATCGCCGAAGTCCAGTCGCACCGCCCCCTCAAGGAACTTTGCGTACTGAACCACGTACGATTCATCCAGGCCCAGATCCTTTCGGACTTCGGCGACCTCGGCATCCGTTGCCTGAGGCGGCACAAGAAGAAGCGCCGGATCCCCCGACGCGCGTGTGACGAAGAAGATAAGGACAGTAACGCCCCACAACGCGACGAGTGATTGCAACAGTCGGCTGACAAGAAGCCTGACCATCGGCACGTCCTCCAACTCGGACTTGATCTGCCAGCCGCCCGGTGCCTGGGGAGGGGATCATCAGGCACCGGGGCGGTGGTGGGGACGGAACGGGGCGCGACTAGAGCGCTCGGCCCGTCCAGGGAACCAGGTACGTGTAGCCAGGGATGGGCTTCCACGAGACCTTGTCTTTGCGAACCCCGTGCAACAGGTATGGGTGATACAGCGGGATGATCGGCACCTCGTCGTAGAGCAGCTTGAACGCCTGCTTCATGTGTATGGAGCGCTCCTCCGGCGTCTTCAGCTTGACGTTGTCTTCCACAAGTTTCTTGAACTGGTCTCCCAGCTGCCCCTTCTGGTAGGAGTAGGCCCCACCCGTCGCAACCGACCCCAGAATGCGGTTTGCGGGATCCCCCGGAGCCGCATCGCTCCAGAGTTGGAAGATGATGCCGTCCAGCACGGGATCAGTGGTGGGCCGAACCGTGTTGATCCAGATCCCGTACTCGAGGTTATTGACCTTCGTTCGGATGCCAGCCTCCTTCAGCATCTCGGCCGCCGCTTCGCCCACCTGCTGCGACTGGGGGCTCCGGCCTCCGACAAGACCGTTCACCTGGAGGTCGAACCCACTGGCATAGCCCGCGGCGCTGAGCAGCGCCTTCGCCTCCTTGATGTCCCGAGTATAGGGCTTAATGGCCGCGTCATATCCCATAACGCCTTCCTGAACCAGCGCCCCCGCAACGGCCGCGTTGCCCCGGAAGAGGCTCTTCACGATCGTCTCGCGATCGAGTGAGAGGAGGATAGCCTTTCGAACTCGGGTGTCGCCGAACGGAAGCTTCGAGTCACCAGGATCGAGGTTGAAGTAGATGTTCTCCCACGGGTTGTGCTTCACAACCTCGATGTTCTTGTCGTTCGCAAGCGCATCGCCCTGGAGATACGGAAGGTTGTACGCCACGTCAATCTCACCGGCCTGGATCGCCGCGACCCGCGACTGCGCTTCCGGCACCACCTTGTAGGTGGCTTCGCTGAAAGTCGGGTTCCGCCAATGCCCTGCCTGCGCGTCAAGCACCCAGCCTTCGCCTGGAGTGATCGAACGGACCTTATAGGGGCCGGATCCGACGGGCTTCTTCTGGAATCCGTCCTCACCAACGTCAGCCGTGTACTTCTTCGGCTCGATCGGCGCGATACCGCTGGTGATGAGACGCGCATCTGGCTGAGTCAGTGAGACGATGACGGTCTGCGCATCTGGCGTTTCGACCTTGTCGATGAACGCGAGATTGCCTTTGAAGACGGAAACCGCCTTATAGGTGTTGATGGAGTACGCCACGTCTTCAGACGTAACCGGGGTCCCGTTGTGAAATGTCATTCCTGACCGTAAGGTGAAGGTCACCTTGCTGAAGTCAGGTGCAACCTCCCACTTGCTGGCCGCTGCAGGAATGAGTTTGCCCTGGGCATCAATACCCGTGAGGTTCTCAAATACGTTCGTCGTGAAGAAGAACGATGCGCCGCCAGATTGGCGAATGCCTGAGTAGTTCTCAGGCTGGTCGCCGATGGCGAACCGGATTGCTCCCTTTGGCGCGGTGCTCGTCGGTGAACTCGCCGCGCCCGTGGCCGTGGCCGACGCAGTGCCGGCCGTGCTTGCGGTGCCCGACGCTGTCGGGGTTGATGCCTCGTCATCGTCACCGCATCCGACCGTGGCGAGTGCAGTCGCACCAGCCGCTGCCGCGCCTGCTGTTCCAATGAAACGCCGGCGGGTCGTCGCGTAGCGAGCCGCCTTCTTTGTCCAGTAGTTCTCTGGAGAGTTCATCCTGTCCCTTCCCCTAAAATGCTGGCATGTTGCCGAATCCGGATTTGACACCTAGCTTTTCGTCGCGATCCTACCCACCTCCTTCGGGGTCAGCGAACTCCTCTCCTTGATGGCTCCACCCTTGGTGAGGGAGTCAATTCGGTCGGCGTCGTAGCAGAGGATGTTGTTGAGCACCGACCGCGTGTCGCTAAAAAGAAGCGGAGCTCCGCACCGGATCCGGGCGCGCTCACCATTCACTCGCCAAAACGGCGCCCCGATGCGCGCATCAGCCCGCGCGAGCTCAGGTGACTGGTCAGCTATCCAGAAATTTGCACGCTTCAGGTCAGCATCCAAGAGGACCTCGGCACAGTTCTGAACCCACGCCCAGGCGAGTTGGTCGTGGTCCAACGCCATGCAGATCTCGTCGGATTGCATCCACCAAGCGGCCTCGACGAGACTGCCGACGGAGTCATCGTGAGCTTTCAGCGCGGACGCCGCTCGGCTCCGACCACCATGAGCCGGGACGAAGACAGCGATGCTCCGCCCGATACGCGAGTGGAGGACGATCGGCTCTGGTGGGTCCTCAACGGGCGGTCGACCCTCGGCAAAGCGCAGCAACACGTCCGCCATAATTAGCGTCGTCGCTTCTAAGTCGGAGACGTCGATGGCCGCGCCGCTGTCAGACGCCCTGGCTCCAAATATGTACGCCACCAGCGCCAGCGCGCCCGCCATTCCTGACACTGGGTCCGCATAGGGGATGAGCATCTGGGTGGGGACAGACTCGTGCCCGAAGGCGAAGGCACACCCGGCGGACGCGAACAGGTGGGGGCCATAGCCGACGAAGTGCGAGTTCGGCCCCGACTTTCCGAAAGCCGACATCGAGACGTAGACGAGAGTCTCGTTGACGTCCTGAAGATCACGGAAGCCAATCCCCAGCCGGTCCACGACGCCCGGGGAGAAATTCTCGATTGCAGCATCGCTCACCGCGGCAAGTTCACGGATGATACGTTGGCCCTCGATCGACTTGAGGTTTACGCCGACGCTCAGCTTGCCTCGCTGATTCGAGCTCCACCAACCGCTGGCATCGGTGGATGTCTCGTTGGATGCGGCGAACGGTGGCTGTGTGCGCATGTTGCTGGCACGCGGGTCCCATTCGACGTTGATCACGTCGGCACCCAGGTCTGCTAAGACGGTTGTGGCGAAAGGTCCCGCCCAAGCCCACGTCAGATCGAGAATGCGCAGCCCACTAAGCGGAAGCGTTTCCTTGCCTGGTCGCCGATTCCCATTGGGGGACGTTCTATGCCTGGATTTACTTTCCACAACCCACGGCACGGAAAGGTCTTTCGGACCACCTGATGATCCGAAGAACTCTCTTGCCAGTAGGTGCCGATCATCCAGCACGTCGGCCGGCCGGTTGAGCGGAGCCAACGGGATGTGTCGGGCCTGGGCCGCTTCGACGATGTTCTCTTTCGTGCGACTGGCAACCCATGTCTTGAGCGGCCCGTCAATCAGCTCCCGCGCTTCAAGCAAGAAGCGTCGGTCCGACAACGCTTCCAGGCTTGCCCATTCCATGTCACCGACGAGTTCGAGCAGCCGTTTCCAATGGGTCGGCTCCACAGGACGAACGTAGACCTTTCCGTCGAGCGCTTCTATAACGCCGCCGGGATATGCGGCGGCGTCCAAGTCGCCAACGACCCTGCCTTCAATCTGAGCGGTCGCAATTGGCTGCATCGGAAGCGTCGCCAGCAATTCCAGCTTATCGAATTCGATGCAGATCGGCGGACCACCGCCCAGGCGAGCGAGCCCAATCGAGACAGCCGCGATTGCAGCAGCTTCACCGGCCAGAAGGCTTGGCTGAAAGTTCGTCGGAAAGGAGATGTGCCCATAGCCGCCTGAGTCTGTAAGTGCGCGAGAGAGTGAGGCGAGCCCCGAGCGTGCCCAAAGCCGCATATCGTCTTCGAGACACTCGACAATCTCCCAGTCCGGCCGGGTCGATGAGGCCACCGAGACGATCGATGGGCTACCGCCGAGGTCTCGGCGGACATCATCCTTTTCGAATGCAGACAGTACGATCGCGTCATCGGGCAACACGGCGCCCGCAGGCCCAGGTTCGATCTGAGCCTTGCGGTGCGAGGTCCGCTGAATGAAATAAGCCGCGGCAGGCGAGAGCGGGGGAAGCTTCTCGGCGAGCGCAGGGGGCTTCGGCAGGTAACTCACCGAGGCCCCCAGCTCTGCAAGAAGCCAGCCGGCGAAGGCCGTTGAAACGCCTGGGCCGTACTCCACGACGTTCAAACCCTTGAGAGGCTGTCCTGGCTCCCGCATAGCTTCAGCGGCCCGTGTAGACCGGCTCGCGCCGTTCGGCGAACGATTGCCGTCCTTCGGCCCGATCCTCGACCGGCTCGTCGAGGAGGCTTATCTCCAATCCAAGTGCCGCGTCTAGCTGCTCGGCGAATCGGCTCCTCAGCTCGCGTTTGAGGATGGAAAGTGCCTTGGTGGGACCGTTCGCCAGCCGCTGCGCGAAGGCCGTCGCCTCTGCATCGAGGGCCTCGTCGTCTACCACTGTGGTGGCGAGCTTGAGGCGAGCCATCTCATCGGCGTCAATGACATCTCCGGTCATCATGATGTTCGTTGCGGCCGGGAGGCCGATCATCAGCGCGAGCAGATACGTGCCGCCGCTCCCCACGGGAACCGCGCGCTTTGCGCGCATGTCGCCAAAGACCGTAGTGCGGCTGACGACTCGGAAGTCAGCCGACAGCGTAATGTCCTGGGCAATGCCGTGGCACCGTCCGCGAACGGCCGCCACCACGGGCTTGGGGAACAAGAATAATCGACGAATGAGTCGCTGCTGATACTCCTTAACGGGATGGGCTCCAGGGAATACTCCGTACGGCATCTCGCCCATCGAAGTGACGTCGTCTCCAGCTGAAAACGCCCGCCCGGAGCCCATGATGAGGACGCATCGGATAGACGAGTCCTCTTCCGCACGCTGTAGTTCGACGAGGAGTTCGGAAATCATCTGATAGGTGACGGCGTTCAGCTTCTCGGGGCGATTCAAGGTGAGCGTCAGCACATTCGCAGACACCGAGCTCACAACCTGGCGGTTTCCATTCAGCGACATCAGTTAGCCTCCTTGGCGAGTGGTCGCAAGCGCTGGGGCAGTGACCGGCGCCAGCGCTCGCAGTGCGTACGTGTTGTCCGCCGGCTGATCAGCGGTCTTGAACAGTTGCAGCAGGGGGAGATCCACCCCCGCCTTGCAATACTCGATCACCTTTCCGCGGCAATAGTCGGGCGTTCCATTCAGGACCAGTTCGTCGACGACTTCGTTGGGAAGCACTGCGAGTGCTTTCTTCCGATCGCCTTCAGCCCATGCATCTAAAGTGGGCCGGAGAATCTCGCCGCGACCGAGCCATTGCTGGAACTTCGTGTAGGTTGGAACGGTCAGGTAGCCCGCGAGGAATCGCCGCGCGACGTCGCCGGCAGCGGCACGATCCTCGGAAGCGCACACGAAGATGCGGCACACAACCTCAATCGCTGAGGGATCGCGGCCCGCCTGCTCGGCTGCATCCCGGACCACTTTCACGACCTTCGGCACATCTCCCGCAGAGAGCAGGTTGATGATCACGCCGTCCGCGACCTGTCCGGCAAGCGCCAACATCTTGGGACGAAGGGCGGCGAGGTAAATGGGCACCGGCGGCTCAACCGCGCGAGTGTACTTCGCTCGACGTACCTCGACCGTTGGAAGCGAAGCCGTCACGTTCTCGCCCGCCAATGCCCGTCGGACCACTTCGGTGGTGTCCCGAACATGGCTGAGCGGGCGGTCGAACTTCACGCCGTTCCACCACTCCACGATTGGCAGCGAGGCCGACCCGAGCCCAAGCACTACACGACCGGGCGCGACTTCATTCAGGGAGGCGGCGTGCATCGCGAGAATGAGCGGTCCGCGGGTGTATGTGCTGACGATCGCCGTTCCCAAGCGCGCGCGCTTGGCTGCCTGAGCGGCCAACACCAGTGGAGTGAAGCCGTCTGTGCCATTGACCTCTGATGACCAGAGGTCAGTGTATCCGAGCTCTTCAGCGAGGCTGAAAAGCGGCACCTGGTCCCGGAGCGGCTGGTCCGAGAGAGGAATCGTCACGCCCCAACGTTGCACCATTCATTCGCCTCCGCGTTTTCGCCCAGTCGGGCTGTGGTCGGAGGCTACCTAACTAACAACCGTTAGTCAATGCAGGCTTGCGCTTGACAGCGCCTCGGGACTTCATGGAAGGAGAAGAGGGCTCCAGCTCTCCGTTAGGTTGTAGCTGCTGAAGCACACCGAAGGGAGAAGTGGAGCCCATGCACAGGCTAACAGAGGCAATCGAGCGGCGGTGCGACGGCGAGGAGGTTGGCGCGACGGTGCGCTGGCTCAGTGAACGAGCGGAGGATGCGGCACGAAGCGTGAAGGAATGGGCGCTCCAAGGGGTGATCGACCGGGCGGTGACGCGGTACCTGGGCAGGCGGCGCGGCCGCGATTGGAGGCGCGTGCTGAGCCCCTGGCCGTGCCCGCGCTGTGGTCCGCGGCTGGGCAGCGAGTTGCGGCGCAATGGCCACTACCGGCGACAACCGCTGACCACCGAAGGCGTGATCACGCTGCGGATACCGCAGCTGGTCTGCCGCGGGTGCGACAAGAGTGTGCCCTTCAGGCATCCGCTCCTGCCCAGGCGCAAACGCCTCTGGCTGGACCTCGACCAGCAGGTGCTCCTCCTCTACCTCGAGGGCTGCAGCTACCGGGCGGCGAAACGGCTGATTGAGCGCCACTGCCGCAGTGCCGTCGGGCTGATGACCATCTGGCGTTCCCTCCAGACGACGGCGAGGGGCCGCCACGCCCCCGCCGGACGGCTCCCCGCTCGCTATCTCGGTCTCGACGAGGTCTATCACAAGGTCAGAGGCGAACGGCGCTGGTTCCTCTCTCTGCGCGCCCAGGATGCGCTTGGGGGCCAGCATTGGATAGGCTCCGTGCTCTCCTCCGACCGCAACCAGGAGGCCTGGGAGACAGCCCTCGTCGAGCTGGGCATCAGCCGCTACAACCCGCCCTTTGCCGTCATCAGCGACGGCGACCAGGCGATCGAATCAGCCGTCGCGATGACCCTTCCCGGCGTCCGCCAGCAACGCTGCACCTGGCACCTCAAGCACAATGCCGCCGAGTGGATTGGCGAGCGCTATCGGCGCGCCGAGCATGCAGGGCAACGCGCGGGACTGATGGCTGCCGTCCACGTCATCGTCGATGCCCCGGACCTGGAGCAACGCGCGCACTCCCTTCGCCGTCCTGGGACAGGACTTCCCCTGGCTCGCGAGGGCACTCGGCGATGTCCTCGACCGGATCCCTCCCAAAGACGCTGACCACCCGGTCCGCACCAACAATCTGATGGAGCGCGGCTTCCGTGAGCTGCGCCGGCTGCCGCGGCCAGAGAAAGAGGGCGACATAGCTGTCTGCAATCTGGTCGGGGCTCAGTCGGCCCTCTGGGCGGTACCAAATCGGGAGTCGTGTGATGGCGCCTAGGATGGCGAACGCAGACATGACATGATCCGTCGCAGGCAGTGGCCCGGAACGGGTGCCCGCCCGCACTAGCTCGAGGAAGATGGCTTCGTACTCCTTCGTGAGCCTTCGTACGACCACATGATGCTCGGGCTTGAGGTTCCTAGCTTCGTTGACCATCACGCCAGCCGGGTACCGGTGTTCGACGTGATATGTCACGGCCGTCCGGAGCAGTGTTTCAAGGCGACAGGCAACGTCCTCGGGAGTTACGGCTCCGAGCGCCTCGCGCGTTGCAGTGAGCAGCCCGTCCATATGTCGCTTGGTTATCGCGAAGAGGATGTCTTCCTTCGACGGAAAGTGATAGTAGAGAGATGCAGCACGGACGCCGACAGCGTTGGCCAGGTCTCGAAGAGACACCGCCATGAAACCTTTGTCGTGGATCATCTCCTCGGCCTTCTCAAGGATCAGCTCCAGCGTTTGGTCGCCCGTACGGCCGCGTCCGCTCGATGCGTGGCGCTCGCCGCTGCGGTCCGCTGTGATGAGACTTGACATTGCCGACCTCTGGCATAGTGTGCCTGTGGGGCGCCCTGGCCACCCGAGTCCCACCGTACCTAACGAATGACCGGCAGGCAACGTCCCGGGCGTCGTTCGGGCAGACCTTCGCCGCCTGCGGTTTGAAATCGGTTCACCACCACGCGTGTGGGGACGACGACCAACCGCACGAAATACGCACTCCGGCGACAGGTTCACCCCCACGCGTGTGGGGACGACTCGTAGACCGCCTCGAGGTCGAGCGTCATGAGCGGTTCACCCCCACGCGTGTGGGGACGACGGCGTCTCGCTCCGATACCCCTGGCGGAGCACCTGGTTCACCCCCACGCGTGTGGGGACGACTTGTTGCCATTGCTCGCGCAGTGTCTACTAACCGGTTCACCCCCACGCGTGTGGGGACGACGGTGCTCGAACTGAACGCATCGGGCGCGACGGAAGGTTCACCCCCACGCGTGTGGGGACGACGCCATGCTCTTTCCCTCCCAGCACCTGCCAACCGGTTCACCCCCACGCGTGTGGGGACGACGAAAGCGGAGGCAAAGGCGGAAACGCTGGCCGCTTCGGTTCACCCCCACGCGTGTGGGGACGACTACGGCCGAATCAGCCACACTGACGCCGAACACGGTTCACCCCCACGCGTGTGGGGACGACATGGCTGCAAGCGCGCTCGATGTGTAGGTGGCCGGTTCACCCCCACGCGTGTGGGGACGACTTCTTAGCCCCGCGCACGCCCACGAGCGCCGTCGGTTCACCCCCACGCGTGTGGGGACGACCACCGCTTCGGCCCAGTCTTTGTTGCCGGTTTCGGTTCACCCCCACGCGTGTGGGGACGACGCCCAGCGGGATGGCCTGCTGGCGGTAGCGCTCTTCGGTTCACCCCCACGCGTGTGGGGACGACGGCGAGACGGGCAAGTGCAATACCTGCTACAGCGGTTCACCCCCACGCGTGTGGGGACGACGGGTTGAATGGGACCTCCGCGCAGCCGCAAACCGGTTCACCCCCACGCGTGTGGGGACGACGTGGCGCGCGACTGCCCGAGAAGCCAGGCTAGCGGTTCACCCCCACGCGTGTGGGGACGACGCCACTGTGGGGACGACGTGGCGCGCGACTGCCCGAGAAGCCAGGCTAGCGGTTCACCCCCACGCGTGTGGGGACGACGCCACGTCCGGGCCGAAGATCTGGCGCGCCAGCGGTTCACCCCCACGCGTGTGGGGACGACCCTCTCCCCCCCCTCAAGGCTCAAGCCCAACTCGGTTCACCCCCACGCGTGTGGGGACGACGACACCATCGATGCGCCAGCGCTCCGAGGTGCCGGTTCACCCCCACGCGTGTGGGGACGACGCCTATGGGTTCGCCTTGACGGCGGACAACCTCGGTTCACCCCCACGCGTGTGGGGACGACCAGGCGACGGTGGAGCTGTACCAGCAGTCGTTCGGTTCACCCCCACGCGTGTGGGGACGACACGTACCGCGACCTGAACCCGAGGGCGGCGAACGGTTCACCCCCACGCGTGTGGGGACGACTCCGTGAGCCTTGCCTTGAGTTGGCTCGCGGTCGGTTCACCCCCACGCGTGTGGGGACGACGGCCTACGTTGTCATCGTATAATCTTCCTTCCATGGTTCACCCCCACGCGTGTGGGGACGACCGGCGGGGACGCAAAAGGCCGGGGAGTGTGCGCGGTTCACCCCCACGCGTGTGGGGACGACGTGACCGAGGGAATGGGGCTGGACATCTCCAACGGTTCACCCCCACGCGTGTGGGGACGACTTGTGGTTACCCAGTTCCGTCGCGGGTTTCGTCGGTTCACCCCCACGCGTGTGGGGACGACGTGCGCGAGGGCTCGCTGGTAGGGGCACTGTTCGGTTCACCCCCACGCGTGTGGGGACGACCCGCTCGTTGTCCCGCACGATCGCGTCGATCTCGGTTCACCCCCACGCGTGTGGGGACGACCCCAGCTTCTGCCCGCTCATGCCGAGGCCCATCGGTTCACACCCACGCGTGTGGGGACGACGAAGGCGATGAACTGGGTAATCTGTGCCGTCACTTCCGGTTCACCCCCACGCGTGTGGGGACGACCTGGAACCAGGCCTTCCCCTCGCGCGCCTCTTCGGTTCACCCCCACGCGTGTGGGGACGACTAATCTGTGGGCCGAACCCGGCGGCGCGATGACGGTTCACCCCCACGCGTGTGGGGACGACCGCGTCCAGTGCGAAATGGTGCTCCGCGTGCTCGGTTCACCCCCACGCGTGTGGGGACGACCGCCACGTGGTCTTGCCACTGCGACCGCAGCGCGGTTCACCCCCACGCGTGTGGGGACGACGAATTGGAGCTGCTGCGCGCGGACTGGGATCCCGGTTCACCCCCACGCGTGTGGGGACGACGCGGCCACATCCTTCACGGCGCCGCCAGCGTCCGGTTCACCCCCACGCGTGTGGGGACGACGCCGGGACCGACAGGCACGGCGAAGATCGACCCGGTTCACCCCCACGCGTGTTGGGACGACCGTCACGCGATCCTCTTTCCGGCCGTCGCGGCAGGTTCACCCCCACGCGTGTGGGGACGACTAACTCGCCCCCACCGTCGAGTTGACGGCCACCGGTTCACCCCCACGCGTGTGGGGACGACGCGCGCAGCAAGCCGGCACGGTCCTGCGAGGACGGTTCACCCCCACGCGTGTGGGGACGACCTGGGCGCCGATAAGAAGCCGCGGACGCTGGACGGTTCACCCC